>NZ_JAHBOI010000004.1 GCF_018531425.1 Paenarthrobacter sp. DKR-5
CTACAATCATGAACGGCCGCACGGATCCCTGAACGGCATGACGCCGAAACGCTACTGGGAAACCTGGACGCAAGAAAACCAATTAGCTATCGCATAGACGCTGGACTGCTAACGGGGGCCCAATCACTACCACCACCGACCCGTGCTTGAGGGCTATCGCACGAATGATGCGAAACGCCTTCACGGACCCTTCCCGCAGCCCGGGACCGTACGCGAGAGGTATGCGGGCGTGCCCGAGGGTGGTCGGGGGAGCATCACGACGAGTCTATAGGCCTTCGCTCGGTCATGGATTGCCGCTAGGTCGACTTGAAGGCGAACGTCCCGACTCTTCCGCAAGGAGATGTTGTTCACGCCCGCGAAAACGAGCGCCAGCCTCGCGGCTGGAAGTCCCGACGGGATGAGAGCCAGGCGCCGCGTGGAGGACGCACCGGGCTTCGCGTACACCGTGAGCGGTCCTCCCAGCGCGGATGCGACCCACTGGGCCCTTGATCGGGGAGGCATTTCTCGTAAACACAAGTCCTTGCTATGCGCGTTCGTGGTGCTATCCCCGACTGCAACGGCCACCCCAACGCCGGAAGCATAGCACTCGTCGTAACCTGAGAAAGATTGCGATGCGGCCACGCATTTAAGGCGCGCAGACCATGGGCGGCAACTTTGCGAGCCTCATGGCCGGTCTGGAGCGTCAACGCGCGAGCCTGCCGCACAAGGCCGGCTCGCAAACCGCAAGGATCAGAGTCCCTCCGAATCGCATCGCGGAGGCCAGGTCCGAGACTCTCGCGCGTGACCTCAGCCTGTCAGACCGAGACAATCAGCGGCAATCGGGACGTCACCGAAACGGAAACCGAATCAGGCAACCCCAAGGCGACCGACCCGATCAACGCCGCCGCGACTCACCTTTCGGCGGCGACATGGTTATCAACGGGAGCCTGCCTGTTCCGCTCGGGTCAATCACGAACGATGTGCTTCGCAGGCGCCACGTGTATTCGATGATCCTCAGCGCACTTTCCCGACGTCGAGGGGCGCACGGTCCCGCATTGAGCGCCCGAAAGTAAGTTTGTGCGCCCCTCAGAAAGGGCTCTATACCGCGTGTCCTGTAACGTCTGGTTTAGACCGTGCTCGGCTTGAACGAGCTCGCTTTTTATGCAGGGTGATGGTGCGAAGCGTGTCCGGCGTCGACGTTGCAATAAGCGAGAATCCGAGGAAGATATGAACGTACCAAATCGGGCCGTAGGCCCAGCCATATACGAGAATCGCACCAAGGATCCCCGCATTAAGTGACGTCGTCGCTTGCTTGAGATGGCGCATGAGAGGCACCAACATGGAAAAAAGATAGAGCGCAAGGCCCAACGCACCCAGCCTCAGAAAGAGAGAAACATAGATATTGTGCGGCTGAAAGGTTACGAAGTTACCATTCGGTTCGACCCTGGCATAGCCGACACCAAATGGCTGCCCGAACATGACGGTTGCCAAGCCGCGATCAACTGCGTTATCGGTCAAATAGGACCAACTGAACGTTCGCGCGTTGTAGGTGGATGCGTTGCTTGCCGAGCTTGCGAGCTGTTGGATTTCACCATTCGCAATTCCAGTGGCGATGATGACTAGGGCGGCCCAAGCCAAGACTACAACGTATGCTAAGGCGGCCGGACGTCTGAATCTATCAGAGCGTATGATCAACAAAATAAAGCCGGCGCCAGCGGCGGCCCATACAGAACGATTCTGGGCAATTAGAACGACAAAGGCGAAGGCGCTAGTGCCGATAAGGCTGGCTTTGGACTTTGTTTTGAGCCAATTCTCGAACAAAACCAGTGAGGCGAGCGCGAGAACCATAGCCTGTCCGGCGACCAAGACGCGCCCGGTTTGATCTACGCCATCCGCATCGACAAAGTCTGATGCACCGCCGATGCCGAACCGAATGGCGTGGTACGAGGCGAGTGCCACAAGTCCCCATCCTAGATGGAACGCATAACGGTGAAAAAGAATGCGCATTTCTTGCTTTTCCCATGCGAGGGAACATACCCACATCGTCGAGCACACGAGGTAAAGGATGCCACGTGCCTCGTTCACGGCCGTATTAGCGCCGAGCGATCCGATTCCGCTGATTACTGACGCGCACAACATGAGCAGGAATGCAATCCAACTGAATCTAGTTCCGCGCAAGAAAACGCCGAGACGCCAAAAATTGAATACTGTGCTCAACGCGAAGAGTACCGATAGGGCGTCCAAAAGGAAAATATTGACACCAAAAGCGTGCACGATGGGAGGCGGAGAGGGAACTTCCCACACCGTCATTGTGATGGCAGCAGAAAGTACAAGGCCCAAGGTAGGGTGTTGTTGAAGGACACGAGCGCTGGCGTACAGGACTATGGCTAGCGTCACCACGGCCAAAAAAGCCAAAATGAGGGGCATCATACGTCCGCGAGCCGTCCACGAAAGATCACGCGCGCCCACCACAACAGGTACGTTGCTCCCAAGTAGAGGGGCCACGTTAGCGGCGCTAGCTTACGCAACATCCTCGCCAAGCTCTTCAGGTTCCCGGGCCCCTTTGGGCCGACAAAACGGCGCCATTCCAAAGTAGTGGAGGCCTTGGGTGCCGATGGATTACGCCCGCACTCTCCGTACGTACCAGGGGCAAGAAGGGAAGGAATGCCCAGCCTCCCTGCTCGGATTCCGTAGTCAATATCAGCAAGCGCATGACTGAAGGTGCCATCGATTCCCCCGATCCGCCGTGCGACCTGGACCGGTATGACGACAAAGTTTCCGTTGAACGTAGTAACGGGCAACGGTGTAAGGTCATCGGGCTCGCACCGCGCGAACCTAAGGGGGTGAACGCCAGCCTTGACAAGGCCGGAATAGGTCACATCTTGGCGGTCCGGGTCTCTCATGGCCCCGACAAGGATGGCGTTCGGATGTGCCTCCGTCAGCGATGCCATGCGTTCAATGGCGTCGCGGTCGAGTGCCACGTCGTCGTTGAGCCATACTACGTAATCGCTATCGAGGATTTCCGCAGAGACGAGCACAGACCGCTCGGCGAGGGCCATGCTTTTCGCCCAAAAATCTCGGCCAGTTCCGCGAAGTAGCCTGCAGGCCGGCCACTCTTCTAGAACTGCTTCGGCGGTTCCGTCGCTGGAGGCGTCGTCGTAGACCGTCATCGTTAGGCGAACCGAGGCTCTCTCCGCGGACTCGCGTACTCTACGCAGAAAGGTGATAGTGGTGTCGCGACGGTTGTGACAAGCCACGATGACGTGGTACCCAGGGCGACGAACAACAGGTCCCGCGAGCATAGCCATAGCCGGAGCCGTAGGCGTAATCGCGGGGGGACCGGACAAACCGAGCCTCTGAGACAACGTGCCGTTATGGGATTTCAATTCGTTTCTACCGTGCCTTGCCTCAACGCTTCCTCGATCCCTTGGGCGAACCGGCCCACCATATTGTCCACTGTGTACATTTCAGCTGACTCACGGGCGCCGCGTCTTAGTCGTGCCCTTAACGTGTCGTCGTAAAGGACAGTTTGAAGGCTCTTCGAGAAGGCCTCGACCGAGTTTTCGCAGATGCAGGAGTTGTAGCCTGACACCAGGTATTCGAACTCGGGGGCGTGAAAGGGCCAATTCGTTGTGACGATCGGTCTCCCGGCGACAAAACTATCGACGGCGACTAGACCCACTCGCCCAGGCATAGCGATTGTGTCTGATGCGGCAAGCGCTAGCGCCTTTTCTTTGCCTTGGGCACGCCCTAGGTAGACCAACCACGGTCGCGAGCGAATAGCATCGTCGATGATCCGTCTCTCGGATCCCTCTCCAATCACCAGCAACCGAAAATCTGGTTCGTTTTGAGCAAGCACGTCAGCCGCAGCAATCAGGAAAGGTAGTCTCTTCGAAGCATCCAATCCACCCATGAAAAGAGCGGTGCGACCGGTGAGGCCGTGCGTTTCACGGAAGTCTTCTACTTCCTCTTCACCTATTTCTTGGGTGGAACGGCTCAATTCCTCAGTGTCGATCGAATTCATCACCGTGGTTATCCGACTTGCTGGGTAGCCGATATCAGTGAGGGTCTGCGCACCGCCAGGGGTGTACGCGAAGAACCAGGACGAGCGCATTGTAATCCGTCGCTTCAGCTTTTCCTGCAGTGGCCCTACAGCCACAGTGTACGTCTTTCCATGACCCCAGAAAGCGATCTTGCGCTTCGCATATTTAGCCATTAAAAGGTACGTCTCAAGGTTCCTCACGGCCTGTTCGACGATCACTAGGTCGAAGGGCCCGTCGTGGTCAAATTTACGGAGGGATTTGTATACCAGGTCCTTCGACCCGATGCGGAAAAAACGCGTGGGTAAGCGCGTCGCCATCTCGGGTGTTAAGGAATCGCCGCGTGCACTCCACTCTGGCGGTGTTTCACCATAGTAGATGCGCAAGAGGATGCCGCGAACGGCAAGCTCAGAGAGAAGCTTGGTGAAGAAAGCCTCACGGTACTGGGGGAACCAAGGATGGATTATGGCAACCTTCATTTGGCTTCACCCTTTTCAAAGACTTTATTGATTCCGCAGGATTTTAGTTGACGCCAGTGGCTCAAGTAAGATTCCTGATCAAACCGGTAGGCACGATGGACAGCTGGAACACCAGCGACTACTGAATTCTCCGGAACATCGCTGGTGACTACCGCGCCGGCGGCGATCACAGCACTGTCCCCAATTGACACCCCAGACAGGATAACGGCGCCGTAACCGATCCAGACATCAGATCCGATAAGAACCGGATCGCTCATTTCATCAGGGAAGGACCCGACCCATCGGCTGCTTCGAATGCCCACACCCATCTCACCCATGTCGTGGTCGCGTCGTCCGATTATACCCACAGCGTTGGCGATCAGTACTTGGTCGCCGATTCGTCCGTCTACCTCTAAAGTGACGCCTTTTCCGACGTAAACGTCATTGCCAATGGTTAGCTGGCGAGGTGCCCAAATAGTGGAGAATGGACCGACGTGGAATCGATCGCCTATAACGACGTTGGACCTCACGGCCATGCGCCGCAAGACCCAACTGCGCATTCGATCTTTCACCCGTTTGTAGCCTGTCTGAAAATAGCACGCAGGAATACGAAATTCCCGATGAGATAGCGTCGCCACAACCTTCGCGGTTCAGTAGCAAATCTGAACGCCCATTCGAGTCCGGCCTTCTTCATCCATTCAGGCGCCTCTGGCAGCGTGCCAGCAGCAAAGTCGAAGGCAGCGCCGACCGCGATTGTAGTGATCCCGGTCGAAGTTGCGAGACGAGCAGCCTCGTAATCTTGCTTCGGGGTTCCAAGGCCGACCCAAACAACGTCGGCACCGCTCGCGACAATACGCTCGTCCTGCCTCGCCCTCTCATCGGTCGTCATGGGCCGGAAGGGCGGGCTCTCCGCTCCGACAATTGTCGTGCCAGGAAAAGATGTAACCAAGTTCTCCTGTAAGGCATCGAGCACCTGTGGCGTGGATCCGAGGAGGAAGTGCCGGAGGTTCGCTTGTCGGCCCAGATCAAAGATGTCGAGGAACAGCTGGGGCCCGCGGACCTGAGACAGGCGTGGATAGTGGCGTAAGAACCGTGAAGCCCACGACACAGGCTTCCCGTCCGGCAGGTTAATCGCGGGTGAACTCAGGGCTTCCCTGTAGTCGGGTGAGGACTGTGCTAACGCGATTGAGTAAGCATTGATCAAATGTATATGCGTTCCCGGGAGCGCGCACGATCCGGCGACGATGGCCTTCGCTGCTTCCAGCGGTGAAGAAACCGCTAACTCAACGTTCGAGACCCGCTGACGTTCGGAAAACCACTCCTCAACTGAGGATGCTTTGTCTTGCATCATTCGACTTTCCTGATTTGGCAAACTTCAGGGCGATTGGAGGATGAACGACTGCTATGACCGGTAGATGTGCGTGGTCGATGTCGCGGTGTCTTCCAAGACCGCTCGATCGTAGCCGGGCGGCTCTGCAGCGTCATAACCAACGTGCTCATGCCGCCGTCTTAGCGGCTGCCCGGCTTTCCTGCCTGCCTTGCGCAGCGCGCCAGGCTTATTCGCCGCCCCATCCCTTAAATCGTAGGAATAGTACCCATAGGAGTACGCGTCGGGACCCCTTACTGGCAACCGGTTCATGACGATTCCCAAGAGACGTGCGTCGACCATCTGGAGAGCCGATACGGATTTCGCGAGGTCAGCCTGCTTGAGCCTCTGGCTACCGACGACAAGGACGACTCCCCCGACATGCCGGGCGAGCACCGCTGCGTCGGTCACTGGGAGAAGCGGAGGTGCATCGATGACGACCACGTCGAAGGCGTGTTCCAGCCGGATCAAGAGCTGCTTCATAGCCTCGGATCCGAGTAGTTCGCTGGGATTCGGTGGTACCTGACCCGATGTGAGGACGTAGAGATCATCGTCGCCCCACGGCTGCAGCAAATCGTTGATGTCGGCGTCGCCCAATAAAGCTGTCGTGAGACCGGCACTTCGTTCCAAGCCCAGGTACTCTCCCACCATTGGACGGCGCAGGTCGGCATCGACGAGGGCAACGCTTTGACCAGCCTGTGCGATCGCTATTGCCATATTTGTCGCTGTCGTGCTCTTCCCCTCACCGGGTATTGAAGAGGTGACAAGGACGCTCCGACTCTCGTTGCTTATCTGCGCAAACTGGAGGTTGGTCCTGAGTTGACGAAACGATTCTGCTCGCGGACTTTGCGGCGCCACTTGGGAGAGGAGAGGTTTCTTGGTTGCAGTGTGATCAAACGCGATGCCTCCAAGAACTGGGGACTCAGTCACCGCCCGTACGTCTGCTTCCCCGCGCACTCGAGTATCGAGCTTACTGCGTATAAGAGCGGCACTCGCCCCCAGTCCGCTTCCTAGCAACAGGCCGAGCGCGAGGTTGAGACTGGTATTCGGAGCCGAGGGATTTGCCGGTGCGGCAGCCGGGGTAACGACGGACAATTTAACAGGCGACAGGCCGCCGTTTTTTGGTCGCTCTAGGCTGTCGACAGCGGCAATCAGGCTATCCGCCACTCCTTGCGCGATTGCGGCAGCTTGGATCGGAGACTTGTCCGACACCGAAACCGTAATCAGGACTGTGTTCAGATCGGAAGTGGCCTTAATCTTTGTTGCTAGTTCGGCGGGCGTCATGGGTAGACCCAACCTGTCGATGACGGGTTGAAGAACGGTGGGTGTAGTTACCGTCTTCACATATGACTGCACCCTGGCTTCGCTGAAGGAATTGCCCTGAGCGAGTTCCTGTACCGATCCCGAACTTTGAATGGCAACGAACAACTGAGTGTCCGCGGTGTACGTTGGCTTTACCAATACCGAGGCAAGGCCACCAACAAGTAGCCCAAGGAGGGTTGCGGAGACGAGGACGACCCAATTCCTGCGCAGTATGCGCAGGTAGTCACGAATTTCCAACGGTTCGGATTCCCCCTGTGTCAGGGCCAGCATGCTTCCGTCCTGGCAGGGACTGCCCCCGGTTCGCACCCAGCTTGCGATTGTTGCCTATTGTAGCGGTCTGATATGTGCGTTGCGTTTCATGCTCAGGCGAGGTGGCGCGCGTCGGGCAGATTGGGGGCGACGCTTTGAGCCCAACTGATGATTGAACGTGCCGCGGGCGCCAGCTGCCGCATCATCTCCTGGTACACAACTTCATCGTGCCGGTAGGGGTCGATGATGTTGTCTTCTTCAGCGGGAACTGTGACTCGGGTGCGGATGCGCGCTGCAGGGAGGAATATGGACTTCCAGCGCTCCGCCGTCGTCATTCCCTCCGGGGTGACGTGGGGGAGGATGCGGGCGAACTCGCGGAGGGTGAAGGTGCGGCGCAGCAGGGTCGGGGCCATGCCGACGACGGCGCTGCGGTGCTCGCGGGTCATGGCGAGGACGAGGTCCTGGCCCTGCAGGATCTGCGGCGTGAGGAGACGCGCTTCGAAGCCTTCGGTGTTGCCGCCGAGGACGTGGACGAGGCCCTGAACTTGGGGCTGCATGTCCCAGCCGACCATTGCGTGGGTGCCGGCGCTGCGGACTTCGAACTCGCCGGGGCAGACTTCGTCCAGGCCGGCCTGCAGGAGGCGCTCGGCCATGGGAGAGCGGCAGATGTTGCCGGTGCACACCGTGAGAATGCGAAAGGGCTGCTCAGGCGGCGTCATAACAGCGGGCTTCTCCATCCGTGCCTCAAAAGGGGGTGACCTAAAGGGGATCCAGAAAACGCCCCCACGTCATCATAGGACAGCCGGAACCTATAAACGGACGCTGCAGCGGTTCGCATGGCAGGATTGGGGGCATGCCCCACCACCCTGCTACCTTCCCGCTGCGTGTACGCCTTAAGCGGTTTCGTGTGCTGTGGCTGTTGGCAGGCTCCGCTGCGTTGGTGTTGAGCGGTTGTTCCGGCCAGGGGACGCCCGCGTCGTCGGGCAGCGCAGCTGCGCCGGCGCCAGCCAGCTCTGCCGTCGCGGTGGCCTCGCCGCAGGCCGGGAGCCGCGCGACCGCATCGCCGTCGTCGTCCGCCGCCGGGCTGCGTGTCAGGGTGCAGAACTCGCTGCAGGCTCTTGCGGCGTCCTCACCGCAGCCGAGCCGCGATCAGGTGAAGGCGGCGCTCGTGAAGGCCGGTGCCGCACCGGCCGCAATCGAGGTGTCCGCCTCGACGACCCCCACCGGGCTCGCCGTCGACGCGCTGACGGCGGCGGTGCTGGACGGAAGGCAGTGCGTGATGGGCCAAGTCCGCTCCGGCACCGTGAGCACCACCGTGCTGCCGGTGCTCGCCAACGGGCGCTGCTTTATCGGCGATGACCGGGGCTAGCCTCAGGATCGCTTGGTAATGTGCAGTGCGGGGGAGTTGCCGTACAGCCCTGCCCTTCACTTCACAAAGCGCCGCAAAGGGAAAGGTAAGGGGAGGCATGTCGAAAGTCCTTGACCGCAGCGCCGCCGCAGCGCCCAAGGTGCGGCCGGGGCGCAGCCGCGCACTCTTCGCGGTGCAAGTGGTGGGCGAGCTGGTGATCACCGCGGGCGTGCTCGCGCTGCTTTTCGTCGCCTGGTACCTGTGGTGGACCAACGTGGAAGCGGACGCTGCGCAGGCCACCGCTGTGAAGCAGTTTGTGCAGGCGCACCCTGCCCCCGCCGCACCGAAGGTTGCCGCGCCGTCGCCAGCCGCCGGAACGGCGAAGGCCGGCTACGGTCCGCCGCCGGTGGGGACGGCGCCCGCCCACGGCCAGGCGATCGGCGTCGTCTATGTTCCGCGACTCGGCGCCGACTACAGCCGTCCGGTGATCCAAGGCACCAGCCAGGACGTGCTGGACACGCTCGGGCTCGGCCACTATAAGGGCACCGCAATGCCCGGGGAACTGGGGAACTTCGTGGTCGCCGGCCACCGGCAGACCCACGGCGCAGTACTGGATAACATCCACACGCTGGTGCCGGGAGACCGGATCTACGTGCAGACCGCAGACGGGTTCTACACCTACGTGTTCCGCAATGAGGAGATCGTGCTCCCGGACCGGACCGATGTGCTGCAGCCGGTACCCACGCAGCCGGGCGCCAAGCCTGCGCAGCGGCTCATGACGATGACCAGCTGCAACCCTCGCTTCGGTTCTCAGGAGCGCATCATCGCGTACTCCGTGTTCGATTCGTGGCAGCCGCTCAATGCTGGCCCGCCCGCCGCCATCGCGAAGCAGGTCGCCGCCCTGCAAGGAAAGGGATAGCTCGTGTACGCCTGGTTGTTTGGCCTGCTGCCGGGGCCGCTGTGGGTCCGTATCCTGCTGGCCGTGCTGATTGTCGCCGTGGTGCTGGTGCTGCTGGCGGAATTCGTCTTCCCGTGGTTCGCCCACGTGATCAATCTGGAGGATTCCACCGTCGGCGGCTGAGTGTCCTAGAGGGCGAGCGCGGCCACCGTCACGCAAAGGGTGATGACAGCGAGCACCGTCACACCGAGGTACGCCTGCCACTTGGGGCGCTGGCGGTGCGGGTTAATGTCCAGATAGGGCACGGGTTTACTGCTCCAGAGTGGGGGAGTTGAGCGCGCACTTGGCGGCGCGGCGGCTTTGCCGGCGGAGCGCACAGTGGGCGACGACAGCGACAATCAGCATACTCGAACAGAGCAGCCCGACGCCGACGACATAGCGGAGGAAATCCATTGGGTTTGAGACCTTTCCGTTGAGACCTCGCCGATAGTAACCCATGGATTCGAGTGGGTCTTGTCAAACGCCTCCGCGCCCGTTCACGCGCTGCTCAGCGCAGCAGTGCTGCTGCCAGGACGACAACGCCTGTGCAGAGGGCGAGCGCAGCCAGCCCCGCCAGAGCGAGCCAGTCCTTGCGGGTCCGGGTGTACCGCTTGCGCCGCCATTCGCCGCGGCCGGGGGATTCGATAAGCATGTGGCCACGCTAGGTAGGGGGACTCGGGCGGCAACACCGAAGTGACTACGTGTTGTCCGGATGGACTACGTGTTTACAGACCGCGGAAACACTTGAGCAAAATTTGTGCCTGCTGCAGCTAACACAATGCGCGGGCGTGCCGATAGATGCTTATGAGCACGGACTGCTCGCTTTCGGCCATGGATCGGCCTCGTATTGGCACATCCATAGGCAGGGTAGCTGTGTTTGATTCAGTCACGTCCGTCGCGCTCTCCAGCGCCCTTGATTCGCTGGCGCTGCGCCAGCGGACCATCGCGGACAACATCGCCAACGTCAACACCCCCAACTATCACGCCAAGCGGGTGTCCTTCGAGGATGCGCTGGCGCAGTCGGTGGCGGCCGGCGACGGGCACGTGACGGCGACGACGGCTACCTCGCTGGAGCCGACCCAGCTCAACGGCAACAACGTGAACCTGGACACCGAGACCCTGTCGAACATCGACACGGTGCTGCGGTACCAGTTCGCCTCGCAGGCGGCCGGCACCGAATTCGCGGCAGTCCGCACGGCGATGAGGACCGCCTGATGACCTTCGACGCGATCGGCATTGCCGGCACCGCCCTGACCGTGCACCGCAAATGGCTCGACGCGCTCGCGGACAACATCGCGAACGTGAACACCGCGCGCCCCACGAGCGGCCCGGCGTTCCAGGCGCGCTACATCGACGCCGTTCAGGGACAGGGCAACACCGGCGTCTACGTGGCCGGCACCTCGCTGGGCGACGCGACCGGCCGGGTGGTCCACGACCCGACCAACCCGCTGGCGGACAAGGACGGCAACGTCCGGATGCCCGACATCGACCTCGGCTCCCAGATGAGCCAGCTGATCATGGCGCAGCGCGGCTACCAGGCCAACGCCGCGGTAGTGGACCGGGCCAAGACCACGTATGAAGCAGCACTGCAGATTGGAAAGTCCTGATGAGCATCCCCGCGATCGGGTCCGTGCAGGGTGTGGCCGGGACAGGCTACCTGCCGTCCGTCCAGGTTGCGCCGGCTACTGACGGCTCGGGCTTCGCGTCCAGCCTTGCCAGCGCGGTGGACAACGTCCAGCAGCTGCAGTCCACCTCCAACGACCTGGCCGTCAAGGCCGTGACCGGCAACCTGGACGACATCCACACCGCCACGCTCGCCGCCACGCGCGCGCAGGTCACCCTTGAGCTCGTCGCGGCGATCCGCAACAAGGGCGTCGACGGCTTCAACGAGATCATGAGGATGCAGGCCTGATGCCCCCGCAGCTCAAAGCAATGCTGGCCCGCCTGCAGGCGTACGTTGCCGGCTTCAGCACGGCCCAGAAGACCATCGCGATCATCGGCGTCGCCGGCCTGGTGCTGGGCGGCATCGCCCTCACCTCCTGGCTGGGCAAGCCGACCATGGCGCCGTTGTTCTCCGGCCTGCAGGCCGCCGACGCGTCCAAGGTGACGGACCAGCTCAAGACCGACGGCGTTCAGTTCGAGCTGACCGACGGCGGGGCGACCATCATGGTGCCGCAGGACCAGGTGTACGCGGAGCGGATCAAGGCCGCCGCAGCCGGCCTGCCCTCGAGCAAGTCCAACACCGGCTACTCGCTGCTGGACAACATGGGCGTCACCTCCTCCGAGTTCCAGCAGAACGTGACGTACCAGCGGGCGATGGAAGGCGAACTCGCCAACACCATCGGCGCGATGGACGGCGTCAAGCTCGCCACCGTCAAGCTGGCCATCCCGAAGGATTCGGTGTTCACGGCCACCAAGGCGGACCCGAAGGCCTCGGTGTTCGTGGAGACGAATCCCGGGACGACGCTGACGGCGGACCAGGTGCAGGCCATCGTGCACCTGACCTCGGCGTCCATTGACGGGCTGACGCCGGCCAACGTCTCCGTCGTCGACTCCTCGGGCAACACGCTCTCCGCGGTCGGCGTCGGCACTGTGGGCGGCGCGTCCAAGCAGGCGGGCGACTACGAAAAGACGACGACGGGCAACATTCAGGCGATGCTGGACCGTGTTCTGGGCCCCGGCAACGCCACGGTGGCGGTCTCCGCCGACATGGACCCGCAGTCCGGCACGAAGGTGGACGAGACGTTCACCCAGCCCACGAGCGCCCCGGCCCTGAGCGAAACCAACGACAAGCAGTCCTACACCGGCACCGGCGGCCCCGCGGCCGGCGTGCTGGGCCCGGACAACATCGCCGTCCCCGGCGGCAGCGCCTCCGGGTCAGCGGGCAGCGGCGGCAACGGGACCTACACGTCGGATAAGTCCACGAAGGACAACGCGGTCAACAAGACCACGCAGACCACCAACATTCCGGCCGGCGTGCTCAAGCGCCAGACGGTGTCCGTGGCGGTGAACTCCGCCTACACCGGTGCGAACCTGAACCAGATCCAGAACCTCGTCTCCTCCGCGGCCGGGATCAACACCGCCCGCGGCGACGTCGTGACGGTCGAAAACGTCGCCTTCGACCAGACGGCCGCCAAGAACGCCCAGGCGGCGCTGGCGCAGGCCAAGGCGGATGCCGACGCCAAGGCCGCGATGGAGCTGTGGAAGAACATCCTCATTGCCGCAGCCGTCCTGCTGGCGGCCGTGCTGGCCCTGTTCCTCTACGCCCGCAAGAACCGGCGCCAGAGCCGGGAACTGGTGGACCTCGGGGAGCGGCTCGAACCGACCGTCGCGCTGCCCGCACCGGAGACCGTGGCCCTGTCCGTCCCGGCGATGCCGGTGCGGGAGGTCGTCCCGATGGAGCTGCCGCCGCTGCCCGAGGAGGACATCGACACCCAGCAGAAGCGGGCGCAGATCGAAGCCCTCGCAGCCGGGGACCCGGACAGGACCGCGAGCTTCCTGCGCGGCATGATGGATGACAGGGCCTCGGTATGAGGACCGCGGAAGCCCTGACCGGCACGCAGAAGGTCGCGATCGTGCTGATGCAGCTCAACCGTGAGCGGGCCGTGGCCGTGATGCAGCAGTTCACCGAGGCCGAGGCCGAGGAAGTCTCCTCCGAGATCATGCGGATGCGCCGGGTGGATCCCGACGTCGCCGCCGAGGTGATCGGCGAGTTCTACAACATGGCCGTCAGCGGAAAGCCGGCCATGCGCGGCGGCCGGGACTTCGCCGCGGGCCTGCTGGAGGCATCCTTCGGCAGCGAAAAGGCCGCCGGCCTGATGAACCGGGTGACCTCCTCGATGGCCGGAAAGTCCTTCGAGTTTCTCGACGACGCCGAGCCGAACCAGGTCATCGCGCTGCTCGACGGCGAGCTGCCGCAGACCATCGCGCTGGTGCTGGCGCACCTGAAGACCAAGAAGGCCTCCGCGGTGATGTCGGGGCTGCCGGTCGCGGTGCGCACGGACGTCGCGCAGGCGATCGCCGTGATGGGCGCCGCCACCCCGGAAGCCATCGGCATCGTCTCCGAGATCCTCAAGTCCCGCGCCGGAGCGGTCATGTCCGACCGGGAGCAGACCGAAGTGGTCGGCGGGGTCCAGCCGCTGGTGGACATCATCAACCGCTCCGACGCCTCCACCGAACGTGCCCTCCTGGAGGCGCTGGATGAGCGGGACCCGGAGCTGGCGGAGGAAATCCGTTCCCGCATGCTCACCTTCGCGGACCTGGTCAAGCTGGAGCGCCGCGACGTCCAGCAGGTGCTGCGCGGCGTCGACCCGGCGATGCTGGCGCTGGCGATGAAGGGCGCCTCCGAGGCCGTGACGGACGTGATCCGCACGAACGTCTCCGAGCGCAACCGCGAGATCCTCGACTCCGAGATCGCCGCCGTCGGTCCGGTCCGCGCCTCGCAGGTCGAAGAGGCCCGGGCGGACATTGTCCGGCAGATCCGCGAGATGGAATCCGCCGGCATCATCACCGTACGCAGGAACGAAGACGATGACCTTGTCTACTGAGGCGGCCTACTCCGCGGCGCGTTTCCCCGTGCTGAAGGCCCCCGCGGCTCCGGCCCCGTCCGCCCAGGGCTACACCCAGGGCCACGCCGCCGGCTACACGGCTGGTCTGCGTGCCGCCACCGCGGAACAGGCCGCCCGGCTGAGCGAGATGGAGGCCGAGCACGCCGCGATGCTTCGGCACCTGCAGGCCAAAACGGACCGGGTTCTCGCCTCGCTGGCCGCCGCCGCGGAAGCGCTGGACGCCGCGGTGCTGCCGGTGGTCGAGTACGCGCAGGACACGCTGGTGGACGCCGCCCTCGAACTCGCCG
Source organism: Paenarthrobacter sp. DKR-5 (assembly GCF_018531425.1). Taxonomy (GTDB): domain Bacteria; phylum Actinomycetota; class Actinomycetes; order Actinomycetales; family Micrococcaceae; genus DKR-5. The sequence goes on from NZ_JAHBOI010000004.1 coordinate 14,556, forward strand.
AGAGCATCCTGGGCTACGAACTCTCCGACGCGGACACCTCCGCCCGCGCCGCCGTCGCCCGCGCGCTCGCGGAGCCGGTGCCCCCGGGCGTGCACACGGTGCGCCTGCACCCGGCCGACCTGGCGGTGCTGGACCAGGCAACGCTGCAGCGCGCCGGTGTGGCCTTCGCCGCCGATGAGTCACTGCAGCGCGGCGATGCCGTGGCCGAGTTCGCCAGCGGCTACGTCGACGCGCGGATCGGCTCCGCTCTGGGCCGGGTCCGCGCGGCGCTGCAGGAGGACCGGGCATGACCGTCACCGCGTGGCGCCCCCGCGCCGACAGATTCGCCGCCGCGCTTGCCGCCGGGCGCCCGGAACGGGTGGGAACGGTGACCTCCGTCGTCGGCCTCGGTGCCGAGCTGGACGGCCTGGACGTTTCCATCGGGGACCTGGTCCGGCTGGGGGAGGGCCCGGGCGTGGAAGCCGAGGTGGTCGCCACCACGCGCGCCGGTGCCCGTTGCATGCCGCTGGGCCGCATGACGGGCATCAAGGCCGGGTCCCCGGCCCGCACCAGCGGCAGCGCCGCCATGGTCCCCACCGGCACAGGCCTTTTCGGCCGCGTCCTCGACGGGCTGGGACGGCCCATCGACGGCAAGGGCCCGCTCGCCAAGGACGGCATGGTGCCGGTGCACAACGACACCCCGTCCGCCATGCACCGCGCCCGGATCGACTCGCCGCTGCAGGTGGGGGTGCGGGTGCTGGACACCCTGACCACCATCGGCAAGGGCCAGCGCATGGGCCTGTTCGCCGGGTCCGGCGTCGGCAAGTCCTCGCTGCTGTCCATGATCGCCCGCGGCACGGACGCCGAAGTCTCGGTGATCGCCCTGGTGGGGGAGCGCGGCCGCGAGGTGCGCGAGTTCCTCGAGGACGACCTCGGCCCCGAAGGCCTGGCCCGCTCCATCGTCGTCGTCTCCACCTCCGACGAGCCGGCGCTGATGCGCATGCGCGCGGCGTTCACGGCCACGCGGATCGCTGAATCCTTCCGCGACCGGGGCGCCGACGTCGTGCTCATGATGGACTCGCTGACCCGCGTGGCGATGGCGCAGCGCGAGATCGGCCTGTCCGTCGGCGAGCCGCCCGCCACCCGCGGCTACCCGCCGTCGACCTTTTCCATCCTGGCCCAGCTGCTCGAGCGCGCGGGCACCGCCGAGAGAGGCTCGGTCACCGGGCTCTACACCGTGCTGGTCGACGGCGACGACCACAACGAACCGATCGCTGACGCCGCCCGGTCCATCCTGGACGGCCACGTGGTCCTGGACAGGGCGCTCGCCGTCGCCGGGCACTTTCCCTCCGTGGATGCCCTCGGCTCGATCTCCCGGGTCGCCTCGAAGGTCAACTCCGCCGAGCGGACCAGGACGGCCTCGGCCCTGCGCACGGTGCTCGCAGCCCGGCGCCGGGCACAGGACCTGATCGACGTCGGCGCCTACCAGCGCGGCACCAACCAGCTCGTGGACGCCGCCCTGGACCAGGAAGGCGCGATCAACGCCTTCCTGCAGCAGCGCATGGACGAGCAGTCCCCGGCCGCCGCGGCCTGGGACCAGCTGGAGAACCTGACCCGAATCCTTGGAGCCGCCTGATGGCACGGAACTTCCCCCTCGCCGGACTGCTGCGCCTGCGCCGGCTCGAAGAAGACCAGGCGGCGCTGGCGCTCGCGGACGCGAATGCCCGGCACCAGTCCAGCAGGTCACGCCAGCGCGCGGCCCGTGCCGAACTCGAGGAGAGCCCCAGCGAGGCGGCGGGCGCCACCGCGCTGCGGATGGCGTCGGTTGCCCGCGCCTCCTCACGCAGCATGCTTGCGGAGCTGCAGGCCGCCATGGACCAAACCGGGGCGGAGGCAGCCCGGGCGCAGGAGGCCTTCCAGGCAGCCCGCACCCGGACCGTGGGACTCGAAAAACTGCACACCAAGCACACCGCCGAACTCGCGGCCGAGGAACTCCGCGCCGAACAGCTCGCCCTGGACGAGATTGCCTCCGGCGCCTGGCAGCGCGCACACCGGAAGGCGGCCCGATGAGCATCGCCGATACGATCAGCCGGGTCTCCCAGCTGCAGGCCGCGTTCGCGTACATCGCCAACCCGACGCCGTCCGTTGCGGCGACCACCACCACTGCTTCCGGCGGCGCCTCAGGAGCGGCTACCGGCACGGCGTTTGCGCAGGCGCTCACGGCTGCGCAGGACAGCGCGGCCACTGCGGACCCGGCCAGCGCAGGTTTGAGCGGTGCAGGTTTGAGCGGTGCAGGTTTGAGCGGTGCAGATTTGGCCAGTGCAGGTTTGACCAGTGCAGTCGCTGACTCCGGCCTCTCCGGCGCCGCTTCGGTGACCGGGCCGGCGATGACCGAGCTCGAGAAGCTCGCCGCAGCCGCGCCGCAGCTGACCGTCGACGCGGGATCCGCCACCGGCCAGGCGGTTGCCGACGACGCGCGGAAGTACCTCGGCGTCCCGTATGTCTGGGGCGGTACCGACCCGGCGACCGGGCTCGACTGCTCCGGCCTCGTCCAGCGCGTCTTCAAGGACCTCGGCGTCGACGTGCCCCGGCTCGTCTACCAGCAGAGCAAGGCGGGCACCTCCATCCCGTCGCTCTCGCAGGCGAAGCCGGGGGACCTGCTGATCATGAACGGGTTCGACCACATCGGCATCTACATGGGAAACAACCAGTACCTGCACGCCCCGTACCCGGGCCAGAACGTGCAGATCGCCGAGCTACCGGCCGGGTTCACGCCCGACAAGATTGTCCGGGTGGTCCCCGCCACCGCCGGCGCGTCGATGGCTCCGGCGGCAACGCAGTCCGCCGTGACCGACCTGCTCTCCAGCCTGCAGGCTTCGCTGGCCACCGGCGGAGCGGCGACGCCGCCCTCCGCGTCCTTGCTGGGCGGCTTGGGCGGTTCCTTCAGCGCAGGGGGCGCCCTGTGAACATCCCCGCAGCCCTCACCGGTGCCCCTGCGCCGGCGGCCCCGAAGAAGACAACCGACCAGACCGGCTCCGCCGCCGGCTTCGGCGACAGCCTCCTCGCCGCGATCGCGGCCTCGCCCGGCACGGACACCGCCCAGGGTCCGGCAGGCGGCAAGGCCCCGCACAAGCCGGGCAACGGCAAGACGGCCGGGACAGCGGCCGACCAGGCCGGCGGGTCAGGCGTACCTCCGCAGGCGTTCCCGCAGGTTCCGTCGCTCTTGCAGCCGTCCGTGACAGCCGTAGCGGCCGTCGCTGCCGTGCAAACCGTGGCGGCGGGGGCGGCACCGGGCGCGGCCACCACGGCGGGCTCCCTGCAACCCGGCGTGACGCCGGCGGCAGCCGCCGCCCAGGGGCGCGTGCCCGCGGCACTGCCCGGAACCACGCCCGCCGTGGCGACATCTGGAGCCGGTGCCGTGTCCGGACTGGCCCCGGCTCAGGCGGCCGCTGCGCCCGCTTCTAACGCTCAGGCTTCCACCGCTCAGGCGGCTCATCCCGCCGCGTCCGCCGCGTCTGCGGCCGCCGTCGGACCCGCCGTCGCCCTTTCGGCCCCTGGTCCGGTGGCCGCAACCGGGCGGCAGCCCAAGGGTCCCGCGAAAGAGGGCACCGTGCAGGCAGCACTGCCTGCTGACAAGGACGGCGCTGCGCTGGCGGCTGGCCAGGGCGCTGTGCCAGCCCCCGGGGGCCCGTCGTCAGCTGTAGCTGCTCCCGCGCCGGCGGCGTCCGCTGCCCTCGCGCCGGCGGCTGTCACGCCGGGCGCGGCTGTCGTGACCGCTGCCGCTGCTCCCGCGCCGCAAGCGGGCCCGGGCAGGGCAGCGGCAGAGCCAACCGTGACCGCCGTGGCCGCGAAGGATCCCGGGACGGCTGCCGCGCCGCAGTTCGCCCAGGTCGCGGCCGCGACCCCTGCGGCCCCGGCCACCCCCGCCCAGGCCGCGAACCCCGTGCACACCCCGGTTGCGGTTCCTGCCGGCATTGCCGCCCAGATCGCCCGCCCGGTCTTCACCATGGCACGGGCACCGGAGGGCACCCACACGCTGACCGTGCAGGTGAACCCGGAAAATCTCGGCCCGGTGACGGTACAGGCACACATCAGCGCCGGGAATGTGCGGATCGAACTCATCGCGGCCAACAGCGACGGCCGCGATGTGCTGCGGCAGATCCTTCCGGACCTCAAGCGTGACCTGGCGGGCACCGGCTCACAGGCAACGCTGGACTTGTCCTCCGGCGGCCAGCCGGGGTACCAGCAGGGCGCGCAGGACCGCGAAGGGTCCGCCCGCACCGCCCAGGCCGGTTATCCGGCCGCCCGCGGTGAACGGCCGCCTCCTGCTGCCGGCCACGCACAGCCGTCCCGGCCCGGGAGCTACGGCACCGACACCATCCTCGACGTGATGGCCTGAAAGGACGCACCCATGACCATTACCCCGGTTGAATCAACCACCCCCGCCGCCGGCCTGACCTCCACGGCGCCCACCACGGCCCCGAAGCAGGTGATGGACGGGAACATGTTCATGAACCTGCTGGTCACGCAGCTGAAGAACCAGGACCCGTCCTCGCCGATGGACACGAACGCGATGATCGGGCAGACAACCCAGCTGGCCGAAATGCAGAAACTCACCGACCTGTCCGCCACCTCCACCCAGGACTTCTCCCTGCAGATGCGCTCCGCCGCCGCAGCGCTCATCGGCAAAACCGTCAGCTACACCGGGCCGGACGGCGCCGCCGCCACCGGCACCGCCACGTCGGTCTCCTACGCGGGATCCACCCCGCAGGTCACCGTCAACGGCACCAGCATCGCACTCGACGCCCTCACCGGCGTCCACCAGTAACCTCCGTCCCGCCCACCGAAAGGCAGCACCATGCTCCGCTCCCTGTACTCCGGCATCTCCGGCCTCCGCTCGCACCAGACCATGCTCGACGTGACCGGCAACAACATTGCCAACGTCAACACGGCCGGCTTCAAATCCTCCTCCGTGCAGTTCGAGGACACGCTGTCCCAGCTCACCAAGGGCGCCGGCGCGCCGACCGGGAACTCAGGCGGCACCAACCCGGCCCAGGTCGGCCTCGGTGTCCAGGTTGCCGGCATCGTGACCAACTTCAACCAGGGCTCCGCGCAGGCCACCGGCAAGGCCACCGACCTGATGATCTCCGGTGACGGCTTCTTCACCGTCAACGTCGGCGGCCAGCAGCTCTACACCCGCGCAGGGGACTTCAACCTGGACGCCAACGGCCAGCTGGTCACGCCCGACGGCGCGGTCCTGCAGGGCTGGACCGCCGTGAACGGTGTGGTGCAGACCGGCGGCCCGGTGGGAAGCCTTTCGGTGTCCTCCACCGCCGTCTCGCCGGCCAGGGCCACCACCCGCGCCACCGTCTCGGGCAACGTGCCCGCGGACGCGGCCGCCGGAGCGGTGCTGGACCGGCAGATCAACATCTACGACGGCAGCGGCAACGCCACCGGCCTGGACCTGACCTTCACCCGAACCGCCACCGGGTGGGACGTGGCCGGCAAGGACGGCGCAAGCACCTCCCTGACCTTCACCAACGGCGCCCTGACCGGCGGGGGATCCCTCACCACCGGCGGCGTCAACGTCGACCTTTCCAAGGTGACAGGCTTCACCGGCATGACCTCGGTGTCGATCGACAGCCAGGACGGCCGCGCGGCAGGCACCCTGGAGTCCTTCAGCGTTGCCAAGGACGGCACCATCATGGGCTCCTTCAGCAACGGCGCCAAGCAGGCCGTGGCCCAGCTCGCGATGGCGAAGTTCACCAACCCGGGCGGCCTGGAGAAGGCCGGCGATTCCGAGTACCGCGTGAGCGCCGACTCGGGCGCCCCCGTGCTGGGGACCGCCGGTGCTGCCGGGTTCGGCGAGATCAACGCGGGCTCGCTGGAAATGTCCAATGTGGACCTGTCCCAGGAGTTCACCAACCTCATCGTGGCCCAGCGCGGTTTCCAGGCGAACGCCCGCATCATCACCACCTCGGACCAGGTGCTCCAGGAGCTCGTGGACCTGAAGCGCTAGCTGATTCCGGCAGCCCCCGGCAGCTAACGAAGCGGCCGGGGCTGCCGACAGTGGAGGGAGACGGCCAAACTGTGGCCGTCCCTTGACCAAGGATGTCTTGATGATCGTTGTGACCCGGTTGGACCGCAGAGAGTTTGCGATCAACCCCGACCTCATCGAGCGCATCCACGCCAGCCCGGACACCACCCTCCACCTGGCCGACGGCTCGACGTACATCGTGGCCGAGACCATGGAGGAAGTGATCGAGCGGATCGCCCGCTACCGTGCCTATGTGATCGGTTTGGCCCGTCACCAGAGCGACCCAGCTGTCCGGCTGGCCCCCAGAAAGTAAGCCATGGATCCAGCAACAATCATCGGAATCCTCCTCGCGTTCGGCGCCCTCTTCGGGATGATCACGCTCGAGGGTTCCAGCGTCGCCACCATCCTGCTGCCGCCGCCGATGGTGCTCGTGTTCGGCGCGACCATCGCCGTCGGCATCGCGGGGTCCACGCTCAAGGACGTCATCGAGGCGTTCAAAGCCGTGCCGGTCGCCATCAAGGGCAGGACCACCTCGCCGCAGGAGAGCATTGACCAGATCGTCTCGCTCGCGGAGAAGGCCCGCAGCGAGGGGCTGCTGGCCCTGGAAGCGGACGCGCAGGAAAGCAAGGACCCCTTCCTGCGCGGGGCCCTGCAGAACATCGCCGACGGCACTGACGGCGAGGAACTGCGGATGATGCTCGAGGACGAAATCGCCTCCCGCACCAAGTCGGACCACACCTCCTCGAAGTTCTTCAAGTCCCTCGGCGGCTACGCCCCGACTGTCGGCATCATCGGCACCGTGGTGTCCCTGACGCACGTGCTGGAAAACCTCTCCAACCCGGCCGAGCTCGGGCCGATGATTGCCAGCGCCTTCGTGGCCACGCTCTGGGGCCTGCTTTCGGCGAACTTCATGTGGCTGCCGATCGGGGACCGGATCGCGAAGATCTCCGACCTCGAGGTGGACCGGATGGTGCTGCTGATGGAGGGCGTGCTGGCCGTCCAGGCCGGAAGCCAGCCGCTGCTGCTGCGCGAACGGCTCAAGGCCATGGTGCCGGCGAACAAGCTCAAGACCGGCACGAAGGGCAAGGACGCCAAGGAAGCACCGGCCGTCCCGCTGGAGGCCGCGGCATGAGCGCCCGGCCCCGCCGCCGGAGCCGGGCCAAGCTCGAGGAGCACCACGTCGACGAGCGCTGGATGGCCTCGTACATGGACATGGTCACCGTGCTGATGTGCATGTTCATCGTGCTGTACGCCATGTCCACGGTGGACCAGACCAAGTACCAGCAGCTGAAGAACTCGCTGGCCACCGGGTTCGGGGCGGTGAACGTCGGCAAGATCGACACCGCGAAGGGCGTGGTGGTGCCGCCGGAGCAGGCCAACCAGGACAAAGAAGGCTTCAACGACCTGCAGCTGGCCAAGAAGGAAGCCGATAAACTCACCGCCCTGCGGGACAAGATGGCGAAGAACCTCTCCGCCAAGGGCCTCGCCGGCACCGTGCAGTTCGTCATCGACCAGCGCGGCCTGACCGCCAAGCTGGTGGGCTCGAAGTCCTACTTCCAGCCGGACAGCCCCGTGCTCACCCCGCAGACGAACAGCATCCTCGCCGCCATCTCGCCGGTGATCGCCCCGATTCCGGAACAGATCACGGTCGAGGGCCACGCCGCCAACCTGATCACGTCCTACCCCTCGACCTGGGAACTGTCCTCGGCGCGGGCGACGGCGGTGCTGCGCTATCTGGTCGAACGCGGCGGCGTGGCAGGCCCGCGCATCGGCGCTATCGGCTACGGCTCGGCGCGGCTGGTCAACCAGGACCGCACCGAGGCCGAGCACGAGGAGAACCGCCGCGTCGACGTCGTCATCCTCTCCGGCCAGCCGGACAGGATCCGCGCCCTGATACCCCAGGTCCTCAAGAGCGGCAGCTAGCCGTTCGCCCCCAGCAATCCGTCAGTAACCGAAAGTGGCTGTTGTGACAGTAATTCCCGGTGTGCCGGCCGCGTCGGCCGCCAAGCCGCAGCGCTCGGTCGAGGTCTACGACTTCAGCCGCCCCACCACCCTGGCCCGCGAGCACAGCCGTGTCCTGGAAATGGCGTTCGAAACCTTCGCCCGCCAGTGGGGCACCCAGCTCACCGCCAAGGTCCGGGTCAAGACCCAGGTCACCTCCGAGCAGGTCCTGATGCAGACCTACGACGACTACGCAGCCTCGCTGCCCTCCACGACCGCGATGGTCCTGTGCACGGTGGACGGGCTGGACGCCAAGGGCGTCATCCAGTTCCCCATCCCGGCCGCGCTGACCCTCGTGGTGAACATGCTCGGCGGGCACAGCGGCCAGCCCGTGCCGGACAGGCCCTTCACGCCGATCGAGCAGGGGCTCGTGCGCCGCCTGATGGAGGACGCGCTGGAGGACCTGCGCTACTCCTTCGGCTCCCTGCTCTCCCGGGCGGTGAGCGTCGGCGCGATCCAGTACAACTCCCAGTTCGCCCAGGCCGCCGCCCCGTCGGACCTGATGATCGTGGCCACCTTCACCGTCACCGTCGGCGAGGCGGCCGCCGATGCGACCATCGCCGTCCCGGCAGAGGTGCTGATGCCGCAGCTGGGCCCGGCCAACAGCACCGCCAGCGCCGCGGACGCGAAGCATCTGATCAGGGAACAGCTCGGCAGCGTCCCGGTCGACGTATCCCTGCAGCTCACGCCGGCCGTCGTGAAGCCGGCAGAGATCCTGAACCTGGCCGTGGGTGACGTGCTGGCGCTGCCGCACCCGACCCACCACCCGTTCGACGTCACCGTGGACGGCCACCGCCTGGCCCAGGCTTCGGCCGGAACCAACGGTTCGCGGCTGGCCGCCGTCATTGTCACCACCGAGGAGAAGACCCGATGAGCACCAACACCGCCCTGCACAACTCCGCCGTCAGCGCGCTCACCGAGCAGCTGCCGACGCCGGTCCCGTTCGGCAGCGCCGTGCTCGCGGACCGGGCCTCCGTGGCCGGCAAGGTCGGCCAGGCCGTCACCGCCACGTTCGTGGGCGCGCTCTCGGCCGATCTCGCCGTCGCCCTGGTCGACACCACGGTGCTCAGCGCGGCCGCCGGGACCGATTCGCCGCTGGTCTCCTCCGCCGACGTGCTGCGCCCCGCGCTGGAGGCGGCGGCCGCCGTGCTCGGCGCCGGCGTGCTGGGCGAGTCCCGCACCGAGGACGCCTTCGCCCTCTTCAACGACCCGGGCACCGTCGTCTTCGAGCTCATCTCGGCCGGGTCGACGGCCGGCTGGTTCGCGTTGCGGATCCGGGAGCAGGGCACCGTCAAGGGGTCCTCGCCGTCCGCGGCGGGGATGTCCTCGCTGGCCTCCGGCAAGCTCAGCCGCATCCACAACGTGGAAATGGCGCTGACGGTCGCGATCGGGCACACCCGGCTCTCGGTGCGGGACGTGCTCGACCTGGAGCCCGGCGGAGTGATCGAACTCGACCGCTCCGCCGGCGCCCCGGCGGACGTGCTGCTCAACGGCCGGCTGATCGCCCACGGCGAGGTCGTTGTCGTCGACCAGGACTACGCGGTGCGCATCACGAAGATCCTCGACGTCGTCGAAGGCGTCGGCTAAATGGATACCTTCCTGCTCGCGGTCCGCGTCCTGCTGTCGCTGGGCGCGGTGGTCGCTGTGCTCTGGATCGTCCAGCGGCGCGTCACCCGGGCCCAGCGCGGCTCACGGCCCGGGGACCCGCTGACCGTCGTCTCCCGGCGCGGGGTCGGCCAGAAGGCGTCCATCGTCGTCGTCGACTCCGGCGGCAAGCGGTTCCTGCTCGGCGTCACCGAACAGTCCGTGAACGTGCTGCACACCGAAGACGCCCCGGCACCGGCCCGGGTGCTCGAAGCGGTGCCCGAGCCCTCCGCCGTCGCGTTCGCCAAGGCGCTGGCGGGAAGGACGACCGTGCGCGAGCGTGCAGGGGAGGGCGGCGACGCCGCAGCCGAGGGCACCCGCGCCGCCCTGCGGCACCGCCCCGCACCCCGGCACGGCTCCCCGGCCGCACCGCTGGACGGATCCATCCTGTCCCCGGCGACCTGGAAGCAGGCGGGCGAGGCGCTGCGGAAGGGACTGCGCGGGTGAAGACGCACGCCCCGCTGCACCGGGCGGCGCACTTCGCCGTCCTGGCGCTGCTGGCCCTGCTCGCCGCCGCCGCGATCCTGCTGCTCACCTCCGCCGCGGGCCACGCGGACCCTCTCGGTCCGACGGCGCCGACCGGCCCGGCCGTTCCCACCGCCCCCGCCACCGCACCCGCCGGCGGACTGAACCTGCAGATCAACGGCGCGGACGGCAAGCCCTCCTCCGCGGTGGTGACCCTGATCGGCATCACGCTGCTCTCGGTGGCGCCCGCGCTGCTGCTGATGCTCACCTCGTTCACCAAGATCTTCGTGGTGCTGGCCATGACCCGCAACGCGCTGGCGCTGCCGAACATCCCGCCGAACCAGGTGCTCGCCGGCCTGGCCCTGTTCCTGACCTTCTTCATCATGGGCCCGGTGCTGGGGGACGTGAACACCCACGCCGTCCAGCCCTACCTGAACGGGCACATCGACTTCAACGCCGCGGTGCAGGCCGCCTCCAAGCCGCTGCAGGCCTTCATGGCCGCGCACACGCGGCAGGAGGACATCGCCCTGATGACCCGCTCGGCGGGCATGCCGAACCCCAAGGACGTGGCGTCGGTCCCGTTGACCACGCTGATCCCGTCGTTCATGATCTCCGAGCTGCGCGCGGCCTTCATCATCGGCTTCGTCATCTTCATCCCGTTCCTCATCATCGACATCGTGGTCTCCTCCGCGCTGATGTCGATGGGCATGATGATGCTCCCGCCGGTGATGGTCTCGCTGCCGTTCAAGATCCTGCTGTTCGTCCTGGTGGACGGCTGGGGCCTGGTGATCACCTCCCTGATTCAGAGCTACAAGGGCGGCTGATGAACACCAACGCGCTCATGGACATCGGCCTGCTGGCCCTCCTCACCGCCGCGAAGCTCGCCGCGCCGGTGCTCATCACGGCCCTCGTGGTCGGGTTCGCCATCTCGCTGATCCAGTCCATTACCCAAATCCAGGAGGTCACGCTCTCCTTCGTGCCCAAGGCCGCCGCCGTCGCGATCGTGCTGCTGATCACCGGCCACTGGATGATCAGCGAAATGGTGGACTTCACGAACGCCCTGTTCCAGAAGATCCCGTCCCTGCTGAGCGGGGCCTGAGCATGAACATCCCCCTGGACCAGGCCTGGTTGGAGGCGGTGATGCTCGCCGGAGTGCGCATGGTGGCCTTCTTGGTCATCGCCCCGCCGTTCTCGCACAACGCCATCCCGCTGCAGATCAAGGGCATCCTCGGGGTCGGCCTGGCGCTGGCTGTTTCCCCGGTGGTCACCCACGGCTACAAGTCGCAGGACCTTGGCGGCTTCGTGCTGTCGCTGATCCTGGAGATTGTGGCCGGCGCCGCGCTGGGCTTCCTCGTCTACCTGGTCTTCGCAGCGGTGCAGTCCGCCGGCTCGCTCATCGACCTGTTCGGCGGGTTCCAGATGGCGCAGGCGTTCGACCCGCAGGGCATGATCAACGGCGCCCAGTTCACGCGCCTGTTCCAGATGACCGCGCTGGTGCTGCTCTTCGCCTCCGACGGGTACCAGCTGGTCCTCGGCGGCCTCACCCGGACCTTCACGGCCCTGCCGCTCGGCGGCGGCCTGGACCTCACCGTGCCGGCGCACACCATGGTCAGCGCGGTGACGGGCATGTTCCTGGCCTCGATCCAGATCGCCGGACCGCTGCTGGTGGTGCTCTTCCTCGCCGACGTCGGGCTGGGCCTGCTCACCCGTGTCGCCCCCGCGCTGAACGCCTTCCAGCTGGGCTTCCCGCTGAAGATCATGCTCACCCTCGCCCTCGGCGGGATTGCCTTCACCGCCCTGCCGCGGGTGGTGGCGTCCCTCGCCGAACAGGCGGGCGCGCTGCTGACGGGGGTGCGCTGATGGCCGACTCACAGGAACGGACCGAAGCCGGCACCCAGAAGCGGATGAAGGACGTCCGTGCGAAGGGTGAGCTCAGCAAGTCCCAGGATGTCACTGCGTGGCTGGGCGTCGGGGCTGCCGCCCTGATGCTGCCATCCACGATCGCCTCCGCGTCCTCGGCGGCCACGGACCAGCTGCTCACCGTCCGCTCCGTGATCGCCAACCCGGACCCTGCCCGCGCGCTGCAGGCGCTCGCCACCGGGCTGGGATCCCTGGCCGGGACGGTGGCGCCGCTGCTGGCCGTGGTGGCCCTGGCCGTGGTGGGCGGCTCGGCGATCCAGGGCGACATCCACCCCAAGAAATTCAAAGGCCACTTCGAACAGTTCAACCTGCTCACCGGGGTCAAGCGCACCTTCGGCACCCAGGCCCTGTGGCAGGGCGCGAAGTCGCTGCTGAAGACCGGGGTGGTGGCGCTGGTGCTCTACTCGGTGATCCAGGGCCTGATGCCGGTGCTCCTCGGCGGCGGGAGCCTTCCGGTGTCCTCCCTGCTGGCCGAAGCCGGCGGGGGAGTGTCCTCGCTCGTGCAGTTCGCGGTGTTCGCCGGACTCGGCCTCGCTGCTGTGGATGTCTTCGTCGTCATCCGCCGCAACCGGAAGAAGACCCGGATGACGAAGAAGGAAGTCAAGGACGAGTCCAAGAACACCGAGGGTGATCCGCTGATCAAGTCCCAGCGCCGCTCCCGGCAGCTGGCGATGAGCCGGAACAGGATGATTGCCGCCGTCGCCGGCGCCGACGTCGTGCTGCTGAACCCGACGCACCTGGCCGTCGCACTGAAATACGAGCCGGGAAAGTCCGCGCCCCGCGTGGTGGCCAAGGGCGCCGGCACGATCGCGGCGCGCATCCGCGAGGAAGCGGACGCCAAGGGCGTGCCGATGGTGCGCGACGTCCCGCTCGCCCGGGCGCTGCACGCCGCCTGCGAGATCGGCCAGGAGATCCCCGTCGAGCTCTACACGGCGGTGGCCCGTGTGCTGGCCTTCGTGATCGCGCTGACGTCCCGCGGCCGCCGCACCAAGCGCGTTGAAACCATGCCCACCTCCTTCCTGAACTCCGAGGCAGCCTAGTGAACCGCAACCTCTCCAAGCTGGCCGTACCCGTCGGCGTCGTCGGCATCCTCCTGCTGCTGATCGTGCCGATCCCGGCGCCGCTGCTGGACGTGCTGATCATCATCAACATCCTGCTGGCCCTGGTCACGCTGCTGACCACGATGTTCGTGCAGAAGCCGCTGGACTTCTCGGTGTTCCCGTCGCTGCTGCTCATCGCGACTCTCTTCCGCCTCGGGCTCAACGTCGCCTCCACCCGCCTGGTGCTGGGCCAGGCGCACGCGGGCGCCGTCATCAACGCATTCGGACAGGTGGCGGTGAGCGGGTCGCTGATCATCGGTGCGGTGATCTTCCTGATCCTGGTGGTGATCCAGTTCGTCGTCGTCACCAAGGGCGCGGAGCGCGTCGCCGAAGTCGGGGCCCGGTTCACTCTGGACGCGATGCCGGGCAAGCAGATGGCCATCGATGCGGACCTGAATGCCGGCCTGATCACCGACACGCAGGCCAAGGAGCGGCGTGCCGAGGTCTCCTCGGAGGCGGACTTCTACGGCGCGATGGACGGTGCCTCGAAGTTCGTCAAGGGCGACGCGATCGCCGGCATCGTCATCATCGCGATCAACATCGTGGGCGGCATCGGCATCGGGATGCTCCAGCGCGGGCTCTCGATCACCGACGCGCTGAACACCTACAGCATCCTCACGATCGGCGACGGCCTGGTCACCCAGATCCCGGCGCTGCTGATGGCCGTTTCCACCGGCATGATCGTCACCCGCTCCAACGCCTCCTCGGACATGGGCACGACGGCGTCCGCGCAGCTGTCCCAGTCCCGCACCGCGCTGCTGATCGCCGGCATCGCCGCCATCGTGATGGCGATGATCCCGGGCATGCCCCCGCTGCCGTTCATCCTGATCGGCATCGGCCTGATCATCGCCTCCCGCCGGATCAAGGCCACCGAAGCCAAAGCCGTGGCCGACGCGGCCGCCGTGCCGGCGCCGGAGCGGGACCCGGTGGAGGAGCTGATGGAGCAGATGCGGGTGCACGCCCTGGAGATCCAGCTGGCGCCGGACCTGGTGGACATCGTCTCCGACGCCGCCGACGACCTGCTGGGACGGGTGCGGTCGCTGCGGCACAAGATCGCCATGGAACTCGGCGTCGTGATCCCGCCGGTGCGCACGCGCGACAGCATCGAGCTGCCGGCGTCCACCTACGCGATCCGGATCGCCGGAGTGGAGGCGGGCCGCGGCACCGCGCCCGCAGGCAAGGTGCTGGCGCTGGGCGGATCGCTGGAGACGCTGCCCGGCACGCCCACGGTGGAGCCGGTGTTCGGCCTGGCCGGCAAGTGGATCCCGGCGGAGATGCGGCACAGCGCCGAGATCACCGGTGCCACCGTCATTGACCGCGTCTCGGTGCTCATCACCCACCTGTCCAGCATCGTCACCGACAACGCCTCGCGGCTGCTCACCCGCGAGGATGTCAGGGTACTCACGGACGGCGTCAAGGAGCTCAGTCCCTCCGCCGTCGAGGAACTCATTCCCGGCGTGCTCACCCTCGCCGAGGTGCAGCGGGTCCTCCAGGGCCTGCTCGCCGAACAGGTTCCGATCAACGACTTGCCGCGCATCTACGAGGCGCTAACCCTGCGCGGGAAGGTCTCGACCGATCCGGAGGGCCTGATCGAGGCGGCCCGCGCGGCGCTTGGACCGGCCCTGGCGGTCCGTCATCTGGACGGGGAGAACCTGAACATCATCATGATCGACCCGCTGCTGGAGCAGTCAATGCTCGAGGGGCTGCGGCCGGGGGAAAGCGGCACCCAGATCGTCATGGACGCGACGCGGATCGAAGCAGTGCTGTCCTCGCTCAAGGAGGCGGTGGCGACGGCGGAGACCGCCGGCCGCAATGCTGTCCTGGTCTGCGCTCCGGCGCTGCGGCCTGCCATCCGGCGGCTCGTGTCCGCCCAGACCGGGGGCCTGCCGGTGCTCTCCTACCAGGAAGCGACAGCAGCCAATGTGCCGATCGAGACGGTAGGAGTAGTGCGAAGTGCCGACCAGATTTCAGCTTAGGGGCGAGACGCTCGAAGGCCTCGAATGGAAGGTCTTCAACGACTACCCGAGCGGGTCGCGCATCGTGGCGGCGGAGAAAGTCACCGAGGGCGGCATCGCCGGTTTCCTTGCGCGCCATTTCTTTGAGATCACTGTTGAAATCCCGGACACCCCGGCACCCCGGCAGGCGACCGGTACGCAGGAGTCCGGTGCGCAGCAGCCCGACACCCGCCGCGGGCGGCGCTCGGCAGCGCACCGGATCCCGGACCGGGCCGGGGTGGCCGCCCTGCTGCGGGAGGCCGACGACGCCGAGGCAGCGATGCACGAGGTGTCCCGCCCGAAGGTCTCCACGGAGTCCGGCGACTTCGCGGCCGTGCTGGACAGCCTGACCAGCACCACCCGACAGGACCCGGCACCCGCGGGAGCGGTCCCGGTGCCGCTCGGCGCGGCCGGCGACGCCGTCATGGTGGTGGGCATCGGTGCGGACGCCCTGGCGACTGCGCGCAGCATGGCGGATGCCCGCGGGTCCGCCGCAGTGTGCACCGCCGGGTCCTACCGGGTACCGGGCGTCGAGCACCTGGTCAGCCGCACGGGGCTGACCGCTGCCCGCGCGGCGGGCGTGCTCTCCGGGGAACCGGTCTTCGTGGCGTTCGGCCTGGCCGCCGACGGCGGCCTGCAGGCCTCCGCGCTGACGGACCTGCAGGCGGACCAGGTATGGCTGGCAGTCGACGCGACCCGCAAGCCGACGGACACGGTCATCTGGGTCCGGAAGGTCGGCTGGGCAGCGCGCGCGGACGCGCTCGCGGTGCTGGGCAGCCAGAACACACTCACGCCGCAGTCGGTCAACGACCTTGACCTGCCCATCGGGTGGGTCGACGGAAGGCCCGCCACCCGGCCCGCGCTCTAGCGAATTTCGAGCAGAATTGCGGCTGCGGCGCGCCGTCTTGAGGAAGGCTTGCCCTTTCAGTCGGTGAATCTTGCGCGCGGCGATGCACTATTCCTCCACGGGAACAATCCCGGGCGACGCAGGGGGAAGCTCATGAACCATCAGGACAGGCACGCCGGCTCCCTGCTGGTGTCCTTCACGCACATCGGCAGCGACTGGAACGTCCCGGACCTGCGGATGCCGTCGTCCGGTCCGCTGGCCGCCCGAACCCGGATCCATGAATTCGTGGCCGGCCGGATGGATGCGAGTCGGTTCACCATCCAGCTCCTCGACGACGGCGGGTTCATTGACCTGGGCACCCACAACGGCGGCTGCTTCAAGGTCCAGCGCAACGATCCGCACCCGGCCAGAACGCGGTGAAGCGCCCTGCGCCGCGGACTTGAGGAACCGCCGGAGAACTTAAGGAAATCCTGCAGACAACTGCAGGCAACCCCGCAGTTGGTTGGACAGAATCGCTGTAGCAGGAAAAACCGGCAGGACGGAAAGGTTCGGGGTAATGACCGCAGTGGAGTTCGAGAACGTGTGCGACAAGGCTTTCTTCATGCTGGAGAAGGCCCAGGAGCGGCTCCGTTCGGACTGGCTCTTCGATGAGACCTGCACCGCCTACGATCCGATCGACGCCGTCGCCGAAGCACGCCGCCACATCGCCGGCGCCAAGGCCGCACTGCTGCGGCTGCAGAATAGCTACTCCGCCCCGGCGCTCGCCGCCTGATCCGGCCAGCACGCTGAAGCCGGAGCACATCCGGCAGGTCGACAAACAAAGAAGTTGAAAACGAATGGGGAGGACCGGCGGTCCTCCCCAAAAAAATGCCCGCTTCCGCCGGTTCCTGGCCAGCCAGGTCAGACGCCGGCCTCGATGCGCGCGCAGATCTCCGCGAAATCCGCCGCCCGTGCCGGCTGCGAATACAGGAAGCCCTGCGCGAAGTAGCAGCGCCGGCGCTTGAGCCACTCGGCCTGCTGAACGGTCTCGACGCCCTCGGCGACGACGTCGAGCAGCAGCGACCTGCCGAGCGCAATGATGGTCGCAGGCAGCGGCGCGGTGTCGTCCTCGTGGCCGATCCCGGCGATGAAGCTGCGGTCGATCTTGAGGATGTCTGCCTGCACGCTCGTGATGCGGTCCAGGCTCGAGTATCCGACACCGAAATCGTCAACGGCGATGCGCACCCCGGCGCCCTTGAGCTCCCTGACGGTGCTTCGGAAAGTCTCCGACGCGGCCCCGTACTCACTCTCGAGCACTTCCAGGCGCAGCCGGGAGGGGGGCAACCGGTAGCGCTGCAGGGCTCCAAGCACCATCGTGGTGTAGCCCGGGTCGCGCAGTTCGCGCCCGGAGACGTTGACGCTGACGTAGCGCTGCCGGCCGGCGTCCTCTCCGGCATCCCAGGCGGCAGCCTCCTTGACGGCCTGGTGCATGATCCACCGGCCCAGTTCCTCGATGGAACCTTCCAGTTCCGCCTGCGGAATGAACTCGGACGGCGCGATGGAGCCGCGCAGGCCGTGGTTCCAGCGCACCAGCGCCTCGGCGCCCACCACCGTGGTGGTGCGCACGTCGACGATCGGCTGGTAGACGATGCTGAACTCGTCCCGTTCCAGGGACCGCCGGACGTTCGTCACTGACGCGTAGGCGAGGGCGTGGCTGCGGATCTCGCCGTGGCCGGCGCGGCGGGCCAGGTGCAGCGCGCCCCCGGCGCGGCGCAGGATGTCCTCGCTCCCCTCGGGTGCTTCCAGCATTGTCAGCCCGGCGGTGCACACCATGTTCGGCGCTTCCGTCCTGTTGACCTTCGCCAGCATTGCCGCGACCTGTTCGGTGGACCGGCGCGGGGCCAGCAGGGCGAACTCGGAGCCGCCGAGGTGCGCGAGGACTATTGACGCCGGCAGGGACCGTCTCCAGCGGTCCACGGCGCGGACGAAGTTTTCGCGTCCCTCGGTGCCGCCGTAGCTGGCTGGGTTGCGGCCGGCGGAAGCAAGATCGAGCAGGCCCACGCAGAGCTGCCCGTTCGCAGCATGCCTGAGCATCTGTTCGCCAAGCAGGCGTTCGAACCCCCGCCGGTTGGGCAGCTTCGTCAGGTGGTCCTGCTCGGCCGCAGCCGCCCCCCGGACCAGCCACCACGCGATGAAGGCAACGGACGCGCCGACGCCTGAACGGATCCAGAGCTGGCTGGCCCCCACCCCGGGATTGGACCAGAGCGCCCAGCCGCCCAGGACCAGTGAAATCGCCGGATAGATGACGGCCTGCCGGGCGGGCAGCAGGTAGAACGCGTGAAGGGTTACCACGATGAACAGGGAAGCCATCGGCAGGGCCGCTGAGGCGCTCCCGGCGGCGACGACGCTGGCCAGGATCAGTCCAGAGGCCAGCAACAGGAGCAGGTGGTGGCTCATCCGGTTGAACCGCGACCGCAGGAGTGCGGCGAGCAGGCCGGCGAGGACCGCCGTCAGCGACAGCAGCCGGATGGTGCCGACACTGCGCGCATCAAAAGGACCGGCAGGAAGGAAAGTCGACAGGCCGATGCAGGATCCCCCCAGCACCAGCATGAGGGCGGTGGTCAGGGCCGCGTGTCCGCGGGAGGCATCCAAAGTGCTGGGGTGGAACCCGCGCACGGGCCGGGGCCGCACCAGTTGCAGCGCGCCAAGGCCGGCCTTTTCCGCTTGCCCCCGTGTGCGTGTGCGCGCCGCCAGTGTCTTCATCGGTTCACGGTCACGCCGCGGCCAGTCCTTTCCTAGGGTCCCGGCCCCGCGCCGTGCCCCGGCGGCACACTGCGTGGCCGCGGGGACATAAACCCGCTCCGAATCATATAGGCCGAACAAAGTTTTTCCTGACTTTGCCCCGAACTTGAGGTGAAGCCGCGGAAAGCCTGAAGTGCCACCGGCAGGATCTAAATGAGGAAAGGGGCCTCCAGTTAACGCCCCCGTTCCACCGTCGAATTGCCCGTGGAAAGAAGAATGATGCGCATCACCGCCCCGCCGCTCGTGGATATTCGGGTTATGCGCGGGCTCGAGGCGCACGTCGGCGCCGGCGCCGTGGCGGATTTCGCCGCCAGTTTTGCCGGTTTGTGGGGCCAGCGCTTTCACCGGATCAGCGCCGCCGCAGATGCTGGTGACGCCGAAGGCGGCATGGACGCCCTGCTGAGCCTGCGGGCGGCCAGCCAGATGATCGGTGCGGCGGAACTGGCAAGCCGTGCGGCGGACCTCGAAGATCTGCTCAGCGGCAACAGCGTCCCCGCGGCGCGCGAGAGCCTGTGCCGGCTCCGGCACTGCGGGGACCAAACCCTCGCCCGCCTCCGGGATCTGGCCGGGGGCCGGCAGTGAGCGCCGGGACGGCGTCGGGGACCGTCGGTGCGGCCAGTGCGGTTCCCGTGGAAGGTGCGGTTCCCGGGAAGGGCCGGCGCCGGTTCTACCTCGGGGTGAGCGCCAAGTTGGTGCTCTCCGTGCTGTTCGCGCTGGCCTGGACCGGCGTGTCGGTGTGGATCTCGCTGCCTTGGGTCGCGGACCTGGCACCCCATATTGGTCCGGCGGCCGCCTGGACGGTGGTGGCTTTGGCGGCCTACCTGCCCGGCTTCATCGTGGCGTTGATGACCATGTCCCTGGTCCTCGACCGGCAGCCACCGCTGGCGGTCGAGGACCCGGTGACCGCAATGACCGTCGTCATTGCGGCCCGCAATGAGGAAGCGGGCATCGCGGCCACCGTTCGCGGCGTCGCCGGCGCGCACTACTCCGGTTCCGTGGCCATCATCCTGGCCGACAACGGATCCACGGACGCCACGTCGCAGCGGGCTCTTGAAGCGGCCGCCGACGCCGGTGTGCCGTTGCGGGTGGTGCGCGAGGAGAAGCCCGGCAAGTCCAATGCGCTGAACGCGGCGCTGGCGTACGTCACCACGCCCTACGTGATCACGGTGGACGCGGACACGATCCTGCACCGGGAGGCGCTGCAGCGGCTGATTTCCCGGCTTGAGTCCAGCCTGCCGGACACTGTCGCCGTCGCCGGTTCGGTTCTCGTACGCAACTCGCGCACTAACCTGCTGACCCGCATGCAGGAATGGGACTACTACCTGGGGATCGCCGGGGTGAAGCGCATGCAGGGTCTCTACCAGAGCACGCTGGTGGCCCAGGGGGCGTTCTCCGTATACCGAACAGCAGAGTTGCTTCGCATCGGTGGCTGGCCCGACGCCATTGGTGAGGACATCGTCGTCACCTGGCGCCTGATGGAGGGCGGGAACCGTGTGGTGTTCGAGCCGACGGCCGTGGCCTTCACGGACGCACCGTCGCGGACACGGCATTTCTTCCGCCAGCGCGCGCGGTGGGCCCGGGGGATGTTCGAAGGCATCCGGGCGGTGCCGCCGTGGCGGCAGGCCCGCGGCCTGACGAAGTTCGTGGCCGGACTCGATCTGCTGATACCGCTGCTGGATATCGGATACGTGCTGGTGTGGCTGCCGGGGTTGGCGCTGTTCCTGATCGGAATTCCGGCGGTCGTCTCGGTCTGGACGCTTAGTGTCCTGCCTGTCACCCTCATCGTTTACGGTGCCCTGCGGCATTATCAGTCCCGCAAGGTATTCGGCCCGCTCGGGCTGAGTGTAAGGAAAAACCGGTTCGGTTACCTCGGGTTTTTGCTCGCTTATCAGGCGCTGTGCTCCAGCGCATCGTTAGTCGGATATTCCCAATTTCTGGCCGGAAGCGCCAGGCGCTGGAAATGACGGCCTTCCCTCAGCTATTTACGACATATGCTGGAGGAAATGGCAGCGCACTGCATTTTCAGGGGTTAATAGATGTAGATTTATCGGAAAGCTCCGGTCCACGCCACTCATGCGGACCGGAGGCAACGGACCGGCGTTCACACGGACACGCCGGCATGCTGGGGTGATGTGAGGCGCATGGCGATTACCGAGCTGGCCACGGGCACACCGGGGGAACAGGGAGCGGGCGGCTGCCCGCCGTTGCTGGAAGGGCTCGTCCCGGCCGCCCGGGACAGTGCGCGCATTGCCGTTTCGCGCTCGGCGGACGGGATCGTTGAGGTGACCCTCCCTGCCGGCATCGACATCACCGAGGACCAAGCCATCCAAGCCACCGTGGAAATCTTCGAGCTCACCGCGGGAGCGCCCGCAGCCGTGCTGCTGGACGTGACAGGGGTGGCCTCGATCAGCCGGGATGCCCGGCGCGTCGCTGCGACCATGACGGGTGTTGCCGCTTGCGCGGTGCGGGGCCGCACCGCCGTCGACCGGGTGCTCGGCCACTTCCTCTTCGGCGAGAAGGTCTCCAATTTCCCGGCGCGCTACTTCAGTTCCGACGCCGACGCCCGCGCCTGGCTGAAAGTGCACGTGAGTGCCCGGTAACTCGGTGTCCGACCCCCGGCTGGGCGAACTTCTCGACGGCATCATCCGGCTCGCCGCCGGCGACCTCCGCTGCCGGGTGAAGCCTTCGGCCGCGCGCGATGAGATCGACGCCGTGATCACCGGAATCAACCTTCTCGCCGATGACCTGCAGCTGGTGTACGAGGAACTGGAAGCGAGAGTCGAATCGCGCACGGCGCTGCTGCGGGAGGCCCACCGCGAGATGGAGCGCATGGCCATGACGGACGCCCTAACGTCCCTGGCCAACCGCGCCGCGCTGCTCGCCGCCATCGACCGGGAGCTGGCGGCCGCGGCCGCAGGGGGACCGCCGCCGGCGCTGCTGATGGTCGACCTCGACTCGTTCAAGGGCATCAATGACAGCCATGGCCACGGCGCCGGGGACCAGGTGCTCACCGGCGTCGCTGAACGACTGCGGGAAAGCGCCCGCGAAACGGATGTCGTGGCGCGGCTGGGCGGTGACGAATTCGCCATCCTGATCCCCGGAGCCTCCCTCGCCGGGGCGATGAACGTGGGCGAGCGGATCCTCAACGCCCTGAACGGTGGCCTCAAGGTGGGGCACCGCAACATCGTCTGCCGCGCCAGCATCGGGCTGCGAATGGCCGAACGCGGGCAAAGCGCCCAGGAGCTCCTGCAGGAAGCGGACGTCGCGATGTACGCGGCCAAGGCCGAGGGCAGCGCCAAGGTGAAGGTCTTCGAGCCCTTCATGCTGCACGCCCAGCAGCTGCGCAATATGCTTGCTGTCGAACTGCGGCGGGCCATCAGCGAGGACCAGCTGGTGCTGCACTACCAGCCCATCATTGAACTGGCGACGGGGCGCATCGAAGGGGTGGAGGCGCTGGTGCGTTGGCAGCACCCGGACCGCGGGCTGATCATGCCGGACGAGTTCATCGCCGTGGCGGAGGAAATCGGCGTCGTCGCCGAACTCGGCCGCTGGGTCATCGGCACTGCGTTGGCCCAGCTGAGGGGATGGAAGGACGCGCTTGAGCTCGACGAGAGGTTCTCCGTGCGCATCAATATTTCACCGTTCCAGCTGCAGAGCATTGAATTCGTCGATGACATCTGGAAGGCGCTGCGCAGCGCGGAGATCAAGCCGGCCAACCTCATCCTCGAGCTGACGGAATCGGTGTTCGTCGGCGGCACCGAACTCGACCGTTATTCCATCCTGGGGCTGCGCCAGCTCGGGGTCGGGCTGGAGATCGACGACTTCGGCACCGGGTACTCCTCGATCAGCTACCTGCGGCGCCTGCCTGTCGACAAGGTCAAGATCGACCGGTCGCTGCTGGGCGAACCGGCCCAGGACCCCCAGCAGCGCGCGTTCCTCACGGCCATCCTGCAGCTGGTGCGCGCCTGCCGCCTGGAAGCAGTCTTCGAGGGGATCGAGAACCGCAGCCAGGCGGAGGAGCTGCGGCGCCTGGGCGCGGAGAGCGCCCAAGGCTACTATTTCAGCCGTCCGCTGCCCGCTGAGGGCATCCTGGACCTGCTGGGTCGGAGCCCGGCGGACCAGCACTGGAGCCTTTGACGACACCCGACTGCCGATCCGGGCCCGCGGGCCGGCCGCCGCCGTCAGCTGCGCCGGGTCTGCTCAGGGCTGAGCAGCATGGCCGAGGAACCGGTCACGGCCAGGATCTCCACCGGGGTGAGCCCGGACGCTTCAGCGAGGTCCTGCAGCCGGCTGCCGGAGGTGAGTGCCGCCTGCAGGCAGTCGACCAGCAGCCGCTGGGCCTGGTCGCGCTGGAAGTCGGCGCCTTCCAGCGCCGCGGCAGCGAGCCACACCTCGCGGGCACGGACGTCCGCCGCGCAGAAAGATGGCACCGAAGCAGGGGCGAGCGCCTGATCGCAGGAAGAAGAATAGCCAACGGCGTGGTCCGCGGACGCCGGGTCGTGAAGCAGATCGGTCATGGCCGCACGCTGCGGCGGGAGGAGATGGACACAGTGGTCTCCGATGATTGCGGTGTCCGGCGCCGAGCGGCTTCTTCGCTTGCAACCGGGTTCCCGTTGCCCCGATCGTACGCGCAGAACGGCCATTCTGTCTTGCTGGCCGCCGCGGCTCCTCCGTGCACGGCCGCCGCGGCGGTCCGGTACCGGCTCAGAGCAGGTGCCACAGCTGCCTCCGGCGCAGCTCGGTGGCATGGGCGAGCCGCCACCTGATTTGCCGGACGCAGTGGTCCTTGCTCTTCTCGGCGTCGGGCACCTGCAGCAGCCAGCGCTCCAGGACAGCGATCTCGGCGTCGTACCTGCCCAAGCTGCGGAAGACCTGGGCTGCCTGCCAGGTGATCTGCGCCGGCGGGGGCGCGGGCGCGGCTCCGGCGGAGGCGAGTGAATCCAGTTCCGCGGCCTCCACGCATTCCAGGGCCAGTTCCACGGCTTCGGTCAATAGGCCCTGCTGGCGCAACGCGTCGATCTGGGACGCGTGCCTGGCGTAGTGCCGGCCGCGGACGAGCAGGTGCCGCTCGGTAGTCTCAGCGGTTGCGGCGGCTCCGGGACCCGTCCCGTTGGCTGCCGACGGCTGCGAAAACCGGCGGGAGACGGCGGCCGCCCGCAAGCTGCGCATCCGGTGACCGCGTCCGGTGCCCTTCGCGGCCACTGCCGACGGCCGAATGTCCCGTTCTGCGATACTCATGAATCCCCCTTCGGAGCGCCGCTGCGGCCCGGAAGTGCAGCAGTCCTGCTAGTGGTAAGTAAGCTTAGCTTCCTTTGGGCCGAGCTGGGAACACCCGGTCGCCGGCGGGGTTCCTGCGGCTGTGCCGTTGGGGCGCGGTCGTGCAGAATGGCCCTATGTGCGGAAGGTTTGCAATGAAACAGTCGCGGGCGGACCTGATGGTCACCTTCGAGATCACGGAGGCGCACGGGCAGGAGCTGCCGCCGTCGTGGAACGTCGCCCCGACGGACCCGGTGAACATGGTGCGGGAGAGGAGGGAGCGGCCGGAGGCGGGCAGGATGCTCGAGACGCCGCGCTGGGGCCTGGTGCCCCCGTGGGCGAAGGATCCGAAGGCCGGCGCGCGCGCCATCAACGCCAGGATTGAGACCGTCACCGAAAAGCCGATGTTCCGCAAGGCTGCGCTGCGACACCGGGGCCTGATCCCCGCCAACGGCTACTACGAATGGCAGAAGGGGCCCGGCGGCAGCAAGACCCCGATCTACCTGCATCCCGGCGCGGAGGACGAGCTGCTCGCCTTCGCGGCGCTCTACGAGTTCTGGCCGGACCCGTCAAAGGCGGAGGACGATCCGGAGAAGTGGCTGATGACCGCGACGATCATCACGCAGAACGCCACCGACAGCCTGGGCCACATCCACGACAGGTGCCCGGTCATTGTGCCGCGCACGCTGCAGGAGGACTGGCTTGACCCGGACCTGACCGCCCGGGCCGACGTCGAACACCTGCTCTCGGCCATGCCCGAGCCGCATCTGATTCCCCGCGAGGTCAGCAACCGGGTGAATTCGGTCCGCAACAACGGCCCGGAGCTCATCGAGGCGGTGGCCTAGAATTCCGAGGGTGACAGACGAGACAGCGGTGGACGCCGGCGCGCTGGTCGCGGGGCGGTACCGGCTCAAGGGCCTGGTCGGCCGCGGCGGCATGGCGGCCGTGCACCGGGCGACCGATGAGGCGCTCGGCAGGGACGTCGCACTGAAACTGTTCCGTCCGCATTTGGCCGACGACGACGAGCGACGCCGCCAGGAGGCGGAGATCCGGGTTTTGGCAGCGTTCAACCACCCGCGCCTGGTCACGCTCTTCGATGCCGGCACCGACGAAGAGGGCTCCGACGTGCCGCGGACGTTTCTCGTGATGGAGCTGGTGGACGGTACCGACCTGCGCAGACAGATCCGCGGCGGGGCCCTGAGCG
Source organism: Paenarthrobacter sp. DKR-5 (assembly GCF_018531425.1). GTDB lineage: Bacteria > Actinomycetota > Actinomycetes > Actinomycetales > Micrococcaceae > DKR-5. The sequence goes on from NZ_JAHBOI010000004.1 coordinate 39,784, forward strand.
AAGCCGAGGTGCGCAGCATCGGCGCCGACGTGGCCGAGGCTCTCGCCTACGTGCACAGCAAGGGCGTCATCCACCGCGACGTGAAACCAGCCAACGTGCTGCTATCGCTCGACGACGGCAGCGGGGCACTGCGCGCCAAGCTCGCCGACTTCGGCGTGGCCCGGATCGTCGAAGGGACCCGGCTCACCGCGACCGGCACCACCATCGGCACCGCGAGCTATCTCAGCCCCGAACAGGCCACGGGCGCCGTCCTCACTCCGGCCAGCGACGTGTACTCGCTGGGCTTGGTGCTGCTTGAGTGCCTCAAGGGCGAAGTCGAATACGCCGGCAATGCCATCGCCGCCACGGTGGCCCGGCTTCAGCGGGATCCGGCAGTGCCGGAGAATCTCGAGCCGGGCCTGGCGGAACTGCTGGCACGAATGACGCGCAAGGATCCGGCAGCCCGGCCCACCGCGGCAGAGGCTGCCGCCGCCCTTCGGCAGGCCGCGGCCGGCGCCGCGACAACGGCGCTGCCCGTTGCCTCCGCCGCGACGCGCCCGCTTCCGGCCCTGCCGCAGCGGCCGCCCCGTTCCGCCACCACCGGGGAGCAAACCCGGGCTCCCGGGGCGCAGCCGCCCTTCGGCGTGGCGCGCCGGCAGCCGGGCGGGGCGCGTCTGCGGCCGGCCGGGGCGCGCGCGGTTTCCTTGTTCCGGCGCAGGCTCTTCTGGCTGGCGGCCGCCGCGGTGCTGCTGGTCGTGGCCGTGCTGGTGATCGTGGGACTGGCTTCCCGCCAACCCGCTGTTCCCGCAGCCCCGCCTTCCTATCCGGCGGTTCCCGGCCAGCTCGGCGAGCACCTGAAGGATCTCCAGGGGAGCGTGACCCCGTGAGCCGGCTGTCCATGACCCGAGGCACGGGCGTGCTGGCGGCGGTGCTGGCCGCGGGGGCACTGCTAGCTTCCTGTTCCGCCCCGGCGGATCTGGACGCCGCGGCAGCCTCGCAGCTGCAGTCCCGCGTCCTGGCGGTCAGCAAGGACGCCGCGGGCAAGAACTATGCCGGCGCGCTCGCCGACCTGGACCAGCTGGGACGGGACCTCGACGCAGCTGCCGCGGCCGGCAAGCTGACGCCCGCGCGCCGGGAGCAGATCAGTTCCGCGATGGCCCTCGTCCGCGCCGACCTCAGCGCAGCCAGGACCGCGGCGTCTGCCTCGCCGTCGCCGTCCACTGCGCCGACACCGACGCCGACGCCGGCGCCGGCAGTCGCGCCGGCCGTGACGCCAACAGCCGCCCCGGCACCCCTGCCGCCAGCCCCCGCCAAGGGCCGGAGCCACTCGAAGGGCAAGGGGAAAAAGGACCATTAACGCTTTCCCTGACATCCCCGGCAGCTGGTGGGCCCGGCTGCTGGGCGGGTTCATGCACCGCCCGGCGCCCGCGGTGACGGCGCTGGAGGTGGTGCTCATCCTGCTCGCCGCGGCGGCCCTGTCTGTGCCGCGCGGAAGCTGGCGGTACTTCGGTCTCTACGTGACCATCGTCCACGAGCTCGGCCACGCCTTCGCGGCCCTGATGACCGGCCGGCTGCTCACCGGGATCCAGCTGCGGTTCGACCAATCCGGCACCACCTCGAGCACGGGCAGGGCCCAGGCGGTGTGGGCCGGCTTCTGGGGATACCCGGTCCCGGCGCTCCTCGGGGCGGCGCTGGTCTGGTCGGGCATCAACGGGTGGGCGTCGGCGGCGCTGTCCGCGGGCAGCATCCTGCTGGTGCTCACCGTGCTCTTTATCCGGAACTGGCAGGGCCTGCTGATCCTGGCGGCCGCCGTCGTCGTCGCCGGTGCACTCGTGCTGTTTGCCCCGGACGCCTTCCTTGGGCACCTGACTCTTGTCCTTGGCATCGCGCTGCTGGTGGGTGCCGTCCGGGACTGGCTCAACCTGCTTAGCGTGCATCTGCGGCGGCGGCACCAGCTGGCCAGCTCGGACGCCTACCTGCTGGCCCGTTCCACCGGCGTGCCGGCCGCGGTGTGGCTCGTGCTCTTCGGCGCCGTCATCGCGCTCGCCTGGCTCGGCGCGGCCGCCGCTGCGCTGCCAGCGCTCACCCTGGTTGCCGCATGAAGGCGCCCGGCGCGGCCGGCGGCAGCACGACCTTCACGCTGGTTCCGAGGGGCGCCTACGACGCCGTGCCGCTGCTGGCTGCGTTGGGGGCCCATGCGATCCCGCAGGTGGAGCGGACGGATCCGGCTGCGGGGACGCACACCCGGCTGGTCCGCACCCCCGGCGGCCCCGCCGTAGTCACCGCAGCCTTCGGCCGCCCGGCAGCCGTGGAGGTGACGGTCGAGGGCGCCGATGCGGCAGCCCTCGGCTGGCTCCGGACCCGCTGCCGGCAGTGGCTGGACACGGACACTGACACGGCGGAGGTGAACGCCATGTTCGGGGATGACCCGTTGCTGGGGCCCCTGGTGCGGGCGCGTCCCGGGCTGCGGATCCTTGGCTATCCGGACGGCTTCGAAGCCGCCGCCGTGACGGTGCTCGGCCAGCAGGTGTCGCTGGCCGCCTGCCGGACCTTCGCCGGTCGGCTCGCGGCAGCGTATGGCGAAACCGGTCCGCACGGCCTGATATCGTTCCCGGCACCGGAAGCCGTTGCGGCGGCGGGAGCCGAGGAGCTGCAGAAGGCCATCGGGCTGACGCATGCGCGCTCACGGACGCTTCAGGCCCTGGCCGAGGCCTGCGCCGACGGGCTGGCGCTGGACCCGGAGGGCGACCACGCCGAGATCCGGCGCCGGCTGCTCGCGCTGCCCGGAATCGGCCCGTGGACGGCGGATTATCTGGCGCTGCGGGCGCTGGGTGACCGCAACGCCTACCCGTCGGGGGACCTGGTGCTGCAGCGCGCACTCAGTGTTTCCACGGCGAAGCAGGCGCTGGCGGCAGCAGCGCGGTGGGAGCCGTACCGCGCCTACGCAGTGTTCCACCTGTGGACCGGCGCTGCCTACCTGTAGCCGGAAACGGCGAGAGGCCAGCTGCGGCGGCCTTGGGACAACCCAGGCCGCCGCAACTGGCCTCTCGCGAGGACCCGAAGCGCGGGGAAGGCGCTTACTTGGCGTCGGGCCGCAGCAGGACCTTGATGGCCGTCCGCTCGTCCATCGCCTTGTACGCCTCGGCCGCCTTGTCCAGCGGCAGCTCGACGTCGAAGACCAGCCCGGGGTTGATCCTCCCCGCGAGCACGTCCTCGAGCAGCTCCGGAATGTAGCTGCGCGCCGGAGCCATGCCGCCGCCGACGGTGATGTTCGTGTCGAACAGGTAGCGCACGGGGAGTTCCGGTCCGCCGGCCGGGACACCAACGAAACCGAGGGCGCCGCCGGGACGGGTCGAGCGCAGCGCCTGGTCCATCGATTCCTTGGTACCCACGCACTCCAGCACCGAGTCGGCGAGGACGCCGCCCAGCAGTTCCTTGACCTTGGCGATGCCGGCGTCCCCGCGCTCTTCGACGATGTCCGTGGCGCCGAACTCGCGGGCGATCTTCTGGCGCGGTTCGTGCCGGGACATGGCGATGATCCGCTCGGCTCCGAGTCGCTTGGCGGCCAGGACGCCGCAGAGCCCGACGGCGCCGTCGCCCACCACCACGACGGTGCGGCCCGGGCCGGCCTGGGCTGCCACCGCAGCGTGGTGGCCGGTGCACATGACGTCCGAGAGCGTCAGCAGCGACGGGTAGAGGCTCTCGTCCGGCTGCTCGGGAGTCTTGACCAGCGTGCCGTCGGCGAAGGGGACCCGCACGTATTCGCCCTGCCCGCCGTCGACGGGGAAGCCGTGCTCGTCGGTCGAGCCCCAGCCGGTGACGTGGTCGCAGGCAACGGTGACGCCGTTGCGGCACTGCGGGCAGGTTCCGTCGCTGGCGAGGAACGGGGCGATCACGAAGTCGCCCACGGAGAGCGTGCTGACCTCATCGCCGACGGCGGTGACCCGGCCGATGAACTCGTGCCCGATCGGACGCGGCTGCTTGACGGGGGCGATCCCGCGGTACGGCCACAGATCGGAGCCGCAGACACAGGAGGCGGCAACCTCGACGATCGCGTCGGTGGGCAGCTTGAGTTCGGGTGCTTCGCGTTCCTCGACGCGGATGTCGCCCGGACCGTGAATGATGGTGGCCAGCATGGTGCCTCCTCGGCAGCAGTGGTGGAAGTTCAGGGGCACGCGCCGGAGCTTGCGCGGCCGGGGTGCCTTTTGACAGTAGGAACGGCCGGGCCGCGGTGTCAAGGCGGCTCCGGTCCTCCCGGACGAAGCGCCGGACTTCCCCCGGACGAGAGATAGAAAGTAGGCTTATGGTGTGTCTTCGGGCACGGCACTGATCCCTCCAGAAAGGACAACGCGATGAGCGAGCAGAACAGCGGCGAGGGCCGGATCGTGAATCCGACGACGGAGTACACGCGCGACGACGGCCCGGGCGACGCGGGGGATGAGGCGAACGACATCCGCTTCAGCGAGGAGCAGGCCCTGATCAACGAACAGGCACACGGCGTCCGCCCGGACGGCGACGACGTCCCGGCGGGGGAGCCGTCCATGGACCAGGCCCTCGGTGACCTGGACCTTCCGGATGCCAACCTTGGAGAAGGCGAGGACGGCAGCGACGACGCACTGCACGCCGGAGGCACCGCCTGAGCGAACCCGGGTTGCCGGCTGCCGCCGCCGCCCCGAACCTCACCATTGCCTTCCAACAGGAAAGAGACACACAGCCATGAAGCACGTCACGCTTGGCAGCCAGGGACTGGACGTTTCCCGTCTGGGCCTGGGCTGCATGGGAATGTCCGCTTTCTACACCGGAAGCGGCACCAACGAGGCGGAATCGGTCCGCACCATCCACCGGGCGCTTGAGCTCGGCATCACCTTCTACGACACGGCTGAAATGTACGGACCGTACAAGAACGAGGAGCTCCTGGGCCGCGCCCTGGCCGGCCGGCGGGACGAGGCGGTGATTGCCACCAAGTTCGGCACCATCCTGCACCGGGGCGACGGCAGCCGGGGCCTGGACGGCAGCCCGGAGAACGTCCGGCTGTCGGTGGAGGGTTCACTGAAGCGGCTGAACACGGACCATATCGACCTGTACTACCAGCACAGGATGGACCCCGCGACGCCGATCGAGGACACCATGGGTGCGCTCACCGAGCTGGTGCAGGAGGGGAAGATCCGGCATATCGGGCTTTCCGAGGCCGCTCCGGCGACCATCCGGCGCGCCCACGCCGTCCACCCGGTGACAGCGCTGCAGACCGAGTATTCGCTCTGGTCCCGCGATCCGGAGGCGGAAATCCTCCCGACGGTGCGCGAACTGGGGATCGGGTTCGTGCCGTACTCGCCGCTCGGCCGGGGGTTCCTCACCGGCACCATCCGGTCGGTGGACCAGCTCGACGAAGACGATTTCCGCCGGAACAATCCGCGCTTCGCCGGAGAGAACCTGAAGCAGAACATCCGGATTGTGGAGCAGGTCGACGGCGTCGCAGCCGAACTGGGCGCCAAGCCCGGCCAGGTTGCGCTCGCCTGGCTGCTGGCCCAGGGCAACGACATTGCGCCCATCCCGGGCACCAAGCGCGTGGCCTACATGGAGGAAAACGCCGCGGCGGACGCGATCGAGCTCAGCGCTGACCAGCTTGCGGCCCTGGACAAGGTTGCGACCCCGGTCGGGGACCGGTACGCGGATATGTCCCCGGTCAACCGGTAGCCTCGCCGCTACTGGAAGTTCCGCGACGTGGTGCGGGCGCCGAGTTTGAGCTGCTCGAACTTGTCCGCCACGAGGTTCACCACGCCCTCCGGTGATCGTTCGAGGATGCCCCGGACGATCACCGCGGGGGCCTCGCGGGCCACCCGCCGGTGCCGCTTCCAGACCCCCACCGAACACACCACATTCACCAGCCCCGTCTCGTCCTCCAGGTTCAGGAAAGTGATGCCGCTGGCCGTCGCCGGGCGCTGCCGGTGAGTGACCACCCCGCCCACTTCCACCCGGCGGCCCGACTCGGCCGAGAGCAGGTCCCCGGCGCTGAGCACCCCCCGGCCGGAGAGAAGGCCGCGCACATGGCGCATCGGATGATCCGCCGGGGAAATGCCCGTGGCCCACAGATCCGCCGTCACCTCATCCTGTGCGGAGAGTTCGGGCAGCAGCGGGGGCTGCACGTACACGGCAGTGCCGCCCAACTGGTCCTTGCGTTCCCCGGCGGCCAGCGACGCACCCCACAGCGCCTCCCGGCGGGAGAGGCCGAACGGCTCGAACGCACCGGCCGCCGCGAGTGCCTCCATTTGGGGAACGGTGGGCTCCACCCGCCGGGCCAGGTCCGCCATGCCGGTGAAGGGCCCGCTTTCCTCCCGCTCCCGGACAATCCGGGCGGCAAATTCCTTGCCGATCGTCTGTACCTCGGCCAGTCCCAGCCGGACGGCGTGGTTCCCGTCCCGCCGGTGCAGCGCTGAGTCGAAGGGGACGGACCGGTCGAACGGGCCGGACGGAGGCTGGTCCTTTTCCAGGCAGGAGTCTCTTCCGGTGGGCCCTCCGCCGGTGCCGTCCGCCGGTTCCAGCCCGGCGTCGACCCCCGAACGGAGGATGTCCGGGCGGAGGACCTGGACCCCGTGCCGCCGCGCGTCGGCCACCAACGTCTGCGGCGAGTAGAAGCCCATCGGCTGGGCGCGCAGCAGGGCGGCCAGGAACGCCCCCGGATAGTGCAGCCTCATCCACGCGCTGACGTAGACCAGCAAGGCGAAACTGATCGAGTGGCTTTCGGCGAACCCGAAATTCGCGAAGGCCTGGATCTTGCCGTAGATCGAATCGGCTTCCTCGGGCGTGAGGCCCTTGGCTGCCATCCCCTCGTAGAGCTTGCTGCGCAGCGAATCGATGCGCTCGTGCCCTCGTTTGGAGCCCATGGCCCGGCGGAGCAGGTCAGCGTCCTCGGCCGAGCAGCCGCCGACCACCATCGCCATCTGCATCAACTGCTCCTGGAACAGCGGTACGCCAAGGGTGCGGGAGAGCACGGGCTCAAGGTCGGGGTGCAGGTAGGTGACGGGATCCTGGCCGAGCTTGCGGCGGATGAACGGGTGGACCGCGCCGCCCTGGATCGGGCCCGGGCGGACCAGGGCCACCTCGATCACGAGGTCGTAGAACCGCCGGGGCTGCAGCCGGGGCAGCATGCCGATCTGGGCCCGGCTCTCGACCTGGAACACGCCGACAGAGTCCGCATGGCAGAGCATGTCGTACACCGCCTGCTCCTCCTTGGTCACGGTGTCCAGATCCCAGCGCTCGCCGAGGTGGTCCTCCACCAGGTCGAAGGAGTACTGCAGCGCCGCCAGCATGCCCAGGCCGAGCAGGTCGAATTTCACCAGGCCCATCCAGGCGCAGTCATCCTTGTCCCACTGCAGCACGGTCCGCCCGTCCATCCGGGCGTGCTCGATCGGGCAGACCTCACCGACGGGCCGGTCGGTGAGGACCATGCCCCCGGAATGGATGCCCAGGTGCCGGGGAAAGCTGAGCACCTCCTGGGCGAGGTCCACCACCGGCCGGGGGATGTCGTGGTCGTCGCTGGAAACCAGGGCGCCCCAGCGCTCCACCTGCCTGGACCAGGCATCCTGCTGGCCGGGGCTGTGGCCCAGCGCCTTGGCCATGTCACGGACGGCGAACTTCGGCCGGTAGCTGATCACGTTGGCCACCTGGGCGGCGTTGAACCGGCCGTACTGTTCATAGACGTGCTGGATGACCTCCTCGCGGCGGTCGGAGTCGAAGTCGACGTCGATGTCCGGCTCCTCGTCGCGCATGCTGGAGAGGAAACGTTCGAAGGGCAGGTCGTATTTGATCGAATCCACCGCGGTGATCTCCAGGACGTAGCAGACCGCCGAGTTGGCTGCCGAGCCGCGCCCCTGGCAGAGGATGCCGCGGCTGCGGGCGAACTGGACGATTTCGTGCACGATCAGGAAGTAGCCCGGGAAGCCCTTCGCCTCGATGACGTCGAGTTCCTTCTGGATGCGCCGGTGGACCACCTGTTCCGGGTCGGCGCCGGCATCGGGGTAGCGCTTCCGGACGCCTTTCCAGGCCAGTTCGCGCAGCCAGCTCATGGAGGTGTGGCCCTCCGGGACTTTCTGCTTTGGCAGCCCGGGCCGGAGCGCGCGCAGCCGGAAGGACAGCTCGGCCGCCAGCTCCACGGAGTGTTCCACGGCCCCGGGGTAGCGGCCGAAACGGGCCGCCATTTCGGCGCCGCTGCGCAGGTGGGCCGCCCCGGACGCCGGCAGCCAGCCGTCCATGTCGTCCAGGCTGCGCCGGGCCCGCACCGCGGAGAGGGCCGCGGCCAGCCGGTGCTGCTGCGGGGCAGCGAAATGCACGTTGTTGGTGGCCAGCACCGGCAGGTGCAGCCGCGAGGCCAGCCCGGCGAGGGCGTCATTCGCGGAGCTGTTCAGCGGTTCCCCGTGGTCGTAGAGCTCAACCGAGATGTTGTCCCTGCCGAAGAGGTCGATGAGCTCCTCCAGGCTGCGGCGGGCGCCGGCTTCGCCGTCGCGGGCCAGGGCCTGCCGGACCCGTCCCTTGCGGCAGCCGGTAAGGATGTGCCACTGGCCGCCGGCACGGGCGGCGAGCTCCTCGACGGAGTAGCGGGGCTTGCCTTTCTCGGCCCCGTGGGCCAGCTGCGCTGCGGTCAGCGCGGCCGCCAGCCGGTGGTATCCCTCGGAGCCGCGGGCGAGCACCAGCAGGTGGCTGCCTTCCGGGTCCGGCTCCCCGTTCTGGGGTTTGCTCAGCTCCAGCGAGAGTTCGGCGCCGAACACGGTGCCAAGCTGCGGGTGGGACTCGGCTGCTTCGGCCATCCGCACCGCGCCGTACAGCCCGTCGTGGTCGGTCAGGGCCAGTGCGCCGAGCTGGAGCCTGGAGGCTTCCTCCACCAGCGTTTCGGGGCTGCTCGCGCCGTCGAGGAAACTGAAATTCGAGTGGACGTGCAGCTCGGCGTAGGGCACGTGCGGGCCGGCCGGGGCCGGCGGCTCGGGTGCGGCCACATAGGGTTCGCGCTTGTTCGACCAGGCGGGGCTGTCGCCGCCGTCCGCCCCGACCGGACGCCCTCCGGGCCTGTTGCGGTCCGAGAGCTGCCGCTCGAACTCGGACCAGGGGATCGGTGGATTGGAAAATCCCACCGGTGCCTCCTTCCGTCCCGGCCGTGCCGGTTCTGCCGGCCGTGATGCTGGCTGTCAGTCGTAGTTGTTAGTCGTAGCTGGCTTCCGCCCACCAGCTGTGGTTTTCGAGGAGCAGCAGCCAGGCGCCTCCCTCCGTGTCCGTGAGCTGGAAGCGGTGCAGCCGACGCCCGGCGGCGTCCCACCACCGCTCGGTGATCGGCCACGGGCCGGCCCAGGACTGCACCCGGTGCCAGGCAGTGTCCGCGCTGGCCGCTTTGCCCCCCTCTGTCCCGCAGAACCGGGCCGGGGGTGCGGAGAGCAGGCCGCGCTCATCGACGTCGACGCTGCTGCCGTCCTCGTCGAGGACCTGCACCGGCTGGGGCTGCTCGTACACCGTGGCCGGCGACGGGCCCGGCAGGTTCCCGGGCCAGGGCCTGCTGCGCTTCGCTGCGATCGCTGCCTCCCCGCCGGGGGCGGCGTCCCCCCACGGGACCAGCACCCGGCGGTCAGCGAGCATCCGGCCGCCGGCGATGAGGGCGGTGAGGACCGCGCCGTGGCCGAGCATGCTCTGCACCCGGGAGAGGCCTGAATGGATGCCCTCCTCCGGGGCGCTTCCCCACAGCCCCTCGTCGTGGTTCGCCGCTTCGTCGACTGCCTCGGGCAGCACCTGGACCCGGGTGATCCGGGACCCGAGTCCCTGCTCCACCGCGCCGGCGCCCTGAAGCTGCCAGCGCACCCGGTCCAGCACGTCGTCGGCGGTGAACCAGCGCGGATGCAGCCACTCGCGTTCCTGCACCTGGCCGGACTCGGTGTGCATCAGGATCTTCAGGCCGGTGCACACCAGCCCCGCTTCCCGCAGCCCGGCGACGAATCCCTCCGCGGAGCGGCGGAAAGCGAAGGTGACCTGGTCGATCCGGTCCAGGGGCGGCTCGAAGTCCTGGGCAACCTCAAGCTGCGGGGGAGGGGTGCGCGGGGCGACATCGGTCTTGTCCAGCCCGCGGGCAAGCAGGTGCGCGCGGGCACCGTCCTCGCCGAAACGCACCAGGACATCCCGTTCCGGCAGGGCGGCGAAGTCCCCCAGGCAGCGGATCCCCAGCCGCAGCAGGACGCTGGAGAGCTCCGGCCGGTCCAGGACTGCCAGCGGCAGGGGGGCCAGGAACGCGGCTGCTTCGCCGGCAGCGACGATGCCGGTGGCGTGGGCGCCGGAAAGGCGGGCGGCCTGCTCGGCGGTAAAGGGCCCGTCGGCGATGCCAACCTTGGCCCCGCTGATCCCCATGGCCTCCAAAGCGTCGAGCAGCACCTTGGCCGCCTGCGCCTCGCCGCCGTAGTAGCGGCTCGGCCCCTGTGCCCGGATGGCGCAGGTGCCGGGCCGGAGCGGCTGGACGCCGGGCATGATGTTCTCAATGGCGGTCAGCACCGGTTCGAAAATGCGCTGGTCCAGCAGGGCGTCGTAGGCCAGTACCACGAGCTCCGTGCAACGGGACTGGGCCTCGCGGATCCGCAGGCCCCGGCGAACCCCTTCCTCGCGGGCGGCCGCAGAGCAGGCGAAGACCGTGCCCCGGTCCGTCAGGGCCAACGGCTGTGACGCATCCAGTCCGTGGGCCCGGGCCGCTGCCGTCACGGGCCAGTCCGGGCACCAGAGAACAATGGTGCGGACCGCGGAGACGGTGCTCATGAGTTCACCGCCGCCTTGAATGGCAGCTCCCGCAACGGCGAAGTCGGTTCCAGCAGCGGCGGTTGCGGCGCGGGGGAAAGCCCGGGGAGCCCGGCAGCGGAAAGCTCCGGAGCGCGCAGCCCCAGGTCCAGGTCCGCCTGGTCCCGGTCGGGGAACCAGAACCGGGCGGTCCTGGGCTTTCCACCGCGGGAGCGGGCCCCCGCCGAGACCGTGACCAGACGGGCCTGCAGATGCCCGTGGCCGCTGCCCAGGCCGTCCCAGCTGCTGTTCTCGATCCGCAGCGTCGCCTCGCTCTGCGGCCACTCACCAAGTGCGATCAGGGTGCTGCCCCGCTGGCGCAGCCTGGCTCCGAGCCGGGAAGCATCCGAGGCGCTCACCTTGGACGGGGGCCGCATCAGCACCAGGGACATGACATCCATCAGGGCGGCGGTGACTGTCAGCCACTGATTCCCGGGATCCGGGACCAGGACCAGCCGTTCCAGGTTGATGCCGCAACGCGCGGCGGCTTCGATGCCGAAGGACGGGATGCCGACCACGCTGCACCATGCCCCGGCGGCGGAGGGCCCCGACAGCAGCGCCATGCCCAGCGAAGCCGACCCCAGCACCGAATAGGCGGCTCCTGCCTGCAGGGCACCCCCGGGCAGGATCCTCGCCAGCGCCGGCATGGTCGGAATGCTCTTCGAGCCCAGCCGGCGTTCCTGCATCTGCCGGATCCGGGCCTGGAGGGTGGACACCTGCGAGGCCGCCGCCGCGGCGCCGGCCGCGGCGGGAGCGCTCTCCGAAGCCTCCCCGAAGGGGCTCTCCAACAGTGGTTCCACAACCCAATATTCGAATATGTGTTCGATTAAGTCAATCGGCTTCGCGGCCCTGTGGACTGTCGGTGCAGGGGTGTATCCGAGGTGTATCCGCCCGCCACATCGGAGGTGTATCCGGCCGCCACAACGGGGGTATGTCCGGCGCGAAAAGGGGGGATCTTTCGGGCGCAAAAGACCCCGCACGCAGCGCATGCGGGGTCTTTTCAGGCACCGGGTCCGGCCCGGAACCGCGGGTGGTTAGGCGAAGTCGGAGACTGCCGGGTCGGCGCCGATGCGGCCGCCGTTGTCCAGGGCGTTGATCGCCTCGACGTCGGCGGCGTCCAGGGACACGTCCAGCGCCGCGTAGTTCTCCACGATGCGGGACTCGGTGACGGACTTCGGGATCACCACGTTGCCGATGGCCAGGTGCCAGGCGATGACGACCTGCGCCGGGGTGGCGCCGTGCTTGTCCGCAATGGCCTTGATGGTCTCGTTCTGCAGCAGCTCGCCGCCCTGGCCCAGGGGGGACCAGGCTTCGGTGCGGATGCCCTTTTCGGCGTGGTAGGCGCGCAGCTCGCTCTGGTTGAAGAACGGGTGCAGCTCCACCTGGTTGATCACGGGGGTGACGCCGGTTTCGGCGACGATGCGCTCCAGGCCTTCCACCGTGAAGTTCGAGACACCGATGGACTTGACCCGGCCGCGCTTCTGCAGCTCGATCAGGGCCTTCCAGGTGTCGACGTACTTGTCCTGCTTGGGCTGCAGCCAGTGGATCAGGTACAGGTCGAGGGTCTCGAGGCCCAGACGCTCCATCGACTCCTCGAAGGCAGCCAGGGTGCTCTCGTACCCTTGGTCGGCGTTCCAGAGCTTGGTGGTGATGAAGATGTCGTCGTGGTCCAGGCCGGAATTGGCGATGGCTCGGCCGACGCCGGCCTCGTTGCCGTAGATCTTGGCGGTGTCGATGTGGCGGTAGCCGGCCTTGAAGGCCCGCCCGACAACATCCTCGGCAACGTCGTCCTCAACCTGCCACACGCCGTAGCCCAGCTGGGGGATCGTGTTGCCGTCAGAGAAGGAAACCAGGGGAGAGGTAGTCATGGAACCTGCACTTTCGCTCGGATTGGGGATGCCCTTGAGGGCAGCCTCTAGTTAACCCAATCAGCGCTGCGCGCCAAAAATTCCGAAGCAGGCTGAGGGATTTGCGGTCAGTGCCCTGCTGCGGGGGTGCAGGTGGTGCGCATGCGGACGACGACGGCGCCGTCGGCCTCCTCCGGCTCAAGGGCGACCGTGACCGCGGAGACCTCGCCGAGGGAGCCCAGATGCGTGCCGCCGCAGGGGATCCTGACCGTGCCCTCGGGCAGTTCGCAGGTCCAGTAGCGCCGGTCCGTGAGCAGGTCCCCGTCCCGCTCGATCCGTACCGCGGCACCGGCAGCGGTCCAAGCGGCGAGGGTGGCGTTGATGCCGTCCTGCACGGCCGCGAGGTCCTCCAGCAGCGCGTCGGGGGCAAAGCCTTTGCGGCGCAGCGACTTGCCCAGCCGGTACACGTCCAGCGAGCCGTTCTCCAGGATGGTGGAACTCTCGATGGCGAGGGCGTCGAAATCCGGGTTGCCGGCGGCGTCGGCGGCCACCTCCTTCTTCCACGCCCCGGCCAGCTGCCGGTTCAGGGCCAGCGAGGCCAGGTGACAGCCGGTATGGCCGGCGGAAAGCGAGTGCCGGTAGGCGGCGTCGACCTCCACGAGCACGCTGTCCCCCTCGGCCACCGGCGAGCCCGCAGCCACCAGGTGCGCCGCCACGAAGGCCCAGCCGTCCGTGCCCTTGCGCACCGGAATGTCCGCGCCGAGGAACAGCTCGCTGCCGTCCGTGGCGCCGACCACGCAGTCCAGGACCAGAAGCTCAGCACCGTTGACCCGCAGCACCGCACGGTCCGCGCCCTGGTCCGGCCAGCCGGCGTCGACCGGGTGGCACGCGGTGGCATCGAGCAGCACGGCCAGCCTGCCGTCGGGCAGTTCCTGGATGTGCTGCACGGTGCCCTCGGAGCTGAGGGCACCCGCGGCGTAGCTGACGAGGGTATCGGTGGAAGGAAGCGTCACGACTCCACCCTACCGAAGCGCCCGCCCCTGCCGAGGGTCGGAAAACCGGGTCAGAGCCAGTCCTTGCGCTTGAAAATGACGTACATGATCAGGCTCAGCAGCAGCATCAGGCCCAGCGCCATCGGGTAGCCGAAGGCGAAGTGCAGCTCGGGCATCACGTCGAAGTTCATTCCGTAGACGGACGCGACGAAGGTGGGAGCGAAGAAAATCGCGGCCCACGCGGAAATGCGCTTGACCTGCTCGTTCTGCAGCAGCGTGGTCTCGTTCTGCCGGGCGGTGGTGAGGGTGGAGTCGACCAGGAGCGCGTTCTGCAGCAGCTCCCGGAAGGCGTCGGCCTTGGAGATGATGCGGATGACGTGGTCCTCGACGTTGCGCAGGTAGCGCTGGAGCTCGATGTCCACGTGGTACTTCTCGAACCCGCGGTAGAGGCTCTCGATCATCTCGGTCAGCGGGTGCACCGCGCGCTGGAACTCGATCACTTCGCGGGAGAGTTCGTAGATGCGCCGGGAGACTTCGTGTTCGCCGCTGAAGAGCTGGTCCTCGATTTCGTCGATGTCGTTCTCCAGGCCGGCGACGACGGGCCCGTAGTCGTCCACCACCCGGTCCAGGATGGAGTACAGCACCGCTTCCGGGCCGAGCCGGAGCATCTCCGGATGCGACTCCAGATGGGCGCGCACGCCGCTGACCGAGGGGGATTCGGCGTGCCGGACGGTGACCACGAAGTCCGGGCCGGTGAAGACGTGGAGTTCGCCGAACTCCACAACCTCTTCCTGGTCCATGTAGCGCGCCGGACGCAGCACGGTGAAAAGGTTCTCGCCGTAGCGCTCCATCTTCGGCCGCTGGTGCGCCGAGATCGCATCCTCGACGGCAAGCTCGTGGAGGCCGAACTCCGCCGCCACGGACGCCATCTCCTGCGGCGACGGCCGGTACAGGCCGATCCAGGCCATGCCTCCCCGGGAGGCAAGGGTCTCGTAGGTCTGTTCCAGGTTCGCGGGGTCCACGGTGCGGATCCCGTCGACGTACACGGCGTTGTTGATGATCGTCACGGTCCATTATCGGCACACGGAGGCCGCATAAAGTGGGACCATGACCGCTGACTCCGCTGCCCCGAGGACCCTCGCCTATGTCGCCTGCGCCGGCGACAACGTCGTCGGCACGTTCGAATTCGACCGTGCCGAGGGGACACTGCGCAGGGCAGGGGAGCCGGCACCGGCGCCCAAGGTCAGGGCGCTCGCCGCTGCCCCGGACGGCACCCGGCTGTACGCGGCGCTCTCCTTCACGCCCGGCCGGACCGCTGCCTACGACGTCGGCCCCGACGGCTCGCTCAGCCCCGCCGGGGAGGGGGAGGTGCCGGCGCCGCAGTGCTACGTCAGCATCGATGCGACCGGCCGGCACGTCTTCGGGGCCTCGTACCACGGTCACCAGATCACCCGGTCCACGCTCGACGCCGACGGGCATCTCCCCCGCCCCCAGCAGCATGACGGCCCCCAGAAGCCAGACCCGCAGCAGCAGGTGCTCGAACCGGGTCTGCGGGCGCATGCCGTGCTGCCCAGCCCGGACAACGCCTTCGTCTACGCGACAGCGCTGGGCTCGGACCGGATCGCTGTTTACGCCCTGGACGAGGCCGCCGGCACGCTCAGCCCGGTCTCCGCAACGGACAGTGCACCGGGCAGCGGCCCGCGGCACCTGCGCTTTTCCGCGGACGGGGACCGCCTGTACGTGCTGCACGAAATGTCCGGTGAAGTGGCGGTCTACGGGCGGGACAGCCGGTCCGGGGCGCTTGCCGAGCTCCAGCGGATCAGCACCGTCCCGGCGTCGCTCGGGCTGGTCCACGGCCGGATGCGCGAACCCGGGGTTCCGGACCCCGGTCCGGACGCGATCTGGTGCGCGGACCTGCGGCTCAGCCGGGACGGCCGCTACCTCTACACCAGCGAGCGGTCTTCCAGCACCATCTCCATCCTCGCCGTCGACGGGCAGGACGGGACGCTGCGCCTGCTTGGCACCGTGCCGACCGAGCAGCAGCCGCGCGGGATCGCCGTCGACCCTTCGGGCCGCTACCTGCTGGCTGCCGGCGAAATCTCCGGCGCGGTGACGGTGCACCGGATCGGCGACGACGGCGGCCTGACGGCGGTCTCGCGCACTGAGGTGGGCGCCGGACCGCTGTGGATCGAGTTCCTCCAGCTCGCGCGGTCCTGATCCCGCAGTTGTGAACCCGGCCGCCTGATCCCGCGCGCCTCAGGCGGGGGCGGTTCCGGCCTGCGCCAGCCGGCTGATGAGCGGTTCGGTGCGGTACGGGATGTGTTCGTGCAGGGCCAGCACCGTCTCGGTGCGGATCACGCCCTTGATCCGCAGGATCGACCGCAGCCCCGACTGCAGGTTGTGCGTGTCGGTGGCCGCAAGGCGGCACCAGACGTCTCCCCGGCCGGAAATCTCGTACACCTCAAGGCACTGCGGCAGCGTGCGCAGGCCCGCGATCACGCCGTCGAGCTCACGGTGGCTCACCTCGATCGTGACGAAGGCGAGCACGTCATAGCCCAGCGCCTCAAGGTCGACCTCCCGGCCGCCCTCGCGCAGGATGCCCGAGCGCAGCAGCCGGCGGATCCGTGCCTGCGCCGTGTTGCGGGCGACCCCGAGCGCCTCGCCGAGTTCGCCAATCTGGATGCGCGGGTCGCGCACAAGTTCCAGTAGCAGCCGCAGGTCCAGGGCATCCAGTTTGCTCAAAGCCACCACTTCCCGTCGCCGGCATCCCTCAAAATTGGTCAGAATGATCATTCCTGAGCCGATGATACGTCCACGGGTTCAATCCTGTCGCACGATGAAGGGGAAATAGCTCAGTCTGCGCCGGTAACACGGACGAACGGAGGACCCCGGATGACAGTCATCAGCGAACTGCGGATGCGGCCGGTTGTGCTGCCCCGCCGGGGCTGGGATGCCTCGGTCACCGCCCGGCTCGTCCTCGCCGGCGTCGTGCTCTCGGTCCTGCTGGTCGGCGCGAACCTGGCCACCCCGGTGTACGCGCTGCTGCAGGCCCGGCTGGGAATGACGTCCCTGGGCGTCACCGTCGCGTTCTCCAGCTATGTGCTCAGCCTGGTCGCGTGCCTGATGCTGGCCGGCCACTGGTCGGACCATATCGGCCGGCGGGCCGCCCTCGTGGTGGCGGTGCTGATCGGGCTCGGCGGCGGCCTCCTGTTCGCCAACGCCCAAAGCCTGCTGATGCTCTCCGCCGGCCGGGCTCTCCAGGGCGCGGCAGTGGCGCTGGCCACCGGAGCGAGTTCGGCCGCCCTGCGCGAGCTGATGCCGCTGCGCCCGGAATGGGCCTCCCGCTTCACCCTGCTGGCCTCCGCCGGGGGAGTCGCCGCCGGCCCTGTCATCGGCGGCCTGCTCTCGCTGCTGCCGGATCCCACCCGCCTGCCGTTCCTGGCGCACACCGCGGCGCTGTCCCTGCTGTTGGTGCCGCTGCTGCTGCTCAAGGCCCGTCCCGCCATCAAGCCCGCCGACGCCGGCCGCGCTTTCGCCACGCTCCGGCCGCGCCGGCCGTCCATCTCCCGCACCGCACGGTCCTCGTTCTGGATGGCGGCGTTGGTGGGCTTCGTCAGCTTCGCCGTCTTCGGCTTCACGCTCTCGCTCGCCCCGACGTATTTCGCGGGCATCGTGCACACCGATTCCCGCGCGGTGGCGGGCCTGCTCGCGGCGCTGACCCTGGGAGCCTCGGCGTCCAGCCAGCTGCTCGCGCTGCGCGGCCGCTACCTGGTGCCGGCCGGCCTGGCGGTGCTCGCGGCCAGCCTGCTGCTGATCCCGGTGGCCGGCGCGGCGTCGAGCCCGTGGCTGCTTGTGGCCGCAAGCCTTGCCGCCGGATTCGGCCAGGGCGCGGCGTTCCGCGTGGTCTTCAACGAGATTGCCGGCCGGGTCGAGGCGGACCGGCATGCCCAGGTCATCAGCACCGTATACGTCATCACCTACCTCGGCTCCGCCGTGCCGGTGATCGGCATGGGCGCTGCCGCGACCGCCGTCGGGCTGCCCACGGCCGTGCTGGGCTTTGCCGTGTTCATGGCGGCGGCTTGCCTGTCGCTCGCCGCCGCGGCGCTGCGCCTGGCCCTGCGCCCCGAGGGCGCCTGACCCGGTCTCAGCCCCGGTTGCGGTCCCGGTCTCAGCCCACGTGCGGGAGCGGCCCGGCGTTGCCGGGGATGTGGTTGAACACCAGGGTGGTCTCGGTATGCCCCACGACAGGTTCGGTGGCGAGGTGATCCAGTACCCAGTCGCGCAGCTCCTCCGTGCCGGCCACAGCAATGTGCAGCAGATAGTCCTCCGAGCCTGAGACGTGGAAGGTGGAGAGCACCTCCGGCAGCGCCGGGACCTTGGCGGTGAAAGCATCGATCTGCACCCGGTCGTGGGCCCGCAGCCGCACAGCAATGAGCGCCTGCACCGAGCGTCCGACGGCGGCGAGGTTCACCTTCGCGGAGAAGCCCTCGATCACCCCGCGCTCGACGAGCGAGCGGGTGCGCATCAGCACCGTCGAGGGGGCGAGCCCAAGCCGGTCCGCGAGGTCGCGGTTGGTGATCCGCGCGTCCTCAACGAGTACCTTGAGGATCCGCTCGTCGACGTCGTCGAGCACCTGCGTCCGTCCGCCGTTGCTGCCCTGGCTGCCCGCTGCGCCCATTCCGACCGTCCTCTTCCGGGCCGTCCTTCGTGGCCCGGACCCAGCCTAGCGCGGCAGCACGGCCCGCGCGGTCAGGGCCGCGAGCACCGTCAGCCCGAGCACGGACAAGGCCAGCGCGGTCCACCCGAAGGCCTGGAAGGCGAACCCGGCGGCCCAGCCAAGCAGGCTCGACCCGGAGTAGTACGCGAGATTGTAGAGCGAGGCAGCCTGGGCCTTCCCGGTGTCCGCGGCGGCGCCGGTCCACCCGGAGGCGATGCTGTGCGCGGCGAAGAACCCGGCGGTGAGGACCACCAGTCCGGCCAGCACCAGCGGCAGCGGGCCGGCGAGGGTGATGAGCAGCCCCGCTGCCATGGTGGCGTGGCCGCCCAGGAGGACAGCCCGCCGTCCGAACCGTGCGGTCAGCTGCGCTGCGCGGCGGGAAGAAACAGTCCCGGCCAGGTAGGCGATGAACATCAGGCTCACCAAGGAGGTGGGCAGCAGGTACGGGCGCGCCTCAAGCCGGAAGCCAAGGTAGTTGTAGACCGCCACGAAGCCGCCCATCAGCAGGAAAGCCTGGCCGTAGAGGGCCAGCAGCACCGGCCGCCGCAGCTGCAGGCCCAGGAGGGCGAAGGCGGCCCGCGGGCGCAGCGCCGACGGCGTGAACCGCAGCTGGCGGGGCGTCAGGAGCAGGAAGCCGGCCGCGGCAGCGGCAGCACACAGCGACACCGCGAGGGTTCCGGCCCGCCAGCCGGCCAGCTGCGCGACCGGGCCGGCGATCAGCCGGCCGGAGAGCCCGCCGATGGTCGTGCCGGCCACATAGGTGCCGGCCGCGAGCACAGCGTGCGAGCGGTGCACTTCCTCGTTCAGGTAAGCCACGGCCAGGGCCGGGATGCCGCCCAGTGCGGCGCCTTCCAGGCCGCGCAGCACCAGCAGCGTGCCGAAGTCCGGCGCGAGCGGCACCAGCAGCCCCAGCACGGTGGCGGCAATGACGGCGGTGGCCATGGCGCGCACGCGCCCCATCCTGTCGGCGGCGAAGGACCAGGGCAGAACCGCCGCGGCCAGCCCCAGCGTCGCCACCGAAATGCTCAACGCGGCCTGCGCGGCGGTCACGGACAGATCCCGGGCGACCAAGGGGAGAATGCCCTGGGGCGAGTAGAGCTGGGCAAATGTCGCGACGCCGGCCAGCGCCAGGGCGCCCAGGATGCGCCGGTAGGCGGGGCTGCCTTTGGTATGCCCCTCCCAGAGGGCCTGCCCGGTGATGGTCATGAAAACAGCGTAGGAACAGTCGTTCTCATGCGTCCAATGCATATCCGCGCGTGCCGTATAGCATTTCAGCATGAATAGCGAGGAAGCGCGCCCGTCCGGCCCCTTGCACCGCGATGTCGCGCGGCTGCTGCCCTACCTGCCGGTGCTCGACGCCGTGGGCCAGACCCGGCATGTCACCGCCGCAGCGGAGCTCCTCGGCCTGCCTCAGCCCACGGTCAGCCGGGCCCTCGCCCGGGCCTCCGCCGTCGTCGGCACCGAACTGGTGCGCAAGCAGGGACGTGGAATCAGCCTGACGCCCGCGGCGGAGGCGCTGCTGCCGGCGGTGCGCACCGCCCTGGCCCAGCTGCAGCTGGGTGTGGACGCGCTGCACTCCCGCCGGGAGGAGGCCCGGGGCCTGGTCCGGGTGGCCTTCCAGAACACCTTCGGCGAGGCCACGGTGCCGCTGCTCGTGCGCCGCTTCAGCGAGCAGCATCCTGCGGTGCGGTTCCAGCTCCGGCAGGGCAGCCGCAGCAGCTGCCTGGACGCCTTGGGCGAGGACAAGGCTGATGTGGCGATTGTGTCCCCGGTGCCGCCGGCTGGACGCGACCAGGGCAGCGAGGTGCTGTACCGGGAGCCGGTGCGGCTGGTGGTGCCGCGCGGGCACCGGTTGGCCCGCGGCTCGGCGGTGGACCTCGCGGAGGTCCGGGGCGAACCGTTTGTCATGCTCGAGCGGGGGTTCGGCATGCGGGGGATCACGGACGCGCTCTGCCGCCAGGCAGGGTTCAAGCCGGCCGTGGCCTTCGAGGGGCAGGACTCGCACACGCTGCGCGGCCTGGTGGCGGCAGGCCTGGGGGTCGCGGTGCTGCCGCCGTCGCGCTCCGAGCACCCGAACATTTCCGCACCGGGCCTCGGGTTCGCCGAGCTCCGGCTCCGCGACGAGGGGGCCTTCCGCGAAATCGGCCTGGTCTGGCGCACCGCCCTGGGCGAGCCGCCCCAGGTGGCGCTCTTCCGCGGGCTGGTGCTGGGCGAGGGACGCAGGATGCTGCGGACGATGTTCCAGGAGCCGGGACCGCACCCCGCGCAGCAGCCGCTGGCGCAGCAGCGGCCGGACTAGAGCGCGCCGAGGAACCCCTGCACCACCTCGGCCGCGGGGAGGTCCCGCGAGTGGCGCCAGCCGGTGCCGGCCCAGAGATTCAGACCGTCCGCATCGCCCTGGGCGGCGGCCGCTGCCCTGATCGGCGCGGTGAGGTGGTGGACCATCGGATAGGCGGCCGGCGCATGCGCGGAATGTTCCCGGACAAACCTGTTCACCAGGGCACGGGCCGGTTTGCCGGTGAAGGCACGCGTCAGGACCGTTTCGGTGTAGCCCGCATCTGCGAGGGCGTCCTTGTGCAGTTGCCGGGCACCGCTTTCCGGTGTCCGGAGGAAGGCCGTGCCCAGCTGGGCGGCGACCGCCCCGGCGTCCAGCACCCGTCGCAGGCCCGCGCCGTCGCCGATCCCTCCGGCGGCGACCAGCGGCAGGGCGACGGCGTGCCGCACGGCCGCAACCAGGGCGGCAGAATCCGCCGCGGACTCCGCCGGCGCCGGGAGGAACGCCGCGGTGTGCGAACCGGCCGAGGAATGCTGGACCACGAGCGCGTCCACGCCCACGTCCGCCGCCGCCAGCGCTTCGGCCACCGACGTCACGCTCGCGAGGACAATGGACCCGGCTTTGCGCAGGGCCGCGACCACACCGGCGGGCGGCAGGCCGAAGGTGAAACTCACTACCGGCACTGGATCCTCCAGGAGCAGGGCTGTCTTCTGGTCCCAGCCGTCGTCGTCGGCGCCACGCAACGGCGGCAGTTCCACGCCGTAGCGCCGCGCCTCGGGCTCAAGTTCCGCGCGGTACGCGTTCAAGGCATTCACGTCCGGCTCAGCCGCGGAGGGCACGAAAAGGTTCACGCCGAAGGCAGCATCCAGCGGGCGCACTGCCCGGATTTCCTCCGCCAGCGCCGTGGCGGTCTTGTAGCCGCCGGCGAGGAATCCAAAGCCCCCGGCGCCGGCGACGGCGGTAACGAGCGCAGGCCCCGACGGCCCTCCGGCCATGGGGGCGGCGATGACGGCTGATTCGAACACTGTGACCTCCGGTACAAAGGAGCGGGAACCTCTCAGTAGTCTATGGGGGTGGATATTTCAGCCGACCTGCCGCCCGTCCCCGCTTCCGATGCTTCCGGAGCCTTCATCGGACTGGACATCGGCGGCAGCAAGACGCGCGGCATCAAGGTCGTGGACGGCCAGGTCGTCGCCGACCACCGGGTCGGCAGCGCCAACGTGCAGAACACCACCCGCGAGGACGCGGCATGCCAGCTTGCGGATCTTTTCGCCGTACTCGGCGCCGACGGCGTCAGCCGGGTCATCGCCGGCTCGGGCGGGATCGACACGGAAGAGGACAAGCGCGCGCTGGCCGGGCTGATCTCCCCGCATGTCCCCGGCGCCCGGATCAGCATCGTGCACGACTCCTGGCTGATCCTTGCCGCCGGCCGGGCCCGCACCGGCATCGCCGTGATCGCCGGAACGGGTTCCGCAGCCTGGGGCATCAACGCCGACGGCGTCCAGGCCCGGGCGGGCGGCTGGGGCTACCTGCTCGGAGACGAGGGCAGCGGCTACTGGTTCGGCCGGGAAGCCGTCCGGTACAGCCTGCGCCGGATGAACCAGGGCCAGGAACCGGACGCCCTGAGCCGGGCCGTGCTCGAGCGCTGCGGGCTGCAGGACCCCAATGACCTGATCCGGCTGTTCCACGGGGACAAGGGCAGGCACTACTGGGCGTCCCTCGGCTCCGTGGTCTTCGACGCCGCCGCGGCCGGCCACCAAGCCGCCGCGGCCATGATCGAACAGGGCGGCACAGACCTGGCGGCGCTCGCCGCCGAGGTGGCCGGACAGCTGGGCCTGACCGGTCCGGTGATCATCGGCGGCGGCGTGGGCGAGAATCAACCGGCGCTCCAGGACGCCTTCCGGCGGCACCTGGCCGCGGCCGGCTGCACGGACGTGCGTGTGCTGGACGCCGATCCGGTGTTCGGCACGCTTTTCCTCGCCGAGGACCCGGCCTTCGCCTAACGACGGAGACCCGGCCCGGCACGGACCGGCCCGGCACCGGCTATTCGTAGCGCAGCGCGTCGATCGGGTTCTGCCGCGCCGCCCGCCATGCCGGCAGGGTCCCGGCGAGGAAGGCGATCGCCATGACCAGCAGGATCACCGCGGCGACGGACAACGGCGCGAAGGCGAGGATCTGCAGGCCCGCGAGGTCGCTGAGCGGGCCGCGGGCCAGGGCGCCGCTGACGGCGGTTCCCAGGCCGATCGCGGCGGCGGAGCCGATGGCGCTGCCCAGGAAGCCGATGAACGCAGCCTCGGTGCTGAACAGGGCGAAGACGGAGCCGCTGCCCATGCCCATGGCCTTCATCAGGCCGATCTCCCGGGTGCGTTCCTGCACGGACATCAGCAGCGTGTTCACGATGCCGAAGCCTGCAGCGATCAGGGCGATCACGGCGAACGCGTCGAGCACACCGATGATCCCGTTGATGACGGTCCGGACGGTGCCGATCCTGTCATCGAGGGTCTGAGCCGTGTAGCCGGCCGCCGCGAGCTTGGACTTCATGTCCTGGACCTGGCGAGAGGACGACGGCGCGAACGTCGCGGTGGCGGCCGTCCAGGTTGTCTTCGCCGCGGCCGGCGCCCCGGTGTCCTGGGCGTCGGCGAGGGCGGTGGACAAGGCCTTGTTGATGAACGCGCCGCCGGCGCTGAGCAGGGCGCTCTGCTGGACTCCGGCGATCCGGGCCGTGACCGTGTGCGCCTTGCCGGTGGCGTCGGTGATGCCGATGACGGTGTCCTGGCCAACTGCCTGGGCTTCCCCGGCGAAGCCCAGGGGAGCGACGTAGCTGGAGGGCAGGATGAGCTGCGGCTGGCTGCCGGCCTCGTCGAGTCCGGACCCGGCGTCGAGCTGCGGGGTGGCGCCGGCCAGCGGGCTGACCGAGAGCTGGTACTTGTCGTGGCCGGCCCACTGGATGTAGTCCGGGCTGAGCCTGGTCACGGGGCTGACCCCCGTGATGCCGCTGATCCTGCCGATGGCGTCAAGATCGGACTGGGCGAGCACGAGGGCGGTGCTGCCCGGCCGGCCGCCAGCCGCGACCCGCCTGCTGGCCGGGTCGTACTTCTGCGGGCCGGACCCCGGTGTCCCGCTGGTGTCGGTCTTGGTCACTGTGAAGGCGTTGCTGGAGCCGACCGCGGCGATCTGGGTGTCGATGTAGTTCGAGATGCCGGTTCCCAGGCCGTTGGTGATGGTGAGGGTGAATGCGCCGACGAAGATCGCCAGGATGGTCAGCGAGGTGCGCAGCTTGCTGCGGAAGCTGTTCGTGACGGCTGTCTTCAGGATGTCCATGGGCTTCATGCCGCGTGCTCCTCGTCGGTGGGGATCAGCACGCCGTCGCGGATGAACAGGCGCCGGGCGAAGCGGGCGGCCAGGTCGTGGTCGTGGGTGACGGTGATCAGGGTGATGCCGTGGTCCCGGTTCAGTCCGAAGAGGATGTCCTCGACGATGCGCCCGGTGGCGGTGTCCAGATTGCCGGTCGGTTCGTCGGCGAAAAGCACCTGCGGATTGTTCACCAGCGCCCGGGCGATCACCACGCGCTGCTTTTGGCCGCCCGAGAGGTTCGCCCCTTTGTTCTTGGCTTTGTCCGCCAGCTCGAGCTGTTCCAGCACAGCCATGCCGCGGGCACGCCGCTCCTTTGCGCCGACCCCCGCGATCTTGAGCGGGAGCACCACGTTCTCCAGGACGCTGGAGGACGGGTTCAGGAAGAACTGCTGGAACACGAACCCGAACATGGAATTCCGCAGTGCGTTCAGCCGGCGTCCGGCCAGGCTCCGCGCCTCGGTGCCGTCGACGTCGATCGTTCCGCCGTCGGGGGTGTCCAGCAGCGCGAGCAGGTGCATCAGGGTCGATTTGCCGGAACCGCTCTTGCCGACGATGGCGACGGAATCGCCTCGGTCGATGGTCAGGGAGACGCCTTTGAGGGCATCAAAGCGGTCGGGGCCGCGGCCGTACGACTTGGTCAGGTCGCGGGCGGCCAGGATCGGCACGGGCATCGGGAATCCAATCTCGGAGGGATCCGGCGGGGGAGTGTTCACGGCCAAACCTAGTACCGGTCGCTGGGGATGTGCTGGATGCGGCACCGGGCGCCGACGGCGTCAGGGCCGGGCGGGTGCGATCTGGATTTCGACATTTCCCAACCTGCGGAAGGGTTCCAGCTGGCTCTCCGTCGCCTCGTCGTCCGTGACCAGGGTCCAGGGCCGTTCCAGCGGCGTCCACCAGTGCGAGCTTTCGAGCCCAAGCTTCGTGTAGTCGGCCAGCACGAAGATCTCGCGCGCGTTCTCGACCATCTTGCGCTTCAGTGCCGCCTGCTCCGGTGTCCCCTCTGACAGGCCGCGGCCGGCGACTACACCGTCCGCGCCAAGGAAGGCGGCGTCAGCGGTAATGGCACTCATCGCTTGCTCGGCCAATGGACCCACCAAGCCCGAGCTGACGTGGCGCAGCGTGCCGCCCAGCACGACCAACTCCACGCCGTCGCTGTGCTCGAGCAGCCTCGTGGTGGTTAGCCCGTTCGTGATGACGGTGATCCCCTCGTAGTCGACCAGCCTGCTGGCGAGCGCCCCCGTCGTCGTGCCGGCGTCCAGGATGTTCACCGAGCCGGGGCGGACGAAGGACAAGGCAAGCGCACCGATAGCCGACTTTTGCGCCGTCGCGATTGATTCGCGTTCCTGAAGGCTGCGTTCACCGGTGGCCGCGGTGCGTGCCCCGCCGTAGGTCCGGATGATCCGGCCGGTTCCTGCCATGGTCTCGAGGTCGCGCCTGATGGTGGACAGGGAGACGGCGAAACGGCCCGCCAGCTCTTCGACGCTGACAGGCCGTTCCTGGAGGAGCTCCGCAATCTGGGCTCGTCGTTTCTTTGCGCTCACCTACCGATTCTCGCTGCGCGCGGGGGCCAGGTCCACTGCCTGGCGGAGGGCCTCCAGGAGCGATTCGTGGTCCGCGAGGTTTTTTCCGGCAATGTCGAAGGCCGTTCCGTGGTCAACCGAGGTGCGCACCACGGGCAGGCCGACGGTGATGTTGACCCCGTTTTCCAGGCCGAGGACCTTCACGGGTCCGTGGCCCTGGTCGTGGTACTGCGCCACCACAAGGTCAAAGTCGCCGCGTCCGGCAAGGAAGAAGAGCGTGTCAGCAGGCAGGGGTCCGATGGCGTCGATTCCTTCGCTTTGGGCCTTCGCTATCCCCGGCTGGATCTTCTCCTCTTCCTCCCCGTAGCCGAACAGGCCGCCCTCCCCGGCGTGCGGGTTGATCGCGCACACGGCGATGCGCGGATTCTCGATACCGGACGTGACCAGCAGCTCGTGCCCGCGCTTGATGGTGCGGTACACCAGGTCGCCGTCGATCTTGGCGATGGCGTCAATCAGCCCGATGTGCGTTGTCACGTGGATGACGCGCATTTTCGGTGCCGTGAGCATCATCGAGACCTCCTCGGTTCCCGTCAGGGCGGCGAGCAGTTCGGTGTGGCCCGGATACTTGTGGCCGGCCGCGTGGAGCGCCGCTTTGTTGAGCGGGCCCGTGCAGATGGCGTCCACTTCCTGGTTCATCGCCAACGCCACCGCTTTCTCAATGAACAGGTACGCTCCGTGGCCCGCCTGGGCGGAGAGCTCTCCCCAGGCGAGGTCCGGGGGAATGCAGTCGATGTCGAGGACGTCGATGCTGCCTTCCCTGAAGGTTGCCTCGGCCGGGCCGGCCACGCGGTTGATGCTGAGCGGGCTCGCTACGACGTCGAGCGCCAGCTGCATCCGGCGGAGATCGCCGATCACGAGGATCCTGGCCTTGGTGCGCAGTTCGGCATCGGCCATTGCCTTGGCAACGATCTCCGGTCCAATTCCTGCAGCATCACCCATGGTGATGGCGACGATGGGGCGTCCCATTAGCTGTTACTCGTTTCGTTGGTGTTCTTCTTGATGGTTTCTATCGTTCTCGCGAGCGTGCCGGTGTCGCCGAAGGACCCGGCTTTGGTAACCACGAGGGGCAGGTCGCCGGGAAGTTCGTTCAGCACGACCCCGGGCTCAATCTCGCCGAGCACCGTCATGTGCGTGACGCCCAAGGCATCCAGCACGGCCCGCGCGGTCTCACCCCCGGTGAGCACCAGCACGTCGCAGTCAGCCGCGACCGCAGCGGCTGCGGCTGCAAGTGCGCCGGCCACCAGCGGTGCTCGCGCCTTGTCCACCACCGCTGCGGGGTCAGGTGCCAGGACGACGTCCCAGGAGGCGATCGCTTCCGCCAGGTCCGCCTGGACCTGCGCGGCCTCGGGCGCCTCCGGGCGTAACACCACTTGGCGGCTCCCGGCGTCGACCAGGGCGCGCAGCTGCGTCCGTGCAAGCTCCGAGTAGCTTCCCACGACGGCCAGCACCCTTGAGGGCCGCGGGAAGCGCAGCGGCTGTGACGTCCGGGGAGACCGTTCGTTGAGGTGGTGCGCCAAGCCGCCGGAGCCTGCCAACAGCACGGGCGCCTGCACCAGCTCGGCCGCGCGGGCGATGAGTTCCAGCTCTTCGTCCGTTTCCACGTCCACCACGGCTGCGCGCACGCCTTTGCGCAGCAGCGTCTCCAGTTGCTGCGCAAAGGCCTCCGCGCCGCCGGCGACGTCGGCGCGCACGAGGACGGCTTCCAGGTCCGCTGCGGCGAGCGCCTGCAGGACGCTTCCTTCGAATCGGCCGGCCGAATGGGCAGTCCCGTGCACGTGGACCACGCCGTTCACGGTAGTGCGGCCGGTCGCAGGGAAGGCGGGGGCGACCACGGCCAGTCCCCGGCCTCCCGCGCTGAGTTCGGAGAGCACGGAGGCAATCTCGGCGCCCGGGTTTCCCCGCAACAGACTGTCGATCTTCTTGAACGTCCTGCGGTCGAGTTCCTGGGAGCGCCGAGCGGCATGGGCGACGGCGGCCGCCGCCTCTGAGACGGGTCGGTAGCGGGTCTCCGTGTTGACGGCCAGGACCTCCGCCTCAGGCCACCGGCCGCCAATGTCCAGAACGATCGCGCTGGGGCCCGCGGAGCCGGCAGCCGCGTCGGCGGCCCCGGTCAGGTCGTCGGCGATGATCGTCCAGGGACGGATACGGGGCTGGTTCACTTCGCCGCGACCGCCATCTTCCGCGACGGTGCTTTCGTCGCGGACAGGCGCTTGGCGTACCAGGCCACCATAAGCGGACATCCAATCGACGTCACGATGACCGCTGCCGACACGAGGACAGTGGCTGGGCCTGCGGCTTCCTGGTACGCCGGATTGGCGGCCGCCACGAGCATGGGCACCGTTGCGGCGTTTCCGGCCGTCGTTGCGGCGGCCAGTCCACCCAGGCCGGAGCCGCCCGTCACCTTGTCGGCGGCGAAGAGCACCGCACCGCCGACGAAGAGGACGAAAAGGCCCAGGGCGATGCCCAGCAGCCCGGCACTCACCACCTTCTGCAGGTTGAGGCCAAAGCCGAGCGCAAGGGCGAAGAACGGGATCAGTACCGGCGTTGCAGCGGTCAGGAACCTGCGCATGGCGGGATCGAGGCCGCCGAGCACGGCGCCGAGCACCAGCGGGATGATGGCCCCCACGAGTGCCTGCCAGGGAAACGCGGAGAGCCCGGCCACGCCAAGGGTCACCATCGTGAGGAACGGGCCGGATTCAAGAGTCATGACGGAGTAGGCTGCAACGTCCTTCGGTTTGCCGTATTGCCCCATCAGGGCCATGTACATGCCGCCGTTGGTGTCGTTGAGGGCAGCCACGATCGCGAGCACCGACAGTCCCGTCAGCAGGCCGCCGTTGATCGGCAGTTCGCCCATGAAGCGTCCGGCAATGACCCCGACGAGGACGGCGAAGAGAATCTTGCTTCCGAGCAGCACGCCGCCCTTCTTCAGGATGTAAGGCGTTGCCTTGATGTCGATGCTGGCACCCATGCAGACGTAGAAGACTGCCAGAATCGTCGTTCCTCCGGTGAAGAGCGCACCCGTAAAGGAGCCGAAGAACGTCGCCGTGGCCGGCGCGACGGTGGCGATCAATGCGCCGATGAGCAGCGGGACAAGCATCATGCCGCCGGGAACCTTTTCGATGCCGGCTTTGATCGGAATGGACATAGTCAACCTCATTGTTGGAGTCGGGATGTGCCGCCGCCTGCGGCGCGACAGCATGATGCTACGGAAACCGCGCGATTCGCGCAATCCTTTTGCACTAAACACGCGTGTTCTGAGCGTGCAGAACTGTGAGCGGCTCCCTTGCGCGGCTGAATTAAGGGTTGACGATGCCTACGGTCAGGTCCGTTTCCGCGGCGTCAGCCGGACCTGCGGCAGCGGGGGAGCCGGGATGCGCCCGGCCCTGTCGCCGGCGTCGGGCCCGTGTCCGGCCACCTCCCCGAACCGGGCGGCGCCGGCCTCCCACTCGCTGCGGGCCCTGTCGATCTCCTCGTGGCTGCGGCCGACGAAGTTCCACCACATCACCAGGTCCTCCCGGAAGGGCCGGCCGCCGAGCAGCATGAACCGGGCGCCGTCGTCGGTCGCGGCCCGCAGCGAGGACCGTCCCTCACCTAGATAGGCCAGCGGCCCGGGTTCGAGCAGCTGGCCGTCCACTGTGAGCGCGCCGTCGAGCACCAGCAGGCCATGCTCGAATTCCGGGTCCAGGGGCAGGTCGATGGCGCCGGGGCCGGCCGTGAGCTCGGCGCCCACGAGGTCGGAGTGCACGGTGGCCGGGGAGGCGGTGCCGTCGAAGGTGCCGATGATCACGGTTGCGGTGTAACCGTCCCCGGCAACCTGCGGCAGGTCTGTGTGCTGCTCGAACCGCGGCTCCTGGTGCCGTGCTTCCTCCGGCAGCGCGATCCAGAACTGCAGACCGCGGAGCAGCTCCGGTGCCGGGCCGTGTTCGGAGAACTCGGAGTGCGAAATTCCGTGCCCGGCGGTCATGATGTTCAGCTCGGCGGGCCGCACCAGCACGTTGCTGCCCAGGCTGTCGCGGTGCCTGATCGTTCCGGCGAGCGGCCAGGTGACGGTTTGCAGGCCCATGTGCGGGTGCGGCAGGACGCGCATCGAGACCTCGTCCGGACCGAAGTGGTCCAGGAAGCACCAGGCGCCGATGGTGGGCAGGCCCCGCTGGGGGAGCGTGCGTTCCACGGTCATCGCACGTACGCCGCCGAGCGGCACCTTCCGTGCCGGCCAGAGCTGCAGGCCTGCTTCGGCGGCGGGCCCGGCGGGACAGAGGTTTTCGACCGGGTTTGGTTCCAAATTGGTCACAACCCACTGTAGGCCCGGCTGGAGCGGCTGCGGCAGGTGATTTTGCGGCACGACGCCAAGTATGGTTACTAAATGGCCGAACCAATGATCGTGTTCAGGGGCGTCACGAAGCAGTATCAAAGCGGCCAGCCCGCGGTCGAGAACCTGAACATGGAGATCGACAAGGGTGCCATCACCGTCCTCGTCGGCCCCTCGGGGTGCGGCAAAACCACCACGCTGCGAATGATCAACCGCATGGTCGAACCGACGTCCGGCACCATCACGGTCGGCGGCCGGGACATCGCCTCCCAGCCGGCGGCGGCCCTGCGCCGCTCGATGGGATACGTCATGCAGTCCTCCGGGCTGCTGCCGCACCGGACCGTGCTGGACAACATCGCCACCGTCCCGCGGCTGAACGGCGTCCCCCGCCGGCAGGCGCGCCGCCGCGCC
Organism: Paenarthrobacter sp. DKR-5; assembly: GCF_018531425.1. Classification (GTDB taxonomy): domain Bacteria; phylum Actinomycetota; class Actinomycetes; order Actinomycetales; family Micrococcaceae; genus DKR-5. The sequence goes on from NZ_JAHBOI010000004.1 coordinate 70,042, forward strand.
GAGGAACTGCTCGACGTCGTCGGCCTCGCCGCCAACCTCGGCCGTCGCTACCCAAGCCAGCTCTCCGGGGGCCAGCAGCAGCGCGTCGGCGTGGCGCGCGCGCTCGCCGCGGATCCGCCCGTGCTGCTCATGGACGAGCCGTTCTCGGCCGTGGATCCGGTAGTCCGGGACGAGCTGCAGAAGGAACTGCTGCGGCTGCAAAAGGACCTGGCCAAGACCATCGTCTTCGTCACCCACGACATTGACGAGGCCACGGTGCTCGGTGACAAGGTGGCCGTCTTCTCCGTCGGCGGCCGGCTGGCCCAGTACGCCGCGCCGGAAGAGATTCTGCGCGCACCGGTGGATGACTTCGTGGCGGAGTTCGTTGGCCGCGACAGAGGTTTCCGGCACCTTTCCTTCGCGGACGGCAGCGGCGTGCAGGTGCACGAGGTGCCCACGATCACGATGGACCAGCTGGGCGCGTCCGCTGACGGGCAGTGGCGGCTGGTGGTCGACGGCGAGCGCAGGCCGCTCGGCTGGGCCTCGCCCGCGCGCGGTGCGGAGCTCGTGCCGGGCGGCTCGCTGTACGGGGCGGGCCAGACCCTGCGGCGGGCGCTGGACGCGGCCTTGTCTTCGCCCGCTGGTCTCGGGGTCGCCGTGGACGAGGCCGGCCGTGTCACCGGCGTCGTCAGGGCCGACGAGGTGCTCGGCCGCATCGAGGCGGACCGCCTCGCCCGCGAGGGCGGCGCCTGATGAACTGGCTGCTGACGAACTTCGACTACGTGCTGGGCCTGAGCATCCAGCACCTCTACCTCGCCCTGCTGCCCCTGGTCTTCGGGCTGATCATTGCGATCCCGCTGGGCCAGCTGGCCCGCCAGCAGCGCGCGGTCCGCGGCGTCATCCTCACAGCGAGCTCGCTGCTCTACACGATCCCCTCACTGGCGCTGTTCATCATCCTGCCGGTGGTTCTGGGGACCCGCATCCTGGACCCCGTGAATGTGGTGGTGGCCCTGACGCTGTACGCGGTGGCGCTGCTGGTCCGCTCCACCATCGACGCCTTCGACTCCGTGGACGGCGACACGCGCCAGGCCGCCGTGGCGATGGGCTACAAGCCGTTGGCCCGGTTCCTCACCGTGGACCTGCCCCTGTCCCTGCCGGTCCTGATCGCCGGCCTGCGCGTGGTGTCGGTGAGCAACATTTCCCTGGTCAGCGTCGCGGCGCTGCTCGGCGTGGGCAACCTCGGCATCCTCTTCACCGACGGCCTGCAGCGGAACTTCGTCACTGAGATCATCGTGGGCATCGGCGCGATCCTGTTCCTGGCCGTCGTCATGGACACCCTGTTGGTGCTGCTGGAACGGGTGCTGACGCCGTGGACGCGGGCGGGAGCGCCCCGAGCGGGCATCCCGGCGGGAGGTGCCGCATGAGCGACTCCAGCGGCAACATCCTCGTCCAGACGGCGGCATGGTTCACTGACCCGGAGCACTGGTCCGGTTCCGAAGGCATCCCGGCCCGGCTGGGGGAGCACCTGCTGTACACCGGGCTCACGGTGCTGATCGCCGCGGCCATAGCGGTCCCCGTCGGGCTCTACGTCGGCCACACCGGACGGGGGCGGGTGCTCGCCGTCGCCGTCGCGGGTGCCCTGCGCGCCATCCCGACGCTGGGCCTGCTCACGCTCTTCGTGCTGCTGGCCGGGATCGGCCTGATGCCGCCCATCTGGGCGCTCGTGATCCTGACGGTCCCGCCCCTGCTGGCCGGCACCTACTCCGGCATCGCCGCCGTGGACCGGAATGTCGTGGACGCAGCCCGGAGCATGGGCATGAACGAGCTGCAGGTGCTGTTCAAGGTCGAGGCACCAAATGCGCTGCCCGTGTTCTTCGGCGGGTTCCGGACCGCCGTGCTTCAGGTGATCGCGACGGTCACCGTCGTGGCGTTCACCAATCTGGGCGGCTTCGGCCGGTACCTGCTGGACGGACTGGACCTGCAGGACTTCCCGCGCATGCTCGGCGGTGCGGTGCTGGTAGCCGCGCTCGCACTGCTCATGGATGGAATACTGGCTTTCATCCAGAAGATGTTGGTTTCACCAGGACTGCGAAGCGGACGCCGCCCGGCGGACGCCGCAATTGTAGAAAGCGGACCGCTCCCGGCGGGCGCCCAAGGAGGCACGGAATGAAACACACAACTCTGACAACCACCCGGCGGGGATTCGCCGGCCTGGCCGCCGGCGTCGGCCTCGCCCTGGTGCTCAGCGCCTGCGGGAGCAACTCCAACCCGCTGAGCAACGCGCCGGCCAGCAGCGGCTCCGGCGGCGGGGCAAGCGGCACGCTGACCATCGGCTCGGCGGACTTCACCGAAAGCCAGATCATCGCGGAGCTGTACGCGGGAGCGTTGAACGCCGCCGGCGTCAAGGCTGTGACCAAGCCGAACATCGGCTCCCGCGAGGTCTACTACAAGGCCGTCCAGGACGGCTCGATCGACGTCGTCCCGGACTACAGCGGCAACCTGCTGCTGTACATCGACAAGAACGCCACCCAGGTCTCCGCCGACGACATCGTCAAGGCGCTGCCGGGGAAGCTCCCGTCCGACCTCGCCGTCCTCGATGCCTCCAAGGCCGAGGACAAGGACGCGATGGTGGTCACCAAGGCCACCGCGCAGAAGTACAACCTGAAGTCCATCGCGGACATGGCCAAGGTCTGCGGCGAACTCACCATCGGCGCTCCGGCCACCTTCGCCGAGCGGGCCTACGGGCTGCCGGGCCTGAAGAAGAACTACGACTGCGTGCCCAAGAAGCTGGAGCCGTTCAAGGACGGCGGCGGCCCGGTGACCCTGCAGGCGCTGCTCTCGGACAACGTGCAGGTGGCGGACATCTACACCACCACGCCGTCGATCGCGGACAACGACCTGGTGGTGCTCGATGACCCGAAGAACAACTTCATCGCCCAGCAGGTGCTGCCGCTGGTGAAGAAGGACAAGATCGACGACAAGGCCAAGGAAGCCCTGAACAAGGTCTCCCAGGCCCTGACCACCGATGACCTGATCAATCTCAACCGCGCCGTGAGCGGCAGCCAGAAGCAGGACCCGAAGGCCGCGGCCGCCGCCTGGCTGAAGGACAAGGGCATCGTCAAGTAAGGCATTCCCTGCAGCACCAGAAGGGTCCCCGGCAGCCGTCAGCTGCCGGGGACCCTTCGCTGTGGGTGGCCGCGGCGTACTGGGCGCGGCCCGCTCTGCGCGGCCATGGCGTAACAGTCCAGTTTTTAGCGATTGGTATTGCGGGCACGGCAGCCGCCCGCCGGGCAGTGAGCCGCGGCTGTGCCATTCTTAACAAATGGCAGAAATCAAGCAGTCCTCGAAGCTGGCCAACGTCCTGTATGACATCCGCGGGCCGGTACTCGAGCACGCGCAGCGCATGGAGGCCGAAGGCCACCGGATCCTCAAGCTGAACATCGGCAACCCGGCGCCCTTCGGGTTCGAGGCGCCGGACGCGATCCTCGTGGACATGATCCGCAACCTGCCCACTGCCCAGGGCTACAGCGACTCGCGCGGCATCTTCTCCGCCCGGACCGCGGTGTCCCAGTACTACCAGAGCCGCGGAATCCAGGACATCGGCGTCGACGACGTGTACCTGGGCAACGGGGTGAGCGAGCTGATCACGCTCACGCTGCAGGCGCTGCTCGACAACGGCGACGAGGTGCTCGTTCCTTCCCCGGACTACCCGCTGTGGACCGCGTCGGTCGGGCTGGCCGGCGGCAAACCGGTGCACTACCTCTGCGATGAGCAGGCCGGCTGGTGGCCCGACCTGGAGGACATCGAGGCGAAGATCACGCCCAACACCAAGGGCCTGGTGCTGATCAACCCGAACAATCCGACCGGTGCCGTTTACCCGCGCTCCATCATCGAGGGCATGGCGGACCTGGCCCGCAAGCACGACCTGGTGCTGTTCTCCGACGAGATCTACGAAAAGATCCTCTACGACGACGCCGTCCACATCAACACGGCATCCGTCGCCAAGGGCGTGCTCTGCCTGACCTTCAGCGGCCTGTCCAAGGCCTACCGCGTCGCCGGTTTCCGCAGCGGCTGGGTAGCGATCTCCGGGCCGAAGAAGCGCGCCGCGAGCTTCATCGAGGGCATCAACCTGCTGGCCAACATGCGCATGTGCGCCAACGTCCCGGCCCAGCACGCGATCCAGACCGCGCTGGGGGGCTACCAGAGCATCAATGACCTGATCCTGCCCGGCGGCCGGCTGCGTGCCCAGCGGGACAAGGCGTACGAACTGCTCAACCGGATTCCGGGGGTGAGCTGCCAGCAGGCCATGGGCGCGCTGTACCTTTTCCCGCGCCTGGATCCGGAGGTTTACCCGATCCAGGATGACGAGAAATTTGCGCTGGACCTGCTCAAGGAGCAGAAGATCCTGATTTCGCACGGCACCGCGTTCAACTTCCCGACGCCGGACCACTTCCGGCTCGTGACCCTGCCCGACGTCCCGGACATCGAGGACGCCGTCGGCCGGATTGCGGAGTTCCTCAGCCATTACAAGCCCTAGGCTTCTGGGGCCCGCCCCGCCGGTGGGGTACCGTGGGAGCACATTTCAGACCCGCCCGCGGCGCGTCCGCGACGGACGAAAGGGTGCGCCGTGGCCAAGTTGGTGGACTTCAGGAAGAATCCCGCGGACCTGCTGAAGGCGCGGTCCGGCTTCAGGCTGGCCGACGTCGACCCCGCCGCTGCGCCCGGCTACAGCGGTGGCAAGAAGGACGGTGCCGCGCTGCTCGCGGCCCAGGACGACCTGCTGGCCGGACACCAGGAGCAGCTCTTCGCCAGCGGCCGGTTCGGCGGCAAACAGTCCGTGCTGCTCGTGCTGCAGGCCATGGATACCGCGGGCAAGGGCGGCATCGTCAGCCACGTTGTCGGCGCGGTGGACCCGCACGGCATCCAGCACCACGCCTTCAAGGCGCCGACGCCGGCGGAGAAGCGGCACGATTTCCTCTGGCGGATCCGCCGCCAGCTCCCGGAACCGGGCATGCTTGGCGTGTTTGACCGGTCCCACTACGAGGACGTGCTGATTCACCGGGCGCGCGGGCTCTCGCCGCTGGACGTCATCGAGCAGCGCTACGAGGCCATCCGGGCCTTCGAGGAGGAACTGGTCGCGGGCGGGACCCGGGTGGTGAAGGTGATGCTCCACATCAGCCCGGAGGAGCAGAAGCGGCGCCTGCTCAAGCGGCTCGAGCGCACCGACAAGCTGTGGAAGTACAGCCCGCAGGACATCAAGGAGCGGGCGTTCTGGGCCCAGTACATGGAGGCCTACCAGATCGCCATCGAGCGCACGAGCACGGAGACAGCGCCGTGGTACGTGGTGCCGGCGGACCGGAAATGGTACGCCCGGGTGGCGGTGCAGGAGATCCTGCTCGGGACGCTGAAGGCAATGGACCTGAAGTGGCCGCGGCCGGACTTCGACGTCGCGGAAGAGCGCCGCAAGATTTCCCTCGCCTGACGGCCCGGCGGAGGTCTACTCTTCCGGGCGCGCTTCGGCCAGGCGCCGGCGGGCGCCTTCGAGCCACTCCTCGCAACGCTTGGCCAGGGCCTCGCCGCGCTCCCACAGTGCGAGCGACTCCTCAAGGCTCGCCCCGCCCGCCTCAAGCTTGCTGACCACGGCGACAAGCTCCTCACGGGCCTGCTCGTAGCTCAGCGCGGACAGGTCCGGTGATGCCTCGGTGCTCATGATTTCGCGTTCTCCTTCATGCTGTTCTCCTGCGGCCGGTTCCGGCGCGCTTCTGCGTGCAGTTCGCCCGCTGCCACCCGGATCCGCAGATCCGTCCCGTCGGGGGCCTGGTCCGGGTCGCGCACGACCGATCCGTCGTCGAGCTGGACCACTGCGTAGCCGCGGTCCAGGGTCTTCTGCGGGGACAGGGCGCGGACCTGGGCGCGCAGGTGCGCAAGGGTGTCCTCGGCACGCGCCACGGACGTGGCCGCGGCGGTGCGGGCGCGGCTGCGCAGCCGCGTGACGTCGTCGGCCCGGAGCGTGACCATGCCCTCGGGATTGACCAGCACCGGCCGGGACCGCAGCGAGGCGAGCCGGTCCTGCTCGGTGTGCACCAGGTGCGTGACCCTGCGCCGGAGGCCGTCCCGGGCCTGGCGGACCCTGGCCAGCTCCTCGGCGACGTCGGGCACGATCCGTTTGGCGGCGTCGGTCGGCGTGGACGCGCGCAGGTCGGCGACCTCGTCCAGCAGCGGCCGGTCCGCCTCGTGGCCGATCGCGCTGACCACCGGGGTCTCCGCGGCGGCCACGGCGCGGATCAGGTCTTCGTGGCTGAAGGGGAGCAGATCCTCCAGCGAACCGCCGCCGCGCGCGATCACGATCACGTCGACGGCGGGATCGGCGTCGAGCTCGCGCAGCGCCGCGGTCACCTGGGCGACGGCAGTGGCCCCCTGGACCGCGACTTCACGGATCTCGAACTCGACGGCGGGCCAGCGCAGCGCCGCATTGCGCAGCACATCCTTCTTCGCATCCGAGTCCCGGCCCGTGACGAGTCCGATGCGGTGGGGGAGCAGCGGCAGCCGCCGCTTGCGTTCCGCGGCGAACAGCCCTTCCGCGGCCAGCGCCTGGCGCAGGATCTCGATGCGCGCCAGCAGGTCGCCGAGGCCGACGGGCCGGATATCGCGCGACTGCATGGAGAGCCGGCCGGTCTTCATCCAGAAATCCGGTTTGAGCTGTGCCACGACGCGGGAACCGCGCTGCAGCGGGGCCGCAAGCTGGTCCAGCACGCTGCCCCAGATGGTCACTGAGAGCGAGATTTCCGCGTCGGTGTCCCGCAGCGTGAGGTAGCAGGCGTTGCCGCGGCGGTTCAGCTCGATGATCTGGGCTTCCACCCAGGCTGCAGGGGCGCGCTCAATGTGCATCTTCAGCTTCTGCGAGAGCACGTGCAACGGCCACGGATTGTCAGCCGATGTCTCGGCGGCGGTGGCGGGCGCGGTCACCGGCATTGAGGGCAGCATCTGCTCGCTCAAGGGGCCACCTGACGCATCCTGGTTTCCGTAAGCACTCCACCACTGTAGCCACACCCGCCGACACTGCCGGCCGCTGTCCCCACGCTTCCCGCCCCCGGGGTGGGTCGGAGCCGGCGGGAGCCCGCGCCGTTGGAGGCAGGCTCCCGGTTCCCGGTTAGCAGTGCGGACCCGGGATAGCAGAATTTCCCTATCTCCGGTCCGGGTTGCTAACGCGCCGGTCCGGGTTGCTAACGCGCCGGTCCGGGCCCGGTGTCGCCCCGGCGCGCCCTCGGGCTGGTACGGTGCCTGTCGGTAGCGCGCCTAGGATGAGGGTGCCGTCCTTGAGATTCTGAGAGGTCCCATGCGCAGCTTCTTTTCCGCCCTCGCCGCCCTGTTGAGCCTGCTCCTGGCGCTGGTCGCCGTGCCTGCCGTCTGGGTGGACCGGAACATCGTGCAGGAGGACGGGTTCGCTGCCATCGCTGGCCCGCTCGGTTCGGATAAGCAGTTCCAGTCCGCCCTGTCTTCGGCCCTCGCCCGGGCGTCGCTCTCCGGCAGCCAGCTCAGCGGGCCGCTGCAGGCCGCGACGCAGCCGGTGGTGGAATCCCTGGCCAAGTCCGCAACGACGCTGCCGGGCTACGATGCGGCCTGGACCGAAACGCTGCGCCGCAGTCACCGGCTCACCTTCGCGGACCCGTCCACGCTCCCGCCGGAAGCTGATGGCGCCAATTCCCTGACGCTGGATGTGGCGCCCTTGGTGGACCTGGTGCTGAAGAAGGTCTCCTCCTCGGTCGGTGTGCCCATTGCCGCTCCGAAGCAGGCGCTGGTCAGCGTCGGCCAGTCCAGCCAGCGGCAGCTGATCGACCGGCTCAAGACCTACGCACCCCTGGGCTACTGGCTGGCGGCGGGAGCCCTGATCGCGTTCCTGCTGGGCCTAGTGCTCGCGCGCCGGCGGGGGACCATGCTGCTGCTCACCGGCGTCGGCCTGGCCCTGGTGGCATGGCTTTGGAAGATCGGCGAGGGACTGGGCGTGCAGTTCGCCCAGGGAACGTCCAGCGGCAGCCAGGTCGCGGACCTGTTCAAACGCCAGTTCGCCGCGGCGGCAGCGCAGAGCTTCGACGGCTGGATCATCACGGCGCTCATCGTGGCGGCGGCGATGGCGGTCCTCGGCCTGGTACTGCGGGTCTTCGCCCGTCGCTGAACCGGACGGTTCCCCGAAGAGTGGCCGGGGCCCGACCGGTAGCATGGAGGCATGACCACAGCAGCAGTTTCCGTGCCGATGCCCTCTGTGCCGCGCAAGCGCCGCAGCCCGGAAGAAATCGCCGCCGCCGGGGAGGTGGCAGGCCCGAAGAAGGTCCTGCTCGCGGCGCCGCGCGGCTACTGCGCCGGCGTGGACCGCGCGGTGATCGCCGTCGAGAAGGCCCTGGAACACTACGGGCCGCCCGTCTACGTCCGCAAGCAGATCGTGCACAACGTCCACGTGGTCAGCTCGCTCGAGGCCAAGGGCGCGATCTTCGTGGACGAAACCGACGAGGTGCCCGAGGGCGCGCTGGTGATTTTCTCCGCCCACGGGGTCTCCCCGGCCGTCGTGCAGTCCGCCGAAAACCGGGGGCTGCGAACGATTGACGCGACCTGCCCGCTGGTGACGAAGGTGCACCGCGAGGCCGTCCGCTTCGCCAAGGACGACTACGACATCCTGCTGATCGGACACGACGGCCACGAGGAGGTCGAAGGCACCTCCGGCGAGGCGCCCGAGCACATCCAGGTGGTCAACGGCCCCCACGAGGTGGACAAGGTCCAGGTCCGCGATCCGGAGAAGGTCATCTGGCTCTCGCAGACCACGCTGTCCGTGGATGAAACCATGGAGACCGTGCGCCTGCTCAAGGACCGGTTCCCGACGCTGCAGGATCCGCCCAGTGACGACATCTGCTATGCGACCTCCAACCGCCAGGCAGCGATCAAGAAGATCGCCCCGCAGGCGGACCTGGTGATCGTGGTCGGCTCCGCCAACTCATCGAACTCGGTGCGCCTGGTCGAGGTCGCGCTCGAATACGGCGCCAAGGCCTCGCACCGGGTGGACTTCGCCAACCAGGTGGACGAGAGCTGGTTCGCGGGAGTCGGCACTATCGGCGTGACCTCCGGCGCGTCGGTGCCCGAAGTCCTCGTGCAGGATGTGCTCCGCCTGCTCGCAGAGTACGGCTACGGCGACGTCGAGGAAGTGGTCACTGCCGAGGAAGACCTGCTCTTCTCGCTGCCCAAGGAACTGCGCGCCACCCTGAAGGAGGCCGGGGACTCAAGCCGCAGCCTCGGCGGCCGCGGCTCCCGCCCGGCCAGCTAAGCGACGTCCTGCTCCTCGTCCTGTTCCTTGCTGCCCGGCAGCAGTTCCGGCGCTGACAGGGACCTGGGCGAGGGCTCCACGAACGGCGGGGTCGCCAGGCCCTCCTTGTTGAGCGCGTTGAGCTTCCTGGCAGTCGGCAGCACCCGGCCTTCGAGCGTTCCGACCATCGCGTTGTACCTGTCCACTGACGTCTTCAGCGACGCCCCCAGCTTGCCGGCGGCTTCGCCGAGCGTGCCCATCCGCGTGTACAGCTGCTGGGCGAGTTCGAACACTTCCTTGGCGTTGTCCGTCAGCACATCCTGGCGCCAGGTGAATGCGACGGACTTGAGCGTTGCCAGCAGGGACACCGGTGACGCCAGCGCGACGTTGCGGGCCAGGGCATGGTCCAGCAGCCCCGGGTCCGCCGAAAGCGCCGCGGCGAGGATCGATTCCGCGGGCACGAAACAGATCACCAGCTCCGGTGTGTTTGCGGCCGCTTCCCAGTACTTCTTGCCCGCCAGCGCATCCACGTGCGCCTTCAGGGCCTTGGCATGCGCTGCGAGCAGGTCCTTCCGCTGCGCTTCGGATACCCCTTCGGCCGGCAGGTCCTGGGCCTGCAGGTACGAGGCGAGCGGCACCTTCGCGTCCACCACAAGCTGCTTGCGGCCGGGCAGCTGCACGACCATGTCCGGCCGGAGCGCGCCTTCGGAGCCGGCCGTGTGCACCTGCTCGAGGAAGTCCACATGCGGCAGCATCCCGGCGGCCTCCACCACGCGGCGCAACTGGACTTCTCCCCACTGGCCGCGGGCGCTGTTGGACTGCAGTGCGGCCGAGAGGCTCTGCGTGGAGCGCAGCAGCTGCTCGTCGTTCAGCCGGGCCTGGCGCAGCTGCTGGGAGAGCTGGCCGAACTGTTCCACCCTGTCCCGCTCCAGCAGGGCCACCTGGGTCTGCACCAGGCTCAGTTTCTCCGCCACCGGCCCGAGGGCACGCAGGACGGTGTTCTCCTGCTCATCCATGCTGGCCAGCTGGGCATTCTGGGTCGCGAGCAACCGGCGCTCCGCGTCCGCGGCCGCCAGCTCGGCGCCCGCGGAGGAGAGCCGGGCATTGAGCTCCGCCAGTTGCGCCGCGCTCGCGGCCTCCCGGCGGCGGCCGGCGAAGACCGTCACGGCCGCCCCCAGACCAACGCCTAGGAGCAACATCAACACTGCAAGTACCGCCACAAAGCCGTTCATGCTTTTACCTTCGCACGCAGCTCCGACAAACCCGCGGAGCGTCGCCCGCATGGCCGGCTCGGGCACCGCCGGAGGAGGAGGTGCCGGTACAATCGACTACCGTGGCTCTTACTATCGGCATCGTCGGACTGCCCAACGTCGGCAAATCAACGCTCTTCAACGCACTGACCCGCAACCAGGTCCTCGCGGCGAACTATCCCTTTGCGACCATCGAACCCAACGTGGGCGTTGTCAGCCTGCCCGACCCGCGGCTGGAGAAGCTGGCGGAGATCTTCGGGTCCCAGCGGATCCTGCCGGCCACGGTGTCGTTCGTAGACATCGCCGGCATCGTCAAGGGCGCATCCGAAGGCGAAGGCCTGGGCAACCAGTTCCTGGCCAACATCCGCGAGGCGCAGGCCATCGCCCAGGTCATCCGCGTCTTCGATGATCCCGACGTCGTCCACGTCGACGGCAAGGTGGACCCGCGCTCCGACATGGAGACCATCAACACCGAGCTGATCCTGGCCGACCTGCAGACGATCGAGAAGGCCGTCCCGCGGATCGAGAAGGAAGTGAAGCTCAAGAAGCGCGACGCTGCCGAGCTCAACGCGATCCTCAAGGCCAAGGAGGTGCTCGAACGGGGGGACACCATCTTCTCCTCAATCGCGAGCGACAAGCTGGAAATGGAGCACCTGCGCGAACTGAGCCTGCTCACCGCCAAGCCCTTCATCTACGTCTTCAATGCGGACGAGGAGATCCTCGGCAGTGCCGAAAAGCAGCAGGAGCTGCGCGACCTCGTCGCTCCCGCGGACTGCATCTTCCTCGACGCCAAGCTGGAGTCCGACCTGGTCGAACTCGAGCCGGAGGAAGCGCGCGAGATGCTGGAGATGAACGGCCAGGAGGAATCCGGCCTGGACCAGCTCGCCCGCGTCGGTTTCCACACGCTGGGCCTGCAGACCTACCTCACGGCCGGCCCGAAGGAGACGCGTGCCTGGACGATCAACCAGGGGGACACGGCTCCGCAGGCGGCCGGCGTCATCCACTCCGACTTCCAGCGCGGCTTCATCAAGGCCGAGGTGGTCTCCTTCGACGACCTGGTTGCTGCCGGGTCCATGGCGGAGGCCAAGAGCCGTGGCAAGGTCCGCATCGAAGGCAAGGACTACGTCATGGCCGACGGCGACGTGGTGGAGTTCCGCTTCAACGTCTAGCACGTGGGCACAGCGGACGCCCGGCGGCCACGATCTCCCGGGTGCGCTTGGCGAATGCGCGGGCGGTGTCGACCGGCATTCGTACCAGCAACATTTCGAGCTCACCCGCCGCGTCCGCATCCAGCGGTTCGTCGTCGTCATCAGCATCGACTTCGGTGTACGGGTGGGCCTCAAGGACAACCCGGGACGTGGTCGGGTCCCGCCCCAAGCTCATGGCGCCGGTGCGAAACAGTTCCTGGACGGACTCGAGCTGGTCGTTGTCGACAAGTTCAACGGGGGTGGTTGTGGGAACGCTGAACGGGTTGCCCTCGACGGTGAGAAGCTCGTCGAGAATTTCGTCGATTTTCTCCGCGAGCAGAGCCGCCTGCTGTTTCGCCAGGGCAACGCTCACCACCTGCTTACCTGCGCGCACCTGCAAATAGAACGTGCAACGGCAGCGTGGTCGCGAACGTGCCCGGCCGCACCAGCCTGGCCTTCGATCACATACGCTCGGCTCAAAGGTCATGGCCGAAGACAGCACGGGTACGGACCAGGCAGACGGCCAGGTGATCATCACCGACAACCAGGTCACCCAGGCTGTGAAACCAGGAGCGCCGAGCGGCAAATACACACTTCCGTCTGGCGCATCGTCTCTTCGGACTCGCACCCGATCGAAGGAACGTTCACTCTCACCGCGGAGAAGCCGCCCCCGGCTCGCCGGCGGCCGCTGGAACCCACCCCCGGCTGCGGCCGCTCAGCAGCCCGGCGCCGGTCTTCCCTGGGGCGTGATTGCCGGGGCTCTGATCGTCCTTGTTCTCGTAGCCGTCCTGATTGTCGTCGCCAAACGCCAGCTCGGCCGCCCCGACCGCGAACCCTGGGGCGAACCCAGTCCCCGTCCGGTTCGCGTTGCACTGCCGCCCAAGGCCGCCGGCTGCTGTGGGCCGGAGCCCGACCTTGCCGCGTAAGCAAGACCACCCGGCAGTTGTCGCCTCCGGGCCGAAGGGCCGACAACCTGTATCACCTTTTTGCTCAGCAATGTCCGGACAGGGGAGGCGCAGCTCAGAACGACTGAGCCAGAGGCTTATGTGTGTATTTGAGTTCGCTCTCGCCCGGCTCGGTTGCTTTGGCCCCGGACCGGCCGCGCGCCGGGGCGAGTCACCCAGTCGCCCTGCGCCGCCAGCCCGGTGTGGTGATCCACTGAGGCGTCCGCGCCGTGGTTAGGTGAGGCGTGACTGAAGAACAGATGAACTGGCATACCCGGCATAAGAGTTCCTTGAGCTCCGGGCAGCGGGCCGCGGATGTGATGCGCAACGGCATGGGGAGCTGGCCCTTCGTGGGCGGCTTCATTCTCTTCATGGTCCTGTGGGCTGTGGTGAACTCCATCATCCTGGGCTCACACGGCTGGGATGCGTATCCCTACATCCTGCTGAACCTATTCCTGTCCATGCTGGCGGGCCTTCAGGGCGCGATCCTGCTGATCGCGGCCAAGCGTCAGGATGCCATCGCCGCGGCCATGGCCCAGCATGATTTCGACACGAACGTGCGGGCCAAGCAGGAGATTGAGCAGCTAATGGCCATCAACAGGCAACAGCTGGAGATCCTGCACGAGTTGAGCAGCGTCACCCCCGCCTCCGGCCGCAGGAAGGACATGCATCACCCTGACGGGGACTCACCGGGCACGGAGAAGGGCCCCGGGTGCTGAACGGCGCGGTGCCCTCCCTGTTCCGGAAAAACCAGTGAAATCCGATGATCCGCGGGACCCGGTTCTTGATGCTCCGGCGTCCGGGAGAACGAGGATGGCCTTGACGGTGTCCGGAAAGAAACAGCGCCATCTCTACAATGCCTCCGACGCAGCCACCCCGCAGCGAGACTCCTCACCCGTGAACTGAATGCCACAGTTGCGGTCACCGGCGTTTTGGTAGTCGTTGCCCCGAAGAGCATGACCGTCAGGCAGAACCCCTACGAAGGCGCAATGGTCTGAGACCGGCAGCTCCTGCGGTGGCTCAGCGACCGTCCGAACTTACCTGCGGCCGGGCAGATAGCGGCACACGGCCCGGCACGTGGCACCGAAATCCGCCGGCCGTGGTGGACCCCGTGTCCTGTCCCCGCAGCACGAATTCGCCACCGGTGCGCAGCAGCGGACACCGGGATTACTCCGCGCCGGCAGAGGGGATCGTCTCTGACCCGCCGGCGCGCCGCGCGGTGGTCGCAGCAGAGGTCCCTTTACCCCCCTGCTCCCGGCCGATAGCCTGACAGGGGTCCGCGGTGGTGTCATGGCGGCTCGTTCGTTGGCCCGAGAGGTTGGCTTTCTGCGATGGGATTTGAGGATTCAGAAGAACCGGGTGCGCCGAAGAGGAGTGCTTCGAATGGCGGCGAAACTCCGGGAAGCGATCAGCGTCAGTCGCTGCAGTTGGCCTCGGCCGTGATGTTCGTGGCTGAACTCGACCGTTCCGTCGCCTTTTACCGGGAGTTCCTGCGATGGGACGTGACCATCCACGACGAGTCTGCGGCATTGCTGGTCGGCCCGGACGGATACCAGCTGTACCTGCGCAGCATGGGAGAACGTGCGGAACACCCCTTGGGCAACATTGGCATCCAATACCTCATCTGGACCGCCCGGGACGAAGCGGAACTGGACCGCTGCGAGCATGCGTTGCGGAAGCACTCTTCCCGGGTCAGCCGGCGGACAGTAGAGGGTTTCACCCTGGTCGAGGGGCACGGCCCTGACGATGTGCCGGTGATCGTGACCTATCCGGGACCGGCACAGGCACCCCGGCACGAGATCCTGCAGAGAATATACCAATGGTAAAAGGCCAACAGACAGGCCGCTGATCCCCTGCCCATCGGCTTGTAGCCGCCCACCCTGGAAATAGTGGCTATCCGGACACGACCTGCCGCGCAGCGCCGGGCCGCAGTCGGCGCCCGGCCATGATCGTGGGGGCAATATTGCCCTTTTTCACCTCTTGGGCCATGTGTTGTGCGCCGTGTACCAAATCCGTACCTCCCGTCTTCAGGAATTGTCCCAGTTGCCCGAACTTCAGCACCGGGGCATCGAGCCGATAGACTCCGCCCGCCGGTCCAACGCCGACGCCGGTATCGTAGACGAGCTTGCCACCTAGGTAGCTGGTGTACGCCAGGACGCCGGTCCCGATCATCCCCGTGGCGATATAGGCAACGGTCGGCTTCCGGTGGGTGGTTCGCCATATCGCCATGCCCGCCGCGACGGTGGCGGTGAGGAAATTCAGGTTGCGGTGGGTCATCAGCATGTCCATCGAAGCACCCTGGACGTTGACCTCCTCACCTGCGATCAGCCCGGTGACGGCGGAGGCCACGGCGGACGCCGCCGCAATACATACCGCCTGCCTCCCAAACGACAGGAGCGGCTCGTTGTTGGTCATGCCGGCGATGAGGTCCGCGCCGACCGATACCGGCAAGAATGCGACCGGCACATGGACGAAAGCGGGATGCATCTGTTCCAGGCGTATGGACACGGCGTCCACTCCTCAAGAGATTCGAAAAAGGCTAACGGTATTGCGGACCGAAATTACTTGATCCGCATAAATCCGGCCTGCCAGGGACCGGTCATCCAAACATACGCCGTCACGGCCTCCCCCGGGCGGCTTCCCACAGTCCCGGCCCTCCTGCCCCACGCGGTAGGCGACCGTGATCATCCCGCAGCCCGTGTCGTCCGCCGTCCTCGCGCTGCTCGTCGCGGGAGAGACCTTCCGTCGTGGCGCCTGCCGCCTGGCGTGTTCGGCAAGGGCGCGCCGAACGCTCCGACTCCGTCGACCGACGGAGGGTCTCTTTGAGGTCCTTGACCGGCTCGGCTTCGACCTGTCGCCGGGCGGCGATGTCGTCCAGCTGAGGGGTGCACGTTCCCCGATGCTGCAAGGCGGCACCCGCAGGTTGTCTGCTCTGTCCACCTCGGACGCGTGCAACACTTACTCGACGGCGGCGGCCCGCCGGGCATGCGTCTGCTCCCTTTCGTCCAAACAAGTCCGTGCGTCATCACCCGGCCCTGAACCATTCCGCCGGCACCGAACCGGCGCCGGTTGGGCGCCGGCTCGAGTCTGATAGCGATCCAGTGCACCCTCTCGGGATCGGGAGAGCATAATGTCACCGAGGACGAACTCCCACAGGGGTTTCGCCGCTTCGGGCGTCATGGTTCCAAGGAAGGTATCTGCGCCTAGCCGTAAGTCAGCGAGGAGGACAGGGAATGTCGACTGCAACGGATGTTCAGGTGCGCCGGGTCTACGATGCGACCAGGGACGACGACGGCATACGGGTTCTGGTAGACCACACCTGGCCCCGCGGTATGACCAAGACCAAGGCGGCACTTGACGAGTGGTGCAAGAACGTCTCCCCGTCAACGGAGCTGCGCAAATGGTATGGCCACGATCCTGCCAAATTCGACGAATTTGCCAAGCGCTACAAGGCTGAGCTTAGAGATCCGGTCAGGGCGCAGGCGCTTGAGCATCTGCGCGAACTCGCCATGGGCCAACGACTGACGTTGCTTACGGCAACCAAAGCCGCCGACATCAGTGAGGCCTATGTCCTGGCCGATCTGATCGGACGGTAGTCACCTTAGGTCGGGCGCACCCCAAGAGAGGGACTCCCGGAAGGAACCGATCAGTGGCTGAGAGCGGGACAAACGCCGGCGCGGCCGGAGCTGATCCCGCCAGGCGGCGAGCAATGCGCATGGCGCGAGGATCGTGGTCCGGATGGACCGATCGGACGAATCCCCGGCCGCTTTGCACTCGGCCGTTCCAGAAGCGCGGATCCACGGCGTCGGTCTCCATCCGCCGATCAGCAAGACAAGGATACTCATGGGAATGTTCGCGATTGCCGCCGGTTTCTTTGCTCGCGGCTAAGAATCCAGCGCACACCCCCGTACGGACGGGCAGGGGTCCCGCGTCCCCCAGGTGCCGCCCAACCAGGCGCGCAGCTCAGACAGCGCCCAAACGATACGTGGTGCCCGGCCGCGCCGCACGAAGGACAAGCGCGCGGATCAGTGAGTTGGCGCCCTCACCAATAACATCATCAAACGCCGGGTTCGCCAGACAACCACAAATAAATGTTTCCGCAGGTCGATCGACGGTATGCCGGCTCCGGTACAGTCCGCAGGATGCCGGTGCCAGGTGCGCCACCGCGTTTCTTACCTCGCGCCCGCTCCTCGTGGAAGGTTCCGGGATTCCGTCGGACATACCGGTGCGGGCATGATGCTAGATGGATTGGCGGTAGCCGAAGAATTCGTGGTCGTTGTTGTACCCGCCTTCGCCGCCTCCGATTTGGGAAAAGTCTTTGACGAATTCGATGCCTTTGATCCATTTAACGAGTTTGAAGCCGAGTTGGACTTCGTTGCGCAGACGCAGTGGAGCGCCGTGTCCGTAGGACAGCGGCGCATTGTTCATGTCGTACGCGAGCATGGTGAGGTGGTAGCTCATCTGTTCGATCGGTTGCGCGTCATAGTAGATGCCGCCGTCGGATCCTTCGGCGAAGGAGTAGAAGATCACCCAGTTCGCCTCCGGGTCTGGCTGCACCAGGTCGATGATGGTCTGCATGGAGACGCCCCCCCATTTGGCCACGCCGGACCAGCCCTGGATGCAGAAGTGCTGGGTGATCTGCTCATGGTGGGCCAGATCGTGAAGCTGGGCCAAGTCTAGTTCCACCGGGTTCTTTACGAGGCCGGAGACCTGGAGACGGTAGTCGGCGAAGCCTGTGGCCAGAAGCGTTTTGTATTCAGTGGATTCGGGATACTTGCCGTTGTGCCACATATACGGGGAAATGTCTTTTTCGGTGTACCGACCCGGTTTTGAATCGAGGTGCTCGAACAGCCGTTGCGCCGGGCCGATGAGCGCAAACCCGATCCGCTGGACCATCCGCGGATGCCGGTAGGTGAGCGGGGTGACGCCCACCCAGATCACGATCATTATGGCCAGGGATGCGGCGAAGACCCAGAACCCGTACCAGTCGCCGGAGTTGCGGTCCGCGTACATGTAGTTGAAGTTCCGCAGCGCCTCTGTCGCGACGACGAGGGAGACGTGCATCACGATGAACAGCACGAACCAGACCAGGACCAGGAAGTGCAGCGACCGGGCGACCTGGATGCTGAAGACCCTGCTGATCCACCTGAATTTTGTGGACAATGCCGGCGACATGCCCAGCCCTGTGATGAACGCCAGCGGCGCGGCGATAAAGACCGTGATGAAGTAGGCCATGACCTGGAGACTGTTGTAGGCCACCCAGCTGTCGTCGGTTGGCCAGTTCAGGGAGGCATACTGGATGGACATCGAGAGAGCATTGGGGATGACGTCCCAATCGGTGGGCACCAGGCGGAGCCACTGACCCGTGGTGAAGATGAGAATGTAGAAGATCAGGCCGTTGAGCAGCCACAGCGTGTCCATACCCAGGTGCCACCAGCGTGCCAGCCCGATCGAGTGCCGCCGGCCCGGCAGGCCCACGCCATCGGGGAGGGTGATGGAGTCCTGCTTTGCCGTGTACAGCGGGTCCGCGGGTACCGGCGTCTGCATCCGGAACCATTCCTTGCCCGGGGTTGAGTGACGGGTCCAGTACAGCCGGGGATGATCGGCAAGGACGGCTAACCCTGCCCGGATGATGGGGATCAGGAGCAACATGTTGAAGAAATGCTGCCACCCGATCCAGACAGGGAACCCGGCGCGGCCTTCGGCCCCGGGCGGAACAACCCGGCCTGGATACTGTCTGATGAACTCCGCCACGGTGGGGACACTACGCAGTCCCTTGGCGACGGCCACGGCCGTGATCAGCAGAACGAAGCCGATCGGCAGTAACCACAGCAGGTTAAACCATTTGCTTTTCCCTATGCGCACCCGCGGCGCCACCCCGAATTGCGCAGGGGCAGACCCGGCCCAGGAGTCATCGACGATGGTGTTCGCTTCCGTTGAGAGCTCCTCCCGGAAGCTGGCCGGCCTCCGCGCGCCCGTGGCGGAGACAGCAGACCGGGAACCGTCCGGGTTGTCCTGATTATCGTCACGTGCCACGGTGTGCCTCCGGTCGTTGATGCCCGTGCGGCTTCCGGGGATGCCTGGTGCCTGATGCTCAGATTACGCTTCACCCGTGGACAGGCAACGAAAGATCCGGGATGACGGGCGCAAAGTCCCTCAGCGCGGGTCGAGAGGCTGCTGACTAGGTACGCGGCGGTAATGGCGGGCTGGGGCCAGCGGGTTGACCTTTTCCCACGCGGTCGTACACTCACAGGTGGGGCCGCCGTCAGACCACGTACGGAGTGCATTCTGTGTGCCGCCTGCACGGGCGCCTGCCCCGTCTTCTGGACCGACGGACAATACTTCGGTCCAGCGGCGATCGTGAACGCCCACCGCTCGCTTCATCTTCGACTCCCGCGACGACGCCGGCGACTTGCGCCTTCAGGTCCTTAACGACAAGGAAGGTGTCTGGCGGTGCCGCACCGTTTTCAATTGCACGGAGGCTTGCCCGCGTGGCATAAAGGTCACTCAGGCCATCGCCGAGGTCAAACAGGCGATCCTCTCCCGGCGGATATGACGCTCCGGCGCCGGCGGGCACCCGGCTTGGCGGGGGCCGCCGGCGGACCGCGTCAGCCGGCCAGGAGCTGGCGCAGGACGTAGGGCAGGATTCCTCCGTGGGCGTAGTAGGCTTCCTCGGCGGGCGTATCGATCCGTATGACAGCCGTAATGTATTTTGCGCGCCCGTGGTCCTCGACCCGGACCGTGACCTCCCGTGGCAGCGGGGTATGACCCTCGATGCCGATGATCGAGTAGAGCTCTTCGCCGGTCAGGCCCAGGCTTTCGGCCGTGTCACCGTCCCGGAATTGCAATGGAAGGACGCCCATCCCGATGAGGTTGGAGCGGTGGATCCGTTCAAACGATCCCGCCAGGACGGCTTTGACGCCCAGCAGCAACGTGCCCTTGGCCGCCCAGTCCCGGGAGGAACCGGACCCGTAATCCGTCCCGGCGATAACAATCAGGGGAACCGCCTCGGCGGCATAGGACGTGGCAGCATCGAAAATGCTCTGTTGCCCGCCATCGGGGAAATGCCGGGTGAAGCCGCCCTCCACTCCGGGCACGAGCCGATTGCGCAGCCGGACGTTGGCGAAGGTCCCGCGGATCATGACATGGTGATTCCCTCGGCGGGAGCCGTAGGAGTTGAAGTCGGCCGCGTCCACGCCGTGTTCGGTGAGGTATCGGCCGGCAGGAGAGTCGTTCCGGATGGCTCCGGCCGGGGATATGTGGTCGGTTGTGACGGAGTCTCCCAGGAAGGCCAGTACCCTGGCCGCGGTGATGTCCCGGACCGGCGCTGGCCTGGCGGTCATTCCGTCAAAGTACGGTGGCCGCTGCACATACGTGGAGTGGTCATCCCAGGCGAACATGTCGCCCTCGGGGACCTGCATGCCCCGCCAGCGCCCGTCGCCGGAGCCGACGTCGGAGTAGCCTTGCGTGAACATTAAGCTTTCGAGGTTTTGGTCCACGATGGTCTTGATTTCCGCCGTCGTCGGCCAGATGTCGTGCAGATAGACCGGGTTGCCTTCCGGGTCCTCGCCGAGCGGATCGTGGAGCAGATCGGTATGCATGCTCCCCGTGAGGGCGTAGGCGATGACTAGGGGCGGGGAGGCGAGGAAGTTCATCTTCACTTCGGAGTGGATGCGGCCCTCGAAGTTCCGGTTGCCCGAGAGCACGGCTGCAACGGTCAGATTGTTTTCCGCGACGGCGGCGCTGACTTCCGGGATGAGGGGCCCGGAATTACCTATGCAGGTGGTGCACCCGTAGCCGACCAGATCGAAGCCCAGCCTCTCCAGGTACGGGGTGAGCCCTGATCTGTTGAAGTAATCGGTGACCACCCGGGATCCCGGAGCGAGGGAGGTTTTCACCCACGGTTTACTGCGCAGGCCCCGTTCGACGGCTTTCTTGGCCAGCAGGCCGGCGCCAATCATGACTGTCGGGTTGGAAGTATTCGTGCATGAGGTGATGGCCGCAATGACCACGTCGCCGTGGTCGAGGCTCGCCACCGTTCCGGCCAGCCCTAGCTGGACGGGATCGGATGGCCAGACGAAGTCCGTGTTGTCCTGGTACTTGCGGGGCGGGGCATCCCGGTGAACGCCGGGGCTTACGGCAATGGGGTCGCTCGCGGGGAAAGAGTGCTCGTCGGCATCATCGAGTCCGCCCTGCACGGCTTCTTCCTGCGCTTCCCCGGACAACAGACCGCGCACGGCACGGGATACGGCGCCCAGCGGGATCCGGTCCTGAGGCCGCTTGGGTCCGGCGATGGAGGGGACGATCGTGGCCAGATCCAGCTCGATAATCTCGCTGTAGTCCGGGACATGGTCGGGACGGTGCCACAGGCCCTGTTCTTTGGCATAGGCTTCCACCAGTTTGATCTGGTGCTCGGAGCGTCCGGTGAGACGCAGGTAGTCCAGCGTTTCATCGTCGATCGGGAAGATGGCGCAGGTCGACCCGTACTCCGGGCTCATGTTGCCCAGCGTCGCCCGCGTCGCCAGTGGCACGCTGGCCACTCCGGGGCCGAAGAAGTCCACGAATTTGCCGACGACCCTGGTACGGCGCAGAAGTTCGGCGACGGTGAGCACCAGATCCGTGGCGGTGGTTCCCTCGGGCAGTTCGCCGGTAAGTTTAAGCCCGACTACCTGCGGGATGAGCATGCTCATCGGCTGGCCGAGCATGGCCGCCTCGGCTTCAATACCGCCCACGCCCCAGCCGAGCACACCCAGTCCATTGACCATCGGGGTATGCGAGTCCGTCCCTACGAGCGTGTCCGGGTACGCGACCGGCCCGCGGGCACCATCCCGGGTGAAGACGACCCGGGCGAGGTATTCGAGGTTGATCTGGTGGCAGATGCCAGTGTCCGGGGGCACCACGAGGAAGTCATCGAATGCCCGCTGAGCCCAGCGCAGGAGCTGGTACCGTTCCTGGTTCCGCGTGAATTCCAGCTCCGCGTTGATTCCGAATGCCGCCGGGCTGGCGAAGGCGTCGGCGATGACCGAATGGTCGATGACCAGTTCCACGGGAATCAGCGGATTGATTCTCGTCGGTTCCCCGCCCAGGCTGGTCATGGCATCACGCATGGCCACCAGGTCCACTACGCACGGCACGCCAGTGAAGTCCTGCATCAGCACGCGGGCGGGAGTGTATTGGATCTCCGGGTTGGACGCCGACCGAGGGTCCCAGCCCCCGAGCGATGTGACGTGTTCGGGCGTGACCAGCTGGCCGTCCTCATTGCGCAGCAGGTTCTCCAACAGGACCTTCAGGCTGTAGGGAAGGCGGTCCGAGCCCTTGACCCGGTCCAGCCGGTAGACCTCATACGTCCTGTTGTCCACGTTCAGTTGGCCCCGCGCACCAAAACTGTTTGCCTTCATCACTGTCGCCTACGTTCGCTTGGGTCCGAAAGTTCGCGCCCGTGGAGATCGCGGGCGGTTAGCAGCAACCGGGAACTCCTACTCGATGAGCTTGCCGGTCACGGAATCGTCGGCGTCTGTGGAGCAGCCCGCGGATCTCATGATGCTACCCCCGGGGTAACCGCATCGGACCACCTGTACGCGACGGCCGCTCCTGCGCCGACGACACAGCCGGCGCCGCCCCGATGTCGGGCGGCCCCGTCAGCATCGCTCCTTTCATCGCTTGTTCCGACCGTACGCCAGGGCCCGCGGACATGCTATGGCCCCCGGAAACAAGGTCATCGGCTCCGGCAACAGTGCCGGCAGGCCCTGCCGGCACCCGTGATACCGGGGGATCTGGCGCGGAGGCCTGCCGTATCGTGCTGTCCTCGCTAGGTTCCCCGCCGTCTATGGCGGGATGAATCGATCTGCCGATGCGTGCAACCTGGGCCTTCGCGAGTTCTTCATTGCCGCCGATGAACAGCTCGTCCACGGTCCCCTCCCACAGTTCAAGCCACACGACGCGCGTGCGTGACACGGCGTTCAAGGGGGCTCAAGGACCTGCCCATCGGGACCGAGCTGGAGCCGGATGCCCCTCCGGTGCGGTCCAGAGCTGACCCTTCCAGGACCTGCCACGGTCAGCCGTTCGACTCTATGCGCGTGTTGCGGGGCGACCGTAGGCTCACCTAGATCTGAGTGACATTGACTGGAGGTGTTCTTGAATGGTGAGTAAGCCGCGGTTCGTCGACAAATTCATGCACGCGACGAACCATTTCAGGGCCGTGTTCGGGCCGGCCGACAG
Source organism: Paenarthrobacter sp. DKR-5 (assembly GCF_018531425.1). Classification (GTDB taxonomy): domain Bacteria; phylum Actinomycetota; class Actinomycetes; order Actinomycetales; family Micrococcaceae; genus DKR-5. Next base: position 92,909 of record NZ_JAHBOI010000004.1, read on the forward strand.
GAGCGACGCAAGCACGCCGGTCCTTCATAAGCACGACAATGCCGAAATGGCGTCGGAGGATCAACTCGCTGACATAGAGGTGGAACGGGACCCGCAGGGCCATGTTTGGGCGGAAGACAAGAAGCACGAAGGCTAGAAACTGGCCTCCACCGTCTTCCGGGGCGGGATCATCGTTTGGGTATCGCGGAGCCTCTTGGCTGACCGACGCAGGGCCCTTTGTCCCGAGCAGGATCAGGATCGTGACCAGGTGCCGGTCGCTGATCTGCACATCCTGGGCCGAGACGGCGGCTACCGTGACGAACGCTGCCACACCGGTTACGCACAGGGCGACGGAAGTGATGACCCGCGGTCCGGGGGACGTGCGGGTCGCCCATACTGTCGCGAGCGTGGTCACGACCAGCGCCACCGCACCGATGGGTTGCACCACGATCAGCGGTGAGAATCGCAGGCTGGTGAGCTGCAGCAGGATCGCGGCGCCCAGCATCACGGTTCCGGCCAGCCAGACGGGTTTGCGCAGGAGCGCCTGCAGGCGTCCGCCTCCCATGCTCCCGGGGCCCCGTCCCTGTGCCGGGCCCTCGTTCTCGACTCCGCGGTGCTGGAACATCGTGCCCAGCGCCAGCAGCACAGCCCCGGCCACGGCAATCGGAATGCCCAGCCAGTGGTACGACGTCAGGGCCCGCTCTGCGGCAGCGACCATCATCACACCACCCTACCCACCAACTCCCGTTGGGCCCGACCGGGCGGCAACGTCCTCAGCCACGAACGCAGCCGCTAGCCTTCGGCTCGGTGGTTTCCCGCTGTGATCGAAGCGAGGTCCCGCCGGAACGATTCGGGTTCATCGGTCACCGGTAGGTCGACAGTGTCCTTAGCCGCGTCGAGTGATTCGGTTGAGTCCGGCATGAGTGAGGTGAAGAGGGTGCTGAGGTCTTTTGGTTCGGGTCCGTGGTCGGCGATGAGTTCGAAGGTTTTGTGGTCGGCGGCGTCGATGTGGAGGCTGTCGATGGTGACGCGCGCGATCTGGTGGCGCCATCTGAGTTTACCCGCACGAACCGGGCCGGGCCGTCCCGCGGGCCCGGGCCGGGCGGACATGGGCAACGGGGAAGGACCGGGATGCTCTTCCTCGTTGACCGGATTCTCAGGCGCAAGTCCTTGGCCGGCCCGACCTCAGGCCCGTGTCCCGCCGCTTCGGTGGGCGCCTCCCGCTCCGCCGCGCAGCAGGGTCACCACATGTGCGTCCAGCTACCGCTGCAGGTGACGAGCAGCCGGAACGGCGTCTGGTCCACCGTGTAACCTTCCAGCGCATACACGGTGCCGGGACGGTCCGCCAGTCCTGTTCAGGAGGTCAGGATCCGGTGTTCACGCCTACGGGCATCGAGCAGCCGATTGTAGCTGCAGAAATAGCGCCGTTCCAGGAGTTAGCAGCGTCACGTTGGGGTGCCCTTGATATTGGCCCTGAAGGTTTCGGGCGCAATGTCCCTCGGTTCCGGTTCATGCTCTGACTTGTTGGGGAAAATTCGCCGGGGCAGTTCCCGTTTCGGCACTCCTTTCGGGCGTAATCTGAGGGGAGGGAAGCATTTTTCCTTACGTTTCTTCCGCCCCGCATGACGTGCCTGCGCAGCGGTCATTTGACCAACGACGCCGGAGAGGCAGCAGTGATTACCATGCACATCAAGGAACAATGGAGCCGGCTGGACGCCGCAACGCAGCAGTGGCTGATGGACAACCCGGGCAGCCAGGTGCTGCCGCGAACAGTGACGGCGACCATCAATAAGGAAACCGGCGAGAACGCCGACGTTGACCTCCACGGCGGAACGCTGCTTACCGAGGAGGACAGGGAGTTCATCCAGGCCAAGGCGCGCGCGGCGAAGAGTGCCCGGGAAGCGAGCAGGACCTGGTCCTCGGCGCACCGCTTCTTCGACGCCGTCGGCCACTAGCCCACCGTCCACTGAGCCGTCGGGCCCGGAGTCATCCTCTCTTCTGCGCGGTCCGTTGCCTGCGGGCCTGCGACCTCAGCTGGATGATCCTGGCGGCGCCCGAGGCGGCGACCAGCACGCCTCCGGCGACGGCTGCGATGAGCATGGCCATGCCCAGGGGGAGGGTGCCGTCGAGCCCGAGGAAGAGGATCCGGGCCTGCTGTTGATTCTGCAGGATGAAGATGATCAGCAGGATCAGCGCCACGAGGGCCACGACGACGGCGACCCACACCACGCCGGCACGCGTCGGCCGCGGCTTCGCCGACTCAGGCGGTGGGAGGGCCGGACCCTGAGCCGGTGCAGCGGCCGGCACTGCGGCCGAGGGCGCTGGAGCAACAGGTGCCGCAGCGCCCGTGGGCTCCGCGGGCGGATGGTCGGGAATGGATGGGGTGGACGTCATGGTGGTTGCCTTTCTGCTTGGCAGGTCTCAGCGGGGCCGGTACTGGTCAGCCACCGGACATTCGAAGGGTCCGCCGGCGGAGAGGCCTACCTCGTTGAGGTACCGGACCAGGATGGCGTAGGACGCGAGCAGGCTGGTCTCGGTGTAGGGGATGCCCTGCTCCCGGCAGCAGGCCCGCACCGCCGCGGCGGCCCGGTGCAGGTAGGGCCGCGGCATGGCGAAGACTCGCTGCCGGTGCCCAGCCCGAAGGTGATGGTCCACCGCGGCCGAACCGTCGGTATGTGGTCTTCCCGGGATCACTACGGCCACCGCCGCAGTGGCCCCTATTGGGGGCACGACCAGCGGCGGCGCCCAGAGCGTGTCTGTCCCGGTCCAGCGTCCGCAATAATGATGGCGGTGCGTGGCCGGCGGGTGGTGCTCACCTCCGACGCGGCTCGGCTTCTACTTCGGAAGCGGGTTTGGTTTTGGCGGTGGAGAGCACGATGACGCCGGTGACGGCGATGGCACCGGCGAGGGCGAAGCCGATGAAGGCTTGCGGCGGTGCGGCGTCTGCTTCGCCGAGGACGGTGATGCCGATCGTGACAGCAACGAGGGGGTCGATCACGGTCAGGCCCGCGACGACCAGTTCCGGTGTGCCGCGGGCATGCGCGTTCTGCACCATGAAGGTGCCGAAGAGGGCCGCGGCGGCCAGACCGGCGAGGCAGGTCAGGGAGAGCCATTCGAAGTTGCCTTGGAAGAGTCTGGCAATCACGGTCTTGGCCAGCGCAGCGACGAACCCGAACAGGGTTCCGGCCGCGCCGGTGAAGACGACGGCGTTCCACCGGCGGCGATATAGACCGTACCCGGTCCCAAGCACGGTGAGAACGACTCCGAGCAGGATCAGGATCGTGACCAGGTGCCGGTCGCTGATCTGCACATCCTGGGCCGAGACGGCGGCTACCGTGACGAACGCTGCCACACCGGTTACGCACAGGGCGACGGAAGTGATGACCCGCGGTCCGGGGGACGTGCGGGTCGCCCATACTGTCGCGAGCGTGGTCACGACCAGCGCCACCGCACCGATGGGTTGCACCACGATCAGCGGTGAGAATCGCAGGCTGGTGAGCTGCAGCAGGATCGCGGCGCCCAGCATCACGGTTCCGGCCAGCCAGACGGGTTTGCGCAGGAGCGCCTGCAGGCGTCCGCCTCCCATGCTCCCGGGGCCCCGTCCCTGTGCCGGGCCCTCGTTCTCGACTCCGCGGTGCTGGAACATCGTGCCCAGCGCCAGCAGCACAGCCCCGGCCACGGCAATCGGAATGCCCAGCCAGTGGTACGACGTCAGGGCCCGCTCTGCGGCAGCGACCATCATCACACCACCCTACCCACCAACTCCCGTTGGGCCCGACGGGGCGGCAACACCGGCGAGCACGCCCTGCAGAAGGAATTGAGCAGGCTTTCCGGGTCGCCGTGAAAGGGGTTGGTGAACCGGCGCACGAGTGAGCGGGCCAAAGGAATCCCGGGCGGCGAGTTGCGCATCGACTCCGAGGCGGCGCCGGCTGCTCGTCACCTGCAACTAACGCCAGGCTCGCCCCCGGCCACGCAGCCGGGGCTAGTTCCCGGAGGCCGGCTCCATGTCAGCGTCGCGCACCCGGAGGACTGCCAAAGGGAAGCTGCTTCCAGGCAGAACGAAGGCGACGTGTACGTCGTCTCTCCGTATATCGTCGAATCAACGTGTGCGATGGTGCCCTTGGTAGCCGCCGGGATCTTTACCTGCCGATATGGCCTGAGCTCACGGCGCGCGGTGACCCGGTCATTGAGGTTGAACATCCAAACTCCGATCCCAGCTGATGATCAGCCACCGGTCGTGCACATCCCGATTTTAGGACGGAGGTGCCCCGGCACACCACACCTGCCCTGCCCATTCGTCCCGCGATTCCTCGACGCAACACCCCACGCGGGAGCGGATGTGAAAAAAACTTGAACGCGAAGGCGACCCTGTCCTCCGCGCTTTGGTGAACTCCCGGCCGGCTGAGTGCCGCGCCGGGGGTTCTGGCCACCGGCCCCCAAGTGCTTTTCCTGCTTTTGGTGGGACAATAGAACAAGGACATACGCCACGGCGCCGACCCGGTGCCGGCTCGTCCCGCTTGATAAGACCAAGGAGGGGATCCTGATGGACCCCACCATTATTGTCATCGTCATCGTCATCGTGGTCCTGCTGCTCATGGTCGCGAAAATGTCGGTCCGGATCGTGCGCCAATACGAAAAAGGTGTCCTCTTCCGGCTCGGCCGGGTCGTAGGTGTCAGGGAACCCGGTCTGCGCCTTATCATCCCGCTCATCGACCGGCTGCCTCTGGTGAGCCTTCGGATCGTCACGATGCCCATCCAGTCCCAGGGAATTATCACCCAGGACAACGTGAGCGTCGATGTCTCCGCCGTGGCGTACTACCGGGTGGTCGACGCCGTGAAATCTGTCGTCGCAATTGAAAACGTCGCCGCCGCCATCAACCAGATAGCCCAGACCACCCTGCGGAAAGTCGTCGGCCGCCACACCCTGGACCAGACCCTCTCCGAAACCGAGCGGATCAACAGCGACATCCGGGAAATTCTCGACGTCCTTACCGTCGAATGGGGCGTCGTCGTGACGCTCGTGGAACTCAAAGACATCCAACTACCCGAAACCATGAAACGCGCCATGGCCCGCCAGGCCGAAGCCGAACGGGAGAAGAGGGCCAAGATCATCGCGGCAGAAGGCGAAGCAATCGCCGCCACAGCCCTCGGAGACGCATCCGACACCATGATGGCCCACCCGCTGGCCCTGCAACTAAGGAACCTGCAGTCTCTGGTCGAGATCGGCGTCGACAAGAACACCACCGTCGTCTTCCCCGCCCCGCTCATGAGCACCATCGGGGAACTCTCCGCATTCTTGGCCCGGGAAAATCAAGCAGCCGCATCCCCCAACGGCAGGACACCCGTCAAAGCCGCGTAGTACTCCGTGCCGCCGCTGTGCCGCGCAATCCCAGCGCCTCCAGCGCCGGCACAGCAATGGCAATCGGTGCCCGGTTCCTCGTTACCTTTTTCGTGGCCCGGTCTTGTGGGCAGAATGCGGGTGTGTTGGTCAGTCAGTACCGCTCAGCTCGGCGTCCTGTGCCATTTCGATCACGGCGTCGCCGCCCGGATTATCGCGACCTCCAACCGGGTCCGTGCGCGACTGACCCAGATCCACACGGCACTGGAACGGGTCCCCTGAGTGCGCATCTGGATCACCGCGCCGTGGCCGTTCTACAGCCTTTCGTTTATCTCGGGGTGTACCCGCCGTTGCCACCGTGGACCGGACGGGTCGAACCAGAGGTTATTCCGCGACGGAACGTGGTGAAATTTAGATTCAATGTCTAGGTCCTGACCTCCCTGAAACCTCTTCCGCATGACCGCTAGGAACACGTGTTCTTGCCGGCCATGCGCTTCTGCGACTCCTTGCCAACTGAAAATGATGCCGTCAGCATTTTCCGTATAGCGGATGACGGTCCGGTGTTTGAGTGACAGAACCAATCAACCGGACCGCGCCCTCTGCCGCCCAGGACCCCAAACCCAGGAAAGTTCCTCTCGCCGCCAACGGTGAATGTCGCCGCGTTGCGGTTAGGCATCTTGTTTGGGTGTGGTTCATCGGCTCCGTTGCGGTGAGCCACGGACGGGCAGCCGAGCGGGATCGGCGCGATGGGTTCCCTGCGGTGCCCGGGCCAGCCGGGCCCTTCTCCTCTGGAACCGGTCATGCCACCTGCCTAGCGTCGGAGTACGAAGACGGGAGACCGTCCATATTGAGGGAGTTAATAGCAGTGGCCACACTGACACGCAGCATCACGATCGACGCGCCGGTTGACACAGTATTCGACGTCGCGTTGGACATCAGCCAATTGTGGAAGATGAAGGACGTCGAGGTGACGGATGTCGACATCAAGTCCGAAGGTGTCGGCACTTCGGCCCGCCTGAACACGCATCTCTTGGGCTTCCGTCTGGCGGGCGGTGTCGAGTACACCGAAGTCGTCCCCGGCCAGCGCATCGTCGCGCAGGTTCACTTCTTTGCGGAGAAGCCGACCTGGAGGTTCACGTTCGAACCCGCCGACGGCGGCACCCAGGTGACCGTAGAGGCCGAGTGGGACGTGGACGTCCCGGTCGTGGGCAAGCCCATCGAGAGAATGATGGTGAAGGAACACGAGCCCTATGTTGAGGCCATGCTCGCCGAGCTCAAGACACAGGTGGAGGCCAAGACCGCAGCCTGATGCGGCGAAGCGGCATCAGCGTCCCGACCACAGCCCTAGCACGTGACCCCAACCTAGGGCGGGGGATTGAGGCCGTCGCGGGGCCTGTGAGAGTCAGCTCGGCGGTCACAAGGTCCGGCGCCGGATCAGACTTCGGGAAGGGTGCAGGTATGCCCGCCGGCGTCCATGGGGTAACCGCAGAGCGGGCACAGCGGACGTCCGGCGGCCACGATCTCCCGGGTGCGCTTGGCGAATGCGCGGGCGGTGCCGACCGGCATTCGTACCAGCAACATTTCGAGCTCACCCGCCGCGTCCGCATCCAGCGGTTCGTCGTCGTCATCAGCATCGACTTCGGTGTACGGGTGGGCCTCAAGGACGACCTGGGCCGTCGTCGGGTCCCACCCCAAGCTCATGGCCCCGGTGCGAAACAGTTCCTGGACGGAGTCGAGCTGGTCGTTGTCGACGAGCTCAACGGGAGTAGCCGTGGGAACGCTGAACGGGTTGCCCTCGACGGTGAAAAGCTCGTCGAGAATTTCGTCGATTTTCTCCGCGAGCAGAGCCGCCTGCTGTTTCTCCAGGGCAACACTCACGACCTGCTTCCCTGCGCGCACCTGCAAATAGAACGTGCGCGCCCCCGGGAGGCCAATGGTGCCAACGACGACCCGATCGGGCCAGGCAAACTCGTGAACACGTGGAGGCATGTCAGTATTTTAGGTGCATACCGTCGTCCCGCAGCGCACGGCTCTTGTTGAAGCCAGGTCGTGGGCCGCTGTCAGCGGAGAGCCGGGGAGCCCCGCTTTAACGTCCGAGCGTGGTTTCGGTTATTGAGAACAAACTGAAATCGGCGCTGCACCTCCGGTGCGGGGCCGGTTTTGGCATTGGGAATGCATCTTCAGGGTTTTCAAAGGTTGCATCTCGGTAACAACCGCCGCGGCGGCGCGGTTCTGATACCTGCCGGTAACAATTCGGGTTTAGGCTACTGCCCATGTGAGACGCGTCACGGGGCCTTCCGGCCCTTGCGTCCGTCCGCCGTGACAGCACGGCGGATCGCACCACACCCAATGGAAAATAGGAGGCGGAATGCGTTTGGGACGTATTTCCAAGGCTCTCGGTGTCGCGGCAGTCGCCGCGCTCGCCCTGAGCGCCTGCGCTGGCAACTCGGGCGGAACTTCTTCGTCCAGCGCCGCTGCGGCAAAGTCCGGCGGAACCGCAACGGTCGTCGAGGTGAACGCGTTCAACACGTTCAACTCGAACACCGCTGACGGCAACACGGACATCAACTCGAAGGTGGCCTACCCCACCCACTCGAGCTTCTACTACATCGACAACAAGCTGAACGTCGTCCACAACGACAAGTTCGGCAAGTTCGAGAAGATCTCTGACAACCCGCTGACCGTCAAGTACACGATCAACGATGGCGTCAAGTGGTCCGACGGCGCACCCGTTGACGCTTCCGACATGATCCTGCAGTGGGCAGTCGCTTCGGGCTACTACAACGACGCCGACGCGACGGGCAAGAAGGGCACCTCCTACTTCTCCTACGCGGGCGACACCACCGGCCTGGGCCTGACCAGCTTCCCGGAGATCGGTGACAACAACCGCTCCATCACGATCAAGTACTCCAAGCCGTTCGCCGACTGGGAAATCGCCCTCGACATGAGCGCCGCGATTCCGGCCCACGTGCTGGCCCAGAAGGCCGGCCTGAAGGACAGCCAGGCGTTCATCGACCTGCTCAAGGGCCTGCCGAAGGGTGACCCGAAGGCTCCGAAGCCCGCAAACGCGCAGCTGAAGAAGATGGCTGATTTCTTCAACACCGGCTTTGACACGAAGACGCTGCCCAGCGACCCGTCGCTGTACCTCTCCGACGGCCCGTACATCGTCAAGAGCATGACGCCGGACCAGTCGCTGACCATGGTTCGCAACAAGGACTACAACTGGGGCCCGACGCCGAGCTTGGACGAAATCACCGTCCGCTACATCGGTGACTCGGCCGCCCAGGTCCAGGCGCTGAAGAACGGCGAGGCGGACATTGTCTCCCCGCAGGCTTCCTCCGACACCGTCGAGCAGCTCAAGGCCATCCAGGGCGTCACGGTGGATCAGGGCAACCAGCTTGCCTACGACCACCTGGACCTGAACTTCTCCGGCCCGCTGAAGGACCTCAACGTCCGCCAGGCGTTCATGAAGACCGTTCCGCGCCAGGACATCGTCGACAAGATCATCAAGAAGCTGGACCCGAACGCCAAGCCGCTCGACTCCCAGATCTTCGTCCCGCAGCAGGCTTCCTACGCTGACTCGGTCAAGAGCAACGGCTCGGCTGACTACCAGTCCGTGGACATCGATGGAGCCAAGAAGCTCCTCAACGGTGCCACGCCGACGATCAAGATCATGTACAACAAGGACAACCCCAACCGTGTTGACGCGTTCTCGTTGATCCGCGAGTCGGCCACGAAGGCCGGCTTCAAGATCGTCGACGGCGGCCTGGGCAAGTCCGACTGGGGCAAGGCCCTGGGCGACGGCAGCTACGACGCCACCATCTTCGGCTGGATCAACCCGGGCGTCGGTGTCTCCGGCATCCCGCAGATCTTCAAGACCGGCAACGGCTCGAACTTCAACAAGTTCTCCGACCCGGCTGCCGACCAGCTGATGGACAAGCTGATCCAGACCACGGACAAGACCCAGCAGAATGACCTGGAGAAGCAGATCGACCAGAAGATCTGGGCTTCGGGCTACGGCCTGCCGCTGTTCCAGTCCGTGAACGTGGACGCTTACAGCGACCGCATCACCGGCGTGAAGCTCATGCCGAACCAGACCGGCGTGTGGTGGAACTTCTGGGAGTGGGCTGCCAAGTAGCACCTGCAAGAGTTCTGTTGCGCTAGCACAAGGCGCTGGGACCGTGGTTTTTGGTCCCAGCGCCTTCCTAGCGTCCACACGCATAACGGTGCACCGGCACGGCTCCGCGACCCACCGGACGGGCGCCGGCCCGGTGCACTAAGCTATCTGCGATATTCCGGGAAGAACCCCGGGACCTTTCTAACGAGGTTTTATAACTATGGTGACCTACATCGTTCGGCGGCTTATCACCGCCGTCCTGATCCTGCTCGGCGCATCGTTCGTCGTGTATATCCTCACTGCGGCCTCGGGGGATCCGCTGCAGGAGTACCGGGGGAGCAACCTGCCCAACGTGGCCGACCTGATCAAGGCGCGGACCCAGTTGCTGGACCTGGACACTCCCGCGCCTCTGCGCTACTTCAAATGGCTCGCCGGTGCCGGCGGCTGCCTCATTCCATTCGCCGGAAGCTGCGATCTCGGCAAGAACCTCGCCGGCCAGCCCGTGACGGCGGCCCTGGGCCAGGCGATGACCCAAACTCTTGGCCTGGTGACGGCCGCGATCATCCTGGCGGTTCTGGTCGGTGTGTTCCTCGGCATCATCACAGCCCTGCGCCAGTACAGCGCGCTCGACTACGGCGTGACGTTCATGGCCTTCCTGTTCTTCTCCCTGCCGATCTTCTGGGTCGCCGTGTTGCTGAAGGAATACGGCGCCATTGACTTCAACAACTTCCTGCGGGACCCGCAAATACCGCTGCTGACAGCCTTGACCATCGGCCTGGTGGTCGCCGTCCTTGCGTGGATCATTTCCGGCGGCGCAGTGAAGCGCCGCGCGGTCAGCGCCGCCGCGGCTTTCGTCGTCGTCACGGCCGTCCTGCTCTACCTCTCGGTCACCAACTGGTTCCGTTCGCCCGGCCTCGGACCGGTGGTCATCCTGATCGCCGGCGCCGCGATTGCCTTCGGCGTCACGCTGCTCTCGGCTGGCCTGAAGAACCGCAAGGCGCTGTACTCCGCGCTGATCACCGTGGGCCTTGGCATCATCGCCTACTACAGCGTGCAGGGACTGCTGGACCAGGCCACCCCGCTGATGATCGTGCTGCTGGCCATCGCCACCGTCCTCGTCGGTGCCGCGGTGGGATACTTCATGGGCGGTTACGACCGCGGGCAGAACATGCGCGCCGGCGGCATTACCGCTTTCCTCATCGGTGTCCTGATCGTCGCGGACAAGTACATGCAGAACTGGCCGGACTACTTCAACAACGGCCGCGTCCGGGGCCGGCCGATCGCCACGATCGGTGCGGCCACCCCGAACCTCAACGGTGATTACTGGGTCAGCGGGCTGGACGCATTCACGCACCTGATTCTTCCGACCGTTGCGCTGGTGCTCATCTCGCTCGCCAGCTACACGCGGTTCACCCGGTCCTCGATGCTCGAGATCATGAACATGGACTACATCCGCACCGCCAGGGCGAAGGGCCTGAGCGAGCGCACCGTCGTGATGCGCCACGCCTTCCGCAACGCCCTGATCCCGATCGCCACCGTCGTCGCTTTCGACATCGGCGGGCTGATCGGCGGCGCCGTGATCACGGAAACGGTGTTCGCCATCCCGGGTATGGGCGTGCTGTTCTTCGACGGCATTTCGCACGTCGACCCCAATCCGGTGATGGGTGTCTTCATTGTCACCGCCATCACCGCGATGGTTTTCAATCTCATTGCGGACCTCGTGTACTCCGCACTCGACCCGCGCGTAAGGGTGAAGTCATGACGCAACCGACACAGGACATTGAACTGGCCGCCGAGGAAGCGGAGCGCGCAAGCGCTCCGGCCGCGGGCATCGAGCCGGTCCTCGAGGCGAAGGGCCTCAGCCAGGGCCAGATTGTGCGCAAGCGCTTCTTCGGCCACACCGGCGCGATGGTCGGGCTCGTTGCCTTCGTGCTGATCTTCCTGCTGGCCTTCTCGGCATCGGGTATCGGCCCGATTCCGGGCTGGTGGAAGTACAGCTTCACCGACGTCTCTTCGCTGGTCAACGACGGCGCCCCCACCGTCACCGGCCCCTTCAGCTGGGGCGAGCACCCCTTCGGTCAGGACCGCATCGGCCGCGACTTGTTCGCGATGACAATGCGCGGCACCGAGCAGTCGATCATGATCATGTTCATCATCGGTCTGCTCGCCGGGCTCATCGGCGTCGTCATCGGCTCCCTGTCCGGTTACTTCCGGGGCTGGGTCGAAGCGGTGCTGATGCGCCTGACCGACGTCATCATCATCGTTCCGCTGCTGCTGCTGGCGGCCGTCCTGGGCCAGATCGCGGCGAACAAGGGCGCGGGCACGTTCCTCGGCTACATCGCCAACAACTTCGGCGTCGCGCTGCTGGGCATCCTGATCGGCTGCGCGGCCTGGCCCAGCCTGGCCCGCGTGGTCCGCGGCGAGTTCCTGTCCCTGCGCGAGCGTGAGTTCGTGGATGCGGCCCGCATCTCCGGGGCCTCCAACACCCGCATCATCTTCAAGCACATCCTTCCGAACGCCGTCGGCGTCGTGATCGTCAACGTCACGCTGCTGATGTCCTCGGCCATCCTGCTGGAGACGGCGCTGAGCTACCTCGGCGTCGGTGTGCACCCGCCGGACACGTCCCTGGGTCTGCTCATTTCGCAGAACCAGCAGGCATTCTCGACGCGGCCGTGGCTGTTCTGGTTCCCGGGTCTGTTCATCATCCTGATCTGCCTGAGCATCAACTTCATCGGCGATGGCCTGCGCGACGCGTTCGACCCGCGCCAGAAGAAGTTCAACTCCAAGAAAGCCAAGGACTCACGGGCGACGGCGGCGAAGCCGGCCGCGGAGACCGCAGGCGCCTGATGGCTTCGGTCGCCGCTGTGCCGGCGGGCGGTCGTCTAAAGGTAAACGACCGCCGCGCTGGCCGCTGCCAGTACGACGCCGGCCGCGATCTGCAGCCAGTTCCAGCGCACGTGCACCGGGGTGGTTTCGGCCTCGCCGGCGAGCAGGGACCCGTCTGCGCTCTTGCGCTCCCAGCGGTCCCTCACCAGCCGGGCTGCCTGGCCGGAGTCCGTGTGGGAGAGATCCCCGGGGCGCACGGACCGGGCGGGACCGTAGGTGGTCTCGGGAAGGTTGCGCAGGTTCTCGCGGCGGGCGCTCATGGTGCCCAGAATGCCCGGTGCCGGCGCGGCCCAGGCCACGTAGCGGCGGCCCGGGGTCACCAGGGTCAGCGCGTGCTTGGTGTCCACTGTCACCAGGGCGGCCCACGGCACGCTGATGGTCCGCAGCGGGTTGCGCAGGACGACGTCCTGCTCGGCCACAATGACGGCCGGGTGCCAGAAGAGCGCCCAGCCTGCGTAGGCCAGCAGGAGCAGCGGCCACACGCTCCAGAGCCCGGCGACGCCGTGGCTGGCCAGCGTGAGCACCAGCCCCGCGGCGGCGATCAGCCAGCAGAGGCCGGCGAGCCAACGGCTCGACCGCGCTGTGAAAATACTTACCCCGGCGTCATGCTGCTTCGCGCTCATGACCCCAATATTTCAGGATCCCGCGCGACTTCACTAATCATCGAAGCGCGCCGGGACCGGGTGGAAGGAACCAAGAACAATGACTGAGAACCTCAGCGCGGAGCGCGCAGGCGGACGCCGGGCAGCCGGCACCCCGGTGCTCGAGGTCCGTGACCTCAGCGTCGACTTCGGCGTGGACAAAAAGTGGGTCCCGGCGGCAATGAACCTCAACTACGAGGTGCGCGCCGGCGAGGTGCTTGCCATCGTGGGCGAATCCGGCTCCGGCAAGAGCGCCAGCTCCATGGCGCTGCTGGGCCTGCTTCCCTCGAACAGCCGCGTGACCGGCAGCGTGAAGCTGGGCGGCAAGGAACTGCTGGGCGCCTCGGGCTCGGCGATCCGGCAGGTCCGCGGCAAGGACGTCGCGGTGATCTTCCAGGAGCCGATGACGGCGCTGAACCCGGTGTACACCGTCGGCTTCCAGATCGTGGAGACCCTGCGCCTGCACAACGCGATCTCGCCGGATGAGGCCAAGGACCGCGCGATGCGGATGCTGGAGCTGGTGGAGCTGCCGGACCCGGAGAAGGCCTTCCGGTCCTACCCGCACCAGCTCTCCGGCGGCCAGCGCCAGCGCGCCATGATCGCGCAGTCGCTCTCCTGCGACCCGAAGCTGCTGATCGCCGATGAGCCGACGACGGCGCTGGATGTCACCGTGCAGGCGGAAATCCTGGACCTGATGCGCAACCTGCGGAACAAGCTCGACAGCGCCATCGTGCTCATCACGCATGACATGGGCGTCGTCGCGGACCTCGCTGACCGTATCGCCGTCATGCGCCGCGGCGTCATTGTGGAGACGGGCACCGCCCATGAAATCTTCAACAACCCGCAGCACGAGTACACGCAGGCCCTGCTCGCAGCGGTGCCGCACCTCGGCCAGGGCGCCGGCGAGGACGAAGTGGATGTGACGGCGGCGCTGGCCGCCGCCACCCACGCCGACCTCACCGGCGTCGACCATGAGGAGCTGCTCCGACGCGAGCGGGACAATGAGGAGGCGCTGCGCCACACTGCCGAGGAAGCCGCGCGGGCCAAGGGTACCCCGGTGCTGGAGCTGGTCGACGTCGCCATCGAGTACCCGAAGCAGGGCCGGGTCCCTGCCTTCCGTGCGGTGGAGGGCGCGAACCTGGCCATCTACCCGGGCGAGGTCGTCGGCCTCGTGGGTGAATCCGGCTCCGGCAAGACCACCATCGGCCGGGCCGCCGTCGGTCTGCTCCCGGTGGCCGACGGCAGCCTCAAGGTGGTCGGGCAGGACATCGGCAGCCTGAAGACCAACTCGAAGGAACTGCACGCCCTGCGCCGCCAGGTGGGCATGGTCTTCCAGGACCCGTCGTCGTCGCTGAACCCTCGGCTGCCGATCGGCGAGAGCATCGGGGAACCGATGTTCCTGGCCGGCGTGGCCAAGGGGGCCGCCCTGCAGCAGCGGATCGAGGGTCTGCTGGACCAGGTGGAGCTGCCGCGCAGCTACCGCAACCGGTACCCCCACGAGCTCTCCGGCGGCCAGAAGCAACGGGTGGGCATCGCCCGCGCGTTGTCGCTGAAGCCGAAGCTGATGGTGGCGGACGAGCCGACGTCGGCGCTGGATGTCTCGGTGCAGGCCAAGGTCCTGGAGCTGTTCCAGGCGCTGCAGCGCGAACTGGGCTTCGCCTGCCTGTTCGTCACGCACGACCTCGCCGTCATCGACGTGCTTTCGGACCGGATCTGCGTGATGCAGCGCGGCCGGATCGTGGAGCAGGGCACCCGGGACCAGATCCTGCGCCAGCCGAAGGAAGCGTACACGCAGCGCCTGCTGGCGGCCGTGCCGCTGCCGGACCCGGAGAAGCAGCGCGAACGCCGCGAGCTGCGCGCCCAGCTGCTGGCGACCGCCGCCGAATAGGGCCCCGCGGCCCGGCTGGCCGGGGTCTGCGGCAACGCGCTCAGCTGCCGTTCCGGACATCCGCCGGTGACTATCCACCGGCGGATGTCCGGGCAAGCGGCAATTCTGCGCCGGGGCCTGCGCACCGTGCCGCGGCGCTGCGGCCAGCTCACTTGGAGGCCGGAGCCGCCTTGAGGTCCGCGGCGGTGAGGCCAAGGCCGGCGAGCCGGGAGGCGAGCACGCCGGCGAGCTTTTCGTGGCCGGAAAGTTTCAGGTGCACACCGTCCGCCAAGTCGTTCACGGCATCGTAGCGGGTCAGCCAGTCGCCGGCGCTGACGAACGGAATGTGGCGGGCCTGCGCGTAGGACTGCAGCAACGCGTCCACCTCGCTGCGACGGCCCCCGCCGGCATAGGAACCCCTGGCCAGCGTGCCCACCATCGCGAACCGCGCCTTGGGATAGCTCTGCCGCAGGTCGCGCAGGAGGCGGTCCGCGTTCGCGACGATCTGCGCGTCGGTGGCCCCGCGTGCGGCGTCGTTCCCGCCGCCTTCGATCACCACCAGCGGGGGATTGCCGAAAGGAACCATCCAGTTCCCGCGCTCAAGCGCGTCGGCGTAGTTGCCCACGGTGCCGTTGGCCGCGACGTACCCGGTGCCGCCGCGGCCCGCGAAGACCACCTTGTACCCGACCTGGCGCAGCGCGGTGCGCGGCCAGGTGGAGGTGCCGGGGACACCTGCAGCCCCTTCGGACTGGGAATCGCCGATCAGCACCGCTGTGGACCTGATGTCCGGCTCGACGAGTTCCAGCCGTCCGGTGGCCGGGTCACGGAACGTCTGCCGGTCCACCGCCGAACTCACGCGCAGCGAACGGTTGCTGCCCGCCATGCCGGCCGCTTGGGGCTGGCCGGGAACAGCGGCCGCGACCGGCTGCACGGGCGGGGAGCCAGCCTCGGCGCCGGCCCGGGAGCACCCGGTCGCGAGGAGGGTGAGCACCAAAGCCGGGGCTGCCAGGCGGGCCAGGGCCGCGGCTTTGTGCATGTGTTTCTCCTGTTGCCTTCCGGTGTGTCACAAGAACTATGCGGCATGCACCCCTGAAACGCCAGAGCCGACGGGGTGCGGCGCTGGTCACAATCCGGTCTCGCGGCGCCGGGGTATCGACGGCTCATTTAGGCCATTTTTTGGGCACGCCGTAGAATAGAGGTATACGCCTGCGCCCGGGCCCTCTTTCATGAGCCCTCCATTTGAGCTTCACCACCGAATCCACACCGAATTGAGTCATTACGCATGTCTGAAACAACTGTCAGCACTGGTGCCAACACCGCGGTACGCAGCGACCTCCGCAACGTAGCCATTGTGGCCCACGTCGACCACGGCAAGACCACCCTGGTCGACGCCATGTTGAAGCAGACCCACTCCTTCGCTGAACACGGCGAGGTTGCGGACCGCGTCATGGACTCCGGCGACCTGGAGCGGGAGAAGGGCATCACCATCCTCGCCAAGAACACGACCGTTGCCTACAACGGACCGTCGTCGAACGGCGAGACCATCACGATCAACGTCATCGACACCCCGGGCCACGCCGACTTCGGCGGTGAGGTCGAGCGCGGCCTGTCCATGGTCGACGGCGTCGTCCTGCTCGTGGACGCCTCGGAGGGCCCGCTGCCGCAGACCCGCTTCGTGCTCCGCAAGGCACTCGCGGCGAAGCTTCCGGTGGTGCTGCTCGTGAACAAGACGGACCGCCCGGACTCCCGCATCGAGGAAGTCGTCTCCGAATCCATGGACCTGCTCCTGGGCTTGGCCAGCGACCTCGCCGACGAGGTGCCGGACCTGGACCTGGACTCCGTGCTCAACGTGCCGGTCGTCTACGCCGCCGCCAAGGTCGGCGCCGCCTCGCTGGAGCAGCCCGCAGACGGCACCGCCCCCGCCAACGACAACCTCGAACCGCTGTTCAAGACGATCATCGAGCACATCCCCGCCCCGACCTACAACCCGGACGGCGTGCTGCAGGCCCACGTGACCAACCTGGACGCCTCGCCGTTCCTGGGCCGCCTGGCGCTGCTGCGCATCTTCAACGGCACCCTGCGCAAGGGCCAGACCGTGGCCTGGGCCCGGCACGACGGCGAGCTGAAGACCGTCAAGATCACCGAACTGCTCGCCACCAAGGCACTGGAACGCGTTCCCGCTGAATCGGCTGGCCCGGGCGAGATCGTTGCCGTTGCCGGCATCGAAGACATCACCATCGGCGAGACGCTGACCGACGTCGACAACCCGCAGCCGTTGCCCCTGATCAAGGTGGACGACCCGGCGATCTCGATGACCATCGGTATCAACACCTCGCCGCTGGCCGGCAAGGTCAAGGGCGCCAAGGTGACCGCCCGCCAGGTGAAGGACCGGCTGGACAAGGAGCTCATCGGCAACGTCTCGCTCCGCGTGCTGCCCACCGAGCGTCCGGATGCCTGGGAAGTCCAGGGCCGCGGCGAGCTCGCCCTGGCGATCCTCGTCGAGCAGATGCGCCGCGAGGGCTTCGAGCTGACCGTGGGCAAGCCGCAGGTGGTGACCAAGACCATCGACGGCAAGATCCACGAGCCGATGGAGCACATGACCATCGACGTGCCCGAGGAGTTCCTCGGCGCCGTGACCCAGCTGATGGCCGCCCGCAAGGGCCGCATGACCAACATGGCCAACCACGGCACCGGCTGGGTGCGGATGGAATTCATCGTCCCCGCCCGCGGCCTGATCGGTTTCCGGACCAAGTTCCTCACCGACACCCGCGGCGCCGGCATCGCCTCCTCGATCGCCGAGGGATATGAGCCGTGGGCCGGGCCGATCGAGTACCGCACCAACGGCTCGATGGTCGCCGACCGCGCCGGTGTGGTCACCCCGTTCGCGATGATCAACCTGCAGGAGCGCGGCTCGTTCTTCGTGAAGCCCACCTCCGAGGTCTACGAAGGCATGATCGTGGGCGAGAACTCCCGCGCCGACGACATGGACGTGAACATCACGAAGGAAAAGAAGCTCACCAACATGCGTGCGGCTTCCTCCGACTCCTTCGAGAACCTGACCCCGCCGCGCGACCTGACCCTGGAAGAGTCGCTCGAATTCGCCCGCGAGGACGAGTGCGTGGAGGTCACGCCCGAGGCCATCCGTATCCGCAAGGTGATCCTCGACGCCAACGAGCGCAACAAGGCCAACCGCGCCCGCGCGAAGGCCTGATTGGCACAGCTCCCTGGGCACCGCCCGGACCGACGGCGCCGCCTCGCGGCGGCCGTGCGGTCCGGGGCGGTGCCCGCTGTGTTTGGGGCGCTGGTCTCGGCGCTGGCCGGCACGATGCTGCACCAGCAGACCCTGGAGGCCGGCACGGTAGCCCTGCCGTGGGGTGCTGTGGCAGCCCTGCTGCTCGCCGGATCGGTGCAACTCTGGGCCGGCCTGTACCGGCGCAGGCCGGCCGTGGCCGCGGCGACAGGGCTGCTGACCTACCTGCTGCTGGGCGTGCTGGCGGCTCCGCACGGCGGTTCCGTGCTCATCCCCGGCAACCTGGCAGGGGCGCTCTGGCTGTACGGACTCACGGTCGTGACCTTCGCCGTGGCCCTGCTGTGCCGCCGGATCCTGCGCCGCTCCGGCTAGCTTTCCTTTACCGGAGTTCCTGCCGGGTCGCGGTGGTAGGCGAACATGACCGAGATCGGGAACCCCTCAGGGTCCGGCGGCAGCCGTGCGTACTCGTCAAAGACAGCGCGCACCTTGGCGATCATCTCGTCCCGGCGCTCGGGCGTGAACTTGAAGCCCAGCCGCCACACCGACAGCTCCGAGGCCGGCACCTCGGCGATTTCCTGCAGGAAGGTCTCCACCAGCACGGGGGCGACATCCTTGACCGGGGTATTCCAGGAAATCTTGGTGGAACGGTAGGGCACTTCCCGCGCACCGCGGTTGCCGCGCCGCGGCTCCTCGGCCGCCAGGAACCCGGCCCGCAGCAGGGTGCGGACGTGGTGCAGGGTCGACGCCGGGTTCATCCCCAGGGCGTCGGCGATCTCCTTGTTGGTCCGCGCCTGGTGCAGGCACAGACGCATGATCCGCAGCCGCAGGGGCGAACTCAGCGCCCTGCTGCGGGCGATGACCTCATCCTCGGCCAGGTTGGGCGCGCCGCTCATGCGCAGATTGTAGCCAAGTGATTGACATGTGCCAATGAGTACCGCGAGACTGTGGCTGTGATTGGGGACCAGGACGGGGCGGCTTCGGCTGCCCGCAAGCCGCTGTGGCGGGACCCCAGCTTCCTCACCTTCTGGGCCGGGCAGGCAATCAGCCAGCTGGGCACGCGCACCGGCGGCCTGGCGCTGTCCGTGCTGGCCGTGTCCGTGCTGCGGGCCACCGAGGCCGACGTCGGGATCCTCAACGCGGCGTCCATGGCTGCCTTCCTGCTGGTCGGTCTGCCCGCGGGAGCCTGGGTCGACCGCTGGCTCAAGCGCCGGGTCATGATCATTTCGGACGTCGTGCGGGCTGCGGCGATGCTCGTGGTGCCGGTGCTGTGGGCGCTGGGGCTGCTGCAGCTCTGGCACCTGTTCATCGTGGCGGCCTTCGTGGGCCTTGCCACGGTGTTCTTCGACGTCGCCTACCAGAGCTTCGTGCCCTTCCTTGTCAGCAGCAGAGAGGTGGCGGACGCGAACGCCAAGCTCGAAACGACGGCACAGGTGGCCCAGATCGGCGGCCCTGCGCTCGGCGGCGGCTTGCTGAGCGTCATCAGCGCCCCGGTGCTGTTCCTGGCCCAGTCGGTGGGCTACGCGGCGTCGGCGATCTTCCTCTCGCTTACCCGCGACCACGAGCCTGCTGCCGACCGGGCGGAGCGGCAGCCGCTGGTGACGGAGATCAAGGAAGGTCTTTCGTTCGTGCTGCGGCACCGGCTGCTCCGGCGCATCGTGGCCTGCACGGCGGGTATCAACCTGTTCACCTGGATCGCCTATACGCTGTTCCCGATCCTCGTGCTGCGCCAGCTCGATCTCGGGCCGGCCGGGCTGGGCGTGATCTTCTCCGTCGGCTCCGTGGGCGGCCTGCTGGGCGCGATGATGGTGCCCCGGATGGCTCGCCGGGTGGGGGAGGGGACGCTGATTCCGCTCTCGGCGGCCATCTCTGCGCTGTTCGTCTTCCTCATCCCCGTCAGTGCCCTCGTGCCGGACAAGTGGCTCTCGCTTGCCCTACTGATCGTCTCCGAGGCCGGCTCCTCGTTCTTCGTGCTGGCCTACAACATCATGCAGGTGAGCATGCGCCAGCGGATCTGCCCGCCCCGGCTGCTGGGGCGGATGAACGCCTCGGTCCGCTTCGTGGTGTACGGGGTGATGCCGCTCTCGGCGCTGGTGGCCGGCGGCCTTGGCGAATGGCTTGGCGTGGTCCCGTCGATGTGGATCAGCGCCGTCGGTTCGCTGCTGGCCGTGGCGCCCGTCCTCTTCTCACCGCTGCGCTCGCTCAAGACTTTGCCGGACACGCCCGACGGCGGCAGCGATGCCGACGTCGCCGGGGAACTGCGCGAACAGGACTCGGCGCTCCCGCACGGCGACTGATCGGCGGCGACTGAGCGCGGCATGGCTCAGCCGCTGCGGGGGCGGCGCTCCGGCGGGGGCGGCACTTCCTTGGCCGCACGGACATCCGCCAGCGCCACCCTCACCGTGCCGGTGCGGGTCTGCACCTGGACTGAGGAATCGTCGAGGCCGAGCAGGTACCCCAGGGCGTCGGTGAGGCCGCCGTCGATGCGGTAGCGGACCACGACACGGCTGCCGGAGGGCAGCCGGCGCAGGCGGTCGGCGCGGGTGTCCATGGGTTCATACTAGGACTTCGAATCCGCGGCCCTCCGGGCGTTGGTGGATAATGGAGGACGGAGACTTCAGGCAACTGCCTGGGGCAGCCGCCGTTTGCCGCAAAGAAAGGTCGGTTGTGACGTACGTAATTGCGCAGCCCTGCGTGGATGTCAAGGACAAGGCATGTATCGAAGAATGCCCGGTGGACTGCATCTACGAAGGTGAACGCTCGCTTTACATCCACCCGGACGAATGCGTGGACTGCGGCGCCTGCGAACCTGTCTGCCCCGTCGAAGCCATCTACTACGAGGACGACGTGCCCGAAGAGTGGGCGGACTACTACAAGGCCAACGTGGAGTTCTTTGAGGAACTCGGCTCGCCCGGCGGAGCCGCGAAGATCGGCAACACGCACACGGACCACGCCCTGATTTCCGCGCTGCCGCCGCAGAACCAAGACTGACCCGATGCCGGAAGCCAGCACGGACCGCTCCTTCGGCCTGACCCTGCCCGAGTACCCGTGGGAGGCCATGGCCCCCTATGTGGCCAAGGCCGGCCAGCACCCCGGCGGCGCCGTCAATCTTTCCATCGGCACGCCCGTGGACCCCACGCCGGCGGTGATCCGCGACGCACTGCAGGCCGCCTCCAACGCGCCCGGCTACCCGACCGTGCACGGCACGCCGGAGGTCCGGCAGGCCGTGGTCGACTGGTTCGCCCGCCGCCGCGGCGTGCCGGGGCTGGACCCGCAGGCGGTCATGCCGACCATTGGGTCCAAGGAAATGGTCGCGTGGCTGCCGTTCCTGCTGGGACTGCGGGCGGGCGACGTCGTCGTGCGGCCCACGGTCGCGTACCCCACCTATGACATTGGAGCCACCCTGGCGGGCGCCACCTCCGTGGCGGCCGATGACCTGGACGACCTGGACCCGGACATCCGTGCCCGGGTGCGGCTGGTCTGGATCAATTCACCGGGCAACCCGACGGGCAGCGTCCGCGGGGTGGCGCAGCTGGCCTCGATCGTGGAGCAGGCGAGGGCAGCCGGCGCCGTGGTTGCCTCGGACGAGTGCTACGCGGAACTGGGCTGGGGCCCGTGGGACGCGCAGCGCGGCGGCCAGGCGGTGCCCAGCGTGCTCGACCCCCGCGTCACCGGCGGCTCGGTGGAGCGCCTCCTGGCGGTGTATTCGCTGAGCAAGCAGTCGAACCTCGCCGGCTACCGCGCCGCCTTCGTGGCGGGTGACGGGGAGCTGGTGGCCAACCTGGTCAACAGCCGCAAGCATGCCGGCATGATCCTGCCCTACCCGGTGCAGGAGGCGATGCGGGTGGCCCTCGGGGACGACGCGCATGTGCAGGCCCAGAAGGACCTCTACCGCGGCCGCCGCGAACGGCTGCTGCCCGCGCTCGAGCGCTTGGGACTGAGCGTGCATTCCTCCGAAGCCGGCCTGTATGTGTGGGCCACCGCCGGCGAGGACACCTGGACCACGGTGGACCGGCTGGCCGAGCGGGGCATCGTGGTCGGCCCCGGCGTCTTCTACGGCGACGCCGGACGAGGATTCGTGCGGGTGGCCCTGACCGGCTCGGATGAACGGATCGACGCCGCCGTCGAACGCCTGGCCTGACGAGGTGCCCTGCCTCGCCTGGCGGAGCACGGGCGGGCACCAACGGTGTCTTTGTGAAGAAGCTCACAATCGCGGCTTTTCGGGCGCCCGCGGGGCGGTCAGGATTAGTCGCCAGCGGCACACTGCGGGTACTTTCTTAACTGACCGGCTATGGCGGCTTCCTACAAGAAGCGGGCCGTGGCCTTGGATAGAGCTTGACAGGGGCCAACGAACCTCACGAAGGGGACTCCATGACGGAATCGAACAGCGCATCGCTGCGCTTCGACGGCGGACAGCTTGAACTGCCCCGCATTAAGGCAGCCGAAGGCAACGACGGCTACGACGTATCCAAGCTGCTGAAGGAGACCGGAGCGGTCACCTTCGACCCCGGTTTCATGAACACCGCCGCGACGACGTCGGCGATCACCTACATCGACGGCGATGAGGGAATCCTGCGGTACCGCGGGTACCCGATCGAGCAGCTGGCCGAGCACTCCAACTTCCTGGAAGTCTCCTACCTGCTCATCTACGGGAACCTCCCGACCCCCGCGGAGCTGACGGCGTTCGACGAGCGCATCCGGCGGCACACCCTGCTGCACGAGGACCTGAAGGGCTTCTTCGGCGGCTTCCCGCGGGACGCGCACCCGATGCCGGTGCTCTCCTCGGCCGTGTCGGCGCTGTCCACCTTCTACCAGGACTCGCTGGACCCGTTCAATGAGGAGCAGGTGGAACTGTCCACCTTCCGCCTGCTGGCCAAGCTGCCGGTGATCGCGGCCTACGCCCACAAGAAGTCCATCGGCCAGCCGATGCTCTACCCGGACAACTCGATGAACCTGGTGGAGAACTTCCTGCGGCTCAGCTTCGGCCTGCCCGCCGAGCCGTACGACCTGGACCCCACCGTCGTCAAGGCGCTGGACCTGCTGCTGATCCTGCACGCGGACCACGAGCAGAACTGCTCCACCTCGACGGTCCGCCTGGTCGGCAGCGCGAATGCGAACATGTTCGCCTCCGTCTCGGCCGGCATCAACGCGCTGTTCGGCCCGCTGCACGGCGGCGCGAACGAAGCGGTACTGAACATGCTCCGCCAGATCCAGGCGTCCGGGGACCCGGTGGAGACCTTCGTGGAGCGGGTGAAGAAGAAGGAAGCCGGCGTCAAGCTCATGGGCTTCGGCCACCGCGTCTACAAGAACTATGACCCGCGCGCCAAGATCGTCAAGGCGACGGCGCACGAGATCCTGACCAAGCTCGGCGGCAACGACGAGCTGCTCGACATCGCCATGAAGCTCGAAGAGACCGCGCTGACGGACGACTACTTCATCCAGCGCAAGCTCTACCCGAACGTCGACTTCTACACCGGCCTGATCTACAAGGCGATGGGTTTCCCGGAGAAGATGTTCACCGTGCTCTTCGCCATCGGCCGCCTGCCGGGCTGGATCGCGCAGTGGCGCGAGATGATCAACGATCCGCAGACCAAGATCGGCCGCCCGCGCCAGCTCTACACGGGCGAGCAGGAACGCAGCTACCCGGCGCGCTAAGGCTCACAGCGCAGTGTTTTCCAGCGGCGTCCCCGTTCCGGCGGGGGCGCCGCTGCCGTCTGCGCTTGCGCTACTCTTAGGTCAGAATTGAAGCTCCCACGGAGGCGGACGCATGCATCACACGGGCGGTCCCGGCTGGCGGATCACAATGGACTGCTACGGGCCGCTGCTGATCGCCCTGTACATCCGGGATGTCTCCGGGCTCGGCGCCTCCGGAGAGCCGGCGGTCTCGTCGGCCGTGCCCGAGGTGCATGCCGCCAGCCACCACCACCTGACCGCTGAGGTCGGCGGGGAGCCTGCGCTGCGGACCGAGTGGGAGGCCTGGTGGCACCAGCTGCTGCGGCAGTACCCCGCGCAGACCACCGAACTGCAGCCGCCCGGGTTCCCGGCGTTCCAGAATTCTCCGGCGCTCCGGCGCGTCATGCAGGCGCACTTCGGGGCCGCGCTGGCCTGGGGCAGGGACCGGCTGGGGGAGTATGTGCGCCTTGAGGCCGAACGGGATCTCTCGGGCGCCAACCGCATCCTGGCGGACCTGGTGCAGGACCGTGAACTGGAACTGGGCCGCAGCGCGCGCGACTTCAGCTTCTCCATCATCGAGCTGCCGCTGAGCGAGCCGCGCGCCTGGTTCCTTGAGCCGGACCGGATGGTCATGAGCATGAGCCTGATGGAGGACCCGGAGGCGTTCCGCAGCTTCGTCCAGCCCGTCGTGGAGATGCTCGTCTGAGCCCGGTCAGCCGGCGACGGTGATCAGCACCCGGTCCGCGGCGGCGGAAGCCTTCTGCCAGCCCTTGTGATCGGCGCGGGACCAGTTCTGCCCGTCGAAGGAGACGGCGGTGATGTTCAGTTCCTTGGCGTTGGCCACAGCCCATTGCGCGACAGCCCAGCCCAGCGCATCCGAGGCCGTGACGGTCAGTCCTGACCCGGAGGCGGAGGCCGTCAACGGCCCGAAGGCGCGGTCCAAGGACGCTGCCACCGCCTTGGGGCTGCCCGTGCCGGTGGCCTTGCGCAACGCGCAACTCAGGGCGGCCGGGGACTGCCCGGTCAGCGCCGACGCGTAGGCGCGGCCCTCGGGCTCATGGTCCGCGTAGGCCTGCGGGTACCCCGAGCGCTGCACTTCCTGAGCCGCCGCGGTGATCGGCAGGTCGTGGTAGCCCTGGATCTTGACCAGCACGTCGTAGAAGGCGTTCGTCGCGTACACCGGGTCCTTGATCTGCGCCGCCGTGCCCCAGCCCTGCGACGGCCGCTGCTGGAACAGGCCCAGCGAGTCCCTGTCGCCGTAGGTGATGTTGCGCAGCTTGGACTCCTGGATGGCCGTGGCAAGGGCGATCGACGCGGCCCGGGCAGGAAGCCCCCTTTTGACCGACACCGCGGAAATCAACGCCGCGTTGGCGGCCTGGTCCGGGTCGAGGTCATAGGAGTCCGAGCCGACCGTGGCCGTGCACGTCTCGTTCACCACTCCGCCGGTGCGTTGCAGCAACGAGGAGATGCCGAGGGCACCGGCGGCCAGGAGGGCAATGGTCAGGACGAGTACGACGGCGCCCCGGACCCGTCTTCTTCGGGACACAGCAGGTTCCTAGTTGGCGTGCAGGGCCTCGTTGAGCGCCACCGCGCGTCCGTCACGCGGCAGCACCTCGACTTCGCCGGTGGTGGAGTTGCGCCGGAACAGCAGGTTCGGCTGGCCGGAGAGTTCGACAGCCTTGACGATGGTGGTCGCGTCCTCGCCGTAGGCATCCTTCTGGCCTACGATGCGCACCCTGGTCCCGGCAGTGACGTAGAGCCCTGCCTCGACGATGCTGTCGTCGCCGATGCTGATCCCGACGCCGGAGTTGGCGCCGAGCAGCACGCGCTGGCCGAGGGCGATCTTCTCCCGGCCGCCGCCGGAGAGCGTGCCCATGATCGAGGCTCCGCCGCCGACATCGGTGCCGTCCCCGACGACGACGCCCGCCGAGATCCGGCCCTCGACCATCGAGGTGCCCAGCGTGCCGGCGTTGAAGTTGACGAACCCTTCGTGCATCACGGTGGTGCCGGGGGCCAGATGGGCACCCAGCCGGACGCGGTCGGCGTCGGCAATGCGCACGCCCGATGGGACGACGTAGTCCACCATGCGCGGGAATTTGTCGACGCCGTAGACCGTCACCTGGCCGCGGCGGCGCAGCCGGGCCCGGACCAGTTCGAAGCCTTCGGCCGCCGCCGGGCCGAAGTTGGTCCAGACAACGTTCGGGAGCTTGCCGAAAATGCCGTCGAGGTTGATCGAGTTGGGTGCCGCCAGCCGGTGTGAAAGCAGGTGCAGGCGCAGATAGGCATCGGCAGTGTCCGCCGGCGCCTCGTCGAGCCCGATCTGCACCCTGACCACCCGCTGTTCGGTGCCGCGGTCCGGGTCCGCTCCCGCCTCCGCGAGGGCGGCCAGTTCGGCCTCCTGAGGGCCGTCTCCGGAGGCTTCTCCGAGGGCGGGGGCCGGGAACCAGACGTCGAGAACCGTCCCGTCCGCGGCGGCGACGGTGGCCAGGCCCAGGCCATGGGCAGACCGGCTGGCCGGCGGCGCGGTGGGAGCAGTGGAGGCGGTTTCAGTCATGCCTGCAGTCTATCGTCGGGGCCGTGCCGGGGCCGAACCATGAAGGCCCCGGCGGTAGGCTGGGGCGGTGACGACATTGGATCTTTCGCAGGACGTTTCGCTGCTCACGGCGGCCCTGATCGACATCGAGAGTGTCTCGGGCAACGAGAAGGCTGTCGCCGACGCTGTGGAGGCGGCGCTGCGCGGCCTGGCTCATCTCGAGGTGCTCCGCGACGGCGACGCCATCGTGGCCCGCACCGACCTGGGCCGGCCGGAACGGGTGATCCTCGCCGGGCACCTCGACACGGTTCCGCTGCCGCGCACGCCCGGGTCGAAGGGCACCGTGCCGTCCCGCTGGGAAGGGGAGCTGCTGTACGGCCGGGGCGCCACCGACATGAAGGGCGGCGTGGCGGTGCAGCTGGCGCTGGCCGCGGCGGCGGAACGGCCGAGCCGGGACCTGACCTTCGTCTTCTACGATCACGAAGAGGTCGAGGCGGCCAAGAGCGGGCTCGGCAGGCTGGTCCGCAACCACCCCGAGCTGCTCGAGGGGGATTTTGCCGTCCTGCTCGAGCCGACGGACGGAACCGTTGAGGGCGGCTGCAACGGCACGATGCGCTTCGAGGCCACGACCACGGGCCGGGCAGCGCATTCGGCGCGTGCGTGGATGGGCGAGAATGCCATCCATGCGGTCTCGGAGCTGCTCGGCCGGCTGGCCGCCTACGAGCCGGCGACCGTGAGAGTGGACGGCCTCGACTACCGGGAGAGCCTGAACGCGGTCAAGATCTCCGGCGGCACCGCGGGCAACGTGATCCCGGACCGGACCGTTGTGGAAATCAACTACCGGTTCGCCCCGGACAAGACACCGGACGAGGCGGAGGCCCACGTGCGGGAGCTGCTCGCCGGGTATGAGCTGGTGCGCACCGACGCCGCCGCCGGCGCCCGGCCGGGGCTGAACCACCCTGCCGCCGCGAGCTTCGTCGCGGCCGTGGGAGCGGAACCGAAACCCAAGTACGGCTGGACTGACGTTGCCCGCTTCAGCGAACTGGGCATCCCGGCCGTGAACTTCGGCCCCGGGGACGCGCTGCTGGCCCACAGCGACGACGAGCATGTCTCCGCGGCGGCGGTCCGTGCCTGCCTGAAGGCCTTCCTGGCCTGGCTCGCCTAGGGCGGACGGCGCAACGGCGCCTGCCGCGCAGTACGACGGAGGGCTCCGGACCGTGCGGTCCGGAGCCCTCCGTCGTATTGCGGTGAATCTGTATTGTGGTGAATCCGATCAGTCGCCGGCGGCGCTGCCGGCTGCCACCGGAGCCCTGGTGCCCTTGGCGATGCGCTGGTTGCGGCGCATCCGGCTTTCCAGGAACTTCGCGACGCCGGCCAGCAGCAGGCACAGGCCCACATAGATCACGCCGGCAATGATCGCTGCCGGGATGATCGGGGAGCCGTACTGGGCCTGCGAGCCGAAGTACTTGGCCTGGAACAGGATTTCGTTGTAGGTCACGATGAACCCGAGGGCTGTGTCCTTCAGGATCACCACCAGCTGGGCAATGATCACGGGGAGCATGGCCCGCACGGCCTGCGGCAGCAGGATGCTGGTCATCACGGTGGACTTGCGCAGCCCGATCGCGAAACCTGCCTCCTTCTGGCCGCGGGGCAGCGACTCGATGCCCGCCCGGAACACCTCGGCCAGCACCGAGCCGTTGTACAGGGTTAGCCCGACGACGACGGCGATGAACGGGGAGATGCCCTGCACACCGAGCGTGGGCAGGCCGTAGTACATGATCATCATCAGGATCAGCAGCGGCACGGCCCGGAAGAGTTCGGTGAAGGCCAGGCACGGGACGCTGATCCAGCGCCGGTCCGAGAGCCGGCCGAATGCCAGCACAATGCCAAGGACCAGGCTGAACACAGCGGCGGTGGCGAAGGCAGAAAGCGTGGCCCCGATAGCCTGCAGCAGGGTCTGCTGCACCAGCGGGAAGCTGAACAGCTGCCACTTGCGGGCCTGGAACTGGCCGCTCTCCGCAAAGCGGTAGATGACGAACCCGATGATGGCCACGACCACGAGGAGCGTCACCACACTCAGCACCCGGTTGCGGGCGACAGCCTTGGGCCCGGGGGTGTCGAACAGGACGGAGCTCATCGCGCCACCTTCCACTTGTTTTCGAAGTAGCGCTGCAGCAGGGAGAGCAGGAAGACCAGCACCACGAAGACCAGCGCCACCCACAGCAGCCCGGCCATGGCCGGTTCGCCGCGTTCGGAGAGGTTGGCACGGATGGCCCCCGCCTCGGCGACGGAGAAGCCGGCGGCCACCGTGGTGTTCTTCAGCAGCGCGATGAACACGCTGAACATCGGCGGAATGACCGCACGGAACGCCTGCGGGAGCACGATGAGCCGGAGGGACTGGCTGAACGGCAGGCCGATGGCACGCGCAGCTTCAGCCTGGCCGACCGGCACGGTGTTGATGCCGGAGCGGATCGCCTCGGCGACGTAGGTGGCCGTGTACAGGCTCAAGCCGACGATTGCCGCGGTCATGAAGGAGATCTCCGGCAGGCCCAGCTTCGGGTAGCCGAGGGCGAAGAAGAAGAGTACGAGCGTCAGCGGGGTGTTGCGGACGGTGTTCACGTAGAACGTGCCGGCCGCGCGCATGGCGGGCACCGGCGAGACGCGCATGGCGGCCACGATCGTTCCCAGGATGAGGGCGAAGATGGCCGAGAAGAAGAACAGGATCAGGGTGTTTTGGAACCCGGTGGTGAAGAGATCCAGATTGTTCAGCAGTGTGTTCACGCAGAACCGCTTTCAATCAAGGATGCGGGGATGCCCGGACAGGCCGGACATCCCCGCATGAGTTTTTTAGTAGTTTTCTACGGCCGGCTGTTCCACCTTGGTTCCGGTGGTGCCCAGCGTGCTGTCGTAGATCTTCTTCCAGGTGTCCTTGCCGTCGGTGAACAGCTTGTTGATGAAGGTGCGCAGCGCGGTGTCGCCCTTCTTCAGGCCCACACCGTACTTCTCGACGGTGAAGGGCTGGCCGACGACCTTCAGGGCGTCAGGCTCCTGGGAGGCGTAGCCCAGCAGGATGGCCTGGTCGGTGGTGACAGCGTCCACCTGGCCGCTCTTGAGCGCCTCGACACACTGCGAGTAGGTGTCGAACTCCGTGGTCTTGGTGTCCTTGAAGTTGGCCTTGATGTTCTGGATCGGGGTGGAGCCGGTGGCCGAGCAGACATTCTTGCCCGCCAGGTCCTTCTCGCTGTTGATCGACGTGTTGTCCTTCTTCACCAGCAGGCCCTGGCCGGTCACGAAGTACGGGCCGGCGAAGTCGACGAGCTTCTTACGCTTGTCGGTGATGGAGTAGGTGCCGACGTAGTAGTCGATGTCGCCGTTGGCGATGGCGGACTCGCGGTTGGCCGACGGGATCGGCTTGAACTCGATCTTGTCCTTGCTGTAGCCCAGCGACGCGGCGATCCACTTGGCGATCTCGATGTCGAAACCGCTGTATTCGCCGGTTGCCGCGTCCTTGAAGCCGAGGCCGGGCTGGTCCTGCTTGACGCCGATGCGGACCTTGCCGGCCGACTTGATGGCGTCGAACGTCGGGCTGCCGGTCAGCGACACATTCTGCGCCACCGTGTAGGACGGCGCAGGGGAGCCGCCAGCGTTCGGCGCGGTGGAGGATCCGCCGCCGCCGCCACAGGCGCTCAGCGCCAAGGCTGCAACAGCGGTCAGCGCCGCTGCGAAACCGGCTTTCCTTCGAGTGGAGGACTTCATTGTTTCCCTTTCATTGGTCGGCCGTTCGTGACGGCCAATGGGTGCGTTACTCCGTGAGTGGCGGAGGGGTGTCAGTGCGTGAGGATCTTGGACAGGAAGTCCTTCGCCCGGTCGCTCTTCGGGTTGGTGAAGAACTCCTCCGGCTGCGCGTCTTCGACGATCTGGCCGTCAGCCATGAAGACCACGCGGTCGGCGGCTTTGCGGGCGAAGCCCATCTCGTGCGTGACGACGATCATCGTCATGCCTTCCTTGGCCAGCTGCACCATCACGTCGAGAACCTCGTTGATCATCTCCGGGTCCAGCGCCGAGGTGGGCTCATCGAAGAGCATCACCTTCGGCTTCATTGCCAGCGCACGGGCGATTGCCACGCGCTGCTGCTGGCCTCCGGAGAGCTGGGCCGGAAGTTTCCCGGCCTGGGAGGCGACGCCGACGCGTTCGAGCAGCATCATCGCCTGCTTTTCCGCCTCGTCCTTCTTCATCCCCTTCACCTTGATCGGGCCCAGCGTGACGTTCTCGAGGATCGTCTTGTGGGCGAACAAGTTGAAGGACTGGAAGACCATGCCGACGTCGGCCCGCAGCCGGGCCAAATCCCGGCCTTCGGCCGGCAGCAGCTTGCCGTCGATCTTGATGGTGCCGCCGTCGATGGTCTCCAGCCGGTTGATGGCACGGCAGAGCGTCGACTTGCCGGACCCGGAGGGCCCGATGACCACCACCACCTCACCCTTACTGACTTTGAGGTTGATGTCCTGTAGCACGTGGAGCTGACCGAAGTGCTTGTTCACCCGGTCTACATCAACCAGTGCCGTTGCTTGGGCGTCTGTCGTCATAGGAAGAATCTAGCGAAGTTTGAGCCCTGTTAGCTCCACGGGCCGGACATTCGGTCCGATCGTGATTGAACGGATACCTATGCGGGACTGAACCGGGCCCGCGGCGGCGCCGGAACCGGGCTGGGTTAACCTAAGGGGCATGAGCACCGACGCCGACCCGAACAGCATGCCGCCAGGCCGCACCCCGCCCCGGCGTTCCGCCGAAGCCTCGGCCGGAGGCGCCGCGGGAGCCGGCCGGCACGTGCCCTCGCGCCGGAAAGGGCCGCTGGAGCTGCGCCGCGGCCAGGCGAAGCAGGAGACGGCAGACCAGCACCTGCTCGATACGCGCAACCCGTCAGGCTTCACCCACACGGACCCTTGGCGGGTGCTGCGGATCCAAAGCGAATTCGTCGAAGGCTTCGGCGCCCTCGCGGACCTGGGGCCGGCCGTGAGCGTCTTCGGCTCCGCGCGCACGCGCCCGGGATCGGCGTTCTACGACATCGGCGTAGAGGTCGGCCGCAAACTCGCCGAGGCGGGCCTTGCCGTCATCACCGGCGGGGGACCCGGCGCCATGGAGGCCGTGAACAAAGGCGCAGTGCTGGGCGGCGGGGCGTCCGTTGGCCTGGGCATCGAGCTTCCGTTCGAGCAGGCCATGAACGAGTGGGTGGACCTGGGCGTGAACTTCCGCTACTTCTTCGCCCGAAAGACCATGTTCGTCAAGTACGCGCAGGGCTTCGTTGTGCTGCCCGGCGGCCTGGGGACGCTCGATGAACTGTTCGAGGCGATGGTGCTCGTACAGACCGGCAAAGTCACCTCCTTCCCGATCGTGCTGGTCGGCACCCAGTTCTGGGGTCCGATGGTGGACTGGATCCGGAGCACGCTCGTGGCGGAGGGCATGATCGCCGCCGAGGACGTGGGACTGATCCAGGTGGTCGACGATCCGGCGGAAGCGGTGCACCTGGTGCTTGGTGGCGGCAAGCGTCCCCCCGTGGCCAGCCAGGACTGAAACCGGCAGTGCCCGCGGCCGCTCGTGGCACCATGGTGCTGTGAGCTTTTTCCTCGTCTTCCTCGCTGTCGCCCTCGCCGGCCTCACGGCATTCGTCGCAGCCGGCATCCCGCGCCGCGCTGCCCGGAATGCCGCCGGTGATTCGACGCTCGACGGGATGAGCGAGCCGGTTCCCAGTCTGCCGCCGGTGCTGCTCCCGGAGCATGCGGCGCCGCAGGATGTGGACCGGCTGCGGTTCGCCCTGGGCCTGCGCGGCTACCGGATGGACCAGGTCGATGAAGTCCTGGACCGGCTCCGGGACGAGCTGGCCGCCAAGGACACCCGGATCCGCAGGCTGGAAGAAGAGCTGGCCGGGCGCACCGCTCCGGCCGGGGACGCGCCGTGACCGGACTGGTAGCCGGATCCGACGGAAGGCTGCGCTGCGGCTGGACGCAGATGTCGGGCAGCCCCGACTACGAGCGGTACCACGACGAGGAGTGGGGCCGGCCGGTGACCGGGGAACACGCGCTCTTTGAGCGGATCAGCCTGGAGGCTTTCCAATCCGGGCTGAGCTGGATCACCATCCTGCGCAAGCGTGAAGCCTTCCGCGCCGCCTTCGACGGCTTCGATCCGGCAAAGGTAGCGGCCTACGGCGAGGACGACGTCGCCCGGCTGATGACGGACGCCGGAATCGTGCGCAACCTCGCCAAGATCAAGGCCACGATCGCCAACGCGCGGGCCGTGCTGGAGTTGCCTGAGGGCGAAACGCTTGTCTCCCTGCTCGCCGCGCACGCCCCGGCCGAGCCCCGCGTCCCCGCAGGCCTTCACGACGTGCCCGCCACGACCGCGGAGTCGGCAGCGCTGGCGAAGGCGCTGAAGGCCCGCGGCTTCCGCTTCGTTGGACCGACCACCGCCTACGCGATGATGCAGGCCGTCGGAGTGGTCAACGACCATGTGGCGGGCTGCTGGATCCGCGGCGATGGCTGAGCCCCGGCAGCAGGCGCCGACCGCTCCCGCCCCGGCGCGCGGCGGCACGCTGAACGAAAAGCTCTGGGCCGCCGCTGCTTCCGCGGCGGCCGCCGCACGCCGCTGGCCATGGTGGCTGCAGGTGAGCGTGCTGTACTTCGGGACGCGGATTTACGGTTTCGGCGTCTTTGCCGTGGCCGCCCTGCACCAGGGGGCAAGCCCGTGGGGAGCCGGGAAGCCGGACTACTGGCACTTCCTGCAGATCTGGGACAGCGAGTGGTACTCGAAGATCTACCAGGACGGGTACCCCGGAACCCTGCCCCGCGGGGAGTCAGGCCTGGTCCAGGAGAACCAGTGGGCGTTCTACCCGCTCTTCCCGCTGCTCGCCCGCGGCCTCACGGCCGCCAGCGGCCTCGGCTGGGCCGGGGCGTCAGTCCTGCTGGCGCCGGCGTTCGGGCTGGCAGCCGCTCTGGTGGCCTACCGGCTGTTCCGCCGGTTTGCCTCGGTCTCCACGTCCATGTGGTCCATGGCCTTCCTGCTGACGTTTCCCGTGTCGCCCATCCTGCAGGTGCCCTACGCCGAGTCGCTGAACCTGTTCCTGCTGGCGTCGGCCCTGCTGCTGCTGGTCCGCCGGCGTTACCTGGCGGCCATCCCCGTGGTGCTGCTGATGTGCCTCTCCCGGCCGGTAGGGGTGCCGTTTGCCGCGCTGGCTGCTTTGTCGGTGCTGCTGCGTTTCCGCGCCCGGGCCCGGGACCCGTTCCCGCCAGCCGAGATGGCGCGGGCCGCGGCCTTCGTGGCCGCCAGTGCCGCCGGCGCGGTGGCCTGGCCGGTCATTGCCTGGGCTGCCACCGGCGAGCCGAAAGCCTACACGGACACGGAGGCGGCCTGGCGCGGAGGACAGCTGGTTCCGCTGCGGCCCTGGCTTGACGCCAGCCTGAACTTCTTCGGGCCAGTGGCGGGATGGTTCTTCCTGGCGCTGCTCGCCGCCGCCGTCGCGCTCTACCTCAACTCCAAGGCGGTCCGCCGGCTCGGCACGGACCTCCGCCTGTGGTCCGCCTGCTACCTGGGCTACCTGGCGCTGTTCCTCTACCCGCAGACCAGCACCTTCAGGCTGCTGCTGCCCTTGTTCCCGCTGGCGCTGGCGGCGGCCTTCGTCTCGCGCTCACGCGCCTACCGGTCCGCCGTCGTCGTGATGTTCCTGCTGCTGCAGATCGTCTGGGTCGACTGGCTCTGGGTATGGACCCAGCTGCCCGGCGGCGGGGACTGGCCGCCGTGAGCCGCGGGTCAATTCGCTCCGCGTTCATATGTACTGGATAATGTATAAAGCGCAAGAACAAGGGCCCGTCCGGGCCCCGGCCATGGCGGCTTGAGCATTTGCCGTCCCTCGGCTGACGTTACTGCGGCCGCGCCCTCCGGGGCGCGTTTCGCCGGCAGACAATGAAGGGGATTTTTCTTATGGCGGCCATGAAACCCAGAACCGGTGACGGTCCTATGGAGGTCACTAAGGAGGGGCGCAGCCTGATCATGCGCGTCCCGCTGGAGGGAGGCGGCCGCCTCGTGGTTGAGCTCAACGCCGACGAGGCGACCGAGCTGAAGAAGTGCCTCGTCGGGGTCACTGAGTAGGCCGGGACCACGCGATCATGAACTCCGCTGCCACCCGGGAAGCCTTCGAAAAGCAACTGCTCGAGCCGGCGCTGACCCGGCTGAGCGCCCTCGGCCCGTTCGCCGAGGTTGGAGCGGAAGCCGCGGAACGGCCCGACGTGCTGGCCGTGCCGATCGGCAGTGCCGGAGCGCCTGCCCCGGGTGCCGGAACGGAACGTCCGACCCCTCAGCCGCGCCGCGGGGCGGTGGAAGCCGCCGTCGCCTATCACGCCGACGTCGCCGCCGCAGCCGAGTTCCAGTCCGTCACAGGCAAGGCAGGGGAAGTGCTGAGCCTGATGGCGCCGCGGGAGAAGAGCGGCCTCGCGCCGCGGCTGATCCTGCTGGGCGTGGGCGAGGATACTGCCGCGCAGCTGCGCAAAGCCGGCGCCGCCCTGGCGAAGGCCACCTTCGGGACTTCCCTGGTGCGCACCACCGTCGTCGACGGCCTCGCGCCGGAACTGCAGCGGGCCTTCCTCGAGGGATTCCTGCTGGGCGGCTACCGTGCGCCGCGCGCCGGGACGGCGGAAAGCCCCAAGCCCATCGCCGCCAGGCTGGAGGTCACCGGCGCCGATGAGGATGCCCTCATCGATGCGCTGAGCACCGCCGAAGCCGTCTGGCTCACCCGCAGCCTGGCAAACACGCCGTCGAACCTGAAGAACCCCGAATGGCTGGCCGCGCAGGCGCGCAGGCTGGCGGCGGACGCGGGCCTGGAGTGCACGGTCCGCGACGAAGTGCAGCTGCAGCGCGAAGGCTTCGGTGGGCTGCTGGCCGTTGGCTCCGGCTCGGCGACCCCGCCGCGGCTGGTGCAGGTCAGCTACACGCCGGAGGGGGTGCGCAACCCGCGCCATGTGGTGCTGGTCGGCAAGGGCATCACCTTTGACACGGGCGGCATCTCCCTGAAGCCGCGCGAGTCCATGGTCCCGATGAAGACCGACATGGCCGGTGCGGCCGTGGTGCTCGCCGTGACGCAGGCGGCCGCCAGGCTTGGCCTCGACTGCAAGGTCACCGCCTTGCTGGCGTTGGCCGAGAACGCCGTTTCGGGTTCCGCCTACCGTCCAGGCGACATTGTGAAGGTGTACGACGGCACCACGGTGGAGATCGGCAACACGGACGCCGAAGGCCGGATGGTGCTCGCGGACGGGATGGGATACGCCGTCAGCAACCTCGCCCCTGACATCCTGATCGACGTGGCGACGCTGACGGGCGCAGCGTCAATGGGCCTGGGGCGGCGCCACGGCGCGCTGTACGGGACTTCCGCGGAGCTCGTCAGCGACCTGGAAAGGGCCGCGGAGGCATCCGGTGAGCGCGTGTGGCACATGCCGCTGGAGGAAGTGGCCGGCGAGTACCGCTGGGCACTGGACTCCGACGTCGCGGATATCGCCCACATCACCGGCGAGCACGCAAAGGTCGGCGCCGGGTCGATCACCGCGGCGCTGTTCCTGCGTGAGTTCGCCGGGGACGTCCCGTGGGCCCACCTGGACATCGCCGGACCGGGCCGGGCCGCCGCCGACGAGGACGAAGTCATCAAGGGTGCGACAGGCTACGGCACCCGGCTGCTGGTGAACTACCTGCAGCAGGGCTGAAGGTCCCCGGGAAGGTCCTCGCTGCTCAGCGCTTGACGCCGAGCAGCAGGCCGTCCCCGGTGGGGATCAGGGCGGAGACGAAATCCTCGTGCTCGCGCACGGTCTTCCCGACCCGGCGCAGCACGTTCGTCGTTTCGTCCCGGCTGGCCGGATTGGCTACGCGGTCCTTGTCCAGCGCGTCGTTGACGATGAGCATGCCGCCGCGCTTGAGCAGCCGCATTGCCTGGTCCACGTAGACCGGGAACGAGGGCTTGTCCGCGTCGATGAAAACCAGGTCGTAGGCGCCGTCGGTCAGCCGGGGGAGCACGTCCGCAGCGCGGCCCGAGATGGTGCGCGTGCGGTTCGCCGGACTGCCCGATTCCAGATACGCTTCCCGCGCCGCCCGCAGGTGCTCGACGTCGACGTCAATCGTCGTCAGCACCGCCTGCCGTCCGAGGCCGCGCAGCAGGCACACGCCGGAGACGCCGGCACCGGAACCGATTTCCACCACAGTCTGGGCCTTCGAGGCGGCCGTCAGGACGGTCAGCGCAGCCCCCACGCCCTGGCTGACGGGCGTCACGCCCAGCTCGTAGGACCGCTCGCGGGCGCGGAGCAGGACATCGTCTTCAGCGGGCAGCCCTTCGGTGTAGGACCAGCTTGTCGACTTGTCGGCGCTCATGGTGCTGTTCTTCCTGACTGGGATCGCTGGGGGACAGTCCCAAGACTACTGGGTTGGGGCGCCAATCCGGGGTACCTGCGCCGGCCGAGCCACCCGCTGCTGCGCTCTGCCCCGCTGCTACGCTGTGCCCCTCTGCTACGCTGTGCGCGAAGCGGGCCGAGGCTAACGGCCAACTCACAGGTTTTCCTGAGACCATATTTACTCGGGGCAATCCAGCCGGCCTGCAGGTTCGAACTACTTTTGTCACGGACCGGCGGCGCGGAAGCCACGAGGGCCTCCGGCTGGATGCGGACATTGAAGGAGGGTGGGACATGCCGTCGACAAGCATGGTTCCGTCCCAGGATTCCCTGCAGTCCGGAACGGCTGCGGAGGCGGACTGGGTTGCGCCGACGTGGGAGGAAGTGGTCACGAACCACTCCGCCAAGGTATACCGTCTGGCATTCCGCCTGACCGGCAACCGCTACGACGCCGAAGACCTCACGCAGGAAGTCTTCGTGCGCGTCTTCCGCTCGCTGGAGAACTTCAAGCCGGGCACCCTGGATGGCTGGCTGCACCGGATCACCACCAACCTCTTCCTCGATCAGGCCCGGCGGAAGAACCGGATCCGCTTCGACGGGTTCACCGACGATGCCGAGGCCCGCCTTCCCGGCCGCGAACCCGGACCCGAGCGCAGCTTCGAGTTCAACAACCTCGACGTCGACGTCCAGCAGGCGCTTGAGCAGCTCCCCCCGGACTTCAGGGCCGCCGTCGTGCTGTGCGACCTCGAAGGCCTCTCCTACGACGAAGTCGCCGAGGCCCTCGGTGTGAAGCTCGGCACCGTCCGCTCCCGGATCCACCGCGGCCGCACCATGCTGCGCGAAAAGCTCGCCCACCGCGACCCGCGCCAGGCGGCAGCCAAACCACGGTTGAAGATGCCGCGCATCGCAGGTGTCCTGTAGCCCACGCTATGGGACACCTCGGACACGACGCCGCCGACTACCTCAACGAGCGGCTCCCCCCGGAGAGGATGACCAAGGCGCAGCAACACCTTGCGTCCTGCGGAGAATGCCGGCTGCTGCTTGCCCGCGAACGCCATCTCCAGTCACTGCTCCACGCGGTGAACGATCCCTGCCCGTCGTCAGCCTTCACAGCCCGGCTGCTGCAGCACACCGGCTCCCTGGCGGCGCGCCCGCCGGAACCGGCTTCGCAGCCCGCACGGCGGTACGGTTCCCGCAAGGCGGCCGCGGCCGCCGGGGCAGTAGCCGCCGTGGCCGCCGTGCTCGCTGCGGGGGCCTACGCCGCCGGAGCGGCGGCAGGACCGGCAGCAAGGACACAGCAACTCTCCGCGGTCTCGGCGAGCTGGCCGCGCAGTCCCGGACAGCCACCCGAGGCCATGTCCCAGGCCGCCCTGGACCGCCTGCACGCTGCCGGGTGGGGGTGCCCCGAACTTTCCTCGCTCGGCTTCCGCCTGGTCGCGGCGCGCGGTTACGAGCAGGCCGGGCTGCCCACCCTGCAGCTGCAGCTGACCGACGCTGCCTCCGCCTCAGCCGCGCACACCGTGACCATCTTCGAGCAGCACGGCTCCGCCACCCCCGTGCCGGTAAACGCCCTCACGGGCCACCCGGTGACCGCGGACGGCTTCCTCCCCGACCCGGAGGACGCGGCGGCCGGCGGCCAGCTGTGGCTGCTGCCCGGCAAGACCTGGCAGGCCGTCTACCGCAACGAGCGCGCCACCTACACCGTCAAGGCCGATCTGCCGCCCGGGCAGGTCAGGGCCGCCGTCACCAAACTCTCCGCGGCAAACTCCTCAGCGCCGGCCGCCGGCGCCTCCGACGACGTGGTGAGCCGTGTGCTCCGCGGGCTGCAGCGGCTCGCGCTGTGGTCCGGCTCCTAGGGCCGGCCCGCACCGCCGAATCGGCCGTTACCGGCCGGAAAGGGTAATCTTCAAACGTGTTTGGTATCAACGGCTCCGAGGCGATCATCCTGCTGATCATCGCCGTTCTCGTGATCGGGCCGAAAAGGCTGCCGGATTACGCCCAGAAGCTCGCCAACCTGGTGAAGGAAGTGCGCCGGATGGCCTCCGGGGCGCGCGAACAGATCAAGGAAGAGGTCGGCGTCGACCTCGACGACGTCGACTGGAAGAAGCTCGACCCGCGGCAGTACGACCCGCGGCGCATCATCCGCGAGGCCCTTCTCGAGGACGACGAGGACCACCGCAAGCCGGTTTCCACGCCGGCACCGGCAGCCGTAGCCGCGGCAGCGCCCCCGGCGCCGGAAATCGTCCGGCTCGCCCCCGGCGAGGCCGCTCCGTTCGACAGCGAAGCCACCTAGCAGCGGCGTGCGGCTTAGCGGGGCTGGAGCCCCAGCGAGCGGCCGTTCAGTCCTCGCGGCTTCGCGCCCAGTTCCGCTGCGACGCCGGCCAGGGCCCGGGCGGACTCAGCCTCCGGATGGGTCAGCACGATCGGCGCCCCCGCATCCCCGCCTTCGCGCAGCGCGACATCGAGCGGGATCTGGCCCAGCAGCGGGACCGTGGCGTCCAGGGTGGCGCTCAGGCGCCCGGCCAGCGTCCGGCCGCCACCGGCGCCGAACACTTCCATGCGCGTGCCGTCCGGCAGGCTCAGGTAGGACATGTTCTCCACGACTCCGGCAATGCGCTGACCGGTCTGGGTGGCGATCGTCCCGGCGCGCTCGGCCACGTCAGCCGCAGCCGACTGCGGGGTGGTCACGACCAGGATTTCGGCCGACGGCAGCAACTGGGAAACCGAGATGGCGATGTCCCCGGTGCCCGGGGGCAGGTCCAGGAAAAGGACGTCCAGGTCCCCGAAGTAGACGTCCGTCAGGAACTGCTCCAGCGCACGGTGCAGCATCGGGCCCCGCCAGACCACCGGCTCGTTCTTGCGGACGAACATGCCGATCGAGATGACCTTCACGCCGTGGGCCACCGGCGGCAGCATCATTTCGTCCACCTGCGTGGGCGCCTGGGTGATGCCCATCAGGCCGGGCACGGAGAACCCGTGCACATCCGCGTCGACAATGCCCACACGCAGGCCGCGGCGCGCCAGCTCGCAGGCCAGGTTCACGGTGACGCTGGACTTGCCGACGCCGCCCTTGCCGCTGGCCACCGCATACACCTTGGTCAGCGAGCCCGGCTCGTTGAACGGAATGCGCCGGGCCCCCGGTCCGCGCAGCTTCAGCTTGAGCTCGTCGCGTTGTTCCTTGGTCATCACCTGCAGGTCCACAGCCACGCCGCGGACGCCGTCGACCTGTCCGACGGCGCGCTCGACGTCGGCGGTGAGGGTCTGCTTCATCGGGCAGCCCGAAACGGTGAGCAGGACGGTGACCTGCACGGATCCGTCGGGCCGCACGTCCACCGCGCCGACCATGGCGAGCTCGGTGATGGGCCGGCGGAGTTCCGGGTCGATGACGGTGGCCAGCGCAGCGCTGACGGCGGCGGGGGAGGGTGCTGTCATGGGGAGGCTCAGTTTCCGGAACGGGAGGGAGGTCCGGCCGGGCCGGTGTCGGCGGCCGGGCGTACCTTGGGCAGGGACTGGGTGCGGGGCGAGCGCATCTTCTCGCGCAGCCGCTCCCGCTTGTCGTTGGGCTCGGGCTCCTCGCCGGACTGCGCGGAGGCCAGCTCCTCCAGCAGGCTGCGAAGCTCCGAGCGGACGAAGTCGCGGGTCGCCACGTCACGCAGCGCGATCCGCAGCGACGCAAGTTCACGCGTGAGGTACTCGGTGTCGGTCAGGTTGCGGGCGGCCTGCTGGCGGTCCTGCTCGATCGCGACCCGGTCCCGGTCATCCTGGCGGTTCTGCGCCAGCAGCAGCAGCGGCGCTGCGTAGGAGGCCTGCAGCGAGAGCATCAGCGTGAGCAGGGTGAAATTCAGGCTGCGGGGGTCGAACTGGAGGTTCTCCGGCGCCAGGGTGTTCCAGCCAAGCCAGACCACGCAGAACACTGTCATATAGACCAGGAACTGCGGGGTTCCCATGAACCGCGCGAACTTCTCGGTCATGGTGCCGAACGCGTCCGGGTTTGGCGTCAGGCGCGGAAACAACCTCGAACGCAGTTCCAGCGGCGTATCGAGGCCCACGCTCTTTCGGGGGGTGGTGTTCTCAGCCAATCCGTCCTCCGAACTTCTTCAGGGGTGCCCCACCTTCGTGGACACGCCAGTCGTCTGGGAGCAGGTGGTCGAGAAGATCGTCAACGGTCACCGCCCCCACCAGGCGCCCGGTGGCATTGACTACGGGGAGGGAGTTGAGGTTGTACTGCGCCATGGTCTGGGCCACTTCGCTGACGCTCGCAAGGTCCGACACCGGCTCGAGGTTCTTGTCCACGATGCTGCCCAGCTGCTCCGGCGGCGCGCTGCGCAGCAGCTGCTGGATGTGGACCACGCCGAGGAATCTCCCGGTCGGCGTCTCCAGGGGCGGCCGGCAGATGAAGATGGCCGAAGCCAGGGCGGGGGAGAGATCCTCGCGGCGCACGTGGGCCAGGGCTTCGGCCACGGTGGCTTCCGGCGGAAGGATGACAGGCACGGGCGTCATCAGACCGCCGGCGGTGTCCTCGTCGTACTCAAGCAGGCGGCGGACGTCCTTGGCCTCTTCGGGCTCCATCAGCTGCAGCAGCTCTTCGGCCTGCTCCTCCGGCAGCTCGGCGAGCAGGTCGGCGGCGTCGTCCGGATCCATTTCCTCCAGCACGTCGGCGGCGCGCTCGGCGTCCAGCGAGGAGAGCAACTGGACCTGGTCCTCTTCCGGCAGTTCCTGCAGCACGTCGGCCAGCCGCTCATCCTGGAGTTCGTTGGCCACCTCGAGCCGGCGCTTGTCGCTCATGTCCTGCATTGCGTCGGCGAAGTCGGCGGGCTTGAGGTCCTCGTGGCTGGCCAGGAACTGCGTTGCCCCCTGCGGTTCGTGGATTGACCCGGGGTGCGCGTCGGTCCAGTCGATCAGCATCGTCTCGCCCCGGCGCAGCCCCCGCAGGCGCGAGGTGGAGCCGCCGCGGCGGACGAAGAGCTTGGAGACGAGCCAGTCGCCGCTGCGCTGCTGGTCCATGGCAATGTCTTCGATGACGGCGTCGCCGGAGCCGTCCGCCAGCGTCACACGGCGGTCGAAGAGCTCACCCACTACGAGCTGTTCCGCGCCGCGCTGGTGGAAGCGGCGCAGGTTGACCAGGCCCGTGCAGATGATCTGGGACTGGTCCATGGAAGTGACCCGGGTCATCGGGACGAAGACGCGCTTCTTCCCCGGAACCTCCACGACGATGCCCACCACGTGGGGAGCGCCCCGGGTGCCGCGCGAGAGCACGACGACATCGCGCAGCCGGCCCAGCCGGTCACCCAGCGGGTCGAACACGTCGAGTCCGAGAAGGCGCGCCACAAAGACGCGTGAGGGAATGCTGCTCACACGACTAGGCTACGTCGTCGGCCCTTATTTGGCTCAATTGCGCGGCGGGGTCCCGGCGCGTGGCCCGGCGGGGACATCCTTTCACTGCCAGCGATAACACTGCGCGATCGGGCCGGCATGGGCAACAATGGGTGCATGTCCAACATTTGGGGTACCGCCCGGCAGACCGACGAACAGCGAAGCGTCCCGAGAGGCGATGCGATCGGGTCCTACACGTCCTACCTGGA
The DNA here is from genome assembly GCF_018531425.1 of Paenarthrobacter sp. DKR-5. Lineage (GTDB taxonomy): Bacteria > Actinomycetota > Actinomycetes > Actinomycetales > Micrococcaceae > DKR-5. Next base: position 135,184 of record NZ_JAHBOI010000004.1, read on the forward strand.
CGCGCAGAAAGCCGTCGATTACCTGGCGGACCACCAGTTCCCGGTCCAGCATGTCTCCATCGTGGGCAACGACCTGAAAATGGTCGAACAGGTCACGGGCAAGCTCAGCTACCCGCGCGTCGCGCTCAACGGGGCGCTCACAGGTGTCTGGTTCGGCCTGCTGATCGGCATGCTGCTTTCCTTCTTCGGTTCCGGCTCGGCGCAGGGGCCCTTCTCCATCATCACCTCGGTGCTGATGGGCGCCGCCTTCTGGATGCTGTTCGGCGTCGTGACGTATGCGATGCAGCGCGGCAAGCGCGACTTCACCTCCACGAACCGGGTGCTCGCTTCCAGCTACGACGTCATTGTCGGCTCCGAGTTCGCCGGGGAAGCTCGCAGGCTGCTGCAGCAGCTGCCGATGGAGTCCACCGCGGAGCCCCGCTCCCAGGCCCAGGAACGGTTCCCGGGCGAATACCAGGGCCAGGCCCCGCAGCGTCCCGCGGGCTGGGAAGACCCCTACGCGAAACCTGCTGCCGGTGCCCAGGGACCCGCAGCTGAAGCGCCGGCGACCCCGCGCGGACAGTTCCCAGACCTTCCGGACGGGCGCCCGCAGTACGGCGTGCGCGTGGACAAGGACCACCAGCGCGGCGGCCAGCAGGAAGCCGGGCCCCGCGGGCCCGAGCAGCCGGCCCGCGAGCAGCCGGCCCGCGAGGACCAGGACCGCGACGGCCAGGACCGTGGCGACCAGGGCCGCGACGGTGAAGACCGGCCCGGGGGAGGCACCGGAAGCTCGGGAGCCGGGTCGACGCTCCGGCCGCCCGCAAGCGGACCGGCCTCGGCTGGCATCCCGGTGCCCGAGGAGCCGCAGTCCCCGTGGGGACCGGCGGTTCCGCAGGAACCGCAGGGCATGCCCGGGGCTGGCGTTCCGGAGGAGCCCCAGGGCATCGGGCAGCCGCAGCCTCCGGTGCAGCCGCCGGCCGTCCCCGGCACGAACCCGGTGCCGCCGGCTCCGCCAACGGGAAGTGGCCGGCCCGGCAACGGGACCGACCGCTAAGACCACCTTCGCGAACTAGTCACCTTCGCGAACACACCACCCACACGAACGGCCAGTTGTGGCGGGCTCCCGACGAGGGAGCCCGCCACAACTGGCCGTTCGCGCTAAGGGTCCGAACCCGAGGGTGTTACTCGCCGCTCGGGCTGTAGATCCCGGCCATCCAGGATTCGACATCCTCCGGCGTGCGCGGGAGCGCCGCGCTCAGGTTCACCGGTCCGTCAGCGGTGACGAGCACGTCGTCTTCGATGCGCACGCCAATGCCCCGGTATTCCTCCGGAACCGCCAGGTCCTCCGCCTTGAAGTACAGGCCGGGTTCGATGGTGAACACCATGCTCTCGGTCAACACGCCGTCGAGGTAGAGGTCCCGCCTGGCTTGCGCGCAGTCGTGCACGTCCAGGCCCAGGTGGTGGCTGGTGCCGTGCGGCATCCAGCGCCGGTGGTGCTGGCCCTCCTCGGTGAGGGCCACCTCCGCCGCCACGGGCAGCAGGCCCCACTCCTCCAACCGGGCAGCCAGGACCTTCATCGCTTCGGCGTGCAGCTCCCGGAACCGGCGTCCGGGCACAGCCACCTCGAAGGCCGCGTCCGCGGCGTCGAGCACCGCCTGGTAGATCTTGCGCTGGATGTCCGTGTAGGTGCCGTCGACCGGCAGGGTCCGGGTGATGTCGGCCGTGTACAGCGAATCGGCCTCGACGCCGGCGTCCACCAGCAGCAGCTCGCCGGGGTGCACCCGGCCGTTGTTGCGGATCCAGTGCAGCACGGTGGCGTTGTTCCCGGAGGCGGCAATCGTGTCGTACCCCAGGTCGTTGCCTTCCTCGCGGGCCCGGGCAGCGAAAGCTCCCTCGACCACACGTTCACCGCGCGGGTGGCTAATCGCCCGAGGCAGTGCCTTGACGATGTCGTGGAACCCGTTGACGGTCGCCGCCACGGCTGCCTTGAGCTGCTCGACCTCCCAGCTGTCCTTCACCAGGCGCAGCTCCGAGAGGGCCTCGGTCAGCACCGCGTCCAGCGCGTCCGCCTGTTCCAGGTCCACCCCGGTGTTGATCCGCGAAGTGTCGACGAGGGCGTCCACGTTCAGGTCCACCTCGCGCACCAGGCGCACGGAGAGGCCGCCGATCGCGGTGACCCCCACATCCTTGGTGAGCGCAACCTCAAGTCCGGCAAGATCGGCCGTCTCCAGGCCCAGCAGCGCCTCGAACTCGGCCAGGGTGGGCCGGGCCCCGATCCAGAACTCGCCGTAGCGGGCGCTGGCATAGAACTGCTCGGTGTCCCGGCCGGCGAGCGGCCGGAAGTACAGCGTGGCGTGGTGGTGGCCGCCGTCGTCCCCCAGACCCTGGGCGGTGGGCTCGAGCACGAGAACGGCATCCGGCTCGTGGTCCAGCCCGAGCCCGGTCAGGTGCGCGAACGCCGAGTGCGGGCGGAACCGGTAGTCCGTGTCATTCGAGCGCACCTTCAACGGCCCCGCCGGGATGACCAGGCGCTCGCCCTGGAACGCCTCGGAAATGGCACGGCGACGGCGCGCGGCATGGTCCGCCACCTCCGCCCGGCCGGGCAGTTCCGTGTCCGCGGGGGCCCAGCTTGAGGCCATGAAGGACTTGAAGGCGTCGGAGGCCGGCCGCTGCGAGCGGTTGTTCACGCGGTCGGTCAGCGGCTGGGCCGAGGACTCTGAGGGATGCTGTTCGTCATTCACCGTTCCATCGTCTCACCACGCCGAAGAATAAGGCCACCGACGCGTAGGCTGGGTGGGTGAGGATCGATCTGCACACCCATTCCAATGTCTCGGACGGCACGGAAAGTCCCGCCGGCGTCATCGCCTCCGCGCGCGGGGCCGGCCTGGACGCCATCGCCCTCACCGACCACGACTCGACCGCCGGGTGGGCCGAGGCGGGCAGCGCTGCCGCGGACGCCGGCATCCTCTTCGTGCCGGGCATGGAGATTTCCTGCCGCACCTCCCGCGGCATCAGCGTGCACGTGCTGTCCTACCTGCACGATCCCGCCCATCCGGGCCTGCTAGAGGAGATCACCAAGGCCAAGGACGCGCGGCTGAGCCGCGCGGAGCGGATGGTGGAACTGCTCGCGGAGGACTACCCGCTGTCCTGGGACGATGTCACGCAGCATGTGGCGCCCGGCGCGACTGTCGGCAGGCCGCACATCGCCGACGCCCTGGTCGCCGCCGGCGTCGTCGCGGACCGCTCCGAAGCCTTCACCGGCATCCTCACGTCGCACTCGCGCTACTACCTCGGCCACTACGCCCCGGACCCGGCGCTGGCGGTCTCCCTGGTGCGCCAGGCCGGCGGGGTGCCGGTCTTCGCCCATCCTGTGGCAACCGGCCGCGGCCGCGTGGTGGGGGAGGCTACCTACCGGGAGATGATCGACGCCGGGCTGCTCGGGGTCGAGGTTTACCACCGGGACAACCCGGAGGAGGGGCGCGACTTCCTGCGCGCTTTGGCGGCGGAGCACGGACTGCTTATGACGGGGTCCTCGGACTACCACGGCGCCGGCAAGCCGAACCGGCTGGGTGAGAACGTGACGAGCGCCGAGACCCTGGACCGCATCATTGCGCTGGGTACGGGATCCTCTGTGGTCCGCCCGGCAGCGAATACCTAGGCCGGTAGCCCCGGCCTAGGTGACAGGGGCCCGTTCCGGCGCCGGGAGCGCGACGACGTCGGCCGAGTCTCCGAGCCGGGCCGCCATGACCTCGACCGCCTGGGGGTTGCTGTCCACGCAGACGAAACGGCGCCCCAGCATCCGGGCTACCGCGCCAAGCGTGCCGGACCCGGCGAAGAAGTCCAGGACCCAGTCGCCCTCCCGGGAGCTGGCGCTGACCATCCGTTTGAGCAGGCCTTCAGGCTTCTGCGTCGGGTAGCCGGTCTTCTCCTTGCCGGTGGGCGAGACAATCGTGTGCCACCAGACGTCCGTCGGGAGTTTGCCCAGGGCCCGCTTTTCCGGCGTGACCAGGCCGGGTGCCATGTACGGCTCGCGGTCCACCGCAGCGTTGTCGAAGTGGTACCCGGAAGGGTTCTTCACGTAGACGAGAATGTTGTCGTGCTTGGTGGGCCAGCGGTTCTTCGCCCGGGCGCCGTAGTCGTACGCCCAGATGATTTCGTTCAGGAAGCACTCGCGGCCGAAGATGGCGTCGAGCATCACCTTGGCGTAGTGCACTTCCCGGTAGTCCAGATGCAGGTACAGCGTCCCGTCGTCGGCCAGCAGGCGCCACGCCTCCACCAGCCGGGGTTCCAGGAACGCCCAATAGTCGCTGAACGCGTCGTCGTAGCTGTGCAGCGCGCCCTTGACCGTGTCGTAGGAACGGCCGCTGAAGCCGATCCGGTCCCCGGTGCCGGTGCTGCTGCGCACCATGGTGGTCTGCTGGCGGCGCTGCACCCTGCCGGTGTTGAACGGCGGGTCGATGTAGATCAGCGTGAAGGCGCCGTCCGGCAGGGCGGGCAGGAACACCGAGTTCTCAGCGTGCACCACCAGGTTGCTGCCGTCCGGCGCCCACAGGGTTGGCGCCATTACTCGGCGTTCGCCGCCGGAGCCGTGCTGCGGGGGCTGGCGCCGTCAACCACCTGGCCGTTGCGGCGGCGGGTGCGGGTGCGCCGCGAGCGGGCAGGCTTCTCCGCAGAGCCTTCCGCGGCGGGCGCCGCTTCGGCCGGAGGAGCCGTGTGTTCCTCTGACCGGCGGCCGCCACGGTTTCCGTCACGGCCACCACGGCTGCGTCCGCGGTCGTTGTCGCGGCCGCCACGGTTTCCGTCCCGGCCACCCTCACGTCCACTGTCGCGGCCGCCCGAGCGCGGGTTCTTCTTGCCGGTTTCGCCCAGATCCTCAAGCGTCTCGGCGTCGAGGCCGGCGTGCGTGCGGCGGCTCCTGGGCAGCCGGCCCTTGGTCCCCTCGGGGATGTTCAGGTCCGTGTACAGATGCGCCGAGGAGGAGTAGGTTTCCACCGGTTCGGCGACGTCGAGGCCCAGCGCCTTGTTGATCAGGCCCCAGCGCGGGACGTCGTCCCAGTCCACGAAAGTCACCGCGGTGCCCTTGTTGCCGGCGCGGCCGGTGCGGCCCACACGGTGCAGGTAGGTCTTCTCGTCTTCCGGGCACTGGAAGTTGATCACGTGCGTGACGTCGTCGACGTCGATGCCGCGGGCCGCGACGTCGGTGGCCACGAGCACATCCACCTTGTTGTTGCGGAAGGCGCGCAGGGCCTGCTCGCGGGCGCCCTGGCCGAGGTCGCCGTGAATGGACGCGGCGGCGAAACCGCGGGAGACCAGTTCGTCGGAGAGCTTCGCGGCGGTCCGCTTGGTCTTGGTGAAGATGATGGTGCGGCCCCGGCCTTCGGCCTGCAGGATCCGGGCCACGACCTCGTCCTTGTCCAGGTTGTGGGCGCGGTAGATGACCTGCCGAATGTCCTTTTTGGTGATGCCTTCGTCGTCCGGGTCGGCAGCGCGGATGTGGGTCGGCTGCGTCATGTAGCGCCGGGCCATCGCAATGACCGGCCCGGGCATGGTGGCCGAGAACAGCATGGTCTGGCGGACGGCCGGCGTGGCAGCCAGCAGGGTCTCGACGTCGGGCAGGAAACCCAGGTCAAGCATCTCGTCGGCTTCGTCCAGGACGACGATCTTCACGTTCTTCAGCGACAGGTGCTTCTGCTTGAAGAGGTCGATCAGGCGGCCGGGGGTGCCGACAACCACTTCGACGCCCTTGTTGAGGGCTTCGATCTGCGGCTCGTAGGCGCGGCCGCCGTAGATGGTGACGATGCGCGCCTGGCGCTTCCGGGCCGCGGTCTGCAGATCGTTCGCGACCTGGACGGCCAGCTCGCGGGTGGGCACGATGACCAGTGCCTGGGGGGCGCCCGGAGCCGGGAGCTTCTCGTAGCCCGGGTCATTCGGGGCGACGACGCGCTGCAGGGCCGGGATGCCGAACCCGAGGGTCTTGCCGGTGCCGGTCTTGGCCTGGCCGATGATGTCGTGGCCGCCGAGGGCAACGGGCAGGGTCATCGCCTGGATCGGGAAGGGGTGCACGATCCCGGCGTCGGCCAGGGATTCCACGATGTCCGCACGGACGGCGAAGTCCGCGAAGGTCTCCGGCGCCTGGTGGTGCGGCTCTTCGGTGATGGTCAGGCTGGCCTCTACGGTCAGCTCCTCTTCGCTGTTGTCAGCGTGGAGGTGGTGGTCGTTCTCGGTGGTCAATTTCTCAATGTTCAATTACGTACCGTTCGAATAGGCACTGCGCGTGTCCAAGGCTCGACGTCGGCGGCGGCCCTGGCGGGCACAAGCCGAACGGAGCGCGGGGGCGCGGTGCGTCCAGTGGAAGCCGATCGCGGGCTAACAACTGCATGCTTAGGCCCGCTTCTTCAGCGGGCCCGGGCTAACAAAGATCGCGTAGGGGCGGATCCGTTGAGTGAGGAGAATCTTGACTATCAACGACCGGGCATCCATTACTACGCTCCCAGTTTACCTGCTTGGGCCGCGATTGGTGGAGTTTGTGTCAAACCGGGCGCTGCAACGGCTTCGAAGAGAACTGACCGGGTGGCGATGTCCGCCTTGAGCAGGCGCACCCGGATCCGGGTGCCCGCCTCCAGCGCACCCTCGCACGGTGCCGTCACGGGCGGTTCGGTCAGCTGGACCGTGCCGCGGGCCGGCCCGCCGTTTCCGTTCCCGTTGTGGTTGCCGTTTCCGTTCCCGTTGTGGCGGGGGCCGGCGATGACGACGGCGTCGAATTCCCGGCCGATGTGGGTGCTCAGCAGCGCGGCCTCCACCGTGCCGATGGCGGCCCTGTCCACCCGCGCCGCAAGCTGGTCCGAGGCTGCCATCAGCACCGGCAGCTGGGGCAAGGCCTCCCTGGCCCACGCCGGCACCTCGGTCCCGGCGCACAGCGCCTCGCAGATCACCAGCACGAACCGGTCCACCAGCCGGCGCAGCGGGGCGGTGGTGTGCGCGTAGGGCGCAGCGACTGCCGCCTGGAGCCGCTGCTGCGGCAACTCGCCGTCGAAGGGGGTGTATCCGGCACCACGGAACAGGGACGAGGCCGCGTGCATCAGAGCCAGGTCCCTCGGCGCCCTGGTGTCCAGGCTGCGCAGGTATTCACCGTAGGCGACGTCTTCGGACCAGGGCCTGCCCAGGGCCTCGGTCTGCAGCCGGTAGCGTGCCACCGACGCGGGGTCGGGGTCCGGCATGGTGCGCAGGATGCCGACCTTGCCCTCGAGCATCAGCTGCGCGGCGGCCATCCCCGTCAGCAGCGAGATCTGGGCGTTCCAGCTCTCCACCGGCAGGGGCGGGCGGGCCACCAGGGTGTAGTCACTGCCGTCGAACTCCACCTGCTGGTCCGGGACATTCAGGCTCGCCCCGCCGCGGGCGCGTTCCAGGGCCGCGCGGCGCCGCCCCACCTCGCGCAGCAGGCGCAGGGTGGCGAGCACCTCTGCGGGTGCTCCCTGGCCGTCGCCCTGTGCTCCGGCGTCCAGGTAGCGCTGGGACTGGTCGTAGTCCAGCTGGGCGATGCTCCGCACCCGCGCCCGCCGCAGGCTGGTCCGGAGCAGCTCGGCCTCGGCGTCGAGCTCGAGCTCCCAGACGAAGGCCGAGCGCTCCTGCCCGGGCAGCAGGCTCGCCGCGCCCTCGCTGATTTGCTCCGGGTGCATCGGGATCCGGCCATCCGGCACGTAAATCGTCTGGCCCCGGCGCCGCGCCTCGCCGTCGAGTTCGCCGCCGGCGGGCACGAAGGACGGCACGTCCGCGATCGCGTAGCGGACCAGGTAGCCGCTGCCGCGGGTCTGGAGCTGCATGGCCTGGTCCAGGTCGGTGGCGCCGGGCGGATCGATCGTGAGGAAGGGAACGTGGGTCAGGTCCAGGGCCGCCGGGCGGTGGCCGGCCAGCACGGTGCGCAGTTCTGCCAGCACAGCCGGGGGAAAGCCCGAGGGCAGCTCGAACTCGGTGCGGAGGTGGGCGAGCGCCTCCGCCAGTTGCTGCTGCGCGTTTCGGCGCAGTCCAATGTGCGTGTACGCCACAAAAGTCAGCGTAACCCTTTCGGGGGCCCTATACGCTGGTAGCCATGACCACGCCGTCCTCCGACTCCCAGCCCGCCTTGCCGACCATGGAGGAGATGAGCGCCCGCTACGACCGGTTCGTCGTCGACCTGTTCGGAGTGATGGCTTACGGGGAGCTGTCCGCGTTCGAACGGATGTCCTCGGACGCGCGCTACTCACCGACCCTGCACGACCGGGCCGTGCTCGGCCGCATGGCGGTCGCCGAGTTCGAGCACTACGAAACGGTCAGCGGCGCGCTCGCCGAGGCCGGCGTCGACGCCGAAGCTGCCATGCTGCCGTTCCAGCCGTCCGTGGATTCGTTCCACGACCGCACGCGCCCGGCGGACTGGTACGAGTCGATGATGAAGGCGTACGTGATCGACGCGATTTCGAACGACTTCTACCAGGCCATCTCGGAGTACCTGGACCCCGCGAGCCGGTCCGTCATCGCCCGGATCCGTACCAGCGACGAGACCCAGCGCATCCTGCAGGACCGCATCCGGGTGGCGCTGGCGGACGACCCGCGGCTGGCCTCGCGGCTGGCCCTGTGGGGGCGGCGCCTGGTGGGGGAGGCCCTCACCCAGGCGCAGCGGGTGGGAATCGAACGGGCGTTCCTGGGGGGCCTGCTTGGCAGCGGCGAGTCCGCGGAGGAAAGCACCGCGCTGGTGCGGGAGCTGATGGCCACTCTGACGAAGGCCCACTCCAAACGGATGAGCCAGCTCGGCCTGACCGCCTAGCCTCAGAGCGCGGGAAGCTCGGCCCGGAGCCTGGCCGCCGCGTCCGCCGGATCCGCTGCCTCCGTGATGGCTCTGACGACGACGATCCGGGATGCTCCCGCCTGCACGACCTGGCGGACGTTGGAGTGGTCGATGCCGCCGATGGCGAACCAGGGCTTGGACGGGTTTGCGGCGGCGGCGTGCTCCACCAGGCCGAGACCGACCGCTGCCCGGCCCGGCTTGGTCGGCGTCGCCCAGAGCGGGCCCACGCAGAAGTAGTCCGCATCGCCGGCTGCCATCGCCGCATCCGCCTGGTCCGGAGTGTGGCTGGAGAGCCCGAGGACCGTGCCGGCGGCGAGCAGGGACCGCGCTGCCGGCAGCGGGAGGTCCTTCTGGCCCAGGTGCAGCACGGGCGCCCCGGCGAGCGAGGCCACGTCCGCCCTGTCATTGACCGCCCACAGCTTGCCGTGCCGCTCGGCCGCCTCGCGCAGGACCGCCAGCAGCTGGAGTTCCTCCGCGGCCTCGATGGACTTGTCCCGCAGCTGGATGACGTCGACGCCGCCGGCGAACGCCGCATCCACGAAGTCGGCGAAATCGCCGCGGGAGGCGCGGGCATCCGTGCAAAGGTACAGCTGGGCGGCGTCAAAGGTCATGCTTCAACAGTAGCTAAACTGGTCACGGACTGCGGGAGCCTCGGCACAGGGGCTGAGAGGGCCTGGTCGGCCGACCGCTTGACCTGATCCGGTTCGTACCGGCGTAGGGAAGGATAATTCGCATGGCCCCGCAAACGGATGCCGCCGCCTGCGACGTCGCAGTGATCGGCGGCGGGATTGTCGGCCTCGGCATCGCCTGGGAACTGCTGCGCAGCGGACGCAGCGTCACCCTCATCGACCCGGCCCCCGCGGAGGGGGCGACCTTCGCCGCTGCCGGGATGCTGGCCCCGGTCAGCGAACTGCACTACCAGGAAGAGGACCTGCTGGAGCTGACGCTCGAATCGGCCGGACTCTGGCCCGGGTTCGCTGCAGCGCTCGGCCCCGACGCCGGATACTTGCCCACCCCCACCCTCGCGCTCGGCGCCGACGCTGCCGACCGCCGCGCCCTGGCCGACCTGCGCGAGGTCCAGCTGGCCCACGGGCTCGGCGTCGAACCTCTCACGGTGCGCGAAGCCCGGGCCCAGGAGCCTCTCGTGGGGCCCGGCATTTCCGGGGCGTTCGCGATTGCCGAAGACCACCAGGTGGACCCCCGGCGGGCAGCCCGCGCCATCCTGGCGGTCTTGGGTGCCTCCGACGAGGCGTCGGTGGTCCGCCGGTCCGCGGCCGGCCTCGTCCACTCCGACGCCGGCGACCTCGACTCCGCTGTCACGGGTGTGCTCCTCGACGACGGGACGGTGCTGGCTGCCGGGGAGGTGGTGGTGGCCAACGGCCTGGCCGCCGCCGCGCTTGAGGGACTGCCCTCCCGGGCACGGCTGCCGCTGCGGCCGGTGTACGGGGACATCCTGCGTCTGCGGGTCCCGGCCCATCTCGACCCGCTGCTGACCGCGACCGTGCGCGGCCTGGTCCGGGGTCTGCCTGTCTACCTCGTGCCCCGCGCCGACGGCACCGTCGTGATCGGGGCCACGCAACGGGAGGACGGATCCTCCGCCGTCTCGGCAGGCGGCGTCTACCAGCTGCTGCGCGACGCCCAGGTCCTCGTTCCCGCCGTGGCGGAACTCGAATTGCTCGAGTGCACCGCCCGCGCCCGCCCGGGGACACCGGACAACGCCCCGCTGCTGGGGCGCGTCGCCACCGCCGGCGGGGAGGCGGATGTGCCTGGCGTCGTCATCGCGACAGGCTTCTTCCGCCACGGCGTCCTGCTGACGCCCGCCGCCGCCCTGATCTGCCGCCAGCTCATCGACGGGATCGCCGACACCCGCTGGACCCGGTTCCGGCCCGACCGCTTTTCCCCTGCTACTGCAAAGGAGGCCTGAATGGCCGCCATCACTCTCAACGGTGCTGCCCGGGCCCACTCGGACGGACAAATGCTGACGGACCTCGTGGAGGAAGTCACCGGGCGCCGGATCGCGCCGGACGGCAGCCCCGCAGACGGCCGGCGCCTCGGCGTCGCCGTCGCGCTCAACGCGGAAGTGGTGCCGCGCAGCCGCTGGGCCAGCACACCCGTCGCCGCCGGCGACGACATCGAAATCGTCACAGCTGTTCAAGGAGGCTGACATGGCCGGAAACGATCCCTTCGTCATTGATGGCGTGGCCCTGGAGTCCCGCCTGATCATGGGCACCGGCGGCGCGCCCAGCCTGGACGGCCTCGGCGCTGCCTTGCTGGCCTCCGGGACCGAGCTCACCACGGTGGCAATGCGCCGCTACAGCCCCGAGGTGGGCGGTTCGCTGTTCCAGCTGCTGCTCGACTCCGGCATCCGCGTGCTGCCGAACACGGCCGGCTGCTTCACCGCCCGCGAAGCGGTGATGACGGCGGAACTCGCCCGCGAGGCGCTGGAAACGGACTGGGTGAAGCTGGAGGTGATTGCCGACGAGCACACGCTGCTGCCCGATGCCGTCGAATTGGTCGACGCGACCGAGCGCCTGGTGAACAAGGGCTTCAAGGTCTTCGCCTACACGAATGACGACCCGGTCCTTGCCCGCCGGCTCGAACAGCTCGGAGCGGTGGCCGTGATGCCGCTGGGCGCCCCGATCGGGACCGGGCTGGGCATCCTGAACCCGCACAACATCGAGCTGATCGTCTCCCGCGCCGAGGTTCCGGTGGTCCTCGATGCCGGCATCGGCACGGCGTCGGACGCGGCGCTGGCGATGGAACTGGGGTGCGACGCCGTCCTGCTCGCCACGGCAGTGACGCGCGCCCAGGACCCGGTGATGATGGCTGAGGCCTTCAAGCACGCTGTCGCCGCGGGAAGGCTCGCGTCCAAAGCCGGCCGCATTCCGCGGCGCGAGCACGCGCTCGCTTCCTCCTCGATGGAGGGCCGCCCGGACCTGTAAGGAAGCCCCCGGACCTGGGGGGTCCTCGCCGGACGTGCGGGGACCTGGCCGGACCTGCGGGTTAGCGGCGCAGGAGGGCGGTGAGCTGCCGGGTGTCGTGGCGCGTGCGCGAACGTCCCAGCACGACGGCAATGGCGATTGAGGCTGCAATGCCGACGGCCAGCGAGGCGATCCACGGCACCCAGGTCAGGCCCGGGGCGTAGCCCAGACCCGCTGCGACCGTGATGATCCAGGTCAGCAGCGCGGCCGCGGCGCCGGCGCAGGCGGGAAGCAGCAGACCGTACTTGTGATGCTTGCGGTCCACGGCCCAGACGATGAAGCCGAAGCCGGCCGCCAACAGCGCGATCAGAGTGAGATCCAGCATTCCCTGTCCTGCAGGTTCGGGCCGCCGTCCGGCAACCGTGTCCCTCCTCGGGCACGGCCGCCGGAGCCGACGGCGGGATGGACTTGTCGTCCGGGGGCTTAGAGCGCCCCGAAACCGACGCGGCGGGACTCCTCGGCCCCGACCTCGACGTACCCGAGCACTCCGGCCGGCACGATCACGAGGCGGCCCTTTTCGTCCGTCAGGCGCAGCTCGGTGCCCTTGGACACAGCCTCCGCCACCAGCTTGGCGACCTCCTCCGCCGTCGCGGCAGGTTCGATCACAATCTCACGGCCGACATTCTGGATACCGATCTTAACTTCCACCGCAGGGGCCTCCTCTGGGCAACGTCTCAACAACGGGCAGCAGGTGCTGTCCCAACAAGTTCTAGCCTAGGACTCTTTCGGGAAACGACTGATTCCGCGCCAAGCTAAACGATAGATCAGCTCACTGGCCACATCGATGTCCAGGACCCCGCCCGTTTCCAGCCAGTACCGGGCGCTGACGTGGGCCATCCCCGCCAGCGCACGCCCCAGCAGATTGGCCTCCAGCGGCGGCAGCTTGGTGTCTTCGGCGATCACCTTCCCGATGGCCTCGGCGTAGGTCGCGTTGTACGCCTCAAGGCGCGCGCTGACTTCCGGGTCGTTCGTGAGGTCGGATTCAAAGACCAGCCGGTAGGCCTGGTCGTCCTCGGCGATGAACTGGAAGTACGCCTTCATCGTGGCGTGCACGCGCTGCTTGTTGTCCGTCGTGGAGTTCAGGGCGCCGAGCATCAGCTCGGTCAGCGCCGCGAGGTGGCTGTCGAGCAGGGCCAGATAGAGTTCGCGCTTGCTGGGGAAGTGCTGGTACAGCACCGGCTTGCTGACCTTCGCCGTTTCGGCGATCTCGTCCATGGCGGCGCCGTGGTAGCCATTGGCGACGAAGACCTCCTGGGCGGCCGTCAGCAGCTGGGCGCGGCGCTCCTCCCGGGGCAGGCGGGCAGGCCGGCCGTGGGTGCGGCGCGGTTCTTGACTCACGAGGCGACCTTTCGCAAGAGCTGAAAACTGATTCTTATCATTTTACCGGCCGGTAATATGCCGCGGCACTACGGCGCGGAATAGATTTGGAGTATGACCTCCCTTACCGGCCGCCCGACGACGTCGCTCCCTCCCTTGGTGGAACCCGGGGCCGCCCTCACTCCCGCCGAAGCGGAACGCTACTCGCGGCACGTCATCATTCCCGACATCGGCGCGGTCGGTCAGCGGCGGCTGAAGAACGCCAAGGTCCTCGTGATCGGCGCCGGCGGCCTGGGTTCCCCGGCCCTGCTGTACCTGGCGGCGGCCGGCGTGGGCACGCTCGGCATCATCGACGACGACACGGTGGACACCACCAACCTCCAACGCCAGATCATCCACGGCGTCAGCGACGTCGGCCGCAGCAAAGCGCAGTCGGCGCGCGATGCCATCGCTGAGCTGAACCCGCTCGTGCGCGTCCAGCTGCACGAGGTCAGGCTGGATGCTTCCAACGCGCTCGAGATCTTTGCCGGCTACGACCTCATCCTGGACGGCACCGACAACTTTTCCACCCGCTACCTCGTCAACGACGCCGCGGCTCTGCTAGGCAAGCCCTACGTCTGGGGGTCCATCTACCGCTTCGACGGGCAAATCAGCGTCTTTTGGGACAAATACGGTCCCAACTACCGGGACCTGTACCCTGAGGCACCCCCTGCCGGCTCGGTGCCGTCCTGCGCGGAAGGAGGCGTGTTCGGGATGCTCTGCGCCGCCGTCGGCTCCGTGATGGTGACCGAGGCAGTGAAGCTGATTACCGGCATCGGGGAGTCACTGCTGGGCCGGGTGCTCATTTTCGACGCCCTGCGCAGCAGCTGGCGTGAACTGAAGGTGGGCAAGGATCCGGACGCCGAGCCGATCACTGAACTGACTGACTATGACCTCTTCTGCGGGATTGCGCCGGCCACAGAGCCCGCGGACGCAGCATCGGTCGACGTCGCTGAACTGGCCCGGCTGCTGCAGGCTCGGGAGCGCGGCGAGGCGGACTTCGAACTCATCGATGTGCGCGAGCCGGGGGAGTTCGAGCTGGTGCGCATTCCCGGGTCCCGGTTGATCCCGCAAGGCCGGATACTCTCCGGCGAGGCGCTGGAGGAGCTGCCGCGGGGGAAGACACTGCTGCTGCACTGCAAGCTGGGCGGCCGGTCCGCGAATGTGCAGCAGGCACTGCTCAAGGAAGGCTTCGTCGACGTGGTGAACGTTGAGGGCGGCGTGCTGGCCTGGGTGCGGGAAATCGAACCGGACAAACCGGTGTACTAGGCGGGGACACGGCCCCGGTCTGCCGGATTCGCCGCCTCGTCCCGCGTCCTCAAACTGTCGGAGCCAGGTGGCAGAGTGAGGCCATGGAGGTCCTCGGGGTCCGGGAGCGTCGCCCGCCGCGGGTAGCGGTGGGGGATCCGCTGCTGTCCGAACTTGATGTGTTGGAGGGCCGTCTGGCCGGGTTGGTGGCGGACGGCGGCTTGGCGGGTCTGCGCTCGGACGCGGAGGCGATGGAATTCGCGGCCGGTGTGGAGCGGGTTTCCCGGGTGATCGGGCGGCTGCAGGTGATGGCGGCGGCGGAGCTTGATGCCCGGCGGTCCGCCGGCTCCGGGGGTTCGGGGGCGGCCGGGCCGCTGGTGCCGGAGGCGCCCGGGGCGGATTCCGGTGCGGGCGCCGGGTCGGTGTTTGAGGGGTTCCGGAACACGGCGGAGCTGTTGCGGTCGGTGCTGCGGATCAGTGTCGGCGAGGCGCGCCGGCGGCTGGCCCTGGGCGAGGCGGTGCTGCCCTCGGCGGGTTTGGGCGGCCAGGACGTGCCGGCCCGGTATCCGGTGTTGGGGGAGGCGTTCCGGGACGGGAAGCTCGGCTCGCGGGCCGCGACCCTGGTCGCGGTTTGCCTGGAGAAGACCCGCCGCCTGTGCACGCCGGAGACGGCGGGGCGGATGGAGCAGGCGCTGACTCTGACGGCGTCGGAGAGTGATGAGGATTTCCTGGTCCGGATGGCGCAGCGGTGGGTGGCGGCGATTGACCAGGACGGGCCGGAGCCCTCGGAGGAGGAGCTGCGGCACCGGCAGGGGTTGTTTCTGCGCCGCCGGCACCGCGGCCTGCACCACCTGGAGATCTTCGCCACCGACGAGCAGTACGAACAGATCACCACCGTCATCCACACCGCCACCAACCCCAGAACCACCACCAGCGAAAGCAACGACGGCGGCAGCGGCGGAAACGACGACCCTGCGGGTGCGGGTGTGCCGGGGGTGTTTGACCGCCGGTCCCGGGCCCAGCAGCTCCTCGACGGGCTCATCGCCGGCTGCCAGGCGGCGCTGGCCGCCGGGGGTCTGCCCGCCACCGGGGGCCTGCGCCCGCAGGTGATGGTCACCATCGGCTACCAGGACCTGCTCCACGACCTCACCACCAACACAACAGACGGCGGAAAAGGGGGCGGGACAGGCGGCGGGGGTGCGGGGAGGTTCGTGTTCACCGGCCCCGTCACCGCCCGCAGCATCCGCCGGCTCGCGTGCGACGCCGAGCTGCTGCCCATCGTGCTCGGCGGCCAGGGCCAGGTCCTGGACGTCGGACGCTCCGCGAGGGCGTTCCCGCCGCACCAGCGCAAAGCCCTGGTTGCCCGGGACGGCGGGTGCACCGCCCCCGGCTGCACCGTCCCCGCCCCCTGGTGCGAAGCCCACCACGTCCAGTGGTGGTCCCGCGGCGGCCCCACCGGAATCCACAACGCGGCCCTGGCCTGCGCCTACCACCACCACCTGCTCCACAAAGAACGCTGGCACATCAGCCTCCGCAACGGCATCCCCTGGTGGACACCACCACCGGAACTCGACCCCACCCAAACCCCCGGACACAACACCTACTTCCGGATCTGACACACCCGGCATCGAACGCCCGCGGGCACAGCCGACGCGGGTCATGGAGAGGGTGCGGGCCGGTGTTCAGGCCGTGGGCGGGCCGGCCTTGCCACGCTGCAGCCCTGGGGCGGATTCGTCGCCAAGGTTCTCGGCGGCGGTCCGGACGTCGCGGGCGTCGACCTGCCGTTCCCGGCGGGCGTGCCGTACGCGTTCAAGGGGACGGTCGGCCCCGCAGGATTCGAGAGCGGCTTCGACGTCGTCGAGCGCCGTCTCGAGCAGTGCCGAAACGGGCAGCCCGGTAACGAGGGGCAGTGCACGGAGGATGATTGCTTCAAGATCGTGTTGGACGGACGGGCGGCTGCGGGCGAAAGTGGCCGCGAGGGCTGAGAGGACCTCGGCACAGACTCTCGGGTTTCTGGCTTCGGCGGCTGCAGCGAGAATGGATTCGAACGCTGCTGTGAGGATCCCGAGCACGTTGTCGGTGTAGACGACCCTGCTCTCTTTGCTTTGTTCAACGGTGTCCTCAGCCCACCGGGCGAGAAGGTCGCGCAGGTTGACGATTGCGTTGATGGCCGCGAGGGGAGTGTGCTTGGCGGAGGACGCCGCGGTCCACCCCGCGTCGTAAAGCTGTTCGACGCCGAAACCGGCATCCACGTGGTCAACGTTGCGCAGTCGTTCCCTCCGGACCGCTAATTCCACGGCCTCAGCGATCCGTTTGCCCTGCTCGTCGGAGTCACACCTCACTTCGGCAATCACGTCGTGGTAGGCGACGTATGCCCCGAGTGCCAGGGAGAGCACCACTTCATCGTTGGGGCCGCCGGTACGCAGGACTTTCTCCAGGGCGGCCACATCCACATGCATGATGAAGCCGGTCAGTTCGGCATGCACCTGCATCCGGCAGGGCGGGTTGTCGTAGGCAGGGGCGCTCCGCGTTGTCTTCAACCAGTGCAGCTGGCGGACGCGGGCGTCCGCGGCGTGGTCGTGAATGGCTTCGAGGATGATCGGGCTACGGGTCTGGTTGATCGTCGTGTAGAAGAGCAGGATGAGGAAGTTGAAGCCGATCACACTCAGGACCAAGGCCGCGGTGGCAGCATAAACGGGGTTCCGGCCCGGGTCGCTGGTGGCGGCCGCCAGCAGGCAGAAAACGCCGAGTCCAACGAAGAAGCCGGTATAAACCTGGTTGACCCTGCGTCTGAGGAACTGGTCCAGCACCTGTGTGGAGAGGCCGCTGGCCGCTTGCTGGAGCGCCACCAGCAGGAGCGGGACGGTGATGGACGTGACGGTGATGACTGTGGCCGCCATCGTTTGCAGAACGTTGACCGTGGTCTTAGCGTCGGGAAAGAGGACCTTCTGGATGGCCGCCCGGGCGGGTTCGAGCATGCCGGGACGTAGGTAGTCGAGCAGGAAGACCAGTACGGCGAGGGCCATGAAAGCCAGAACAATCAGTACCGGGAGAGTGAGGAACTCAACGAACGCCAGGCGCACCGCCTGCCCGGTCTCTCCTCGATGCACGTTGGCCCGTCTGCTCTTGCCGGCCTTCATCGTGCGGGCCACAGCCCTCTTTTCAAGCCGCGCCGGCAACGCCTTCCGCACCCATGCCGCCTTCCTTCAGTCCTGTCGCCACCCTATAGGCAAGGCAGGTAAAGGAGTGAAGGGTGTCTGATGTGTTCCGCGCCAGAAAACGCTGGCCGCGGAACGGGGAGAAGCGTGACTCTCAGGCGCCGCCGGCAGCGCGGCGAAGCTCCTCATGGTCAACGGGGCAGGCAGCGGGAGAGGCGTCAGCGGGCTCGTCGAGGGAGATTCCGTAGAGCGCTTCAAGGGCAGCGACGTAACTGTCCTGCTCGCCTCGGGCTGCGAGTTCGCGGGCCCGGACGGTCGGGATGTGTAGCAGCTGCTTGACCATCCGGCGCAGCGCAAACTCCACTTCTTCGGCCGCCGCTGTGCAACCGTGCTGGGCGCGCACACGTTCAAGCTCGGTGTCCAGTACGTCGAGCGTGTGCCGGCGCAACGCCACGATGGCGGAATCCACCGAACGTGCCTGGCGCTGCTGTTCGAAATCCTTCGCGGAGCGGGCCACAATGCGGCTGGCGTGAGTGAGTGATTCCGACTGCTCCTGAGGGGCGGCCAGGCGCACGGACTCCAAGGTGAGCAGTTCCACGCCGTCGAGCTGGGCCACCGCGGGGTCGAAGTCACGGGTGAGGGCAAGGTCGATGATGATGAGCGTCCCGGTGGATCCGGCCCGCACGCGCTCGACCTCGGCCGCGTCGAGGCGGGCATCCGAGCCGCTGCAGCCGATGACGACGTCGGCGGCGGCGAGCGCCCCCGGGAGCTCCTCGGCGGTCAGTGCGGTGCCGCCACGGGTGGCGACAAAAGCTTCGGCACGGCCCGACGACGAGTACACGCTGATGTCGGTGCAGCCGCGTTCGCGCAACTGGGCCATGGTGGCACCCGCGTACGCGCCGGTACCGAAAATCACGGCTTTACGGCCGGCCCAGTGCTTCGCCGGCCAGGTTGACTCGGTGAGGTCCGAGGCGAGGTCAAGCGCGACGGACACGATCGAAAGGCCGCGGCTGCCGAGCGCCGTCTGGGCCCCGACTTCCTTCGCAGTCTTCGAGGCTGCCTGGAACAACTGCACCAGGCCCGCGCTGGCCGTCCCCGATTCCTGGGCGCCGATCAGGGCGCGCCGGACCTGGCCGGCAATCTCACGTTCGCCGACGACGGCGGAATCCAGGCCGGCGCTGACGGCGAAAAGATGTTGGCCGACTTCTTCCCCGGTCCGGGTGAGGAAGGACTTCGAGACAAGGGGCTCGTCCAGGCCGCTCCGGCCGGCGATCTCGGCGATCAGGGCCGAGCGGGCGGCTTCAAGGTCGTTTTCGGAGGGAGCCTCGGCGTAGATCTCATAGCGGTTGCAGGTCGCCAGGACGACTGCGCCCTTCACCGCCGACCCGTCGGCGAGTACGGACGGAGCGACCTCGGAGGCACCGGCACTCAGGCGGGCAACCGTCTCCAGGTCAACGTCGGCATGCGTAGCTACAAGAGAGAAAAGGACCACAATGCATCCATACTAGCGATTTCGGCGCGCGGTAGAACAGGAAGTGCCGCCTAAGCTCTGGTGATCCTGATTACTTCATGCTCATAATGACAGATTGTCATTATCCAATCCGGACCTTGTTCGGCAGAATCGATCCCATGACACTGAGCGCATCGCACCCGCTGCTGGACGGCCGCACCACGGATTCACCGCTGATTTCCGCCTACCGGTCGCAGAAGCCGGCGCGCCGTCCGGTCTGGTTCATGCGGCAGGCCGGCCGCTCGCTCCCCGAATACCGCGAGGCGCGCAAGGGAGTGGCGATGCTGGACTCCTGCCTGCGCCCGGACCTGGCGGCGGAGATTACCCTGCAGCCGGTGCGGCGGCACGACGTCGACGCGGCCATCTTTTTCTCGGACATCGTGATTCCGCTCAAGCTTGCCGGAGTCGGCGTGGACATCGTCCCCGGCGTCGGCCCGGTGCTGGAGAGCCCGGTGCGCACCGCGGCGGATGTCGCGCGGCTGCCGCGGCTCACGGAGGAAGCCCTCGAACCGATCCGCGAAGCGGTGCGACTGACTGTCGCCGAGCTGGGCTCGACGCCGCTGATCGGGTTCGCCGGCGCCCCGTTCACGCTCGCCGCCTACATGGTCGAGGGCCGGCCGTCCCGCGACCACTTGGGCCCGCGGACGATGATGCACGCGGATCCTGACGCCTGGCGTGCCCTGAGTGAATGGGCCGCCGACGCGTCGGGCCTGTTCCTGAAGGCCCAGTTGGAGGCCGGGGCGAGCGCCGGTCAGCTCTTTGACTCCTGGGCCGGTTCGCTCGGCCTGCGCGACTACACCACCCACGTGGCCGCCGCCTCGGCCCGGTCTCTGGACCATGTGCGCGGCCTCGGTGCGCCCCTGGTTCACTTCGGCACCGGCACTTCCGAACTGCTCGTGGCCATGCGCGATGTCGGCGTCGACGTCGTTGGCGTGGACTACCGGCTTCCACTCGACGAGGCAAACCGCCGGCTGGGCGGAACTGTCGCCCTGCAGGGCAACATTGATCCGGCGCTGCTCGCGGCGCCCTGGCCGGTGCTGGAGGCCCATGTCCGCGAGGTCCTTGCGGCGGGGCAGTCGGCGCCCGGGCACGTGGTGAACCTGGGGCACGGGGTGCCCCCGGAGACCGACCCGGATGTGCTGACCGCCGTCGTCAAGCTGGTTCATTCGGTGGCTCCCTGATGCGCAGCCCCGCGGGACCGGGCCGCCGGGGCAGGCCCGGGAAGCGCACAGCCATCGTTGTTGGCGGCGGCGTGGCCGGCCTGGTGGCCGCGCGGGACCTGGCGGCAGCGGGCCGGGAAGTGACCCTGGTGGAGGCCACGCACCGGCTCGGCGGCATGGTGGGCCGCCACGAAGTCGCAGGGCTGACGCTGGACAGCGGAGCGGAATCCTTCGCCACGCGGTCCCCGGCGGTGTCGGAGCTGGCGGCGGAACTGGGCCTGGCAGACGCGATCGTCGCACCGGATCCGTCCGGGGCGTGGGTGCAGCTGCCGTGGGGCGCCGAACAGCTGCCCAAGACCGGCGTGCTGGGCATCCCGGCGGATGTCTGGGCTCCGGAAGTGCGGCGCACCTTGGGGGTGGCTGGCGCGCTGCGCGCCTCCCTCGACCGTTACCTCCCCGCCGGTTTCGGCCCCCGGGGCGATGTCGCCAGCGTCGCCGCGCTCGTCCGGGCGCGGATGGGCAAGCGGGTGCTGAAGCGGCTGGTCGAGCCCGTGGTGGGCGGAGTGCACTCGGCGGATCCCGCGATGCTCGACGTCGACATGGTGGCGCCGGGCCTGCGTGCCGGTGTGGCCACCCACGGTTCCCTGGCAGGGGCAGTCGCCGCGCAGCGCCGGGCAGCGAAGGCTGGTTCCGCCGTTGCGGGAATCGCCGGCGGGATGAACCGCCTCGTCGCCGCGCTGGAGGCGGACCTGCGCTCCCGGGGCGTGACGGTCCTGACGGGCCGGAGCGCGGACCGGCTGACCCGTGTGGACGGGCGCTGGCTGGTGGGCGCCGGTCCCTGGACGGGTGAGGCGGACGAGTTGGTGGTCGCCATCGACGGCCCCGCGGCCGCGGATCTGCTCGGCGACGCCGTGCCCGGCCTCGGAGAACTCGCACCGGCTCCCGGGCCCGACGTCAGCCTGGTGACGCTGGTGGTTGACATGCCCGAACTCGACCACGCGCCCCGCGGCACCGGAATTCTCGTCGCGCCGCAGGTGGACGGGGTCACCGCCAAGGCGCTCACCCACGCGACCGCGAAATGGGGTTGGCTGGCGGACGCCGCCGGGCCGGGGACGCACGTTCTTCGGCTTTCCTACGGCCGCGCCGGCGACGACCTGTCAGGCTACTCCGATTCGGACCTGTTCGATGCCGCCCTCGCCGATGCAACGACCCTGCTCGGCACCGGGGTGACTCCCGCCGACGTGCTCGGCTGGGACGTGGTGGCGTGGCCCGGGGCGCTGCCGTTCGCCGCCGTCGGGCACAAGCAGCGGGTGGCTCGCGTCCGGGCGCTCGTGGCCGCCCATCCCGGCCTGGCGATGGCCGGCGGATGGCTGGCTGGAAACGGCCTGGTGGCGGTGGTGGCTGATGCCCGGCGACAGGTGCGGACGCTGCTCGGCGGCGAGGCGCCGACTTTATAAAACCGTTACTTTTCGCCTAGGCTGGATGACCATGGTTGATCAAGAGCCCAGGAATGTTCGTGCCCGGACCGGATCCCAAGCCCCCGTTTTCCGTCGTGTTTCCGCTGTCGCTGCCGGTGCCGCCCTGGCTTTCGGAGCCGGGCTGCCCGCCGCTTCGGCGGCCGATTCAGGCGGCCTCAGCGGCGCCGCCCAGATCTCGGTCCTTCCCGCCCAGGGCGACCCGGATTCGTTCGATGAGACCCTGCTGTCCCTGGTGAACGACTACCGCAGCCGCCAGGGCCTCCGGCCGCTGACCTGGCATGCGGGCCTGGCCTCCACCGCGCAAAGCTGGTCCTCCACGATGGCCGCGAGCCGCACCCTCTCGGAGCGGCCGGACCTCGACACGCAGCTGGCGGGGGCCTGGTCGGACCTGGCCGAGAACATCGCGCTGGATGACACCGCGGAGGAAACCTTCGCTGACTGGACGGCGTCCCCGTCGTACCGCGCGAACCTGCTGAACCCGTCGTTCACCTCTGTCGGAATCGGCCACGCACCGTCCGCGTCGGGCCAATACGTCACCGAGGACTTCGGAGCATCGGCGGAGGCATCGCCGGCCACAAGCGCTCCCGCGCCTGCTCCGACTCCGACACCGACTGCGGCGCCCGGCTCGCCCTCCCCGGCGCCCGTGCCGACGGCGACGCAGCCAGCGGCGGCGCCGTCCCGGAAGCCGGCGGTCCAGGGCAGCGCGGGCACCACTGCGGCACCGAAGCCCTCCGCCGGTTTAGCCTCGACCGGTGGCTCCGCACCCGGCGCCCCGGCAACCACAGACCCGTCCAGTGCCGGCTCACCGCAGCGTCCGGCCACCGGCGCAACGCCCCCGCAGCCGTCCTCGGCTGCGGCCGTCCCTTCCCCGACGCCGTCGTCGTCCTCACCAAGCGCAACGGCGTCGGCCGCCCCGTGGACGTCCGGGTCCGGCCCGGCAGCGCTGAATGGCTCGGCGGTCCCCGGGCACCGGCCGACGCCGGGCTTCGTCGCCGACCTGTCCCGCTTCGGCAGCATCCCCAACACGGTGCTGCTGGGAATCGGGCTGCTGGGAGTTGCGGGGGCTTCGTTCGCAGCCTGGGGCATGCTGCGGCGCAAGGCCGCCGAACAGCGGATGCTGCTGTGAGATTGGCCACTTCTACGTGCTGTAGAAGGATTTTCGGGGCCGGGGGCCTCCGGCCGTTTCGACTTAGGGCGCGCCAAGGGGCAGACTGTAACCATGAGCCACACTTCTGCGGAATCTGTCACTAAAACCGCGTCGCAAGCACAGGCCTTCACGCTGTGGACCGTGTTCAAGCGCGACGCCGACGCCTCAGCCCCCGACGCCTCAGCTGCTGCCGCTTTCGACGAGCTGGCAGCCGGCTTTGCGGAGCAGAACATCACGCTCCGCGGCGCCTACGACGTCTCGGCCATGCGCGCCGACGCCGACGTCATGATGTGGCTCGTAGGTCCGTCGGCGGAAGGCCTCCAGGCAGCGGTGCGCCACATCCGCCGCAGCGCCCTGTTCACGGGAACCTCGATCGCCTGGTCGGCCATGGGCGTGCACCGCGAGGCCGAGTTCGCCAAGGACCACTCGCCGTCCTACTACCGGGGCGTGGCTCCGAAGGGCTGGGTCTGCGTGTACCCGTTCGTGCGCTCCTACGAGTGGTATGTGCTGCCCCCGGAGGAGCGCGGCAGGATGCTGCGCCACCACGGCCTGCTGGGCCGCGACTTCCCGCAGGTGCTCTCGAACACCGTTTCCTCGTTTGCCCTTGGCGACTGGGAGTGGATCCTGGGCCTGGAGTCCGACGACGTCGTCGACCTCGTGGACCTGATGCGCCACCTGCGCGCCACGGATGCCCGGATGCACGTGCGCGAGGAGATCCCGTTCTACACCGGCCGTCGCATCGAGGCCGCGGAGATCGCCGAGGTACTGGCGTGAGCGCGCCCTCCGGGACCGGCGAAGCGTCCACCGCTGTGAATCCGCAGACCGAGAAGGGCCGGATGGAGCCCAAGCCCTATGACGCCGTCCTGCTGGCCTCCTTCGGCGGCCCGGAAGGCCAGGACGACGTCATCCCCTTCCTGCGCAATGTCACCCGCGGCCGCGGCATCCCCGACGAACGGCTTGAGGAGGTTTCGCACCACTACCGTGCCTTCGGCGGCATCAGCCCCATCAACGCCCAGAACCGGGCCCTCAAGGCAGCTTTGGAAGCCGAACTGGAACGCCGCGGCATTGACCTGCCGGTACTCTGGGGCAACCGGAACTGGGACCCGTACATCCCGCAGGTGCTGCAGGATGCCTACGACGCCGGCCACCGCCGCCTGCTCACGATCACCACGAGCGCCTATTCCTGCTACTCGAGCTGCCGCCAGTACCGCGAGGATCTCGGCATGGCGCTGACCGAGACCGGTCTGGACGGCAAGCTGGAAGTGGACAAGGTCCGCCAGTACTTCGACCACCCCGGTTTTGTGGAGCCCTTCGTCGAAGGCACCGCGAAGGGGCTGGCCGACGTGCGCGCCCAGCTGGCCGCTGCCGGAACCCCGGATGCGCCGCTGCACATCCTCTTCAGCACCCACTCCATCCCGATGAAGGACGCGCATGCCTCCGGGAATTCCCCGGAGGAACCGCGCGAGTTCGAAGAGCACAGCGCTTATGTTGCCCAGCACCTTGCCGGCGCCCGCGCCATTATCGAACGTGTCGCCCCCGGAACCGAGTGGTCCCTGGTCTACCAGTCCCGTTCCGGGGCCCCGCATGTGCCGTGGCTGGAGCCGGACATCAACGACGCGCTCGAAGAACTTGCGGGCAAGGGCGTCAAGGGTGCGGTGATCGTGCCGCTGGGCTTCGTGAGCGACCACATGGAGGTCGCCTGGGACCTGGACACCGAGGCGCTGGAGACCTGCCGCGAGCTGGGGATTGCCGCGACCCGCGTGCCGACGCCCGGGGTGCACGAGAAGTTCGTGGCCGGCATGGTCGACCTGATCCTCGAACGCACCGTAGTGCCCGGCCGGCCCGAACTGACCGTCGCCGACCGGCCGGCGATGACCCGCCTCGGGCCCTGGTACGACGTTTGCCGTCCCGGCTGCTGCGCCAACCAGCGCGGCGAAAAGCCGACCATCGCCGGGGCCGACACCCGCATCGGCACCGGCTTTGAACCGGCGGGCACTGCTTCATGATCAGCGCCCGGATCGGAACCAGGGCCAGCGCGCTGGCCCTGACCCAGACCCAGCAGACCGCGGACCGGCTGGCAGCCGTCGGCGGGTTCAGCGTGGACCTGGTGCATGTGCGCACCGAGGGCGACGTGAACAAAGCGTCGCTCGCACAGATCGGTGGGACCGGCGTGTTCGTTGCTGCGCTGCGGGAGGCCCTGCTCGAGAACCGCTGCGACGTGGCGGTGCATTCGCTCAAGGACCTGCCGACCGGGGCCGCGCCGGGACTGACCATTGCATCCGTTCCGGCCCGTGCCGACGTCCGGGACGCGCTGTGCGCCCGGGACGGACTGCCCCTGTCCGGGCTGCCGGCTGGCGCCAAGGTGGGCACCGGGTCGCCGCGCCGCGCGGCCCAGCTGCGCGCCGTGCGGCCTGACCTGGAGATTGTGGACATCCGCGGCAACGTCGACACCCGGCTGGGACGGGTCGCCGGGCTCGTCGAGGGCGGCCGGGGCGACCTGGACGCCGTCGTGCTGGCCGCTGCCGGCCTGACCCGGCTGGGCAGGCTCGGCGCCGTGACCGAGTTCTTCGAACCGTCCGTGATGCTCCCGGCCCCGGGCCAAGGTGCCCTGGCGATCGAATGCCGCTCCGACGACGCCCCGCGGAAGGCCGGATCCACCACCGGGTCCCAAGGGGCGCTCGCGCAGGCGCTGGCCGCCATCGAGGACCCCGGAGCGCGCCATGAAGTCACCGCCGAGCGGGCCCTGCTGGCACGTCTCGAAGCCGGCTGCACCGCCCCGATCGGAGCCCTGGCATCCTTCACCGGGGAAGCCCTGAGCCTGGATGCCGTGGTGTGTTCGGACGACGGAACCCGGATCCTGCGCCGGTCCCGGCGGACCGAGGTGCTGACCGAAGTCGGAGCCACGCTCCTGGGCATCGAACTCGCCGAAGAACTGCTGGCCGACGGCGCCGCCGAACTGGCGGACCTGGCGGGACACTGACGGTGGCCCAAGCGGCGACACTGGCCGGCCGGAGAGTCGTCATCACGCGCAGCCCGGAGCGGGCGGCGGTGCTGGCGGACGCCGTGGCCGACGCCGGCGGGCGGCCGCTGCTGATGCCGCTGATCGACTTCGAAACCGCACCCGAGCCGGCACTGCTGGACCGGGCCCTCCGTTCCCTGGCCGGCGGCGCCTACCGCTGGCTCGTGGTCAGCAGCGCCACCACTGTCCTGGCCTTGCGGCGCGCCGCCGAGGCCCGCGGGATGCCGCTGGCGTCCGTGGTCCCGGGCACCGTGCGGATCGCCGCCGTCGGGGCCGCCACCCGCCGTGCGCTCGAGGCCCAGGGGCTCAAGGTCGACCTCGTGCCGGCGGAGCCCCAGTCCGCGGCCGGGCTGCTCTCGGTCTGGCCCGCCGGGGCTGGCACGGTGCTCCTGCCGCAGGCCGACATCGCGGCCCCCCTGCTGCGCGACGGGCTGGTTGGCACCGGCGCCGACGTGACCGCCGTAGCGGCCTACCAGACCGTGAACTTCCCGGCGCGGCCGGAGCACAGGCTCAGTGACGCCGCGGAAGAGAGCGGGTCCGGCGGCGGGCGCCCGCTGCACACACCGGCGGAGGTCCGCGCGCTGCTCGACGACGCCGTACCCTCCGCCGTCGTCGCAGCATCAGCCAGCGCCGCCCGCAGGATCGTCTCGTTGCTCGGCCCGCTGCCGGCCTCGGCCCGGTTCGTGGCCATCGGAGCCGCGACCGCCGCAGAGGCAGCACGCCTGGGCCAGCCGGTCGCCGCCGTCGCCCCCGCACCGACGCCGGAAGGCGTCCTGTCCGCACTTGCGGAGGCCTTCGGACCCTCCGCCCCGCCGAACCAACCATCCGCCTCGACAGCGAAGGAAACACTGTGAGCTTCCCGCACCACCGCCCCCGCCGGCTCCGCACCACGCCCGCCATGCGCCGGCTGACCGCCGAATACCGCCTCGATCCGGCCGAGCTGATCCTGCCCGCCTTCATCCGCGAAGGCCTCACCGAGCCGTCCCCCATCACCTCCATGCCCGGCGTCGTGCAGCACAACACCGACTCACTCAAGCGCGCCGCGGCCGAAGCCGTCCGGCTCGGGGTGGGCGGCATCATGCTTTTCGGCGTGCCGGAAACCCGCGACGCCGCCGGCAGCGCCTCCCTGGACCCGGTCGGAGTGCTGAACCAGGCGATCCGCGACGTGCGCGCGGAAGTGGGCGATGACCTGGTGGTGATGAGCGACGTCTGCCTGGACGAGTTCACCGACCACGGGCACTGCGGCGTGCTCGCCGCCGACGGCACGGTCGACAACGACGCCACGCTGGAAATCTACGGCCGGATGGCGGTGGCCCAGGCTGAGGCAGGGGCCCACGTGCTGGGGCCGTCCGGCATGATGGACGGACAGGTCGCGGTGATCCGCCAGGCTCTTGACGACGCCGGCCACCAAGGCACCTCCATCGTCGCCTACGCCGCCAAGTACGCCTCCGCCTTCTACGGACCGTTCCGCGAAGCCGTCGATTCCCAGCTGCAGGGGGACCGGCGGACCTACCAGATGGATCCCGCCAACCGGCGCGAAGCGATGCTGGAAGTCGAGCTGGACCTCGAGGAAGGCGCGGACATGATCATGGTCAAGCCGGCCATGAGCTACCTCGACATCCTCGCCGACGTCGCCGCCGCCTCCCCGGTACCCGTCGCCGCCTACCAGATCTCCGGCGAATACGCGATGATCGAAGCAGCGGCTGCCAACGGCTGGATCGACCGCCGCCGCTCGATCGAGGAATCCGTCCTCAGCATCAAGCGGGCCGGCGCCAACATGATCCTGACCTACTGGGCTTCCGAGCTCGCCGGCTGGCTGCGGGCCTGATCCAGGGCCCCGGCCGCCGCTTACTTTCCGAAAGGTGAACCCTTCATGACCTCCTCCCTGGACCTGTTCGAGCGGGCGCGCCGGCTGATGCCCGGCGGTGTGAACTCTCCGGTGCGCGCGTTCGGCTCCGTCGGCGGCACGCCGCGCTTCATGGTGTCCGCGAACGGCCCCTACCTGCACGACGCCGACGGCAACGAGTATGTGGACCTGGTCTGCTCCTGGGGGCCGGCCCTGCTCGGCCACGCCCACCCGGACGTGCTGGCCGCTGTCCACGCGGCCGTCGACCGCGGCCTCTCCTTCGGCGCTTCGACCCCTGCCGAAGCGGAACTGGCCGAGCTGGTGCTGGGACGGGTGGCTGCCGTCGAGCGCTTGCGCATGGTCTCCACCGGCACCGAAGCGACGATGACGGCGGTCCGCCTCGCCCGCGGCTTCACCGGCCGCAACCTGGTGATCAAGTTCGCCGGCTGCTACCACGGGCACCTGGACGGCCTGCTGGCCTCTGCCGGTTCCGGCGTCGCCACGCTCGCCCTGCCCGGCTCTGCCGGCGTCACCGAGGCCACCGCGGCCGAGACGCTGGTGCTGCCGTACAACGACCTGGAGGCCGTGCGCGAGGCGTTCGCCGCCCACGGCAGCAACATCGCTGCCGTCATCACCGAGGCGGCGCCGGCCAACATGGGCGTCGTCACGCCGGGGGAGGGCTTCAACGCCGGACTGGCCGAGATCACCGCCGCGCACGGGGCGCTGCTGATCCTGGACGAGGTGCTCACCGGCTTCCGTACCGGCCCCGGCGGCTTCTGGGGCCTGACGTCCCCGCTGGAGGGCCACTGGCGCCCTGACCTGTTCACCTTCGGAAAGGTCATCGGCGGCGGCATGCCTGTTGCTGCGCTCGGTGGCCGCGCGGACGTAATGGACTACCTCGCGCCGCTGGGGCCGGTGTACCAGGCCGGCACGCTCTCCGGCAACCCGATCGCGATGGCGGCAGGCGTCGCGACGCTCAAGGCTGCCACCACCGAGGTGTACGAGACCGTGGACGCGCGTTCGCTCGAGCTGTCCTCCGCCCTCTCCGCCGCACTCACCGCAGCGGGAGTGGACCACTCGGTGCAGAGGGCCGGGAACCTCTTCAGCGTCGCGTTCGGCACCTCCGCGAACGGCGTGCACAACTACGCCGACGCCCAGGCGCAGGAAGCGTTCCGTTATGCGCCGTTCTTCCACTCGATGCTCAACGCAGGGGTCTATCTGCCGCCGTCGGTGTTCGAGGCGTGGTTCCTCTCCGCTGCGCACGACGACAAGGCCATGGAGCGCATCCTGGCCGCGCTGCCGGGGGCGGCGCAGGCCGCGGCCGCCGCGAAGCCCGCCGAAGCGTAAAGTTTCCGGAGACCTTCGCGCAGGAAAAAGCCCGCCGGACCGCATGCGGTCCGGCGGGCTCTTCGCTTCGGGACAGTCAGAGAACGTCGGAGAGGAAGCTCTTCAGGCGCTCGGTGCTCGGGGCCGTGAACAGCTGCTCCGGCGCCCCGCTCTCGACCACAACGCCGCCATCCATGAACGTCACCGTGTCCGAGACGTTCCGCGAGAAGCCCATCTCGTGCGTGACGACGACCATGGTCATACCGCCCTTGGCGAGGTCCGCCATGAGCGCCAGCACGCCCTTGACCAGCTCGGGGTCCAAGGCGGAGGTCGCCTCGTCGAAGAACATGACTTCGGGCTTCATGGCCAGTGCCCGGGCGATGGCCACGCGTTGCTGCTGGCCTCCGGAAAGGTTGCCCGGCCGCGCGTCGGCCCTGTGCTTCAGCCCGACGAGGTCCAGCTGTTCCAGTGCCTCGGCCCGGGCCTGCTCCTTCGGGAGCTTGCGCAGCTTCCGCAGGGCCAGCGAGACGTTCTCGACGACGGTCTTGTGCGGGAACAGGTTGAACTGCTGGAAGACCATGCCGATCCGCTGTCGCAGCTCATCCGGGTTGTCCTTGAGCACGGACCGGCCGTCGAGCAGGATGTCGCCCTGGTCCGGTTCGATCAGGCGGTTCATCACGCGCAGCAGCGTCGACTTGCCGGAGCCGGAAGGGCCGATCACCGACGCCGTGGTGCCCTTTTCGACCTGCAAGTCGATGCCGCGGAGCACGTGGTTGGAGCCGAAGGACAGGTGCAGGTTGCGGGCCGTGAGGCTCCCGGAGGTGAACGCGCTCATGCCTGGGCTCCCTTCCCGACCACCGCGGCGGCGTCGTCCGGCTGTCGCTTCTCCGGGCGGCCGGTGCGCAGCCGGTGATCAATGAAGTTGACGAAGTGCGTCAACGGGATGGTCAGCACGAGGTACAGGATGGCAGCCGCGATCAGCGGGGAAAGGTTCCCCGAATTCGCGGTCGCATCGTTGCCCACCCGGAAGATCTCCCGCTGGCTGGCCAGCACGCCGATGAAGTACACCAGCGACGAGTCCTTGATCAACGCAATGAACTGGTTCACCAGCGCCGGCAGGACGCGGCGGATCCCCTGCGGGACCACCACGAGCCGCATTGACGCGTTGTACCCGAACCCCAGCGCCCGGGAAGCCTCCAACTGGCCCTTCTCCACGCTCTGGATGCCGGACCGGAAAATCTCGCCGATGTAGGCAGCGGCCATCAGGGACAGGGCCATGATGCCCAGCGGGAACGGATTGGAGCTGCCGGTCAGCTCACGCACGACCGGCCCGAGGCCAATGCTGATGATCAGGATGACCACCGCCGCCGGCAGACCGCGGAAGATGTCCGTGTAGACCCGGGCGATCCAGCGCAGCGGCCCGGTGCGGGAAACGCCCATGACCGCCAGGAGCATGCCCGCGACGGAACCGATGATGGCGGAAGAGACGGCCAGGATGAGGGTGTTGGGGAGGCCCACCGTCAACAGGGAGGGGATGACTTCCGCCATCGCCTCCCAGTTGAAGAAGGTGTTGAGGAACTGGGAAAAATCCATAGGCTAGCTCTTCGGCAGGACCGAGGCCTTGCTGCCCGGCTTCCAGTTCTTCGGGGTTTCGCGCTCCGGGTACCACTGCTTGGCCAGCTTGGACCAGGTGCCGTCCTTGACCACGGCGTCCAGCGCCGAGTTGAGGGCATCGATCAGCGGCTGGTTCTTGCTGTTCACCGCGAAGGCCGTGAAGTTCTGCGTGTTGATGGTCTTCTCGACGATGGCGGTGCCGTCGCCGGCCTTCACCTGCCCGGTGGCCTGCTGCGACGGGGCGACCCAGGCGTCCACCTGGCCGTTCTTCACGTTCGCGTAGGCGGTGTTGTAATCCGGGAAGCGGACCGGCTCAATCTTGAGCGTGTTGGTCACGTAATCGTCCTGCACGGTGCCCTGCACCACGGCGATGCGGGTGTCCTTCGTCAGGTCCTTGAAGCCCTTGATCTTCCCGTCGGTCTTCGCGACGACGGCCATGTAGCCGAAGTCGTAGCCGTTGGTGAAGCCCACTGACTGGCGGCGCTTGTCCGTGGTGGAGATGGAGGAGGAGCCGACGTCGAACTTCTTGTTCTGCACCTGGGCGAGCAGGGCGGAGAAGTCGGTGGCCGCGAACTGGACCTTCAGCCCGAGCTTGGCAGCCATCGCCTTGAGCAGCTCATTGTCGAAGCCGGTGAAGTTGCCGCTCTTGTCGATGAAGATGTTCGGCGGCGCATCCGAGAGGGTGCCCACGTTGAGTGTGCCGTCGCTGATCAGGCCGAGCTTGGTCTTATCGATCTTGTCGAGGGCGGTGACGTCCTTGGTGGTGTACTTGTCCAAGGTCTGCTGG
This sequence comes from Paenarthrobacter sp. DKR-5, assembly GCF_018531425.1. Lineage (GTDB taxonomy): Bacteria > Actinomycetota > Actinomycetes > Actinomycetales > Micrococcaceae > DKR-5. The sequence goes on from NZ_JAHBOI010000004.1 coordinate 166,611, forward strand.
TCGCTGCCCGCGAGGGCATTCGTGGGGGAGGAGTTGGAGGTGCTGCTGCCGCCGCACGCGGCCAGCGAAACAGCCAGGGCGACTGCCACGGGAACAGTGGACAGCCACTTCAGGGCTTTGGTCTTCATCAGGCAATCACTTTCGTAGAGCTGCATAACTGAGCGGTCCACTCTCTGGCGGACGGGCCCGGGGGGAGCCGCGGGGCGACGGGCCGGGGCGTAACCGGCCGAACTAAATTATGTCAGCAGCGTCCACGATGCGGCCGCGGTGAACTTTTGGCGTCACAAACGCCCTTCAGCCGAACAAATGCGCATCCACGCGGAGGCTTGGGCGGCAAGCACTCCGCCGCGGCCCGAATCACTGGAATCCTCGACGCCCGGCGGGCCGAGGTGGGGACAGCCGGCTCCCGTGTGAGATTTGTCCCACCAAGGTCAGCTCAGCACGGGCCAGGACCCCTCCACGACGGCGTCCGGGCGGTGCCGCCGCAGATAGTCCTGGAAGTCGGCCGCCTGCTCGGCGGCCCAGAGGACCTGCGAGTCATGCAGCTGGCTGGCCTCGGCTCGCAGCTGGGGGTACTGGCGGGCCATCGCGTCCGCGAGCTGGATGGTGGCCAACGCATCAGCGGCGGAGGTATGGGCGTGGTCCAAGGCGATGCCGTACGCGTCGCACAGGGCACCCAGAGTGCGCCGCCCGCGCCGGTACCGGTTCACCGCCTTGTCCAGCACGAAAGGATCGAGCACGGGCCGGGGCAGCGGGAAGACGGCACCGTGCCGCCGGCATTCGGCCCCCAGCACGGTGAAGTCGTACGGGGCGTTGAATGCGAAGACCGGCACGCCGCGCCGGAACAGCCCGGCAAGCGTCGACGCCACCTCGGCCGTGACCTGCGCCGCCGGCCTGCCGTCGGCGCGGGCCCGCGCGTCCCAAACGCCGTGGATCGCGGAAACCTCGGGTGGAATCGGCACCCCGGGGTCGGCGAGCCACTCGTGGTGTTCCAGCACTCCGCCGTCCGCGCCGACCACGACAATGGACGCCGTCACGAGGCGGGCGGTCCGCGGGTCCCGGCCGGTGGTCTCGACGTCGAATGCGGCCCGGGGGAGAAGGGTCCAGAAGTCCATGGGCTCACGTTATGGGCCGCCACCGACAGTGTGGCGCTGACACGGCCGGCGGCCGGTCCGGCGATAAGGTGGAAGCCATGCGCGCTGACTTCACCGAGGCTGTTTTGGAGGTGGCAGCGCTGATCCCGGAAGGCGCGGCGCTGGCGTACGGGGACATCGCCGAACTGCTCGGTTCCGGAGGCCCGCGGCAGGTCGGCTCGGTCATGTCGCATTCCGGCCCCGATTCGGGCCCTGACTCGGGCCCTGAAGGACGCTTCCGGCCCCTGCCGTGGTGGCGGGTGATCAGGGCCAGCGGCCACCCGCCCGACGACTTGGCGTCCGAGGCCCTGGACCATTACCTCGCCGAGGGCACCCCGCTGCGGGGCACGCCCGGACACGGAAGCTGGAGGGTCGATTTGGACCGCGCGCGGTGGCAGCCCGATGCGCTCGCCTTCGATCGGATCGACGAACTCGCGCTGGGGCTTTCCGCCGCGAAACTGTCGGCCGCGAAACTGTCGGTGCCCGGTGATGAGGTGGACGCATGAAGGATCTTCCCCCGCTTCGCCTGCTGGCGTCCCAGGAACCGGAGGCTGCGGCGCCCGTGCTCGACGCCGGCCAGCAGGGCATCGTCGCCCTGGAGCACGGCAGCGGTCCGGTGCTCGTATGGGGAGCACCGGGGACCGGCAAATCGACGGTGCTCGTGGAAACAGCTGTCCGGCGCATCGTCGAGGACGGCGTGGACCCGTCCGGCGTGCTGCTGTTGGCCCCGAACCGCCTCGCAGCGGACCGGTTGCGGAACCGGCTCACCTCGCGGCTGCAGCGTTCGCTCAGCACGGCGCCGGCCCGGACGTGGGCGTCCTACGCGTTCGACGTCCTGCGCCGCGCCAAAGTCGAGGGCCGGCTGCCGTACGTGGAGCGTGCCCCGAAGCTGCTCTCGGGCCCGGAGCAGGACCTGATCATCCGCGAGCTGCTCGAAGGCCACCGGCACGGACTGGGCGCGGCGGTGCCGTGGCCGGAGGGCCTGGCTGCTGCGCTGGGCACGAGGGGCTTCCGGCAGGAAATCCGGCAGCTCTTTGACCGGGTCATCGAATACGGAATTTCCGCCGCAGAGCTCGCGGAGCTGGGACGGTCCGGCGGCCGGCAGGACTGGGTGGCCGCGGCGCAGCTCTACAGCGAGTACCGGGACGTGATCGACCTGCGGATGCCGGAGGCGTTCGACCCGGCCGGAGTCATCACCTCGGTGGTCCAGCTCTTCCAGGACCAGCCGGACTTCCTGGTCGAGGAACACGCCCGCCTGGCCCTGATCCTCGTGGACGATATCCAGGAAGCCAACCGGTCCGTGCACAGCCTGCTGACCCTGCTTGGCCGCGGCCGCGACGTCGTCGTCACGGCCTCGCCCGACACGGTAGTGCAGGGCTTCCGCGGTGCGCGGCCGGATCTGGCCGGCGGCCTGCGCAGCAGCCTGGACGACGGCTGCGGCGTCACCGAGGCCGTGTTGTCGGCGTCGCACCGCATGGATGAGCGGATCAGTGAGGTGTGGAAGGGCCTCGCCCAGCGCATCTCGCAGAGCCAGGGCGGCCACAAGGCCCGCCGGCTCGAACCTCTGCCCGCAACGGATCAGGACCAGGGCGGCTCCCCGGCCGTCAGTGCGCATCTGGTCGCGTCCCCGGTCCATGAGATGCGCTTCGTGGCGGAACGCCTGCTGTACCTGCAACTGCACGAAGGCCGGCGGCTGGCGGACATGGCCGTCATCGTCCGCACCGGCGGCCAGCTGGCCCAGCTGCAGCGCTTCCTCAGCGGCGAGGGCATCCCGGTGAAGGTGCCGGTCGCCGAGAATGCCGTCAGGGATGAAGCCGCCGTACGCCCCCTGCTGGAGGCCTTCCGGGTGGTCCTGGATCCGTCCGCCCTCGACGCCGAGACCGCCGTGGCGCTGCTGACGTCCCGCATCGGGCGCACCTCGGCGGTCGCCCTGCGCCGGCTCCGGCAGGCACTGCGCCGCGAGGAGCGGCTGGGCGGCGGGGGACGCGGAAGCGACACGCTGCTGGTGGAGGCGCTGCAGGATCCTGCGCATCTGGCGTCCCTGGGCTGGGAGGCGCGGCAGGCGGTGCGGATCGCGACGATGCTGGCAGCCGGACGGCAGGCAGCCGCCCAACCGGGGGCAAACGCCGAAACGGTGCTGTGGGCACTGTGGTCCGAGTCCGGCTGTTCGGATTACTGGGCGCGGCTGGCGCTGCAGGGCGGTCCCGCCGGCGTCCGGGCCGACCGTGACCTCGATGCCATGATGGCGCTGTTCCAGACCGCGGAGCGCTACGTGGACCAGCTGCCGGGGTCGACGCCGGGGCAGTTCCTGGAGTACCTGCTGAACCAGGAGCTCCCCATGGACACTCTGGCCGCGCGCGCCCAGCGCCGGGACGCCGTCGAACTGCTCACCCCTGCCAGCGCGGCGGGCCGCGAGTGGGCGGTGGTGGTCGTGCCGGGGCTGCAGGACGGCGTGTGGCCGAACACGAAGCTGCGTGGGGAGCTGCTGGGCAGCACCGAACTCGTCGAGGTGCTCGAGCGCGGTCCGGCAGCGGCCCGGCTCGGCGCGGCCGCCCGGCTGCGGGAGATCCGCTATGACGAGCTGCGCAGCTTTTCCGCCGCCGTCTCCCGTGCCCGGGAACGGCTGATCTGCACCGCCGTCAGTTCCGAGGACCAGCAGCCCTCACCGTTCCTGGACTACGTGGACCCGTGGGAGCCCGGGGACGATCCGGGCGGCCAGCGTCCCGTGGAGGAGGTCGGCCGGCCGATGACGCTGCGCTCGCTGGTGGCAGAGCTGCGCTGCGTGCTCGCCGACCCGTCGGCCCGGGACCGCCATGAGGAAGCGGCGCGCGTGCTGGGCCGGCTGGCAGCCGAGGAGGTCCCCGGCGCCGCGCCCGGCCAGTGGTGGGGTTTGCTGCCGCTCAGTTCGACCGAGCCGCTCGTCCCCGCCGGAGGCCGTGTTCCGGTCTCGCCGTCGAAGGTGGACGCGGTGCACAAGTCGCCGTTGAACTGGTTCATCCAGGCGGCCGGCGGGGAGGCTGCCACGGACTTCGCCCGCAGCCTCGGAACCTTGGTGCACGCCATCGCCCAGGACCTGCCGGACGCCAGCGGCAGCGAGTACGCCGCGGAACTGGCCAAGCGCTGGCCGTCGCTGGGCATGAAGGAGAACTGGGAGGGCCAGCTCGACTACCGTCGCGCCGAAAAGATGGTACGCAAGCTGGCCGAGTACGTCATCCGGATGCGCCAGGAGGGGCGCGGCCTGCTCGCGACCGAACAGGACTTCGGGGTGGAGCTGGAAGGCTCCGGGCACACCGTGCTGCTTCGCGGCCAGGTCGACCGGCTGGAGACCGATGCCGAAGGCCGCCTGGTCATCGTGGACCTCAAGACAGGGCGGAGCAAGCCGACGGCGGACGAGCTGGCGCTGCACCCGCAGCTGGGGGCCTACCAGGCGGCAGTGCTGGCCGGGGCCTTCGACGCTTTGGCCCGGCAGGGGGACGTCCCGGCTCCGGGAGGTGCGATTCTGGCGCAGCTGGGCACGGACACCAAGGACGTCGGCATCCAGCACCAGGACGCGCTGGCCCAAGACGGGGACTGGGCGACGCCGCTGGTGCTCGAAGCGGCTTCCCTGATGGCGTCCGCGACGTTCCTGGCCCGGCACGACCCGAAGAAGTACGGGTTCGGCAGCCGGTGCGCGGTGCCGGAAGTATGCCCGCTGTGCAGCGACGGAAAGCAGGTCACCGAATGAACGCCCGGATCACGCCGGAGGAGCTCGCCGGGCTGCTCGGACAGAACCCACCCACCGCCGAACAGTCGGCGATCATCAGCGCCCCGCTCGAGCCGATGCTCGTCGTCGCCGGGGCCGGTTCGGGCAAGACCACGACCATGGCGGACCGGGTGGTCTGGCTCGTCGCCAACGGACTGGTGCTGCCCGAGGAGATCCTGGGCGTCACCTTCACCCGCAAGGCCGCCGGGGAGCTCGCCGCGCGCATCCGGCGCCAGCTGGCCAAGCTTTCGCGGCTGGCGCGCAGCGGCACAGTGGAGCTCGCAGCAGCAGCCGGCGCGGAGGACGCGCTTGAACCGAAGGTGTCCACCTACCACTCCTACGCCAGCGGCATCGTGGCCGACCACGGGCTGCGGCTGGGCATCGAGCGGGACGCGGTCGTCCTCGGCGGCGCACAGTCCTGGCAGCTTGCTGCAGAGGTCGTGGAAGCCTACGACGGCGAGTTCAGCCACTTCGCCTACGCCAAGTCCACCCTCGTCAGCTCGGTGATCCGGCTCGCAGGTGAATGCGCCGAGCACCTTCAGGACCCGTCGGACGTCCGGTCCGTCCTGGACGGCTACGCCGCGTCCCTGGATGCGCTGCCGTACATCGAGGGGAAGAAGAACGCCCCCACGCAAAAGGTGCGGGACCTGCTCGACGTGCTGCGCACCCGGGCGAGCGTGGCAGCGATGGTCGCCGAATACGGCAGGGCGAAGCGGGTGCGCAATGCCATGGACTACGGGGACCTGGTCGCGCTGGCGGCCCGCATTGCGGTGGAGGTGCCGCAGGCCGGGGATGCAGAGCGCGAACGTTACAAGGTCGTCCTGCTGGATGAGTTCCAGGACACCTCCCATGCCCAGCTGCAGCTTTTCTCCCACCTCTACGGCGGCGGCCACCCGGTCACGGCGGTGGGGGACCCCAACCAGTCCATCTACGGCTTCCGGGGCGCGTCCGCGGGCCAGCTGTTCCGCTTCCCCGAGTTGTTTCCCCGGGCGGACGGCACACGGGCCCGAACCGCCGAGCTCACCATTGCCTGGCGCAACGCCGTGAACGTGCTCGAGGCGGCCAACGCCATGTCCACCGTGCTCAACGGGTCCGCCGCGCGCCGGCACGCCGGGTCGGCCGTGCGGGTTTCCCCGCTGCGTACCCGGCCGGCTCCCGATACCGGCGAGGTCGTGCTGGCCCGGTTCGGGACCGCGGAAGAGGAAGCCGAAGCGATCGGCGACGAAATCCTGCGGCGCAGGCCCTCCTTCGGCGGCGGACCTCACGACGGCGGAACAGCGCTGACGGTCGCCGTGCTCTGCCGCCGCCGGGCGCAGTTCGAGCAGGTCCGGTCCAGCCTGGAGCTCCGGAACATCCCCTACGAAATCGTCGGCCTGGGCGGCCTGCTGAGCACCCCGGAGATCGTGGACCTTGTCTCCATGCTGCGGGTGCTCGCGGACCCGGGCCGCTCGGATGCGCTGATGCGGCTGATCAGCGGCGCGCGCTGGCGGCTCGGCGCCGCGGACCTGATGGCCTTTGCCGAATGGTCCCGTTTCCTGGCCCGCCAGCGTGAGTTCGCGGCGTCGGGGCCGGCCGACGACGACCTTGCCGCCCAGCAGGACGGGGCACCGGAGGACCAGGTGCTGGAACAGGACCTGGTGGACGACTCCAGCCTCGTGGAGGCCCTGGACCGGCTGGAGGCCGGGTACTGGCCCCGGCAGCTGCACCGCACACTCAGCGAGGCTGCACGGGAAAGGCTGCTGTGCCTGCGCGACGAGCTGCGGCACCTGCGCTCCTTCGTCAGCGACGACCTCACCACGCTGCTCGGCGAAGTGGAGCGCACCATGCTGCTCGACATCGAGGTCGCTGCCAAGCCCGGACCCGGACTGCACCACGCCCGGCGGAACCTCGACGCGTTCCAGGACGCTGCCTCCGGTTTCGTCCAGTCCGCGGACCGGGTGGACCTGCTCGCCTTCCTGTCCTGGCTCGAGGCGGCCGCGGCGGAGGAAGGAGGCCTGGAGATCACCCAGGCCGATGTCAACGAGCACGCGGTCCAGCTGCTGACCGTCCACGCCTCCAAGGGACTCGAATGGGACCTGGTCTTCGTCCCCGGCCTGAACGACGGAGCGTTTCCGTCCAAGAGCGTCGACCGCTGGTCCACGGGCGCGGCGGCCCTGCCCTGGCCGCTGCGCGGGGACAGCGGGGACCTGCCCGAGTGGGACCTGACAGCGCCGGACCAGAAGGGCTGGCTGGAGAACGAGAAGCGCTACGCGGCGGACGTGGCTGTCCACGGCGAGGAGGAGGAACGCCGGCTCGCCTACGTTGCCTTCACCCGCGCCCGCAGCACGCTGGTCTGCAGTTCCTCGGCGTGGATCGGCGGCCGGGTCAAGCCCGCGGCCCCGTCCCGGTTCCTGGCCGAACTGCATGAGCTCGCCGCGGAGAGGCCCGAGTGCGTGCGGGTGGCCGCCTGGGTAGCGGACGAGGACCTCGGGGAGCAGAACCCGCTGGTCCAGGAGGCACTGACGGCAGCCTGGCCCTACGACCCGCTCGAAGGACCGGTGGACGCGGACGGGGAGCCGCTCCGGCCGTTGCGCGGCCGACGCGCGGTCCTGGAGGCAGCCGCTGCCCGGGTCCTGCAGGAAGAAGCACGGTGGCGGGACGAAGCGGCAGCCGGCGCTCCCGACGGGGAGCAGACAGGATGGGCGCGGGAAGCGGATCTGCTGCTGGCACGCCGGCTCATCGACGAGGACCGGTTCACCGTCGAGCTCCCGCAGCACATATCGGCTTCCCTGCTGGTGGAACTCGGCCGCGATCCCGGGAAGGTCACCCGGCAGTTGCGGCGGCCGGTGCCGCGCCGGCCCGGCATGGCGGCCCGGAAGGGCACGGCGTTCCACAGCTGGGTGGAGGAGTACTACGGCACCACCGGCCAGCTGGAGCTGGACGAGGCGCCGGGCGCCGACGCCTACGTGGACGAAGCCTACGGCCTGCAGGAAATGGTCGAGGCCTTCAAGGCGTCCCCGTGGGCCCAGCGCGCGCCGGCGCACGTCGAGGTCCCGATCGAGACCCAGGTCGGGGGTGTCGTCGTGCGCGGCCGGATCGATGCGGTGTTCCGGGACAGCGACGGTTCCTGGGACCTGATCGACTGGAAGACCGGAGTGGTGCCGACCGGCCGGGACCTGGCCGAGAAGGCCGTACAGCTGGCGGTGTACCGGCTCGCCTGGGCGCGGTTGCGGGACATCCCGTTGGAGCAGGTCAAGGCTGCGTTCTACTACGCCGGCCCAGGCGAGCTCGTGCGCCCGCTTGACCTCGCCGGCGAAGCGGAGCTCGAAGACATCATTGCCCGGTCGCTCAGCCGGTCCGCGGCCGCCGAAACGGTCAGCCGCGGCTGAGCATGAGCTGATCCGGGGGCGAGCCCCGGTTTACTAGCGCGTCACGGACGGGAAACGGTGCCGTTCGCGGGCGATTCAGGACCCGCGGCGTCGTCAGTGTGCGTGTCGTCGTCTGCGGGGATCGGGGCAACGGAGAACTTCGCCGGCGCTTGCCGGGCCGGTGCGGGCTCCTTGGCCTGCGACACGTCCCGGGCATCTTTGGCTTCCCCCGCATCAGCCGGTTCCGCCGGTTGGGCCTGAGGCGCCGCGTCCGCCGGATCGGCGGGAGCCGCAGCATTGGCGGGAGCCGCCGCGGCGGAGGGCGGCGAGGACGGGGCCGGCGGGGCGGAGGGTGCGGGCGGGGGCTCGACGCTGATCGGCTGACCGCCGTACTGGGCGATGTCCGACTCCAGGGCCGCGAGCATCTCCTTGGCTTCGGCCACCATCCGGCCGTCCTCGGCCGCGATGCCCTTCACCAGCCACTGCGCCAAGGCGAACTCGGCGGACAGCGCGGCGCGCCGGATCAAATGCCGGTCAGGAGCATCCTTGCGGCTGGCGGAGTAGGACTCGAGGATCGCGTCCACGAACTTCTGGTTGTTCGCGGCAACCAGCCACGCGAAGTCATCGGCCGGGTCTCCGACGCGCAGATCGGTCCAGCCCGTGACGGCTATGACCCGCTCGCCTTCGACGAGAATGTTGTCCTCGTGCAGATCCCCGTGCACCACGCACGGCTTGAACCGCCACAGCGCCACGTCCTCGAGGGCATGCTCCCAACGCCGCAGCAGGGCCGCCGGAATCTGGCCGGTCGTGGCGGCCTGGTCCAGTTCGTTGAGCTTGCGCTGGCGGAATTCGTTCGCGGTATAGCTGGGCAGGTCCGCATCCTGCACGATGGAGGGCGGCAGGTCGTGGATGGCGGCCATGGCGGCGCCGAGTTCGCGGGACATCCGGGCCGAACCCCGGGTGAGGTCCTCGATGCTGCGGGTCCTGCCGCTGAGGTGCGAATAGACGAAGGTCGTGAGCTCGCCCTGCCGGACGGTGCCGGCGACGGTGGGCATGAGAAACGGCAGCTCCGCGCGGATGGCCGGGCTGAAGACGCGCAGCACCAGCAGCTCCGTCTCCAGCCGGGTGCTGGCCTCGATGTGCCGGGGGGACCGTACCCGCCACCGTTTGCCCGCCGAGTCGAGCAGCAGCGCGGCATCGAAGTCCGCCGCATCGTCGGGGGCCGAACTGACGGCGGTCGGCGCCAGGCCGGGCACGGCTGCGCTGGCCACAGCTGCCAATTCGATAGGTGTTCGTCTCACTCTTCCACCGTAGAGCGCCCCGCCCGCATCACCGCGGATGGGTCTGCGGCGAGTCGCCCGACGGTGCCGCAGACAGTACGGTAGAACCATGACCCCTTTGGACCCCGCCACCCGCTCCCTTCCCGGAGAATTCCAGGTCCACGAACCGCCGGAACAGCTGCTGCCCTGGCGAACTGCGGTGCTGGACCGGGGATCGGCCCGCCGGGCGGACCCCGGTCACCTCGAGTCGGTCCTCTCCCGCCCGTCCACACGGGTGATGGTGATGGGACGGAGGGAGACCCTCATCCACGAGGGCCGGATCGTGTTCCTGGCGTCCGGCGAGATTGAGACCGTGAGCGAGCCGTCCGGCCCGGTCATCTACCTCGGATCGGCCCTGGCCGGTTCCGGCTTGCCGGATGGCACCGACGTGGTCCTGGTCGGTCTGGCCGACCGTCCGGACCCTTCTACGATCCCCGGTGTCCCTGACGGGACGGCGTGGGCCGGCTTCCGCGAGGTGGCGACGGAGCTGCCCGCGACCGACGCGGGCATCTTCATTGAGGCCAGCGCCATTTCCAACTGGCACGACACGCACCGGCACTGCCCGCGCTGCGGGGCCGCGACCGACGTCGAACAGGGCGGCTGGGTCCGGCGCTGCCCGGAGGACAAGAGCGAACACTTCCCGCGCACGGACCCCGCCATCATCGTCACGGTCATAGGCCCCGACGACCGTGTGCTGCTGGGCGGCAGCGGCGCCTGGGACGCCAAGCGCTACTCGACGCTGGCTGGCTTCGTTGAACCCGGCGAGTCCCTCGAGCAGGCCGTGATCCGGGAGGTCGGCGAGGAGGTCGGTGTGACGGTGCACAGCCCGCAGTACCTCGGTTCGCAGTCCTGGCCCTTCCCGGCATCGCTGATGCTCGGGTTCACGGCACGCACCGAAGACCGCGAGGCGACGCCCGACGGCGTCGAGGTGACCCGGGCGCGCTGGTTCAGCCGGGAGGAACTGCAGGCCGCCGTCAGCAGCGGGGAAATCCTGATCTCCACCCCCGCGTCGATCGCGCGGGCGCTGATCGAGCAGTGGTACGGCGGACCCATCGTGGACCGGCCGGTGGAGGACTAGCCGCTCCATGCCATTCCAGCACGATCACGGGGGAGCGGAGACCGACGACGGGTCCTCGCCCGAAGAACGCATCCTCGGCGCCCTGGACGAGGACCAGCGGGCTGTCGCGAGCACCCTCGCCGGCCCGCTCTGCGTCCTTGCGGGCGCGGGCACCGGCAAGACCCGGGCCATCACCCACCGCATTGCCTACGGGGTGCAGACCGGCGTCTACAACCCGCAGCGGCTGCTCGCCGTCACCTTCACCGCCCGCGCGGCGGCCGAAATGCGCAGCCGGCTCCGAGACCTGGGCACCGGCGCTGTGCAGGCCCGCACTTTCCACGCCGCGGCCCTCCGGCAGCTGCAGTTCTTCTGGCCGCAGGCTGTCGGCGGTCCGCTGCCGGGCCTGCTGGACCACAAGGCCAACGTCATTGCCGAGGCCGCCCGGCGGCTGCGGCTGAGCACCGACCGCGCAGCCATCCGGGACCTCGCCGCTGAACTGGAGTGGGCCAAGGTCTCCATGCTGACGCCGGCGAACTACTTGGAAGGATCCGAGGGCCGCGGCGAACCCGGCGGTTTCGACCGCACCACCGTTTCCCGGCTCTTCCAGGCCTACGAGGACCTGAAGACTGACCGCAATGTCATCGACTTCGAGGACGTCCTGCTGATCACCGTCGGCATTCTGCAGGAGGATCCGAAAGTCGCCGCGACGGTGCGGGACCAGTACAGGCATTTCGTCGTGGACGAATACCAGGACGTTTCCCCCCTGCAGCAGCGCCTCCTGGATCTCTGGCTCGGCGGCCGCGACGAACTGTGCGTCGTCGGCGACGCGAGCCAGACAATCTACTCCTTCACCGGCGCGACCTCCGCGCACCTGCTCCAGTTCACTGCCCGCTACCCGGGGGCGCAGGTGGTCAAGCTGGTGCGCGACTACCGCTCGACGCCCGAGGTGGTCCAGCTGGCGAACTCGCTGCTCGCGGGACGGCGCAGCGCCGGCCCGCGGGCGGACGCCGGCTGGTCCGCTCCGCTGGAACTCATCGCACAGCGCCCGCACGGGCCGGCGCCGAGCTACACCGAGTGCAGCGATGACGAGGCCGAGGCCGCCGACGTGGCGCGCCGGATCAAGGCCCTGCTCGACGACGGCGTGAAGGCCAGCGAGATCGCCGTACTCTTCCGCACCAACGGCCAGTCCGAGGCGTACGAACAGGCGCTTGCCTCCGCCGGCATCGGCTACCAGCTCCGCGGCGGGGAGCGTTTCTTCGCCCGGCGGGAAGTGCGCGACGCACTGCTGCAGCTGCGGGCCGCCGCCCGTTCCGCGGGAAGCGAACCCGTAGGCCAGGTGGTTCGCGACGTGCTCGCCACCCTCGGCTACACGCCGGAAGCACCTCAAAGCGGCGGCGCCCTCCGCGAACGCTGGGAGTCGCTCGCGGCGCTGGTGTCGCTGGCGGACGAGCTCGTCGCCACCCGCGGGGACGACCCGGCGCACTTCAGCCTGGCCGAATTCGTGGCCGAACTGCAGGAACGGTCCGTGGCCCAGCACGCGCCCGCCGTGCAGGGGGTGACGCTTGCCTCGCTGCACTCGGCCAAGGGCCTGGAATGGGATGCGGTGTTCCTGGTCGGCCTGAGCGAAGGCCTGATGCCGATCTCCTTCGCGGACACACCCGAGGCGGTCGACGAGGAGCGACGGCTGCTCTATGTGGGCATCACGCGTGCCCGCGAACACCTGGCGCTGAGCTGGTCCACGTCCCGCACCCCGGGCGGCCGCGCCAACCGCAAGCCGTCCCGGTTCCTGGACGGACTGCGGCCCAATTCGTCGGCCTCCGTGAGCGGCGGCGCGGCAGCACCCCGGCAGCGCCGCCGGAGCACGGCGCCGGCACAGTGCCGGGTCTGCGGCACCATGCTCTCCAGCGGCGCCGAGCGCAAGACGGGCCGCTGCAGCAACTGCCCGCCGACCTACGACGAGCAGACCTTCGAGGCATTGCGCCAGTGGCGGCTTGAGGAAGCGCAGAAAGCGTCCATGCCGGCGTTCGTGGTTTTCACCGACGCAACGCTGGTGGCGATCGCCGAGGCACGGCCGGCGTCGCTGCAGGACCTGGGCCGTCTGGCCGGCGTCGGGCCCGCGAAGCTCGAGCGCTACGGCGAAGCAGTGCTGGAGATCCTCGGAACCGACGCCGCCAGCTGAAACCGGCACCAGCAGCGCGGGTGCGGCGCGCACGGTTCCAGCGACGGCGCGCCGTCCGCGGAGCGCAGGCGCAGCACCGCGGACCAGGTGGCGGGACGGTGCAAACCGTCCAGGTGCAGCAGAACCTGCAGGGCCGCCAGGCCGGCGGTGGCCGCGGCAAGCGCTGACTCCTCCCCGCTGCCGGCGTCCCGTGCCAGCTGTTCCGCGACCGCGGGCCACGCCTCGTCGGCGTCGGCCCGCTGCCGCTCGATGCAGTCCAGGCAGGCTGTGGCCCCGGGCACCACCAGCGGGCCGACGATACTGTCCTGTTCGCGCAGCAGCACCGCCAAATGCGGCCGACCGGAGGCCAGCAGCCGCTCCCTCTCCGCGGCCGGCACCACCTCCGAACCGACGATGACTTCCAAGCCGGGTGCCGCTCTGGACGGCAGAGGAGCGCCGGGGTGCCGGATACGGGCGGACACTGCCGGGGCGAGCTGGGCAAGCCGCCGGCGAACGGCAGCCGCGCGCGGCATGCCCAGCTCGGCCGGCCCAAACGAGGCAGCACCCAGATCCTTCGGAAGGACCGGGCGTGGATCGTCGAGGAGGATTGTGCCCACTCCGGCGGAGGCGAGGTGCTGGGCCAGCGCGGCGCCCGTGCGTCCCAGTCCGGTGACGCACACCGACGCGGCCGCGCGGCGCCGCAGCACCGCGGCTCCGTCGCGCCGGTAGACGGCAGACCAGTGCGCGGCGTCGGCCCTGGCGCGTTCGGCGGCTGGACCCACGGGCTGCGCCGGATTTGTTCCTGAGGGGAAGACCGCATCGCCGAGCGCGGCCAGCAGTTCTTCCGCCTCCGGCTCCTCCAGCCCGCAGCCGGCCGCGACCTCCGCGAGCTCGGTGTCAGGGAAACCGTCCCGGAGCCTGTCGATGAAGGCACGGGCCGGCGCCGACAGTCCCTCAACGACGATGCCGCCGGAGGTGGATCCGAGCTGCAGGCTGTCCGGCCGCCTGAGCACTGTCCGCAGTCCCGGATTCAGCCTCACGATGTGCTCCCTCCTGCCGTCGGCCGCGCTCCTGCCCGGCCCGTGCCTGACATGCTCGCAGAGCCCGCGACGCCGAGGCGGGTTGTCCACAGCACCGGCCGCCCATAGGGCGAGGCCATCCACAAAGGGCACCGTGCGGCCGGGGACGGGGAGCGGTTCGGGGTAACGTCGAAGCATGCAGGAACAGCAGACCACCGGCGACGGCGCACCCGTCGTCGTGCGCAGATCGGCCCGGCGCCGCCGGACGGTAGCGGCCTTCTGGGAGGAGGGGACCGCTGTCGTCGCCATCCCCGCGCATTTCAGCGCGGCACAGGAGCGCGAGTGGGTCGGCAAAATGCTGGCCAAGCTGGAGGCGCCGCGGCGCGGCGCCGGAGCCGCGAGGCATCCGCGCTCGGATGCGGACCTGGTGCAGCGTGCCGCCGAGCTCTCGGCGCAATACCTGGGCGGGCGGCCGCAGCCCCGCAGCGTCAGGTGGGTCACGAACCAGAACTCGCGCTGGGGCTCGGCCACCCCTGCCGAGAAGACCATCCGGATCAGTGCCAAGCTCAGGACCATGCCGGGCTGGGTGGTCGACTACGTGCTGCTGCACGAGCTCGCCCATCTGCTCGTCAGCGGCCACGGCCCCCGGTTCTGGGAGCTTCTGACCGCCTACCCTCACACGGAACGGGCCAAGGCGTTCCTCGAAGGCGTCGCTTTCGCCACCTCCCGCGGGTTGCCGGCGGACCCGGAGGACATCTAGGCCTCCGGCGACGTGCCGCCGTCCCCGGGATTCCTGCCGCCGTCATCATGGCCGCCGTCTTCGGACCCGCTGTCTTCGGATCTGCCGGGCTCGGTGTCGCCGGGCTTCTGGTCGAAGTCGCCGCTGAGCAGCTTCTGCAACGCGGCGTCCACCTCGGAGTCCGAGGCGTCCAGCAGTTCGCGCCGCTTGCCGAAACCGGCCGGATCGTCCAGGTCCTCCGGGGTCGGAAGCAGATCCGGGTGCTGCCACAGTGCGTCGCGGCCGGAGATGCCGCGGTCCTGCAGCAGGTGAGCCCAGAGCGCTGCCGCGTCGCGCAGCCGGCGCGGACGCAGTTCCAGGCCGACCAGCGAGGCGAAGGCGTGCTCGGCGGGGCCTCCCGTGGCCCGGCGACGCCGGACGGTCTCCCGCAGGGCCGCGCTCGAGGGCAGGTTCGCCGTGGCGGCGGCCGTCAATTCGTCCACCCAGCCCTCGACCAGGGCCAGCGCCGTTTCCAGTTTGGCCAGGGCGGCGTCCTGCTCGGGGGTGCGCTGGGGCATGAAGACGCCCTCGGACAGCGCCGCCTGGATCCCCTCCGGGTTCGAAGGGTCAAGGTCACGTGCGAGGTCCTCGATCCGGGACATGTCGATGTGGATGCCCCGTGCGTAGCTTTCAATGGTGCCCAGCAGGTAGCCGCGCAACCACGGCACATGCACGAAGAGCCGCGCGTGCGCCGCCTCCCGGACCGCCAGGAAGAGCCGGACTTCCTGCTCCGGCAGGTCCAGGCCCTCGCCGAATTTCGCCACGTTCGCGGGCAGTAGGGCCATTTGCAGGTCCGCCAGCGGGATGCCGATGTCGGTGGAGCTGACGACTTCGCCGGCCAGCGCGCCGATCGCCTGGCCAAGCTGCATGCCGAACAATGCGCCGCCCATGTTCTGCAGCATGGACGCGGCGGAGCCCATCATCGCCTTCATTTCCTCGGGCATCTGCTCGGTGAGCGCACTGGAAAGGGCGAACGCGACCGAGTTTGCCACCGGTTCCGTCAGCCGCTTCCAGGTGCCGAGGGTCTCTTCCACCCACTCGGCGCGGGACCAGGCGCGGCCGATCAGGCCGGCCGACGGCAGGTCGGTGACCGGATCAAGCCACAGATCCGCCAGCCGCAGGGCCTCGTCCACCTCACGGCTTTGGGACGCCGTCACTGACGGGTCCGCCGAAGACGCCGCGACGCGCCGGGCATTCTCATGCGCCAGCTGCCAGTTCACGGGCCCCTCACTGGAAGCGCTCATCATCGCCTGCACCTGCTGGAACATCTGGGCCAGCAGGTTCGGGTCGTTGGGCAGCCCCGCGGCCTTCGCCAGTTCGGCAGGATCGACGCCTGCACCGGCCTGGCCGCCCATCAGCTTGGCCAGCAGTTCCGCCAGCGGGTCCTTCGGTGCCTCGTCGTCGTTCGGGGAATTGGAAGGGTTGGAAGTCATGGCAACCGGTCCTCGCTCGTCGTACACGTTTTGCCTCACGTTACCGCCGCTCCTGCCGCCTGTCTGCCCGGCCGGAGGACCGTTCGCTGTAGGCACAGCCGCGGCCCGGGGACCATGGCGTCGGCCCCGCCGGGGCCGATAAGCTCGCGGTGCCGGGGCCGCGTACGGCGGCCCCCGGAGGGCACAGGAGCACGCGCATGAACAGGCCTGACGCCGCGGAACCGGCGACCGCTTCGCCGCACCGGATAACAGGTCCGGTCGTGCTTGGAGTGGTGCCGGGCCAGCCGCTCGCCGCGCTGCACCGGGCGGCCGAACTCGCCGGAAGCCTCGGCGTCCGCCTCGTCTGCGCCTACGTCGACATAGCCACCTACCTCGTGGACGAAGGGCCGGACGGGTCGGTGGCCTCCCGGCCGATCGACCCGGACACGGCGGACGACGACGTCGAGGGAACCTCAGCCCGGCTGAAGGACGGAATCGGCAGCGCCCTGGACGGGTACGCAGTTTCATGGTCCTTCATCACGCTCGCGGGGGAGCCCGCCAAGGCACTGGGACGGCTCGCAACCACCGTGGACGCGTGCATGATCGTCGTCGGTACCCGCGAACGCGGGGTGGCGACGCGCCTGGAGCACCTGCTCACCGGGTCGGTGGCCGTGCACCTGACGCACCGGCAGCACCGGCCCGTGCTCGTCGTGCCGCTCGGGCCCGGGGACGGCGCGCGGGATTGAGGATGCCAAGCAGGCTGGCAGCGGGCCCGGAGGTGCAGCGCGTATTCTATGGTCGAAGGCAGTGCCGGGCGCCGTCCCGCCTGCGATCACCACCCGCCACCGGAGAGGCCCGAGCTTGAGTTCCCCCCACGATCCTGCCCCGACCGAGCCGGCTGCACCGCAGCGACCCCGGGACGGCAGGTTCGCCGCCATGGTGAGTTCGGGAATCCTGGCGGCCGGGCTCATCGTGGTCGCCGCCCTGATGCCGGTGCCCTACGTGGTGGAGGCGCCCGGGCCGACCTTCAACACCCTGGGCAAGGACCAGGGCACGCCGGTGATCCAGGTCAACGGCCACCAAAGCTACCCGGCGTCCGGGAGCCTGGACCTGACCACCGTCTACGTCAACGGCGGCCCGAACGGGGCCATCAACATCTTTGAGGCGTACAGATCCTGGCTGGACCGGAACCGGTCGGTGGTGCCCGAGGAAGAGCTCTACCCGGCGGGCACGAGCCAGCAGGAGGTGCAGCAGCAGAACACCGTTGCCATGTCCACCTCGCAGGAGAATGCGACGGCGGCCGCCCTGGGCCTGGAGAACATTCCGTTCAAGGAACACCTGCTCGTCGCGGACTTCGCCAAGGGCTCGCCGTCGAAGGGCAAGCTGCAGGCCGGCGATGAACTCACCGCCGTCAACGGCAAGAAGATCAAGGGCCTGGAAACCATCCAGCAGGAACTGGCCTCCGGCGCCGGCGCGCCCATCCGGGTGGACGTGCTGCGCGGCGGCCGCACGGTCAGCGAGACCATCACCCCGATGAAGGCCGACGGCCGCTACCTGCTGGGTGTGGTGCTGCAGTACAAGTACGACTTCCCGTTCTCGGTGAAGATTTCGCTGGCCCAGGTCGGCGGCCCGAGTGCCGGGATGATGTTCGCGCTGGGCATCGTGGACACCCTCACCCCCGGGGACCTCACCGGCGGCAAGCACTTCGCCGGCACCGGAACCATCGACGCCGACGGCAAGGTCGGCCCCATCGGCGGCATCGCCCAGAAGCTGGTCGGCGCCCGCAACTCGGGCGCCACGGTGTTCCTGGCGCCGGGGTCGAACTGCGACGAGGTCGTCGGCCATGTCCCCGACGGTCTCAGCGTCGTCAAGGTCGAAACCCTGCAGCAGGCCTACGACGCGGTCAAGTCCATTGGCTCGGGCACGGATCCGTCCACGCTCGCCACCTGCACGGCCAAGTGAACAGAACATCACGATGTCGAAACACTACGCGGGCAGGTAAGGCCTAACGGCCCACGGGACGCGCGTTCCGGGCACAATGAGCAGAGACAGGAACTTCACTGTGCCACCGTACGTGGCATAGACAACGGCCGGGCGCCGCTTCACCGGTCCGCCGTGCTGTTCCGTCGCCCGTTCCGAAGCAAATAGAGGTTTTGAGTGACTTCCCGTCCTGCCAGCCCGAACAGACCCGTCAACCGGCGGCGCCGCGGCGCGCTGATCCCCACGTTGATCATCGTCGGCGTGCTCGTCATTGGCTTCGTGTTCTTCGCCAACATCTACACCGATGTGCTGTGGTTCGACCAGCTCGGGTTCCTGAGCGTCTTCATCACGGAGAACCTGGCGCGCTCGCTGGTCTTCCTCGCCGGGTTCCTGCTCATGGGCGGAGCGGTCTACGCCTCGATCCACTTCGCCTACCGGGCCCGGCCCGTCTATGCCCCGGATGCAACGGTGCGCGATAACCTCAACCGCTACCAGGCGCAGCTCGAGCCGGTGCGCCGGCTGGTGATGATCGGGGTGCCCGCGGTGTTCGGCCTCTTCGCCGGGACTGCCGCCGCAAGCCAGTGGCAGCGCATCCTGTTGTTCTTCAACCAGGTCCCCTTCGGCCGCACGGATCCTCAGTTCAACCTGGACATCAGCTTCTACATGTTCACGCTGCCCTTCCTGGGCTTCCTGGTGGGGCTGCTGATCAGCATCGTCGTCGTCGCCGGCGTGGCGGGCATCCTGACCCAGTACCTGTACGGGGCCATCCGGATCCAGGAACGGGGGATCTTCACCAGCCGGGCCGCCCAGATCCACCTCGCCGTCGTCGGCGCGAGCTTCCTGGTGCTGCTCGCGGCCAACTTCTGGCTTGACCGGTACACCTCGGTGCAGAACGCGAATCCGGGCAAGTGGGCAGGCGCGCTCTACACCGACGTCAACGCCGTGATCCCCACCAAGGCGATCCTCGCCGTCGCCGCCGCCATCGTGGCGGTCCTGTTCATCGTGGCAGCCTTCATCGGCCGCTGGCGCCTGCCCGTCATCGGGACCGCGATGCTCATCATCACCGCCATCCTCGCCGGCGGGGTCTACCCGTGGGTGATCCAGCAGTTCCAGGTCCGGCCGTCCGAGCAGACCCTGGAGAAGCAGTACATCCAGCGCAACATCGACATGACGCGGGCGGCCTACGGCCTGGACAACATCGACGTCATTCCCTACAACGCCACCACCAACGCCACCCCCGGCGCCCTGCGCCAGGATGCGCAGACGACAGCGAACATCCGCCTGCTGGACCCGAACCTCGTGTCCTCGGCCTTCGCCCAGCTGCAGCAGTACCGCCCGTACTACCAGTTCCCGAAGTCCCTGAACGTGGACCGCTACACCGTCAACGGCAAGAGCCAGGACACCGTGATCGCCGTGCGTGAGCTGAACCAGGACGGGCTCTCGGCGAGCCAGCAGACCTGGTACAACAACCACATCGTCTACACCCACGGCTACGGCGTCGTGGCGGCGTACGGCAACAAGGCCAGCGTCGACGGCAAACCGGTGTTCATGCAGTCCGGTATTCCCTCCACGGGCGACCTGGGCAATGACACCAGCTACCAGCCGCGCATCTACTTCGGTGAGAACTCGCCGGACTACTCGGTCGTCGGTGCGCCGGCCGGCTCCCCGCACCGCGAGCAGGACCGGCCGCTGACCGAGGGCGGCGACGGCGAGACGCAGACCACGTTCAACGGCAACGGCGGCCCCGTGGTCGGGAACTGGTTCAACCGGCTGGTGTACTCCATCAAGTTCCAGTCCAGTGACCTGCTGCTCTCTGACGGCGTCAACGAAAAGTCGCAGATCCTCTACGACCGCAACCCGCAGGACCGTGTGCAGAAGGTGGCCCCCTACCTGACCATCGACGGAAACGCCTACCCCGCGGTGGTGGACGGGCGGGTCAAGTGGATTGTGGACGGCTACACGACCAGCCCCTACTACCCGTACTCGCAGCAGCAGCAGCTCGACTCCGCCACCAGGGACTCGCAGACGGCCGGGGGTGCCGCATCGGCGCTTCCGGCGAACTCGGTCAACTACCTGCGCAACGCCGTCAAGGCCACCGTGGACGCCTACGACGGCTCCGTCACCCTGTACGCCTGGGATGACCAGGACCCGCTGCTGAAGGCCTGGCAGAAGATCTTCCCCAGCACCGTGAAGCCTTATTCGGAGATGTCGGCGGCGCTGATGAGCCACGTGCGCTACCCGGAGGACATGTTCAAGGTGCAGCGTGAACTCCTTGGCCGTTACCACGTGACGAACCCGGACAGCTTCTACCAGAACAACGATGCCTGGAGCGTCCCGAACGATCCGACCAGCAAGGACACGATCAAGCAGCCGCCGTTCTACCTGTCGCTGCAGATGCCCGGCCAGTCCAAGCCCGCGTTCTCGCTCACATCCTCCTTCATCCCGCAGGTGGTGGGAGGCAACGAGCGCAACGTGCTGTACGGCTTCCTCGCCGCTGACGGCGATGCCGGCAGCACGAAGGGGGTGAAGTCGCCCGGCTACGGCAAGCTCCGCCTGCTCTCCCTGCCCACGGACACGCAGGTGCCTGGCCCCGGCCAGGCGCAGGCCAAGTTCGACTCGGACCCGTCCGTCTCCCAGGCCCTGAACCTGCTGCGCCAGGGCGCCTCGGAGGTGGACAACGGCAACCTGCTGACACTGCCGGTCGGCGGCGGCCTGCTGTACATCCAGCCCGTGTACGTCCGTTCCACCGGTGGCACCTCCTACCCGACGCTGCAGCGGGTGCTCGTCGGCTTCGGTGACAAGATCGGGTTCGCGCCCACCTTGGATGCAGCCCTGGACCAGCTCTTCGGCGGCAACTCGGGGGCCTCGGCCGGGGATGCAGGGAACACGGGCAAGACGCCGGCCACGCCGTCGCCCGCGCCCAGCGGGGGAGCGGAGAACCCGGACGCGCGCTCGGCGCTGAACGCGGCCCTAAACGACGCGAATGCGGCGGTGAAGGACGGCCAGGCCGCGCTGGCGAAGGGTGATTTCGCAGCGTACGGGGTGGCGCAGAAGAAGCTCTCCGATGCCATCGCCCGCGCTCTGGACGCCGAGTCCAAGCTCGGCGGCTCGGGCGGCTCCTCAGCGACAGCCTCCCCGTCCGCCACAGCGAAGGCGACGCCGTCTCCTACCGCAGGCAAGTAGGGCGGCCCGGGGCGGGAGGGCGGTCCCAACAGGGCCGCCTCCCGCCCCGATTTGCGCCAGCAGGCCCCGGCCCGTAAAGTAATAAGTGCGCCGCGGGGTGGAGCAGTTCGGTAGCTCGCTGGGCTCATAACCCAGAGGTCACAGGTTCAAATCCTGTCCCCGCAACGAAGGAAGGTCCCGGCCAGCAGAAATGCTGGCCGGGATCTTTTGCTTTAAGCCGCGGCCGCGGTCCGTGCGCGGGCGGGATAGGGCGGCCGGCCCCGTTCAGCGCGAAAAACCTGCCGTTCGGCGAGCCGCAGTTTCCCACCGGTGTGATGCACAGCATACTGACGATGGCGAGGGGCGGGTACTGGGGCTCCTGCCTTGTCATGACAAAGGAGTTTCCATGAGTTGGCTCGACCGCGAGCGCACCATTGCCCGTCCCGGCTTCAACCGCTGGCTGATCCCGCCCGCGGCCCTGGCCGTCCACCTCTGTATCGGGCAGGCCTACGCGACTAGCGTCTACAAGACCGCATTGGTCAAGCATTTCAATGCCAGCCTCACCGAGGTCGGGGTGATCTTCTCGATCGCGATCGTCATGCTCGGCCTGTCCGCCGCAGTGATGGGCACCTGGGTGGACAAGAGCGGCCCGCGCAAGGCGATGGTCGTCTCTGCCGTGTTCTGGACCGGCGGGTTCCTGGTCGGCGCGCTGGGCATCTTCACCCGCCAGCTGTGGCTCGTCTACATCGGCTACGGCGTCATTGGCGGTATCGGCCTGGGCATCGGCTACATCTCGCCAGTCTCCACGCTCATCAAATGGTTCCCCGACCGGCCCGGCCTGGCCACCGGCATGGCAATCATGGGTTTCGGCGGCGGCGCCTTGATCGCGAGTCCGCTCTCCTCCGCGCTGCTGAGCGCCTACGACCCCAACTCCGGGGCCAAAGGCTGGGTGGCCAGCGGCGACGCCGTCGGCAAGCTGTTCCTGACGCTGGCAGTTGTCTACCTCGCGTACATGCTCTTCGGAGCGTTCACGATCAAAGTTCCGGCCGCTGACTGGCGGCCCGCGGGGTTCGACCCGGCACGGGTGAAGGCCAGGGCCTTGGTGACGACGGAGAACGTCTCGGCGGCCAATGCGATCAAGACACGGCAGTTCTGGCTGCTGTGGGTCGCCCTGTTCTGCAATGTCACGGCAGGGATCGGCATTTTGGAGCAGGCCGCCCCGATGATCCAGGACTTCTTCCGCCAGCCGGGCGGCGTTTCGCTCGTGAGCGCGGCCGTAGCCGGCGGCTTCGTCGGGCTGCTCTCCATTGGCAACATGGCCGGCCGGTTCGTGTGGTCCGCCACCTCGGATGTGACAGGCCGCAAACGCATCTACATGGTCTACCTCGGGGTCGGTACCGTGCTGTACCTCGTGCTGGCGTTCGCCGGCTCGAGCGCGACGCTGCTGTATGTCCTGCTGGCCTTCGTGATCATCTCCTTCTACGGCGGCGGTTTCTCGACGGCGCCTGCCTACCTGCGGGACCTTTTCGGCACCTTCCAGGTCGGCGCCATCCATGGACGGTTGCTGACGGCGTGGTCCGCGGCAGGCGTGGCCGGGCCCCTGATCGTCAACGGGTTCCTGGACGCCCAAGGCAGCCCGGGGAAGCTGACCGCCCAGGCGTACCAGCCGGCGCTGCTGACCATGGTCGCGCTGCTGATCGTTGGCTTCATCGCAAATTCCTTGATCAAACCCGTCGACGCGCGTTTCCATGAACCCTCCGCGGCTGGCGCGGGGGACAACGAACCGGCATTGGAGTCCTGACATGAGCAAAGCCCAACTCGCCATCGGATGGATCCTGGTCGGCCTTCCGCTGCTCTACGGCGTCCTGCAGACGCTCGCGAAGGTCGCCGACCTCTTCGCCTAGAGCGCAGCGGCGGAAGGCCGGTTCCCGCACACGGGTGCAGGAACCGGCCTTCCTCCACGCCGTTCCGCTGTGCTGGAGGGTGCTTTTGCTGCACGTTCGTGCAATCGTGGCCGGAAGGCATTGCAGGAGGAAGCCTCGTTTCCTACTCTCGAGTAGGTAAAGGCGTGACGCAGATCACGCAACCGATACGACGAGGTGTCAGATGTTCTTCCGCAAACGACAAACCCTCCTGGCCGCTGCGGCCGCGCTGGCGGCGGTGTGTTTTGCCGGGGTCGCCCCGGCCGGCGCAGCCACCACCGACATTGCCCCGCCGGGGGCCAACGACTGGACCTGCAAGCCCTCCGCGCAGCATCCGCTCCCCGTGATCCTCGTGCCCGGAACGTTCGAGAGCATGGCCAAGAACTGGGCAACGATGTCGCCCTATCTCAAGAGCGCCGGTTACTGCGTGTTCTCGCTCAACTACGGGGTCGCCAACGGCGTCTACGCCTCCGGCCCGGTGGCGGATTCGGCAAAGGAGCTGGCGCCGTTCGTTGACGCCGTGCTCGCCGCGACCGGCACGAAGCAGGTCGACCTCGTCGGCCACAGCCAGGGCGGCATGATGCCGCGCTACTACATGGGCTTCCTTGGCGGGGCGAAGAAGGTTAACCGCCTGATCGGCATTGCGCCCTCGAACCACGGGACGCAGGGCCTCATCACGCCGCCGCCGGACGGGGTGCCCTCCGGGACCGGGGCCGCAGCCCCCGCCTGCGCAGCCTGCGCGGACCAAAGCGCCGGCTCACCGTTCCTCACCACACTGAATTCGATCGGCGACACGGTCTCCGGGCCCTACTACACGGTCATTTCGACCACGCACGACGAAGTGGTCACGCCCTACCAGAGCCAGTTCCTCGCCGGTGCGGCCCGGCAGGTCACCAACATCACCATCCAGGACAAGTGCCCGGCGGACGTGATTGAGCACGACCAGACGCCGAACGACCCGGTGGTGCAACGCCTGGTGCGCAACGCCCTTGACCAGTGGTCAGGGCCGGCGGACCCGGCGTACCAGCCGGGCTGCCTGTAAGGGCCGGTGGCGGTCCAGGCCGACCACGCGGAAGGGGCCTCCCGGCGTGCAGCCGGGAGGCCCCTTCCGTCTCGGGAGCGCGCGGACTACTTGACCTGCGGGAAGCCGAGGTCCACCTCGCTGGTGGAGGGATCCGGCCAGCGGGTCGTCACCACCTTGCTGCGGGTGTAGAAGCGGATGCTGTCCGGCCCGTACATGTGAGTGTCGCCGAAGAGCGAGTTCTTCCAGCCGCCGAAGGAGAAGGAGCCCACCGGAACGGGGATGGGCACGTTCACGCCCACCATGCCCGCCTCGGCTTCGAACTCGAACTGGCGTGCCGCCCCGCCGTCGCGGGTGAAAATGGCCACCCCGTTGCCGTAGAAGTTCTCGTTCACGAGCTTCACGGCGTCTTCGTAGGTCTCCACCCGGACCACCGACAGCACCGGACCGAAGATTTCGTCGTCGTAGACCTTCATGCCGGGTTTGACGTTGTCGATCAGGCTGACGCCAAGGAAGAAGCCGTTCGAGTCGAACTGCTGTTCGCGGCCGTCGACGACGACGGTGGCGCCCTCGGATCCGGCGCCGGCGACGTAGGAGGCGACCCTGTCCCGGTGCTCGGCGGTGATCAGCGGCCCCATCTGCGAGGCCGGGTCGGTGCCCGGTCCGATCACGAGCTTGTCGATCCGTTCCTGGATGGCCCCGACGAGGCTGTCGGCGATGCCGCCGACGGCCACGAGCACGCTGACCGCCATGCAGCGCTCCCCGGCCGAACCGTACGCCGCGGAGACGGCGGCGTCGGCGGCCATGCCCAGGTCGGCGTCGGGCAGCACCACCATGTGGTTCTTGGCGCCGCCGAGCGCCTGCACCCGCTTGCCGTTGGCGGCGGCCCGCTGGTAGATCGACTGGGCGATCGGCGTGGACCCCACGAAGCTGACGGCCTTCACCTCGGGGTGGTCCAGCAGCACGTCGACGGCTTCCTTGTCGCCCTGCACCACGTTCAGCACGCCGTCGGGCAGGCCGGCCTCGGTGAAGAGCTCGGCGATGAACAGCGCGGAGGACGGGTCCTTTTCGCTGGGCTTGAGCAGCACGGTGTTGCCGCAGGCCAGCGCGCTGCCGATCATCCACAGCGGCACCATGGCCGGGAAGTTGAACGGGGTGATGCAGGCGACGACGCCGACCGGCTGGCGCACCGAATGCACGTCCACCCCGCGGGAGACCTGCTCGGCGCGTTCGCCCTTGAGCATGTGCGTCAGACCGGTGGCGAACTCAATGTTTTCCAGGCCGCGGGTGATCTCGCCCTCGGCGTCGGAGAGCACCTTGCCGTGTTCGCTGGTGAGGACGGCGGCCAGCTCGGACTTGCGCTCGGTGAGCAGCTGGCGCATGCGGAAGAAGACGTCGGTGCGCTTGGCCAGGCTGGTGGCACGCCAGGCCGGCAGCGCCGCGCGGGCCGCTTCGATGGCCTCTTCGGTCCGGGCCGCCGAGGCCAGGGCGACCTCCTTCTCCTGCTCGCCGGTGGCCGGGTTGTAGACGGGGGCCACGCGCTCGGCGTCGGATACACGGCGGCCGTTGATGTAGTGCGGGATGCGTTCCATGGTGGTCTTTCTGTGGAGGCGGGAGGGAAGCGGTGTTCAGCGCAGCTCGTCGACGGTGCCGTCGACCAGCTTGACGATGGCGGAGCAGTCCTTGGCGCCGAGTCCGTCGTCGATCAGGCGCTGGAAAAGCTGCTGCACGTGCGAGGCGATCTCCAGCGGGGTGTCAGTCTCCCGTCCGGCGGACATCGCCAGGTTGATGTCCTTGTTCGCCAGCTCCGCGGTAAAGGTGGGGGCGAAGTTGTTGTTGGCCGCGGCCGTCGGGACGATGCCGGCCACCGGGTACCAGGTCCTCAGCGCCCAGCTGTCGCCGGAGGAGACGGAAGCGATGTCCCAGAACACCTTCTTGTCCAGGCCGAGGCGTTCGGCCAGCACGGCACCCTCGGCGGTGGCGGCAAGGTTGATGAAGAGCATCATGTTGTTGCAGATCTTCGCGGCCTGGCCGGTGGTGGCAGCGCCCGTGGGGATGATGTTGCCGGCCATCGGCTCGATGTAGCGGGACGCGTCGGCGACGGCGCCTGCCTCCCCGCCGATCATGAAGGTCAGGGTGCCGGCCGCGGCGCCGCTGATGCCGCCCGAGACGGGGGCGTCGACGAAGCGGAAGCCGGCCCCGGCTGCGGCTTCGTGCAGCTTCCTGGCGGACTCGATGTCAATGGTGGAGGAGTCCACCAGCAGAGTGGAGGTCTGCGCCGAGGCGAGGACCCCGCCCTCGCCGAGGTACACAGCCTGGGCGTGCTCGCCCTTGGGCAGCATGGTGAAGACGACGTCGGCGCCCTCCACGGCTTCGCCGATGCTGGCCACCGGCTTGACGCCGGCGGCTGCTGCGGCGTCGAGCGCCGCCGGGTTCAGGTCGAAACCTCGTACCTCGTGACCGGCCTTGACCAGGTTGGCCGTCATTGGCCCTCCCATGTTGCCCAGTCCGATCCAGCCGATAACCGCCATGATGAAGCTCCTTTGCTCGTTAAGTGACTATGACGACAATCACACAGCGGTAGAGTGCATTCAAGGCCAAAAATCACAGAACGCATGTGCATCCGTGCACATCGAGTACGCAAGGAGGATCCGTGGTCGATTTCAGCCGGCTCGCCAATCCGGAGGACCTGTTGATCCTGCTCTCCGTGGCCAGGCTCGGGCGGTTCAACGCGGTCGCCGACGCGCTCGGAACCACCCACACGACGATTTCGCGCCGGATCCAGGCGCTGGACAAGCAGCTGGGCGGCCGCACGCTGGCGCGCACCCAGCATGGGTGGGAGCTGACGGCGCTGGGGCTGAGCGCTCTCGGGGCGGCCGAGGCGATTGAACGGAGCCTGGGGGACCTGGCTGCCGCGGTGCGCCAGGACGAGGACCGCCTGGCCGGTCTGGTCCGGGTCAGCACGGTGGACGGCTTCGGCGCCGAATTCGCCGCCCCGGCCCTGGTGAAGCTGCAGGCGCAGCATCCGCAGCTGAAGGTGGAGCTGCTCAGTGCCACCCGCCGTGTGCACCGGAACCGCTCGGGTGCGGACCTGGAGATCGGCGTCGGCCGTCCCGAGGTGCAGAACGCGCACAGCATTTTCCTGACCAACTACAGCCTGCGCCTCTACGCGACCGCTGCCTACCTGCATCGCCGCGGAGTGCCAGAGTCGGTGGAAGCCCTGCGCAGCCACCGCTTCGTCACGTATGTGGAGTCCGCCCTGCAGGTGGAGGAGCTGGGGCCGGCCTCGGCTGCGCTGCCGGCGCCGGCCACCAGCTTCCAGGCCACCAGCATCTTCGCGCAGGTGCAGGCGGTGCGGCACGACGGCGGCATCGGCCTGCTGCCGGCCTTCCTCGCCGCCGGCGTGCCGGAGCTGGTGCCGGTGCTCGAGGACTCCTTCGAGCGGAGGCTCTCGATGTGGGTGCTGGCGCGGCCGGAAGCGCTGCGCTCGAATGCCGTTGCCGCGGTGCTGCAGGCCCTGCACGCAGAAGTGGGCCACCGCCAGGACGCGCTGCTCGGCGTCCGGCGGTGACCCGCTTCCTTCGTTCCGCTCAGGCGCTCTTACGGTGCAGGAACGCCCCGACCCGCCACGGGAACTCCTCGGGGTCCGCGGCCGGCCCAACCGGCAGGTCCCGGGCAGGCTGGGACAGTGGCCGCAGCCCGGTGTCCACGGCTTCCTTGGCGGCGCGCAGCGACGCCAAGGAGAGGCCCTCCCAGGTTTCCAGGAGCTCGCGCAGCGCGGTCTCGGCGCCGTCGTCGGGCACGCGGGAGCTGACCAGGCCCATCGCGTGCGCCTCCGCAGCCTGCAGCAGGGTCCCGCGGTAGAGCAGGTCCTTGGTGCGCGAGGGGCCGATGCGCAGGCTCATCCGGTTGGCGAACGAGGGCGGGACCAGGATCCCCAGGCGGGCAATCGGCATGCCGATGCGCGCCGAGTCCAGCATCAGCTGCAGGTCACAGGCCAGTGCCAGCTGGCAGCCCGCCCCGGTC
The DNA here is from genome assembly GCF_018531425.1 of Paenarthrobacter sp. DKR-5. Lineage (GTDB taxonomy): Bacteria > Actinomycetota > Actinomycetes > Actinomycetales > Micrococcaceae > DKR-5. The sequence goes on from NZ_JAHBOI010000004.1 coordinate 194,687, forward strand.
GCAGCGCCCTCCACCAGGGCCACGGTCGGCATCGGCAGGTCTTCCACCGCCTGCAGCGCCGCTTCGATCGTGGCGAAGATCTCCTGCACGTCCTCCGCCGGGGAATGCTCCCATTCGCGCAGGTTGGAGCCGGAGGAGAAGGTGCCGCCGCAGCCGCGCACGACGACGGCACGCAGCGGCTTGGCCGCCAGCGACCGGGCCGCCTCGCCGAGGGAGCGCCACTCGGCGGCGCCCATGGCGTTGAAGCGTTGGCCGGTCCCGACCATGATGGTGGCGACCGACCCTGAGACGTCGACTGTCACGGCTTCCACGGTCTGCTGCCCAGCCTTCACTGGACGGCGCCGGTACGCCGGAGGTCGGCGATGGCCGCCGCGTCCAGGCCAAGGCCCGCGAGGACGTCGTCAGTGTGCTGGCCGAGCAGCGGGGGCGCGGTGCGGATGGATGCCGGGGTGCGGGTGAGCCGCACCGGGCAGCCGACGACCTTCATCGGGCCGGCGGTGGGGTGATCCAGGTCCGCCACCATGCCGCGGGCCAGGACCTGCGGGTCCGCCACGGCCTGGTCCACCGTCTGGATCGGACCAACCGGCACGCCGGCCTCGTCCAACGTCTGCACCCAGTCCTGCGTGGTCCGCGTGCGCATCACCGCCTCGATCCGGGGGATCAGCGTGTCCCGGTGCGCCACCCGCGAGGGGTTGGTGGCGTACTGCGGGTCGCCGGCGAGTTCTTCGTCGCCCAGGGCCGCGCCGAAGCGCCGCCAAAGCCCGTCGTTGCCGACGGCGACCATGACGAAGCCGTCCGACGTCGGGAAGGCCTGGTACGGAGCGATCGTCGGGTGCGCCGAGCCGTAGCGCTTCGGCACCTCGCCGCTGGCGAAGTAGCCGCTGGAAACGTACGTCAGCCAGGACACGGAGCCGTCGAGCAGGCTGATGTCCACCCACTGTCCGTTGCCCGTGCGCTGCTTCTCGTGCAGGGCGGCGAGCACCCCCACGACGGCCCACATGCCCGCCACCAGGTCCGCGCTGCTGACGCCGACCCGGACCGGGGGCCCGTCGGTCTCTCCGGTGACGCTCATGATCCCGCTGCGGGCCTGGGCGATGGCGTCATAGCCCGGGCGGAGCGCGTCGGGCCCGGTCTGGCCGTAGCCGCTGATCGAGGCGTAGACCAGCCCGGGGTTCTCCCGGGAGAGCTCCTCGTACCCCAGGCCCAGCCGTGCCGCGGTGCCGGGCCGGAAGTTCTCGACCAGCACGTCCGCCTTCAAGGCGAGGCGGCGGACCGCCGCAAGTCCCTCGGGGGACTTCAGGTCGACGGCGAGGCTGCGCTTGTTCCGGTTCACGGAGAGGAAGTACGCGGCCTCCTCGCCCTGGAACGGCGGCCCCCATTGCCGGGTGTCGTCCCCCTGGCCGGGCTGTTCGATCTTGATCACGTCGGCTCCGAGGTCCGCCAGCGTCATGGTGGCGAACGGTCCGGAGAGGATGCGGCTCAGGTCCAGGACCAGCAGGTCCTTCAGCGGCCCGGAGGGTCCGGCGGGCTGGCCGGCCGGGAGTGTCCCGGTCCCGGCCGCCTGCTCGGGGGTGGTGCTTGTGTCTGTCAGACTCATACAGCTGTTTCCGATCGGGTTGCGGGATTGCCCTCGAAGCGGTGGGCCGCTTTCGGGAGGAAGACCAGGGCAAGCATCGCGATGATGCAGCAGGCGATGATGTACAGCGCGATCGCTGTCGAGTTGCCGTACTGGGCCAGCAGTGCCGCGGCGATCAGCGGCGCCGGGCCGCCGGCGACCACGCTGGCGAGCTGGTAGCCCATGCCGGCGCCGGTGTAGCGGATGTCAGCGTCGAAGCTCTCCGCGATCAGTGCCGCCTGCGGTCCGTACTGGATGTCATGCAGGATAAGGCTCACGACGATGGCCAGGCCCACGATGAACGGGCTGCGCGTGTCCAGCAGTGCGAAGTAGGGGAAGGCGAACAGGGCGGTCAGGACGATGCCCACGCCGTACACCCGGCGCCGGCCGAAGCGGTCGGAGAGCCGGCCGAAGAGCGGGACGCTGATCAGCCCCAGGGCGGCCGCGATCAGGGTGTCGTCCAGGATCGAATTGCTGTTGAGCTTGAGGTGCTTGACGGCGTAGGTGATCACGAAGGTGATGAACAGGTAGAACGGCGCCTGCTCGGACATGCGGACCAAGGCCGAGAGGATGATTTCCTTGGGCTGGCGCTTGATGACCTCGAGGAGCGGGTTGCGGACGATCTTGTTGGACTTGCGCACGGCCTCGAACTCGGGGCTTTCGATCACGCGCAGCCGGACGAACAGACCGACGCCGATGAGCAGGATGCTGATGATGAACGGGATGCGCCAGCCGAAGGCGGCGAAGCCCTCGGTGCCGGTGATGCCGGAGGTGATCCGGACCACGCCGGTGGAGAGCACCAGGCCCAGCGGAACACCGATCTGCGGCCAGCTGGCGGAGAAGCCGCGGCGGTGCTGGTGGCCCCACTCCATGCTCAGCAGCACGGAGCCGCCCCACTCGCCGCCGACGCCGACGCCCTGGATGATGCGCAGCACGGTCAGCAGGATCGGCGCCGCGACGCCGATGGCCTGGTAGCTGGGCAGGAAGCCGATCAGCACGGTGCCGAAGGCCATCAGGAACAGCGTGACCATCAGGGTCGTCTTACGCCCGATCCTGTCACCGTAGTGGCCGAAAATGGCCGCACCGACAGGACGGGCTACGAAGCCCACGAACTGGGTGCCGAACGCCGCGAGCACCCCGGCGAACGCGGACTGGCCGGGGAAGAACAGCTGGGGGAACACCAGCGCGGCAGCGGTGCCGTAAAGGAAGAAGTCGTACCACTCGATCGTGGTGCCGACGACGCTGGCGACGGTCGCGCGGCGAGCCGCCTGCTCCCGGGTTACTGCTTGGGTTGTCATCATCACTCCGTTGTATTGATGTTGAGGGCTTCTGGCCCGGTGCGATTTTGCCTCAGTGGTCTTTTCTCCACGTCGCTGTACGGATACCCTGAGACCCACATTGTGAGTTCGTGACCCATCCTGCGGGAACCAGTTGTCTGATGTCAATAGGTTCCGGCTGCGGTCCGGGCAGGGCCGCGGCGGCAGTGGGAACGGCACGGCGGGAATCCGCCCCGAGCAAAGGACACCAGCGGTTTTGGCGAGAGAACAGGGCACCGGATCGACCCCCTTGCTCGTGCTGGGCAAGGTGACGGAGATCCTCAATTGCTTCTCGGTGGAGGAGCCGGACCCCACCCTGACGCAGATCGTGAGGCAAACAGGCCTTCCGGCGAGCACCTGCCAGCGGCTGGTGCAGAACATGGTCCGTGAGGGCTTCCTGGACCGCGACGGCGACCGGTACCGGATCGGGCTCCAACTGGTGCGCTGGGCCAGCCCCGGCACGTTCGGCCTCGACGTCGTGCGCATTGTGCGGCCCATCCTGCAGCAGCTGCGCGACGAGGCCGGCGAGACCGCCTGCCTCTACATCCGTGACGGCGCCTTCCGCACCGTCGTCGCCGTGGCCGAAACCCGGCACGTCGTGATGCGGCCGTTCCGGGTGGGGCAGGTCATGCCGATCCATGCCGGGGCTCCCGGGAAGATCTTCCTTGCCTTCGACCCCGGCGCCCGCGAGGCACTGGCCGGCAGCGAGTTGACCCGGTTCACGGCCAACACCCCCGCCAGCTGGGAGGTGCTGGACCAGCAGGTCGAGCAGGCGCGTGCGCAGGGCTTTTACGCCGCGTTCGGGGAGCGCAACAGCGACGTCGGGTCGATCAGCGCCCCGGTGTTCGACCACACCGGCGAGCTAGCCGGGGTCCTCGGCGTCGGCTTCCCCACGCAGCGGGTGACGCCCGCCGACGTCGAACGGCTGGGCCCGGCGGTTTCCGCGGCGGCCAGGTCCGCTTCCCTGGCCCTCGGCCACCACTATGCGGTGACCCACACCAGGACCGGCAGGTCCAAGCGTTCCGCCGCCCGCTGACCCGGGGACGGTGGGTCACTGGGAACAGCTGGTCAGGCCTCGAAGTCCGCCAGGCTCACCGGGTGCACATACGTGCCCGCGGGTTGCCGCACCCACCACTGGCCGGTCGAGCGCAGCTCCGCCCAGCTGGAATAGCGGTAGCGGAAGACGCGGGCGCGGACCCGGGCCGGCGGGAGGCCGCCGAACGGGTCCCGGCGCAGCAGCTTCAGCGTGGCACGGTCCGCGTTCAGCAGGCGGTGCAGCAACGGCAGGAACCAGTTGTCCCCGCGGGCGCCGAGGCCGAGGAACCACATGAGCCAGTCCAGCCGCAGGTGGTACGGGGCGAACTGCCGGGGAAGGCGGCGGGGGTCGCCCGGCTTGCCCTTGAATTCGTATTCCTCCCATCGGGCCTCGTCATCCTCGTCCAGGGTCCCTTCGACGATGATTTCGTAGCGGCTGCGGGTGATCGTTCCGAACGCCCCATACGCATTGCACAGGTGCCAGCGGTTGAAACTGGCGTTCATCAGCTGCCGCCGGGCCAGCAGGTTCCGCGCCGGCCAGTAGCTGAGCGCCACGAGCAAGGCGGACACGGCCAGGACCAGGACGGCGAACCAGAGCGGCGTAGCGGTGTAGCCGTTCTGCGCCGGCACGGCGGCCAGCACCGCATGCGCGGCGCCGTCGTCTACCGCCGAGAAAGCCAGGATGATCGTGAGCGTGTTCAACCAGGCGAAGTTGCCGGACAGCACCAGCCACAGCTGCGTCACGATGATGACCGCGGCAGCCAGCGAGGCCAGCGGCTGGGGTGCGAACAGGAAGAACGGGACAACCAGCTGGGTGATGTGGTTGCCGAGGACTTCGAGCCGGTGCAGCGGTTTGGGCAAGTGGTGGAACCACCAGCTCGCCGGATTGGGCATCGGCTGCGTTTCGTGGTGGTAGTAGAGCGCCGTCAGGTCCCGCCAGCAGCTGTCGCCGCGGATTTTGATCAGCCCGGCGCCGAATTCGAGCCGGAACACCAGCCAGCGCGCCAGCCAGATCACCGTCACCGGGGCCGCCGTGTGGCGCGAGCCGAGGAAAGCGCAGAGGAATCCCGCCTCGAGGAGCAGGCTCTCCCAGCCGAAACCGTAGAAGACCTGCCCGACGTTGACGATCGACAGGTAGCCTCCCCATAGAAGCAGGAAGGCCAGCATCGGCGCCCAGTCCGGGCCTTCCTGGGGCAGTCCCGCGAGGAGCGCTGCGGCCAGCAGGGCACCGGCACAGGCGAGGGCGGCCAGCATCCGGTCCGAATAGTGCCAGCGGAAAATGGTGGGGGACTTCCGCGCTGCGGGCCTGCGCAGGTAGGCCGGAACGGGCAGCAGGCCGTGCTCGCCGAGCAGCGGTCTGAACTGTGCGACGGCAGAGAGGAAAGCGATCAGGTAGACCGCGGCAGTGCCGCGCTGCAGCACCTGCCGCGCGAAGCCGTATCCTGCCGCATCCAGCCAGTCCATCGCACGATCCACGCTAGGGGCGACGGCCCGGTTGTCAAGGGCGCAAGTGCCCGGCCGTGACCAAACCGGTACCAAAGGAGCGGGTGCGCCCGGGAGCTTTCGGAAGTAGACTTACGATCGTTGCCGCGGGGTGAACCCTTGGGGGTCCCCGCCGGCAACACCAAGCCGTTGGCCGACCATCAGCCCGCTCAGCCGTTCTTCATCCTGTCGTAGGCGTCGAGGGCCCTGCGCCGGGTGTCGCCGAGGTCCACGATTGGCTCCGGGTACCCTGCTGCCGGGCCGGTCTTGTCCGCCAGCTTCCACGGCTCGTGGATCTGCTTGCCCAGCCCGGCCAGTTCCGGCACGTAGCGGCGCAGGTAGTCCCCGGCAGCGTCGAACTTGCGGCTCTGCGTGACCGGGTTGAAGATCCTGAAGTAGGGACTCGCGTCCGCCCCCGAGCCGGCGACCCACTGCCAGTTCGCCGGGTTGTTCGCCGCGTCGGCGTCCACCAGCGTGTCCCAGAACCAGCTTTCGCCCACGCGCCAGTCAATGAGCAGGTTCTTCACCAGGAAGGATGCCGTCGCCATCCGCACCCGGTTGTGCATCCAGCCCGTCTGCCACAGCTGGCGCATTCCGGCGTCCACGAGCGGGTAGCCGGTGCGCCCGCGCTTCCATGCCGCCAGGCCCTGCCGGCCGGCCCAGCTGAATCCGTCGAATTCCGGGCGGTAGTTGCGCGTTGCCAGCTGGGGGTTGAAGTACAGCAGCTGCCAGCAGAACTCGCGCCAGCCCAGTTCCGAGCGGAATACCCGCGCATCCTCCGTCTCCGGGGCGTGGCGCAGCTCCTCCCAGACCTGGAACGGGCTGATCTCGCCGAAGCGCAGGTGCGGGGACAGCCTGCTGGACCCTTCGACGCCCGGCCGCTCACGCGCGCTCGCGTAGCCCTCCACGCCGCCGCCGGCAAAGTCCTCCAGCCGCGCCCAGGCACCTTGCTCCCCGGGCTGCCAGGTCGCCGCCAGGCCCCCGGACCAGTCGGGGTCCCGGGGGAGCAGGTGCCAGGCCGCGAGGTCCTCGGAGCCGGCCCCCGGAGAGCTCAGGGCCGGGGGTGCTTCCAGGGGCTTGCGCGGTTCGGGTGCCTCCAGGCACGCGCGCCAGAAGGGGGAGAACACCTTGTACGGGCCGCCGGACCCGGTCTGGATCTGCCACGGTTCGAAGAGCAGATTGGCCTGGAAGCTGGCGGCGGCCAGGCCCTGCTCCTCGGCCCAGGACTTGATGCCGGCGTCGACGGCGCGTTCGGGACCGCCGTAGCGTCGGTTCCAGAACACGGCGTCGGCGCCGGTCTCCTCCACCAGCGCCTGCAGCACTGCCGCAGCTCCGCCGCGCCTGAGCGTCAGGGCACCGCCGAGCGCTTCGGCCTGGCGCCCCAGCGCCTCCAGCGAGTGGTGCAGCCACCAGCTGGCCGCCCCGCCGAGAGGCCGCAGACCGGGACTCTCCTCGTCGAGGACGTACACCAGGCACACGGGGTTGCCGCGTTGCAGGGCGGCGTCGAGGGCCGGGTTGTCCGCCAGCCGGAGGTCGTCGCGCAGCCAGACGATCGAGGAAACCATAAGTCCTTCCGGTGGGGCCGGGGTGCCGTCGGTGGAGCGCGCAGATCAGAGCTTGTCGAAGTCGGCCTCGTCCACCGTCGACGACGCTGCTGCGGTGCCGCTGCCGATGGAAGCCTGCGGTGCCGTGCCTGCCTTCAGCGCGGCCAGGCGCGCCTCGACTTCGGTCTGCTCGCCCATGTCCTGCAGTTCGTTGAACTGGGCGTCCAGGCTCGACGCCTGCAACTCCGCGGCGCCCTGCACGCGGGCCTCCTCGCGGCGGATCTTGTCCTCGAACCGGGACACCTCGCTAGTCGGATCCATGATGTCGATGCTCTTGATGGCGTCCTGCACCTGCGACTGCGCCTGGGCGCTCTTGGCACGGGCCGCCAGTTCGTCGCGCTTGGAGGACAGCTCGGAGAGCTTGACCTTCATCTGGTTCAGCCCGGTCTTGAGCTTCTCCACGACTTCCGTCTGGGAGGCGATGTTGGGCTCCGCCGAGCGGGCCTCGTTCTCGGCGCTGATCTGCCGCTGCAGTGCCACCTTGGCGAGGTTGTCGAACTTTTCTGCGTCGGCGGCCTGCCCGGCTGCGCGGAACTCGTCGGCGCGGCGTGACGCGGCCAGCGCCTTGCCGCCCCAGTCCTGCGCGGCCTTGACGTCCTCCGCGTGGTCCTGCTCGAGCATCCGCAGGTTGCCGATGGTCTGGGCGACGGCGGATTCGGCCTCGGCGATGTTGTTGGTGTAGTCCCTGACCATCTGGTCGAGCATCTTCTGCGGGTCCTCGGCCTGGTCGAGCAGGGCGTTGATGTTCGCCTTGGTCAACTGGGCGATGCGACCGAAAATGGACTGCTTAGTCATGGTGTTGCCCTTCCTTCTGCCAATCAATGGAGTCACTTCCCGAACGAACCTTTGCTGCTCAAGGTGCCAGCCTGCGGCACCGCGGATAGGACGATTGCGCGCCTCCTGCCGGTCAGCGCCTGTTCAGAAGCTGCCGCTTCCGCCGGAGTCGCCGCCTCCCCAGCCCCCGCCGAAGCCGCCGCTTCCACCGGAGTCGCCGCCGCCCCAGCCCCCGCCGGAGTCGCCGCCCCAGCCGCCGAAGCCGCCGCCTCCCCAGCCCCCGCCGCCGTGGCCGCCGCGCAGGATGGTGTCGATGAGGATGCCGCCGAGGATGGCACCCCCAAGGCCGCCGCCCCGGCCGCCGAAGATGCCGCCGCCGTACCCCGCGTTGGACATGCCACCGAAGCCGTTCACGTCGGACTGGGCAAGCTGGGCGGCCTGGGCGGCCAGCGCATTCGCCTGCTGGGCGTAGGTCAGCGCAGAAACCGGGTCGGTCTGCTGAATCGAGAGCGCGTAGTCGAGGTTGCGCTGCGCCTCCGCGAGCCGTGTCCGCGCCTCGGTGCCGACGCCGCCGCGGCGGGCGGCGATGTAGTCGGAGGTCGCCGAGATCTGTGCCTGGGCACTCATGATGGCCTGCTGCAGCGCCTGCTGCGCGCGTCGGGCCTGGTCCTGCTGGTCCCGGATGCCCTTGAGCGCGTCGTCGAGGCTCTGGTGCGCCGCTTCCACCCGCCGCAGGGCATCAATGGGGTCGATTCGTCCCGCGCCCAGCTCCTGCCGGACCTGGGCCACGGCGGCCTCGACGGCTGCCGCGGGACCGGCCAGTTCGGAGTGCTGGCCGGCCGCCATTGTGGCCTTCGCCTGCGCGAGGTCCTGGGAAGCATCCGCCAGGACGGTGTCGAGGTTGGACCGGGCGGAGTCGAGGTCGCGGGAGACCTTCCCGATGGCGTCCAGCAGCACGTGGCTCTGGTGCAGGCTTTCCTCCGCCGCGCGCACCGCGACGGCGGCGGAACTGGTGTCCTGTTCGGCGAGCTTCTCACGGGCGGTCTGCGACGCGGTCTCGACGAACTCGAGGCGTTCGCGGGCCTGTGCGATGTTGTCTGTCACCGGGGCGACCGCGGCGTCGGAATAGCGCCCGCGCAGCGCCGCCAGTTCCTGTTCGGCGGCAGCGAGCTTGCCGGACACCTCGCCGGCGCCGGCGTTGACCTGTTCGAGCGCCTGGGGCGCATTCCGTTCCAGTTCGCGCAGGGAATCGAAGGACGCCTTCTGTTCGGCGAGCGCCTGGTTGGCGGCCTCGCAGCGCCTGATGATGTCCGTGTACCAGGCCCGCTGCTGCTCTTCGGTGTCGGGGATGGAATCGTCGAGCTGTTGCTGGAGCTTGAAGGACTCGGCCAGGTGCCCCTTGGCGTCCGCCAGAGCCTTCACGAACGGGGCGACTGCTGCGTCCCCGTACTGGGCCTGTGCGAAGCCGACTTCCTGTTCGCTCGAACGGACGGCGTCGTCCGCGGCAACCAGGAGGGAACCGGCGCGGGTCTTCAGCTCAGGGATGCTCAGAGCGGCCAGCGGATCCAACTGCTGGCCGCCGGGGGAGTACGCCCCGGCAGCGGCCGGGCGCTGATTCCGCCGGCTGCGGTACCACAAGTAGCCCCCGACGCCGCCGGCAAGCACCAGGCCGCCGATGAGCAGCCCGGCGCCGGCGCCGGCGCCGGAGGGCACCGTGCCGGAGCCGCCCTGGGCCGCGTCGCCGACCGCCGCAGCGGTGTCGATGGCTGCTTGGGCGAAGTCCCGCTTGCCGCCGGCGAGGTTTGCGAGGATCGCGTTCTGCACGATGCTGTCGCGCTGGGCGGAGGTGATCGCGCTGCCCGGGCCGCGGCCGAAGTTGTACTTGCCCGCCTCGGTGGCGATGGCCAGGATCACATCGAACTTGCCCAGGCCCTTGGTGTCGCCGACCTGGGCCACCCACTGGGCCGGGTCGCTGGGGTTGTCGAAGGTCTTCACCGTGATGACGTAGAGGTTGTACCGGTGGTCCTTCTGCAGCTTGGCGACGGCGTCCTTCACTTCGCCGAGACGGCCGCCGAGGACGCCGGCGTCGTCAATGACGTTCGTGCCGGTTGGAATGGTCACCGGCGGTTCGGCCAGCGCAGCCGTGCCCGGCAGCAGGAGCAGGCCCGCCAGAGAGACCGCAGCTAGGAGCCTTCTGACTGTTGACCGCATTGTTGACCCTTCGGTGCGTTCCACTCTGACGTGTTTTCATCCTAGGGTCCGCCTATGGGGCAGTCCACCGGACTGCCTATGCCCGCAGCGAAACCGGTCATTCCCAGCAAGCTTCCAGCGAACGCCCGCCAAAGCTCCAGACCCAGGCGGCATAGTGGACGGTATCGACGAGAAAGGAAGTTCCATGACTGAGAACGACGGCGGCCGCTACGAGGCCGAGCGCCCGGTCCCCCCGCAGCCTGCCGCTCCGCCGTCGTCGGCCGCGGCAGAGCGGGACTCCGGCACGAACGGAGCGCAGCCCGCTCCCGGCTACGGGCAGCAGACGTCTCCCACCGCGCGCATCGAGGGCCCCCGGGACGAGACCCACCACGACGGAACCCACCCGACGGCGCCCATCGGCCAGCCGCAGCCGCCCCAGTACGGGCAGCGCCAGGCTCCCCAGTACGGGCAGCAGGCCTACGGCCAGCACAGCTACGGGACGGGCAGCTACCTGCCCCCCGCCGTCACCGCGACCTCGGCGCGCGAGCGGCGCCGCTTCGGAGTCCCCACCCTTGTCGCAGGGATGATCCTCGCGGCGCTGGTCGGCGGCGGAGCGGCCGCGGGCACGAATGCCCTGCTGGACGGGGAGGGCACCTCCGCGGTCAGCAGTTCTTCCCAGCCGGCCCAGGTGATCGTCAATAACAAGGACAGCGTCAACGCGATTTCGGCGGCCGCGCAGAAGGCCTCGCCCAGCGTGGTGACGATCGGCGTCACCTCCGGCAACTCGGCCGGCACCGGCTCGGGGATCATCCTGGACAACCAGGGGCACATCCTGACCAACACCCACGTGGTCACGCTCGACGGCAAGGTGGCCAAGCCGTCCATCGAGGTCCGCACCAATGACGGGAAGGTCTACCAGGCCACGGTCGTCGGCACGGATCCGCTCTCGGACCTGGCCGTCGTCAAGATCGACGCTCCGAACCTCACCCCGGCGACGCTGGGGGACTCCTCCAAGATCAACGTCGGGGACACGACCATCGCGATCGGTGCGCCCCTGGGCCTGACCGGAACCGTCACGGACGGCATCGTTTCCACCCTCAACCGGACCATCAGCGTGGCCTCCTCCGCCGCGCCGGCCAACCCCAACGGCGACAGCTCCCAAGGCAACGGCCAGGGCAACGGCCAGGACAACGGCGGCGGCGGCTTCAGCTTCGCGCCGCCGGACGGGTCCCAGGGCAACTCCTCGGCCAACCAGGGCAGCATCAGCATTAACGTGATCCAGACCGATGCGGCCATCAACCCGGGCAACTCGGGCGGTGCACTGGTGAACACCAAGGGCGAGATCATCGGCATTAACGTCGCCATCGCTTCCGCCGGCGGGTCGTCCTCCACCGGCGGCCAGTCCGGAAACATCGGCGTCGGCTTCTCGATTCCGATCGACAACGCCAAGCGGATTGCGCAGGAGATCATCGCCAACGGCTCGGCGACGCACGGCCAGCTGGGGGTGAGCGTGGCACCGAAGGCGGCGAGCAGCAGTTCCCAGTTCTCGGTGGGCGCGGAAGTTGCGCAGGTTGTCTCCGGTTCCGCGGCGGACAAGGCCGGCATCCAGAAGGGGGACGTGATCACCAAGCTCGGTGACCGGCCGGTGCAGGACGCCGAGGAACTCACGGCCGCCGTGCGCGAGCAGGCTGCCGGAGCCAACGTGAAGCTCACCCTGCTGCGCGGGGGCAAGCAGCAGCAGGTCGACGTGACGCTCGGGGCGGCCGCCAAGTCCTGACAACAGGTCGCAGTAAATACAGCGCAGAGGAGGACGGCCGTCGGGCCGGCCTCCTCTGCCGTAACCGGCCGTCCCGGAACCGGGCCGATCCTGTGCCCGTATGGTTAGCTTGGAATCGTCCGCGGCAGGGCTGCGGACATCCTGGTCACCCCGTTCGGAAAGGCAAACTTGGACACGGTGGATGAGTCAACGTTGAAAATCGTGGTGCTGGTCAAGCACGTGCCGGACGCGCAGTTCGACCGCCACCTCTCCGGCCCCGACTCCCGGACCGACCGTTCCGAGAGCATCCTCTCGGAACTCGACGAATACGCGCTCGAGGCTGCGTTGCAGCTCTCCGAGGCACGCGGCGGCGAAGCGGCCGGCAACCGCGTCATCGCGCTCACCATGGGCCCGGCCGGAGCCGCCAATGCCGTGAAGAAGTCGCTCCAGATCGGCGCCGGCGAGGGCGTGCACCTGAGCGATGAAGCGCTCGCCGGCTCCGATGCCGCCGCGACCTCGCTGGCGCTCGCGGCCGCGATCCGGCACCTTGGCGAGGTCGACCTGGTCCTGACGGGGATGGCGTCGACCGACGGGGAGACCTCCCTCGTCCCTGCGCAGCTTGCCGAACGGCTCGGGCTCCCGCAGGTCACCTTCGCCTCCACCTTGGAGGTTAAGGACGGCACAGTGACAGCCCGGCGCGACGGGGACAGCCATTCGGAGCTGATCGAGGCGCCGCTGCCGGCGCTGGTATCGGTCACGGACCAGGTCAACGAGCCCCGCTACCCCAATTTCAAGGGCATCATGGCGGCGAAGAAGAAGACCATCACCACCCTCTCGCTCGCCGACATCGGCGTGGACGCCGGCTCGGTGGGCAGCGCGGGATCCTGGACGACGGTGCTCGCTGCCCAGCCGCGGCCCCCGCGCGAGCAGGGCGTCATCATCACCGACGAGGGGGACGCCGGCATCAAGCTGGCGGACTTCCTTGCCGCCCGGAAGCTCATCTGAAGCCTGGCCGGATCGACCAACGGAACTTCGGGAAACGTCAGGAAGCGCACACATGGCGAAGATACTGGTTTACATCGACAACCCCACAGCGGAACTCAAGCGCAGCAGCAGGGAGCTGGTCTCACTGGCCGGGGCCCTCGGCGAGGCGGTGGTCGCTTCCCCCGGGCCGTTCGCTGACAGCACCGCCGCGGAACTGGGCGCCCGGTCGGTCTCCACCGTCTACCTGCCGGACAGTGACGCGCTGGGCGGCTACCTGGTAGGTCCCAAGGCGGCCTTCCTGGCCGAAGCAGCCAAGGCGTCCGGAGCCGCCGCGGTGCTGCTGGAAAACTCCTTCGACGGCAAGGAAATCGCCGCGCGCCTGGGCATCAAGCTCACTGCCGGCGTGATCACCGACGTGGTGGGCATCGACGAGGCGCTCACGGCCACCAAATCCGTGCTGGCCGGGTCCTACACCGTTCAGGCCAAAGTCACGACGCCGGTGGCCGTCTTCACCGTCAAAGCGAACAGCGTGGAGATCTCCGAGCCGGCCGGCGGATCCGCGCCGGGGTCCGTGACCGTACCGGTTCCGGAGGCCACGGCAGGCGCCGCGCGGATCACCGGGCGCACCGAAAAGCCGGCGAGCGGCAGGCCCGACCTTGGCGAGGCGCGGGTCGTGGTCGCCGGCGGACGCGGGGTCGACGGCGACTTCGGGCCCGTGGAGGAACTCGCCGACGCCCTCGGCGGGGCGGTGGGCGCCTCCAGGGCCGCCACCGACGCGGGCTGGATCGAGCACTCCGCCCAGATCGGCCAGACGGGCAAGACGGTGTCCCCCCAGCTTTACATCTCCGCCGGCATCTCGGGCGCTATCCAGCAGAAGGCCGGCATGCAGACGGCTAAGGTGATCGTCGCCGTCAACAAGGACGCTGAGTCGCCGGTGTTTGAAATTGCCGATTTCGGCGTCGTCGGGGACCTCTTCCAGGTGCTCCCGCAGGCCGCCGCGGAGATCAGGAAGCGCAAGGGGCAGGCATGAGCGAGCCGGATCCGGGCCTGCCCGAACGGGTGCTCTGCTTTGCGGCGCACCCGGACGACATTGATTTCGGCGCCGCCGGGACCATCGCCGGCTGGACTGCCGCGGGTGTCGAAGTGGTGTACTGCATCATGACCGACGGGGACGCCGGAGGTTTCGACCCGGCCCACCGCGCGGAGATCATCGCCATGCGCCACGAGGAGCAGCGCCGGGCGGCAGCGCTGATGGGAGTGCGCGACGTGCGCTTCCTCGGCCAGCGGGACGGTTTCCTGGAACCCTCGCACGAGGTGATCAAGCAGGTCGTGGCACTGATCCGCGAGCTCCGGCCCGGCATCGTGCTCGCCATGCACCCGGAGCGCAACTGGGACCGGCTGCAGAAGAGCCACCCGGATCATCTGGCGTGCGGCGAAGCCGTCACCCGTGCCGTCTATCCGGCGCTGGAGAACCCTTACGCCTACCCGGAGCTGGCCGACGAGGGCCTGCTGGCGTACAAGCTGCCGCACCTGTGGCTCTATGCCGGGCCGTCCGAACGCGAGAACCATTTCGTCGACGTCACCGACCACGTCGAGCAGAAGCTGGCGGCGATCCGCGTGCATTCCAGCCAGCATCCGGACCTGGACGCCATGGACCGGACGGTCCGCGGCTTCCTGCGGGACACGGCACTGCGGGCCGGCTTCCAGACGGGCCGCAGCGCCGAGGCCTTCCACGTTGTCACCGTGAACGGTCCGCGCACCATCGCGGGCTTTTAGCAGCCGCCTTTCTCCCGGCCTTCCCCCGGCATTCCGTCCGGGCTTTCCGCGCGCCCGTTCCCGGTATTTCCGTGCCCGTTCCCGCCCTTTCGCGCCCGCGGGCGCCCGGATGCGGCCGGCAGCACAACTGCGTGTAGTATCTCCAGCGGCATAAATCATATTTATAACTTCCGGGTGGGCACCGCTGCCCCCGGAAGCAAGGAGCTCTTACATGCAAGCAATGCAAGTCGCCGCCGACGTGCAGCAGCCGTGGAACGGACACGACACCTGGTTGATCGTCGTCGCCGTCCTCGGTATCGCGCTGATTGTCGCGCTGATCGCCAAGGCGAAGATGCATCCCTTCCTGGCACTGGTGCTCGGATCCGCCTTCGTCGGGCTCGTCTCCGGCGTGGAACTGGGCAAGGTCGTCACCAACTTTGAAACCGGCGTGGGAGGCGTGCTGCAGGAGGTGGGCCTGCTGATTGCGCTCGGCGCCATGCTCGGCAAGCTGCTGGCCGACTCCGGCGGCGCCAACCGGGTGGTGGACACCCTGCTGGCGAAGGTCTCACCCAAGGTCGTTCCGTGGGCCATGGCGCTCGTCGCCGTCATCATCGGCCTGCCGATGTTCTTCGAGATCGGCCTGGTGCTCCTGCTGCCCGTGGTGGTCCTGGTGACCCAGCGTTCGGGCCTGAAGCTGATGCGCGTGGCGATCCCTGCCCTGGCCGGCCTGTCCGTGCTGCACGGACTCGTGCCCCCGCACCCCGGTCCCCTCATCGCCCTCAGCGCGGTTCACGCGGACCTGGGTACGACCCTGGCGCTGGGCCTGCTCGTCGCCATCCCGACCGTCGTCATCTGCGGCCCCCTTTTCTCCGCGCTGGCCACCCGCTGGGTTCCGGTCGGCGCTCCTGCCGTCGCCGGCGGCGTGGACACGCGCCACGCCGCGTCCACCGAGGGCGTCAAGCGCACGCCGTCGTTCGGCATCACCTTGTTCACCATCCTCTTCCCGGTGATCCTGATGCTCGGCCGGGCCCTGATGGACATCATTTTCCCGGACGCCAAGGCTGCCCCTGCCGTGCGGACCGTCTTCGACTTCATCGGTCAGCCGCTGGTGGCCATGACCCTCGCCGTGCTGCTGGCCAGTGTCAGCTTCGGCTACGCCGTCGGGTTCACCGGAGGCCGCATCACCGGCAAGTTCGGCGACAGCCTCGGGCCGATCGCGGCGATTATCCTCATCGTCGGCGCCGGCGGCGGGTTCAAGCAGACCCTCATCGGTGCGGGAGTGGGCGACGCCGTCGCCAAGGCTGCCACGGGCGCCAACATGTCCGTCCTGGTCCTCGGCTTCCTGGTGGCGGTGGCGCTGCGCCTGGCGACCGGCTCGGCAACGGTGGCCACCATCACCGCCGCCGGCATCGTGGCCCCGCTGGCCACCTCGCTGTCCCCGACCCACGCGGCCCTGCTGGCGCTGGCGATCGGTGCGGGTTCGCTCTTCCTCTCCCACGTCAACGACGCCGGCTTCTGGCTCGTGAAGGAGCTGTTCGGGCTGACCGTCGGCCAGACGTTCAAGAGCTGGTCGGTTATGGAGACGCTGATCTCGGTCGTCGGCTTCGGCTTCGTGATGCTGCTCTCGGTGTTCGTCTGACGCAGGCAGTAGCCGACTACACATGAAAGCGGTGCCCCGGAGTCTTCCGGGGCACCGCTTTCACGTGTAGTCGGGGTCTGGTTCAGGACTTCAGCTGCACGACCGAGATCGGCGCCGTGGTCGGTTTCTGCGAGCCGGGGGCCGGCTCCACGGTGATCGCCACGGCAGTCGCCGCATTGATGCCCTTCACCGTCGCCGGCTTGGACAGGGTGTCGGCGTCCATGGTGCCCGCGGAGGCCGGGTTCTGGCCGTTCGTCGGAATCAGCCACATCTGGTACACGGTTCCCGCCTTGGGAGCCGGCACGTTCTTCATGGCGACGACGGCGGCGTCACGGGACCGGGACAGCGAAATAGTCGCCGTCCCGCCGCCCGGGATGCTGACCGTTTCCGTCTTCACATCCGAGGCGTGCAGCACCTGCTCCTGCGGCGACTGCTGCTGGTTGGCCAGCGTGACGCCGACGGCGGTTCCCCCGACCACCAGTACGGCCGCTGCCGCGGCGGCCACGAGCCAGCGGCGCGTACCGGACGCTCCGCCGCGGGCTTTGCCTGCGCGGCGGGCGGCCAGGTCTGCCACCGGGGCGGGAGCCGGGCTGCCGGGTGCCGTGGCGGGTTCCGGGGCGCCGGACAGGTCCGTTGCCGGGAGGGCCGTCTGCGGGAGGCTCGCCGTGATCCTGTCGAACAGGTCCGCCGGTGGCTCGGCTTCGTCCATGGCGTAGCCGGACGCCAGCACTTCACGTGCGGCCCTCACCCGCTCGGTGAAAAGCTGCCGGGTCTGCGCCGGCCCGGAGGCGAGGAAAGCGTCGATGGCGGCGCGCTCGTCTTCGGTCAGGGCGTCCAGGGCATAAATTTCAGCCCATTCGAGTATCAGGCCGCGGTCCAGATCCGTCGCCAGGTCCTCCGAAAAATGCATGGCGTTCGCGTTGTTTTCGCTCATCTCAACTCACCTCCAGACAATTCTTCAGCCGCAGCAGTCCATCCCGGATCCGGGACTTGATGGTTGGCACGGCCGCATCCAGCCGCTCGGCCACTTCCCGGTAGGTCAGGCCGCCGTAGTAGGCCAGCTTGACGGACTCCTGTTGCGTAGCGGTCAGGGTGTCCAGGCACCGGACCACGGCCTCGGCCTCGAGCCGGCCGCTCACCTCGTCCACGACCTCGTCGTGTTCGACCACCTGGCTTGCCGCGCCGTAGCGCG
This sequence comes from Paenarthrobacter sp. DKR-5, assembly GCF_018531425.1. Taxonomy (GTDB): domain Bacteria; phylum Actinomycetota; class Actinomycetes; order Actinomycetales; family Micrococcaceae; genus DKR-5. The sequence continues at coordinate 212,029 of NZ_JAHBOI010000004.1, forward strand.
CTTCCCGGTCGGAGGCACTCTGGCTGCTGCGCACCTTGTCCACGGCGCGGCGGTGCGCAATGGTCATCAGCCAGGCGAACGGGCTGCCCGCTGCCGGGTCGAACCTGGCGGCGGACTGCCACACCTGCAGGTAAACCTCCTGGGTGGTGTCTTCGCTCAGTTCGGGGTCGATCAGCACGCGTCGGGCCATGCCGTACACCCGCCGCGAGGTCAACTCGTAGAAGCGGCGGAACGCGGCCTGGTCACCGGCGGCCACCGCCGCCAGCAGCGACGTGAGAGTTTCAGCGTCGCCGGAGGAAGCAGCTGCGTCGGGCCCCGGGGGCTTGGCATGCAGCTCGGAAGTCGGGGGAGTATCCATCAGGTCCCAGTGTAGGTGTTTGCGGCCGGTCGTAGCAGGACCACCGCCGCCTGACGACGGCCGGACCAACATCTGAGTTGCCAGTGCCCTCACCTCTGCCTGTCTATGCCCAACGGTTTCTGAAGGGCTCTTGTCGACCGCCCGTCACTAATGGTTCGGCACGGTCACCGGCGCGGATGGGTGCGGGGGCGCACATTGTTGCCTGCGGCATCGGCTGAGCGGCGGAGGCGAGGCGTCAGAGCTGCGCGCCGGCGAACCCTTGCTGGCGCCACGCCTCGTACACGGCGATGGAGGCCGAATTGGCGAGGTTCAGCGAGCGCAGCGAGGGGAGCATCGGGAGCCTGACGCGCGCGGTGACATGCGGATCGTGCTTGACCTCCTCGGGCAGCCCGACCGATTCCCGGCCGAACATGAGCACGTCGCCGGGGCGGTAGGCAATGTCCACGTAGGAGGTGTCGCCGTCGGAGGTGAAGGCAAACACCCGCTCCGGGCGCAGCGCCGTCCACGCATCCTCGAGCGACTCGTGGACGTGCAGGACGGCCAGGTCGTGGTAGTCCAGCCCGGCCCGGCGCAGCTTGGAGTCTTCCAGGTCGAAGCCGAGCGGTTTCACCAGATGCAGTTCCGCTCCGGTGATGGCGGCCAGCCGGATGGCGTTGCCGGTATTTCCGGGGATTTCGGGGGTCACAAAGAGGATGCGGAACACCATCCCATCCTAGGGCCGGCCTAGTACATCCCGCGCAGCAGGCGGGCGAGCACCGGCACATTGACCTCATTCGGGGACGGCCCGGCAGAGAGGAAATCGCGGACTTCGCGCACCAGCCGGGCGGCGTTGACCACCTGCACGGGCGCGTGGCCGAAGGGGTCGCCGCCGCGGCCGTGGTCCACCACCGGTTCATGCAGGTTGCCGGACGGACTGTGCACCACCACCCAACCCTGCACGTTGCACTCGGGGAACACCTCCTGTGCGGCCCGCACAGCCGGGGCCAGCCGCGGAGGCTGGATGACCTTGCCGCCGTGATGAAGGACGGCCCCGTCCCAGCGGTAGGCACCCTCGGGCAGCATCATCGAACCGATCAGGGCCATCCGGTAGCCGGCGAGCACCACGTGGTCGATGTGGCCGTCACCCGCGGGGGAGTGGACCCCGTTGACCAGCCGGGCCGAGGGAATCCGGGACAGCACGCTTTGCATCAGCAGCTGCGCGGTGAGTGCTTCGCGCTGCAGCCGGGCAGCGGCTCCGAAGATCCCGCGCTTCCGCGGCGCTCCGTGCACTGGCTGGGCTGCCGTGCGGCGGGACAGCAGCGGGACGCCGGTGCCGTCGTAGGGCGGGTAGTAGACGGGCGGGTCCGAGGCGGCGGCGCGTCGCGGGCCCGGCTGCGACGGACCCGCAGGTGCGGTCCGGACGGTGGGGCCGGCGTCGGCGGACGGCTGCCGGCCCGAACCGAAGGAACGGTCGTAGCGGGCGCGCTTCACCGGGTCGATCAGCGTCTCATAGGCGGCGCTCACCCGCCGGAAGCTGGCCGGGCTGCCGCCGTGGTCCGGGTGGGTCAGGCGGGCCATCCGCCGGTAGGCCTGCTTGATCTGCCGTTCGGTCGCGTCCACTGCCACCTGGAGCACCTCGTAGTGCGACGGGTTGCCCGGGTCGGCCTGGCTCACGCCGGTCCCTCCTTGAGTTCGTATCCTGCGCGCGGCACGGCGCCGGTATGACGATAGTCCAACGCGGCGGTGCGTGCGCGGGTTCCGTGCCCCGCACGGCAGCGCCGGGGCCGGTAGAATTGGTGCGTGCCCATTGAACCTGTCTACCTGGATCACGCGGCCACCACGCCCATCTCGCCGGCGGCGCTGGCCGCCATGACGCGCGAGCTCAGCCGCAACGGCAACCCCTCGTCGCTGCACGGCTCCGGCCGCCGCGCCCGCCGCGTCGTCGAGGACGCCAGGGAAGCCCTGGCCGCAGCGGCCGGGGCGCACCCCTCCGAGGTCATTTTCACCTCCGGCGGGACTGAATCGGACAATCTTGCCGTCAAGGGTTTGTTCTGGGCCCGCCGCGACGCGGATCCCCGCCGCACCCGGATCCTGTGCTCCGCCATCGAGCACCACGCCGTGCTGGATACGGTCGAGTGGCTGGAGAAGCACGAAGGGGCCGAGGCCGTCTGGCTGCCGGTCGACGCCGAAGGCACGGTGTCGCTGGAGGCCCTGCAGGCGGAACTCGAGGCCGGCGCGGAGACCATCGCGCTGGTGACGGTGATGTGGGCGAACAACGAGGTCGGCACAGTGCAGCCGGTCGCGGAAATCGTGCAGGCGGCCCACGCGCACGGAATCCCGGTGCATTCCGACGCCGTCCAGGCCTTCGGCGCCGTTCCCGTGGACTTCGCGGCGTCCGGGCTCGACGCCATGTCCGTGTCGGGGCACAAGATCGGCGGCCCGGTCGGCATCGGCGCCCTGCTGCTCGGACGCTCCGTTCGCCTGACCCCGGTGCTGCACGGCGGCGGCCAGGAACGCGACGTGCGCTCCGGGACGCTGGCCGCCCCGGCGATCGCAGCGTTCGCCGCGGCCGCGGAGGACGCCGCCGCGCACCTGGCGGAGGAACGGAACCGGCTCGAGACGCTGCGCGACCGGCTGGTCGACGGCGTCCGGAAGGCGGTCCCCGAGGCGGTGCTGCGCGGCCACCCGACGAGGCGGCTGCCCGGCAACGCCCACTTCACCTTCCCCGGCTGCGAAGGCGACTCGCTGCTGTTCCTGCTGGACCTGGCCGGCGTCGAATCGTCCACCGGGTCCGCCTGCACCGCCGGCGTGCCACGGCCCTCACACGTGCTGCTGGCCATGGGCCTCTCCGAAGCCGGGGCGCGCGGGGCGCAGCGGTTCACCCTGGGGCACACATCGACCGAGGCAGACGTCGAGGCGTTGCTGGCGGCCCTCCCCAACGCCTACGCGCGCGCCAAGCAGGCCGGCATGGCGGGCCATGCCTCGAGAATCCAGACCGCCGGCACCCGCTAAACCTCGCTCAAGGGCACGCCGGGGTCGGTGAGCCGGCGCTCCTCCACCTGCCGGCGGGAAGCGATCAGCTCCTTGATGGCCTTCTGGGTCCTGGGCACGTTCACGTTCATGCCGGCGACCACCGCACCGTCCCTGAGCCAGAAAGCGATGAAGCTGCCGTCCGCGAGGCTGCCGCGGACCACCGGTTCAACCCCGGCGGCGAGCGGACCGTAGCCCGAATATTCCATGCTCACGTCATACTGGTCCGTGTAGAAGTACGGAGCCAGTTCCAGTGCAGCGTCCTGGCCGAGCATCGACCGGGCGGCCACCTTGCCGCCGTTGAGAGCGTTGGACCAATGTTCGCTGCGCAAACGCTCGCCGGTGAACGGGTGCACGGGATTCGCGACGTCGCCGGCGGCGAAGACATCCGGCGCGCTGGCGCGCAGCGAGCTGTCCGCGTGGATGCCGTTGCCGGTGTCCAGCCCCGCCTGCTCGGCGAGGGAGACGTTCGGCGTGACCCCCACGGCCACCACCACCAGGTCCGCGCCAATGGTGTCCCCGCCGTCGGTGCGGACCCCGGTCGCGCGCCCGGCCTCGCCCGTGATCTCGACGACGGCGGCCGGCTGGCGGAACGTCACGCCGTGGCTCTCGTGCACCGACTGGAAGAAGCGGCCCAGCGCGGGGCCTATCGCGGCACTGAGCGGAACGGCCCCGCGGCCCACGACCGTCACCGCGTTGCCGTAGCCCCGCGCCACGGCCGCGACCTCCATGGCAATCCAGCCCGAACCGACGAGCACCACCCGGCGGTTTCCCGCGGACAGCTCCGCCCTCAGGGACCGGCTGTCCTCAACCGTCCGGAAGAACCTGACCCTTTCCAGCCCGGCGCCGGGAAGGCGGGGGCGCCGCGGTGCCGCGCCGGTGGCCAGCAGGACCTTGTCGTAGCGGAGGCGCCGGCCGCTGCCGAGCGTCACCACGTGCTCCTGAGGGGCCAGCTCCGTGGCGGGTTCGGCCAGGAGCAGGTCGACGCCGTTCTCCGCGTACCAGCCGGAGGGGTTGACCTCCAGTGCCGCATCGTCGGTTGTGCCGGCAAGGTACTCCTTGGACAGCGGCGGCCGCAGGTAGGGCGGATGCGGCTCGCCGGCCACGAGGGTGATGGGTCCCGGGTACCCCTCGGAGCGCAGGGTCTTGGCGGCCGACCCGCCTGCCAGGCCACCGCCGATGATGACCATGCCCGCGTCTGCCTCCGTGCCCATGTGCCTGCCCCGTTCCTGCGTCCACCCGCCGGGACGTCGGCGCCCGGCGGGAACGACGCTAAGGGTGCCCGGCAGGCCCGTCAAGGGCCGCCGGCACCTGATTCACGCTGACCGGTAAGATGGATAAGGGATACCTGCGTGGAAAGTAGAAATGCGAGTTTTAGCAGCAATGAGCGGCGGAGTTGATTCCGCTGTGGCCGCAGCCCGGGCCGTCGAGGCCGGGCACGACGTCGTGGGGGTGCACCTGGCCCTGTCACGGATGCCCGGAACCCTGCGCACCGGCAGCCGTGGCTGCTGCACCGTCGAGGACTCCCGGGACGCCTGGCGCGCCTGCGATGTGCTTGGCATCCCCTACTACGTCTGGGACTTCTCCGAGCGGTTCAAGGAAGACGTCGTGGACGATTTCATCGCTGAATACGCCGCCGGCCGCACCCCGAACCCGTGCATGCGCTGCAACGAACGGATCAAGTTCGCCGCGCTGCTGGAAAAGGCGTTGGCGCTCGGGTTCGACGCTGTCTGCACCGGCCATTACGCCAAAGTCATCAAGGATGCGGACGGCAACAAGGAACTGCACCGGGCCGCGGACTGGGCCAAGGACCAGAGCTACGTGCTGGGTGTGCTGACCGCCGAGCAGCTCGAACACTCGATGTTCCCGCTTGCCGACACTCCGTCCAAGGCGGAGGTGCGCGCGGAAGCTGAACGCCGCGGCCTGTCCGTGGCCAACAAGCCGGACAGCCACGACATCTGCTTCATTTCCGACGGCGACACCCGCGGCTGGCTGGCAGAGAAGATCCAGATGCAGCCCGGCGAGATCGTCGACGAGAGCGGCACGAAGGTCGGCGCCCACGAGGGCGCCAACGCGTTCACGGTGGGGCAGCGCCGCGGCCTGAAGCTCGGCACGCCCGCCGCGGACGGCAAGCCGCGCTTCGTGCTCGAGATCCGGCCGAAGGAGAACAAGGTCGTCGTCGGACCCGAGCATCTGCTGGCCATCGACGAGATCCGCGGCATCAAGCTTTCCTGGGCAGGGCTGCCCGTCGCCGAGGTTTCGGCCGTCGCCGGCACCGCCGGCGCCCGCTCGGAGAGCTTCGCCTGCCACGCCCAGGTCCGCGCCCACGGGGACCCGGTTCCGGCCTCCGCCTGCGTCGAGACCGGAACCGACGGCTCCGAACAGCTGGTCGTCACCCTGGACGAGCCGCTGCGCGGCGTCGCCCCCGGCCAGACCGTGGTGCTGTACCAGGGCACGCGCGTGCTTGGCCAGGCCACGATCGACGCCGCCCGCTCCCTGGCCCGCGCCGCGCTGTAGCCGCGCCGTCGCGCGCCCGTTGCCTGCTGTTCACCCTGGCGTGTCCCGGGCGTCGCCCTGCCTCGGTAGCTTCTGTCCCGGAACAGTTGCGAACGACCGGTGGAGGAACGATGCGTGCGATCTCGAAGTTTGCGGCGGCAGCCGCAGCAGTGCTGCTGGGATCGGCCCTGACTTGTCCACCGGCCACGGCACAGGACGCCGGGGCGGATTCCTTCAGCTTCGCGGTCATTGGTGACACCCCCTACGGCGACGCAGCAGTTGCTTCCTTCCCCTCGCACATCCGGGACCTGAACGCGGACCGGGGCCTCTCCTTCGTCTCGCACCTGGGCGACATCAAGAACGGCTCCACGGTGTGCAGCGATGCCTACTTCGCGCGGATCAAGACCGATTTTGACACCTTCACCCACCCGCTGGTCTACACACCGGGGGACAACGAATGGACGGACTGCCACCGGCCGAACAACGGCGGCTACAACCCGTTGGAACGGCTGGACAAGATCCGCAGGACCTTCTTCGCCCGTCCCGGCACCACGCTTGGCGCCACCATGCCGGTGAGGTCCCAGGCCGCACGGGGGCTGCCGGAGAACGTGCAGTTCACCCGCAACCGGGTAGCCTTCACCGCCGTGAACGTGCCCGGCAGCAACAACTCGCTGGACCCGTGGACGGGCCTGGGCAAGTCGGCGCCCACTCCTGAGCAGCAGGCGGAGGTCGCCTCCCGGACGGCCGCCGTCATCGCCGAACTGCACTCCACCTTCGCCGCGGCCCGCCAGCGCAAGGACCGCGCCGTCGTCGTCATGCAGCAGGCGGACATGTTCGACCCGACCTGGGCCGTGACCTGGAACGAATTCAGTGCCTTCAAGCCGATCGTGGACGCGCTGGTCCGAGAGTCGAACAGCTTCGACGGCCCTGTCTACCTCTTCAACGGGGACAGCCACGTGTACAACACGGACAGGCCGCTCGCCGCCGGCTCGAAATGGCTGGACTTCTACTCGGAGCCGGGCCACGCCGACAACCTGCAGCGGATCACGATCGACGGCTCTTCCCGGGCCACGGACTATCTGCGCGTGGAGGTGGCCCCGGACGGGGTACGCGGGCGCGGCGCCGACGTGCTCAGCTTCAGCCGGGTGCCCTTCGCCGGCCGCTGATTCCGCACGGGCCGGCCGGCGCCGAAAGCCGCGCAGAGGTCTGACATGTTGATTTTGGGTTAAATTCTCGCATCGGATTACTGCCCGGTAGGCAATCTCGTTCCAGCATCTGGTTGAATCTAGGCATCACGAGTGTGAGGTCTGCAACAGGCCTCACATTGTTTTGATCGAACAGAAAGATCACCCAATGATGAAGAACATGACAGGGCTGCGCGCTTTTGCAGCCCTCGCGGGGATTTCCGCGCTGGCGCTGACGGCCTGCACGGGCCCCGCTGGCGGCGGCTCCGCATCGGGCGGAAGCAGCAGCGGCCCGATCACTCTCGGCACCACGGACAAGGTCACCTTCCTCGATCCGGCCGGCTCCTACGACAACGGATCGTTCATGGTCATGAACCAGATCTACCCGTTCGTCCTGAACTCCAAGCCGGGCTCGGCCGAACCGCAGCCGGACATCGCCGAGTCCGCCTCCTTCACCTCCCCGAAGGAGTACACCGTCAAGCTGAAGCCCGGACTGAAGTGGGCCAACGGAGACTCCCTCGATTCCGCCGACGTGAAGTTCAGCTTCGACCGCCAGCTGAAGATCCACGACGACAACGGCCCGTCGTCGCTGCTGAGCAACCTCGACAGCGTGGAGGCCAAGGACGCCACCACCGTCGTCTTCAAGCTCAAGCAGGGCAATGACCAGACGTTCCCGCAGGTGCTGACCAGCCCGGCCGGCCCGATCGTGGACCACAAGGTCTTCCCGGCGGACAAGGTCATGTCCGATGAGGACATCGTCAAGTCGAAGGCTTTCGCGGGCCAGTACACGATTGACAGCTACAAGAAGAACGAGCTGGTCAGCTTCAAGGCCTACTCCGGCTACCAGGGCCTGCTTGGCAAGCCCGCGACCGACTCGGTGAACATCAAGTACTACGCGGACTCGAACAACCTGAAGCTGGATGTGCAGAAGGGCAACATCGACGTTGCCTCGCGCAGCCTGACAGCCACCGACGTCGAGGACCTGAGCAAGGACAGCAGCGTCAAGGTGCACAAGGGACCGGGCGGCGAGCTGCGCTACATCGTCTTCAACTTCGACACCATGCCGTTCGGTGCCAAGACCGCCGACGCCAGCCCGGCCAAGGCCCTTGCCGTGCGCCAGGCCATGGCCGACCTCGTCGACCGCGACGCCATCGCGACCCAGGTCTACAAGGGCACCTACACCCCGGCCTACTCCTACGTGCCGCAGGGCTTCCCGGGCGCCACCGAGCCGCTGAAGAGCATGTACGGCGACGGTTCGGGCAAGCCGAGCGCAGACAAGGCCAAGAAGGCCCTCGCGGACGCCGGCGTCAGCACCCCGGTCAGCCTGAACCTGCAGTACAACCCGGACCACTACGGCAAGTCCTCGGGCGACGAGTACGCCTTGGTCAAGGACCAGCTGGAGAAGTCGGGTCTGTTCAAGGTCAACCTGCAGTCCACCGAGTGGGTCACCTACTCCAAGGACCGCACCAAGGACGTGTACCCGGTCTACCAGCTCGGCTGGTTCCCGGATTACTCGGACGCGGACAACTACCTGACCCCGTTCTTCACGAAGGACAACTTCCTGAAGAACCACTACGACAACGCCACCGTGCAGGACCTGATCGCCAAGCAGCAGGTCAACCCGGACAAGGCGGCGCGTGAGAAGCAGATCGGCGAGATCCAGGATGCGGTCGCCAAGGACCTCTCCACCCTGCCGCTGCTGCAGGGCGCGCAGATCGCCGTGGCCGGCAGCAAGGTCCAGGGCGTGGACAACACGCTCGACGCGTCCTTCAAGTTCCGCCTGGGCGTCCTGTCCAAGTAGGACCGGCACGCGCCACAGCGAACCACATGCAGTAACAGACATGCAGTAACACGGGAGGCGGGGGCGTCCACAAGATGTCCCCGCCTTCCGCTTGCGTTCCGCAAACACTGAGCTGGCATTACCCTCGTACCACGGGGGCCGCCACCGACATGCTAGGTATTCCTTAGGTAACCATGACAACTCTCATTGAGGCGCCGCCGACCGACGCCGACGGCTTGATGCCGCAAAAGACAACGAAGTCCGGCGGGGGACTGGGCAAGTACATCCTGGTCAGGTTCCTCCTGATCTTCCCGACCATCCTGATCCTTGTGACGCTGGTGTTCTTCCTGATGCGGATCACGGGCGACCCCATCACCGCGGCCCTCGGCGGCCGCCTTCCGGCCGAGCAGCTCCAGCAGCGCATCCACGACGCCGGCTACGACCGGCCCGTGCTCGTGCAGTACTTCGAGTACCTTGGCCAGGTCTTCACCGGCAACTTCGGCCGGACCATCTCCGATGACCGTCCGGTCACGGAGGTCCTGACCACGTACGGCGTCGCCACGCTCGAACTGGTCATCAACTCGCTGGTCATCGCGTTGCTCATCGGCATCCCGCTGGGCCTGGTCGCCGCGTACCGGCGCGACAAGTGGCAGGACGCCGTGCTGCGGCTCTTCGCCATCCTCTCCTATGCCACGCCGGTGTTCTTCACCGGCCTGCTGTTCAAGCTCTTCTTCTCCACCGCCCTGGGCTGGTTCCCGGTCGCGGGCCGGGCGAACGTGAGCACCGAACTGGAACTGCAGGGGCTGAGCGCTCCGACCGGCATCTACTGGCTCGACGCGCTGCGCTCGGGCAACTTCCCGGCGTTCGGCGACGTCGTCTCACACTCGGTGCTGCCCGCCCTGGCGCTGGGTCTGATCACCGGCGGCATCTTCCTGCGCCTGGTCCGCACCAACGTGATCGGCACCCTCGGCAAGGACTATGTGGAAGCCGGCCGCTCCCGCGGCGTGAGCGAATACCGCCTTGTCACCAAGCACGCCTACAAGCCGGCCCTGATCCCCGTGATCACCGTCATGGGCCTGCAGATCGCGCTGCTGCTCGGCGGGGCCGTGCTCACGGAGACCACCTTCGAGTGGAAGGGCTTGGGGCTGGCCCTGGCCAGCTACCTGCAGGCGCGCGACTTCGTGGCTGTGCAGGGCATTGTGGTGCTCCTCGCCGTCATCGTCGCTGTCTCCAACTTCATCGTTGACATTGTCGCGGCACTGATCGACCCGAGGGTGAGGTACTGACATGGCGAAGCAAAGCCTGATTGGCCGGCTGCCGGTCATTTCCCACCTGAACAAGAGCGTCGGGCTGCAGCGGGGGATGCTGATCACCGGGCTCGTGCTCTCGGGCCTGTTCATCCTCACGGCCATCTTCGGGCCGCTGATCGCGCCGTACAGCTTCAACCAGATCGGCGACGCGAACGGCAACTTCCCGGCGCAGGCCGCGCCCGGGGGCACCCACCTGTGGGGCACCACCGTCGGCGGCTACGACGTGTTCTCCCGGGTCGTCTGGGGGGCGCAGACCGCGCTGGAAGTCATCGTCGTCGCGGTGATCATGTCCATCTTCATCGGCGTCGCGCTGGGCCTGCTCTCGGGCTACCTCGGCGGCTGGCTGGACCGGATCCTCGTCGTGGTGGCGGACGCCATCTACGCCTTCCCGACCCTGCTGCTGGCGATCGTCATGTCGATCGTGATCAGCCGGGGCCAGTCCAGCCTGTGGGGCGGCATCTTCTCCGCCGCGATCTCGATCACCGTGGTGTTCATCCCGCAGTACTTCCGGGTGATCCGCGCCGAAACGATCCGGCTGAAGGCCGAGCCGTTCGTCGAATCGGCCAAGGTGGTCGGCGCGTCCAACCTGCGCATCATGAGCCGGCACATCTACAAGAACGCCACCCGCACCCTGCCGTTGATCTTCACGCTCAACGCCTCCGAGGCCATCCAGACGCTGGCCGCGCTGGGCTTCCTGGGCTTCGGCATCGAGCCAACGTCCGCCGCGGAGTGGGGGTTCGACCTGAACAAGGCGCTCGCCGACGCGACCGCGGGGATCTGGTGGACGGGCATTTTCCCGGGTGCAGCCATCGCGCTCACCGTGCTGGGACTGACCCTGGTGGGCGAGAGCATGAACGACCTGAACGATCCGCGCCTGCGCGGGCGCCGCCGAGCGGGCAGCGCCCAGAAGCCCGGCGCACAGAAGGGCGGCCCGGCCGTCCAGGCGCCGCAGCCGGCCGCGGACGCGGAAGCGAGGAACCAAGCATGAGCGAGAACACGACGACGGCGGCGCCCGCCGCCCGGGCGGGCGGCCCGGTGCTGGACATCGAGCACCTGAAGGTCACCTTCGCGACCGACGCCGGCGATGTGCGTGCGGTCAAGGACGTGAGCCTGCAGGTCGAACCCGGCGAGGTGCTCGCCATCGTGGGCGAGTCAGGCTCCGGCAAGACCGTCACGGCGAAAACCATTTTGGGTCTGCTGCCGGAGACGGCCATCAGCTCCGGCACCGTCCTGATCCGCGGCAACAACGTCATTTCAGTTTCGGCGGAGAAACTGCGCCGGATCCGCGGCGAAGACGTGGCCATGGTGTTCCAGGAGCCCTCCACGGCCCTGAACCCCGTCTACACCGTGGGCTGGCAGATCGCCGAGGGCCTGCGCGCCCATGCCCGTGACGGGAAGAAGCCGGGCAAAAAGCAGGCCCGCGACCTGGCCGTCGAGGCGCTGCGCAAGGTGGGCATCCCCGAACCGGAGCGCCGGGTGGACTACTACCCGCACCAGTTCTCCGGCGGCCAGAAGCAGCGGGTGGTCATTGCCGCAGCGCTGGCTTTGAACCCCGGGCTAATCGTCGCCGACGAGCCCACGACGGCGCTGGACGTGACAGTGCAGGCCGAAATCCTCGAACTGCTGCGCGACCTGCGCGACAGGTACGGCACCTCGATCGTGCTGATCACCCACAACATGGGCGTCGTCGCCGACCTCGCCGACCGCGTCGTGGTCATGTACCAGGGCGATGTCGTGGAGGAAGCGCCTGCCGCCCGGCTGTTCGCCGCGCCGCAGCAGGACTACACGAAGAAGCTGCTCGCGGCCGTACCGCACCTGGGCCGCAACTCGGCATCGGCCGGGGTGACCGAACGTGCCGGCCGGAATGCCGAGGTGCTCGTCGAGGCCCGGAACCTTCTCATCGAATATCCCGGACGCCTGGGCTCGCCCGGTTTCCGGGCGGTCGACGGCGTCTCGTTCAGCATCTCCGCCGGCGAGGTCTACGGGCTGGTGGGTGAATCCGGTTCGGGCAAGACCACCATCGGCCGTGCCATCGCCGGCCTGACCCGGATCAGCGGCGGCAGCCTGAAGGTGCTCGGCTACGAGATGCTCGGCTTCAAGGAACGCACCTTCAAGCCGCTGCGCAAGGACATCGGATTCGTCTTCCAGGATCCGGCGGCCTCGTTCAACCCGCACCTGAGCATCGGTGACTGCGTGGCCGAACCGATCCTGATCCACGAGGACCGTTCCCCGGCCTCGGTGCGCCAGCGGGTGGCGGAGCTGCTCGACGCCGTCCAGCTGCCGGCCGAATACGCCGAACGGTTCCCGCACGAGCTCTCCGGCGGCCAGCGCCAGCGCGCCTCGCTGGCGCGTTCCCTCGCGCTGAACCCGAAGCTGCTGATCGCGGACGAGCCCACCTCGGCGCTGGACGTGTCCGTGCAGGCCAAGGTGCTCGAGCTGTTCCGCGACATCCAGGCCGAGTTCGGCTTCGCGGCGCTGTTCGTCAGCCACGACCTGGCAGTGGTGGACATGCTCTCGGACTGGGTGGGCGTGCTCTACAAGGGCAAGCTCGTGGAGCAAGGCATCGGCAGCCAGGTGATGGGCAACCCGCAGGACGCCTACACCAAGCGGCTGATCGCGTCGCTTCCGGTCCCTGACCCGCAGGAACAGGCGGCCCGCCGCGAGGCGCACCGCGCCCTCGTCGGCGGCTGACGCCTCCGGCCACGACGGCGGCCGTCCGGAACACCGGGCGGCCGCCGTCGTCGTTCCGGCACGTAACGCAGGCCCCGGCGAGCGGGACGGTCCCGGGGGAGACCCTAGACTGAAAGGCATGACCGAGCAGACGCCGCAGGCACTTTCCGACGACTCCTTCTTCGATCCGGCCGCCAGTTCCCTCACCGGCAAGGTGGACGAGGCGGTGATGGCCGAGCTGCTCGCGCTGCGCGGCAGCATAGACAACTTCGATGCCGCGCTCATCCACATCCTTGCCGAGCGGTTCAAGGCGACCCAGCGGGTCGGGATCCTCAAGGCCAAGCACCAGCTGCCGCCGTCGGACCCGGACCGTGAGGTCGCCCAGATCGCCCGCCTGCGCGCCCTCGCCGCCGACGCGCACCTGGACCCGACCTTCGCCGAGAAGTTCCTGAACTTCATCATCAGCGAGGTCATCCGGCACCACCAGGACATCTCCGAAACGCACGCCAACGGCGCCGGGAAGTAGCGTGCCGGCAAGCGAGGCGGCCACCCCGGACCGGCCCGCCCAGGTCACCGCCACGGCGGCCGGCCCGTGGCCCGGGACCGACGTCCCGGAGGCGACTCGGGCCATCCGCGGCGAGCTGGGCAGCCCGCATCTGCCGTTCCTGCCCGAGCTGCCGGCGCGCGGACCGGGAGCCGACGCCGTCGGGCGGACCGCTTCGGTGCTGGTGGACCTGCCGGTGGACCTGCAGCCGCACGGCTGGCGGCTGGTGCCGCACCCGGGAAGGGACAGCCGGCGCGGAGCGTCACTGCTCGCCTCGGATATCAACGTGCTGGCCGACACCGCCGGGACCGAGGAACAGCCGGCCCGCGAGCTCAAGCTCCAGCTCCGCGGCCCGCTCTCGCTGGCCGCCAACCTGTACCTGCACTCCGGCGAGCGGGTGCTGCTCGACGCCGGGGCGCGCCGTGAACTGGCCGACTCCCTCGCAGCGGGTCTGGCGGACCACCTGAGGGTGGCCGCGGCGGCCGTCCCCGGCGCCCGCCTGGTGCTGCAGCTGGACGAGCCGGAGCTCGAGTCGGTGCTGGCCGGAACCGTCCCGACGGCCAGCGGCTACCGCACCCTGCGCGCGGTGGCGCGGGCCGAGGTGGCCGCGGCCTGGGAACGGGTGCTGGAGGCGGCGCGGACCGCCGGCGCCGCCGAGGTGGCGCTGATCGTGCCCGCCGCCGGACGCAGCCTGGAGCTGGCCTTCGCCTCCAGTGCTGACGCGGCCGGGTGCGCCGTGGAGGGCCTGCCCGCTGCGCAGTGGGAGACCGTGGCCGGCGCTGTCGAGTCGGGCAAGCTCTTCTGGGCCGGTGTTGTGGCCGCCGGCGCGGCCGCCCCGCCGCAGGTCAGTGCCCTGGTCGCCGCGGTGGAAGGGCCGTGGCGCAGGCTGGGCCTACCGGTGACGGCGCTGCCGTCGGTGCGGCTCACCACCGCGGGTGGATTGGAGCACTTCGCGCCGTCGGCCGCCCGGCAGGTCCTGACCCGGCTCACGGCAACGGCGGACGCGCTGGACCAGATCCGTCACGGATGACCCGTTGCGGCGCCGGCAGCGGGGCTCAGCCCTGGGCGTGCCACGCCCGCGGCTGCACCGCGGGCGGCAGGGACCCCGGCGCGCCTCGGCCTTCGGGGCTGCCGGCGGCATACTCCTGAAGCCGGTAGTCGAACGCTCCGGCATACACCAGCACCGTGCCGAGCAGGGGCTGGATCACCTTGACCTGGATGCGGAACCTGCCCGCGGCCGCGTCCCAGCGCTGTTCCGCGTAGGCCTTGGCATCCAGGGCCGCGGGCAACGGAACCCGTAGCGGGCCCAGCAGCGCCCGCGACTTCTGTGAGACCCCGCGCAGGTAGCCTTCGGCGGTGACGCTCAGCTCAAGGTCCGTTACCAGCCGGCGGTACGCGCCCACATAGTCGAGCAGCCCCAGCCGCGTATCCAGGCTCGTGGTGTCGCTGAAGATCCGGGTGACGCGCGGGAAGCGGATTTCGCGGCGGGCGGTCAGCGAGGGCCGGCCGAAGGGATCCAGATGGGAGTGGTTTTCGATCCGGAAGCCGATGTTCGTGCCGTACTCAGGGAAGAAGGCTTCCTCGCGTCCGGCCGGCCGCAGCAGCGGCCGCAGCCACGCCTGCGGGCACCCGGCGACGTCGAACGTGCCGGTGCCGACACCGTAGCTGCCGCTGCCGGGCAACAGCGAGAAGTATTCCTGGAGCTCGGGCTGCAACCGCCCGAAGGCCGGGCCGAGCACCTTCCGGTACAGGGATTCCATTCGTTCAGCCCCGGCGCCGCAGGTGCTCATCGGCGAGGGCGTCCATCTCTTCGTCGCTCAGTTCGTCGAAGCTGCGCGCCTCGCGTTTGTCGCTGCGGGAGAACCGCATGAACATCAGGATGATCAGCGGCAGGTCCACAGCCTCGCAGATGAACCACAGCAGGTCCCCGGCCAGTTGCTGGTCCCGCAGCGGCGAGGGGAACCAGGCCAGGCCGTTGGCGACGGGGCCCGCCCCGTCGAGCACATGCCCATTGAGCCTGAGCAGGATGCCGGGGACGGCGTCGGCCAGCAGCTCAATGAAGACGTACACGAACTCGAGGGTGATCAGGGCGCTCGAGCGGGCGAAGTCGCCTTCCTCGATGATCGGCAGCGCAAAGAGCAGCCCGAGCAGCGGCACGGCGACGGTCAGCACCGCTTCCGCGAGCGGATTGGTGCGCAGCGTGTAGAAGGCAGGGGTGAGGAAGGTCGAGAACAAGGCCAGCCCGAGCAGCGGAGCCACGAACGAGTTGCTGGCCAGGCGCACCGGCCGGCTGGACAGTACGGCATCCAGCCGTGCTGTCCCGCGCTCGGGGAGCGCCGCCCGTGCCAGCGAGATGGGCCGCCCGAGGCCGACGAGCAAGGGGACGACGAAGAGCAGGAGCGAGATCTTCAACGCGAAGGCCCACCGCAGCTGGGCCGAAAACGCCCCGGGGAAGCCGAACGCCAGCCACGCCAGGGATCCCAGGCCCAGCACGTAGAAGGCGGCTGAACGCCACAGCGGCCAGTGCCGGCCCCGGCGCCGCGCCGCCCGCAGACCGGCACCGTACAGCACGGCGCTGGCCAGGATCAGGCACAGGGCCGTGCCATCGAAGGTCCAGCTGGAGAAGACAACAGAGATCGGCGGCACGGGCCCAGTCTAGGTGACCAAGCTGTGTTCCTCAGAGCCGGCCGGCAGCCTTGAGCCGGATGTACAGGTCCGCCAGATCCGAGGGCAGCTGGTGCGGTTCGGCGTCCGCGATTTCCGCCCCGGCCCCCCGGAGCGCGTCCGCCAGCGCGCTGCGCTCCAGCACCGACCGCTCCGCGGCCGCCGCGCGGTAGACGTCGCTGGCGGAGGTGCGCCCGGTGAGCAGCCGCCCGAGCAGCGGGTCCCGCACGGAGGCGACGGCGACCACGTGCCGTCCCGCAAGGCGGGCAGCCGCGGGAACCAGCCCTTCCTCCGCTCCGCCGGCGTCGAGCGATGTCAGCAGTACCACCAGGCTCCGATGGCCCGCGACAGCCTCGACCTCGGCGGGCAGCCGGTCCCAGTCCAGCTCGATAAGCCGTGGTTCCAGCGGAACGGCAGCATTCACCAGCCGGCTGAGTGTGCTGCCCTTGGATGCGGACTCGACGCGGGCCCGGACAGCACGGTCGAACGCCAGGAACGCCACCCGGTCCCCGCCGCGTTCCGCCAGGGCGGCCAGCAGCAGCGCAGCTTCGATGCCTGTGTCCAGCCGCGGCTCGTCCTCGACGCGGGCGGCGGAGGTGCGGGAGGTGTCCAGCACGATCACCACCTTCCGGTCCCGCTCGGGCCGCCAGGTGCGCACCACGACCGACTGGCGGCGCGCGGTCGCCCGCCAGTCGATGGACCGCACGTCGTCGCCACGCACATAGTCGCGCAGCGAGTCGAACTCGGTGCCGGCTCCCCGGATCTGCACTGCGGCACGGCCATCCAGTTCGCGCAGGCGGCGCAGCTTCGAGGGCAGCAGGCGCCGGGACCTGAACGGCGGCAGCACACGCAGCCGGCCGGGGCAGGGGATGGTCCGCTGCCGTGCCGCGAGGCCCAGCGGACCCTCTGAGCGCACGGTCACGTGCCGGGCATGCAGGTCCCCGCGGCGCAGCGGGACCAGGTGGACCGCCAGCCGGCGCCGTTCGCCGGCCGGCACCGTGAGCGGCTGCAATGCGTCGACGGCACCGGCGGAGGGCTGCCAACCGTCCCGGACGACACCGTGCAGGCTGCGCCCGGCGTCGTTCAGCAGAACCAGGCCGGCGGTGCAGGCTTCGCCGAGCCGAACCGAGCCCGGCAGGTCCCGCGTCAGGGTGAGACGGCGGGGACTGGCGGCGAGGGCGAGATCGACCAGGACGAGGACCAGCAGGACCAGCAGCGACCACAGGATGGTTCCGGGCACGGGAAAGAGCCCGACGGGCACGGTGAAGGCCAGGGCGAGGATCAGGAAACGTCCGGTCAGTGCCATTGCCGCAGGCGGTGCCGTTTACCGGGGAACCGGAACGGAGGCGAGGATCGAGCCGAGGATGCCGTCCGCGCTGACGCCGTCCATCTCGGCCTCAGGCCGCAGCCCGACGCGGTGCCGGAGCGTCGGAAGCGCCAGCGCCTTGACGTCGTCGGGCGTGACGAAACCGCGGCCGCAGAGCCACGCCCACGCCCGCGCCGTGCCCAGCAGGGCAGTCGCCCCGCGCGGCGAGACCCCGAGCTGGAAGGAGGGCGCGCTGCGGGTGGCCCGCGCGATGTCGACGATGTAGCCGAGCACCTCGGGCGCGACCGTGACCCGGGCCACCGCGTTCCGCGCCCGGTCAAGCTCCGCGGCGCCGGCCACGGCGCGGACGCCGGCGGCAGCGAGATCGCGCGGGTCGAACCCGGCGCTGTGGCGGCGGACCACTTCGATTTCGTCCCCGCGGTCCGGC
Organism: Paenarthrobacter sp. DKR-5; assembly: GCF_018531425.1. GTDB lineage: Bacteria > Actinomycetota > Actinomycetes > Actinomycetales > Micrococcaceae > DKR-5. The sequence continues at coordinate 229,798 of NZ_JAHBOI010000004.1, forward strand.
AGCGGCAGGGTGAGTTTGAGCAGGAACCTGTCCAGCTGCGCCTCGGGGAGCGGGTAGGTGCCCTCGTACTCCACCGGGTTCTGGGTCGCCGCGACGATGAAGGGGTCCGGCAGCGGCCGGGACACGCCGTCGACCGAAACCTGCCGCTCCTCCATGGCCTCCAGCAGCGAGGCCTGGGTCTTCGGCGGCGTCCTGTTGATTTCGTCAGCCAGCAGCAGATTGGTGAAGACCGGCCCGGCGCGGAAGCTGAAGTCGGAAGTGCGGGCGTCGTAGACGAGCGAACCGGTCACGTCCCCGGGCATCAGATCCGGCGTGAACTGGACTCGTTTGGTCTCCAGGTCCAAGGCTGCGGAGAGCGCCCTCACCAGCAGCGTCTTGGCGACGCCGGGCACCCCTTCGAGCAGCACGTGGCCGCGGACCAGCAGGGCGATCAGCAGACCGGTCACTGTTGGTTCCTGCCCCACCACGGCCTTGGCGACCTCGGCGCGCACCCGCAGCAGTGCCTGGCGGGCGGACTCGTCCGCGGCAGGTGCTGCGGGGGAGGGCTCCGGTGCGTCGTCCGGGGCCACCGCGGGGTCGAAGTCGGTGTGCTGTTCGTTCATTGCCGGGTGGCCTCTTTCTCCAGGGTGTCCAGTTCCTGCGCCCAGTGGAGCAGGCTCGAATCTGTTGCGGGGCGTTCGGTGAGCAGGATCCGGGCAACCTCGGAGCCGGGGCGCCCGGTCCGTTCCGCGGTGGCTGCGGCCACGGCTTCGGCCGGCGCGGACCGGTCGAGCCGGAAATGCCGCGAGAGGCGGGTCAGGGCGCCGGCCCGCAGGCTCGCGGCCGCGCGGTCGACGGCGCGTGCGCCCTGGTAGAGGCGCGCCCTTCCCTCGACTGTTTCAGCGGCGCGGACCACCACCGGCAGCGGTTCCGGAACGAGCGGGCCGGTCCGGCGGCCGCGCCAGAGCATGGCGGCGACGCCGGCGAGCAGCAGCCACACCGACACCGGAGTGACCCACTGCGGCATCAGTTCCGGGAGCGAGGCGCTGCCGGCCGCAGGCTGCGCATCCCTCAGCCCGGGCTGGTACCAGACCAGCGTTGGCCGCGACCCGAGCGTGCGCAGCACCAGCGCTGCGTTGCCGAGCTGGTCCAGCCGGGCGTTCTGAAGCACCTGCACGTTGCCGAGCGCCACGATGCTCCCGTCGGCGCTGGCGGCGTAGCTGCCGGGGGCGCCGTCGCTGCCGGAGGGCGACGCAAAGCACACCACCGGCCCGCGGTAAAGAAAGCCGTGCCCGGCGGAGACGCTGCCAGCCGCCTGCGGATCCGGTGCAGTGCAGCCCGCTTGCGCCTCGGTCTGCCCGTCCGGGGCGACGCCGGCCGCGCTGATTCCCGCCCCGGCGCCGGAAAGGGCCTGCACCCCGGGTGCCAGCAGGACCAGCCGGGCTCCGGTGCCCGCCAGCTCGCGGACCTGCGCCGCATGCAGGTAGCCGAGGTCATCCGCGACCAGCACGGTCACGGCTGCGGCGCCCTTGGTGTGCACCAGTTCCCGGGTGCGGTCGAGGTTGTCGGAGGTCTGCACGTCGACGCCGCGGCTGCGCAGAATCCCGGCCGCTGCCATGGCGCCGTCCGGCCCGGGGTTGCCCGGGGATAGCACACGGGCGTCCATCTTTGCCGTGCCGGCGGCATAGGACAGCAGCAGGGCCGCGGCCAGCAGGAAACCCGCAATGAGCCAGAACCGGTGCCGGCGCAGCTTCCCGCGCACGCCGCCGGCCGGGGCCGTCGGCGTCGTGTCCTGCGCCGTGTCCTGCGCCGTGTCCTGCGCCGTGCCTGCCGCGGCCGTCACCGCGGCACCATCCACCCCGTCGCGGCGGCATACGCAGGGCGCGCGGCTTCCAGCTGAGCGTCCAGCACGCGCAGTGCCTCGTAGTCGCGCTGGGAGGCGGTGGCCCGCCCGTAGCGCACGGCGTTGAACGCTTCCGCCGCCCGGTTGAGTGCAGTGCGGTGGCCCTCGAAGGCGGCGCCGAGGGCGGCGGCCGTTTCGTCGGCGGTCCGGCCCGGCCGGGGCTGGAGGATGTCGCGGGCCTCCGCCGCCCGGCTGAGGGCCCTGAACAGTTCCAGCACGCCGCTGGAGAAGTCAGCCGCGGCTGCGGCACGGGCCGCGCGGGCACGGTGCTCCCGGGCGGTGCCTGCGGTGTCCTCATCGAAGACGGCGGCGGGCGCGCTGCGGCGCGGGTTCAGCCGGGGACGCACCAGCCAGACGGCGACGGCGGCGACGACCAGGACCAGCATGAGCGCCAGGACCGCACCCAGGTTGGGGTCGATGGCCCGGACGGAGCCGAGCGCATCCTGCAACCAGTGCTGCAGCTGGTCCAGCAGCTGCCCAACCCAGCCCGGTTTGGCCTTCCGGTAGGCGTCCTTCGCCAGTTCCTCCGCAGCCCAGCGCCGGGCTTCTCCCGCGTCGGGCAGCACGGGGATGTCGCACGGCACGGCACCGGCAGCCCGGATCAGCATCGCGGTGCGCCCTGTCAGCCCAGCGGGCCGGGGTGGGGCAGCGGGTACGCCCGGGGCCGGCCGGGAAGGCCGCCATCGTCCGCTCCTGCCTCCGCTTCCCGCATCAGGACAAGGTCGAGTCCCTCGCGCCGCATTCTCAGGTCCACGTAGATCAAAGCCATCACGCCCGACTGGAAGGCGGTGCCCACGGCCGCCACCACGCTGGTGAGCACGGCGCTGATCGCGGTCGAGACCAGGGTTGCCGACAGGGCGGCGGCGGGGGAGGCCGCGGGCGCCACCAGGTGCACCACAGCCCCTACAGCGAAGGAGACAGGAATGCTCACCACTTGCGTGATGACCGCGACCATGAGCGCGGCGAGCGCGGAGATGCCGAAGGTGCGCCACCAGTTGCGTTTGGTCAGCGTCCAGGAGCGGCGGATCGCCTCGAGGACGCCGGCGTCCTCGAGCACCAGGGCGGCAGGGGCGAGAGTGAGCTTCACGGCGACCCAAACCAGGGCGGCCATGGCGCCCACCAGCAGCACGATGACCGGCCCGACGGCGTCCCGGCGCAGCGCGGCGATGAGCCCGACGACGGCGATGACCATGACCATGTAGGCGGCGATGGTCGCGGCGAGATACAGCAGGGCCAGCAGGATCAGCGGAACGACCCGCCGCCGGACCAGGCGCCACATCTGGCCGAAACCGGTGCGCCGGTCGAGCACCGCCCGGGAAACCGGGATCACCAGCGCTCCCTGCAGAACCAGCACGCTGAGCGCTCCGAGCAGCGAGGAGACAAACAGGGCGCCGACCAGCCCGAGCGCGAGCATCACGGCCTGGCTCTGACCGGCGCCGCCGCGCAGGAGCGACGCGGGGTCCAGGCCGGAGCCGACAAAGGAAGCGATCAGCAGGGCCGGAACCGCGACGAGCGCCACCTGGAGGATCAGTGCCGAACCGAACATGGCCTTGGCATTGCGGCGGATCGCCTGGAAGGCTCCGTCAAGGACCTCGCCCAGTCCGAGCGGGCGGAGCGGAATGACTCCCGGCTTGGGCGGCGGCACGTAGCCCGGCCCCGGTCCCCAGCCCTGCGCGGGGCGGCCCCATTGAGGCGGCTGCTGCTGCGGCGGCCCCCACTGCGGAGGCGCATACTGGCCCCACTGCGGCGGCGTGGGCTGGCCGCCGTACTGCGGAGGCGTGTACTGACCGCCGTGCTGACCCGACTGGACGTACTGACCCGGCTGGCCGCCGGGCTGGCCGGGCTGGCCGCCGTACTGACCGGGCTGGCCGGGCTGGCCGTACTGGCCGGGCGGCGGCCATCCGGGCGCGCTGCCGTCACTGCCGGCCCGCTCGGAACCTTCGGACATTCCAACCTCCCCCAGGTCGTGGCCCTGGTCTCCGGCCGTGCTGTACCGGTTCCAGTCCGTGATTGCCCTTAGCCTATAGTTTGATCGGTCCTCCACCTAGCGTCTGCGGGCGGCCGTCCGGCGCGACAACACCATGGCAATAAGGGAACATGTAACTATGAAGGCACGCATTCTTGTAGTGGACGACGATGAGGCCTTGGCGGAGATGATCGGCATCGTCCTGCGCAACGACGGTTTCGAGCCTGTCTTCTGCGCCGACGGTGCCCAGGCGCTTGACGTGTTCCGGCAGTCCAAGCCGGATCTGGTGCTCCTTGACCTCATGCTTCCCGGGATGGACGGCATCGAGGTATGCCGCGCGATCCGCGCCGATTCCGATGTCCCGATCGTCATGCTCACCGCCAAGTCGGACACCTCGGACGTTGTCCGCGGCCTCGAATCCGGTGCCGATGACTACGTGCCCAAGCCGTTCAAGCCGGCGGAACTGGTGGCGCGGGTGCGGGCCCGCCTCCGCCCGGGGGACCAGAAGGCGCCGGAGACGCTGCGGATCGCGGACGTCACGATCGACGTCGCCGGCCACGCGGTCAAGCGGGGTCCGGACCGCATCTCGCTCACGCCTCTCGAGTTCGACCTGCTCGTGGCCCTGGCCCGGAAGCCGTGGCAGGTTTTCACCCGGGAGCTGCTGCTGGAGCAGGTCTGGGGCTACCGGCACGCAGCGGACACGCGCCTGGTCAATGTGCACGTGCAGCGCCTCCGGTCGAAGATTGAGAAGGACCCGGATGCCCCCGAGGTCGTCCTGACGGTGCGCGGCGTCGGCTACAAGGCGGGTTCGTAAGGAGAGTCCGCAATGAGCGGAAGCGGCGGCAGCAGCCTCGCCCGGTTCCGGGCGTGGCTGCGTTCGCGTGCCTTGGCGCTGGCTGCCTTGATGCGCGGGGTCGCAGTGGCGCTCTACCTGGTGGCGGAATCGGCAACAGAACGCTACCGGGCCCGGCAGCAACGGCGGCAGGCGTCGGTTCCCCTTGAGCCGAACGGGGGCCAGCCGGACGGGGGCCGGCCGGAAGCGGGCCACGAACCGGAGGGCGAGGCCGGCCGCCGGGCCTGGCTGAGACGGGCCGCGCGCGCCGGCGCAATTGCGTCCCGGCCGCTGGTGCGGCTGCGCAATGCTTTCCTGTACCGGTGGCGCCGCTCGCTGCAGTTCCGCACCGTGTTGATGACGCTGGTGCTGACCTTCGCCGCGTTCGGCGCTGTCGGCGCCTACCTGTCCTCGCAGATCGAGCACGGCCTCTTCAACGAGCGCCTGCAGCAGGCCGAGGTCGAGACGCGCCGCGGAGTGCAGCAGGTTCAGGAGACTTTCGACGGCGCCCAGGTGGGAGACCAGCAAAGCGCGCAGAAGCTCGTCAACGACACCCTGCCGCTGCTGGAGGGGTCGGGCACGGAAATCCAGCGCCGGTTCCTGCTGATCGCGGTCCCGAACCAGCCGTCGTCGAGGCCCCGCTGGGTGGACACCCGGGCCTCCTTCAACATCGTGCCCACGATGATTCCCCAGGACCTGCGTTCGGCCGTCCAGAACGGCAGCGGCCAGTACTGGCGCTCGATCAACCTCCCGCTCGGGACGAAGGACGTGCCCGCGATCGCCGTCGGCAACAAGGTCACGTTCAACGGCAGTGTCTACGAGCTCTACCTGCTTTACGACCTGTCCAACGCCCAGGACACGCTGGATTACATCCAGGGCGTGCTCTGGATCGGCGGCATGGTCCTGGTGCTGCTGATCGGCGCCATCGCCTGGTACGTCACCCGCGCCGTCGTCAGCCCTGTCCGACACGCCGCGATCGTGTCGGAAAAACTCGCCGGCGGCCACCTGCAGGAGCGCATGGTGGTCCGCGGCGAGGACGAGGTGGCCCGGCTGGGCGCGTCCTTCAACCACATGGCGGCCAGCCTGCAGGAGCAGATCACGCAGCTGGCGAACCTGTCCCAGATGCAGCAGCGCTTCGTCTCCGATGTCTCGCACGAGCTGCGCACACCGCTGACCACCGTCCGGATGGCCGCGGAGGTTCTCCACGACGCCCGTGACAGCTTCGATCCGGTCAACAGGCGCTCCGCCGAGCTGCTCTACCACCAGGTCGAGCGGTTCCAGGACCTGCTGGCGGACCTGCTGGAAATTTCCCGGTTCGACGCCGGAGCGGCCGTGCTCGACCCGGAGTACCACGACATCCTGCCGCTGATCCGGAAGGTGGTCGAAGACGCCCAGCCGCTGGCTGACAACTGTGGGTCCAGCGTGAACATCGGCACCGCCGGCTCCGGGTTCATCGTGGAGATGGACAGCCGCCGGATCGAGAGGATCCTGCGCAACCTGCTGGTCAACGCGCTGGAACACGGCGAGGGCAGGCCCGTGGAAATCATGGTCGCGGCCAACGAGGAAGCCGTCGCCGTCGCCGTCCGCGACCACGGCATCGGCATGAGCCCGGCGGCGGTGGCGCGCGTGTTCGACCGCTTCTGGCGCGCCGACCCGGCCCGGGCCCGCACCACCGGCGGCAGCGGGCTCGGGCTCTCCATCGCCACCGAGGACGCACGCCTGCACGGCGGCTGGCTGCAGGCCTGGGGCAAGGAAAACGAAGGGTCCTGCTTCCGGCTGACCCTCCCGCTGAAGGTCGGCGGAGTGATCCACCGGTCCCCCCTGCCCCTGCCTCCCGGCCAGGTTGCCGGGACGGGACGGGTGCATGTGCCTGCCGCGATCACCAGCGCCCCGTCCGCGCCCGCCGAACAACCTGGGCTTCCCGACCAACCGGCGCCCGGCCCCGCGCCTGCCGGCACGACTCACCGGGTGGAGGCCTCCTCATGACGCACGTCCCGACGCGGGCACCGATGCAACGACAGCGCCGCCCGCTGCGCCGTGCCGCTGTCCTGCTCGCCGCCCTGCTGCTGGTCCTCACGGGGTGCGCGTCCATCCCGAGGTCCGGCCCGGTCGGCACGAGCCAGGCCGAGAACAGCGTTTCGCATTCGAACCCGTTCGCTTTCATTCCGCAAGGTCCCGTCCCCGGCGCCAGCCAGCAGGCGATCATCGAGGGGTTCCTCGGCGCCGGCACCGGGTCACAGGACGACTACGCAGTGGCCCGCCAGTTCCTGGCGCCCGGCTTCGCGGGCACGTGGAAGCCGGACGAGCGGACCCTGGTGTACCGCGACAACGCGAAGATCACGAACAACGGGTCAAGCGAGAGCTTCCGGGTGGATGTGAATCTTGCCCAGTCGATCGACGGCGACGGCGTTGCCACCCAGGCGGCCCCGGGAGCGGTGGAAAGCGTCGCCATCAAACTGGTGCAGGTGGACGGGCAGTGGCGGATCTCCTCGGTGCCGGACGGCATCCTCGTTTCGCTCTCCAACTTCAGCACCCTGTTCTCGTCCTACACGCTCTACTACTACGACCCCTCCTACCTCTACCTCGTGCCGGATATCCGCTTCTTCGTGAACCGGCCGACGGTGGCCTTTTCCCTGGTGCGGGCCCTGATGGACGGGCCTGCGCCGTACCTGAAGGGTGCCGTTGTCAGTGCGTTCCCGGCCGGGATCAAGCTCGCCCGCGACTCGGTTCCCGTGGTGTCCGGGGTCGCCTCCGTGGACCTGTCCTCACAGGACATCCTGGATTCCTCCATCCGGGACCGCCAGCGCATGCAGACCCAGCTGCTGAGCACGCTGCAGAACCTCAGCTCGATCAGCGCCGTCACCCTTCGGGCAGACCAGCGCGACGTCGATCTGGGCAACCGCGACGACAGCGTTCCGCAGCCAGTGCGGAACCGGCCGGTGGCCGGCAGCCAGGTGGGCATCCTGCACAACGAGCTCGTCCGGTACGAGAACACGCAGACCACGCGGCTGGAAGGGGTGCCCTCGGTGGCGGCGTACTCCCCGCGGGGCCCGGCCATGTCCTATTCGCAGCGGCTCTTCGCTTTCCTGACCGGGGACCGCAGCCAGCTCATGACAGTGGTTCCCGGGCACCAGGTCAAGGTGGCAGCAACGGGTCCGAAGCTGACGGCGCCCTCAATCAGCCCGCAGGACTGGGTCTGGACAGCCGCCGCCGACGGGTCGGGCAAGGTGCTCGCCGTGCAGCCCCGCGGCGCCGCGGACAACCAGCAGAGCCCGGCGGTGGCGATCACGGCACAGTGGCTTGTCGGCCGCACCGTCAAGGACCTGCGCATCTCCCGCGACGGCGCACGCGCCCTGGTCATCTCGGACCGCAACGGCGTCACCGCAATACAGATCAGCGGCGTGGTTCAGGGCTCGGACGGCACACCCAAGGACCTGACGCCGCCGCTGACGCTGAGCACCACGGTGGCAGCTGATTCGGGGGTCTGGGTCGATGAAACCAGCGTGGCCGTGATCAAGGGCTCCGGGACGGCAATGGTGGTGCCCCAGATCCTCGGGCTCAACGGCAACACAACGCAGGTGGGCGGCCTGCAGGGCATGCTCTCGATCAGTGCCGGCAACGGGGCGCAGGACCTCTACGGCCAGACCGCCTCGGGGCTGTCGATCAGGGTCGGCAACGGGTGGGCCGAACAGGCCAAGGACATCAAGGACCCGGCCTTCGCAGGCTGACGTCGTCCGGGATGCGTGCGGGCGCGGCCTTGTGCTCTCCTCCACAGCGGCGGGACTTCGGCGCGGGTTCCACCTGGAGCGTTGCTCCGCAGCCGGCCCGCGGGTCGGTGGACGCAGGCTTGGACGGTGAGAGCGAGCACCGCGTTCCGGCGTCTCGCAGCGCTCGCCGCCGGTGCATGGCGGGAGGCCGCGGGACTGCTGTTCCCTGCCGACTGCGCCTGCTGCGGCGCGGAGGACACAGCCCTGTGCGCCGGCTGCGGCCAGGCGCTGCGGGCCGCCGCCGCGAAGCCTTTCCGGGCGGAGGCTGCTGCCCCGGTGCTGGTCGAGCCGGACGGGCGGGTGCTGCTGGTTGCCGTCGCCGCAGGACATTACCGCGCGGAGCTCGCCCGCGCGGTCCTGGCCTACAAGAACCACGGGCGCGGCGACCTCGCGCCGGTGCTCGCCGGCTGCCTCGCCGGTGCCCTGGCGGCCGCCCTCGGCCCGGGGGATGCCGGCGGCATGGTGCTGGTTCCGGTGCCCGCCAGCGGCCGGTCCTTCCGGCGCCGCGGCTTCGACCCGGTGCTGGACCTGCTCCGCGAGCTGGCCCGGACCGATGGGCTCCCGCGGGGCTGCCGGGTCCAGCCGGTGCTTCGGTACCGGGCACGGCGCCCGTTTGCCGGACGGGCGCAGAAGGGGCTCGGCCGGGCGAGGCGAAGGCTCAATGTGCGCGGCACCTTGAGGGTGCGGGCATCCTGGACGCAGCGCCTCGCGGGGGTCCCGTGTGTCGTGGTCGACGACGTCCTGACCACCGGGGCGACGGCCGCGGAAGCGGCCCGCGCGCTGCGTCAGGCAGGAGCCGTGGTGGCCGGTGCCGTGGTTCTCGCAGCGGCCGGCGCGGCGCCCCGGCCAGGAATTCAGGGGCAGGCGCGGGGCAGCACGGAAGGCGCCGGAGGCGGGGGAAAAATATAAGTGACGAAAGGGTGAATAAGAGGGGGCGGTCAACTAACGTGGGGACTGGGTACCGTAACCAGAAAGTACCTGTCGGTAGCGACCGTGGGAAGGTCGAAGGACCGGGGGGAGTGCGGTCGCTATCGTGTCACCGAAGGAATTTGGAGGGCACCATGGAGTTCATGATCAGCGGACGGAATCTGACTATCTCGGACCGCTTCCGTGAATACGCGGGGGAAAAGATCGGCAAGATCGAACAACTCGCGGACAAGATTCAGCGACTCGACGCCAAGGTCTCAAAGGAAACGAAAGCGCGGCAGGCAGACGCGCAGCTCACCGTGGAACTCACCCTTCTGGGCAAGGGCCCGGTGATCCGTGCGGAAGCCTCCGCCGCGGACAAATTCGCAGCCTTCGACCTTGCCTACAACAAGCTTCTCGAACGCCTGCGCCGGGCCAAGGACCGCAAGAAGGTCCACCACGGCCGCCACACACCGGTCGCCGTCCGCGAAGCCACCGCTTCGCTGCCCACCGTCAGCGCCGACCGGCCCATTTACGAAGAAACCGCCGCGGGCGCAACCGAAGTGCAGCCCGGGGAAGAAGGCGCAGCGCCCGGCCCGCACTCGCCGGTCATGATCCGGCGCAAGGTGTTCCCGGCCGCCCGGCTGAGTATCGACGACGCTGTGGACAACATGGAACTCGTCGGCCACAGCTTCTACCTCTTCATCGACGAGGCCACGAACGCACCCTCGGTGGTGTACCGGCGCCGCGGCTGGACCTACGGCGTGATCACCCTCGACCAGGAGTGCCCGGCGGGCTCGGAACCGGTGGAAGAGCAAACCCTCGTGTACCGCGCGGCGGAGGAGGCCGCCACCGCTTAGTCTTGGACTACTAACCAGTCCGGACCCGGAGGTATGACTTGAGCGCAGCGCTGAGCCTGTCGCAGGCACGGCGCATCGCCCTTGACGCCCAGGGCCTGGCACGCAGGCGGCCCACCGGCCCCGCCACTGCGCGGGCGGTGGGCCGCACTGCGCAACGGCTGCAGCTGATCCAGATCGATTCGGTCAATGTCCTCACCCGGAGCCAGTACCTTCCGGTGTTCTCCCGGCTGGGCAGCTACGACATCGAGGACCTGCACCGCCTGGCCCACCGCAGGCCGCGCCGGCTGGTCGAATACTGGGCCCACGAAGCGTCCCTGATCCTGCCCGAGCTTTACCCTCTGTTCCTTGAACGCTCGAAGCGCTGGAAGGGCGGCCGTGAAGAGGCCTACTTCCGCCGGATCCTCTACGCCCACCCGGACCTGGCCCGCAGCGTGCTCGCCGAACTGGAAGGCCACGGCCCGCAGAGTGCCTCGCAGATGAAGGTCCGGCTCGAGCACGATGAACCTCGCAACACCACCAACTGGGGCTGGAACTGGAGCGTCGTGAAGCAGGTCATGGAGGCGTTGTTCTGGACCGGACAGATCAGCTCCGCGGCCCGCAACCCCCAGTTCGAGCGGCTGTACGACCTCACTGAACGGGTGCTGCCGCCGGCTGTGCTCCAGGCTCCCGCACCCGGCCAGGAGGAGGCCGTGCTGGAACTGACCCTCAGGGCGGCCCGCGCGCACGGCATCGGCACGGTCAGGTGCTTCGCCGATTATTTCCGGGTGCCGCTGACGGAAACGGCCGCAGCGGTCCGCGAGCTCGCCGGGCGTGGACTGCTGGAGCCGGTCACCGTCCGGGGCTGGGACGCCACGCTGTACCGGCACCATGAAGCGGTGGTCCCGCGGCGCGCGGACGGCAGGGCGCTGCTGAGCCCTTTCGACTCGCTGGTCTTCGAACGCCAGCGCACGGAGCGGCTGTTCGGCTTCCACTACCGGATCGGCATCTACACCCCTGCGGCGCTGCGCACCCACGGCTACTATGTGCTGCCGTTCCTGCTCGGCGAGACTCTCGCGGCCCGGGTCGACCTCAAAGCGGACCGAGCGGCCGGCGCGCTGCTGGTGCGGGCCGCATTTGCCGAGCCGGGAGCGCCGGCCGGCACCGCCGTCGAGCTGGCCGCCGAACTGCGCGAAATGGCTGCGTGGATGGGACTGGCCGACGTGCGGGTGGAACCCGCGGGGGACCTTGCCGCCGCCCTGGGGGCCGCGGTCGCCGCAGCCTGAGCCGGCGCCGGCCGCGGGGAACCTGTGGCACGGCCCATTCGTCACTCACGTAGACTGAACACGCCAGATTCAGGCAGCCGATGATTGGGAGCAATTTCAGTGCCATCACTTCTCGAGAGAGTCCTCCGTGCCGGTGACAAGCGGACGCTTAAGCAACTGCGCACCTACGCGGAGTCCATCAACGCTCTGGAAGAGTCCTTCACATCGTTCACCGACGCCGAGCTGCGCGAGGAAACCGACCGCCTGAAGGCGCGCGTGGCGGACGGCGAATCCCTCGACGATCTGTTGCCCGAGGCTTTCGCGGCGGTGCGGGAAGCCGCCTCACGCACTCTGGGCATGCGCCACTTCGACGTCCAGCTCATGGGCGGCGCGGCCCTGCACCTGGGCAACATCGCCGAGATGAAGACCGGTGAAGGCAAGACCCTGGTGGCCACTGCTCCGGCCTACCTCAACGCCCTGACCGGCAAGGGCGTGCACGTGGTCACCGTCAACGACTACCTCGCCGAGTACCAGTCGGACCTGATGGGCCGCGTCTTCCGTTTCCTGGGCATGAGCACCGGCTGCATCCTCTCCAACCAGGAGCCGTCCGTCCGCCGTGAGCAGTACGAGGCGGACATCACCTACGGCACGAACAACGAATTCGGGTTCGACTATCTGCGCGACAACATGGCCTGGAGCAAGGACGAGCTCGTCCAGCGCGGCCACCACTTCGCCATCGTCGACGAAGTGGACTCGATCCTCATTGACGAGGCGCGCACCCCGCTGATCATTTCCGGCCCGGCCTCGGGTGACGCCAACCGCTGGTACAGCGAGTTCGCGAAGGTTGTGCTCCGTCTCGAAGCCGAAAAGGACTACGAGGTGGACGAGAAGAAGCGCACAGTGGGCGTGCTCGAGTCCGGCATTGAAAAGGTCGAGGACTACCTCGGCATCCACAACCTGTACGAGTCGGCGAACACCCCGCTGATCGGGTTCCTCAACAACGCCATCAAGGCGAAGGAACTGTTCAAGCGGGACAAGGACTACGTGATCCTGGACGGCGAAGTGCTCATCGTCGACGAGCACACCGGCCGCATCCTGGCTGGCCGGCGCTACAACGAGGGCATGCACCAGGCCATCGAGGCGAAGGAAGGGGTGGAGATCAAGGCCGAGAACCAGACGCTGGCCACGATCACTCTGCAGAACTACTTCCGCCTGTACGGAAAGCTCTCCGGCATGACCGGTACCGCCGAGACCGAGGCCGCGGAATTCATGAGCACCTACAAGCTGGGCGTGGTGCCGATCCCGACGAATAAGCCCATGGCCCGCAAGGACCAGTCGGACCTGGTGTACAAGAACGAAGTGGTCAAGTTCGCCGCCGTGGTCAAGGACATCGCCGAGCGGCACGCGAAGGGCCAGCCGGTGCTCGTGGGCACCACCAGCGTCGAGAAGAGCGAATACCTCAGCCAGCAGCTGGCCAAGGAAGGCATCCGGCACGAGGTGCTGAACGCCAAGAACCACGCCCGCGAGGCGGCGATCGTCGCCCAGGCCGGGCACAAGGGTGCGGTGACCGTCGCTACCAACATGGCCGGCCGCGGTACCGACATCATGCTCGGCGGCAACGCCGAGTTCAGCGCGGTGGCGGAGCTCGCCAAGCGCGGGCTGGACCCGGTGGACACCCCCGAGGAGTACGAGGCCGCGTGGCCGGCGGCCTTCGAGGCGGCCAAGGAAGCCGTCAAGGCCGAGCACGAGGAGGTCCTCGAACTGGGCGGCCTGTACGTGCTTGGCACCGAGCGCCACGAGTCCCGGCGCATCGACAACCAGTTGCGCGGCCGGTCCGGGCGCCAGGGCGACCCCGGCGAATCCCGTTTCTACCTCTCGCTGACCGATGACCTGATGCGGCTGTTCAACTCCGGCGCCGCCGAACGCCTGATGGGCCGCTCCGCGATGCCGGACGACGTCGCGCTCGAATCCAAGCTCGTCTCCCGGGCCATCGCGTCGGCGCAGGGCCAGGTCGAGGCGCGCAATGCTGAGCAGCGCAAGAACGTGCTCAAGTACGACGACGTGCTCAACCGCCAGCGCGAGGCAATCTACGGCGACCGCCGCCGCATCCTCGAAGGCGACGACCTGCACGAGAAGGTCCAGTTCTTCCTTGAGGACACGCTCACCTCGATGATTGACGCCGCGACGGCCGAAGGCCACGGCGACGACTGGGACTACGAGCAGCTGTGGGCGAACCTGCGCACGCTCTACCCCGTGTCGCTCACCGTCGACGACATTGTCGAGGAGGCCGGCGGCAAGTCCAGGGTTACCTCCGAGTTCCTGAAGCAGGAAATCCTCTCGGACGCGAAGCTGGCCTACCAGGCACGCGAGGAAGCAATCGGGTCCGAGGCCATGCGCGAGCTCGAGCGCCGCGTCGTCCTCTCCGTGGTGGGCCGCAAGTGGCAGGAACACCTGTACGAGATGGACTACCTGAAGGAAGGCATCGGGCTGCGGGCCATGGCCCAGCGTGACCCGCTGGTCGAATACCAGCGCGAGGGCTTCACCATGTTCCAGGCGATGATGGAGGCGATCCGCGAGGAGAGCATCGGCTTCCTGTTCAACCTGGAAGTCGAAGTGACCCCGGTGGACGAGACCGACGCGGGGAACCTGCGCGTGGGCGCGGAGGCTGTCGTCTCCGGCGCCCCGGGTGCTGCGCTGTCGTCGCACGAGCCGCGGATCGTTGCCGCCGGTCTCGAGGCGCCGGAGCAGCCTGCCCAGCTGCAGTTCACCGCGCCGAGCGAGGGCGGCGGGGTGGAGACCCACGTGGAGCGCCGCGCCGCAGCGGCCGAGGCCACCCGGCCGCGCAGCAGCCAGCGCGCGAACAACAAGAAGAAGCGCCGCTAGCACACGGAGTCCGCTCACCCGATCTCCAGCGCCGCAACCTTCCAGGCGCCGCCGTCCTGTTCGAGGCGCATTGCCACGGCCCGGACGCGGCGTTCCTCGGCGACGACGAGTGAGAGTTCGTACGCTCCCGGGCGCACCGCGCACGCGTGCACTGAGCGGATGGCGGGATTGCGATGCAGTGCGCCGGCTGCCGACGCGGGCCGCTGGGCGGTCAGCGCGGCGCGGAGGCGAAGGGCTTCGTAGCTGCGGGCGTCCATCCACCGGGCGAGTTGCTGGGGCTGCCGCACGCCGGCCAGCACCTCCACGGCGGCGAGCGCCATTTTCCGAGCCAGCAGGCAGGCCTCGCGGTGCTCTTCGGTGCGCCGCAGCGGCACGACCTGCCCGCCGCCGGCGGGAGTGCCTCGGTCCGGCCGCGGCGGCGGGTTCAGCTTGATCACCGGCGCGTAGACGGCGCCGGGTTCGAGCACCGGTACGGGGCGAACGTTGTACCGGGGCGCCGGGGGCCGGGATCGGTCGAGCTCGGGCTGGGCTGACATGGCGGACTCCTTTGGATTCAGGGGCGGGGAGGAACGAGGACCTGGCCGGGGAGGATGTGACTTGGATCCTCCCCGATGACCGCGAGGTTCGCGGCGTGCCACCGCGGCCACGCACGGGCGATGTCGACGTCGGTCGCGTCCGGGCCGAGCTGGCGGGCCGCTATCGACCACAGGCAGTCCCCGTCACGGACCACCACCGAACCGGCAGGGGCACCCGTTGCAGGGGCCGGGCGCGGCGCGGGTGCGAGCAGGCCGGGAGGTATCACCGGCCGCAACGGGCGCCAGGGCGGTGCGTGGGCGGCCCCGGCGGCCGCCTGTGGTCCGGCCACCGGTGCGGCGGCGGGGCTCGGGCTGGCGGCACCTGCGCGGGCTGGCGGGGAAACGGACCAGGCCGGCTCGGGCGGTCGGTCTGCCGCGGAGGCGGCCGCGGCGGCGATCAGCTGGACGCCGAAGGCGGCGACCGCGAGGCGGCGGAGGAACGATGGGCTGAGCCGTGCCGTTGCCCCGGCCAGCCGGTGGTGACCGGCGCGCTGGAGCGCCGCCGAGAACAGCGCGAGCACGAGGCCAATTAACCACCACGCGGTGACCGCTGTTCCCGCGAGGGAGGCGGCGGACGCCAGCAGGTCATCAAGGCCCGCACCTTCGTGGCGTGCCGCGGCCCGCGCCCGCTGCGCCTGCAGGACAGTGCCGAGGGCAGCCAGGCCGATCCCCAGCAGCAGGACGCACGCACCCATGGCTGCATCGGCCCTCAGCCCGCGTTCCGCGCGGTGTTCCATCATCCCTCCAACCTCCGTTTGATGCCGTTTGACCAAGTTTGATCGTGTTGAGGGCTGGCTGTCGAGGGGTTTTTCTACCTGTGCACAAGGCGTTGACCGCAGGGGTGGCCGGTCCTACTGTGGCGGGATGCGATGGGAAGCCTTGTTCGGCGACCTCCAGGCCCAGCTCGCCGCCGAGGAAGCCCTTGCCTTCGAGTCGGAGACCGCCGAGCGAACGCGGGCCGAACTCGCCGGCGTGACGCTGCGGGCCCGGTTGCGGGCGAACAACGGCGCCGCGGTCACGGCACGGGTCCGCAACGGACATTCCCACGCCGGGACCATCTCCGCGGTCGGGGCGGACTGGCTGACGCTGGCCGGCGAAGGGCGCTCTGTACTGCTGCCGCTTGCAGCTCTGCTGTGGGTGGAAGGGCTGGGTCCTGGTGCCGAAGCCTCCGAGGGCCTCGTCGTTCAGCGGCTGACGCTCGCTTCTGCCTTCCGCGCTCTCGCCCGCGACCGGGCTCCCCTGACGCTGGAGCTCGACGGCGGGGGCGGTGCGGACGCCGCGGTGCTCAACGGCGTGGTGGACCGGGCCGCTCGGGACCACCTGGACTTTGCGGTGCTCCCGCCCGGGGAGGCCCGCCGGCGCAGGACCGTGTCAGCAGTATGTGCTGTTCCTTATGCCGCCGTCGTCTCGGCGGCGTCGCTGGTCTGATCCCCCTGGTCTGATCCCCGCTGGTCTGATCCCGGCGGGGGGTCTCATTCGGGTGCCGCTCTCTGTCAGGCGCGGCTCAGCCGGCTGGCGCGGAACTGCCTGGCTCGGCCAGGGCGCCCTGCTCGGGGGCGCGGCCTTCCCTGACTGCGGCGGCGGTTTTTTGGTAGGCCTGCGCGATGTAGTCCTCCAGTACCCGGGTTTCCACCCGCCACTGGCCCCTGCCGCCGATCTGGATGGCGGGCAGTTCCCCGGAGCGCACCAGCGCGTACGTCTGGGAGGAGGAGATGTTCAGGATCTCGCCGACGTCGGTCAAGGTGAGGAACCGCTTCTCGGCCATTCGGCGGACCTCCCTGTTTCGGCGCTGCGACAGACCGGCCGCGGCGGCCGGCCGCGGACGTCAGCCGACGCCGCACCTTCATTGTGCCATCGGATAGTGCAGGAGGCGCGGACCGGCCAGGTTTTCCACCGCTGGGGGAGGGCCGCGCGCACTACCGTTGCGCGGCGGCGGGCTCGTGCTGACAATGTGAGGACGATCGGGCCGGCCGGGTGCCGCTGCCGTCGACGACAGGGGGAGAAGGATGAGCGTGCCGGCAGGCAAGGCGGCAAGGCTGCGGAAGCCTTCCTGGAAGGACCCGCGGCTGCTGGTCGGGATCCTGCTGGTGCTGGCATCGGTGGCCGGCGTCGTCGCGCTGGTGGGTGCGGCGGACAGGACGACGGAAGTCTATGCGGCCAGGAACGGAATCTCCGTGGGGGAGCGGATCGACGAGACGGCGCTGGTCCGGGTCAGGGTCAGGCTTGGAGACCTTGAGGGCTCCTACCTCACACCGGCCCAGGGGGTTCCGGGCGGCCAGGTGGCCCTGCGGATGGTTCCCAAGGGCGAGCTCGTGGCACGCAGCGGCCTGGGTTCCGCGGCCGCGTTGGACCGCAAGCCCGTGGCCATCACCGTCGAGGACCAGCTTCCCAAGGAAGCGGTGGCCGGTTCACGAGTGGACGTGTGGGTGTCCCCGCCCGACGCACGCAACGGGTTCAGCGAACCGAAGCTCCTGCTCTCCGGAGCGGAAATCTCGGACCTCACCCCCGCATCGACGGCCCTCGGATCTTCCAGGTCCACCGTGGTGCAGGTGCTGGTCCCGGATGCCCAGCTGCCGGGCTTGCTCGGTGCCCAGGCCAACAAGGCCCGCATCGCCGTGGTCTGGAACCCCGCCGGCGGCCGGCGGTGAGCATCCCCGTGGTGACGGTGGGCCACACGCGCCAGGACCTTGTCGGAGGGCTGGAGCGGCTGCACGGCCCGGTGACAGTGGTGCGGCGCTGTTCGGCGCTGGCCGAGCTGTTGGCGGTCTGCCAGGGCGGTCTGGCCAGGGCGGCCGTGGTGGCTGCCGGGTCCGAGGAACTGACGGCGTCGCTGGTGGAGCGGCTGCAGTCGGCCGGGGTGGCTGTCGTTGCGTTGGCGGATGATCCCGCCGAGGTCAGCCGGCTGCGGGAACTGCGCGCGGCGACGGCGGCCACCGGTCTTGAGGCTGCCGAGCTCGCTGCCTGCATCGCCGACGCCGTTGAGGAACTGGGCCGGGGCGGGCACGCAGGGCGCCCCTCCGTGGAGAGCCGCGCCGAGGCGGGCGCTGCGGGACCGGACGCGGCGGCCGGCGGGCCGGTCGGGGACACCCGTGCCGGGAGCATCACGGCCGTCTGGGGGCCGACCGGCGCGCCCGGGAGGTCCACTGTCGCGGTCAATCTCGCCGCGGAGGCGGCTGCTGCCGGCCGCGAAGTCATCCTCGTCGACGCCGACACCTACGGCGCCAGCGTTGCCACGATGCTGGGGCTGCTCGATGAGTCGGCGGGGATCGCCCAGGCCTGCCGGCTCGCGGACCAGGGCCTGCTCGACGCTCCCGCCTTGCTGCGGGTCGCCGCCCCGGTGGTGATCCGGTCCTTCCAGCTCCGCGTGCTGACCGGCATCAGCCGCTCGTCCCGGTGGCCCGAGCTGCGGGCCGCGGCCCTCGGGCGGGTGCTCCACCGGTGCCGCGAACTCGCGGACCTGACCGTCGTCGACGTCGGCTTCCCGCTCGAGTCGGACGAGGAGCTCAGCTTTGACACCGCCGCCCCGCGCCGCAACGCCGCAGCCCTGCACACCTTGGAGTCCGCGGACACCATCTACGCTGTGGGCTCGGCGGACTCGATCGGTGTCCCGCGCCTGGTCAGGGGGCTGGCGGAACTGGCGGAGGCCGTTCCCGGAGCCGCGCCCCAGGTGCTGCTCAACAAGGTCCGGCCGGCCGCCGTCGGGCGCTCGCCGGAAAGGCAGCTGGAAGAGGCCTGGGAGCGCTACGGACCCGGCGCCCCGATCAGGGCTTTCCTGCCGTTCGACCCACGCGCCGCCGACGACGCGCTGGCGGCCGGCTCGGTCCTGCTCGAGTCCGCCCCGGACTCCGGGCTGCGCCGGGCCGTGGCGGGACTGGTTTGTGCGCCCGCCCAGCACCGGTCCCGGGCCGCTGGACGATTGGCTACAGCACTGGTGCGGCGATCGCGCTAAGCTCGCAATTGGCAGGCCGCGACGGGGCGGTCATCGACCTATTGGAGGCGTTTCTCGATGTCGTCAGGATCCCACGCAGTGGATCGGTTCCCTTCGGACAGTACGCTGGCAACCTTCATAGCGGACTACTACGAACATCTCGACGCCGAGGACACCGCGGCCTACGATCCCGCCGCCCTGCGGAACCGCGCCCTGGCCCACTACGACCTGGCGCGCGAACGCACTCCCGGCACCGCCCGCATCGCCGTCGTGAACGAGGCGGAGCGCAGCGTTGTCTACATCGTTACGGATGACATGCCCTTCCTGGTGGACTCGGTCACCGCCGAACTCGTCCGGGAGCAAGCAGCGATCCACCTGGTCATCCACCCGCTTTTCGTAGCCAAACGCGACCGGGACACCCATGAACTGGCCGAAGTCTCCCGCGTGCCCAGCTACCACGGGATAGCCAGCGGTGACACCTCATCGATGCCGAGCATCGCCAACCTTGTGGGCACGGGCAATCTCGCCTCGCACATGGAGTCCTGGATCGCCGTCGAGATCAGCCGCGTCCCCGACAGCCAGCGTGACTCGCTAACCGCCGGCCTGGGCCGCGTCCTCGGGGACGTGCGGGCCGCCGTCGAGGACTGGGATTCGATGCGCCGCAAAGCGCTCGAAATCGCCGGGGGCCTGGACCGGGTTTCGCACCGTGACGATGTGGAGGGCCTGCGGGAAACCCAGGATCTGCTGCGCTGGATGGAGGGCGGCAACTTCACGTTCCTCGGCTACCGCGAATACGACCTGATGAGCGAGGACGGCGAGGACGTCCTGCAGAACCGGCCCGGCAGCGGCCTCGGCCTGCTCCGGGAGGCCGAGCGCGCCCCGCACTTGCAGCACCTGACGGATGCCGGCCGCGCGCTGGCCCGGGAGAAGCGCGCGGCGGTGATCACCAAGGCCAACTCGCGTTCCACCGTGCACCGTTCGGCCTACCTGGACTACATCGGCATCAAGATGTTCGACGCCGCCGGCAATGTCAGCGGGGAGCAGCGCTTCATCGGGCTGTTCGCCACCAGCGCCTACACCGGTTCGGTGCGCAGCATCCCGATCATCCGCGAAAAGGTGGACCAGGTACTCCGGCAGGCAGGGTTCCCGCCGGACTCGCATTCGGGCAAGGACCTGCTCGGCATCCTGGAAACGTACCCGCGCGACGAGCTGTTCCAGATCGACACGCGCACCCTCGCGGAGACCACCACAGGGATCCTGCGGCTGCAGGAACGCCGGCGCACCCGGCTGTTCCTCCGGCCGGACATCTACGGCCGCTTCATGTCAGCCCTGGTCTACCTCCCGCGCGACCGCTACACCACGAGTGTCCGCCTGCGCATCGAATCCGAACTGCGCAGCACCTTCCAGGCGGAGTCCATCGATTTCGAGGCACGGATGACCGAGTCCGCCTTGGCCCGGCTGTTCTTCCGGATCCGCCTGCCCAAGGGCGAGGAGGTGCGCAATGTCGACGCCACCGCCCTCCAGGAACGGCTGGTGCAAGCCACCCGGTCCTGGTCCGAAGGCATCACCGAGGTACTGAAGGCAAGCTACCCGCTCGAGCACGCCGAGCACCTCTCCTCCGTCTGGGCCGAGGCGTTCCCGGCGTCCTACCGGGTGGACTACGAGGTCGAGGAGGCGCTGGAGGATATTGAGCGCTTCGAGTCGTTCGCGGCCCTGCTGGAAGAGCAGCGCCGCACGGAAGGCCCCGGCGCGCCGTGCAGGCCAGGGCTGCACGTCTACGTTCCCGAAGGAGCCGCGGACATCCTCGACGAGGACGCCCGCGTGAAGCTCTACATGGCTGAACCGAAGAGCCTGAGCCAGATCCTTCCGTTCTTCCACAACCTTGGCCTGCAGGTGCTCGACGAGCGCCCGTTCGAAATCCAGACCACGGACCACCGCGATTTCTTCCTCTATGACCTGGGCTTAAAGTACCCGCCGCGGATCGACCCGCTGGCGACCGAGAACCTGCTGGCGGACGCTTTCGGCGCCGCCGTGACCGGCAGCGTGGAGTCGGATACCTTCGACCGCCTGGTGCTGCGGGAACGGGTCGCCGTGCGCCAGGTGGTGGTGCTGCGCAGCTACGCGAAATACATGCGCCAGATGGGCAACACGAATTCCTACGGCTTCATCGGGGACACCTTGGTCGCCAATCCCGCCGTCACCCGCGGACTGCTGGAGCTGTTCGAGACGCGCTTCGACCCGGACCTCGGCGACGAGGAAAGGGAACAGAAGATCGGGCGCATCAAGCCCCGGCTCGAAGAGGACCTCGACGGCGTTCCCACCCTGGACGCCGACCGCGTGCTGCGCACCTTCGTGAACCTCATCGATGCCTCGCTGCGCACCAACTACTTCCAGGACAAGGCCTACCTGAGCATCAAACTCAGCCCGGCCTCCATCGACGGGCTGCCCTTCCCCCGGCCGATGTTCGAGATCTGGGTCTATTCGCCCCGGGTCGAGGGCGTGCACCTGCGCTTCGGGAAGGTGGCCCGCGGCGGCCTGCGCTGGTCCGACCGGCGCGAGGATTTCCGGACCGAGATCCTGGGCCTGGTGAAGGCGCAGACGGTCAAGAACGCCGTCATCGTCCCGACCGGGGCCAAGGGCGGTTTCTTCGCCAAGCAGCTCCCGGATCCCGGCGCTGACCGGGCCGCCTGGATGGCCGAGGGAGTGGAAAGCTACAAGACCTTCATCCGCGGCCTGCTGGACCTGACAGACAACCTGGTCACGGCCGCCGACGGCGAAACGGTGGTCCCGCCGCAACGGGTGGTACGCCACGACAGCGATGATTCCTACCTGGTCGTCGCCGCGGACAAGGGCACCGCATCCTTCTCCGACATCGCCAACTCGCTCTCCGCGGAGTACGGGTTCTGGCTGGGCGACGCCTTCGCGTCCGGCGGCTCCGTCGGCTACGACCACAAGGCCATGGGCATCACCGCCCGCGGCGCCTGGGAATCCGTGAAGCGCCACTTCAGCGAGCTGGACCTGGACACCCAGACCGAGGACTTCACGGTGGTCGGCATCGGCGATATGTCGGGGGACGTGTTCGGCAACGGCATGCTGCTCTCCGAGCACATCCGCCTGATCGCGGCCTTCGACCACCGTCACATTTTCCTGGACCCGGACCCGGACGCCGCGACGTCGTTCGCGGAACGCCAGAGGCTGTTCGAGCTCCCGAGGTCCTCCTGGCAGGACTACGACGAGGCCCTCATCAGCGAAGGCGGCGGCGTCTACCCGCGGCAGATGAAGTCGATCCCGATGACGCCCCAGGTCCGCACGGCCCTCGGCATCGCCGACGACGTCGCGGAGCTCAGCCCGCCGGACCTGCTGCGCGCCATCCTGCACGCCCCCGCGGACCTGCTCTACAACGGCGGCATCGGGACCTATGTGAAGGCCAGCACCGAGACGAACGCCGACGTCGGGGACAAGACCAACGACACCATCCGCGTCAACGGCCGCGACCTGCGGGTGAAGGTCGTCGGGGAGGGCGGCAACCTCGGCCTGACCCAGCGCGGCCGGATCGAGGCGGCGCTGCAGGGCATCATCCTCAACACGGACGCGATCGACAACTCCGCCGGCGTGGACTGCTCCGACCACGAGGTGAACATCAAGATCTTCGTCGACCGGATGGTGGCTGCCGGCAAGCTCGATGCCGGCGAACGCGCCGCGTTCCTGGCCGAGATGACGGACGACGTCGGGCGCCTGGTGCTCGAGGACAACGTCGACCAGAACATCCTGCTGCTCAACGACCGCACCCGCGTCGTGGAATGGAGCCCCAGCTACGAACGGCTGATGGACTGGCTGGAGTCCTCGGCGGGACTGAAACGCGGATTGGAGGCGCTGCCGACCACCGCCGCCCTGCACGAAAGGCTCGAGCAGGGCCAGGGCCTGACCTCGCCGGAGCTCTCCGTCCTGGCCGCCTACGCCAAGATCGAACTCGCCACGGCACTGGGCGAAAGCGACCTGGCTGACGACCCGTACTTCCGCGCCACGCTCCGCCGCTACTTCCCGGACCGGCTCGCCGAGCGGTTCGACGCCGACCTGGACACCCACCCGCTCCGGCGCGAGATCATCGCGACGGTGGTGGCCAACGACATGGTCAACATGGGCGGGATCACCTTTGCCTTCCGGGCCATGGAGGAAACCAGCGTCGGCGAAGCTGCGGTTGCGCGCGCCTTCGTGGCGCTGCGGGAAATCTACGGCCTCGACGTGATGGCCGCGGAACTCAATGACCTGCCGCCGTCGTTCCCCACCGAGCACTGGACGGCCGTCCACCTGGACATGCGCCGGCTGCTTGACCGGGCTGTGCGCTGGCTGGTCAACCAGGGCAACGGATCCCGGCCCGTCTCCGAGCTGATTGCCGCCTTCAAGCCGCAGATCGACCCGCTCCGGGCGCGCCTGGTGGACCACCTCAGGGGCGGGGACAAGGCCCGTGTTCTGCAGTGGCTGCACAAGGCTGCTGAGTGGGACCTCCCCGAGGACCTGGGCAAGCGCTGGGCCGAGCTCTTCGAGAGCTTTGCCATGCTCGACATCGCCCGCATCTCCGAGCAGACAGGGGCTCCGGTCGCGGAAGTCGCCGGCGTCTACTACACCCTCTATGACCGGTTCGGCGTCGACGGGCTGCTGGAGCGGATCACGGCGCTGCCGAGGATGGACCGCTGGCAGGCGCTCGCCCGGGCGGCGCTGCGCGATGACCTGTACTCAACCGTGGCCGACATGACGGTCGCCGTCCTGCAGGTCTCCGCCGCCGGGAGCATGGATGCCTCAACACCGGCGGAGGAACGGGTGGCCGCGTGGGAGCACAGCAATGCCGAGCAGCTCGAGCGGGCGCGGCGGATGTTCGCCGAGGTCAACCAGCTCGAGCGGGACGACATGGCTTCGCTGTCGGTAGCATTGAGGCTCTTGAGGTCAATCGTTCGACACTAATTGGAGGCAGGGTGGCAATTTTCACCGACCCGATCAGGGAGCATGCTGATTTCGGGCCCGGTGACGCTGAATGGCTCCATCTGCTCGTTGGCGACTGGCAGCTGGTGGCGGACCTGGGCTTCGCCGACCTGGCCCTCTGGTTCCCCGATCCGGAGTGCGGCTATGTGGCATTGGCCCATGTGCGCCCCTCGACGACGCACACGGTGTTCCACAGTGACTTCGTGGGGGAGAAGATCCGCTCGGACCTGCGGCCCCTGGTCGACAAGGCCTGGGCGTCGAAGGCGATCGAGCGCTCGCACGAGACGGACTGGAGCAGCGAGATGGCGCTGCGGGTCGAGGCCGTGCCGATGGTGCGCAACGGCCGGACCCTGGCCGTGGTCACCTCGCACATGGACCTTTCCAGCTCCCGGATGCCCTCGCGGCTGGAGCTGACCTATCGGCAGTGCGCCTATGACCTGCTCCGGATGGGCACGCTTGGCCTGTGGCCGGACTTCGCCTCGCCGACCGGCTCCCGCCGCGGCGCTCCCCGGGTCGGGGACGGCCTGATCAGGCTCGACGCCGACGGCATCGTCCAGTACGCCAGCCCCAACGGCGTCTCGGCGTTCCGCCGCCTGGGCGACGTGGAATCCCTGGAGGGCCGCTCGCTGGCCGAAGTCACCGCGAGCCTGCTCACCGACCGGCGGCTGGTGGACGAGACGCTTCCGCTCGTGGTCACCGGCCGGATGCCATGGCGGACGGAAATCGAATCCCGCGGAGTGAGCCTGTCGCTGCGGGCCATCCCGCTGCGCGACGCGAAGGAGCGTTTCGGTGCGCTGGTGCTCTGCCGCGACGTGTCGGAGCTGCGGCGCCGCGAAATGGAACTGGTGTCCAAGGACGCCACCATCCGGGAAATCCACCACCGTGTGAAGAACAACCTGCAGACCGTCGCCGCGCTGCTGCGCATGCAGTCACGCCGGATGAAGAGCGACGAAGCGCGCGAGGGGCTGGAGCAAGCCATGCGGCGGGTGGCCACCATTGCCCTTGTGCACGAGACCCTCTCCCAGGGGCTGACGCAGAACGTGGACTTCGACGAACTGATCAGCCGCCAGTTCCGGCTCTCCGCCGAAGTGGCCTCGCCGTCGCAGAAGGTGAGCACCGAACGGTCCGGCGTCTTCGGCGAGCTTCCCAGCGACCTGGCCACCCCGCTGGCCCTGGTGATCAACGAACTGGTGACCAACGCTGTCGAGCACGGACTCCAGGACAGGGCCGGGACGGTCTGGCTGGATGCCCGGCGCACCGAGTCCGGCACGGGGGAGGAAATGCTCCGCGTTACCGTCGCCGACGACGGCGTGGGCCTGCCTCCCGGCACCTATGCGGAGGGCCTGGGCCTGCAGATCGTGCGCACGCTGGTCACCAGCGAACTCGGCGGAACGATCGAATGGACCGAGCGCGACGGCGGGGGAACGGCGGTCCGCATCGACCTGTCGGTCGACAAGCACCGCTAAACCGCCCGGCCGCGCAGTTCGAACCTCACGGTTCGAACTCCACAGTTCGAAGTCCAGGGACGCAAACGCAAAGGTCCGCCGCACCTGGCCGGTGCGGCGGACCTTTCACGTCTTGGGCCGGGCGGACGGGCCGCCCCGGCCAGGAAGCGGGCTCAGGCAGTGCGGCTTAGGAAGCGCGGCGGGCGCGGGCGGCGCGGCGCTTGAGGGCGCGGCGCTCGTCTTCGCTCATGCCGCCCCACACTCCGGCATCCTGGCCGGATTCCAGGGCCCACTGCAGGCAGGTGTCTACGACCTGGCAGCGGCGGCAGACGCTCTTGGCTTCCTCGATTTGCAGGAGGGCCGGGCCGGTGTTGCCCACCGGGAAGAACAGTTCCGGGTCCTTGTCGAGGCAGGCAGCGCGATTACGCCAATCCATGCTGATCACATACTCCTTATGCGGGTTCTGGGGACGCCTTGTGAAATAATTCACTAAAGGCTCCAAAGGAAAGGGGCCTCAGTAAGGCCCCCTTGTTTCTGTCTCCAGCGTGTCACGTTAACGGTGCGTAAACAAGAGGATGTCCGGGCCAATTGCCCCCAATGCGTGAGCGATGTGTCACATTGTGTGACGCTCCCGCACCCCGGATTTGACTATGTCGGGTATCGTGCCAATGTGTCAAGACCTCCCCACCGCGATCCCGGCCCTACTCCTGCACCAGCGGGCGGAGCCCCGGCGGTCCCGCCGGAGCGGCCGCGGGCAGTGACGGTGATCGCCGCGCTCGTGCTGCTGGAGGCTCTGGCATTGCTGGCCGCGGCGGGCTGGTACGTCTATGAGCTGTCCACCGCCACGCCGGCCTCCTTCTGGGGCGCCATCTTCACCCTGGGATTGCTGGTGGTTGCCGGGGTGTGGCTTCTCTCGGTCGGCGTCTTCCTCTTCCGCGGCCTGCGCTGGACACGCGCCGCGGCCCTCGTCTGGCAGCTGTTCCTGCTGACCATCGCGGTTCCGACCTTGAGCGCGGGCCTGGTGCTGCCCGGCCTGGCGTTGCTGCTGCCGCCGCTGGTGGTGCTGCTGCTTCTGTTCGACAAGTCCGTCATCGCCTTCATGTCCCGCACCACGGGAACGCCGCCGGCTTTGTGATGGCTGGCGCCGCGGGTTACGGCCGGTCGCTGACGGCGAGCTGAATGTAACGCGCGGTGCCCGCTTCGACCAGCTGGGCGCGGCCGGGCGGAAGACCTGCAGCGGTGTCCGGACGGACTCCGAAGAGTTCCCCGTCAGAGGCGCGGGCCGCACCAAGGATGAGCCCGGTCCCGGACCTGCGGGCCTGCAGGAGCAGGGGGCTGCCCGCCAGCCGGGCCGCGTTCGGGCGGGCGGTCGCCAGGACGGCGGTCCCGTCCGCCGCCAGCTGCGCCACGCGCGCCTGCGCGCTGCTCCCGAGCCTGTCGGCGTCGTCCACGAGGGCAACCGTGCCGGGTGGCTGCGGTGGCACCGTGCTCCAGAAGCCCTCCGCATCCTCACCCGGCGCCGGGTGCAGCATCCGGGAGAACCCGCCGTTGAGCGCGGCGGCCGTGTCGAGCAGGGTGGTCTTCCCCGTGCCTTCTCCGCCGACCGCAAGCAGCACCTCGCCCGGGCCGAGCGGCAGCCGGACCGGTTCCAGGTCGTCGCCACCCACACCCACGAGCAGCGAACCCGGCGCAGGATCGGCTGTGCAGAGAGCGGACGCCGGAAAACGGTTCGGCAGCGGGAGGACCCGGAACGGTGGTTTGCAGCGTCCGCGGACCGGCCACCCGTCTACTGGCCCGAGAAACAGCTGCGCGACCGCCTCATTGTCGGGCGCCCACGGTCCCTGGGCAACGCCCCTGCCGGGTGCCGACTCGGTCTCCGGCAGCCGGGGCCAGGCGAGCCTGGCTTCCGGCGGAGACCCGGACGGGAGGAAAAGGCGGCAGGACAGCGCGGGGAAAAGACGTGAGGAGACGAGCTCGCGTTCACCGCCCACGAGCAGCGCGCACCCTCCGGCGGCAGCACTGCGGGCGAGGTCCAGCACCAGGTCCTCCGCCCAGGCGTGCGGCCCGTTCCGCCAGCGGGCCAGCCAGTGCCCCCATCCGCTGACGACCAAGGTGAGCAGCTCAGTCCCGGCGGCGGCTTCCGCGCTGTGACGCCGGCGCTCCGCCTCGGCAGCGAACAACTGCAACAGCCGCGCCGCGCGCCGCGGGTCTTCCGTCCCGCAGGCCGTGCCGGGAGCGGCTTCCGCAGCACGGGCAAGAGCACCATCACCGTCGAGCAGATAGAGCTGGCACGCGCCGGCCGAGCCTGCGGCCAGTTGGTCCACCGCGAGCCGCAGCCCCGACGCCAGGCCGCTGGCCGGGCCGCCCACCATCGCAACGGCGGAATGACGCCGCGGGTCCCAGTCCAGACGGTTGACGCGCTGCCGGGCCGGCACGTCGAGCAGTCCCAGCCGCACCGTCCCGGTCGTCCCGTCCGGGGTGCTGGCCGGGAAGGGAAGCCGAACCGGCAGGGGCGGCGCCACGGGCCGCGGCGGGAGAGGCGCGTCGGCTGCCCTTGCTGCTTCGCGCAGCAAGGAGCACAGCGTCTCGACGCCGTTGGAGGCGCCGGTGGAACCGTCGAGGTCCGCGGCGTCCCCGTCCGGGTGCTTCCCGTCCTCAGGTGCCCAGAGCTGCTCGGCGAGGTCGAAGATCACGGGCGTGCTTGTCGCGGTGGGGGCCCGCGCCGCGGCCGTCTGAAATTCCAGCGGCGCCTGCGCCGCACGCTTCAGGAAGGCCCGGCCGGCCTGCCCCGGCCCGAGTTGCGCCGCGTCGCCGGACCCGATCACATCGATGGACTCCAGCGCCGACTGGGTCCGCAGCGCGATGCTGGTGGTGATGTTGGCACGGATGTCGGCGGATACGGCACCTTGCGGCCGCTGGGTGGCCAGCAGCAGGTGCAGTCCGAGGGACCGGCCGGTTGCGGCGATCCTGAGCAGCTCGGTTATGGCGCCGGGAACGTCGTCGACCAGGGCACGGAACTCGTCGACGACGATGACGAGCCGGGGGAGCGCCGGCCCGTCAGGCGTCCTGCGGCGGTAGTCCGCGAGGTCCTCGCACCGGGATTGCGCAAACAGGGCCTCCCGGCGCCGGACTTCTGCACGCAGCGATGCCAAGGCCCGGTGCACTGCTTCCGGCCGGAGATCCGTCAGCAGTCCCGCGCAGTGCGGCAGGTCCTGCAGCGGTCCGAGACCGGCCCCGCCCTTGAAATCCAGGAACAGGAAAGTGAGCAGCGACGGCGGCTGGCTCAGGGCGGCGGATAACACGATCGTGCGCAGCAGGACGGATTTGCCGGCGCCGGTGGTGCCGGCGACGAGGAAGTGCGGACCATCCGTGCACAAGTCGAGGACGACCGGCCCGTCAGCGCCGCAGCCGATCCGCACCGGGACGCCCACCGCCTCCGCAGGACGCCGCCAGGCATCCAGGACCGGGCGGAGGTCAACGGGCACGAGGTCACTGAGCACGCAGCGGTCCGGGACGCCGTGGTTGCTCGCCTCCTGCGGACAGCCGCGCGCGGCAACCTGCCGGCAGAACCGGTCGAAAACACTGCTGCTGACCAGGTCCGGCACCAGGCGCAGCAGCCGGACATTCCCGCCGGCGCCCCGCCCCGGGAAGGTGAGCGCGGGATGCCCGTCGAGGGTGAGCACGAGCGGCGCGCCGGGACCCGGTGGCGGAACGGCCGGATCCCGCCGGCACCGGATCAGCCGCAGCGAACCCTGCGCACAACGGAGGGCCACGAGTCCGAGCAGCGGCGCGGGCAGAGGAGCTTGGTCGACCGCGACCAGCACGGCGCCGGAGCCAGCCGTTGCGAGTTCGGCCGCGAGCCGGTCCGGGCGCGAAGCAAGGCGCACACCCGGCAGGAACCGGGCG
This sequence comes from Paenarthrobacter sp. DKR-5, assembly GCF_018531425.1. Lineage (GTDB taxonomy): Bacteria > Actinomycetota > Actinomycetes > Actinomycetales > Micrococcaceae > DKR-5. The sequence continues at coordinate 258,966 of NZ_JAHBOI010000004.1, forward strand.
CTGAGGGGAAGCACCGCGGGAGCACCGAAAACGATGACCGGTCCGGCGGAGGTGGACGCCGCGAGTTGCATCAACAGCGCCCGCACTGCGGCTCTCGTCCGTGCCGGGGTGCCGACCACGTCCAGGCACCCATGCTCCCCGAGGTCGGCTATGACCGGCACGGCCGCCAGCAGGGGCGGCACGAAGCCGGAGTCGGGCGGCTCGGTCCGCACCGCCGCAGACTGGTCTCCCAACCCCACCCTCAACGCAACCGTCACCGGGACGGTCCCGGGACAGGTCGGGGCTCGGAGCGGCCCGGACATGGCCCGAACGAGCAGTTCCCCGGGCCCGGGTGCCTTCCGGCTGCGCCGCCGCGCATCCTCCGCGGCGGCGGCTGCCAGCGCGGAGGCGAATTGTTTGCGCCGGCGCGCGCCACCGACGGCGGCGGGCAGCAGCAAGGCCAATGCCGAGGCTCCGCTGAACAGGAGGAACATCCACATTCCCGTCACTGCCGCCACCACGGTCCCTGCCACGAGCGGGACCAGCGCGGAGAGCAGCAGGGTCGGGCGGCCGGCACTGCCGGAGTTGCGCGGCACAGCCAGAAACTCCTCCAGGTCCTGACCCGCCGTCGGCGTGGATGCAGTGGATTCGGTTGGCTGCCCGGGCAGGCGAAGCGCGCAACGGCTGTCCCCGAACCTCAGCTCCGAGGAGGTTCCCACTTCCACTGCACCCGTCACGGGACGGCCGTCCACCTCGCAGCACCCCGCCGAGGAGAGGCTCCGAAGGAGCACCTCCGAGGCCCCGACGACCAGTTCCGCCTGCACCCGGGACAGCGCCGGGTCCCGGATCCGGATGTCGGCGGAACGTCCCACCCGGTGCAAGCCGCGCGCCGCCGGAAAGATCCGGCCGGCATCCGGTCCGCTTAGGACAACGAGGAACAATCCCGACCTCGGGGCGGCGGACCCGGGCGCGCCGCCGCAGACGAGGACCGCGCCGTCCACCAGCGGGGGAGTCCCGACGGTCAGCTCCGGCAGCGGAAGGCCGCCAACCGTAAACCGTTGCCTGCCGAGCCGGCTGCTGAGCGCGGCTGCCAGTGCTTCGCCCGACGCACCGGCGGGAATGTCCACAGTGATCTCCCAAGGCTGCTCCGGCTGGCCGGGCGCCCCGGGCCCGAAGGCGGGCACCGCGGCTCCTGGAGGCAGCGGGCGTGCCGCGGGCCCGCGCACCACGCTGAAATGGAACACCACTGTGACTCCCGCCTCCCGATCCTCCCGTCCGTACCTGCCACCGTAGGGCCGGGCTCGACCGGGGCGGAGACGGCCGGAAGGCCATGTGGAAGAGCAAGGGCCGTTGCAGCCCCGGGGAGGATCAGTGCGCCGATACGAGCGGCGCCCCCTCCCGCCCGCCGCCGCCCTCACAGGCCGGGACCCGGACCCGGCTCTCATACAATGGGGACCGTGTCTAACCAGCAGCCGCCCGTGACAGAGCCCAGGACGGTCGCCGTCGTCGTTTCCTTCAACCGCCGCGAACTCCTGCTGAAGACCCTGCAGGGAATCGTTTCCGCGGTCTCGGTTCCGGCCGCCGTCGTTGTCGTGGACAACGGTTCCAGCGACGGCTCCGCTGACGCCGCCCGCGGCTTCAGCTCCCCGGTGCCGGTGGATGTCGTCGCACTGGAACGCAACACCGGGGGCGCCGGGGGGTTCACCGTGGGGCTGGCCCACGCGCTCGCCGAACACCATGCCGACCTCGTCTGGCTGATGGACGACGACACCGTCCCGACGGAGGGCACGCTCGCCGAAGCCCTGAAGGTCTGGAGCACCTACGCGCCGAACCAGGCGGTCCGCCCCGCCTTTGTCGCTTCGAAGGTCGTCTGGACCGACGGCCGGGACCACCCCATGAACACTCCCCGGCAACGCCCGGGGGTCACGGCCGCTGCCCTGCGGCTCGCCGCCGACGTCGGTGCCATGCCTGTGCGCAGCGCATCGTTCGTCTCCCTCCTGGTCGACGCCGCCGCGGTGCGGCGCGTGGGCCTGCCGGTCGCGGACTACTTCCTGTGGAATGACGATTTCGAATACTCCACCCGGCTGGCGCGGCACGGCGCCGGGCTGTACGCGCCGGCCAGTGTTGTCGTGCACCACACCAAGACCTTTGGATCCACGGACGCGGATCCGGGCGAACGCTTCTTCTGGGAGGTGCGCAACAAGAGCTGGATGTGGCTGCGCTCGCGGTCCCTGGCCCCCGCCGAAAAGCTCCTCTACGGAGGCTCCAGCCTGCTGCGGTGGGGCCGCACCGTGCGCAAGTCCCGGAACAAGGGCCTGCTGCTGCGCTGCCTGGCCAAGGGGCTGGCGGCGGGCGCCGGCACCTCGCCGCGGCCCAACTCCGCAGTCCTCGGCGGCGTCTACGAGCTGCCCGAGCAGCTGCCCGTCGGCACCGCCGGAGGCAAGGGCAGTGCGGCCGGCTCCGGCGGGGCTCCGCTGGAGTTTTCCGTGCTGCTGCCGATCTACGACGGCGACGACGCCGGCTTCTTCCGGCGTGCCTTCGCATCGGTCACCGCGGACCAGACCCGGCCTCCCGCTGAGGTGGTCATCGTCCGGGACGGACCGCTGAACGCCGCCTTGGCGGCCGCGGTCGACGAAACCATTGCCGCCAGCACGGTGCCGGTCGTCGACGTTCCGCTCAAGCGCAACGAGGGCCTTGCCGCGGCGCTCGACGCCGGACTTCTCGCCTGCACGCACGAGGTAGTGGCCAGGATGGACGCCGACGACGTCTCGCTGCCGGACCGCTTCAAGCTCCAGCTGCCCGTCATCGAGGCGGGGGCTGACCTGGTCGGCTCGGCGCTTGAGGAGTTCAGCGGCGCCGAGGACAACATCGTTGCGGTCCGGCGGATGGAGACCGACCCGGCACGGATCGCGCGCGAGGCCCGCTTCAAGGACCCGTTCAACCACCCCAGCGTGGTGTACCGCAAGTCCGCGGTCGCGGCCGCGGGCGGCTACCGGAGACTGGACCTGATGGAGGACTACTGGCTATTCGCGAGGATGATCGCCTCCGGCGCCTCGGTCGCCAACGTCGAGCAGTCCCTGCTGAAGTACCGGGTCAGTTCCGGCGCCTATGCGCGCCGCGGCGGGATCAGGCTGCTCCGCGCCGAGCTTGAGCTGCAGGCCAGGTTCCTGGGGGAGGGCTTCACCGGTCCGCTGCAGTTCGCCCGCAATGTCGCCGTCCGAGGCGGCTACCGGCTGGTCCCGGAACCGCTGCGGCGGGCGGCCTACCGCACACTGATCGCGGCGCGGCCCGGCCGGTGAGCAGTGTCACACCTGCCCGCTGCGTCGCCGGCCGGGGACGCAGCTTCCGGGTGGACCCGATAGCCTAAGGTGGGATAGGCGTGCCCGGAGACCGGTGCCGCCCGAAGGTTTGTCATGAGGAAAGGCGCCCAAGTTCCGTGAAGATCGCTGTCATTGCCCTGGGAAAGATCGGTCTGCCGCTGGCCGTGCAGTTCGCATCAAAGGGCCACGAGGTCGTCGGTGTGGACGTCAACGCCAAAGTGGTGGAACTGGTCAACGCGGGGACCGAGCCGTTCCCGGGCGAGGACCAGCTCGCGCAGAAACTCTCCGAGTCCGTTTCGGCAGGCCGGCTGCGCGCAACCACCGACTATGCCGACGCCGTCCCGGGTGCCGACGCCGTCGTGCTGGTGGTGCCGCTGTTCGTCGACGCGGAGGCGAAGCCGGACTTCGGCTGGATGGATGAGGCCACCGCGGAACTGGCCAAGCACCTGACCCCCGGAACGCTCGTCTCCTATGAGACCACGCTGCCGGTCGGAACCACCCGCAGCCGTTGGAAGCCGGCGCTGGAAGCCGGGTCGGGCCTGACCGAAGGCAAGGATTTCCACCTCGTGTTCTCGCCCGAGCGCGTGCTCACCGGCCGTGTCTTCGCGGACCTGCGCAAGTACCCCAAGCTCGTCGGCGGCCTCTCCGCCGAAGGGGCAGCGCAGGCAGTGACGTTCTATGAAGCCGTGCTGGACTTCGACGAGCGGCCCGACCTGAAGCGCGCGAACGGCGTCTGGGACCTCGGCTCGGCCGAGGCCTCCGAGCTGGCCAAGCTCGCCGAAACCACCTACCGGGACGTGAACATCGGCCTGGCGAACCAGTTCGCGCGCTTCGCGGCGACCGTGGGCATCGACATCTACCAGGTCATTGAAGCGTCGAACTCGCAGCCGTACAGCCACATCCACCAGCCCGGCATCGCCGTCGGCGGCCACTGCATCCCTGTCTACCCGCGCCTCTACCTCTGGAACGACCCGGAAGCCACCGTGGTCCGTGCGGCCCGCGCCGCGAACGCCGGAATGCCGGATTACACTGTGGGCCTGCTCGAAGGAGCGTACGGTGACCTCTCCGGTGCCCGCGTCGCAGTGCTGGGCGCGGCGTACCGCGGTGGCGTGAAGGAGACGGCGTTCTCCGGCGTCTTCGACGCCGTGAAGGCGATCACCGAACGCGGCGGCACCGCGCTGGTCAACGATCCGCTCTACTCCGACGAGGAACTCGCCCGGCTCGGCTTTGAGCCGTACCACTTCGGCGAGCCCGTCGACGCCGCCGTCGTCCAGGCCGACCACGCCGACTACCGGTCCCTCGGCCCGGCCGACCTGCCGGGAGCCAAGGTCTTCATCGACGGCCGCCGCGTGAGCAGCGCCGACAAGTGGGACGGCGTGACCTACCGGGTCATCGGCAAGGCCTGATCAAACGCAGCACTCCACTCCCGGCGGCGGTTGCAGCCACTCGCCGTTCTTGTACACCTAAATCCCGCCCTACCGGGCGCCGGACAACGAGTTGGGACACATGTTCGAACAGCAGATTGCGGCCATCGTTCCGTGCCATAACGAACGAGGCGCCATTGCCAAGGTAGTCGCAGACCTGAAGGCAGCGGTCCCCGGCATGACCGTCTACGTCTACGACAACGCGAGCACCGACGGCACCGACGAGGTGGCGCGTGCCGCCGGCGCGGAGGTGCGGTACGAGCACCTCAAGGGCAAGGGCAATGTGGTGCGCCGGGCCATGGCGGACATCGACGCGGACATCTACCTGCTCATCGACGGGGACGACACCTACGACGCCGCGGCCGCACCGGAACTCATCCGGACGTTGCTTGAAGGGCCCTTCGACCAAGTGACCGGCGTCCGGGCGCAGCAGACGGATTCGGCCTACCGTGCCGGTCATGAACTGGGCAACCGGGCCTTCAACTCGATCGTCGGACGGATCTTCGGTTACCCGGTCAGCGACATGCTCAGCGGGTACCGTGTGTTCTCCCGCCGCTTCGTGAAGTCCTTCCCAGCCGTTTCGAAAGCCTTCGAGATCGAAACCGAACTGACGGTGCATGCGATCAATGCCCGCGTGCCGCAGGCGGAACGGACCGTGAAGTTCCAGGACCGCGCCGAAGGCACCGAGAGCAAGCTGCGCACGTACCACGACGGGATCCGCATCCTCTCGATGATCCTCAAACTGGTCCACCACGAGCGGCCGCTGCTGCTGCACGGAATCATTTCCGGCCTGCTCTTCCTCGCCGGCCTGATCTTCGGGCTGCCCGTTATCGTCGAATTCCTGCACACTGGCCTGGTGCCCAAGCTGCCGACGGCGGTGCTGGCTTCCTCGCTGGTGCTGCTGTCCGTCCTCGCACTGATGATCGGGATCCTCCTCGACGGCCTGCGCAAGATCCGCCAGGAGAACGCCCGGACGGCCTACCTGACAATGCCCGCTCCGGCGCCGGTCCGTCGATGACCGTACGCCGTCCGTCGCGGTCCGCCGTGCTCGGGTACCTCAAGAAGGCCGGATGGTTTGTCGCCGGCCTGGCCGTCCTGCAGGCCGTCTTCTTTTCCCTGCTGGTGGCAGGGGCTGCGGTTCCGGACAAGCCCATCGTGGACCATCTGGCGGCCGCTGTGAGGGCAGGCACCTACGGCCCGTCCGGCGCCCCCGACCGGATGGGCGGAATCTCCGACACCTTCACCGAATGTGTTGTTGTCGGAACCGGGCTCGGCTGGTCCGACCCGAACCCGTTTGCCCGCGCGGTCTTCATGCCGCGCATCGCCAACTGCCAAGCGGGCGCCGGCCAGATCCTGACCCTCGCCAAGGGCCAGGCCCTCCCGCCCGGTTCCGTGAGCGGCTACTACAAGTACTGGTCCGGCTACACCGTCCTCACCCGGCCGGTACTGGCACTGTTCGGGCTCGACGGGTTGCGCATCGTCTCTGGCGCCATGCTGCTGTTCTCCGGTCTCGCGGCGGTTGCGTCCCTGGCCAAGCGCACGGCCAAACTGGCCGCCGTCGGCATCCTGCTGCCCCTGCTGCTCGCCTCAAACGTGATGTCCACGCCGTCCACGTCGTTCAGCCAGGCCATCTCCATCTCAGCCATCTTCCTGGGGATAGCGATTTCCTCCTGGGCGGCGTCAAAGTCCCTCGCTTGGGCGATGGGCGGCGTGGCGCTCTCGGCTGCGCTCTTCTGCTACGTGGACCTGCTCACGACGCCGGCAGTTCCCTGGGCGCTCAGCACGGCAGCGGTGGCTGGCGTCACCTTCGCCAGGAGCAGGAAGCTCCGGGAGACGGCTCTGGCAGCCGCCGCTGCCGTCATCATGTGGCCGGTGGCCTTCGGCTTCACCTGGGCCGCCCGGTGGCTGATCGCTGCCCTCTTCCTGGGCTTTGACCAGACCGTGGCGTTCATCCGGTCGAATGTCGATTTCCGTTCCTCGGGGGCCCATGCCGGTGTGGATAAGAGCTTCGGGGCGCCGACGCTGGCCAACTGGCACTTCTGGCTTGACCACGTGGCGACGGCCCGCTTCGTCGTCGTCGCGGCGGGCATCGTCGTCGTGGCTGCCCTGCTCACCGCGTGGCTACGGCACGGCTGGCGCCGCGCCGTAGCCGGGGTCGTGATTGCCGCTGCCGCGGTGGTGGTGCCCGTCTGGTATGAGGCGCTCAACAACCATTCGCAGATCCATTCCTTCTTTACCTACCGGGGCATCCCTGCTGCCGTCGGCGTGGCGCTCTTCGGCGCCCTGCTCGCTGCCGGGCAGCCGGACAGAGGGTGGGCGGCGTCCCTCAGGCGCCGCGCGTCGGTGCCGTTTTTTCGCCAGCGGAAGCGCTGAAGATAGTCTTGCCACTAGGGGACCCGCGCCTGCCAGCGTCACAGCCGAACGCTGCGCGAGCGGGGTTTAGGAAAGGAACCACTCATGTCAACCATTGCTGCGACCGCTGACGTCTCGGACCAGGCGGTCCTGGGCGAGGGGACCCGGATCTGGCATCTGGCCCAGGTCCGCGAAGACGCGCACTTGGGCGAGAACTGCATCGTCGGGCGCGGCGCCTATGTCGGGACCGGCGTGCAAATCGGGCGGAATACCAAGATCCAGAACTACGCGCTGGTCTATGAACCCGCTCGGCTCGGCGACGGCGTCTTCATCGGCCCGGCCGTCGTGCTGACCAACGACACCTACCCGCGCTCGGTGAGCCCCGACGGATCGCTGAAGAGTGCGCACGACTGGACGCCGGTGGGGGTCACGGTGGAGGACGGCGCTTCGATCGGCGCCCGCGCCGTGTGCATCGCCCCGCTGACGATCGGCCGCTGGGCCACCATTGCTGCAGGCGCCGTGGTGACGAAGGACGTCCCCGCCTTCGCCCTGATGGCAGGCGTGCCCGCACGCCGCGTGGGGTGGGTCGGCAAAGCGGGCCACCCGCTGGAGAACAAGGACGGACGGTGGGTGTGCCCGGAAACGGGTGCCGCCTACGTCGAAGATGGAAATTCCCTGAAAGAGGCAGAGGACGAAGCATGAGCCAAGAATTCATTCCCGCGGCTAAGCCGATCATCGGTGACGAGGAGCGGGCGGCCGTCGACGCCGTCCTCGCGTCCGGCATGCTCGCCCAGGGCAAGCAGGTGGCCGAATTCGAAAAGGAGTTCTCCGATGTGCTCCTCGACGGCCGCGCCACCGTGGCCGTGAACTCCGGCACTTCCGGCCTTCACCTTGGCCTCCTCGCCGCCGGCGTCGGGCCGGGCGACGAGGTCATCGTTCCTTCCTTCACCTTCGCGGCCACCGGCAACTCCGTGGCCCTCACCGGCGCGACTCCTGTCTTCGCAGACATCGAGCTGGACCACTACGCCCTCGACGTGGACCACGTGGCCTCGCTGATCACTGACAAGACCAAGGGCATCATGCCGGTGCACCTTTACGGCCACCCCTTCAACGCGGAGGCACTCGGCGCCCTCGCCAAGGAACGCGGCATCGACCTCTACGAGGATGCGGCGCAGGCGCACGGGGCCAGCGTGAACGGCAAAATGGTCGGCACCTTCGGCACCTTCGCCATGTTCAGCCTCTACCCGACGAAGAACATGACGTCGGGCGAGGGCGGCATGGTCTCGACGCCGGACGCCGACGTCGAACGCCGGATCCGCCTGCTGCGCAACCAAGGCATGGAGACGCAGTACCAGAACGAACTCGTCGGCTTCAACAACCGCATGACCGACCTGCACGCCGCGATCGGCCGCGTGCAGCTCACCAAGGTCAAGGGTTGGACCGAGCAGCGCCAGGCCAACGCCGCGTTCCTCACCGCGAACCTCGAGGGCGTGGACGCGCCCAAGGTTGCCGACGGCGCCGTGCACGTCTACCACCAGTACACGATCCGGGTCTCAGGGGACCGGGACGGCTTCGCGAAGGCCCTGCGCGAGGAATACAACATCGGCTCCGGTGTGTACTACCCGGTTCCGAACCACCGCCTGCCCTCCTTCAACCGGACCGAAGACCTGCCGAACACGGAAACCGCGGCCCGCGAGGTGCTGTCCCTGCCGGTGCATCCGTCGCTCAGCCAGGAAGACCTGGACCGCATCGTCACCGCCGTGAACGCCCTCGCGAAGGCAGGCGCCTGATGGCTAACCTGCGCGTGGGCCTGATCGGGCTCGGAATGATGGGGCGCCACCACGCACGGGTGATCCGTGAGGTGGAAGGCGTCGAACTGGTTGCCGTCGCCGATGCGTACGGCGACCCGCACCACGTGGCCGCCGGCCTTCCCGTGCTCTCCTCGGTCGAGGACCTCATCAAGGTGGGCCTGGACATGGCGGTGGCCGCGGTGCCGACCGGCCTCCACGAGGAGGTCGGGCTCGCGTTGGCCGACGCCGGCGTCCACACCCTGGTGGAGAAGCCCATCGCCTCCACCGCCGAAGCCGGGCAGCGCCTGGTGGATGCCTTCGAAGCCAAGGGCCTGGTTGGCGCCGTCGGCCACATCGAGCGCTTCAACCCGGCACTGCAGACGCTGCGCAAGCGGCTCGCCGCCGGAGAACTGGGTGATGTCTACCAGATCGCCACCCGGCGCCAGGGCCCGTTCCCTGCACGGATCGCCGATGTCGGCGTCGTCAAGGACCTCGGCACGCACGACATCGACCTGACCGCCTGGCTCGCCCAGAGCAACTTCGAGTCGATCTTCGCGCGCACCACGACCCGCAGCGGCCGCCCGCACGAGGACATGGTCGCGGCCACCGGCCAGCTCGCCAGCGGCGTGATCACCAGCCACCTGGTGAACTGGCTCTCGCCGATGAAGGAGCGCCTGACCGTGGTCACCGGCGAAAAGGGCGCGTTTGTTGCCGACACCGTCACGGCGGACCTGACCTTCTACGAAAACGGCACCATCGTCACCGAGTGGGACTCCGTGGCCAACTTCCGCGGCGTCTCCGAGGGCAATATGACGCGCCTGGCGATCGCCAAGCCCGAGCCGCTGCGCACCGAGCACGAGGCTTTCCGCGACGCCGTACTGGGTCTGCGCAGCGATGTGGTGACGATGCGCGAAGGGCTGAACACGATCAAGGTGGCCGAGGCCGCACTGCAGTCCGCATCCGGCGGAGGCCTGGTGAGGATCGCGGCTTCGTGACCTCTGTGGTGAAGGTCATTCTCGCGAGCCGGCTGTTCACCCCTGAGGTGGGCGCCGCCGCCTTCCGGCTGCAGGCGCTGGCGGACGGGCTGGCCGAGGCCGGGGCGGACGTCCGGGTACTCACGACGACGCCGCCGGCGCGCACCCCGGTGCCGCGGCAGCGCTTCGCGGTATCACGCTGGCCGGTGCTGCGGGACGCGGGCGGCAACGTCCGCGGCTACGTGCAGTATCTCAGCTATGACATTCCGGCGTTCTTCCGGCTGCTGCTGACCGGCGCCGACGTTGTGGTCTCCGAGCCGCCGCCTACGACCGGTCTGGCAGTGGCACTGAGCTCCTGGCTGCGGCGCCGGCCGTTCGTTTACTACGCGGCCGATGTCTGGACCGAAGCCCTCTCGGCCATGGACGTTCCGCCGGTTGTGGTTCGGATCATGCGCGCCGTCGAAGGCTTCGTCCTGCGCCGGGCGCACCGCGTGGTCGCCGTCTCGGACCCCGTTGCCTACCAGGTGGAAAAGTTCGGCATTCCCGCGGCCAGCATCGCGGTTGTGGGCAACGGCGTGGACACGACCGTGTTCAGCGAGGAGGGGGAGAAGGCCGCCGCCGATGCGGCCTATTTCGTCTACACCGGCACGATGTCCGAGTGGCAGGGGGCGGATATCTTCATCCGTGCGCTGCCGTCGGTGCTCGCTGCCCACCCGGGCGTGAGCATCAGATTCTTTGGCCAGGGCGCCGACGAACCGCACCTGCGCACTCTTGCCGCCCGGCTCGCTCCCGGCAGCGTCCACTTCGGCGGCGTGGTTCCTCCTGCCGACGCCGCACGCTGGATCCGCGGCGCCGCGGCTGCCTTGGTGAGCATCAAGCCTGACCAAGGCTATGACTTTGCCAAGCCGACCAAGATCTACGCTGCGGCGGCGTGCGGCACTCCGGTCATCTTCGCGGGCCAGGGCGACGGTGCCGCTGTCGTCGCGGACAACGGGCTGGGGACGGCCGCCGAGTACGAAGTGGATGCGGTGGCCAAGGCGATGGCCGAAGCCCTCGACGGCCAGGACACCCGCCGGTCGGCGCGCGCGGCGTGGGTGCGGGAGCACGCCTCGCTGGCGGCGTCGGGCCGTCTGGCCGCGGCGGAGGTCCTCTCCGCCGCGGCCCGCAGCTAGCTCCGCGGCGGCTCCGCCGGCTTAGGAACCGAACCGCTCCAACAGGGCGTCCACCGTGCGGGTGGCGGCGTGCCCGTCACCGTACGGAGTGGCATCGGTGGCCTCCGGCCGCGGCCGTTCGACCGTCTTGGTGAGCAACGAGAGGTCCTCGCTCACCAGCACGTTCCAGTCCAGGTCGACCGTCTCCACCCATTCCGTCTCCGGCCGGACCGTGGTGCACGGCACCCGCAGCAGGAAGGCCTCCTTCTGCAGGCCACCGGAGTCCGTGACGACTCCCGCGCTGTTCATGACCGCGTGGATCAGCTGCGGGTAGGCCAGTGGAGAGGCGACCTTGATGGCGCCCTGCTCCAGTTCGATGCCGTGGCGCCGCGACAGATCCACCAGGCGCGGGTGCGCGAGCAGCACCACCGGCTTGTCCAGCGCAGCGAGCGCCTCGACGATGGCGGAGAGCCGCTCCGCTGAGTCCGTGTTGTCCGGCCGGTGCAGCGTGCTGACGTAATAGCCCTGTGCCGGCAGGTCGAAGGGCAGCGGCTGGGCGGCGGAGGACAGCGAGTCGCGGACCTTGAACAACACATCCGTCATCACGTCCCCCACCAACACGGTCCTGTCCGCCAGTCCCTCGGTGGCCAGATGGTCCACCGCGGTCTGCGTCGGGGCAAGCAGCAGGTCGGCCGCATGGTCCGTCAGCACGCGGTTGTGCTCTTCGGGCATCCGCCGGTTGAACGAGCGCAGCCCCGCTTCCAGGTGCGCCAGCGGAATGTGCATCTTCACTGCGGCGACGGCGGCGGCAAGCGTGGAGTTGGTGTCCCCGTAGACCAGGACACAGTCCGGCTTTGCCTTCTCAAAGATCTCCTCGAGGCCGCCGAGCATGGCTCCGGTCTGGGCGCCGTGCTTTCCTGAGCCGACGCCGAGGTTGTAGTCCGGTTCGGGGATGCCGAGGTCGCGGAAGAAGACATCGCTCATGAGCTCGTCGTAGTGCTGGCCGGTATGGGCAATGATGTGCTCGGCCTTGCCGGACATCGCTGCTGCTATGGGGGCAAGTTTCACGAATTGGGGGCGTGCGCCCACGACGCTCAGAATACGCATGAGTTCCAGCTTAGAGGACGGCGGCCGGCCGTGGACTGGTGCCCACTCGGCGGAGCGGCCACCGGGCGTGAGCGCACTGCCCGGTAGACTGGGCCGGTGAAATCCCTTTACGCCACCTACCGCTCGCTGCTCACGATCCTGCCGGCGGGCAGCGGCCGGTTCCTGCGCTACTACTCGGTAGCAAGCGGCGTACTCGCCATTTTCGACGCCCTCGCGCTGGCCCTGCTGGCGATGGTGATGACCCCGATGGTCAGCAATACCGCGCTGCGGATTCCGCTGCTTGGCATTGAAGTCTCCGGCGGGGGGCTGCTCGTGGTGATCGGGCTGGTCTGCCTGCTGATCCTGAGCAAGAGCGTGCTCGCGGTGATTCTGCAGTGGGCGGCCACCCGGCGGTTCGCTAAGTACGAACTGCAAATGGGTGACAGGCTGCTCGCGGCGTACTTCCGCTCGCCCTGGGTGGACCGCTTGAAGCGCAACTCCTCCGAGCTCATCCGCCTCGCGGACATCGGGATCGCCAACAGCATCTCGGGTGTCCTGCTTCCCGCTTCGTCGCTGGTGGGCGAGGCGATGTCCTTTGTCACCGTCGTGGCCGTGCTGCTGATTAGCCAGCCGGTCACCGGCCTCGTCTCGCTCCTGTATCTCGGGCTGCTGGGTGCGATGCTCTACTTCCTGGTATCCCGTCGCTCCGTGGTCGCCGGCCGGGTGAACCGGGACTACTCGTTCCGCGTGGCGCAGATGCTCACCGAAATGGTCGGGGCGCTGAAGGAAATCACCTTGCGCAACAAGACGGAGGAAGTTTCGGAGGTGATCCACGGCAACCGAATCCACACCTCACGGGCGCGCGCCAACATTCAATTCCTCGGCATCGTTCCCCGTTATGTGCTCGACGCCGGCCTGATCGGCGGATTCGTCCTGGTCGGCGTCGCCGGGTTCCTGCTCGGCGGCATCACGCAGGCGGTCACGGCCGTTGCCGTGTTCGGGCTCGCAGGATTCCGGATGGCCCCGTCCATCCAGCGCTTCCAGGCGATCATCTCGACCACTTCCGCCAACGCGCCGTTCGCCAACATCGTCGTGGAGGACATCCGCAGCGTCGAGGCTGCCGTCGGGCCGGAGCAGGCCGCCGCCGGGGGAGGGGAGCTGGCCCACGCGCCTCGCAGCCTCGACCTGGACCACGTGACGTTCGCCTACGCACCGGACAAACCGGCCGCGCTGAAGGACGTGTCCCTGCACATTCCGTTCGGCTCCACGGTGGCCTTTGTCGGATCGTCGGGGGCCGGGAAGTCCACCGTCGTGGACCTTCTACTGGGCCTGATGGAACCCACCAGCGGGTCCGTCACGATCGACGGAACACCCATCAGCGACGTCTCGCGCGCATGGCGTGCCCGGGTGGGCTACGTGCCCCAGGACGTGTCCCTGTTCGACGCGACCGTCGCGCAGAATGTGGCGCTCACCTGGACGGACAACTACGATCCGGGCCAGATCAAGGAAGCCTTGCGGCAGGCGCAGTTGCTGAACGTCATCGAACAGCGCGCGGACGGGATCGAGGGCAGGATCGGTGAGAAGGGCCTCGCGCTCTCGGGCGGCCAGCGCCAGCGTCTCGGCATCGCCCGCGCCCTGTACCCGCAGCCGTATGTCCTGGTCATGGACGAGGCGACCAGCGCCCTTGACACCGCCACCGAAGCTGCCGTCAGTGCCGCCATCCGGGACCTGCACGGCAAGACCACTGTGATCCTTGTCGCCCACCGGCTCTCGACCATCCGCCACGCGGACACCATCTTTTTCCTGGCCAACGGCGAGGTGAAGGCGCAGGGAACCTTCGACGAGCTCGTCGCGGCGGTGCCCGACTTCGCCGAACAGGCCGCGCTGGCCGGGCTCACGGGGGACCTGGAGAGTGTCGATGACTGAGGCCCGCGCCGTCACCGTTGTTATTGCGGTTCACCAGCTGAACCGGCCGGTCCGGCGGGCCGCGGAGTCGGCGCTCCTGGCGGGGCTTTCCGGCCAGGTGAAGGTGCTGGTGATGTGCCACGGCATCCCGTCGGCGGAGGTGCAGGCGCTGCTGGCGGACCTCCCTCAGGAGGATCTCGAGATCATCGAATTCGCGGACGGCATCCCGTCTCCGGCGGGGCCGAAGAACGCCGGCCTGGATCGGGCGGACACCTGCTACGTGGCGATCCTGGACTCCGACGATTACCTGGAGCCCGGTGCCTTGGCGGCGTGGATCGCGCAGGCGGACGAGACCGGCGCGGACGCCGTGATCGCGCCGATCCGAATGCAGAGCGGGGTGCTGGACCTGACTCCGCGGCTGCGCGCGGTGCGCCGGGGCAGGCTGGATCCAGTGCGCGACCGTCTGGCCTACCGCACTGTTCCGTTCGGACTTATGCGGCGGTCCTCCGTCGAGAAGCTTGGCCTGCGCCTCACTCCCGGCGTCCGTACCGGCGAGGACATCGACTTCAGCCTGCACCTGTGGTTCGGCGCGGACCGGCTGGAAATGGGGCGGCCCGGGCCGCGTTACATCATGGGTGAGGATGCCGTGGAGCGGGTCACGAGCCACGTGCTGCCGCTGGCGGAGGAATTCAGGGCCCTGGGACAGGTGCTGCAGGCCGGCTGGCTCAAGGATCTCCGCCGCGGTGCCCGGCAGGCGGTCGCGGTGAAACTGCTGCGCATCCACGTGCTCGGCGCGTTGCTCCGGCGCGGGGCGGACTTCCCGTGGGTGGAACCGGACCGCGCGGCGCTTGCCGCAGCCGTCGAGGAAATCATGGCGTTCGCCCCCGGCGCCGAGCGGCCCTTGAGCGTCGCCGAGCGGCGCCTGGTCAGGCTCGCGCGGTCGCGGCACCTGGACCGCGAACATTTTGCTGCCGCGCTGAGGGGATGGCCCGGCGGTTACCTCCGAACGATCCTCACCCCGCGGCCGTGGGACAACCTCCGGGTGGAGAGTAATCTCCGCTACTACGTCGGCCGCAAGGTGGCGGCGCTGATCGGCTGACGTCGGACTTTCAGCGGCGCACTCCCTCCGCGGCCGCTTTGCTGTAGGCCCGGGAGAGAAGGGGAATCCACGCGTCAGCAGTGTTGTGCTCGAGGACCCACGGCCGGGCGTTCAGCGCGGCCGACGCTGCCGCCGGATCGGCCAGCACGTCTTTGGTCTGCTCGACGATTTCCGCGACGGTGCCCTGCAGGACGGGGGGAGTGCCGCCGGGGCCCTCCAGCTGCCGGCCCGGGCACGCCAGCGGCACACCGATCGCCATGGCCTCCAGTTCGCTGGTGGCCAGGATGCCCTGCGGCTGGCCGACCACCAGATCGGCTGAGGCGAGCAGGCGCAGGTAGTCGGGTTGCTCCATCCGGGGAACGAGCCGCACGCCCAGCTTCTGTGCCCTGGCGGCCCCCGGACCCCAGTCCAGGCCGACGAGGTCCACCGCGGGAGGCAGGGCTGCGCGAAGAGCCGCCGCGAGTTCCAGCTGCGCCTCGACGCCCTTGGACTCGTCCCAGCGCGAGGCGAAGACCACGCGCGGAGCTCCCGAAGTGCTCGCCGGGGTCCACTGCGGCAGCCTGCCGGGGCGGAGCAGCGGCGGCATGTAGACCGCGTCGGGGCGGGCCTTCAGCGCGTTTTCGGCAGTGTCCAGGTTCGCGTAGAAGACCATCGAAGCGCCGTCGATCGCGCGCTGAATCTGGTCGTGGTAAGCCGGGTCAAGCCACTGCTTGCGGATGTCGCTGCCGTGCAGGGTGAGCAGGTACGGTCTGCGGGGGTAGAAGCTCTTCTCCAGCAGTGCGGCCGCCGTCGCGTAATGGATGTGCAGCACGTCCGAGCTCAGCAGAACCTGCAGGTGCCGTGCCACATAGGGCAGTTGCCGGAGGCGGCCGGCAGCGGAGGACGAGAAACCGCCCTCGGGACGTACCTTCCCGGGCGGCAGATAGCCCCACCGGTGCCCCTGTGCGGCGGCGGCGTCGACCAGCGTCTTGGCGACAAATGCGCAGTCGTTGAAGTGCGTGACCCGTGGCTCCCCGCTCCGAGGCATGGGCGCTCCTTCCTGTGGTGGGTTTGCCGGCCGATGCTGCCGTCCGGCCGTCCTCGCGCAGGTTCGGATACCGGTCCGGCAGGCGATATCGGGTAATCTTGACCAGGCGGACAAAGGACCTTTGGCCTGCATCGAATGTAACAGGAGAGTTTGTGAACGCTGATCTCGTCGTCGTCGGGTCCGGATTTTTCGGCCTCACCATCGCGGAACGCGCCGCCACCGAGCTGGGGCTGAAGGTGGCGGTCCTGGACCGGCGCCACCACATTGGTGGCAACGCCTACAGCGAGAACGAGGAGCAGACCGGAATCGAGGTCCACCGCTACGGCGCGCACCTCTTCCACACCTCCAACGAACGGGTCTGGGAGTACGTCAACCGTTTCACCGACTTCACCAGCTACGTCCACCGGGTGTACACGAGCCACAAGGGCGAGGTGTACCCGATGCCAATCAACCTCGGCACCATCAACCAGTTCTTCCGCTCCTCCCACGGGCCGGCCGAGGCGCGCGCCCTCATCCAGGAGCAGGCTGGCGAGCTGGCAGGGACCGACCCGCAGAACCTCAATGACAAGGGCATCCAGCTGATCGGGCGTCCGCTCTACGAGGCGTTCATCAAGTACTACACCGGCAAGCAGTGGCAGACGGACCCGAAGAACCTGCCAGCGGACATCATCTCCCGGCTCCCGGTGCGCTACACCTACGACAACCGGTACTTCAACGACAAGTACGAGGGCCTGCCGGTCGACGGCTACACCGCCTGGATCGAGCGGATGGCGGACAACCCCAACATCACGGTGGCGCTGAACACCGACTTCTTCGACGAGGGGCACGAGTTCTCCCGCTCGACGACGCTGGGCCAGGTGCCGGTGGTCTACACCGGGCCCGTGGACCGCTACTTCGACTACGCCGAGGGCGACCTCTCGTGGCGCACGATCGACCTCGAGGAAGAGGTCCTGCCGATCGAGGACTTCCAAGGCACCTCGGTGATGAACTATCCGGACGAGGATGTTCCGTACACCCGCATCCACGAGTTCCGGCACTTCCACCCCGAGCGCGACTACACCAAGGACGCCACGGTCATCATGCGCGAATACTCGCGCTTCGCCGAAAAGGGCGACGAACCGTACTACCCGGTGAACACCTCGGAGGACCGCGACAAGCTGCTGGCCTACCGCGACCTTGCCAAGGGCGAGAAGTCGGTGCTGTTCGGCGGCCGGCTGGGAACCTACAAGTACCTGGACATGCACATGGCCATCGGATCGGCGCTGAGCATGTACGACAACAAGATCAAGCCGCACTTCACCGGCGGCGCGAAGCTTGAAAGCGGAGGAGTGGACGCGTGAGCACCAAAGTTGAAGAGTCAGCCGAGGCCGCCATTGGCGTGAACGGCGAGTGGACCACGATCCAGCGGGTCATCCTGCCCGGCGAGAAGGGCATGGAGACCCTGCCGCTCTACATGGACTCAGGGGTCGTCACCGGCCCTTCCAACGCCGGCAACACCTCGTCGAGTTCCCGTGAGGAGGAGTCCGCCTCCTCCGCCGTCCGGTTGCGGTCGGCCCACGCCGACGACGTCAGCTCGCGCGAATCCGCGCTCGTCCGTCCGGGTGAGCGCATCTCCTTCGCCACCTACTTCAATGCCTTTCCGGCGAGCTACTGGCGCCGGTGGACCAACCTGAAGGAAGTCCGGCTTTCGGTGACCACTGCGGGTGCGGGCACCGTGAGCGTCTACAAGTCCAACGCCCGCGGCTCACTGCAGCACGTGGAAACCACCCGCGTCAGCGGCGACGAGGTCACCACCACCTACACGCTTTCGCTGGCGCCCTTTGGCGACGGCGGCTGGTACTGGTTCGAAGTGACCGCCGGGGCGGACCAAATGGAATTCGTCGGGGCCCGCTGGGAGACCGACGCCCCGCGCCGGCTCACCGGATCGGTGACTGTCGAAATCACCACACTGAACAAGACCGACTTCTGCGTCAACAACCTGCGCATCCTCAGCGAGAATCCCGACGCGCTCGCCGCGGTGAAGGAAATCATCGTCGTCGACCAGGGCACCCAGAAGGTTGCCGAGGCCGAGGGCTTTGAGGAAGTGGCGGGCGTCCTCGGAAGCAAGCTCCGGATGATCAACCAGGACAACCTGGGCGGTTCGGGCGGGTTTGCCCGGGGGATGTACGAAGCCGTGGAGAACGGCAGCGACTACGTTCTTCTTCTCGACGACGACGTCGTGGTCGAGCCCGAAAGCATCGTCCGGCTGTCCACCTTCGCCGACTACTGCAAGAAGCCGACGCTGGTCGGCGGCCACATGTTCGACCTCCACGACCGCAACGTGCTGCACACCTTGGGGGAGATCGTTGACCCCTACCTGATCGGGCCGTCCGAGCCCAACGCCAGCCAAAAGATGCGGCACAACTTCGCGCAGAGCAACCTGCGTGATACCGCATGGATGCACCGGCGCGTCGACGTCGACTACAACGGCTGGTGGATGTGCCTGATCCCGACCGAAGTGATCCGCGAAATCGGGCTCTCCCTGCCGGTCTTCATCAAGTGGGACGACTCCGAGTACGGTGTCCGTGCCAAGTCCGCCGGCTACCACACCGTGTCGCTGCCCGGGTCCGCCGTGTGGCACGTCTCCTGGATCGACAAGGATGACCTCGTCGGCTGGCAGGCCTACTTCCACTCCCGGAACCGCTTCATCTACGCACTGCTGCACAGCCCGTACCCGCGCGGCGGAGGGCTGATCGAAAACGCCCTGAAGCTGGACCTGAAGCACACCATCTCGATGCAGTACTACACGGCACAGGGCCGGATCGAAGCCATGCGCGACCTGCTGCGCGGGCCCAGCATCCTGCATGACATCCTGCCCACGAAGCTGCCGGCCATCAGGGCGATGGCCGGGGACTACACGGAGACCAAGTTCAAGCCCAGCGTGGACGACTTCCCGGATGTGAAGATCACCAAGCTTCCGCGCCGGGGCAAGCGGGCCAGTGTGCCCTCTATCGTCACGATCGCGCCGTGGCTGGCGAAGAACATCCTGCGCCAGGTGGTGCTGCCCGCGAACGAGGTGAGCAAGGAGCACCCCCAGGCGTTGGTTCCGCATGAGGACAACAAGTGGTGGCGCATGTCGCAGTACGACAGCGCAGTGGTCTCCAACGCGGAGGGCAGCGCTGCGTCCTGGTACCAGCGCGACCCCCGCGCCGTCCGCGAACTGATGAAGGAAAGCGCCGTCGTCTATTCCGAGGTCCTGCGCAAGTGGCCGGAGCTGCGCGCGCAGTACCGTGCGGCCCTGCAGGAGATCACCTCCTTCGAGGCGTGGAAAAAGACCTTCGACGCGCACTCCGGCCAGGACTAATGAGCGCCGGTCCGCAGGAGCTGGCTGTCCCCGGTATCGGGGGCGGGCTCGGTGATGTTGTACGCTCGCGTTTCCTGCTCAAGCTGCTGGTACGCAAGGAACTGAAGGTCCGCTACCGCGGGTCGGTGCTGGGCCTGCTGTGGTCCTATGTGAAGCCGGGCGTCCAGTTCATCGTCTTCTATCTGGCACTCGGGGTATTCCTTGGTCTGAACAAGGGCACCGAGAACTACGCGGTGTACCTGTTCTCCGGCATCGTGCTGATTAACTTCTTCACCGAAGCCCTCGGCAACGCGGCACGGTCCATCGTGGGCAACGGCAATCTGATCAAAAAGATCTACCTGCCCCGGGAACTGTTCCCGGTGGCTTCTGTCTGGGTCTCCGGAGTGCATTTCTTCCCCCAGCTGGTGGTACTCGTGATTGCCTGCGTGTTCTCCGGCTGGCACCCGTCGATCATCCAGCTGCTGGCGGCTGTGGCCGCCTTCCTGCTGACCGCACTGCTGGCGACCGGACTCGGACTGTTCTTCGGTGCTGTGAACGTGTACTTCCGTGACTCGGAGAACATCGTGGACCTGTTGCTGATGGTCGTCACCTGGGCCTCCCCGGTGCTGTACATGTGGACCATGGTCCGCAAGGCGCTCGGAACCGGCTTCTTCTTCGTTTACCAGATGAACCCGATCACGATCGCGGTCGAGATCTTCCACTACGCCTTCTGGTACCCCACCACGGCCCAGACCGCGGAGCTTCCGCCGAACCTGCTCGCCCTGTGGCTGCCGGTCGGCCTGGTCGTCTCCGTGCTGCTGATCCTGCTGGGCCAATTCACATTCCGGCGGCTGGAAGGCCGCTTCGCGCAGGAGCTCTGAGCATGCCCACGGCCATCGAAGTCGAGCACATCAGCAAGAAGTTCGTGCTCCGGCACACACGCTCGCTGAAGGAAGCACTTGTCTGGTTGATCAAGGGCCGGCGCGGGGATCTCTCCAAGAAGTTCAAGGCGCTCGACGACGTTTCCGTCACCGTGCAGCAGGGGGAGACCGTGGCATTGCTGGGCCTGAACGGCTCAGGCAAGTCAACACTGCTCAAGCACATCTCCGGCGTAATGGTTCCCGACAGCGGCTCCGTCCGCACGCGGGGGAGGGTGGCCGGCCTGATCGAGGTCGGCGCCGGTTTCCATCACGACCTCACCGGCCGGGACAACGTGTTCCTCAACGGCGCCATCCTCGGGATGTCGGAGGAGCAGATCAACGAACGCTTCGACGACATCGTCGCCTTCTCCGAAATCGGCGAATTCATCGACACCGAGGTGAAATTCTATTCCTCGGGTATGTACCTGCGCCTGGCGTTCTCGGTGGCCGTTCACACCGACCCTGAGGTGTTCCTGGTGGATGAGATCCTCGCCGTCGGCGACGAGCCCTTCCAGCGCAAGTGCATCGCCAAGATCAAGGAACTGGGGGAGGCCGGCAAGACGCTCGTCGTCGTCAGCCACGACCTGGACCTGGTGGCGCAAATCTGCGACCGCGGCGTGCTCCTCGAGCACGGCAAGGTCATCATGGACGCACCGGTGGATGAGGCCATCGCCCGCCTTCGCAGCGGCGTCGGCCACTGACAGGCCACTGACCGGCCGCCGGGCGTCAGCCAGGCAGCCCCCGGTTCAGCTGCCGCAGGCGGTGATCTTGTACAGCTTCGCCGCGGACCCTTGGGAATCGACCACCTCGAAGCCGGGGACCTTGTCCAGGTTCTGGATGCCGCCGAGGCCGTGGTTCCCCAGATTGACCTCGGTGCCGCCGAAATCGAGCACGTACTTCAGGCGCAGACGCTTGACCGCGGGGCAGACGGAAGGGTCCTTGGCGACGTCGCGGAGCTTGGCGATCACCTTTTGCTCGTCCGCGTTCAACGGAGAGCCGCCGGAGGGCATCAGGGCCTGGCGGTCGGCCAGTGCGTAGCTCAGGGAGGCGCCGGTGTACGGGTCGCCCACGATGAGGGCGTCAGCCGGCACCTCACGGTCGAGGCGGCCGATCAGGTCATGTTCCTCGCTGGTCAGCAGCGGTGCGTCGGACGTGTACCCGTACTTGTCCTGGGCCGCGTCCTGTTCCTGGTTGACGGCGTCGCCCTGCACGCCCACGGCCAGCAGCCCGAGAGCGAGAGCAGCGGTCGCGGCGGCCGGCCAGCCGGGCCGCAGCAGCGGGAAACGCCCCGTGCGGACCGCCACGGAGACCATCCAGATCCGAAGCCTGTCGATCACCCAGACGGCACCGACCGCCGCCAGGGGCAGGGCGATGACCGGGAGCATTGCGGCGAGACGGAAGCTGTCGTTGTACCAGACACCGGTGATGAACGAGCGGACCTCGTCCTTGTTGAATGACGAGACCACCACGTAGAGCCCGCAGCTGATGATGAAACTGCCGACCAGCCACAGCGCCCGCCGGCGGGCGAGCAGCACGACGACGCCGGCAACGGTCAGGATGGCAATAACCCACGGCATCGGACGGCCCACCGGTGCGGAAAACACGGCCTCCCCAAGCGCCATCGGAATGGTACGGGTGGGTGGCCAGAAGGACGCGTTATCGCTGGGCCGGACGCGGATCCACAGCTGCTGCAGGACCAGGAAATAGGCGACGACGGCGGCCGGTGGCCAGATGTACTGCCAGGCACGGGCCTTCGACCGCTTCGCCGCCACGAGCCTGAGGACAAGCCAAGCGAGCAGGGGCGCGATCGAGAGTGCGAAAACAGCCATCGGCATGCTCGGATGGGCGAGGGCGAGCCCGGCGAGGAGAAGCAGCAGGCTGGCGATCGTCTTGAGCCTGCCGCCGCTGGGCAGCAGCGAAAGCCCGAGCAGGTCCAGCACCAGCGCGATGGCCGCCGGGAGGATCGCAATCGCCAGCAGGTTTGGATAGAGCACCCCGAAGTTGACCATCAGGTAGGGGAAGGACGCGAAACCGGAAGCGAGCACCCCTGTCACGACCATGGCCGCCGGCCGGGCACCGGTGAGCCGGCTCACCAGGAAAAGCGCCGAGAGAGGCCAGACGAGGGCGGCAATGACGATGTTCGTGACGTTGACGCCGACCGGGATGGACGCGCCGGAAGCCTCAATGACCAGAGCGACCAGGTCATGCCAGGCGCCGGGGTAGATGGAGACGGCCGAGGACTGGGGGTCCAGCGCTCCCAGGGTGAGCGAAGAGCCACGCCCGGTGTCGAGGATGAAGCGGACAGCGTTCAGATGGAAGACATTGTCGAACGTTTGCGAGATATTGTCCGGTGGCCCGAAGATCTTGATGAACCGGTAGCCGATAATGCCGGCGCCGGTCGCCAAGCCCGCAACGAAAGCCGCCATCGACAAAGAGGAGGGCCGCCGGAACGCAAAAGCCTCGCGCAGGGTCACCCGCTTGATGCGCAGGACCACCAGCCGCGCGAGCGCGGCGGCCACCCCGGACGCGAGCGTCAGCACCGCGAACGCCGCCACGGACCATCGGACGTGAACCAGCTGCAGGGCAATGGCACCCCCGGCTCCCACGGCGGCTGTCAGGGGCGCGGAGACGCCTGCCCACGCCAGTCCGCGGAACCCGATGATCCGTGCGAGGAAGGCTCCCGGAAGGAACACGATCACAACACAGGCCAGAGCAGCAGGGACCGTTTGTGACCAATGCATGGAGGGGGAGCCTTCGGTTGACGCGGATGACGATTCAGACTACCAAGAGAGGTCCTGTGCTCCGCTGATCCGGCCCTGAGCCGCGCGGAAGGTGAAGTGATAGCCTGCCGGGGTGCCTGCCGCGAAGCCCCCGATCCGTCCCGCCGTCGACGTCGTCATAGCCGTCCACAACGCCGCCCGGCCCGTTCGCCGGGCAGTGGAGTCGGTCTTCGCGGCCGGGCTGGCCCCCGGCAGGGACGGCGGCGTGCGGGTCTCCGTGGTCTGCCACAACGTGCCCGTTGAAGAGATCCGGGCGCTCTTCCCGTCGCCGCTGGCTGAACAGGTGCGTTTCCTGAGCTGTGCCGACGGCATTCCCAGCCCTGCCGGACCGTTCAACACCGGCCTTGCGGCAGCCGACGCCGAGTATGTGAGCATCATGGGCAGCGATGACACGCTCGAACCCGGCGCGCTGGCGGACTGGTTGGAGGTCGCCCGCTGCTGCACCTCGGACGCAGTCATCGCTCCGCAGCGCCACGCCGGCGGAGCAAAGGTCAGGACACCACCGGTCCGCGTGGGCCGGCGGCGGCACCTGGATCCTGTCAAGGACAGGCTGAGCTACCGGACGGCGCCCCTGGGCCTGGTGCGGACCGCCGAAATCCGGCGGCAGGGGCTGGCCTTCAGCGCGGGCCGCCGGTCGGGCGAGGACCAGGAGTTCTCTTCGAAGCTGTGGTTCGGCGGCGGCCGGATCGATTACGCCCGCGGAGCAGGGCGGTACGTGGTTGGCGCGGACGCCGCGGACCGCATCACCAGCGCCCGGCGCCCGGTTGCCGAGGACCTTGGCTTCGCCACCGACCTCGTCGCGGGCGAGTGGTTCCGGCATCTGCCGCAGCGTGCCCGCACAGCCATTGTCACTAAAATCCTGCGCGTGCATGTGTTTGGCATGGTACTTGCCCGGGCCGGCGGGGATGGCTGGTCCGCCGCGGACCGGCAGGCGCTGGCCGAGGCCGCAGGGGCGCTGACGGCGGCCGCCCCCGGGGCGCGCCGGCTGCTGTCCGTTGCGGACAACCGGCTGCTGCAGAGCATCCTGGACCCGGGTTCCCCGGAGGCGGTGCTGGTCCGCCGCGCCCATGAGCGGCGCCGGTTCGGCCGTCCCGCCACGGTGTTCGCCGCCGGGTTGACGGCGCAGTTCAACCCCGAAGCGCCGCTGCGCTTCATCGCCGCATCGGCGCTTTTGTAGCGGCCAATTGTCCGCCTGCGAAGCCCGCTATGGGATACTGGAGCAGTGAGTCATACCTGGATAGTCATACCTATGTATAACGAAGCCTCGGTCGTCGGCACCGTTATCGAAGGTCTGATGGCTGAATTCGAGCACGTGGTGTGCGTCGACGACGGCAGCAGCGACGGCTCCCAGCAGGCGGCACGCGAGGCAGGCGCCGTCGTCGTCCAGCACCCGGTCAACCTCGGCCAGGGAGCTGCCCTGCAGACCGGCATCGAATACGTGCTCCAGGACCCCGAGACCGAATGCATTGTCACCTTCGACGCCGACGGCCAGCACCGGGTCGAGGACGCCCGGGCGATGGCCGACCGGGTCCGCAGCGGCGAGGCGGACATCGTGCTCGGTTCGCGGTTCCTGGACAACCGGACCAAACTGGCGCCGATGAAGCGCCTGGTGCTGCGCACAGCCGCGGCCCAGTCCCGGATATCCACCGGTCTTCCGCTCACCGACGCCCACAACGGGCTGCGCGCCTTCAACCCCGAGGTGGCGCGGAGGATCAACCTGACCCAGAACCGGATGGCCCACGCCTCCGAACTGATCCATCAAATCGCGCAGATGGACACCCGCTGGGTGGAGCACCCCGTGGAAATCGTCTACACCGACTACTCCAAGGCCAAAGGCCAGTCGCTGCTCAACTCCGTGAACATCGTCGCGGATCTCTTCTTTAGGTGAAATCGTGCAGATAATCGTGCAGATAGTCCTCGTCCTCGCGGTCGTCGTCGTCTCCCTGGCGCTGATGCGCGGCGGGTCCAACGCCCGGCACCTCGCCATCCGCCGGATCATGCTGGTGCTGTTCGCCACGACCGCGGCGTTTTCCATTTTCTTCCCGGAAGTGCTGACGTTCGTTGCCCGCCTGATGGGCATCGGCCGCGGCACCGACCTTGTGCTCTACGCGCTGATCGTCACCGTCCTGGTCTTCATGGCCACCACTTACCAGCGGTTCCGGCACTTTGAAACCTCGCTGACCCGTCTGGCTCGCCGCATCGCGATCGATGAGGCTCCGCGGCCCTATGCCACCGAAGGGACCGAACGCCCGAGCGAGCACGCGCAGCGCTAATTGCGCCGCGGCTTTCTGGGATGATGGGAGACATGACTGAGCGTCCCCTGCTGCTGATCCTGTCCTTCTCGCCCATCAGGTCCGACCCGCGCGTGCTCAAGCAGGTGGAACTGTTCAAGGACAAGTACCGGCTGGCCACCTGCGGCTACGGGGCGGCGCCGGAGGGCGTCGAGGAGCACTATGCGCTCCCCGAGGATGCGCAGGGGTGGGCCTCGGACAAGGCCGCTCTGATCACCCGCCGCTATGCGAAGGTCTATAACGGCCTCAGCGCGGTCGTCGCGGCGCGCCGGGCGCTCCCGAAGGCCCGCTTCGACATCATTCTCGCCAACGACCTGAACACGCTGCCGCTGGCGCTTGAGCTGCAGCCGCGCCTGGGGGTTCACTCGGACCTGCATGAGTTCGCGCCGCGGGAAAAGGACGAAGACCCCAAATGGCGCCTGTTCGTGGCTCCCTACCTGCGCTGGCTCTGCCGCAAATACCTGCCGAAGGCCGCGTCGGTGACAACGGTGTCGGATGGCATCGCCGCCCAGTACAGCAAGGACTACGGCGTCGACGCCGGCGTCGTCACGAACGCAGCGCCGTATGTGGAGGGCGAAGTGCATCCGGTGGGGGAGAAAATCCGGCTCATCCACAGTGCCGCCGGGCAGCGCTACCGCAAGATCGAGAACTTCATCGAGGCCATGCGCACGGCGCCCGACTGGCTCACCCTTGACTTGATCGTGATGCCCAACGAGCCGGACTACGTGGCCGAGTTGCGGGAGCTGGCGGAGGGCGTCCCCGGAGTCAAACTGCGTGACCCAGTGCCCTATAAGGAACTCGTGCGGACGCTGAGCGAATACGACGTGTCCATCGTTTTCCTGCCGCCGACCAATTTCAACCTCCGCAACGCGTTGCCGAACAAGTTCTTCGAAGCGGTCCAGGCACGCCTGGGCGTGATCGTGGGGCCGTCGCCGGCGATGGTGGCGCTGGTGGAGCGGTATGGCTTCGGTGGGGTCACCGAGGACTTCAGCGCCGCGAAGCTTTCCGAGACCCTCCACAGCCTCACCCCGGAGCTGGTCGCGACCTGGAAGAAAGCAGCGGACGCCGCGGCTGTTCCGCTCTCCGCCGAATCCCAGGTCAGGCTCTGGGAGGAGAAGATCGCGCACCTCGCGCAGAAGGCCCCGGCCGCCGGCTAGGCGCAGGCAGCGCACCGCCGCCGGAGCTTCACTGCTGGAGCACAGCGGCGTAGAGCTCTTCCAGCCGTTCCTCAAGCACGACGGGCGAGTGGTGGGCCAGCGCCCACTCGCGGCCGAGCGCGGCGGTGGCAGCAGCCTTGGCGGGATCGGCGAGGATCCTGCCGACGAGCTCCAGGGGGTCAGCCGTCCGCGAGTTGTGCAACGGGGCCTCGTCCCCGTAGGCATCTTGGGCCGAGAACGCCGCCACCAGCGGCGTCCCCTGGGCCATGGCCTCCAGTTCACTCAAACCGAGCACACCAAAGCGCTGCTGGCCGACGACGACGTCGGCTTCGGCGAGCTTGCGCCGGTAGTCGGACTCCGGCATGTGCGGGAGCAGGAGCACGCCGGCTTCCCGCGCCGCTCCGGCGAGATGGCCCCAGTCGAGGCCTTCCAGGACGACCTCCGGGTGGGTCGCGCGCAGGCGTGCAGCGAGTTTGATGAGCTCAGGCGCCCCTTTGGACTCGTCCCAGCGTGAGGCGAAGAAGAGCCGCTGGCCGGCATGCTCCCCGGCGGGGACGGGCTCAATGGCGGCGAGCGGCAGCGGGGCGGGGAACCAGGCTGCGTCGGGCCTCAGCGCCCGGACGGCGTCGCCCATGTCCGGCGTCGAGTACAGGACCGCGGAGGCAGTGAGGATCGAGCGGCGCACGACCGGACCCAGGAAGCGGGAGTGCAGGTCCTGGCGGACGTCGGTGCCGTGCAGGTGCAGCACCGTTCCGCGCCGGCCCCAGCCGTAGTAACCCGAAACACCGTAGTTGATGTGCAGGATATCCGGCCGCGGACGGGCAAGCCGCACCGCGGCGAGGTCCAGTGCGCGCCGCGCGGCGACGGCCAGCGGGTGGGCGCCGCGGCCCGCCGGGACGGCCCGGAGCTCCCAGTCCAGTCCCTTCCTGCGGGCGACGTCGATCACGTTGCGGGAGGTCCCGGAGATGTCGCCCAAGTGCAAAACTCGCATCCTGCCACTCTATCGGCAGCGCCCGCCGGGGCGCCCCGCGAGGGGTGCCCCGGCGGGCGCCGGGAGTAAAGCGTGGCGGCTCAGCGGCAGCTTCGGTTCAGAAGGAGGTGAGGACCGAGCCTATCTGCGGGTACACCTGAACCGGCGCGGCCCAGGTGGCGCCGGGCAGGATGGCGTAGTAGCGCATCGTTCCGCCGGACACGATGGCGCTGACGCCCTGGCTGCCGCTGCCGGCGAACCCGGTCCTGCCGGTGAACTGGGTGATCGTGTTCCAGCCCCCGCCGATTACCTTGCGGGCCTCCCAAATGAAGCCGCTGGCGCCGTTGGAGCGGTACAGGCGCATGGTGCCGCCGCCGTCGACGGCCAGCAGGTCCTGGTTGCCGTCCGAGTCGAAGTCCGCCATGGCGATGCGCAGTGAACCCCAGCCGGTGCCGATCTGCTGCGGCGCAGCGAGCGCGGCGCCTGACGGGTTGCCCCAGTACATCAGGGCGCCGGAGGAAGTGATGCCCACGATGCCCGGGTACTTGCTGCCCTTGAGCCAGTATCCGGTCGTCATCCGCACGCCGCCAAGACCGGAAGAAGCCAGCACGATCTTCTGCGAGAACCCGCCCGCAGCGGACCCGAGGTAGGCGGCCACCGAGCCGTCGCTGAACTGGGCGACGACGTCGGGCACGCCATCGGCATTCCAGTCAGTGACCTGCAGCGCCTTGGCCGAGGACCAGCCGTTGCCGATCTGGAAGGGCCCGGAGAGCGATGCGGAGCCGGTTGACGGTGTGTTCCAGAGCCGGCCCGAGCCGTCCACCGAGAGCACATCGTTGGTGCTCAGCAGCGGCGGCTGCGCCGTGAGCGTGCGGCTGCCGTCGAAGAGCGTCTTGGCCCAGGTGCCGGAGAGCTGGACCGGCGAGCCGAAGCGTCCGCCGGCGAACGGGTAGTAGGTCAACGCCCCCGCGGACGTCGCGGCGAGGACGCCCGGCTGGCTGCCGCCGGTGAACCCGGCGGCCGAGGAGATGCTGGACTTGGTGTTCCAGCCGTTGCCGATGACCGGCCGCGCCTCGGAGATGAATCCGCCCGTGCCGTTGCCGCGGTAGACGATGAACTGGCCCATGTTATCCACGACGGCGACGTCCAGGTTGCCGTCGTTGTCGACGTCGGCGAGCACCGGATGCATCCGGATGAAGCCGCTGCCGATACGGGTTCCTGCCGACAGCGCGCCGCCTGAGGCGTTGGCGTAATAGGTCAGGGTGCCGTCCGGCCGCTGTGCGATGATCCCGGGGTATTTGCCCGCGCTCACCCACTTGCCGACGACAAGGTCGGCGTCCGCCCAGCCGGTGGCCAAGGCGGTGGGCCCGTCGAATCCGCCGGCTGCGGCGCCGGTGTACAGGCTCAGCCGGCCGTCGGACCACTGCACCACGAGGTCCTGGACGCCATCGCTGTTCCAGTCGGCAACGTGCACTGACAGGGCCGTGCTGAAGCCGCCGCCGATCTTGGTGCCGGTGCCCAGCGAGCCGTTGGCCGGCGAG
This sequence comes from Paenarthrobacter sp. DKR-5, assembly GCF_018531425.1. GTDB lineage: Bacteria > Actinomycetota > Actinomycetes > Actinomycetales > Micrococcaceae > DKR-5. The sequence goes on from NZ_JAHBOI010000004.1 coordinate 288,054, forward strand.
TAGCGCCAGAGCGCACCCGAGGAGTCGACGGTCACGACGTTGCTGGCCGAGGTGATCGACGGGGAAGCCGTTGGAGCGGGCGTGGGCGTCGGGGTCGGCGTGGGCGTCGGGCTGGGCGAGGGTGCCGGGGCGGTCATGTTGATGTTCTCGCCGCCGGCAATGAGGAACCCGTTCCAGCCGTTGCCGGCCAGCAGCGGCGAGCCGATCGTCGAGTTGCCGGGCACCGGGTAGTACCGGAAGCTGCCGTCGTTGGAACGCGCCATCAGGCCGACCGACGTCGAGCCGGCGAAGCCGGTCCCTACTGTCACGCTGGTCATGGTGTTCCAGCCGCTGCCGACGACCTTGCGTGCTTCTGAGATGAAGTGGCCGGTTCCGTCCATGCGGAACAGCTTCAGGTAGCCGGAGGTGTCCTGGGCGAGGACATCCTGGTTGCCGTCCCCGTCGTAGTCGATCATGAACATGTTCAGGCCGGCCCAGCCGTTGCCGATCTGCTGCGGGGAGGACAGCGTGCTACCCGAGTTGTTGCGCCACAGGAGCAGGTTGCCGGAGTTGTCCCGGCTGATGATCTGCGGGTAGTAGCTGCTCGAAATCGGGTAGCTGATGGTCAGCTGGTACCCCGCCCAGCCGCTCGAGGCCAGGACCGGCCCGGCGTTGAAGCCGGAGGAGGTGTTGCCGAGGTAGACGTTCACCTTGCCGGTGTTCCACTGGGCGACAATGTCCAGGACGCCGTCGCCGTTCCAGTCGATCACGTTGATCGAGCGCAGGCCGGTCCAGCCGTTGCCGATCTGCTTCCGTCCGGAGAAGCCGCCGGCGCCGTTGGCGGAGTAGTCCCAGAGGGCGCCGTTCGAGTCGGCGGCGACCACGTCGGCGGTGGAGGAGATGGCGGCCTGCGGGGCCGCCCCGTCGGGTGTCGTCGCAAACTTCTGCAGGTTGGTGTAGGTGCCGTTCCAGGCGTTGGAGTCACCGGCGAAGGGGCCGGTGCTGCTGTACTGCCACACGCTGTACGTGCTCCAGCTCAGCGGCAGGGCGCCGAGCATTTGGCTGTAGGCGGCGATGTGCAGCGGCTGGTTGCCGAAGGCGGCGGAGTTGCCCGTGCACTTGCTCCACCAGTCGGTGGTGGTGTAGATCATCGGCAACCGGCCGGTGCGGTACAGGACGCGGTTGGAGAAGTCCTTGATCCAGCCGACCATGGCGGACGCGGACATGTTGTAGCAGGTGTTCCCCAGCGTCGAGTACGGGTTGTACTCGATGTCCAGCAGCGGCGGGAGGGTCTTCCCGTCGGCGGACCAGCCGCCGCCATGGTTGACGAAGTAGTCCGCCTGCGTCGCGCCCGAGGACTGGCTGGGGAGCGCAAAGTGGTAGGCGCCCCGAATGAACCCGGCGTTGGCTGCGCCAACATACTGGGTCGCATAGCCGCTGCTCTGGAAGTCCACCCCCTCGGTGGCTTTCACGTAGGCGAAACGCGCGCCCATGCTCCACTGCGTCGACCAGTTCACGCTCGACTGCCAGCCGCTGACATCCAGGCCTTGGACGCCGGGGGCCATCCATGTGGCGGGGACGAGGGAGGGCAGCACTCGGGTCAGGCTCTGGGTCGAGACGTTGGCGCCGGACTGCAGGCGCTTGTTCGTCTCGTTGTCGGTGTTGTCCTGCGTGCTGTGCCTCTTCTTCAGGCGCGTCAGGCCCTGCCCGAGCGTCGCGCCGCCGATCCCGCGCTCGGCCTTGATCTCCGGCATCTTGGGCAGCACCGACGGGTTCATCTCGGACGCGTTGGTGACGGGGCCGGTGCTCGGCGACGCGGTCTGCGCAGGCGCCAGCGTCACCGGGGGAACCGCCGTCGGCGAACTGTCGGCCGGGGGCGATGTCGGAGCCGGAGCCGGCGCTGTCGCAGCCGGTGCCGTGGGGCTCGAGGTGGTGATCGGCGCCGGGGCAGCCGGTTCGGGCGCAGCCTGGGCCGGCGCGCTGCAGGCCACTGCGGGAAGGATGAGACCGAACGCTGTCAGCCCCACGTATAAGGGAAGGCGGGCTTTAGCCGTTGAGCGGCGCAGACCCGAGAAGAGTCCCCCCAGTTCTTGCATGTGCGAGTCTCCGTGAAAATCGGGCCGAAGCCAGACGAAGGCGATCGCTCGCACAATAGACGGTTGAGACCAAGCGGGGCAGCCTTGGCTGTTTCCCCGCGAATCCGGCTAGCGACACCAATGACCGGGACAGGTTACCACGGATGTTACTGATGTTACCAATGTGACCCCTTCGGCGGGGCGAGGCAGGCGTGCCGCGGTTCGGTAGGGTTGGACCATGACAATTCTTGTGACCGGGGGAGCCGGATATATCGGCGCGCATGTGGTTCGGCTGCTGCTCGAGCGCGGTGAGAGCGTCGTCGTCGTGGATTCGCTCTCCACCGGCAGGCCCGAGCGCGTTTCCGGTGCGGCACTCGTGGACCTCGACCTGGGTGCGGACGGTGCTGCCGCCCACCTTGAGGCGCTCCTGGTCAAAGAACAGGTGGACGCCGTCATCCACATCGCGGCGCTCAAGCAGGTCGGCGAGTCGATGGCGGATCCGCTGCTGTACTACCGGCAGAACGTCGGCGGCATGACCAACCTCCTCAGCGCTATGCAGCAGGCCGGTGTGCGCCGTTTCGTCTTCTCCTCTTCGGCTGCCACCTACGGCATGCCTGAGGAGACCACCGTGACGGAGAAGACGCCGTGCCAGCCCATCAACCCCTATGGCCAGACGAAGCTCATCGGCGAGTGGATGACCGAGGCGTCGGCCCGGGCCTGGGGGCTGCGTCCGGTGAACCTGCGCTACTTCAATGTCGCCGGCGCCCAGTCTCCGGATCTGGCGGACCCTGCGGCCCTGAACCTGGTCCCGATCGTCATCGGCAAGGTCCTCAACGGGGAGGCACCGGTGATTTTCGGGGACGACTATCCGACGCCGGACGGCACCTGCGTTCGTGACTACGTCCACATCTCCGACCTGGCCTCCGCCCATCTCGCGGCGCTGGACTCGACCGCCGGGGACGGTCCGCTCGAGACCGTCCTCAATGTCGGCACCGGCATGGGCGCCTCAGTGCTCGAAGTGGTCAAACTGGTCGGGGAAGTGGCCGGCCGCGAGGTCACGCCCACCATTGTCGGCCGCCGCGCGGGCGATCCGCCCAAGCTCGTTGCCGACGTCTCGCTGATCGAACGCGCCCTCGGGTGGAAGGCCAAGCTCGGGCTTTCGGAGATCGTCGAATCCGCGTGGAACGCCGAAGTCGTCCGCCGCGGCACTTCGGCCACCTGAAAGGCCGGGGAAGCTGCTGATGTCCCGCGACTCCGTGACCGCGTCCGAGGCGGACCAGGCGCCCGCTTCCGACGGACCGCAGGGCCGGCCGCGCCGCTCTGTCCGTCCGGCCGGCCCGCGCCGGGTTGGCCGCCCGGATGCCACGACGTCCGTCTTTGTGGTGCTTTCGCTGCTGTTCGGCACCTTTTTCGCGCTCGCAGCGCCGCTGGGGTGGGGGCCGGACGAGCAGGCTCACTTCAACCGCGCCTATCAGGTGGCATCGGGCGGGGTGGCTCCGCAGCGCCTGCCCGATGCGGACGGGCTCCCGCAGTACGGAGGATCAGTCCCGCGCAGCGCCATCGACCTTTCCAAATTCGCCGGCCCGCCCGGCAAGCTGCCGACCATCTGGCAGCAGCTTGCCAGCCCCAGCCCGGCCTTCGCGGCAGCCGCGGGGGAACCGGTCAATGCGCCGCTGGTGGTCACGAGCTTCCCTAACACGGCCGCGTATTCACCCGTCGCCTATCTTCCTGCCGCCGCCGGAGTGAAAGTCGCCCAGGCCCTCGACCTGAGCATCGGGCAGGCGTGGAAGCTGATGCGGCTGGCGCAGGTCCTCGCGTACACCCTCGTGGCCGCCGTGGGCCTCTTTGCCCTGCGCCGGAACCGGTTCCGGTGGGCAGCACTCGCCGTGGCGCTGCTGCCCACGGCGGTGTACCAGTCCGGCGTCATTTCCGCCGACGCGCTGACGAACGCCATCGCCTTCACCTTCCTGGCCATCCTGGCCAAGGCCCTGATGCTTACTCCGCGCGCCGGGGGGCTGTCCCTGCGCCGCTGGGAGTTCGGTGTCCTGCTGGCCGGCGCTGTCGCACTGCCGCTGCTCAAACCCACGTACGCCATCTTGCTGCTGCTCCTGCTGGCGCTGCCCTTCAAACGGGCGGCCGGCGAAGGGCAGGGCCGGGTACGGTGGAGCACCGTTGTTCCCGTGGCGGTGTCCGTGGCCGCGGCCGCTGTCGCGCTGGCCTGGTGGATGCGGTTGTCCGCTGGCACAGCCGACGCCATGGGCTGGCTGCGGGGACCGTCCGAGCGGCATCTGGTGCAGCCGGCGAACCAGCTCGCCTTCGTGCTGGGCCACCCGGTCGACGCTGCGGGCATCGGCCTGCGCACCCTGATCAGCTCGGACTGGAGCTACCTGAGCAGCTTCTTTGGCCAAATGGGCTACGCCCTTGGCGGGAACCTGGTCACTCCCGTCGCGGGGGCGGTCTGCACGGCCGCGGCGCTGACCCTCGGCCTTGTCTATGGCGGCCGTGTCCCCATCGGCCGCTGGCGGACGGCGGGGCTCGCCGCCGTATGGCTGCTGAGCGCCGCGGCCGTATTCGGCACCCTGTATTTGGCCTTCTCACCGATCAAGCTGCCAGTGGTGACCGGGGTGCAGGGACGGTACTTCGTTCCGCTGGCCATGCTGGCCGCGGCGGTCCTGCTCCAGCTGCTGCCCGGGGTGCACACGGCTTCAGAGCGCGCCATGCGCCGAGCCGAAACTGCAGTCTTCGCGTTGTGTGCCGCCGCGCTGGTGATCGCAGCGGTCAGGTATTGGGTCATGATGTACGTGCCCGGCTACCACGCGTAGGTCCGGTGCTGCGGGATGTCCCCGCTACGGCTAGCCGCTGTCGCCGCGCAGGATCCGGCGCCACCAGGACCTGTGCGCCGGAGACTTCCCGGTACCCGCGGGCGGCTGCGGGGCACGACGCTGCTTCCAGCGTTCGACTTCCCGCTCGACGTCGCGCGTCGGTGTCACCACGGGCGGGCCGCCAAGGAGTTGGCGCCGCGCCTCGATGACCCGGGCGTTGAAGTCTTCGAGGATTTCGCGCACCCGCCGCTCCGAGTACTGGGCGTCCAGCACGCCGTCGAGCTCCGCATCCTCCTTGCGCAGCAGGAACGGAGCCGGAGCAAGTCCGGTGAGCTGTTCGCGCCGGATGAGTTCCTTGACCCACCAGTCCGGATCCAAGGGCCGGCCCAGGCCGGGAAGAGGCTTTCCTGCAAGAGCCGAGGGGGTGACGTCGCTGTCGCCGGGCGAGTCGGCGGCGGCTTCTTCTTCCTTCTGGGGTCCTTCGGCGCGCCTGCGGGCGGCAAGGTATTCCGCCGCCTTGCGCATCCGGCGTTCATGTTCACGCGCAGCGTCCCCGCTCATCCGGGGCCTCCTTTCGCCCCCGTCCCTTTCAGGCCGAGCACGGCTCCGGCGGTGAGCAGCAACCCGCCGGCGACGAGGAAATAGGCGGCTGTCGGGACCCCCGGCGACGGCCGTCTGACCGACGCCCCAGCGGTGGCCGTGCGGCGGGCGGACACCGCCTCATTCACCGCCTCACTCATGGGGGTATTCGTGGGTGAGGACGAGGGCGTTGCCCTCACCTGTGCCTTCACCGCCGTGGCCGCGCCGCGGGTCCCGGCCGGGGCGGCGCCGGCCTTTGCAGCGGCCGGCGCCGGCTTCGGGCTTCCGGGCTGTGCGGCTGGCGGTGGCGCGGGGGCGGGCGGAGGGGAGGGGCCGCCGGGTCGCGGGCCGGGTGCCGGCGAGGCGGTCGGAGGGCTGGACGGCGGCGGTGTGGGTGCCGTGGTCTGCGTCGCCGGGGCGCACACGGCGCCGAGCACCGGCAGCGGCGGGCACGGAGCAGCCGCCGCGGGCAGCGCGGGCAGCACAAGGACGGCGCCGAGGGCGAAAGCCGCCGTGGCTGCCTGAAGAGCCGCTTTTCGGGTGTCCATTGCGCCTCATGCTACAACGCCCATGACAACACCGGACGGACCGGGCGGCCTACAGAGGCTGCTTCTCCACAGGGCGCCGCTACTTGTAGACCGGCTCCCGGTTGGCTCCTAGTCTTCTCACAGGATTCCGTCAGGAGCTGTGGGGAGCGGGTGGCAGGTGGAAGCAGCACGAATCGTCGAGGATGAGGTGCGTGAGCTCATCCGCCGCCGCGGGCTGGACCCGCTTCAGCAGGTTTCCGAGGTCCGCCGGCTGGTGGAAGCGGCGGTCAGCGATTACGACGAGCGGTCCCTGCAGGGGGTGGTGCCGCCGCTCGGCGCGCCCGAGGCTGTGCGCCGGCAGGTGTTCGACGCGGTCGCCGGCTTCGGGCCCTTGCAGCCGTTCCTTGACGACCCCTCAGTGGAGGAGATCTGGCTCAATTCGCCCTCCGAAGTGTACGTGGCCCGGGACGGCGAGTCGGAGCTGACGTCAGTGACGCTCACGGCGCAGCAGGTACGCGACCTCGTGGAACGGATGCTCAAGAGCTCGGGCCGGCGGCTGGATCTCTCGTCGCCGTTCGTGGACGCCGCGCTGCCCGACGGGTCCCGGCTCCACGTGGTGATCCCGGACGTGACGCGCCGGCACTGGGCGGTGAACGTGCGCAAGTTCGTTGTCCGGGCGGCCCGGCTGGAGCATCTGGTGGAGCTCGGGACGCTCAGTGCGCACGCGGCCCGCTTCCTCGACGCGGCGGTGGCGAGCGGGATGAACATCCTCGTTTCGGGTGCGACCCAGGCGGGCAAGACGACGCTGCTCAACTGCCTCGGTGCCGCAATCGGGTCACGGGAGCGGGTGGTCACTGTCGAGGAGATCTTTGAACTGCAGCTTCCCCTGCGCGATGTTGTCGGCCTGCAATGCCGCCAGCCGAACCTGGAGGGCACGGGCGAAATCCCGCTGCGCCGGCTCGTGAAGGAAGCGCTCCGGATGCGCCCGGACCGGCTGATCGTCGGCGAGGTGCGCGAAGCCGAGAGCCTCGACATGCTCATCGCGCTGAATTCCGGCTTGCCGGGCATGTGCACCGTGCACGCGAATTCGGCTCGCGACGCCGTGACGAAGATCAGCACGCTGCCCCTGCTGGCGGGTCAGAACATCTCCAGTGCCTTCGTGGTTCCGACGGTGGCGTCCTGCATCGATCTGGTGGTGCACTGCACCCGCCGGCCCAGCGGGCAGCGGCAGGTCACGGAGATCCTCGCCCTGGGCCGGCGGGTGGAGAACGGCATTATCGAGTCCTCGACGCTTTTCCGGATGTCCGGCGGCTCGCTGCAGGCGGTGGCGACGAGCGGAATGCCGGCTGCCGACAAGTTTGAGCGAGCGGGCTACAACGTGGCCGAACTCCTGGAGCAGGCGGCATGAGTACGACGGCGGGACTGATCGGCGGTCTGGGCCTGTTCCTGATCTGGTGGTCCTGTTGGAACCAGCCGCGCGGAGTGCCGGCGGTGCGGCGGCCGAGCCGGCTTCAGGACCTGCTGCGCAGGGCCGGTATCGAGAAGGTCAGCGCCGCGGGTCTGATGGGCAGCTGTGCCGTCACCGGACTTGCGGGCGTCCTGGCCCTGTATGTGGCCAGCCGGTCGGTGCCGATGGCGTTGTGCTTCGGGCTTTTCGCCGGCTCGGCGCCGCTCGCGCTGGTGCGGTGGCGCGCCCGGAAGCGCACTGCGATGCTCCGTGAGCTCTGGCCCGACGTCGTGGACCACCTCAGATCCGCGATCCGTGCGGGCCTGTCGCTGGCGGAGGCACTGGCCCAGGTGGGCGAAAAAGGACCGGCCGAACTCAGGCAGTTCTTCGCCGACTTCGCCGCGGACTACCGGGCCGGCGGCAGATTCGACTTCGCGCTCGACGAGCTCAAGGACCGGCTTGCGGACCCGGTGTCCGACCGGATCATCGAAGCCCTCCGCTTGACCCGCGAGGTGGGCGGTTCGGACCTCGGCCGGCTGCTGGGCACGCTGGGTGATTTCCTTCGCGAGGACAGCAGGACGCGCAGCGAACTGGAAGCGCGTCAGTCCTGGACCATCAACGCGGCCCGGCTGGCCGTGGCGGCGCCCTGGGTGGTGCTGTTGCTGCTGGCAACCAGGCCGGAAGCCGTCGCCGCCTACAATTCCGCGGCCGGCCTGCTCGTTCTCGGCGGCGGACTGGTCGTTTCCGTGGTCTGCTACCGCATCATGCTGCGCATTGGGTCGCTGCCCCGCGAAGAGCGGGTGCTGCGGTGACGGCGCCCGGTTCCCTGGCCGTCGTCGCGGGCCTCGTGCTGGGCGCCGGACTCTGGTTGGTGCTGGTCCGGCTCCCGTTCATGCGCGCGCCGAGCTTCGCGGACCGGCTCGAGCCGCGGCTGCGGGCCGTTTCGACGACGTCACGGCTGCTTGCGCCGCCGTCGCCGACGGCTGCCTTCGGCCCGCTGGAGCGGATTCTGCGACCGCTCGTCGGCGACGCCGTCAGGAGGCTCGCGCGCTTCAACCCCGGCAACGCCGCGCTGGCGCGCCGGCTGCTGCAGGCCGGCGGGCGACAGTCCGTCGTCGACTTCCGGGCCGAGCAGCTGCTGTGGGCCGGCCTCGGTTTCGTCCTGGCCGCCGCGGGGGCATGGGTGGCTGCCGCTGCCGGTCGGCTGAATGTTCCGCTCGGTGTGGTCATCGTGGCCGCGACGGCCGTCGGCGGGTTCTTCGCGCGCGACTACTGGCTCGGGGAGCAGATCAAGCGCCGGGAACGCCGCATGCTGGCCGAATTCCCTTCCCTGGCTGACCTAATGGCACTCGCCGTGGGAGCAGGCGAGAGCGCACCCGGGGCCCTCGAACGGGTGTGCCGGCGCTCGCAGGGCGAACTCTCCACTGAGTTCGAACGGGTGCTGGCGGAGGCGCGGGCCGGGACGCCCTTCGCGGAAGCGCTCGCCTCGTTCTCCGCGGCGACCAAGCTGCCGCCGCTGGTCCGCTTCGTCGACGGGCTGACCGTGGCGCTGCAGCGGGGCACCCCGCTCGCGGAGGTGCTGCGGGCACAGGCGCAGGACGTGCGCGACGTCGCCAAGCGGGAGCTGATGGAGTCGGCCGGCAAGAAGGAAATCGCCATGATGATGCCCGTGGTCTTTGGCGTCCTCCCGCTGACCGTGCTGTTTGCCGTCTATCCGGGCCTGGCCCTGCTCAAGCTGGGGCTGTGATGGCGCAGCCCGGGAACCCAATCGCATCGTAACCCCGAAGACAGGAGAAGCCATGGGCACCTTGTTGACCAGATTCTGGATAGTCGTTCTCTGTCAGGTCACTGCGTCGGCGCATCCCGCCGCGGGCCGCTCACGCGGCCGCCACCTCGCCGCCCCGCAGACCGGGGACGGCCCGGAACGCGGCGACGTCCCCGGCTGGGTCATGATCACCCTGATGTCGGCAGTGCTGGTTGCGGCACTCCTGGCCATCGCCGGACCAGCACTGGAAGGACTCTTCCGGTCCGCGATCGACCAGGTGAGCCCCGGGAAATGACGGCCGGGGACGGCCGGGAGGAGGGCGCCGCGGTGGTGGACTTCGTCCTGGTCAGTGCGCTGCTGACTTTGCTCTTCCTCGCGGTGGTGCAGCTCGCGCTGGTCCTCCACGTCCGCAACACGCTCACGGACGCCGCTTCATCCGGCGCGCGGTACGGGGCCTTGGCGGATCGCGGAGCGGAAGACGCCCGCCGTCGCGCCGTGGATCTGATCAGCAGCGCGCTGGGTGCCGGCTACGCCCGTGACGTCAGCGCGGCCGAAGTGAACCGGTCCGGCGTGCCCGTGCTCGAAGTCCATATCAAGGCGCCGCTACCCGTCATCGGGTTGATCGGGCCGTCAGCAGGCCTGGAGGTTGGCGGCCATGCGGCGATCCAGCGTTGACCCCGAGGGCGCTCATCCGCCCGCTGCCGAAGAAGCGGGGGTGGGGGAGGAGGGGAGCGCCGTCGTCGAGTTTGTGTTCCTCGCGGTCCTGCTGCTGGTGCCGGTGGTCTACCTGATCCTGGTCGTGGCCCAGCTGCAGGGCGGAGCGTACGCCGCCGCGGGAGCGGCGGACCAGGCCGCCAAGGTATTTGTCGCTTCGGACCCGGCCGATGCCGAGGCGCAGGCGGCGCGGGCTGTGGCGCTCACCGCTGCGGATTTCGGGTTCGAGGCGCGGGCGGCAACAACGCAGATCAGCTGCGATCCCGCGGACTGCGGGGCTGCCGGAAGCGCAGTGACCGTGACGGTGCGCCTTGCGGTTCCGCTCCCGCTGCTGCCGTCGGTGCCGGGGTTGCAGCTCTCAGCGAGCACGGTCGAAGCCAGCGCGACGCAGCTCCAGGGACGCTTCCGGTGAGCCGCCGGACCGCCGAGGATCCGGAGCAAGGCCAGATCATGGTGCTCGTCATCGGGTACCTGTTGCTGTCGCTGCTGCTGGTGTCCGTGGTAGTCGCGGCCTCGGGGGTCTACCTCGAACACAAGAAGCTGCTCGCGCTGGCCGACGGTGCCGCGGTCGCCGCAGCCGACAGTTTCACGCTCGGGCAGGTGCAGTCCTCCGGCGGAGCGCCGGTGGCCGCACTGAGCGCGGAGCGGGTGCGCAGCACGGTGGCCGGCTATGTGCAGAAGTACGGGGCGGCTGCCCGCTTCGACGGGCTGGCGGTTGGGCAGGGGACCGGCACGCCGGACGGCCGCACCGCGCAGGTGGAGCTGAGCGCCGTCGCGCATCCGCCGCTGGTGAACTTCCTGGTCCCGGACGGCATCCCCATCACCGCCGTCAGCGTCGCCCGTTCCCGCCTCACCCGATAGCCATCGACAGGTGGGCCGCAATCGGCGGATAGTGGGGATCCATGAAAGCCCGCACCAGCCGGCTGCCGGCCGCAGCCGCCCTGACGACCGTGCTCTTCAATGCCGCCGCCTGCGCCCCGCCGCAGCAGGGCACGCTAGTCCCCGCTGCCACGGCCGCGCCAACCTCCAGCACAGCGGCTGCGTCCCGGGCAGAGTCCGCGGCACTTCATACGTTCACTTTCCCGGACCGCCACATTTCCTTCACCTGCCCCGGCCAATGGCACGTCAAGCTCAGACCGGGCCCGGCCCTCAGCGCGGAAGCCCGGAAGACCTCCTTCGAGGCAGTCATCTCGGACGCCGCCGTACCCTGCGGCCGGCGGGTCGCCTTATTACTTCATGGACGTCCGCAGCGCCAAGGAGTTCCTGGCAACGACCAACTCTTCCGGCACAAACCAGCTGAGCCTGCCCAACGGAATCATGGCTGCACGGGTCTCCTTGGGAGACCAATCCCGCAGTCCAGCCTTTGCTTCCCCGGCCGCTGCCAAAGCCTGGATGGGCATCGGACAATACGCGCAGCTCAGGACGATGCTCCTGAGCCTGAGATACTCCTAGGCTTGTTCGGCCGTCGGCCGCAGAATGATCACGTCCCCGTGTGTGCCGTATCCCAGTTCCTTCCCGCTCACCGGTGTGCCGTCGAAGGTCAGGATGAACGGGTTGCCCCCGACGTCGATCACCAACGGGTGCGGAATATTGGTCGGATAAGGCGCGTGCAGGGTGTCGATCCTGTTCATTTCGGGGTCGTACACGGGATAGTCGCGGGCATCCCCGTCGCTGGCGAGCAGATTCAGTGTTCCGGCGTGCAGGGTGAGTAGGGTCCCTTCGGTCTGCTGGTGCACCTTGTCGGCGCCGATGTAGGCCAGGGGCGAATCCCAGCCGGCGCCAACCTGGGTTGCCGCCAGGGCGGGCCGGAAGGTGAAGCGTGGCTTGTACCCGGTGCACTCGACGAGCCCTAGCCACCATTTGCCGTCGTGCAGCAGCATGGACGGGTCCCAGCTGTCGTGCTCGGTCGGGAGCTCCCACCGCTGGGATTCGAGGACGTGGACGCCGGTGAGGAGGTCCCGCTGGGAGGAGGCCCGCCGGATGTGCGCGTTCTCCGCGAAGTCGCCCCACGAGCTCACTCCGAGAAGCGCGGAACCACCGTCGTGCAGGATGAACCCGGCGTGGTCGCCGAGCCTGAGTCCGTCCCGTTCGAAGAACAAGTGGCTTTCGAGCCGCAGGTCATTCGGGTCCTCCGCCGGGAAGGAAAAAACAGCCCAGTGAGCGGCGGGGAAGAACCCCGGCCCGGCACAGGTCGCCGTGATCCACACCCTCCCGTCACGCCGGACAGGCTCGCCCTCGGGGTGGCGGATCAGCTGGGGGTCACGCAGCCCGAGGTAGCCGAAGTAGCCCGCACGCACCCTGCGGAAACCACCCCGGCAGTAGAGCCGGGAACCTGTGATTTCACCGGTTGTCCGCAGGTCGACGGTCTTGTCACGGTCGAGGGCGTGCTTGAGCAGGACCTCCCAGCCCGCCGGGCCCTCACGCCAGAGAACGACGACGTTCTCCGTGAAGGTCACAGCCAGCCGCCCCCAGGGCCCCTTGAGGGCAGTCGCGGCCAGCTGCACGGGCCCGTGACCGGCGTCGAAGGTGATCCGGGCGGTGCCGGCCCCGGGGTCGTACTCCGCCTCGACGGTTCCGGAGGAGCAGGCCACGCCCGCAGCGGAGAACGCGGGGCTGGCGTTCGGGGTGAGCTCGACGGTCAGGTACGGCGCCTGCAGGGCGTGGTCCAGATACCGGCGCTCACCGGTATCCACGTCATCCTCGTCGTGGAACACCCCCGCGTCCGGCAGAAGGTCAAAGGGACGGAAACGCTCGTGTTCCTCGAACGTGATGGGTGACCAGACGCTGCCCGCATCCTCGTGCGGGGGGCGGACTGGCTGGCCCAGCAGCCTGCGAAGGCGTCGACCAGCACCGGAGGCCACATGGCTGAGAGTCCGCATGCGGACAACCATAGGCCATGGCGTGCATGGCGTAGTCTGGAAACACCATGGCTGAGATTGACTTTCCCGCAGAAATCCGCGCCCTTCGGGCCACTTACAGCTCTATCGAAAAGGTCTCCGACGTCGAGGCTCTCCGGGCCGAGATCGCGGACCTGAGTGAACAGGCCGGAGTGCCTAACCTGTGGGACGACCCGGCTGCCGCGCAGGTGGTGACCTCCCGGCTCTCACACCGGCAGTCCGAGCTGGAACGGCTGGAAAAGCTGGCAGCGCGGATCGATGACCTCGAGGTGCTGGTGGAGCTCGGCCAGGACGAGCACGACGCCGACTCGATGGAGGAGGCCGCCAAGGAACTCGCCTCGGTGCGCAAGGCGCTGGAAGAACTCGAAGTGGTCACGCTGCTGTCCGGCGAGTACGACGAGCGCGAGGCCGTGGTAACCATCAGGTCCGGCGCCGGCGGCGTCGATGCGGCGGACTTCGCGGAGATGCTGCTTCGCATGTACCTGCGCTGGGCCGAGCGCCACGGCTATCCGACGTCGGTGCTGGACACCTCGTACGCCGAAGAAGCGGGCCTGAAGTCGGCGACCTTCGAAGTCAAGGCGCCGTACGCCTTCGGCACGCTCAGCGTCGAGGCCGGCACGCACCGCCTGGTGCGGATCAGCCCGTTCGACAACCAGGGCCGCCGGCAGACCTCCTTCGCCGCCGTCGAGGTCATCCCGCTGATCGAGCAGACGGACTCCATCGAGATCCCGGACAACGAGATCCGCGTCGATGTGTTCCGTTCCTCCGGCCCGGGCGGCCAGTCCGTGAACACCACCGACTCGGCGGTGCGCCTGACCCACCTTCCCACCGGCATCGTCGTGTCGATGCAGAACGAGAAGTCCCAGATCCAGAACCGGGCCGCTGCCATGCGCGTGCTCCAGTCCCGCCTGCTGCTGCTGAAGAAGGAGCAGGAGGACGCCGAGAAGAAGGCGCTCGCCGGGGACGTGAAGGCGTCCTGGGGTGACCAGATGCGCTCGTACGTGCTCAACCCGTACCAGATGGTCAAGGACCTGCGCACTGAGCACGAGGTGGGGAACACCTCGGCCGTGCTCGACGGCGACATCGACGACTTCATCGACGCCGGCATCCGCTGGCGCGCCGAAGCGCGCAACGCCGCCGAATAGCCGCTTCTTTGGGGGACACGCCCGCGCAGGTGCCCCAACTGCCCCTGTCTCCGTGCCTATAGTCGAAGGGCCGGAGGTCTTGCCCCCAAGCAAATGCGCCCGTCCCCCGACGCCCGGCTCCTTGTCGGACGGGCATGGAAAGCCATGATTCGTTTCGATAATGTGACCAAGGTCTATGACCAGACGGCGCGGCCTGCGCTGGATTCCGTAAGCCTGGAAATCGAACGCGGGGAGTTCGCATTCCTGGTCGGTGCCTCCGGGTCAGGCAAGTCCACCTTCCTGCGCCTTGTCCTCAAGGAGGACAAGGCCACCCGCGGCACCGTCTACGTAGCCGGGCAGAACGTGGCCAACATCTCCAGCTGGCGCGTTCCGCGGTTGCGCCGGGGGATCGGCGTCGTCTTTCAGGACTTCCGCCTGCTGCCCAACAAGACGGTGTTCGCCAACGTGGCCTTCGCGATGCAGGTGATCGGGCGCAGCCGCGGCATCATCCGGGAGACGGTTCCCGAGGTGCTCAAGACGGTCGGCCTCGAAGGCAAGGGCCACCGCATGCCGCACGAGCTCTCCGGCGGCGAGCAGCAGCGCGTGGCGATCGCCCGCGCCGTCGTCAACAAGCCCGGGATCCTGCTGGCCGACGAGCCGACCGGCAACCTTGACCCGACCACCTCGCAGGGCATCATGAGCGTGCTGGACAAAATCAACCAGAACGGCACCACCGTGGTGATGGCAACTCACGACGACGACATCGTCAACTCCATGCGCAAGCGCGTGATTGAACTGCGCGGCGGCACCGTCGTGCGTGACGAGGCCCGCGCGCTCTACACCTCGATGATTCCGGCCGTGAAGGAGGCCGGACGATGAGACTGGCCTTCATTCTCAGCGAAATCGGGGGCGGCCTGCGCCGCAACCTCTCCATGGTGGTTTCGGTCATCCTGGTCACCTTCGTCTCGCTCACCTTCGTGGGAGCGGCGGGCCTGCTGCAGCTGCAGATCCAGCAGATGAAGGGCTTCTGGTACGACAAGGTCCAGGTGGCCGTCTTCCTCTGCGTCAGCAACTCCACGGCCCCCTCCTGCGCGTCCGGCCCGGTGACCAAGGAGCAGCGCGCCAACATCGAGGCGATGCTGAAGTCCCCGGCCGTTTCCCAGTACGTGGCCAACTACCAGTACGAGTCGCAGGCCGACGCGCTCAAGCACTTCAAGGAGCAGTTCGCGAACTCCCCGATCGTGGACTCCGTGTCGGCTGACCAGCTGCCCGAGTCCTTCCGGATCAACCTGGTGAACCCGGAGAAGTACCCGATCATCAACGAGACCTTCTCCTCGACCCCCGGGGTGGACACGGTGGTGGACCAGCGGCAGCTGCTGGAGAAACTCTTCACCTTCATGAACGGGGCCTCCCTGGTCGCGGTCGGGATCGCGGGCGTGATGATCATCTGCGCGATCCTGCTGATCGCGACGACGATCAGGCTCTCGGCGTTCAGCAGACGCAGGGAGACGGGAATCATGCGCCTGGTGGGCGCCTCGAAGATGGTGATCCAGTTGCCCTTCATCCTGGAGGGCGTGATTGCCGCCGTCGTCGGCGCGGTCCTGGCATCGGTGACCTTGTGGGCGGTGCTGCGCTTCTTCGTGGGGGACACCCTGGCGCAGCAGTTCAAGGACACGCCATTCATATCCTCCAGCCAGGTGCTGCTGGTGTCTCCGCTACTCATCGGCCTCGGCGTCGTGCTGGCCGGCGTCTCGTCGCTGCTGACCCTGAGGCGCTACCTCAAAGTCTGATCTGTCTTACGTTTTTCGCGGGTCTCGAACAAAGGAATACGCATGAGCGAGTTCATCCGCCGGGGGGCGGACGGCAAGCGCCGGCTGAAGGGCCTGTCGGTCTTCAGCGCGGTCACGTGCTTCAGTCTGTCGCTGGGGCTGCTGGCTGCCACCCCGGTCCAGGCTGACGACCTTTCCGACCAGCAGGACGCCCTGCGCCAGCAGGCTGCCCAGGTGGCTGACTCGCTGGAATTCGTCGACGCCGGCATCGCCCGGTCCGCGGCGGACCTCACCCTCTACCAAGGCCAGCTTCCGGGAGCCCAGCGCGCCCTCGCCGACGCCGAGGCGCGCGTCGCCAGCGCCAGCCAGGAGGTCGACGCCCTGGCGGCCCGGGTTGACCTGGCCGAGCAGACGAAGGCGAAGATCAACCAGCAGATCGACGCGGACCGCAGCAGGATGTCCGAGACAAAGAAGATGATCGGCCAGATCGCCACCCAGGCCTACAAGAGCGGTGGGGTGCCCGCGGACCTGTCTTTGATCTTCGGCACCAAGGACGCCAAGGACCTGGCCGGCACATTCGACATGGCGGACCAGGCGCTGCGCACGCAGAACGCGGCGATGGAAAAGCTGACCCAGCAGAACGCCACGAACGTCAACTCGCAGGCACGCCTGCAGGCTGTCGAGTCCGAGATCAAGGACCTCAAAGCCAAGGCCGACGCCGCGCTGGCCCGCGAAAAGGTCGCCCGCAGCGAAGCCGAGGCAAAGAAGGCGGCCGTTGACGCGCTGATCGCCAAGACCAGGAAGCTCAATTCCCAGCTGCAGGCCCGGAAGCCCCAGATCCAGGCTGAGCTCGCCTCGGTCAAGAAACAACAGGCTCAGGTGGCGGCGCAGATCGCCGAGCAGCAGCGCAAGGCCAGGGAGGCCTGGCTGGCGGCCCAGCGCCGTGCCGCGGCAGCCGCGGGCCAGAACAACTACACCCCGCCGCCGGCCGGGAACCCGTCCGCCTTTGGTTTGCGGCACCCGTTCGCCGGGGACATTCCGATCACCTCCGGGTTCGGCTACCGGCTGACGCCGCCCGGCACCATCGACTTCTACGGCACCGGCGGCTACATGCACACCGGCGTCGACTTCGGCGCCACCTGCGGAACGCCTGTCTACGCCGCAGCGGCGGGAACGGTCACCGTGGGCGGCTGGACCAACCTGGGCGGCGGCTTCACCGTGATGATCAACCACGGCGTCATCCAAGGCAACGCGCTGACCACGGTCTACTACCACAACACGCGCGTGCTCGTCTCGCCGGGCCAGCACGTCGACCAAGGCCAGCAGATAGCCGTCAGCGGCAGCACGGGCAACTCGACGGGCTGCCACGCGCACTTTGAGACGTGGCTGAACGGTTCGCCGGTGGACCCGATGACCCTGCTCTGACGCGGTGGCGTAGAATAGTTCTTTCTATCTAGCCAGAAGGAGTTCGACCGTGCCGAAAGAGAGTGGCCGGAAGGTTGTGGCCACCAATCGGAAGGCCCGGCATGACTACCACATCCTGGATACCTACGAGGCAGGCCTGGTGCTGATGGGCACCGAGGTGAAGTCCCTGCGGGAAGGCCGGGCGTCCTTGGTGGACGGTTTTGCGACCTTCTACAACGACGAACTGTGGCTCGAGGGCATCCACATTCCGGAGTACATGCAGGGCAGCTGGACCAACCACTCGTCCCGACGCCGGCGGAAGCTGCTGCTGCACCGCGACGAGCTGACGAAGATCTCGCACAAGATCCGCGAGTCCGGCTTCACGATCGTCCCGCTGCAGCTGTACTTCCTGGATGGCCGCGCCAAGGTGGAAATCGCCATTGCGCGGGGTAAGAAGGACTACGACAAGCGTCAAAGCCTGCGTGAGAAGCAGGACACGCGCGAG
The DNA here is from genome assembly GCF_018531425.1 of Paenarthrobacter sp. DKR-5. Taxonomy (GTDB): domain Bacteria; phylum Actinomycetota; class Actinomycetes; order Actinomycetales; family Micrococcaceae; genus DKR-5. The sequence goes on from NZ_JAHBOI010000004.1 coordinate 305,661, forward strand.
GCCCTGCGCGCGATGCGTGAGAAGAACCTCGCCCGCTGATCAGTTGCTGGACCCGGGCCGCTCATCCTCCGTTGCGCCGGGCTCCCGGGCTTGCAGGGTTTGCCTGTCCGGATCGGTCAGGTGCCGCGGCGAGGCCTCGTCCCGGCGTCGCCGCGTCCAGTACGCAGCGGCATCCTCCCCGGTCTGGCCCGTCTCATGGACAACTGGTTCCCGGGGATCGTGCTGCTCCTCGCCGTATCCGTCCGCCGGCTGCGGCGGGTCAGGAAGCTGAGGCGCGGGCATAGGCCTGCTGCACCTGCGTTCCCCAGTACGGACCGAACATGGTGTTCTTCACCGCCGAGTACCCGAAGCTGTTGACTGAGTTCTGGTAGCCCCCCGACCCGGAACCGATGAACCAGGGACCGCCGGAGGAACCTCCGTTGAGCGAGCAGGGGATGCCTTGGGACTGGCTGCCCTCATAGGTGTCGGCTTTGGCCCTGCCGCCGCAGGAGTACAGGGACTGGCCGCTGAAGGGGGGCGCCGCCGGATAGCCGAAGGCAGAGTAGGTCAGGCCGCGCGGCTGGTTGAAGGCGACACCGGACCCGCCGACGACGTCGGCGAGGTTCCTTCCCTTGAGCCGGTTGACGACCACGAAAGCGGTGTCCACGTTGATGTCCCCGGAGGACGCCCAGCCGGAGGTGGTCACGATGGCCCTGGCGCTCCACAAGCCGTAGGGGGCCGACCCGTTGCTGTAGCCCGGAGCGAACGCGAAGTTCGTGGCATAGGCGCCGCCGTTCATGTCCTTGGCGCAGTGGCCGGCGGTGCTTACGGTGTTGCGGTTGCCCGCGGCGACGGAGTTGGCCGAACAGACGTAGTCGCCGCCGTTCATCGTGAAGAACACCTTGCCGATGGTCCGCACCGGTGCCCGGCGCAGGGCTGCCGCGGCAGGGTCGGAGACGGACACCTGGGAGGCGGGCGCTGTACGGACGGCGGAAGAAACCGGCACCGGGGCCACCGGCTCGACGGCCGTGGGGAGCGCCCCGGCGACGTCGGCGGACGCGCTGTTCAGCCGCGGTGCTGCCGCGACCAAGTCCGAGGCGTCGCGGGCGGCTCTCATCCGCTGCGGCGTCCAATATCTCTCAGGGGCATTGCCGCTCTGGGCCTCGCTGAGCAGGTGGGCAACGGGATCCGCGGCGGCTGACGGCAGCGGGGCCGGGGCTGCGGAGGAAGTGGTGGCGGGAGCGGCGGAAGGCGCAGGGGGAGCAGCCGAGGCTGGACCGGTTTGGCAGAACAAGGCGGTGAGGCATGCTGCCGCCAGGACTCCCGTGCGGCGCGCTGTTGAGGGCTTCACGAGGGCCTCCATCAACTGTGAGGTGCTTCGGTTGCCAAACTTCTTGACTCCCTTAGTCTTGACCCATCGGCGGTGCGGTGTCTACCTTCCGCCGGCAGCGGGTAGGAATACATCCATCACCTCGTGCGTTAGACTGGATGTCTCGACGGAACCGGGAAACCGGCGCCTCGGGATTTTGATAACACCATAAGGGGATGACAGGTTTCGACGATGTTTGTCGCGACAGGTGAAGCGGGCCGAGGATACAGAGTTATCTCGTTAACGCTCTCTGTAAACCAATAAGTGCCAAATCTACGCGCACTGACTTCGCTCTCGCTGCCTAAGTAGCGAACGAGTCCGTCAGACCGGGTATGCTCTCGACCCGGATCCTGGCGTCATTTAGAGGGCCACTGCTCTAAACCCTCGTCGCAGGGGTTTAGGGGACTTTTATGTGACTGAGCTTGGCAGCAACTTGTTTGCATGATTGCTGGAGCTGAGAAAAACCGACGCAAACTGCGCCCGGAGAAGCCCTGACAACACGACATCGGACGGGGGTTCAATTCCCCCCATCTCCACTCCCCAGACACAGCAAGAGCCTTGGATTCCCAGGGCTCTTGCTGTGTCCGGGGACCGTTTTTCCGCGCACTACCTGTTTTCGCTACCACGTCAAGAGCCTTCTACCCTGTCGCGCTGACCCATCCGCTGGCATCATGTGAACCGATGACGGACATGAGCACCGCAGGCACGGCCTGTCAGGGGGAACGATGAAGAAAATTCTGCCCGGACTCGTTCTTGTCCCGCTGCTGCTGGCGGGATGCGGATCCCCCGCGGGCGGGAGGACGCCGGCTTCGGACCGGTCGCCTGCCGCAGCGTCGGCAACGGCGGCCACCACGGATCAGTTTGCCGCCGTCATATCGAGGGAGGCGCCGATTTGGCGTGATTATGACTCCAACCTCGACGGCTGCAACAAGGCAGGCGAGGGAGTGAATCCCGATGATTTCGCCAAGGCGACCGCCTGCACGAAGAATGCGCAGACGGTGGCCGCCACCGCGCGGGCGGCGGAGGAAGAGCTCCAAGCCCTGCACACACCGCCGGCCGAGATCAAGGCGCTGGTGGCTCGCACGTTGAAGGCGCTGGACCCGGTAGCGAAGTCAAAGACTGACCAAACCTGCCAGGACCTAACGAGTGACCCCTGCTACAACTCAGTGGACGCCCTCGACAACGCGGTGCCCCACCTTGTCAATCTGCTGGACGACTGGGACCAGTATTCTCAGAGTCGGTAACTGGCCCTTAGACGCGCTTCCACGCCGTGGCGGTCGCGCTTGCCCAGCCGGCTGGCCGCTTCCATCATGCACCGGGCGAAGTCGGCGACATCGGGATCCTCCGGGTAGGGCTTCCCCGGCGCGGGCCGGTTGTATAGGATCGTGGACGCCGACCCATGGAAACCGATCCGGTCCGCCGCAAGCTTGCCGAAGGAGTCGGCCAGGATCCTGTCTCCGTTTTCGTCGGACCAGGCCCGTCTCTGGCTGAGCTGGGTCTGGTGGCGACGGTAGGCGATGGTGGGAAGCCACGGGATACGAAGCATGCGCAGCCCGGCAGCCGCTGCGCGAAGCCACAAGTCGTAGTCCTCGGCAGGAGTCGGCTGGTAGCCGCCGAGGGACTCCAGCGCCGAGCGGGCGGCATACATTGTCGGGTTCATCAGCACGTTTGTCATCAGCAGGTGCAGCGGCATCGCCTCGGGAGAGATTCCCGGCTCCAAGTGTGGCCTGTACGGCACGTTCTTGGCATTGATCATCAAGGCCTGCGAGAAGACCATGTCGACGCCTTCGAGGGCGCGGCGCTGAACGGTGAACCTCCACGGAAGGCAGATGTCGTCTCCGTCAATGCGGGCCACGTGTTCGCCACTGGCATGCGAGAGGAGCGCCGTCGACGCCGCCGCGACGCCGGCCGGTTGCTCATTTCTGAAGACCCTGAGGCGCTTGTCGCGCACGGAGGCAAGGAACGTACCGGTCCCGTCCGTGCTGCCGTCATCAAGGACAAGAAGCTCGGCGTCCCGCGGCATCGCCCGAAGGGTGCTGGACACGGTTGACTTCAGGTACGGCATCCCGTCCTTGACGGGAATCAGCACGCTCAGCTGTGGCACGGTGGACCTTTCGTTTGGCTCATGTCCGAGTCTAGGGGGAGCGGGCAGTGGGGGAATGCCGGTTGCCTTGGCGCGCCCCGCGTCAGGAGAGCTCGAGGTGCTTCGCCTCCAGGTAGACCCAGCGTCCGTCTTCGCGGACGAAGCTGCTGGTTTCGTGCAGCACCGAGGTGACGTCGTCGCGCCGGCTGTAGGCGCGGAACTCGACCACGCCGTCGGCGTCGAGGAAGCCGCCGCGCACCGTGCCGAGGATGTCGAGCCGGCGCCAGTGCGTCTGCGGGTCCAGATCCAGTCCGGCGGGTCTGGTGCTGGAGTGCCAGGTGCGGAGCAGGTACCCGCCGTCGTTCGCGGCGAAAGCGGAGTACCGCGAGCGCATCAGCGCCTCCGCGGTGGGTGCCGCAGCCTCGCCGCGATGGTACCGGGCGCAGCAGGACCCGTAGCTGTCCCCGCTGAGGCAGGGGCAGCGGTCGGAAGGGCCCGGCGGTCCGAAAGAAATGCTCACCGTCCCATTATCAGGCGTACCCTTGAACTATGGATTCCGACGGCGGAATGAGCCGGACATGAACCGGACCTGGAAGCGGTGGATGCCGGCAGCAGTGGTTCCTGCGGTACTGGCGGCGGGTACCGCTGTGAGCGCTTTTCAGGCAAACACGGCCGACCTCCCGGCCAAGACCCCGGCGCAGCTCATTGAGATGATCGCCGCTAGCAAAGTCGACACTCTTTCGGGGACGCTGGAGCAGACGTCCGACCTCGGACTGCCCGAGCTGCCCGCCACCGGGCCGGGCGCGAACGCAGGGGCGGCCTCCGCGCTTGAGTTGTTAACCGGTTCGCACACGGCGCGGATCTACCTCGGCGGCCCCTCCAAGGTCCGTCTGCAGGTGATGGACAGGCTGGCGGAACGCGACGTCGTCCGCAGCGGAAACCAGCTCTGGTTCTACACATCCAAGGACAACACTGCCTCGCATCTGACCCTGCCTGCCGCTTCCTCCCGCCGCGAAGTTCCTGCACCGGCGCAGACCGGCACCCCCGCCGAGCTCGCACAACGCCTGCTAGCCGCTGCCGACCGCAGCACGGAGGTGTCGGTCGGCCCCGACACCCAGGTGGCGGGCCGGAAGGCCTACACCCTGATGCTCACGCCGCGCGCCGCCGACACCCTCATTGGGCAGGCGTCAGTTGCAGTCGACGCGGGGAACGGGCTGCCGCTCAGCGTCAGTGTCCGGGCCCGCGGCCAGCAGGATCCGGCTTTCCGCCTCGCCTTCGAAAGCGTGAGCTTCCAGACCCCGTCGGCGGACCTGTTCCGGTTCGAGCCTCCGGCTGGCGCGACCGTGAAGCAGCAGACGGTTCCGCAGGCGGCGCCCTCCACAAAGGCGTCCCACCCGGCCGCCAAGGGCGCGAAGGCGAAGACGTCCGGAAGAGGCTGGGACGCCGTCGCCGAGCTGCCCGCCGGTTCGTTGCCCGCCGGCTTCGCCTCGTCCGGGGTGCTGTCACAGCTGTCCCGACCGGTGGCGGGAGGGCGGCTGCTTTCCACCTCGCTTGTGAACGTACTGCTCACGGATGACGGGCGCGTCCTGGCCGGTTCCGTTGCCCCGGAGCGGCTCCAAGCGGCTGCCGCCGGCCGGTGACGGAGCAGCCGTCGGACGCCGGACTGGCGATCGAAACCCGCGGCCTGACGAAGCGGTTCGGGCATGCCGCCGCCGTCGACGGCATCGGGCTCGCGGTGCCGCGGGGCTCCGTTTTCGGTTTTCTGGGCCCGAACGGGTCGGGCAAAACCACGACCATCCGGGTGTTGCTCGGGCTTGCCGCGGCGAGCAGCGGAGAGGTCAGTGTGCTGGGGGAGGAGATGCCCCGCCACGTCCGTACCGTGCTGCCGAGGGTAGGCGCTTTGGTCGAGGGACCTGCCTTCTACCCGTTCCTTTCCGGCGCGGCGAACCTTGCGCGGCTGGACTCGGCTGACCGCTATGCGTCGCGGGCCACCCGGAGAGCGAGGGTCCGCGCGGCATTGGAGCGGGTTGGCCTGTCGCATGCCGCGGACAAGAAGGTGCGGGCTTACTCGCTCGGCATGAAGCAGCGCCTCGGGATCGCCAACGCCCTGCTGGTTCCGCGCGAGCTGCTCGTCCTTGACGAACCGACCAACGGGCTCGACCCGCAGGGCACGCGGGAGGTGCGGAGCCTTGTGCGGTCGCTTGCCGAAGAAGGCACGACGGTCTTCGTCTCCAGTCATTTGCTGGCGGAAGTCGAGCAGATCTGCACCCACGCGGCGGTCATGAGCGCCGGGCGGCTGGTTGCCCAAGGCACCCTGGACCAGCTCCGGCGGGAGGGCAGCGGCCGGCGCGTCCTTGTGCGGACTCCCGACGTCGAACTGGCCAGGACCGTCCTGCGGACGCTGCGCCTGGACCTCCTGCCGCCCGGCCCCGACGATGCGGTGAGGGCTTCCCTGGACGGGGCCGACGGAGGTGGGGAAGGAATCCTGCCGGAAACCATCGCGGCCGAACTGGTGCGCGGCGGGGTCCGGGTCCGGGGCTTCGACATCCAAGGCACGACCCTTGAGGAGCGCTTTGTGGCGCTGACAGGGGAGGGATTCGATGTTGCGCGCTGAGGCCGCCGACGGGAGGCCCGCCGGCGGCCGGCGGCCCTCCGCGGGGTGGGGGCTGCTGGCCTCCGAGCTGGGCGTGCTCTTCCGGCGGCGCCGCACCTGGGCCATGCTCCTGGCGCTCGCCGCGGTGCCGGTGCTCATCGCCGTCGCCGTCAAGCTGTCCTCAAGCGCGCCCGCACCCGGAAAGGGACCTCCCTTCCTGGACCGGGTCACGCAGAACGGCCTCTTCGTGGGCGTTACGGCCCTGGTGGTGTCCACGCCGCTGTTCCTGCCCTTGACGGTCGGCGTCGTGGCGGGGGACACCGTCGCCGGGGAGGCGGGGCTGGGAACGCTGCGCTACCTGCTGGTCGCTCCTGCGGGAAGGGTGCGCCTGCTGGCGGTGAAGTATGCCGGGGCGGCGGCCTTCAGCCTTGCAGCGCCCGCCGCCGTCGCCGGAGCCGGTATGGCGATTGGAGCAGCACTGTTCCCGGTCGGTCCGGTCACCCTGCTCTCCGGCGACACCGTTGGCGTCGGTGAAGCGGTGCAACGACTGTGGCTGGTGGCCCTCTACATCGCGGTGTCCCTGCTCGGCCTGTCCGCCCTCGGCCTGTTCATGTCGACGTTGACGGACGTGCCGGTCGGGGCAATGGCGACGACGGTGGTAGCGGCTGTGGTGTCCCAGGTCCTCGACGCGTTGCCACAGCTCGACTGGCTGCATCCGTGGCTGCTCAGCCACTACTGGCTGGACTTCGCCGATCTGCTGCGGCAACCCGTTTCCTGGGACTCGTTCACCGCGAACGCCGCCCTTCAGGCGGGCTATGTCGCGGTGTTCGGAGCGCTCGCGTACGGACGGTTCACCACCAAGGACGTCCTGGCCTAGGCGGTGAACCGTCGGTGCCCTAGGAGCGCTTCTTCATGTGGGCGACGGGGTCCGGAGCGTTCTCCGCAACACCCTTCGCACGCTTGTCCGCGCGCTTTTCCTTGATGGTTTTCACAGGCTTCTTCGTCAGATGCCGGTGAGGCGATTTGTCAGGCATGGTCCTGCTCCCTAACGTCGGGGCCGAGCGGGCCCGAGACCCTGTAGGCATCCCCCCCGCATTTCACGCTACGCCTGTTGCACGGCCCCCGCTACTGTCCGCGAAGGACGGTTCAGGTTCGAGGCTGGGTGAGGTAGATGCGGCCGGTGGGTGAGGTCCATTCGAGGGTGCCGTGGTTGAGATGACGGTAGGTCCAGCGGCCGATGGTTTTGAAGCGATGGTGTTTGGGGCACAAGTGGGCCAAGTTGCCGGCGCTGGTGGTGCCGCCGTGCTGCCATTCGGTGGTGTGGTCCAGCTGGCAGGAGCGGACGGCGCGGTTGCAGCCGGGGAAGCGGCAGGTCCCGTCGCGCTGGGCGAGGTAGCGGGCGAGGGATTTCGGGGCCGTGTAGGCGTCGCGGCCGACGGAGAGCACCGCTCCGGTCTCGGGGTGGGTGAGCAACCGGTAGAGGGACGGGCAGCCGGCTGCGAGCCGGCGCGCGGTTTCGGCGGGGATGGGCCCGTACCCGTCCAGGTCCGCGGGGATGTCCGCGCCCAGCAGGGTCAGCAGCGGCACGGTCACCGAGACGGTCGCCCGCGGGGACACCCCTGCCCGGCTCCCGGTCTGGCCGGGGCCGGCGGTGCTGTCGTTGTGCAGGAGGAGGCGGGTGAAGAGGTCGGCTTCGAGCTGGGCGCCGGTGGCGGCGGTGCCTTCGGTTTTCGCGGCGGCGGCGTCGGCCCGGAGCCGGTGGTAGGCCGCCAGGGCGGTGTCGGCGGGAAGGTAGGCGGCCAGCCAGGCCATGCCGTCCGGGGCCGGGTCGAAGCACACCCGGCGGTCCTCCACCGCGGCCCGGTGGCGGCGGGTGAGGGCTTCGGGGTGGTGCTGTTCCCGGTACCGGCGCGCGCGGGCTGCCAGCTGGGGACGGGTGCAGCCCGCCGCGGCGGCGGTGAGCAGTTCGCGTTCGTAGGTTTTGTTCGCGTGCGCGGGCAGCCCGTGCGCGTTCTCGGTGATGGTGACGGCTTTGGTCCAGGTGATCGTCCCGGCCGCCAAGGCGGCCAGCGTCGCGGGGAAGTCCTGCACGAGCTCACCGGAGCGCACGGTCAGATCCCCGGCGGTGCGTTCGGGCAGGCCCAGGGCCGCGGCGATGTCCGTGACCGTCAGTGACGCCGCCAGGGCCGGGTCCGGGACGAAGGCCGCCGACGCCGGGTCATCGCTGGCGGCGGCCAACAGCGCGTGCATCAGGACCGCCCGGCACGCGTCCGCGAACGAGGCCAGCCGCTGGGCGGCCTGCAGCGCCGAGAGCGCCTGGTCATAGCCGAGCCGGTCCGCCGGCAGCATCGTCAACAGTTCCAGCGCCAGGAATGGATCCGCGTCCGCCTCGGATCCGGTCCCGGTGCTCGCGTCGGCGGCGAGCAGGTCGAACTGCTCAGAGCGCACCCGGGCGGCCAGCGCGCGTTCCTCCGCACTCACTGGCGCGAAACTCAAGCCGCCGTCTCCATGGTCGACGTCGTCGTCGACCAAAACCACCGGGTCGTCCATAACCACATGGTCGCACCCGCCTCCGACAATTCCGGGCCGCGTGCACGGCGGCGGGGAGCGGGCCTAGTTGTACTGAGTCAGGACGTTGGTTACATCGTGAATAGGTGAGGACCTCTTAGGTTGGTGGTTACCACACACAGCCAACGATTAAGAGGTCCTCATGTCCCACGGTAATGCCCGCCTTACTCCGAACGGTAGGCGGATCATCATCGAGCGCGTCCTCGCCGGCCGTCCCGTCGCCCACGTGGCCAAGGAGATGGGCGTCTCACGGACGTGCGCGCACCGCTGGATCAGCCGTTACCGGTCCCACGGCTGGGACGGCCTTGAAGATCGCAGTTCCCGTCCAAGGTCATGCCCGCACGCCACGCCGGCGAAGGTTGTTGCCGAAGTCCTGAGTCAGCGGGTCGAACACCGTGAAGGGCCAACGGACCTGGCGGTCCGTTGCGGGGTCAGCGCCCGGACGGTTTCCCGGATCCTGGCCCGGGCCGGCATGCCCCGGCTCCGGGACCTGGACCCGGTAACGGGGACACGTATCCGGGCATCCCGTGCCTCCGACCGCCGCTATGAGCGCGACGCCCCGGGAGACATGATCCATATCGATGTCAAGAAACTCGGCAGGATTCCCGACGGCGGCGGTTGGCGGGCAGACCCGAACCAATCCGCCCGCAACCATTCCACAGGCCACACAAGGGCCGGTTTTGATTACGTCCACGTGGCCGTGGACGACCATTCCCGGTTGGCCTACGCCGAGGTCCTACCCGACGAGAAAGGCCCGACCTGCGCCGGGTTCCTCACCCGGGCCGCCGCGGCCATGGCAGCCAACGGCGCACCGGTCAAACGGGTCATGACCGACAACGCCTTCGCCTACCGGCTCTCCCGCGACTTCCAGGACGCCCTGCCCGGCTGGGGGCCAAACACATCCTGATCAACCCCCGCCATCCATGGCAGAACGGCAAAGCAGAACGCTTCAACCGCACCCTGCAAGAAGGCTGGGCCTACCGCCAACCATTCACTTCCAACCAAGCCCGCACGGACGCCCTGCAGCCATGGCTAAACTTCTACAACAACCACCGCCCACACGGCAGCCTCGGAGGAAACCCACCCATCAGTAGATGCAACCAACCTACTGACTGAGTACACCTAGTGGCCGCCGCCCAGCTTGCCCCCGAGCCGCCGCCGCATCGCCGCGCTCGCTTCGTTGAGGCCGGTGACCTGCACGTCCTTGCCGTGGTGCCGGTACTTCTCCGCGATGGCGTCGAGCGAGGCGACGGTGGAGGCATCCCAGACATGTGATGCGGCCAGGTCGATGACAACGTGCCGCGGGTCGTGGGCATATTCGAACTGCGTGTACAGCTCGTTTGACGAGGCGAAGAAGAGTTCGCCGGTGACCGTGTAGGTGGCGGTGCCACCGTCGTTGTCCCCGCTGACAGACCTTTCAACCCTCACCAGATGCGCCACCCTGCGGGCGAAGAGAACCATCGCTACCAGCACGCCGACGCCGACGCCGATGGCGAGATTGTGCGTCGCAACCACGACCAGCACGGTGGCCAGCATGACGGCGGTTTCGCTCTTGGGCATCATCTTCAATGTGGAGGGGCGAATGCTGTGCCAGTCGAAGGTGGCCACGGAAACGAAGATCATCACCGCCACGAGCGCAGCCATCGGGATCTGCGAGACGAGACCGCCGAAGGCCACGACGAGCACCAGGAGCAGGCTCCCGGCGAGGAAGGTGGAGATGCGGGTTCGGCCGCCGGAGGCTTTCACGTTGATCATGGTCTGGCCGATCATGGCGCAGCCGCCCATCCCGCCGAAGAAGCCGGTGACGATGTTGGCGATGCCCTGCCCCCAGGCTTCCCGGCCCTTGGGGGAGCGGGTGTCGGTGACGTCGTCGACCAGTTTGGCGGTCATCAGGGACTCAAGCAGCCCCACCAGTGCCATCGCCAAGGCAAACGGGAAGATGATCTGCAGCGTTTCGAGGCTGAACGGCACGTTCGGGATGAAGAACGACGGGAGGCTGTGAGGCAGTTCGCCCTTGTCTCCGACAGTGGGTACCTTGATGGCGGCTACTGCGGCCACGAGGGTCAGGATGATGATGGCCACGAGCGGTGCCGGGACCGCCTTGGTCAGTTTCGGCAGGCCGAAGATGATCAGGAGCGCGAGGGCTGTCAGCGGATACACCATCCACGGAACGTTGATCAGTTCGGGGACCTGGGCGCTGAAGATGAGGATGGCGAGCGCGTTGACGAAGCCGACCATGACTGAGCGCGGGATGAAGCGCATCAGTTTCGCGACCCCGGCGAGACCGAGCACTATCTGGAACACGCCCGCGAGGATGACGGCGGCCACGAAGTAATTCACCCCGTGGCTGCGGACCAGCGGGGCGATCACCAGGGCGACGGCGCCGGTGGCCGCGGAGATCATCGCGGGCCGGCCTCCCACGATGGAGATCGTTACGGCCATGGTGAAGGAAGCAAAGAGTCCCACCTGCGGGTCCACGCCGGCAATGATCGAGAACGCGATCGCCTCGGGAATGAGGGCCAGGGCGACCACAAGACCGGCCAGCACCTCGGTTTTGAGGCGCTGTGGTGAGGCCAGCGTCGCGCGGATGGACTGGAGTTGTTCGGGTGAAGGATCGGCAAGGGCGGTGGCCAAGAAGGCTCCGTTCGGGTTGCTGCGGCAGGACGAAACGCCGGGAGCGTCGTCGGGGATGGTTGGAACTCTACCCTAACGTAAGGGTAGAGTTCCAACCATGCACATCGGTGAACTGGCGGAGAAGACGGGTCTGTCCCTGCGCACGATCCGCCATTATGACGAGATTGGCCTGCTTCCGGCGACCACCCGCAGCGAAGGCGGTTTCCGCGTCTACACAGACGCGGATCTGGCCAGGTTGCTGGTGATCAGGTCCATGAAGCCGCTGGGTTTCAGCCTCGATGAGATGGCGGAACTGCTCGAACTCGTGGACGCTCTGACGGCGGGGAGCGGCGACGCAGCCCGGCGCGGGCTGCTCGGCCGGTACATCGACGAGACCGAAGCCAAGCGGGACAAGCTGGCCCTGAACCTCTCACGCGCGGACGAGTTCCTGGCGGATCTGCGCCGGTTGCAGGACTAGCCGACCCGGGCCGGACCCGGAGGAGCCGTTCCAAAAGCGTCTGCGCCGCGACGAACGCGACGAAAGGGCATGAGCGCGACGGAAGGACAGTGCCCTAAGCCCACGATCAGGCGCTCGCTGTCCGGTGCCCGCAAAGGCACCTGTAGGCTGGTGGGGCCGGGGAGGTGGACAGTGACGAGAGCGCGCAAAGCAGCCGGGGCGGCCTTGGTGGCGGCCCTTGCCGTTGTGGTTCTGGTTGTCGTGGTGGTCAACGGATGGTGGCCCGAGCCCCCGGCGGCGCCCTCAGCGACCCGTGCGACGGCCCCCGCGACCGCATCGCCCTCGCCGGTCCCACCGTCCCCGCAGCCCGCGCGGCCCTCTGTTGTTGCGCCTTCGGCTGCGGCGCCGTCGAGCCCTTCTCCGTCCGCCGCGCCCGCGGACCCGGCCCTGGCCGCGGCCCGCCGGCAGCTTGACTCGCTCGATCTGCCACGGCGGGTCGGGCAGCTCTTCATGGTGAAGTCGGCGGTGGCGGGACCCGACGCCGTGACACTCGCGGCGCTGCAGGAGCGGCATGTGGGCAACGTTTTCCTCGCCGGCAGGTCCGGCTCCGGCGTCGGCGCCACTGCCGCGGTGACGGGGACGCTGCGCAGGGCAGCAGTTGCTGGTTCCGGCGTGCAGCCGTTTGTGGCCACCGACCAGGAGGGCGGCTACGTGCAGGTGCTCACGGGCCCCGGCTTCAGCCGCATCCCAAGCGCTCTTGAACAAGCAGGGCTGCCCCCGGCTGACCTGCGCATCAGTGCCAGGACATGGGGCGGCGAGTTGGCCCGGGCGGGAGTGAACGTCAACTTTGCCCCGGTCATGGACACCGTGGACTCGGCGGCAGCCGCAGCGGCGAACCCGCCGATCGGCCGTTTTCTGCGCGAGTACGGCTACACACCACCGGTGGTGACTGCCCATGCAACGGCGTTCGCGGCAGGGATGCGTGACGCCGGAATCTCCGCGGTGCCGAAGCATTTCCCGGGCCTTGGCCGGGTCCCCGCCAACACCGACACCGCCGCGGACGTGACCGACGTGCGCACCACGCGCAACGACGCGGCTCTGGGGCCGTTCCGCGCCGCCGTGGCGTCAGGCGCCCGCTGGATGATGCTCTCCAACGCCCGGTACCAGCGGATCGACCCCGCGAACATCGGTCCGTTTTCCCCCACCATCATTCAGGGCATGCTGCGGCACGACCTTGGCTTCACCGGCATCGTGGTCTCGGACGACCTCTGCAACGCCAAGGCGCTGTCGCCCTGGACGCCGGGGGAGCGGGCCACGCGCTTCCTGGCCGCCGGCGGGACGATGGCGCTGTGCACGAACCAGAACCTGCTGGCGCCGATGTATGACGCCGCGCTCGCGCTCGCCCGCAAGGACGCCGGTTTCCGGGCCAAGGTCGAGGCCGCCGCGCTGAAGGTGCTGCAGGTGAAGGCCGGCGGCTGAGGCCTCTGCCTTTCCTGCCTGGCCTTTCCTGCGTTGGCCTTTCCTGTGCTGGTTTCCCGGCTCTGGCCGCTGCCGGGGCGGAGGGGTACCGTGGCAGTCGTGACCGCCGCCGGAGGATCCTTCGTTCCCGCCCGGACATCGCACGAGCGGCGGGTGCTCCTCGTGGCCGTCGTGGCCTCGTTCGTGGCCATCCTGGACGGAAGCGTGGTGGGCCTGGCGCTGCCTGCCATCGGAAGGGAGCTGGGCGGCGGCCTGCTGGTTCAGCAATGGGTCATGGACGCCTACCTGCTCACCCTCGGTTCGCTCATTCTGGTGGCCGGGTCCCTCTCGGACCTGTTCGGCCGGGTCCGGGTGCTGCAGTGGGGGCTGGTGGTGTTCGCAGCAACCTCGATCGTCTGCGGCGTGGCCCCCGGTGCCTTCGTGCTCGTAGCGGGCCGGGCGCTGCAGGGGATGGCGGGGGCCCTGCTCGTCCCCAGCTCACTGGCGCTGATCATCAGCGAGTTCAGCGGACCGGCGCAGGGCCGTGCCATTGGACAGTGGACGGCCTGGACGGGTGCGTCCACGATCGTCTCGCCGCTGATCGGAGGGCTCGCCGTGGACCTGTTTTCCTGGCGCTTCGTGTTCTTCATCAACCTCCTGCCCGTCGCCTTGTCGTTGCCGGTCCTGACCGGTCTGCGGTCCACGGATGCGCCGCGGGACCGTTCCGTCGCCGTCGACTGGCCCGGCGCCGGCCTTGCCATTGCCGGGCTCGGCGGCCCGGTGTTTGCGCTGATCCAGCAGGGCGCCTACGGCTGGGGGAGCCCGGTGGTCTGGGGCCCCCTGGCAGCGGGGGCGGCTGCGCTGGCGACCTTCCTGGTGCGGGAATCCCGCGCGCCGAACCCGCTGATGCCGCTGGAACTCTTCCGGATCCGCAATTTCTCCGCAGGGAACTGGGCCACCCTGGCGGTGTACGGAGCGATGTCGCTGGGATTCTTCGTGCTTGGGCTCTACCTGCAGCAGGTCGGCGGGATGAGTGCCACGATGGCCGGCGTCGCGCTGCTGCCCGCGACGGTGCTGCTCCTGCTGCTCTCGTCCAGTTTCGGCCGCCTCTCGGGCCACTTTGGCCCGCGGCTCTTCATGGCGGCCGGACCGGCACTCGGAGGTCTGGGCTTCCTGCTGCTCCTGCAGATGCGGCCGGAGCTCGATTACTGGCGCCAGGTGCTCCCCGGCATCCTGGTGTTCGGCCTCGGGCTGGCCGTCACGGTGGCACCGCTGACGTCGGCGATTCTCGGGTCCGTGAGCGCGGCGCGGGCGGGTATCGGATCCGCAGTGAACAACGCCGTTGCGCGCGTCGCGGGGCTGGTGACCATCGCGTTCGCCGGCGTCGTGACCGGCTCCAGCCTCGACCTGGCGGGGCTGCACCGGGCCGTGCTGGTCACGGCGGTCCTGCTGTTCGTCGGGGCGGCGATTTCAGCTGCCGGTATCCGGAACCCGGCGCGCTGATCCCGGCCGGGCCGGAAGGCCCGGCACGATTGGGTAACATCTGATCATGGTCAGCACGATGCGGCGGAGAGATCGATGAGCAGGCGCAGGGCCCCGAGTGCACCCCTGGCCGTGACCGGAGTGCAGCAAGCTGTGGCGTTCCTGCTCGAGGTGGCGCTGCTTGTGGCCGTGGCGGTCTTTGGCTTTCATGCCCCGGCCCCCTGGAACTTCGTTGCCGGCATAGGCCTGCCCGCCGTGGTCGTGCTCTTCTGGAGCGTTTTCATGGCGCCGAAAAGCTCCCGCAGGCTGCCTTGGCCGCTGCAGCCGCTGGTCGCACTGGGCCTGTTCCTGCTCGGCGCCCTGGCGCTCGCAGCCGCTGGACAGCCGGCGGCGGGCGTGGTCTTCGCCGTCGTCGCAGCAGGCAACACGGTGCTGAGCTTCTACCTCGAGCGCCGCAGCTAAGCCTTCGCGGCCGGACCGCCCAGGCGCCGGCGGCATCGGGCCAGCCGCCGGGGGCATCGGCCCAGCCGCCGGCGGCATCGGCCCAGCCGCCGGCGGCATCGGGCTAGTCGCCGGGGGCTTCGGTCAGCGAGGAGCTGAACAGATCCACCAGGGCCGGCAGGCCGCCGCGTTCGTAAGCGGCCCGCTGCCGCTGTGCGCCGGTTCCGAGTTCGTTCAGGCGGGCCATGCCCGCCGCGACGTAGGCGGTGTCACCGCTCTGCTCAAGCGCAGCACCGATGTGCTCGAGGAACGCGCCGACGGCCTCCCGGGCCGGAACCAGGCCGCCGGATCGGGTGTTCACCAGCTCGCCGTCGAGGCCGTGGCGTCCCGCCTGCCAGAGGGCTGCGTCCAGCAGTTCCGGTGCCACCTCTTGCGGAGGTGTTCCCTGGCGGCCTTCGGCCAGTGCCGTGACCACGAGGGCGCGGCACAGCACCCCCAGCAACACCGAATCCCGGGCTGTCAGCTGCACATCCGCGGCCCGAACCTCAAGGGTGGGGTAGTTGTCCGACAGACGCGCCATCCAGGTGACGAGCCCCCGGTCGAAGATAGCGCCGGTGCGGACCAGGCCCTCCACGCGGTGGTCGTAGTCCGCGGCGTCGACGAACAGCGGCGGGACGCCCTGGACCGGCCAGCGGCGAAAATGCACCGTCCGCCAGCTGGCGAACCCGCTGTCCTGGCCCTGCCAGTACGGTGAATTCGCGCTGAGCGCGGTGATGACCGGCAGCCACGGGCGGATGCGGTTCAGCGCCTCGACGCCGGATTCCCGGTCCGGTACCTCCACGTGCACATGCAGGCCGTTGCAGTACTGGTCAACCACGATGGCCCGCGCGTTCTCCTTGATCCGGTGGTAGCGGGCCTTGTCGGTCAGCTCGGTGGCGGCGGTGTCGAACCAGGGCGCCGTTCCGACGGCGGCGGCCTTCACCCGCGCTTTGAGGGCGGCGGCGCCGAGCTCGGACCGGAAACCGGCCAGCGAAGCAAGGGCTTCCGCCGGCGTCGCGCAGGGCGGCGTCGAGGTCTCGAGCTGGCAGCTGAGCAGCTCGCGCTGCACGTCGGCGTTGTCCACGCGCGGGGAGCGGTGCAGGTACTCCTCCACCTCCGAGCTGGCGAACGCGGGGAAACCGGTCGCCGGGTCGAGCAGCAGATATTCTTCTTCGATGCCGAAGGTGGGCACGGTTTCTCCATCGGGTCGGTGGGCGAACTCGTCTCTCCGTAGCCTATCGGGACGTCCGTCCCTGCCCCGGACAGACGCCCGGACGGACGCTGAGCCGGACGCTTAGGCGGAGAGGGTGCATCCGGCGTGGCCGTGCTCGCTGTGCACCCACAGGGCGGCTGCGATCTCGTCCCCGAGGTCGAGGGTCCGGGCCGAGGGACCGCTGCCGACCCTCACCGCGAGCGGGCCGCCAAAGGGCTTGCGTCCAAGCACTTCAACGGCAGCGTCCAGGCCGATATCCTCGGCGCTGAGGTAGCGGAGCAGGTCCGGGTTCTCATCGCTGATCCGCGCGATGCGGCCGCTGTGGCCGGCGTCGAGCTCCAGCAGGCGCCGCGCGGGCGGCGCTTCCACGGCCCCGTGCGCGTCGGGAATGGGGTCGCCGTGCGGGTCCCGGACCGGGTGGCCGAGCCTTTCGGCGAGCCTTTCGATGAACGTGTCCGAGACGGCGTGTTCGAGCAGCTCTGCCTCGTCGTGCACCTCGTCCCAGCTGTAACCCAGCTCGCGGACCAGGTACGTCTCCAGCAGCCGGTGCCTGCGGGTCATGGCGAGTGCCAGACGCAGGCCTTCGGGGGTCAACCGGATGGCGCTGTACGGCCGGTGGTCCACCAGGCCCTGGTCGCGCAGCTTGCGGACCATCTCGGAGACGGACGAATTCGCCACGCCGAGCCGAACGGCCAGCTGCGAGGAGGTGATGGGCTTGTCCTGCCACTCGGTGAACGCATAGATCACCTTGACGTAGTCCTCCACGCTCGAGGACGTCGGGAAGGTTTTCACACGGACCAGCCTACCGCCGTCAGCGGCCGGTCAGGGTGAGGAACAACAGGGCGGCGTTGAGGGCGACGACGAGGCTCACGCTCGCCCCGGCGGCAATGCGCAGCGGCCATCCGTCCGCGTGCTCGCCCATAACGTCGCGGCTTCCGGTCAGCCGGATCAGCGGCACGAGGGCGAACGGGATGCCGAAGCTGAGCACCACCTGGCTGATCACCAGCGCCCAGGTGGGGTCCACGCCGAGGACGAGCAACAGCAGCGCCGGAATGAGCGTGGCGACCCGGCGCGCCACGAGCGGCAGCCGCACGCGGAGCAGGCCCTGCATGATCGCCGCACCGGCGTAGCAGCCTACCGACGTGGATGCCAGGCCCGAGGCGAGGAGGCCCACCGCGAAGACCACGCCGATGACAGGGCCAAGATGCTGCACGATGGCGGCGTGCGCCCCTTCGATGGTCCCGGTCCCGTCCACGCCCGGCAGGGTTGCGGCGGCGAGGAGCAGCATTCCGATGTTGACGGCCCCGGCCACCGCCAGCGCGCTCACCACGTCCCATCGCGTGGCCCGCACGAGGCGGGTCGTCTCGTGGTTGCCGTAGTGCCGGTCGCGGGCGAGGGCGGAATGCAGGTAGATGGCGTGCGGCATCACGGTCGCCCCCAGCATGCTGGCGGCCAGCAGGACCGAACCGGCGCCGTCGAACCGGGGCAGCAGTCCCGCCGCTGCGGCAGCCGGGTCCGGAGGGTTGACCACCAGGCCGGCCAGGAAGCCGAGGGTGATCACCACGAGCAGGCCCATGATGACGAACTCGAAGGGACGCTGGCCCCCTCTGTTCTGCACAGTCAGCAGGCCCACGGAGACCACGCCGATGATCGCCCCGGCCAGCGGCAGGGGGAGGCCGAACAGCAGGTGCAGGCCGACGGCGCCGCCCACCACTTCCGCCAGATCGGTTGCCACGGCGACCAGTTCGGCCTGCAGCCAGAAGGCGCGCCGGGGGCCGGTTCGCATCCGCGTGCCCAGCAGTTCCGGCAGGGAGCGGCCGGTGACGACGCCCAGCTTGGCAGACTGGTACTGGACCAGCACGGCCATGAGGTTGGCGGCGACGAGCACCCATACGAGCAGGTAGCCGTACTTGGCCCCGGAGGTCAGATTGGCCGCGACGTTGCCGGGGTCCACGTAGGCGATGGATGCCACGAACGCAGGCCCGATGAGGCCGACTGCCGCCGCAGCTGCCGGCTTCGGCCTGCCAAGGCGCTTCTCGACCCGTAGCACCGGGGCCTCCTGCCTGTTCCGCCTGCCTAAAGCAATTTTTTAGGCATGCCGAAATTTTACGGGGCGCCCGCGGCCTCCGGCAACGGCTTCAGTCGGTGTTGCAGGGCGCGGCCCCCGCAGTGCCGGGGGTGTTCGGCGCCCACTCGGGATACTCGCGCGTGTCGTTGGCGGGCACCCAGCGGCCGGCGTCGACGACGTAGTCCCAGCCGAGGCCCTGCTCCGTCAGCGCGCGGACGCCGGCGACGAGCCGGTCGGCGTCCTCCAGCCGGGAGCCGAGACCGAAGCTGGCCCGCAGCGAGCCCGAGGGCAGGCCGAGCCGCTTCAGCAGCGGGTGGGCGCAGAATTTGCCGTCCCGCAGCCCGATGCCGTGCTCGGCGGAGAGGTAGGCCGCAACCAGGCCGGCGTCGTAGCCGCCCACCGAGAAGTTGACCACGCCGATCGTGCCCTGGTCCCGGTCCGAGTCGGAGAAAATGTGGTGCACGCTCACCCCGTCGATCGCCTCAAGGCCCTCCACCAGGCGCCGGCGGATGCCCGCTTCGTGGGCGTGCCACGCCTCCGGGTCGAGGCCGCCAAGGATCTCGGCCGCCTTCGCGAGCGTGGCAGCGCCGAGCACATTGGGGGAGCCGGCCTCGTGGCGCGCGGGGCCCGTGGTCCAGGAGACGGACTCCAGCCGGGCTTCCTTCACCGCGCCGCCGCCCGCCAGATACGGCCGCCCGGCGTCGAGCCAGTCGGTCCGGCCCACCAGCACGCCGGCGCCGAACGGGGCGTAGAGCTTGTGGCCGGAGAAGGCGAGGTAGTCGATGTCCCAGCCGGCGACGTCGATGCGGCGGTGGGGAGCCAGCTGGGCGGCGTCGACGACGATCCGCGCCCCGTACTCGTGCGCCAGGGCGGCGAGCGCGGCAACCGGCAGCAGCTCGCCGGTGACATTGGACGCCCCGGTGACGGCCAGCAGCGACACGTTGCCGGCAGCCAGCTCGAGCCGGAGGTTCTCCAGGGTCTGCGCGAGCGTCTCCGAGGCGGCGAGGCTGCGATGCGGGAGGGCCTGCCAAGGCAGCAGGTTGGCATGGTGCTCGACGTCGAGGTAGAGCACCTCGCCGCAGGGCACGGCGCCGGCCAGCAGGTTCAGCGAGTCGGTGGTGTTGCGGGTGAAGATGACGGCGTCGTCGTCGCGGGCGTTCAGGAACGTGCGCACCGTCCGGCGGGCATTCTCGTAGAGGGACGTGCTGATCTGCGAGGCGTAGCCGGCCCCGCGGTGCACGCTGGCGTAATACGGCAGGATCCCGGTGAGGTGGGCGGCCACCTCGGCCAGCGCCGGCGCCGAAGCGCCGTAATCGAGGTTGGCATACCGGATGCTGCCGCCGTGGACCAGCGGCGCCTGGAGGTCCGCTCCGACCACCGGCAGCAGCGGAGCCGCGCCCGCAGGGGCGGAAGGGATGGAAAGGGTGGGTGTGCTCATGGGCCCTCGTTTCGACAGGACCCCGCCATGGTGCAGGGCCCGCGCTTGCCGACCCGCATTCCGGGCCGGCCAGGTCGTCACCCGGGGCACCCCGCCGCGGAAGGAGGGTTGCCGGCCAGCAAACCGGGGTTTCGCGCTGGCACTCGTGACCTGCACAGCACACTAGGGCATCCGTGCGCCGGCCTGCGAGTCTGTTACGCCCAATATGACGCCGGGGCTGGAGCGGGCTGGCGCTAGAGCAGGTCGTCCAGGTTCGGGTTGAGCCGGTGCAGCACCTCGCTGTGCAGGATGCCGTTGGTGGCCAGCGCGTTGCCGCCGAACGGCCCGTCGGCGCCCTCGAGGGAGGTGAAACGGCCGCCTGCCTCGGTGACGATCGGCACCAGGGCGGCCATGTCGTACAGGTTCAGCTCGGGCTCACAGGCGATGTCCACGGCTCCCTCGGCCACGAGGCAGTAGGACCAGAAGTCGCCGTAGGCCCGGGTACGCCACACATCGTCCGTGAGCGCCAGGAACTCGTCGAGGTTGCCCCGCTCGCGCCAGCCGGTGAGGCTCGAGTAGGACAACGAGGCGTCCGCGAGCCGGGACACGTTGGAGACCTTCAGCCGCGTGGCGCTGGCAAGGGAACGCCCCGTGAAGGCGCCGGTGCCGCGTGCGGCCCACCAGCGCTTGCCCAGGGCCGGGGCGCTGACGACGCCGACCACCGGCTGGCCCTCGTCCACCAGCGCGATCAGTGTCGCCCAGACCGGCACGCCGCGGACGAAGTTCTTGGTTCCGTCGATCGGGTCGATGATCCAGCGCCGCGCGCCGTGGCCGGTGCTGCCGAATTCCTCGCCGAGTACGGCGTCGCGCGGCCGCGAGCGGGAGAGCTGGCCCCGGATGGCGTCCTCCGCGCCCTTGTCCGCATCCGTCACCGGGGTCATGTCCGGCTTGGTCTCCACCTGCAGGTCGAGGGCCTTGAAACGGTCCATGGTCCGGGCATCAACGGAATCCGCCAGCACGTGGGCCAGGCGGAGGTCGTCGTTGTAGCTCGAGGGCGCAAGGTTCATAGCCTCACGGTACCGGTATTTGCCGGCGCCCTCGGGGAGGCAGCGGCCCGGGCGGCTACTGGACGGTGCCCAGTTCCTTTGCCTCCGCGCGGTTCTCCGTCCGCACCCCGGCGCCCAGCAGGCGGCGCAGCGACGCCAGCCGGGAGGGTCCGGCGTCGCCGGCGGATCCTTCCGCCACCCAGCGGTCCAGGCCGCAGTTGACGGCGTCGGCGTCGTGCTTGCAGCCGCGCTCGCAGAAGTCCGTTCCCGGCGCCAGGTCGGGGAACGCCTTGAGGATCCTGTCCGGGTCCACGTGGGCCAAGCCGAAGGACCGGATCCCCGGCGTGTCGATGATCCAGCTTCCGCCGGCGGCGTCGGCAAGCCGGAGAGCCAGGGCCGAGGAGGAGGTGTGCCGGCCGCGGCCCGTCACGGCGTTCACCCCGCCGGTGGCGCGACGGGAACCGGTGAGCGCGTTGACCATGGTGGACTTGCCGACGCCGGAATGGCCCAGGAGCACCGAGACGTGGCCCTCCAGGAGCTCATGCAGACGGCTGAGCGCCTCCTCATCCAGGGGCGTCGACCCTCCGGGCTCCTCCTCGTCCGGCTCGGCCGAGGCTGCGGCCCGGCTGACCACGACGGTCAGGTCGAGATGCCGGTAGTTCTCGAGCAGCTCCGCCGGATCCTTCAGGTCCGCCTTGGTGACCAGCAGGAGGGGTTCGATGCCGGCGTCATAGGCGGCCACGAGGGCCCGGTCGATGAAGCCGGTGCGCGGCTCGGGGTTGGCGGTGGCCACCACGATCACCAGCTGGTCCGCGTTGGCGACCACCACCCGTTCCACCGGGTCGGTGTCGTCGGCACTGCGCCGCAGCAGGGTCCGGCGCTCCTCGACCCGGACCAGCCGGGCGAGCGTGTCCGGCCGTCCCGAGACGTCCCCGACCAGGGCGACAAAGTCCCCGGCCACCACGGGGGTGCGGCGCAGTTCGCGGGCCCGGGCCGCGATGACGACGCGTTCCCGCGGAGTGTCCTCGTCGACGACGGCGGTGTAGCGGCCGCGGTCCACGGTGATGATCCGTCCGACGGCGGCGTCCTCATGGCTCGGCCTGTCCTTCGTGCGCGGCCGGCTGCCCTTCTTGTTCGGCCGGATCCGCACATCGGACTCGTCCCAGGTGCGTGCCATGCTCAGGCCGGGGCCCCGACCATGTCCCGCCACAGCTGCGGGAATTCGGGCATGGTCTTGGCGGTGCAGCCGATGTCCTCAACTTCGACGCCGTCGACGGCGAGGCCGATGATGGCGCCGGCGGTGGCCATCCGGTGGTCGGCGTAGCTGTGGAAGACGCCGCCGTGCAGCTGCGCCGGTTCGATGATCAGCCCGTCCTCGGTCTCCCGGGCGCTGCCGCCCAGACCGTTGATTTCGGCGGCCAGGGCCGCGAGCCGGTCCGTTTCATGGCCGCGGATGTGGGCGATCCCGCGCAGGCGGGAGGGGGTGGAGGCGAGGGCGGCCAGGGCGGCGACGGTGGGAGCCAGTTCGCTGGCCTCGGAAAGATCCAGGTCCACGCCCTGCAGCTGCGGCCCGGCACTCACGCTTAGCGTGCCGTCCGCGGCGTCGACGCGGCCGCCGAAAGCCGTGAGGATGGTGCGCCAATGGTCCCCGCCCTGTGTCGTGCGCTCCGGCCAGTCCGGCACCCGCACCGTGCCTCCGGTGGCGAGCGCCGCGGCGAGGAAGGGCCCGGCGTTGGAGAGGTCCTGCTCGATGCGCACGTCGAAGCCGCGGATGGCCGACGGCGGCACGCGCCAGCGGTCCTTGACCGAGCTGTCGACGTCGACGCCGACCTGGCGCAGCACCTCGATGGTCATTTCAACGTGGGGCAGGCTCGGCATCGGTTTGCCGGAATGCTCGAGTTCCAACCCCTCTTCGAACCGGGCGGCGGCCAGCAGGAGGGCGGAAACGAACTGGGAGGAGGCGCTGGCGTCGATGACCAGCCGGCCGCCGGCAACCGATCCGGTTGCGTCGATGCTGAACGGCAGCGAGCCGCGCCCGCCGTCGTCCACGGCGACCCCGAGGCTGCGCAGCGCCTCGATGATGGTGCCCATGGGGCGCTTGCGTGCGTGCGGGTCGCCGTCGAAGGTGAACCTGCCGCTGCCGAGGGCCGCGACCGGAGGGACGAACCGCATCACGGTGCCGGCGAGGCCGCAGTCGATCGTGGCGCTGCCGTGCTGTCCATGCGCAATCGGTCCGACAGTGAAATCCGGGCCGAACCGGCCGTCGCCGGGCACTTCGGTGATGGTGGCGCCCAGCTGCCGCAGGGCCTGGACCATAAGGTCGGAGTCGCGGGAATGCAGCGGCGCCCTCAGCCGCGACGGAGCGTCGGCGAGGGCCGCGAGCACGAGGTACCTGTTGGTCAGCGACTTCGACGCCGGCACGGACACGGTGGCCCGCACCGGCTCCGCCGCCCGCGGCGCCGGCCAGTGGCCGGGAACAGTTGCGGCGCTCCGCCCGTCAGCTGGAACGGCGGCGTCCGCGGGCAGCGAGGTCATCGGGTGCTAGGCCCCCGTCACCGAGGAGGCAGCACCGCGGACCGCCTTGTCGGCGCGCTTGAGGTTCTTCTTCGACGAACGGCGGGCATCGGCGGTGAGCTTCTTCGAGGAACGGCGGGCGTCGGCAGCCAGGTGCTCGGCGCGCCAGGCCAGGCCCGGACGGCCGGCGGTGTCCACCGCGGCCAGCAGCACGCCGCCGGTCAGGGCGACGTTCTTGAGGAGCTGGTTGCGGCGGTGCTCGCGGCCCTCCTTGGTGGTGATGTCCGCGGAGCGGTACTCCACGAAGGTGTTCAGTGCCGAGGTCAGCGCGAGCAGGCAGGAGGACAGCCGGGAGAACTTGCCGATCGACAGCAGTGCGCCGGCTCCGATCTGGGTGCCGCCGATGACGCGGGCAAGCATTTTCTCGTTGGTCGGGAACGGCAAGGCGTCAGCCGCGCGGCGAAGCACGGGTGAGAGCTGGGCGACCGTCTCGTCAGCCTTGCGGAGCCGGTCTGCGCCGGCGACGATGAAGCTTGACGCCAACATGGGACGGGCGAGCGAGCGAATGACGGTCATGACTGCCTCCTGCTGATCCTGAAGTGTTATCTGTCTGTTTCAGTGTGCTTGGGTAATTCGGGCAGAGCGTGGTGAAGCCTTTCTAGTCTTACATTTTTGCGGAATATTTGCTTCCGGCCGGTGGTTGGAAACAGCGAAAGACGCCTTGCTGCAGTAGCGGCGGGACGTGCCGGAAACGTGTCGTACGGAGGGGAGAAACCACACGTTGGGACCAACGCAGACACTTCAGACCCAGGCGCAGCCGCGCAGTCGGCGGCCCGCTCTCCGAACGCCCGGTCCGCTGGCGGCGGCCCGCCGGGCGGGCGCAGCGCGCGCAGTAGACTTGAGCACAATGAGTACCGTGGATCCGGCCGCGAAGGCCGACAAGGTTGACGAATCCGTTCCGGACGTGTCCGCGGAATCCGAGGACGAACGCCGCGACAGGTTCGAACGCGACGCGATGCAGTACGTGGACCAGCTGTACTCGGCCGCCATGCGCATGGCCCGCAACCCGAGCGACGCGGAAGACCTGGTGCAGGAGGCGTACACGAAGGCTTTCTCGGCCTTCCATCAGTACAAGCCGGGTACCAACCTCAAGGCATGGCTGTACCGGATCCTGACGAACACGTACATCAATCTGTACCGGAAGCGGCAGCGCGAGCCGCTGCAGTCGCAGTCAGACCAGATCGAGGATTGGCAGCTGGCGCGCGCCGGGTCGCACACGTCGTCGGGCCTGCGGTCGGCCGAGACCGAGGCGCTGGACCATCTGCCGGACTCCGATGTGAAGAGCGCGCTGCAGGCCATCCCGGAGGAATTCCGACTGGCGGTGTATTTCGCCGACGTCGAAGGCTTTGCCTACAAGGAAATATCGGAAATTATGGACACCCCCATCGGGACGGTCATGTCCCGCCTGCACCGCGGCAGGAAGATGCTGCGCGACATGCTGGCGGATTACGCACATGAGCGCGGTTTCACGGGAGGAAACTACCAGGAGAGCAAGCAATGAGCGACTGCCAGAGTTTGGGCGATTGCGACGATTCCCGCATCGAGCGGATTTACGAATACCTCGACGGGGCTGTGCCCAAGGCCGACATCGTCGAGATCAAGAAGCACCTTGATGAATGCCCCGACTGCCGGGAGCAGCACGATCTGGAGTGCGTCATCAGGACTGTGGTCAAGCGGTCCTGCAAGGAAGCGGCTCCGGAGAACCTGAAGAACTCCATCCTGGACCGCATCCACTCCACGCGCAGCGCCTGAGGCCGCGCTGCCCTGGCTGCAGCCGCCGGCACTGCCCGCAAACGAAAGGACCCCCGGTGCCGGATGGCGCGGGGGTCCTTCTGCGTAGCTGACGAGAGCCGGTGGCTCAGGTGTTGGGGCGCTTGCCGTGGTTCGCGCCGCCGCGCTTACGGTCACGACGCTTGCGTGCTCGCTTGCTCATAGCTGCTCCTAACTTTTGTCCTCGAAAGAGTCGCCTCCCAGTCTCCCACACCAACACAGCAGCAGGTAAATCGGGGTAGGGTTCAGTGGTTGGTGCCCTCAGGAGATGCCCGGTGCAAAGGAGTCCGCAGTGCGCGCAGTCTACGCAAAGTCCGTATCCGCCGACGACCCGCTCTCGGGGCTCGAGGTGGGTGAGCTGCCCGACCAGCAGGGCCCGGACGGCTGGGAGAAAATCACCCTGAAGGCCTCCGCGCTGAACCACCACGACCTGTTCTCGCTCCGGTCGGTGCTTTCCAGTGACGACCTGCCGATGGTCCTTGGCTGCGACGGCGCGGGAATCGACGCCGACGGCAACGAGGTGATCGTGCACGCCGTCGTCGCCTCACCCGGCTGGCGCGGCGACGAGACCCTGGACCCGCGGCGCACGCTGCTGTCCGAACGCCACTACGGCACGATGGCCGACCACGTCTGGGTGCCCGCGGGCAACAAGGTCCCCAAGCCGGCCGAACTGAGCTGGGAGGAAGCGGCGTCGCTGCCCACGTCCTGGCTGACCGCCTACAAGATGCTCTTCTCCGTCTCGCCCGCGGCCCCCGGTTCCACCATCCTCATCCAGGGCGCGGGCGGCGGGGTGGCCACGGCTCTCACCGCGATGGCGGCCGCCGCCGGTTTCCGGGTGTGGGTGACCAGCCGAAGCGAGGACAAGCGGAACCTCGCGCTGACGCTGGGCGCGGCTGCGGTCTTCGAGGACGGCGCCCGGCTCCCCGAGCGGGTCGACGTCGTCTTCGACTCCGTGGGCCAGGCCACCTGGGCGCACTCACTGAAGTCCCTGCGGCCGGGCGGCGCCATTGTCACCTGCGGGGCGACGTCGGGCAGCGCTGCCAGCACCGACCTCAACCGGGTCTTCTTCACCCAGTTGAAGGTCCTCGGCTCGACCATGGGCACTCGCGAGGAACTCCAGCGCCTGACCCGCTTCCTGGTCGCGACAGGGGTGCGACCGGTCATCGACTCGGTGCTGCCGCTGGCCGACGCGCGCACCGGCTTCGCCCGGATGCTGGACGGGGATGTGAAGGGCAAGGTCGTCTTCACCCATTAGGGAAGGAGCGCCGCTTCAGGAACCGAAGGTCGCCCGGACGGACGCGCGGGCCTGGTCCAGGACAGTCCGCACCGTTTCCAGGGTCGCTTCCCCGAGCGTGCCTCGGCTGGCCTGCAGGCGCAGTTCGACGCGCAGGTCGTCCCGGAAGCGCTGCAGCAGCATCTCCGCCTCTTTCAGGGTGCGCAGGTCGCTGTGCCGCCCCGGCTCCGCTGCCGGAGCGTGCGTCGCCCCGTGGCGGGCGTTTTCCGCGGCCGCAGCCAAATCGGCGCGCAGGCCGCGCATGTTGGCGCGGATGTCCTCGCGCAGATCGTCGGCCAGACGGCGGACCGAGGCGGTGATGCTGTCCTCGACGTCGACGAGCTCGCTGCGCCGGGAGTCCAGCTCGGACCGGCCCGCCTCCGTGATCGAGTAGATCGTCCGGCGTCCCTCCGGTGTGGTCGCCACGAGGCCGTCCTCCTCCAGCTTCGCGAGCCGGGG
The DNA here is from genome assembly GCF_018531425.1 of Paenarthrobacter sp. DKR-5. Lineage (GTDB taxonomy): Bacteria > Actinomycetota > Actinomycetes > Actinomycetales > Micrococcaceae > DKR-5. Next base: position 332,563 of record NZ_JAHBOI010000004.1, read on the forward strand.
ATAGATGGTCCCGGCGCTGGGGGAGTACGTCCCGCCGAAGCGGCTGCTGAGGTCCCGGATCAGCTCGTAGCCGTGCTTTGGCCCGTTCTCCAGCAGGGCGAGCAGGTACAGGCGCAGGGCGCCGTGAGCGAAGACCGGGGGCATCAGTGCTGCGCTCCCGCCGGCTGGAACACGGAGACATTGCCTGACACCGTATTGGCGTTGAACTTCAGGCTCGGTTCGGCCGGGCCGACCTGCCGGTGCACACTGCGTCCGGCTCCGGGGAACTTCTCGTCGTTGACGAGGATGGTGCCGGTGGCGGTATTGGCGTTGAGCGTGATTCCTGTTCCGGCCGGGACCCGCACGAGCACATCACCCGAGACGGTGTTGACCGCCAGGTCCGAGGGCTGGCCGATCAGGTCCAGGCTCACGTCGCCGCCGACGGTGTTCATCCGGACGTGGTCCAGCGTGCCGGAGGCGGTCAGTTCCCCGGAAACGCTGTTGCCTACCAGTGTGCCCTCGTGGTCCCGCACGATGACTTCGCCGGAGACAGTGTTGGCGGTCAGCTTCCCGGCGGTGGCGTCGGCCATCATGGAGCCGGTGACGGTGCTGACGGTCACTTTGCCGCCGGCGCCGGAGACCAGGCCCTCGCCTGCGACGGTGGCGGCGGAAACAGGGATGCCGGCGGGGATCAGAATGCTGACCACGGCCCGGTCGTCCTTGCCGCCCTTGGCGAAGATGCCCTTGAGGCCTTCCCAGCTGAACTTGTCCCAGCTCAGCTGCGAGGGCTTGATCTCCAGCTTCGAACCGTCGAAGTTGACGTCGAGCGGAAGGCCGGACACCTCGGTCACTTCGATCCGGGTGGTGGGCTGTTCGTGCGAGACGATGTCCAGCCGGCCGCCGATGATGGCGGCTCTTAGTGCGGTGACCCCGTCCACGTCGATGGTCCGGGGTTCTGCCACGGACCAGTTCTCTGCTGCCACGGAAACTCCTCAAGTCGAGATATATCGTGTGAATGAAGACACGATATATCTCGAGTAGGGCGGCGGCAAGAGCCTTTGGTCAGGAAACAGCCGGGACGGCCGTGTTCCTGCCTGGTTGCTACTCGCCCTGCGGCAGGTCCAGCCACTGGAACCAGCCGCGGTGCAGCACCAGCCAGGCGATCAGCCCGTAGCCGGCCTGCCCGGGAGTTCCGCCGTTGGCGGCGAGGTCGGTGCGCCACTGTTCGTGGTTGAGCAGCGGGGAAAAGGTGTCCACGTAGACGTGCTTGCGCCGCGTGGTCACGTCCGCGAAGGCGGCGTTCAGTTCGGCGAGGCGCTTGTTCTGCACCGGGTCCAGCGCCGGCGGCGGGCCGACGACGAACACCCGGATGTTCAGTTGCGCGGCTCCGTCGAGGATGTTGGCAAGGTTGAGCCGGCTCCGGGCGGGGGAGAGGCCGAACTCGATGTCGCGGCCGGAGAGGCCGATGACGAGACGGTTCTCGTGGTAGTCGTCGAAGCGGCGGCCGGCCTCCTGCAGCCAGCGTGCGGCGAGGGCTTCGGTGCCTTCCTGGGGCGCAGCCAGGGCGAACGCCTCCAGCGAGGCGAGGCCGTCCTGCGGGGTGCGTGCGATGGTCCGGCCCCACCAGCCGAGCGCTCGGGGATCACCGACGCCGGCCAGGAGTTCGTCTCCAACGGCGGCAATCCGCAGTTTCCTGTCCTCCACAATCAAACCTTCCCTGTGCGGCGGCGCCGCTGTTGTTGCCGGTGGATACGGCTCCGCCCGGCCCGCTGAACGGGGCCGGGCGGAGCCGTGACGCTACTTGCGGTCGAACGCCTGCTTGACCAGCAGTTCCTGTTCGGCGGCGTGGCGCTTGGCCGATCCGGTGGCGGTGGACGCCGACGCCGGGCGGGACACCAGCCGGACCGCCGTCCCCAGTTCGCCCGGCAGGTTCAGGCCGATGAACGGCCACGGACCCTGGTTGGCCGGTTCATCCTGCGCCCAGACGATGTCCGCGTTCGGGTACTTGGCCAGCTGCTGCTGCAGCTCGGCGACCGGCAGCGGGTAGAGCTGCTCGACGCGCAGGATGGCCGTGGACCGGTCGTTGGACTTCTGGCGGGCTGCCAGCAGGTCGTAGTAGAGCCGGCCGGAGACCAGCAGGACCCGGGTGACCTCGCTGGCGGCCAGGTCCGCGTGTTCCGGGATCACCGGCTGGAACGAGCCCGTGGTGAAGTCCTCGACCGCGGAGGCTGCAGCCTTCAGGCGCAGCAGCTGCTTCGGGGTGAAGATGATCAGCGGCTTGCGCGGCCGGCTGTAGGCCTGGCGGCGGAGCAGGTGGAAGTGGCTGGCAGGGGTGGTCGGGTTCGCCACGATCATGTTCTGCTCGGCGCACATCTGCAGGTACCGCTCGATGCGTGCGGAGGAGTGGTCGGGGCCCTGGCCTTCATATCCGTGCGGCAGCATCAGCACCAGCGACGAACGCTGGCCCCACTTCTGCTCGGCCGAGGAGATGAACTCGTCCATCACGGTCTGGGCGCCGTTGGCGAAGTCGCCGAACTGCGCTTCCCACAGCACCAGGGCGTCCGGGCGCTCGACCGAGTAACCGTACTCGAAGCCCATGGCGGCGTATTCCGACAGCAGCGAGTCGTAGATCCAGAGCTTGGCCTGGTCCTCCGAGAGCTTGGTCAGCGGCGACCATTCCTTGCCGTTGGCCCGGTCGTGGAAGACCGCGTGGCGCTGCACGAAGGTGCCGCGGCGCGAGTCCTGGCCGGCGAGCCGGATCGGCACGCCTTCGAGCAGCAGCGAGCCGAAGGCGGCGATTTCGCCGAAGCCCCAGTCGATGCCGCCTTCACGCGACATCTGCTCACGCTTCTCCAGCAGGGCGCGCAGCTTCGGGTGCACGGTGAAACCGTCCGGGATCTCGACGTGCGCCTTGCCGATACGGGCAAGCGCGGCGGCCGGGATCGCGGTGCTCGAGGGCGAGCCGACGCCGCTGTCCGCCTGCTGCGCCGACGGGCGCTCGAGGTCGGAGACGGCGGCCGCGTCCTTGGTGATCACCGGGATCGGCGACGTCTGGGCCGCGTGCGTCTCGGCGAAGACACGCTCCAGGCGTTCCTGGTAGTCGCGCAGCAGCTGCTCCGCTTCTTCCTGGGTGATGTCGCCGCGGCCGATCAGCGCCTCGGTGTACAGCTTGCGCACCGAGCGCTTGGCCTCGATCAGGTTGTACATCAGCGGCTGGGTCATCGAGGGGTCGTCGCCCTCGTTGTGCCCGCGGCGGCGGTAGCACACCATGTCGATGACGACGTCCTTGTGGAACCGTTGGCGGAACTCGTAGGCGAGCTGCGCGATGCGGACCACGGCCTCCGGGTCATCGCCGTTGACGTGGAAGATCGGCGCCTGGACCATCTTGGCGACGTCGGTGGAGTACACCGAGGACCGCGACGCGGAGGGCGCGGTGGTGAAGCCGACCTGGTTGTTGACGATCACGTGGATCGTGCCGCCGGTGCGGTAGCCGCGCAGCTGCGACAGGTTCAGTGTCTCCGCGACCACGCCCTGGCCGGCGAACGCGGCGTCGCCGTGGACGAGGATCGGCAGCACCGGGAAGCCCTCGCCCTTGTTCAGGCGGTCCTGCTTGGCCCGGACGATGCCTTCGAGGACCGGATCGACGGCCTCGAGGTGGGACGGGTTGGCGGCCAGGTAGACCTTGGTCTCGTTGCCGTTGTCGGACGTGAAGGTGCCCTCGGTGCCTAGGTGGTACTTGACGTCGCCGGAGCCCTGCACCGAGCGCGGGTCCTGGGTGCCTTCGAACTCGCGGAACACCTGGGCGTAGGTCTTGCCGGCGATGTTGGTGAGCACGTTCAGCCGGCCGCGGTGGGCCATACCGATGGCGACCTCGTCGAGGCCGTCGTCGGCGGCGTTGGAGATCACGGCGTCAAGCAGCGGAATCAGCGACTCGCCGCCTTCGAGCGAGAAGCGCTTCTGGCCGACGAACTTGGTCTGCAGGAAGGTCTCGAACGCCTCGGCGGCGTTCAGCTTGGAGACGATGCGCAGCTGCTCCTCGCGGCTGGGCTTGGAGTAGGGGTGCTCCAGCTCGTCCTGGAACCACTGGCGTTCCTCGGGGTCCTGGATGTGCATGTACTCGATGCCGGTGGTGCGGCAGTACGCGTCGCGCAGGACGCCGAGGATCTCGCGGAACTTCAGCGAGGGCTTGCCGCCGAAGCCGCCGGTGGGCCACTCGCGGTCAAGGTCCCACAGGGTCAGACCGTGGTTGAGCACGTCCAGGTCCGGGTGCTTGCGCTGGACGTACTCCAGCGGGTTGGTGTCCGCCATCAGGTGGCCGCGGACACGGTAGGCGTGGATCAGCTGCTGGATCCGGGCGACCTTGTTGATCTGGTCCGCCGGGTCCACCTGCACGTCCGGGCTCCAGCGCACCGGCTCGTAGGGGATGCGCAGTGACTCGAAGATCTCGTCGTAGAAGCCCTGCTCGCCCAGCAGCAGCTGGTGCACAATGCGCAGGAATTCGCCCGAGCCGGCACCCTGGATGACGCGGTGGTCGTAGGTGGAGGTCAGCGTGATGATCTTGCCGATGGCCTGCTGGGCCAGGATCTTTTCGCTCGAACCTTGGAATTCGGCCGGGTACTCGAGGGCGCCGACGCCGATGATGCAGGCCTGGCCCTTGGAGAGGCGGGGCACCGAATGCACGGTGCCGATGCCGCCCGGGTTCGTCAGCGAGACGGTGGTGCCGGCGTAGTCGTCGGCCGTGAGCTTGCCGCCGCGGGCGCGCTTGATCAGGTCCTCGTAGGTGTGCCAGAACTCCGAGAAGTTCAGCGTCTCGGCCTTCTTGATGTTCGGCACCACGAGCAGGCGGGAGCCGTCCGGGCGGGGCATGTCGATGGCGATGCCGAAGTTCACGTGCGCCGGCTGAACCGCAACCGGCTTGCCGTCGACCTCGTCGTAGTAGACGTTCTGCGACGGGAACTGGGACAGCGCCCGGATCACGGCGTAGCCGATCAGGTGGGTGAAGGAGACTTTCCCGCCACGGGCGCGGGAAAGGTGGTTGTTGATGACCACGCGGTTGTCGATGAGCAGCTTGGCCGGTACGGCGCGCACGCTCGTGGCGGTCGGCACGGTCAGGCTGGTCACCATGTTGGCCGCGATGGCCTTCGCCGGGCCGCGCAGCACGCTGACGACGTCTTCTTCGGTGGGGACGTTGTTCTTGTCCGACTTGGGCAGCTGCGCCGGGATCAGGCCCGACGTCGGGGCCGCGCCGTCACGGGCCTGGGTGCGGGCCGCCGGTTTGGCCGGCGCCGGGGGAGCTGCCGGTGCAGGGGCGGCTGCCGCGGCAGCTGCAGGTGCGGCCGGCGCGGACGCCGGAGCCGGGGGAGCGGCAGGAGCTGCTGCCTGCGGTGCTGCCTGCGTCGTTGCAGGGGCCGCATCGGCGGCCTTCACCACGGGGAGCTGGCGGGTCACCGGGTTCGAACCGAGTTCGCTCGGGGCCGCGGCCTTGCCGTTTGCCCCGGCGCCGTTTTCGGCGTCGAACTGTTCAAAAAGCGGCCACCACTTCGCGTCCACAGAGCCCTTGTTCTGCTGGTAGCGCTCGTACAGCTCGTCGACGAGCCATTCGTTGCCGCCAAATTCCTCAGGCAGACGGTGAGTGGGTTGTTCTGGCACTTGAAATACGCCTCGTTCCATAATTCTTCAATCGCCCCCGCTGAGGGCACGCCCTGGTGGCTACAACCTCGGCCCGGCGGCTGCCCGCGGGCCTCTAGCCAGTCTAGTGAGGTTTATTACGCGCTTTCCAACTCTAGACGGCACTTTTGGTCCCGTCCCGCCGGCTGCCCGCGCCCGCGCCGTCTTTTGGCACTGTTAACTTGGTCACATCCCGCCGGGGCCGCCGCTCCGGAGCCGCGCGACCCGCGGCTAGACTCGACGGGGATCCAGCTTTCCAGCGCAATCAGGAGCGTCGCAATGCGGTTTATCAATGAGCCCGGGGCCGATCTGACCTATTCGGACGTCTTCCTCGTCCCGTCCCGGTCCGAGGTGATCTCGCGGCTCGACGTGGACCTCTCCAGTGACGACGGCACGGGTACCACGGTGCCGCTCGTGGTCGCGAACATGACGGCGGTGACGGGCAAACGGATGGTCGAAACGATGGCCCGCCGCGGCGGCCTGGCCGTCCTGCCCCAGGATGTGCCGCTGGAAGTGCTCCGCGAGGTGACGGCGTGGGTGAAGAGCCGCGACGTCCTGTTCGAGACGCCGGTGACTCTGGGCCCGTCCGACACGGTCATCGACGCGCTGCATCTGATGAACAAGAGGGCGCACGGCGCTGCGGTCGTGGTGGACGACGCAGCGGCGCCGCTCGGCGTCGTCCGGGCTGCCGACTGCGAAGGCGTGGACCGCTTCGCCTCGCTGGAATCGGTGCTCCGGCCGGTTCCGACGCTGCGGGCTGAGGAGTTCGGCGACTCGGAGGAGGCGCTGCGGAAGGCCTTCGAGACCCTCGACCAGGCCGGGGCGTCGCTGGCCGCGGTGACCCGCGGCGGAGCCCTCGCCGGGGTGATCACCCGGACCGGGGCGCTGCGCTCGACCATCTACCAGCCGGCGGTCGACGCGAACGGCCGTTTGCGGGTCGCGGCAGCGGTCGGAATCAACGGCGACGTCGCGGCGAAGGCATCCGCCCTCCTCGACGGCGGCGTGGACGTGCTGGTGGTGGACACCGCCCACGGGCACCAGCGGAAGATGTTCGACGCGCTCCGGGCAGTGCGCAGCCTCAACCCGCAGGTCCCCGTCGTCGCGGGCAACGTGGTCAGCGCCGACGGCGTGCGCGACCTCGTCGAGGCCGGCGCCGACATCATCAAGGTGGGCGTCGGCCCGGGCGCGATGTGCACCACCCGCATGATGACGGCCGTGGGCCGCCCGCAGTTCTCCGCCGTACTCGAATGCTCCGAGGCCGCGCGGGCGCTCGGCGCCCGCGTCTGGGCCGACGGCGGGGTGCGCTACCCCCGTGACGTCGCCCTGGCGCTGGCCGCCGGCGCCAGCCAGGTGATGATCGGCTCCTGGTTCGCCGGAACCTATGAGAGCCCGGGGGACCTGCAGGTTGACAGCAACGGCCGCCAATACAAGGAAAGCTTCGGGATGGCCTCGGCGCGGGCGGTGCAGAACCGCACCCAGCGGGAGGGTGCCTTCGACCGCGCCCGCAAGGCCCTGTTCGAGGAGGGCATCTCCGCGTCGAAGATGTACCTGGACCCGGGCCGCCCCGGCGTCGAGGACCTGGTGGACATGATCACCTCGGGTGTGCGCAGTTCGCTCACCTATGCCGGCGCCACCAACCTCGCGGAGTTCCGCGAACGCGCCGTCGTCGGCGTGCAGTCGGCGGCCGGGTATGAGGAGGGCCGGCCGCTGCCCCAAAGCTGGTAGCGGAACCGCTTGCCGCCGGGACCGGTCCTGTAAAATAGTCAACCTATGGAGAGTTCCTCACGGGGCCGGCGCAGGAGGCCGCGAAGTACCGCGACTGCCCGCCATGCCGGCAGACCCCGTCCCTGTGCCCACCCGTCCGTGCCGTCGCCCGCCCGTCCCAAGGCGGCTGCCTGAATGGATTGGCTGCTGCTCGCCGCAGGATTGCTCCTCGTGCTCGGTACCGGCTTCTTCGTGGCCGTGGAGTTCTCCCTCGTGGCGCTGGACCAGGCCACGGTACAGCGCGCCGTCGACGACGGGGACACCCGTGCCGAACCGCTGCTGCGCTGCCTGAAGTCCCTCTCCACCCAGCTTTCCAGCTGTCAGCTGGGCATCACGCTGACCACCCTGCTGACTGGTTTCGTCCTCGACGCAGCCTTCGGCTCGCTGCTGCAGCCGCCGCTGGCCGCCGTCGGCATCCCGGCAGAGGCGCTTGAACCCGTGGCGCTGACCGCCGGCATGGCCGTCGCCACGGTGCTGTCCATGCTCATCGGCGAGCTCGTGCCGAAGAACATGGCCATCTCCCTGTCCTTGCCCCTGGGCCGGGCCGTCGCCGGGCCGCAGCTGATCTTCACTGCCGTCTTCAAGCCGGCAATCATCGTGCTCAACGGCTTCTCCAACAAGGTGCTGCACTTGTTCGGACTGGAGGCCAAGGAGGAAATCTCCGGCGCCCGTTCCCCCGGGGAGCTGGCGTCGCTGGTGCGCCGCTCGGCCGAAATGGGAACGCTCGACGCCGGAACGGCCAACTTCGTCGCCAAGACGCTCAGCTTCGCCAGCCGGACCGCTGCCGACGTGATGACGCCGCGGATCCGGGTCGAGACGATCGACGCGGACCAGTCCGTGGCCGACATCCTCGCCGCCGCCCGCCGGACGGGCTTTTCGCGCTTCCCGGTCATCGGCGACTCGCCCGACGACATCCGCGGCGTCGTGCACATCAAGAAGGCCGTGGCGGTGCCCCAGGCCCGGCGCGCCGGGCTGGAAGCGGGCGCCATCATGACCGACGTCCTCCGGGTCCCGGAGACCATCCACCTCGATTCGCTGCTCGCCGAGCTGCGCGAAGGGAACCTGCAGCTGGCCGTTGTGCTCGACGAGTACGGCGGCACGGCCGGGGTGGCCACGCTGGAGGACCTGGTCGAGGAAATCGTCGGCGAGGTCTCGGACGAACACGACCGCAACAAGCCCGGGGTGCTGCAGAGCGCGGCCGGCAGCTGGTACTTCCCGGGCCTGATGCGCCCGGACGAGGTGACGGAGCAGGTGCCCGGGCTGGTGGTGCCCGATGACCCGGCGTACGAGACGGTGGGCGGTTTCATCATGTCGCGGCTGGGCCGGATCGCCGAAGTCGGCGACCACATCGAGGTCGAGGGCGGAGTGTTGCTGGTGGAGCGGATGGAGGGCCGCCGCGTGGACAGGATCGCCTTCACGCCGGCCGCCGGGGACGACGCGGATACCGGTGCAGGCACCGGACCGGGCACGGATGAAGGGGGCCAGGCATGAGCGACTGGGCCGGAATCCTGTGGCTGGTGGTCCTGCTGCTGGGCAACGCGTTCTTTGTGGCCTCGGAGTTCGCGGTGATGTCCGCCCGGCGCAGCCAGATCGAGCCGCTCGCCGAGGCCGGCTCGAAACGGGCCGCCACGACGCTGCTGGCCATGGAAAATGTTTCCCTGATGCTCGCCTGCGCCCAGCTGGGCATCACGGTCTGCTCGCTGCTGATCCTGAATGTGGCCGAGCCCGCCATCCACCACCTGCTCGGGGACCCGCTGCACCTGCTCGGGCTGCCCGCAGAGGTGGCGTCCTCGGCCGCCTTCGTCATCGCGCTGCTCATCGTCACTTTCCTCCACGTGACCTTCGGCGAAATGGTGCCGAAGAACATCTCGGTCTCCGTGGCGGACAAGGCGGCCCTGCTGCTCGCACCCCCGCTGGTGTTCATTGCCCGGATCCTGCGGCCCGTGATCGTCACGCTGAACTGGCTGGCGAATCACACCCTGCGCCTGCTAGGCGTGGAGCCGAAGTCCGAGGTGTCCTCGTCTTTTACGCTCGAGGAGGTCCAGTCCATCGTGCAGGAGTCCACGCGGCACGGGCTGGTGGACGACGAATCCGGCATCATTTCCGGCGCACTGGAGTTCTCCGGGTACACCGCCCGGCGGATCATGGTCCCGCTCGAGAACGTGGTGAAGCTGCCGACGACCACCACACCGGCCGAGTTCGAGCGGGCGGTCCGGCGCACGGGTTTCTCCCGCTTCCCGCTGATCGCCGGGGACGGGGGACTGACCGGGTACCTGCACATCAAGGACGTGCTCTCGATCCCTGAGGCGGACTACCGTTCTCCGGTGGCGGTCGGCCGCGTCCGGTCGCTGGCGAATCTGGGCCTGGATGACGAGATCGAGGACGTGCTGGCGGTCATGCAACGCACCGGGTCCCATCTGGCACGGGTGATGGAGCCGGACGGCTCGACGCGCGGGGTCCTGTTCCTTGAGGACGTGATCGAACAGCTGGTCGGAGAAATCCGCGACGCGACGCAGGCCACCGGTATCCGCAGGTTCAACGACACGGCCGGCTAGGACCGCCCGGGGACGTCAGGACCCCAAAGTGCGAACGGTTCGCATTTGTGGCTAGAATGGCAACGCTGTAAATGTTTCCCATTCTCATTTGTTCCCGTTGCCCTGGAGTCCGCGTGCGCCGTCCGTTCCCCGCCCTGCTGCTTGCCGGCGTCCTCGGCGCCGCGCTGGTGCTGACCGGATGCGGGTCGACGGCGGCCAACAAGGATGGCCGGGTGTCCGTCGTTGCGTCCACCAATGTGTACGGGGACCTTGCGCGGACCATCGGCGGCGGGAAGGTGGCCGTCACCTCGATCATCGACAAGGTCAGCCAGGACCCGCACTCGTACGAGGCGGACGCCAGGGACAAGCTGGCTATCTCACGGGCGGCGGTGCTGATCGAGAACGGCAGCGGCTACGACCCCTTCCTGCGCAAACTCGCCGGGGATGCCGGGGTGGACAGCAACAGGATCATCACCGCCTCCGCGGTGTCCGGCTTGCCGGGCTACGGCAGCGCCGACTTCAACGAGCACGTCTGGTACAGCTTCGACGCGATGACCCGCACCGCTGACGCCGTGGCCGCGAAGCTGGCGCAGGCGGACCCGACGGACGCCGGGACCTTCCGGACGAACGCGGCGGCGTTCAAGAAGTCGCTCGCGCAGCTGGCGGCCCGCGCCGCGGCCGTCAAGGCGGCCCATCCCGGCACACCCGCCGCGGTGACCGAGCTCGTGCCGCTGTACCTGCTGCAGGCGTGCGGCTTCCGCGACGTCACCCCCGAACAGTTCACTTCCGCCATCGAGGCCGGCAGCGACGTCCCTCCCGGGGTGCTCAAGGCCGCCACCGACCAGCTCTCCGGCGGCGAAGCGAAGCTGCTCGCCTACAACAGCCAGACCGAAGGCCCGCAGACGCGGGTGCTCAAGCGCGCCGCCGAATCCGCAGGGGTGCCCGTCGTGGACTTCAGTGAGACGCTGCCGGCGGGCCAGGACTACCTGCAGTGGATGGGGTCCAACCTGGACAACGTTGCCGCCGCCGTCGCCCGCACCGCAGGGGGCAGGGCGTGAACCGGGGGCCGGCCTCCGTGACCGGCCGGCCGGTGGTCAGCATGCGCGGCGCCGGCCTGCGCTTCGGCGAGCGGGTGCTGTGGGAAGGCCTGGACCTGGACATCCAGCCGGGGGAGTTCTTCGCCGTCCTCGGCCCCAACGGCAGCGGCAAGACCAGCTTCCTGAAGGTGCTGCTGGGCCTGCAGCAGCTCTCCTCCGGATCGGTCACCCTCGGCGGCCGCCCGGTGGAACGCGGCAGCCGCATGATCGGGTACATCCCGCAGCAAAAATCCTTCGCGCCGGACACCCCGCTGCGCGCCCGCGACCTCGTCGGGCTCGGCCTGGACGGCCACCGCTGGGGGCTGCCGCTGCGCACCAAGGGCCTGAACCAGCGGGTGCGTGCCCTGCTGGAGGAAGTCGGCGCCGCAGACTACGCCGATGTGCCCGTCGGCCAGCTCTCCGGCGGCGAGCAGCAGCGGCTGCGGGCGGCGCAGGCGCTGGCCTCCGAGCCGCAGGTGCTGCTCTGCGACGAGCCGCTGCTGTCCCTGGACCTGCACCACCAGCAGGCCGTCAGCTCCCTGGTGAACCGGCAGTGCCACGAGCGCGGCAGTGCCGTCGTCTTCGTCACCCACGAAATCAACCCGATCATCGATTACGTCGACAGGGTTCTCTACCTTGCCGGCGGACGGTTCCGCGTCGGCAGACCCGAGGATGTCATGACCACCGAGGTGCTTTCGGACCTGTACGGCAGCCGCGTCGAGGTGATCCGCGCCAACGGCCGGCTCATCGTCGTCGGCGTTCCCGACGCGACCACGCACCACCACCACGGCGAGGAGGTGCTCTGATGGATTTCGCGGACCTGCTGCATTCGGTTTTCAACTTCGACGACTACGCCGACCTGCTCCCGTTGGTGCAGAACTCCCTGATCGCCGGGGCGGTGCTCGGCGTGCTCGGCGGCCTGATCGGCACCTTCGTGATGAAGCGGGACCTCGCCTTCGCCGTCCACGGCATCTCCGAACTATCCTTTGCCGGCGCTGCCTTCGCCCTGCTCATCGGCGCCAACATCGTCATCGGCTCGCTCGTCGGATCGGTGCTCGCGGCGCTGCTGCTGGCCGTGATGGGGGTCCGTGCGCGGGACCGGAACTCGATCATCGGCGTCATCATGCCCTTCGGGCTCGGCCTGGGCATCCTGTTCCTCGCCCTGTACGAGGGCCGGGCCGCGAACAAGTTCGGACTGCTCACCGGCCAGATCGTGTCCGTGGACACCGTGCAGCTGAACATCCTGGCCGGGACCGCGCTGGCCGTGATGGCCGTGCTCGCGGTGATCTGGCGCCCGCTGACCTTCGCCAGCGTTGATCCGGACCTGGCCGAGGCGCGCGGGGTGCCGGTGCGCTTCCTGTCCCTGGCGTTCATGTTTCTGCTCGGCGTATCGGTGGCGTTGTCCATCCAGGTGGTGGGGGCGCTGCTGGTGCTCGCACTGCTGATCACCCCGGCGGCCGCGGCGATGAAGGTGACCAGCTCGCCGTGGCTGGTGGTGCTGCTCAGCGTGGCCTTCGCGGTGACGGCGATCGTGGGCGGCATCCTGCTCTCGCTTGGCGGCCGGATCCCGATCAGCCCGTACGTCACGACGATCTCGTTCCTGATCTACGTGGTGTGCCGCTCGCTGGGTTCGCTGCGGCGGCGCAGCGGACGCAACGGCCGCCGGGTGCCTGCGGAGGCGTAAGGCGCAGTCTCAGCCCTGGCGGGCGGCGCAGTCGGGACAGAGGCCGAAAATCTCGACCGTGTGGTCCACGCTGGTGAAGCCGTGCGCGGCGGCAACCTTCGAGGCCCAGCTCTCCACGGCGGGCGCTTCCAGCTCCACGGTCTTCCCGCAGCCGCGGCAGACCAGGTGGTGGTGGTGCTCGGCGACTGCGCAGCGCCGGTACACCGCCTCGCCGTCGGCGTTGCGCAGCACATCCACCCGGCCGTCCTCGGCCAAGGCCTGAAGGATACGGTAGGTGGTGGCGAGTGAGACCGAGGCACCGCGTTCATGCAGCAGGCGGTAGAGCTCCTGGGTGCTGACGAAGTCCTCGAGCTCATCGAGGGCGGCGCTGACGGCCACGCGCTGCTTGGTGACGCGCTGTTCGCGCCCGGCGTCCTGGCTCATGCCTCACCCCCTCGTCCTGGAACTGATTCGCAACACCCAAGGTTATCAGCCGGGCTCCCCGCTGCGGCTGCCCGGGCAACGGGAGCGGGCAGTAGGCTGGGCGCATGAAGCTGACCAAGTACACCCATGCCTGCGTCCGCCTGGAGCAGGACGGCCGCGTCCTCGTCCTCGATCCCGGCGTCTTTTCCGAAGCCGCCGAAGCCCTGGCCGGTGCCGGGGCGGTGCTCATCACCCACGAACACGCCGACCACCTCGACGCCGACGCCGTCACGGCGGCCCTGGCCGCGGACCCGGCATTGACCGTCCATGCCCCGGCAGGGGTGGCGGCTGAGCTGCGCAGCAAGGCCCCTGAGGCGGCGGAACGGATCATCGACGCCGTGCCGGGGCAGTCCTTTGACGCCGCGGGTTTCGCGGTGCGCACTTTCGGCGGCCAGCATGCGCTGATCCATCCCGCGATCCCCGTGGTGGCAAACATCGGCTACCTCATCGAGGAGAACGTCTTCCACCCGGGCGACTCCTTCACGGTGCCGGACGGCCTTGAGGTGAAGACCTTGCTGGTCCCGCTGCACGCGCCCTGGTCCAAGGTCGGCGAGGTGATCGACTTCGTCGTCGCCGTGCGGGCGCCCAAGGCCTACCCGGTGCACGACTCGCTGCTGACCGAGACGGGGCGCACGATGGTCGAGGGCCACGTGCAGCGGATCGGCAGCCGCTACGGCAGCAGCTACGAGCACCTGGACCCGCGCCAGACCGTCGAGGTGTAAGCGGCCGGACTAGCCGGCCCGGCTAAACGGCCGACTCAGCGGCGGCGCGCGGCGTCCGTCGTCGTCGTGCTGATCCGGTAGAGGCTGGTGGAGGCGGCGATGTAAAGGTCGCGCCCGTCGGGTCCGCCAAAGCACAGGTTGCCGACGCGCTCCGGCACCGGGATCCGCTGCAGCACGCGGCCTTCAGCGTCGAGCACCTGCACGGCGTCCTCGCTGGAGGTCCAGATCCTGCCCTCGACGTCCACGCGGAAGCCGTCCGGGACGCCGGGTTCGATCACCGCGAGCGTCCGTCCGTACTTGCAGCGCCGGCCGTCGACGACGTCGTAGGCGCGGATGTGGTGCCGGCCGCCGGGAACGAGCGCGGCGGAGGTGTCCGAGACGTAGAGCACGGACTCGTCCGGGGAAAAAGCGAGGCCGTTCGGGTCCTCCATGTCCATGATCACGGGGTGCAGCTCACCGGTGGCGGGGACGAAGCGGAACACGTAGTGGTCCCGGTACTCGCGCTCACCCGGATGGCCCTCCGCGGGCTGGACGATGCCGTACGCGGGGTCGGTGAACCAAACGGCGCCGTCGGAGGAGACGACGATGTCGTTGGGGGAGTTGAAGCGGACCCCGTTCCAGCGGTCCACGAGCGTCTCCGGCACGCCGTCCACCTCGCGTTCGACGGCGCGGCGGCCGTGCGAGCACTGCAGCACCGTCCCGTCCAGGTCCAGCGTGCGGCCGTTGGTGAATTCCACGTCCTCGCGGTGCACCCGGCAGCTGCCGTCGGCAGGGCGGTATTCCAGGATGCGGTTGCCGGGGATGTCGCTCCAGCGGACCACCCCCGGATCGTCCAGCCAGACCGGTCCCTCGCTCCAGGTGGCACCGGTGGCGACGCGTTCGAGCCGGGCGCCGGGCGGGAGCAGGGATTCTTCGCTGGGGGCCACGGGGGATTCTCCTTTGCCGGGTGAGCAGATGGTGGTGACGCAGGTGGTGGTGACACTGTAGCCCGGCGCAGGGCGCCGGCGGCTTAGAGTGGCTTAACCGCCCACCAGGCGGACAGCAGCGGGAGAACTCCAAGGAGATGAAATGCAGACCCTGATCGACGCCGCCGCGCTCCACCGCCGGATGACCTCCGGCCAGCGCACGGTGATTCTGGATGTGCGCTGGGCGCTGGGCGACCCCCGGGGCCGGGAGCACTACCTTGCCGGGCACCTGCCCGACGCCGTGTACGTGGACCTGGAGACCGAACTTGCGGCGCCGGCCGAGCCGCTGCGCGGCCGGCACCCGCTGCCGGACGCGCAGGCCCTGCAGGAGTCCGCCCGCCGCTGGGGCATCAACGCCGGCGACACCGTGGTGGTCTACGACGACGCGGGCGGCATGTCCGCGGCCCGGCTGTGGTGGCTGCTGCGCGACGGCGGCCTCGAAGAGGTGCTGCTGCTCGACGGCGGCCTGCGGGCGTGGACGGACGCCGGGTACCCGACGGAGCGCGGGCTGGAGCAGGCCGCCCTGGGGAACGTCGTGCTCGGCGCCGGGGCAATGCCGGCCCTGGGCAGGGAGGAAGCAGGCCGGTTCCCGGCCGACGGCGTCCTGCTCGATGCCCGCGCCGCGGAACGCTACCGGGGCGACGTCGAGCCCGTCGACCCGCGCCCGGGACACATTCCCGGCGCCGTCAGCGCGCCGACCGCCGCCAACCTCTCCGGCTCGGGCCGCTTCCTGTCCGCAGCGGACCTGGCAGCGCGGTTCCGGGACCTGGGCGCCGACGGCACCCGCCCGGTGGCGGTGTACTGCGGCTCAGGCGTCACCGCAGCCCATGAGATCGCCGCCTTGGAGATCGCCGGGATCCGCGCGGCGCTCTACCCGGGCTCTTTCTCGGAGTGGTCCAACCACCCGGACCTTCCGGTGGCGACGGGCTCCGAGCCCTAGGCCCGGGTGGTAGCGTCGGAAAATGCAGTTCGGACGCCCCAAGCCGCCGCCGCTGGGCAAGCCCTTCCCGGGCTTCCCGCCGCCCCGAGGATCCCACGAGACTGAAGGAGCCCCCATGAGCAGCATTTTCACGAAGATCATCAACGGGGACATCCCGGGCCGCTTCGTCTGGAAGGACGACGAGGTCGTCGCCTTCCTCACCGCCGCCCCGATCACCGAGGGCCACACCCTGGTGGTGCCCAGGGAAGAAATCGATTCGTGGACCGACGCCGATCCCGGCCTCCTGGCCAAGGTGATGGACGTGGCCCGCACTGTCGGCAAAGCCCAGGAGGCAGCGTTCGCGCCGCAGCGGATCGGGCTGCTGGCTGAGGGGTTCGAGGTCCGGCACCTGCACCTGCACGTGTGGCCGGCCTACACGCCGAAGGACTTCGACGTGCACTCGGTGGACCGCAACCCGGATCCGGGCGCCATGGACGCCGCAGCGGAAAAGATCCGCAGCGCCCTGCGCGACGCCGGCCATGCGGCATCCGTCCCCGAAGCCTGAGCCCGGCCCGGCCGCTTAGGGCTTCGGGGCCGCTCAGGCGGGAGCGAGCGCCTGGTTCAGGGCCGTGCGGACCCGTTTCTCCGAAACCGAGTAGGCCGTCCCGAGCTCCTGGGCGAAGAAGCTGATCCGCAGCTCCTCGATCATCCAGCGCACCTTCGCCAGCGACGGCGGCAGCGTCGCACCCGCAGCGAGCGCGGCAACCGCGTCGTCGTAGTCGTCCTCGAGCTGCTGCACTACGGCCATGCCGAGTCCGTCGCGCTGCACGTTGGTCGGCAGCTTCTCCAGCCGCTTCTCGATCCCGGCCAGGTAGCGCGGCAGCTGGCTCAGCTGCGCGTACCCGGTGGCGGCAACGAAGCCGGGGTAGACGAGTTGGCGCAGCTGGCTCTTGATGTCGTTCAGCGCGCTGATCAGCGCCAGGCTCGTGGTGCCTTTCAGCGCCCGTTCGATCCGCCGGCTGCTGGCGAGGATCTTCTCCACCACCGCAGTCACGGAGAACACCGTGTCAATCAGGTCCGCGCGGACCCGTTCGTACAGTGCGTCGAATTCGGCCTGGGACCACGGCAGCGCTTCCGGGGTGAGCTTGTCGACCGCAGCCAGCGTGCAATCCTCGATCAGGGAAGCCACGCTGCCGTGCGGGTTCTGGCTGAAGGTCAGCCGCTCGGTGTTGCTCAGGTGCTCCAGCACGTAGCGGGCGGGGGAGGGCACGCGGAGGGCCAGCAGCCGGATGACGCCGCCGCGCATCGCCGCCGCCTGTTCCTCGGCGCTCTGGAACACGCGCAGGCCCACGGCCGTCTTCTCGTCCACCAGTGCCGGAAACCCCGTGACCGTATGGCCGTTGACGCTGCGCTGCACCTGCCGCTGCACAGCCCCGACCGTCCACGCGGTCAGGCCGCTGAGCTCGGCGACAGCCGGTCCGGCACCGGCAGCTTCCGAACCGGTGGTTGCGGTCCCGGCGGCGGCGCGCCCGTTTCCCTTGGAACGGCCGGCGGCGCCGGTCGACGGGACGGCCCGGGCGGTCTTCGGCGTTGCTCCGAGCGATTCGGCAATCGCGCGCCGCACGGCCGGGGCCAGCGACTCCTTCAGGCCGGCGAGGTCCTTGCCTTCGCCGAGCACCTTTCCGGCCGCGTCCACCACCTGGAAGCTCATCCTCAGGTGCGGGGGCACTGCGTCCCAGTTCCAGGAACCGGGCGGGATCACGTGCCCCTTGAGACGGCGCAGCGCCAGTTCCAGCGAGGCTTCGAGCGGATCCGACGCCGGGTCGAAGTCGGCGGCCAGTGCTGAGGCTGCCAGCCGTGCCACGTCCGGGGCCGGCACGAAGTTCTTCCGCACCTGCTTCGGCAGCGATTTGATCAGGGCCGCGATCAGCTCCGCCCGCAGGCCGGGAATCAGCCAGCGGAACGGTTCTTCGTCGAGCTGGTTGAGGAACAGCACCGGGATCCGCACGGTGACGCCGTCGGAGGCAGGTGTTGTCGTCCGTCCGGCGATCGAGGTGCCGGGGGAGAACTCGTAGCTCAGCGGCAGCTCGAAGCCGGCCTGCTGCCACATCCGGGGATAGGCGGACTCGTCGAGGTCCTCCGCGTCCTCGGCGAGCAGCAGGGACTCGTCGAAGTCCAGCAGGTGCGGGTTCTCGTGCCGGGCCTGCTTCCACCACTTGTCGAAATGCCGCTCGGAGACGACGTCGGCGCCGATCCGCTGGTCGTAGAACTCGAACAGCGTCTCGTCGTCCACGCGCAGGTCGCGGCGGCGCATCCTGGTCTCGAGTTCCTCGACGTCTGCGAGCAGGGCGCGGTTGCGGTGGAAGAACTTGTGGTGCGTGCGCCAGTCGCCCTCGACCAGGGCGTGCCGGATGAACAGCTCGCGGGCCAGGACCGGGTCGATCCGGCCGTAGTTGATGCGGCGCTGGGCGACGATCGGGACGCCGTACAGGGTGACCTTCTCGTAGGCCATCACCGAGCCCATGCGCTTGGACCAGTGCGGCTCGCTGAAGCTGCGCTTGAGCAGGTGCCCGCCGACTTGTTCGGCCCAGAGCGGATCAATGCGCGCCGCGACCCGGGCCCAAAGCCGGCTGGTCTCCACCAGCTCGGCCGCCATCACCCAGTCCGGGGACTTCTTGAACAGCGCGGAGCCCGGGAAGACCGCGAACCGGGTCCCGCGGGCGCCCGCGTACTCGTTGCGCTTCTCGTCCCGCAGGCCGATATGGCTGAGCAGGCCCGCAAGCAGGCTGATGTGCACCGCATCATGGCTGCCCACCGGGTCCACATCGCGGCTCTTGTCCAGCTCGATGCCCAGCGGCTTGGCCATCTGGCGCAGCTGGGCATAGAGCTCCTGCCATTCGCGCAGCCGCAGGTAGTTCAGGAAGTCGGTCCGGCACAGCCGGCGGAACTGGGTGGAGGAGAGCTCCCGCTGCTGCTGCTGCACGTAGTTCCACAGGTTCAAATAGCCGGTGAAGTCCGAATTCTCGTCCTTGAACCGGGCGTGCTTCTCGGCGGCCTGCTGCTGCTTGCTGCCGCTGTCCGCCGAGGGCCGCTCCCGCGGGTCCTGGATGGTCAGCGCGGCGGCCAGCACCATCACTTCCCTGGCGCACCCGCGCCGGCCCGCCTCGACGATCATCCGGCCCAGCCGCGGGTCCACCGGCAGCCGGGCGAGCTGGCGGCCGGTCTCGGTCAGGCCCGCCGGCGCCTCGGCACCGTTCCGCGCAGAAGCGCCGCTGCCGGGCGCGGCGAGGGCGCCGAGTTCGCGCAGCAGGGTGACCCCGTCGTTGACGGCCTTGGCGTCCGGCGGTTCGACGAACGGGAAGTCCAGCACGTCCTTGGGCCCGGTGGCGACGCCGATCGCGGTCATCTGCAGGATCACGGCTGCCAGGTTGGTGCGCAGGATCTCCGGGTCGGTGAACCGGGGCCGGGCCTCGAAGTCCTCCTCCGAGTACAGCCGGATGGCGATGCCGTCGGAGACACGGCCGCAGCGGCCCGAGCGCTGGTTCGCGGAGGCCTGGGACACGCGTTCAATCGGCAGCCGCTGGACCTTCGTTCGGTGCGAGTACCGGGAGATCCTCGCGGTGCCGGTGTCCACGACGTACTTGATGCCCGGCACGGTGAGGGAGGTTTCGGCCACGTTCGTGGCCAGCACAATCCGCCGCTTGCCTCCGGGGGTGAACACGCGGTGCTGCTCGGCCAGCGACAGCCGGGCGTACAGGGGCAGGATCTCCGTGCCGGCCAGCCGCCGGTTGGACTGGATGCGTCCCTTGAGCGCCTCGGCCGCGTCGCGGATTTCGCGCTCGCCGGAGAAGAAGATCAGCACGTCTCCCGGGGCTTCGAGGGCCAGTTCGTCGACGGCGTCGCACACCGCATCGAGCGGGTCCCTGTCCTCCTCGAGCTCGTCGTCGTTGGCTTCGTCCGCGTCCTCGGCCGGCTGGTTCAGCGGACGGTAGCGGATTTCCACCGGGTACGTCCGGCCGGAGACCTCGACAATGGGGGCCGGTCCGGCAGTGCCGGCGAAATGCGCGGCGAAGCGCTCCGGGTCGATGGTGGCCGAGGTGATGATCACCTTCAGGTCCGGCCGCTGCGGCAGGATGCGTTTGAGGTAGCCGAGGATGAAGTCGATGTTCAGGCTGCGCTCGTGTGCTTCGTCGATGATGATGGTGCTGTACCGGCGCAGCAGCTTGTCCCGCTGGATTTCAGCCAGCAGGATGCCGTCGGTCATCAGCTTGATCTTCGTGTTCTTGCCGACCTCGCCGGTGAAGCGGACCTGGAAACCGACCTCCTGGCCAAGCTCGACGTCGAGCTCCTCGGCAATGCGTTCGGCCACTGTGCGCGCCGCCAGCCGCCGCGGCTGGGTGTGTCCGATCAGCCCCTTGTCCGCGAGACCCAGCTCGAGGCACATCTTGGGGATCTGAGTGGTCTTACCGGATCCGGTTTCTCCGGCGATGATGGTGACCTGGTTGGCGGCGATGGCGGCCATGAGATCCTCGCGGCGCTCCGAGACCGGCAGCTCGGGAGGATAGGAGATATGCAGAGGCATGGTTCCCCCAGTCTATCGAGCCCGGTCGGGGCTTCTCCGCCCCCGCGGGGCTCAGCCGCCGAGCACGTCGGCAACGCGGACCGTGCACCCCTCGGCGGCGGCACGGGCGGCCGCCTCGACGACGGCCAGCGTGCGGGCGGCGTCGGCGGCTGTGACTGCGGGCGCCGCTTCCCGGCGGATCACCGCGGCGAAGTGCCGCAGCTGGTTCGTATAGGAGTCGCCGGCTTCCTTCGCTTCGAAGCGCAGGCTCAGCGGCCGGGTCCAATCCGACGGACCCTCGTGGTAGTAACGGCCCAGCTGGGGAAAGCTCAGGGAGGCCTCGGTGCCCGCGATCGAATAGCAGAAGGAGGTGGGGTTGTAGGGGTAGGTCGGGTCGTCCTCGGTCGCCTGGTCCCACCCCCACGGGGCGGTGGCGGCGTCGGAGGCAATGAAGGAACCGAGCGCGCCGGATTCCGTCTCGAAGACCACCCCGGCGGTGTCCTCGACGTCGAAGCCGCGGACGCTGTTGCTGGTGCGGGCCTGGATCGAGACGATCTCCCCGCACAGGTGCCGGATCAGGTCCAGGTCGTGCACGAGGTTGATCAGCATCACTCCCGCGCCCGGCTCGCGGCGCCAGACCTGGTCGAAATAGGAGTCGGCCTTCTTCGTCAGCCACATCCCGTTGACCGCGACGATGCGGCCCAGGCCGCCGTCGCCGATCAGCCGGCGCGCTGCCCGGACGGCCGGATGATGGCGCCGGTGGTGGCCGACGAGCAGGGGAGTGCTGCTCCGGCCCGCGGCGGCGACGAGGTCCGCGGCCTCGGCGTAGGAGGCTGCGGCCGGCTTCTCCAGCAGCACGGGCACGCCGGCGTCCAGGCAGTCGACGGCGGTGGAGACGTGGAAGGCGTTCGGGTTGGCCACGATCACGGCGTCCAGCTTCTCCATCCGCAGCAGCTGCCGGTGGTCGGTGAAGTGCGGCACTCCGGCATCCTCGGCCAGGGCAGTGGTGTAGGGATCCGCGACTGCTGCCAGCTCGGTCTGCTCCTCGCGGGCGAGGAAACCGGCGTGCGCGCGGCCCATGATGCCTGCTCCGATAATGCCGATCTTCAGGGGCTGGGTGCTGGCCATGGAACTCCTCTGCGCGACGTCGGGCCGATGCCGGTACGCTAGCAAACATCTGCGGCCCCGCAGCACCGGTTTCGACAGGAGATGTGGTATGAGCAACAACCCGTTCGCGCGGATGCCTGATGTTCCCGCGCTGACCGTCACCAGTACCGACGCCACCGAGGGAGCGCCGCTTGCGCCTGCCCAGATGTCCGGCAAGATGGGCGTGCCCGGCGGGCAGGACGTCTCACCCCAGCTGAGCTGGTCGGGCGCGCCGGAGGGCACCAAGAGCTTCGCCGTCACCGTCTACGACCCGGATGCCCCGACGCAGTCAGGGTTCTGGCACTGGGCCGTGGCCGACATCCCCGCGTCGGTGACGGAACTGGCCGCCGGGGCAGGCGCCGCCGACGGCTCCCAGCTGCCGCAGGGCGCGCTTCAGCTCGGCAACGACGCCGGCTTCGTCGGGTTCGCCGGCGCCGCGCCGCCTCCCGGCCACGGCCCGCACCGCTACTTCATCAGCGTGCACGCCGTCGACGTCGAGTCCCTCGGACTGCCCCGGGATGCAACGCCGGCAAACCTGGGCTTCAACCTGTTCTCGCACACCCTCGCGCGCGGCACGATCGTGGCCACCGCGGAGCAGTGACCGGAGTCCGCCGGCGGTGCACGTAGGCCGCGCTGGCCCTGCGGGAGCCGCCGGAGCATGATGGGAGCACCCGGCGGCGCCGCCGGAGGATCGGGCCTGAGGGAGCGGCCCGGAGGAGCGGGCCAGAGGGAGCGGGCCGGAGCAGGAGGAACCGTGGACGTCGCCAAGGAACTCATCAACCAGCTGGACTGGCATTGGAACAACCAGCTGCGGCCGAGGCTGGAGGGCCTGACCGACCGGGAGTACTTCTGGGAACCCGCGCCGGGGACCTGGAGCCTGCGCCACCGCGGTACCAGCGATGCGCCGATTTCGGTCGGCGGCGGCGCCATGGCGCTGGACTACGCCTTCCCGGAACCGGTACCGGCGCCGCTGACCACCATCGCCTGGCGGCTTTGCCACATGCTGGTGGGCGTCCTGGGCGCACGCAATGCGTCCCATTTCGGCGGACCACCCGTGGACTACGAGAGCTACGTCTACCCGGAGACGGCCGCGGCAGCGCTGCAGCAGCTCGACGAAGCCTACGCGCGCTGGCTGGCCGGGGTTACGGCGTTGGGATCCGAGGGGCTGGAGCGCCCCTGCGGGCCGGCGGAGGGCCCGTGGAGCGAGGCTGCGATGGGCACCTTGGTGCTGCACATCAACCGTGAGGTGATCCACCACGGCGCCGAGGTGTCCTTGCTGCGCGATCTGTACGTTCACGAGCACGTGCCGCACTACCGGCGCTGAACCGGCAGCGCGGCACCTGCGTGCAGCGCCGTCGCCGGTTACGGCAGGTGGAGGAAGGTGCCGCTGGGAAGCGCGTCATCCCGCCAGGGACGCTCGGAGCGCTCCTCGGGTGTGTGGCCGCGGCCGTCGCGGATCACATCGGAGACCGCCGCAGCGACGCCGATGATGGACAACAGAACCAGGATCGAAAGGAGGATTTCCATAACTCCATGGTTCGCCCGGCGCCCCTCCGAAAGAAGTGGCAGAAATGCCCCCTTTCGACAATTTTCTGCCATACTGAAGGCATGCTCAGATCAGTGGCAGTGATCGTTCTGGAAGGCACCTCGCCGTTCGAGTTCGGGGTCGTCTGCGAGGTCTTCGGCATCGACCGGTCAGGCCGCGGCACAGGGGTCCCGCGGTTCGACCTGCGGGTGTGCACGCCGGTACCCGGGGCAGTGGGCACCAAGACCGGGTTCAGCATCAACGTCGAGCAGGGACTCGAGGCCGCGGCCGACGCCGACCTGGTGGTGATGACACCCTACGGAGGGGAACGGCCGCTGCCGGAGGAGGTGCTGCAGGTGCTTCGCGGCGCCGCCCGGCGCGGGGCGTGGGTGATGTCGATCTGTTCGGGCGCCTTCGCGCTGGCCGAGGCGGGGGTTTTGGACGGCCTGCGCTGTACCACCCACTGGCAGTATTCGCACCTGCTCGCGGAGCGTTACCCGCGCCTTCGGGTCGACGAGAATGTGCTCTACGTCCAGGACAGCCGGATCATCACCAGCGCCGGGACCGCGGCAGGAATCGACGCCTGCCTGCACCTGGTGCGGACCGAGTTCGGGGCCAAGGTGGCCGCCGCCATGGCGCGCGACATGGTGGTGCCCCCGCACCGGGACGGCGGCCAGGCCCAGTACATCGACCGGCCCGTGCCGGAGGCCGGGTCCGAGCCGATGGAGCAGCTGCTGGTGTGGATGGGCGCGCACCTTGACCGCGAACACCCGGTCCCCGAACTTGCCGCGCGGGTGCACATGTCCCCTCGCACCTTCGCCCGCCGGTTCCGGGCGGAAACCGGCGCCACTCCGGCGGCCTGGCTGAATGCCCAGCGCGTGCTGCGGGCGCAGGAACTGCTGGAGGAAACGGACTTGTCCGTGGACGAGGTGGCACGCGAAGCCGGGTTCGGGCAGGCCGTGTTGCTGCGGCACCATTTCGGCCGCCAGCTGAACACGAGTCCGCAGGCGTACCGGCGGACCTTCCGCGGCCAGCTGGCGGTCCAGCGGCCCGCCTAAACGGTTCCGAGCCGCGCCTAAACGGTTCCGACCAGCCGGGTGCGGTGATCGTAGTGGAAAGTTGCGGTCCCGCCGTCGTGGTGCAGCTCGATGTTCCCGCCGTTGAAGGCTCCGAACGCGCCGTAGTTCTCGTCCCAGGACCGGTTCAGCGCCACCTTGTACTCGTAGCGTCCCGGCGCCAGGTCGACGGCGAGCTTCCAGATCCCGTCGGCCTGGTCCAGAGCCATCTGGGCCTGGTCAGCGTCCGGCTGCCAGTCCGCGGGCGCGCCGAGCAGGGCGTTGAAGCTGCCCGCGATGCTCACTGCCGCCGGCTGCTCGACGTCCGGCTCCTCCGCGGTTTCCGGCGCATCCCCGGCCAGCGCCTCCTCCAGCACCGCATCTTCCGGCACCGCCGCTTCCAGTGCCGGTTCCTCCTTGCCGGCTGCGGCAGAGCCGGTTCCCTTGAGCGCGTCGGCGAAGCGTTCGGCGTCGCTGAAGGAGGCCAGTGCGGCACGACCGGCCTCGGTGACCGTCCATGCCCCGCGGCCCTTCACCAGCCAGCCGGCTTTCACGAGCTTGGTGCTGGAGCTGTTGAGCGTCTTCTGTCCGCGTGGAACGCCGCCGGAAAGCAGTTCGCTTTCCTGCTCGTTGAGCGGGAACCGCTCGATGACGCGGATCAGCACGTCGTTTCCGGTGAGCTTTTGCTCCGGGGCTTCGGGCCCGGCGAGGACCTCCAGGATTCCCTTCAAACGCAGGGCGGTGTTCTTGGCAGTGGTGTTGCTCACGGTCGCGTTCCTCTTAAACATGGTGCTGCATGGGGTCTCGTTACACCGTCAAAGGTACGAGCCCGCGGCCCTACGGCCCAGTAACCGCCCCGCCCGGCGTTTTGCCCGCGTGGACCGGCACCCTGTCACAGCCGGGAGGCCGGCGCATAGAGTGGGCCCATGGCGGAGGACACAGGTCGTAACGAAGAGGACCCGGCAACGAACGCGCTGCGGGAGCTGGCCGAGGCCAGCGGGGTCGGCACGTCGTTCCGCGGCTGGGACGGCAGCGAGCACCTGGTCGGAGCCGGGACCCTGCACCGGGTCCTGGACGCGCTCGGGGTTGCCTCCCGCACCCCGGAGGACGTCCGGACCTCCCTGCACAACACGGTGCTGGATCCCTGGCGGCGGCTGCTGCCGCCCGTCGTCGTGCTCCGGGAGGGCCAGGAATTCCACGTTCCGGTGCATGTTCCGCACGGAAGCGCAGCGCGAGTCTGGGTCACGGCCGAGGACGGCAGCCACCACGAGGTGCTGCAGCGCGATGACTGGGAGGAGCCGAAAGAGGTCGACGGCGTCCTCACCGGCCGTGCCAGTTTCGCCGTCCCCGAGTACCTGCCGCTGGGCTGGCACACCCTGCACGCGGAGAACGGGGGCGCCACCGCGAGCTGCCCGCTGGTGGTCACGCCCGGCCGGCTGGCCGTCCCCGCGGGCTCCGGCGGCCGGCAGTGGGGCCTGATGGCACAGCTCTACTCGGTGCGCTCGGCGCGGTCCTGGGGCATCGGGGACTTCGCCGACCTCGCGGAGCTGGCCTCTTTCGCCGCCGCGCAGCACGGCGCCGGGTTTGTGCTCGTCAATCCGCTGCACGCGGCCGAGCCTTCGCCGCCGGTGCAGCCCTCGCCGTACCTGCCCGCGACGCGCCGGTTCTTCAACCCGCTCTACATCCGGGTGGAGGACATCCCCGAATACGGCTACCTCACGGGCAGCGGGCGGTCCGCCGTCGAAGCGCTGGCAGCACGGCTGCATCCGGACAACCTGCGTGCCGACGCACTGGACCGGGACAGCGCGTACGGGGCGAAACTCGAGGCGCTGGAAAAGGTCCACGCGGTGCGCCGGTCCGCCGCGCGCCAGCGCCGGTTCGAGAAGTTCTGCGCGGCGCAGGGAGCAGGGCTGGAGGATTTCGCCCTGTGGTGCGCGCTCGCGGAGCGGTTCGGCCCCGACGCCGGGCGGTGGGACGGCGGCATCCGTGCCCCCGGCGCGCCGGAAACGCAGGGCTACAGGGAAGAGCTCGCCGGACGCATCGGCTTCCACCGCTGGCTGCAGTGGATCTGCGACGAGCAGCTGGAGGCAGCCCAGCGGACCGCGCGCGAGGCGGGCATGGGCATCGGGGTGATGCACGACCTCGCGGTCGGAGTGGACCGCGGCGGCGCTGACGCCTGGGCCCTGCAGGGGGTCCTCGCGGAGGGCGTGACAGTAGGAGCGCCGCCGGACATGTTCAACCAGCAGGGGCAGAACTGGCAGCAGCCGCCGTGGCATCCGGGGCGGCTGGCGGAATCCGGCTATGCCGCCTACCGGGACATGCTGCGCACCATCCTCCGGCACGCCGGCGGCATCAGGGTGGACCACATCCTGGGCCTGTTCCGGCTGTGGTGGATTCCCGACGGCTGCGGCCCCGGCGAAGGCACCTACGTGTACTACGACCACGAGGCACTGATCGGCATCCTGGCGCTCGAAGCCCAGCGGGCCGGGGCCGTCGTCGTCGGCGAGGATCTGGGTGTTTTCGAGCCGTGGGTGCGGGACTATCTGTCCGAGCGCGGCATCTTCGGGACCTCGATCCTCTGGTTCGAGCGCGACGACGGCGTTCCCGTGGCACCGGAGGAGTACCGGCGGGAGTGCCTGACCAGCGTCAATACCCACGACCTGCCGCCCACGGCCGGCTACCTGGCCGGCGAGCACGTGGACCTGCGCGAGTCGCTGGGCCTGCTCAACCGGCCGGTGGAGCAGGAGCGGGCCGAGGACGCGGCGGACCGGGAGCAGGTGCTGGACCTCGTTCGGAGCCGCGGGCTGCTGGCAGACGGAGCGGACGAGCGGGAGACCATCGAAGCGCTTTACGCCTTCACCGCGCTGACGCCGTCGGCGTTGCTGGGCGTCGCTCTGGTGGACGCGGTGGGGGAGCGGCGCACGCAGAACCAGCCGGGCACACTCGACGAGTACCCGAACTGGCAGGTTCCGCTCGCGGGCCCCGACGGAAAGGCGGTGCTGGTCGAGGACCTCGCGGGCAACGAGCGGTTCGCCTCGCTGATCAGGGCGCTGCGCCGGGAAATGGAAAACCCCGCCACCGGCCTGCGGTGACGGGGTTGTGCTGGTGCCCTCGATAGGATTCGAACCTACGGCCTTCTGCTCCGGAGGCAGACGCTCTATCCCCTGAGCTACGAGGGCAGCTGGCAGCCGGTACGGCCGCCGTTGGGAACTTCAAGAGCTTATCAGGTGTGGCGGGCCGGCGCGAAAACCGCCCGCCCGGCGCCGCGGCCGCGTGTCACTGCGCCGGCGCCGCGTGTCGGAACACCGGAGCCCGCGGCTGCAACGGGTGCGCGTGTAACGTCGAATCCCGTGATGAAAAGGGGATTCAGGGGCAGGCTGCTGGTGCTGGTGGGGGTTTTGCTGGTGGCTTTCACGCTCCGGATGGCGGTCACGTCCGTCCCGCCCCTGCTCAGCGCCATCGGCGCCCAGGTGCCGCTCGATGCCGCGGCCACCGGACTGCTGGGCATGCTGCCCACCGCCTGCTTTGCCGTTTTCGGCTTCCTCACCCCCTTCGTGACCCGCTGGGCCAGTCTGGAACGCCTCGCCGTGCTCGCCATGGGCCTGGCAGTCGCGGGCCAGCTGGGGCGCGCCCTGGTGTCCGACACGACCCTCTTCCTGGTGTTCTCGGTCGTGGCGCTGGCGGGGCTGGGGGCCGGGAACGTGGTGCTTCCGCCGCTCGTCCGCCAGTACTTCCCCGACCGGGTGGGCCTGGTCACAGCACTGTACGTGGCCACTGTCAGCCTGGGCACCGCGGTCCCGCCGGTGTTCGCCGTGCCGGTGGCCGACGCCGCCGGCTGGCAGGTCTCGACGGCGGTGTGGGCGGCCTTCAGCGTGGCGGCCGCGCTGCCCTGGCTCGCCGCCTATGCCTCCCGCGGCAGGAAGCCGGCGGGGGCCGCGCAGCCGGGCCGCGAAGCGGCGCCGGCCGCGGAGCCGCCGGTGCGCATCAATCTGTGGCGCTCGCCGCTGGCCATTGGCCTGACGCTGATGATGGGCTGCACCTCGCTGAACACGTACGCCATGTTCGCCTGGATGCCGGCCATGCTCACGGAGGCCGGGCTCGGCAGGGCCGACGCCGGCACCCAGCTGGGGTGGTTCTCGGTGCTCGGCCTTCCGCTGGGCCTGCTGGTGCCGCTGTTCGCCGCCCGGTTGCGCAACCCGCTGCCCCTGGTGGCGGTCTTCGTCTGCTGTTTCGCCGCCGGCTACCTCGGCCTCTGGCTCGCGCCGGCGTCGGCCACCCTGCTGTGGGTGACCCTGGCAGGGCTCGGGCCGGGGACTTTCCCGCTCTCGCTGGTGCTGGTGAACCTGCGCTCGCGGACCCACGCGGTCACGGGTGCGCTGAGCGGCTTCAGCCAGGGCCTCGGCTACGCGCTGGCGTGCCTTGGCCCGCTGCTCTTCGGCCTGATCCACGAGGCCACCGGCGGGTGGGGCCCTTCCTTCGGATTCCTGTTCGCGACCCTGGCGGTCCTTTTTGCCGGTGCCTGGTTCGCCTGCCGGCCGCAGATGGTGGAGGACCATCCAGGCGTCATCAGCTGACCCGCGGTCACGATTGGGGCGCTGTCTGCGCGCCCCACTATGCTGGATGGGTGACTCCTGAAGAACTTTCCGCCGCTATAACTGCCTGCCTTTCCGACGCCATCGACTCCGGCGAACTCGCCGTTGCCGCGCCCGCGGAGGTCCGGGTGGAGCGGCCGAAGAACCGGGAGCACGGGGACTGGGCCACCAACGTCGCGCTGCAGCTGGCCAAGCCGGCAGGGCTTTCGCCGCGCGACGTCGCCGGTATCCTCAGCGGGCGGCTGGAGGAGATCGACGGCGTTGCCTCCGTCGCCATCGCCGGCCCCGGCTTCCTGAACATCACCCTTGAGGCCGGTGCCGCCGGGACCCTGGCGCGCGTCATCGTCGAGGCCGGTGAAGCATACGGCTCCAATGACGCCCTCGCCGGGCATGTGATCAACATGGAGTTCGTCTCCGCCAACCCCACCGGGCCGCTGCACATCGGCCACACGCGCTGGGCCGCGCTCGGCGACGCCATCGCCCGGGTGCTGCGTGCCTCCGGGGCCGAGGTCACCGCCGAGTACTACATCAACGACGCCGGCTCGCAGATGGACACCTTCGCGCACTCGGTGCTGGCCCGCCTGCACGGCAGGGACGTGCCCGAGGGCGGCTACCCCGGCGCGTACATCCATGACCTCGGCGGCGAGGTGCTCAAGGCGCACCCCGGCATCCGCGAGCTGACCGACGAGGCCGCCCTGCCGGTGATCCGCAAGGCCGCCTACGAGGCGCAGCTGGAGGACATCCGCCGCACCCTCAGTGACTTCGACGTGCATTTCGACGTGTACTTCTCCGAGCAGGACCTGCACGACGAAGGCCACATCGAAGCTGCTGTGGCGCGGCTGCGTGAGCAGGGCCACGTCTTCGACGAGGGCGGCGCCGTCTGGCTGCGCACCACCGACTTCGGCGACGACAAGGACCGGGTACTCATCCGGGCCAACGGCGAGCCCACCTACTTCGCTGCCGACGCCGCCTACTACCTGTCCAAGAAGGACCGCGGGTACCCGGAGAAGATCTACCTGCTCGGAGCCGACCACCACGGCTACATCAACCGGCTGAAGGCCATTTCGGCTGCCGCGGGCGATGATCCGGAGAAGAACATCGAGGTCCTGATCGGCCAGCTCGTCTCGGTCAACGGCGCCAAGCTCTCCAAGCGCGCCGGCAACATCATCGAGCTCAAGGACCTGATCGACTGGCTGGGCAAGGACGCCGTGCGGTACTCGCTGGCGCGCTACCCCGCGGATTCTCCGCTCACCCTCGATCCGGAACTGCTGCGCAAGAACACCAACGAGAACCCGGTATTCTACGTCCAGTACGCCCATGCCCGGACCAAAGCCGTGGGCCGCAACGCGGTTGCTGCCGGCGTGGACCGCTCCGCGTTCGATGCCGCGGCGCTGAGCCACCCCACCGAGTCGGAACTGCTGGCGCACCTGGGCGCCTACCCGTCCGTGGTGGCGCAGGCAGCCAAATTCCGCGAGCCGCACCGCGTGGCGCGCCACCTCGAGGTGATCGCCGGCGCCTACCACCGCTGGTACGACGCCTGCCGGATCGCGCCCTTCGGCGAGGAACCGGTGACCGACGTCAACCGCACGCGCCTGTGGCTGAACGAGGCTGCGAGCCAAGTGCTGGCCAACGGCCTGGAGCTGCTCGGAGTGAGCGCCCCGGAGCGGATGTGAGCGCCCTTCCCGGCGCCGCAGCCGCCTCGCCGCTGGCACCCGGCTGGCTGGAGGTGCCTGAGGACCTGAACGAGCTCGTCCCGGTGCTCTGGGCGCACGACGCCGCCCGCACCTCCGGGGGCGAACTCGCCGTCGGCGGCGTCACGGTCAGTGAGCTCAAACGCCGGTTCGGCAGCCCGTTGTACGTGATGTCCGAGACGGACTTCCGCCGCCGTGCGCGCGACTTCAAGCAGGCCTACGAGGCGGCGTTCGCGCCGCTGTGCGGGGGAGCGGACGTCTACTACGCCGGGAAGTCCTTCCTCTGCACCGAGGTTGCCCGGTGGGTGACCGAGGAGGGCCTGCGGCTGGATACCGCCAGCGGCGGGGAACTCGCCGTCGCCGCGCGCGCCGGCGTGCCAGGGGAGAACCTGGGGCTGCACGGCAACAACAAGTCGGACGCGGAGCTGCACCGCGCGCTGGACATGGGCGTGGGCCGGATCATCGTGGACAGCCTGCCCGAGCTTGAGCGCCTGGCCCGGATCGCCGCCGAGCGCTCCGAACGCGCCAAGGTGATGCTCCGGCTGACTCCCGGCGTGCACGCGCACACCCACGACTTCATCGCCACGGCCCACGAGGACCAGAAATTCGGTCTCTCCATGGCCGACACCGCGGACCTCGATGAGCCGTCGCAGGGAAAGTCGCCGGCGGCGCAGGCTGTCGCCGCCGCCCTCGCGCACCCGTCGATTGACCTGCTGGGCCTGCACTGCCACATCGGCTCGCAGATCTTCGAGCCGGAAGGCTTCGCCCTCGCCGCCGAGCGTCTGCTCACCTTCGTGGCCATGATGCGCTCGGTGCACGGCGCCGAACTGCCCGAACTGGACCTCGGCGGCGGTTACGGCATCGCCTACGTCCCCGGGGACACTCCGCGCCAGCCCTCGGAACTGGCCGCGGCGCTGGCCCGGGTTGTTGCCTCCACCTGTGACCGGCTGGGCATCTCCGTGCCGCGGATCTCGATCGAGCCGGGCCGGGCGATCGTGGGCAGCACCACCTTCACCCTCTACGAGGCGGGGACGATCAAGAACGTCCAGGTGGACCTGCCGTCGGGCGGCACAGCGCCCCGGCGCTACGTCGCCGTCGACGGCGGAATGAGCGACAATGCCCGGCCCGTGCTTTACGACGCCGACTACTCCGCCGTGCTCGCTTCCCGGACCAGCGCCGCGCCGCCGGCACTGTCTCGCGTGGTGGGCAAACATTGCGAGAGCGGCGACATTGTTGTTAGAGATGTATATCTGCCCGAGGATGTCACCGCCGGGGACCTTCTTGCGGTCCCGGGTACCGGTGCCTACTGCTGGGCGCTGGCCAGCAACTACAACTATGTGCCGCGGCCTCCCGTTGTTGCCGTCACGGACGGCACCGCCCGGCTGATTGTGCGCGGGGAAACGGAAGACGACCTGCTGGCACGCGATATGGGAGCTTGAAAGCCTCGATGACGACACCACCACAGACACTGAAGGTGGCCCTTCTCGGCTGCGGAAACGTAGGTTCCCAAGTGGCCCGCATCCTGCTCGAGGACGCGGACCGGCTGGCGGCCCGGGCCGGAGCCAGGCTCGAACTGACCGGCATTGCGGTGCGCAACCTCTCGGCCGAGCGCGACGTGGAACTGCCTGCTGAGCTGTTCACCACCGACGCTCCGGCGCTGCTCAAGGGCGCGGACATCGTGATCGAGCTGATGGGCGGCCTCGAGCCGGCCCGGGGCCTGATCCTGGAGGCGTTCTCCCACGGCGCGAGCGTGGTGACCGGCAACAAGGCGCTGCTGGCCGAGCATGGACTGGAACTCTATCGTGCGGCCGACGCCGCCGGCGTCGAACTCGGCTACGAGGCCGCCGTCGCCGGCGCGATCCCGATCCTGCGCCCGATCCGGGACAGCCTCGCGGGGGACAAGATCACCCGCGTCCTGGGCATCGTCAACGGGACCACGAACTACATCCTCGACCAGATGGACACCACCGGCGCTTCCTTCGCCGACGCCCTGGCCGAGGCCCAGCGGCTGGGCTATGCCGAGGCGGACCCGACGGCGGACGTCGAGGGCTTCGATGCCGCGGCCAAGGCTGCGATCCTGGCCACGCTGGCCTTCCACACCCAGTTCCCGCTGGAGCACGTGCACCGCGAAGGGATCACCGGCGTCACCGCTGCCGACATCGCCGCGGCAAAGGACGCCGGGTACGTGATCAAGCTGCTCGCGATCTGCGAGCTGGTGGAGTCCGCCGGCGGCGTTCCGGGGGTCACCGTGCGCGTGCACCCGACCCTGCTGCCGCGCCAGCACCCGCTGGCCGCGGTGCACGGCGCGTTCAACGCCGTCTTCGTGGAGGCGGAAGCTGCCGGCGAACTGATGTTCTACGGCCAGGGCGCCGGCGGCACTCCGACGGCTTCCGCCGTCCTGGGCGACGCGGTCTCCGCCGCGCGCCGGATCGTGCTCGGCGGCCCGGCGCGGCCCGCCACGCCGCACGCGGAAGTGCCCGCACTGGGCATGGACGCGGTGACCACCAGCTACTACATCGGCCTCGACGTCGCGGACCAGCCCGGCGTGCTCGCCAAGGTGTCCCAGATCTTCGCGGACCACGGCGTCTCGATTGAAACCATGCGGCAGACGCTGCACCAGGAAGGCAGCGACGGACAGACGCTCGCCTCCGCCGAACTCCGCTTCGTCACCCACCGCGCCTCGGACTCGGCCCTCGCCGCGACCGTGGACGCCGTGCGGGAGCTCGACGTCATCAATTCTGTAACCTCCGTGCTGCGAGTGGAAGGAATCTAAGTGGCACACCAGTGGCGCGGAGTGATCCGCGAATACGCCGACCGACTGCCCGTGACCGAGACGACGCGGGTGATCACCCTCGGCGAGGGCGGCACCCCGCTGGTTCCGGCCCGGGCCCTCTCGGAGCTCACCGGCTCCACCGTGTACCTGAAGGTCGAGGGCATGAACCCCACGGGTTCCTTCAAGGACCGCGGCATGACCATGGCGATGACCGCCGCCGTCGAAGCCGGGGCGAAGGCCGTCGTCTGCGCCTCCACCGGCAACACCTCGGCGTCGGCGGCCGCCTATGCGACGGCCGCCGGGCTGACCTGCGCGGTGCTGGTCCCCGAGGGCAAGATCTCGATGGGCAAGCTCAGCCAGGCCATCGCGCACGGCGCAACCTTGCTGCAGGTGGACGGCAACTTCGACAACTGCCTGGAGGTCGCCCGGAAACTGGCGGACTCCTACCCGGTCTTCCTGGTCAACTCCGTCAACCCGGCGCGCATCCAGGGCCAGAAGACCGGTGCGTTCGAAGTGGTCGATGCGCTCGGCGACGCCCCGGACATCCACGTGCTGCCCGTCGGCAACGCCGGCAACATCAGCGCCTACTGGAAGGGCTACCAGGAGTACGCGGCGCCGTACGAGTCGGCCACCGCGGGCACCCTCCCGGCCGTGGCGACCAGGACGCCCGCCATGTGGGGCTTCCAGGCTGCCGGTGCGGCCCCGTTCGTCGCCGGGCACCCGATCACCGAGCCGGACACCATCGCCACCGCCATCCGGATCGGCAATCCCGCGTCCTGGGACACCGCGGTCGCCGCGCGGGATGACTCCGGCGGCCTCATCGAGGCCGTGACGGACGAGCAGATCCTCGCTGCGCACCGCTGGCTCTCCGCCAAGGAGGGCGTCTTCGTGGAGCCCGGGTCCGCCGCCGGCGTCGCCGGCCTGATCAAGAAGCACGCGGCCGGCGAGGTGCCGACCGGCAAGACGATCGTCATCACGGTCACCGGCCACGGCCTGAAGGACCCGCAGTGGGCCCTGCGCAACGCCGACGGCTCCGAGGTCGTGCCGCAGAAGGTGGCCTTCGACGTCGTGACCGTCGCCGCGGCGCTCGGCCTCGACACCGGCGTGCACGCCGGCGAGGATGAGGCCTGACGGTGGCAGATGCGGTGCTGCCCGGGCAGTCCGTCACGGTCAGGGTCCCGGCGACCAGCGCCAACCTCGGGCCCGGCTTCGACACCATGGGCCTGGCCCTGACGCTCCACGACACGGTCACCGTCGAAACCCTCGACAGCGATGAGCTGGTCTTCGACCTGCGCGGCGAAGGCGTGGAGGAGCTGCCCCGCGATGCCAGCCATCTGGTGGTGCGCTGCGTCGACGCCGCCCTCGACCGGGCGGGCTACTGCCGGCGCGGGCTGAAGGTCAGCGCCGAGAACGTCATTCCGCACGGCCGCGGCCTCGGGTCCTCGGCGTCAGCGATCGTCTCCGGCGTGCTCGCCGGCAACGCGCTGCTGCCGCCGGAGGCCCGGCTCGACGACGACGGCGTGCTGCAGCTCGCCTCGGAGCTCGAAGGCCATCCCGACAACATCGCGCCTGCCCTGACAGGTGCGCTGTCCGTGTCCTGGCAGGCGGGGGACAGCTACCGCAGCGCGCGGATCGTCCCGGCGGCCTCAATCGTGCCGGTCGTGGCGATCCCGCAGGTGGAATTGTCCACCGAGACGGCCCGGGCCATGCTTCCCTCCTCCGTGTCGCACCAGAGCGCGGCGGCCAACTCGGGCCGCGCGGCCCTGCTGGTGCACGCCCTGACCGCCGACCCGTCGCTGCTGGTGGAAGGCACCGAGGACTTCCTGCACCAGAGCTACCGGGCCGAAGCGATGGGCGCCAGCGCCGAGCTGATGAACGCCCTGCGGGAGCACGGCCACGCGGCGGTCATATCGGGCGCGGGGCCGACCGTACTGGTCCTTGCGGACGGCCCGGAGGACGCCGACGACGTGCAGCAGTCCATCGAGCGCTTTGCGGCCTTGAGCGAAAACAGCGCGAACTGGCGTGTTCTACGTCTCGCAGTTGACACAGAGGGTGCTAAAGTGGAGATGCACCGGCGGTAGCGCCTCAATGGCCACCGAGACGGACCCTTTCAGCTAAGGATCCCCGGAGCCACCTTCGAAGGCCTGTCTGACAGACTCACGGACGCGTTCCGTGCCTAAGGCTCTGAGCCCGCGGCGGCCAGCCATTCCCTTGCAAGGTGCACTTTTTTACGGCTCCGCCTGGAAGAAGACCAAGGCTAAGCCAGACACCCCTGCCGTATTTCTGAGGTACGGCCGGATCAAATCACCGCGGTTCGTCTCTGAACCGCCGTCGAGGGGGAAGGATCCTTCGTGACAGAAACCACTGACCTGGCAACAGGTGTGGACCACGCAACTTCGGCTGCTGAAGGCAGCAAGAGCAGCGGACTCGCCGGCCTGAAGCTGGCCCAGCTGCAGGCTCTTGCGGGGCAGCTTGGCATCACGGGCGGTTCCCGGATGCGCAAGGGCGACCTCGTGGCCGCCATTTCCGACCACCAGCGCGGTTCCTCCGTCGCTGACCGCCAGCCGCGCGCGGCTGTTCGCACTGAGCAGGCTCCGGCCGCCGAGGCGCAGGCTCCCGCCGCTGCCGAGGCTCCGGCTGCCGCAGAAGGTGCCGAGGCTCCGCGCCGCACCCGCGGCCGCAGCCGCCGCGCCGCGAGTGACGGCGTCATCAGCGCCCCGGCCGGGACCGAAACGCCCGCCGAAACCGCTCCTGCCGCCGCTGCTGTGCAGCCGGCCCTCGAGGCCGGCCACGGCGAGGCAGCCGAACTGGAGCAGGGCGGCCGCCGCCAGCCCCGCGTGCGCAACCGCCGCGGCGGCGAGCAGGCCGAGGCCGAGACCGTGCAGGGCCAGCCCGCCGAACAGCGCGCCGAGCAGCAGCGTTCCGAACAGCGCGGCTCCGAGCAGCGCCAGGACCGTGCCGAGCGGACCGAGGAGTCCTCGCAGAACGGCCGGGGCCGTGACAACGAGGGCCGCGGCCAGCGCGGGGAGCGCGGCGAGCAGAACCAGCGCAACGAAAACCAGCGCGAGAACCGCAACCAGCGCGGCGGCCGTGAGGACGTGCGCAGCGACAACCGCGACGACAGCGAGGACGGCGGCCGCGGCCGGAACCGGCGCAACCGCAACCGCAACGAGCGCGGCGGCCGGGACAACGACCGCTTCCGGGACCGCAACGACCGCCGTCGCGGCCGCAGCCAGGGCCCCGAGGTCGACGACGTCGAGGTGACCGACGACGACGTGCTGCTGCCCGTGGCAGGCATCCTGGACGTGCTGGAGAACTACGCGTTCATCCGCACCTCCGGCTACCTGCCCGGCCAGAACGACGTCTACGTCTCCCTCGCCCAGGTGAAGAAGTACAACCTGCGCAAGGGCGACGCCGTCGTCGGCGCCATCCGCGCGCCGCGTGAAGGCGAGCAGCAGAACCAAGGCAACCGCCAGAAGTTCAACGCGCTCGTCCGCGTCACCAGCATCAACGGCAAGACACCGGAGGAGATGAAGGACCGGGTCGACTTCGCGAAGCTGATCCCGCTCTACCCCTCCGAGCGCCTGCGCCTTGAGACCGAGCCCAAGAAGATCGGTCCCCGCGTCATCGACCTCGTGGCCCCGATCGGCAAGGGCCAGCGCGGCCTGATCGTGTCCCCGCCGAAGGCCGGCAAGACGCTGATCCTGCAGTCCATCGCGAACGCGATCACCACCAATAACCCTGAGGTCCACCTCATGATGGTCCTGGTGGACGAGCGTCCCGAGGAAGTCACGGACATGCAGCGCACGGTCAAGGGCGAGGTTATTGCCTCCACCTTCGACCGCCCGGCCGATGACCACACCACGGTCGCCGAGCTCTCCATCGAGCGGGCCAAGCGCCTGGTCGAAATGGGCATGGACGTCGTGGTGCTGCTCGACTCGATGACCCGTCTGGGCCGTGCCTACAACCTGGCCGCTCCCGCGTCGGGCCGCATCCTCTCCGGTGGTGTCGACTCGGCAGCGCTCTACCCGCCGAAGCGCTTCTTCGGTGCCGCCCGCAACATCGAGAACGGCGGCTCGCTGACCATCCTGGCGACCGCTCTCGTGGAGACCGGATCCAAGATGGACGAGGTCATCTTCGAGGAGTTCAAGGGCACCGGCAACATGGAACTGCGCCTGTCCCGCCAGCTGGCCGACAAGCGCATCTTCCCGGCCGTGGACGTCAACGCGTCCGGCACCCGGCGCGAGGAGAACCTGCTCTCGCCTGAGGAAGTCAAGATCATGTGGAAGCTGCGCCGGGTCCTTTCCGGGCTCGAGACGCAGCAGTCGCTGGAACTGCTCACCTCCAAGATCCGCGAGACGCAGTCCAACGTCGAGTTCCTGATGCAGGTGCAGAAGACGACGCTTGGCGCCAAGGGCGACGACGACAAGTAGCTCTGCCTTCCCGCTCAAAATATGCCGGCCCCGCCCCTGCGCCGGGTGGTTCACGATCTGCGATCGTGAGCCACCCGGCTTCGGCAGGCCCGATGCCACTCCCTGGCCGGCATATTTTGAGCGGTCTGTTTTTAAGTCCCCTTGGTCGTAACTAGACTCTTGCAAAGAGTCGAAAGAGGTTTTTGATGTTTGAGTCCGTACAGGGTCTGTTGGATGAGCATGCTGATTTGCAGCTCCGGTTGAGTGATCCTGCGGTGCATGCGGACCAGTCGCTGGCCCGGAAACTGGGACGGCGGTATGCGGAACTGAGCGGAATCGTCGAGGCGCACCGCAAGTGGCACACGCTTGAGGACGACCTGGCTGCGGCGAAGGAAATGGCCGCGGAGGATCCAGATTTTGCCGCCGAGGTGCCGACGCTGCAGGCCGACCTCGAGAAGGCGCAGGAGAAGCTGCGCCGGCTGCTCATCCCGCGCGACCCGGACGACTCCCGCAACGTGATCCTCGAAGTGAAGGCGGGCGAAGGCGGCGACGAATCGGCCTTGTTCGCCGGCGACCTGCTGCGCATGTACACCCGCTACGCGGAGAGCCGCGGCTGGAAGACGGAGATCATCTCGGCGAACGAGTCGGATCTGGGCGGCTACAAGGACGTCCAGCTTGCCGTCAAGGGCAACTCCAACGACCCGGCCGAGGGCGTGTACGCCCGGCTGAAGTTCGAAGGCGGCGTGCACCGTGTCCAGCGCGTGCCGGTGACCGAATCCCAGGGCCGCATCCACACCTCGGCTGCCGGCGTCCTCGTGCTTCCCGAGGTGGACGAGCCCGAAGAGGTCGAGATCAGCCAGAACGACCTCAAGATCGATGTCTACCGGTCTTCGGGCCCGGGCGGCCAGTCCGTGAACACCACCGACTCCGCCGTGCGCATCACCCACCTGCCCACGGGCATCGTGGTGGCGATGCAGAACGAAAAGTCGCAGCTGCAGAACCGCGAAGCGGCGATGCGCGTGCTGCGGGCGCGGCTGCTGGCCCACCAGCAGGAGCAGATCGACGCGGCGAACTCGGAGGCCCGCAAGTCCCAGATCCGCACCATGGACCGCTCCGAGCGGATCCGGACCTACAACTTCCCGGAGAACCGCATCGCCGACCACCGCACCGGGTACAAGGCCTACAACCTTGACCAGGTGATGAACGGCGATCTCGAACCCGTGGTGCAGTCCGCGATCGAGATGGACGAACAGG
The DNA here is from genome assembly GCF_018531425.1 of Paenarthrobacter sp. DKR-5. Lineage (GTDB taxonomy): Bacteria > Actinomycetota > Actinomycetes > Actinomycetales > Micrococcaceae > DKR-5. The sequence continues at coordinate 371,344 of NZ_JAHBOI010000004.1, forward strand.
CCCGCCTGGACGCCATCGGCGAGTAGCCGCACCGGAACCGGAACAAGGCAGTGGAGCAGACCCTTCAGGAAGCAGTCCGCGCTGCGGCCGGACGCCTGGCCGACGCCGGCGTGCCGTCGCCGCGCGTTGACGCAGAGCTGCTGGCCGCCCACTTGCTGGGCACCTCGGTCGGCTCCGTGCGCGCCCGCATGCTCACCGGAGCAAAGGCGCCGGCAGGCTATGAGGACCTGGTCGCTGAGCGCGCCCGCCGCATTCCGCTGCAGCACATCACGGGCAAGGCGTACTTCCGGCACCTCGAGCTGCACGTGGGCCCGGGCGTCTTCATCCCGCGTCCGGAGACCGAATCCGTGGTGCAGCTCGCGCTCGACTGGATCGGAAGCTCCGGCCTCGCTGCGCCCGTGGTCGTGGACCTTGGCACGGGCTCGGGAGCGATCGCCGGCTCGGTCGCGCAGGAAGTGCCGCAGGCCCGGGTGCACGCGGTGGAAAAAAGCCCGCTGGCGTTCGCCTGGGCAGAGCTGAACCTCCGTCCGCTGGGGGTGGACCTCGTTCTGGGGGATCTGCGGGACGCCTTCGGCGAGCTGGACGGCACCGTCGACGTCGTCGTCAGCAACCCGCCGTACATCCCGGCGGCCGCCGTGCCGCGGGAGCCCGAGGTGGCGGGCCATGACCCGCAGGAAGCACTGTACGGCGGGGGAGAGGACGGGCTCCAGCTGCCGCTCGCGGCAGCCGCCAGCGCCGCGCGCCTGCTGCGCCCGGGCGGCTTCTTCGTGATGGAGCACGCCGAGGTGCAGGCTCCCGAAATCCTCGCCCGGCTCGCCCGGGACGGGCACTGGGAGCAGGTGCGCACCCACCAGGACCTGAACGCAAAGGACCGCGCCACGAGCGCCGTCCGCAGCAAGTGATGAAAGAATGGGCCAGTGACCACCAGTTTCAACTGCACTGACGAGGATCAGCGGGCCGAAGGGCTTGCCCAGGCACAGAAGGCCATTGCTGCGCAGCAGTGCGTCGTCATGCCCACCGACACGGTCTACGGCATCGCCGCGGACGCCTTTTCCGCGCGGGCGGTGGCGACGCTGCTCGCGGCCAAGGGACGCGGCCGGAGCATGCCCCCGCCGGTGCTGATTCCGCGGCTGCAGACCCTGGACGGACTGGCCGCCGACATCCACCCGGACGCGCGCCGGCTCGCGGAACGCTTCTGGCCCGGCGGCCTGACCTTGATTTTCGCTGCGCAGCCCTCGCTCACCTGGGACCTGGGCGAGACCAAGGGCACCGTAGCGCTGCGCATCCCCGATGACCGGACGGCGCTGGACCTGCTGACCATCACCGGCCCGCTGGCTGTCTCATCCGCGAACCGGACCGGCCAGCCGTCGGCGCGGACGGCGACAGAGGCCCGCGGCCAGCTGGGGGAGGCGGTGGAGGTCTACCTCGAGGACGGCTTCCGCCCCGTCGGCTCCGACGACGCCGTGCCCTCCACGATCGTGGATGCGACCTCCGAGCCGCTGCGGGTCGTGCGGCAGGGCGCCGTGTCGCTGGAGCAGCTGCGCGAGGTGGTGCCCGGCATCCTCGGAGCCGGCGAGGTTCCGTCCGCGGAAACTCCCGCCGACGCGGCCACCGGGGATGCTCCCGTGGAAGAAGCCGCGGAGGAAGCGCCCGCCGGGGAGCCCTCCGGTTCATGAGGGCGTACCTGCTGGTCCTGCTGATCGCGGCGGCGGTGTCGTTCGTCTGCACGCCGCTCGCGCTGCGGACCGCGCGGCGCCTGAAGGTGTCGACACCGATCCGGGACCGGGACGTGCACTCCGAACCGACGCCCCGGCTGGGCGGTCTGGCGATGTTCGCCGGAGTGGCCGTGACCCTGGTGATCGCCTCCCGGATGAGCTTCCTGCACGGCATCTTCCGCGACAACGGCGCCGTCTGGGGAATCCTCGGCGGGGCCGCCGTCGTCATGCTGCTCGGCGTCGCCGACGACATCTGGGACCTGCCCTGGTGGCTCAAGCTCGGAGGCCAGGTGGTTGGCGCCCTGATCGTGGCCCAATGGGGAGTGAGCCTGTACCAGATCCCGCTCGGCCACATTCCGGTCAGCGACCCGCTCCTGCAGGTGGCGATGACCACCTTCCTGATCGTGCTGACCATGAACGCGATCAACTTCGTCGACGGCCTGGACGGCCTCGCTGCCGGCGTCGCCGTGATCGGCGGCGCCGCGTTCTTCATCTTCACCTACTGGGTCACCCGCACGGCCAGCGCGGAGGACTACTCGAACCTTGCCACGCTGATCATGGCCGCGCTGATCGGTGCCTGCCTCGGCTTCCTGCCGCACAACTTCTTTCCCGCCAAGATCTTCATGGGGGACGCGGGCTCCATGCTGATCGGCCTGCTGATGGCCTCCGCGGCGATCGCCGCCGTCGGCCAGCCGGTGGGCGAAGGGATCCGCCGGGCCTACGGCCTGCCCGCGCTGATGCCCATCATCCTGCCCATCGCCGTGATGATGCTGCCGCTGGTGGACCTGCTGCTCGCGGTGGTGCGCCGCACGGCGCGGGGACGCTCGCCGTTCCACCCGGACAAGGGCCACCTGCATCACAAGCTGATCGACCTGGGCTACACCCACCAGCAGTCGGTGCTGATCATGTACCTGTGGGCAGCCGTCACGGCCTTCGGCGTCGTGGCCTTCGCGTTCTTCCCCTGGGGCTGGGTGCTGCTGGCGGACGCGGCCGCGTTCGGCCTCTCCGTGCTGTTGACCCTGCATCCGTGGGCGCGCAACGGCAACGGCCGGGACCTGGCCTCGGGCTGATCCCGGCGCGGGGAAAACCTTCTTCTATCTCAGGTAGAATTGTCTCCGGCAGTCACTCGCCACCTTTGATGCAGGCACTCCGGAGATCGGGCCACGATGAACCACGACAAACCGCCGCGCGGACGCATGTCCGGCGACGCTGTCGTCGCTTCGGGACCCACGCGATCGCCCTGGCTGCGCATCCTCGGCGTCTCGGCTGCTGCTGCGGCCGCTGCGCTGGTGCTCTCGGGAATTGCGGCGGCAGCCGTGGCCGGACCGGCGGCGGTTTTGAGCGACGCATTCGGCACCGCACTGGTGGTCGCCTTCTTCGGGATCTCGCTGCTGGTGGGCCATGTGATGGGCCGGCGCAACCCCTCCGGAGCGATCGGCATCTTCGCCGTCGCCTACGTGATCAAGGTGGTCGGCTTCGCCGCTGTGCTGCTGCTCGTCGGCGTTCCGCCGTGGCTGTCCCGGACCTGGTTCTTCGTCGGCGCGGTCCTCACCGTCGTCGTCTGGCAGGCGGCCGAGGTCATCACTTTCAGCCGGACCCGCCTGCAGATTTTCAACGATCCCCAGCCCGCTCCGGAGCCGGACGATGCGTAACCAGGACACCCCTTCAGCTGCCTCCGGACCCGCTTCCGGCGAGGAGCGCAACGACGGCGGATACAACGCCGGAATGGCCGTCTTCAGCTACATCATTGGCGGAATCATCGTCTGGAGTTTGATAGGGTTGGGGTTGGATAAGCTGTTGGGGACGCAGTGGTTTGTGCTGGCCGGAGCGCTCATAGGCCTCGCGGGCAGCTTTTATCTTGTCCACAAGCACCGCCTGTTCCGCCGCACCGATTCCGATGGCAACGAGGCTCCGGACGGCCCGGCGAAGCGCGGGGATGACGGACAGTGACCGGACACAGCAATTCCAGAGACACCGCACAACTTCAGACTTGGGGGCACGAGCATATGAACCGCACGACGCCCCGCATTATGCCCAAAGAAGGACACTGCAGAGAGGAAACGCGTTGATCGCGCTTGCGCTCCCCGCCCAGGATGGGGGCGGATTCACCCCGCCCGGCATCGAAGACTTGCACCTTCCGGCAATCCTGCCGTGGGGAGCTGCCGACGGTTTCTCCAAGCAGATGCTGCTGGTGATCCTGTCCGCCGTACTGCTCGCTGCCTTCTTCCTCGCAGCCGCACGCCGCGGGGCGATGGTTCCCGGCAAGCTGCAGTTCGTCGGCGAGATGGCGTACGGCTTCGTGCGCAACTCCATCGGCAAGGACATCATCGGCGGCCGCGACTTCATGAAGTACGTGCCGCTGCTGTTCAGCCTCTTCTTCTTCATCCTCGTCAACAACATCTACGGGGCCATCCCGCTCCTGCAGCTGCCGACGTTCTCGCACGTCGGCGGTGCCTATGTGCTGGCCGCCATCGTCTACCTGACGTGGATCGGGATCGGCGTGAAGAAGCACGGACTGCGCTACTTCAAGCTCGCCACCGTTCCGTCCGGAGTGCCGTGGTACATCCTGCCGATCGTGGTGCCGATCGAGATCATCTCGAACTTCCTGGTCCGCCCGGTCACCCACTCGCTCCGTCTCTTCGCGACGATGCTCGCCGGCCACTTGATCGTGATGCTGGCCGGGTCCGGCATCGAGTTCCTGGTCACCCAGGAGAACGTGCTGCTCAAGGGAGCGTCGCTGCTGGTGCTCGCCGGAGCGATCGCGATGTACATGCTCGAGGCCCTGATCATGGTCCTGCAGGCCTACGTCTTCACGCTGCTGACCGCCATCTACATCGAAGGCGCGCTGCACGCCGACGCGCACTAAGACCCACCTTTAGAACTTCCCCTCCTGGGGATGGACCTGAACCAAACAACCTGCCACACGGGTGGCATCTTGAAAGGAACAACATGAACGGCAACCTGAACCTCGTTGGTTACGGCCTCTCCGCCATCGGCGGTGGTATCGGTGTGGGTCTGGTCTTCGCGGCCTACATCAACGGTGTGGCCCGTCAGCCCGAGGCCCAGCGAGTCCTGCAGCCCATCGCCTTCCTGGGCCTGGCCCTGACTGAAGCTCTCGCCATCCTTGGTCTGGTCTTCGCCTTCGTTCTCTAAGAGACCGAAGCGCTACATCAGAACCGAGTAGAAAGGACGGGTGAAATGAATCAGGTGACTATCCTCGCCGCTGCTGCAGGCTCCTCGCCCAGCCCCCTGGCGCCTAACCCCTGGGAGATGGGGGTCGTCCTCATCAGCTTCGCGGTGCTCTTCTACATCGTGTGGAAGTTCGTCGTCCCGATGTTCGAAAAGACCTTCGCGGAGCGCACCGAGGCTATTGAGGGCGGCATCGCCAAGGCCGAGAAGGCCCAGGCCGAAGCCACCGCTGCGCTGGAGGAATACAAGCAGCAGCTGGTGGACGCCCGCACGGAAGCCAACCGCATCCGTGAAGAAGCCCGTTCCGAAGGCGCCCAGATCCTGGCCGACCTGAAGGAGAAGGCTGCTGCCGAGGCGGCCCGCATCACCGAACAGGCCCACGTCCAGATCGAGGCGGAGCGCCAGGCTGCTGTCGTTTCCCTGCGCTCCGAGGTCGGATCGCTGGCCACCACGCTGGCCAGCCGCATCGTGGGGGAGTCCCTCAACGATGACGCGCGGTCGGCGCGGGTCGTGGACCGCTTCCTCGCGGACCTCGAAGGCAATGCTGCGCAGAGTGCAGGTGCGTCGAACTAATGGCAGGTGCATCGAGCGAATCGCTGGCCAAAGCACTCGCCGGGCTTGAAACGAAGCTTCCGGCCGCGTCGCTGTCGCTGGCGGAGGAACTGTTCGGGATTCTGGGCACGGTGGATGACTCCGCCGCCCTGCGCCGCGCACTGACCGATCCCGCCCGCAGCGGCGAGGAGAAGGCAGGCCTGGTGACGACGCTGTTCGGCGGAAAGGTTTCGGCCGAAGCGCTGGAGATCACCCGCGGGCTCGCCGAGTCCCGCTGGGGTTCGGCGCGGGACATCAGCGATGCGCTCGAGACCGTGGCTGCAGCAGTGGTCGTGGCTTCGGAGGAGAACCGGACGGCCGGCGGAACTGCCGGTCTTGAGGCCCTTGAGCGGCTGGAGAACGAACTGTTTGCGTTCAACCGCGCTGTGCAGTCCAGCCATGACCTGCAGCGCGCGCTGTCCGAGCCGCAGGCCAGCCCCGCGGCCAAGACCGCGCTGGCGCTGCGGATGGTTCCCGGCGCGGGCGATGCCGCACGGCTGCTGATCAGCCAGGCTGTCAGCCACCCGCGCGGACTCAAGCCCGTGAAGCTGGTGGAGCGGTTCGTTGAACTGGTCGCCAGCAGCCAGAAGCGCTGGATCGCCGAGGTCGCCGTAACGCGCCCGCTGACAGCGGCCCAGGCGGACCGGCTGCAGGCGGGGCTGAACGCGCTGTACGGCCGTGAGCTGAAGGTGAACATGAACGTGGACCCGTCGTTGATCGGCGGCGTTCGCGTCAGGGTCGGCGACGAAGTCGTTGATGCCTCCGTGATCACCCGCCTGGGTGAGCTGCGACGCCAACTCGCTGGCTAGCCAGACCAGCAACCGTTAGAGACTGAAAAATCGGTCATCGTGAACAACGATGATCACGAAATAGGAGAGCAGGGACTGCAGATGGCCGAATTGACCATCAACGCCGACGACGTCCGGAATGCGTTGAACGATTTCGCGGCGTCCTACGAACCCGGCAACGCCGAGCGCGTAGAGGTCGGCCGTGTGACCGCCGCCAGTGATGGAATCGCCCGCGTCGAGGGACTTCCCTCGGTGATGGCGAACGAGCTGCTTCGGTTCGAAGACGGAACTCTGGGCCTGGCCCAGAACCTTGACGTGCGCGAAATCGGCGTGATCGTCCTCGGCGACTTCACCGGCATCGAGGAAGGCCAGGAGGTGCACCGGACCGGGGAGATCCTCTCCGTGCCCGTCGGTGATGCGTTCCTCGGCCGCGTCGTCGACCCGTTGGGACAGCCGATCGACGACTTGGGCGAGATCAAGGCCGAGGCCCGCCGCGCCTTGGAGGTCCAGGCCCCCGGCGTAACCCAGCGCAAGTCGGTGCACGAGCCGATGCAGACCGGCCTTAAGGCCATCGACGCCATGATTCCGATCGGCCGCGGCCAGCGTCAGCTCATCATCGGTGACCGCCAGACCGGCAAGACCGCCATCGCCGTGGACACGATCATCAACCAGAAGGCCAACTGGCGCTCCGGCGATGTCGAGAAGCAGGTCCGCTGCATTTACGTGGCGATCGGGCAGAAGGCGTCGACCATCGCGGCCATCCGCCAGACCCTCGAGGACAACGGGGCCCTGGAGTACACCACGATCGTGGCCTCCCCGGCCTCCGACCCGGCGGGCTTCAAGTATCTTGCCCCCTACGCCGGCTCCGCCATCGGCCAGCACTGGATGTACGGCGGCAAGCACGTCCTCATCGTCTTCGATGACCTCTCCAAGCAGGCCGAGGCCTACCGTGCCGTGTCGCTGCTGCTGCGCCGGCCGCCGGGACGTGAAGCCTACCCGGGAGACGTGTTCTACTTGCACTCCCGCCTGCTCGAGCGCTGTGCCAAGCTCTCGGACGAGCTCGGTGCCGGTTCGATGACCGGTCTGCCGCTGATCGAGACGAAGGCCAACGACGTCTCGGCCTACATTCCGACCAACGTCATCTCGATCACCGACGGCCAGATCTTCCTGCAGTCGGACCTGTTCAACGCCAACCAGCGCCCGGCGGTCGACGTCGGTGTCTCGGTGTCCCGTGTGGGCGGTGCCGCCCAGGTGAAGTCGATGAAGAAGGTCTCCGGCACGTTGAAGCTGGACCTGGCGCAGTACCGCGACATGCAGGCGTTCGCGATGTTCGCGTCCGACCTGGATGCGGCTTCCCGCCAGCAGCTCACCCGCGGTGCCCGCCTGATGGAGCTGCTCAAGCAGGGCCAGTACCAGCCGTTCCCGGTCGAGGACCAGGTCGTCTCCATCTGGGCCGGCACCAACGGCTACCTGGATGACGTTCCGGTTGAGGACATCTCCCGCTTCGAGTCGGAGTTCCTTGAGCACCTGCGCCACAGCTCGTCGATCCTGACGACGCTCGCGCAGACCAACAAGCTCGAAGATGACACCGTCGAGGCGCTGAAGTCCTCGATCGAGGACTTCAAGCGCGGCTTCTTCGGCGAAGGCGACAACCGCCTGGTCGGCGCCGGCCACGAGGAATTCGAGGCCATCGACGAGGGCGAAGTCGACCAGGAAAAGATCGTCCGGCAGAAGCGCTGAGCCAACCGGTGAGCGGACGGAGCCGGCGTCCAGAGGATGTCGGCTCCGCCCGCCCCGCGAGGGCTAGGAAAGGAAGAAAATGGGAGCCCAGATCCGGGTCTACCGCCAGAAGATCAATTCGACGACGTCGATGCGCAAGATCTTCAAGGCGATGGAGCTGATCGCGACTTCGCGGATCGGCAAGGCGCGGGCCCGTGTGGCCGCTTCGCAGCCGTACGCCAACGCGATCACCCGCGCAGTTTCCGCCGTGGCGTCGCAGACCCAAATCGACCACCCGCTCACCACCGAGCCGGAGCAGGTCCGCCGCTCGGCGGTCCTGGTCCTCACGGCCGACCGCGGCCTGGCAGGGTCCTACTCGGCCGGTGTGCTCAAGCAGGCCGAGGGGCTGGCCGAGCTGCTGCGCGGCGAAGGCAAGGAAGTCAAGACCTACTTGGTCGGCCGCAAGGCGCAGGCGTACTTCGAATTCCGCGGCCGTCCGTACGAGCAGGTCTGGACCGGGGGGACCGACGCGCCCGAGTTCGACACCGCCCGCGAAATCGGCAAGGTGCTGCTGGAACAGTTCTCGCTCGGCTTCGAGCAGGGCGGCGTGGACGAGATCCACGTGGTCTACTCGCGGTTCCAGTCGATGGTGGTCCAGGTTCCGACGGTGGTGCGCCTGTTGCCGCTGGAAGTTGCCGACGAGTACGTCAGCGACGAATCCGACCTGCTGCCGCTGTACGAATTCGAGCCGGAGACCGAGCAGGTCCTCGACGCGCTGCTGCCGCGCTACATCGAGTCGCGCATCTTCGCGGCGCTGCTGCAGGCGGCCGCCAGCGAGCTCGCTGCCCGCCAGCGCGCGATGAAGTCCGCCGGTGACAACGCCACCGAGCTCATCAAGAAGTACACGCGACTGCGCAACACGGCCCGGCAGGCCGAGATCACGCAGGAGCTCTCCGAGATCGTTGCCGGCGCCGACGCGCTGAACGCCTCGTAGGCACCACCCCAAACGTAACCACGCCATCTAACTGAGTGAAGTGAGAGAGATGACTGCCACAGCAACAGAGCAGGTAGCCGCGAAGGCCGGCTCCACCGGGCGGATCGCCCGCGTGATCGGCCCGGTCGTCGACGTCGAATTCCCGGCCGACGCCATCCCCGAAATGTACAACGCTCTCACCACAGAGGTAACCCTCAACGGTGAGACCCGCACCATCACGTTCGAGACCGCCCAGCACCTTGGCGACAACCTCGTCCGTGCGATCTCCCTGCAGGCGACCGACGGCCTGGTGCGCGGCTCCTCCGTGCAGGACTCCGGGTCTCCGATCTCGGTGCCCGTGGGCGACGTCGTGAAGGGACACATCTTCAACGTCCTCGGCGAGCCGCTCGACGTGGCCGCGTCCGAGCTGCAGATCACCGAGCGCTGGCCGATCCACCGCAAGGCGCCGTCGTTCGCCTCGCTCGAGGGCTCGACCGAAATGCTCGAGACCGGCATCAAGGTCATCGACCTCCTCACCCCCTACATCAAGGGTGGCAAGATCGGACTCTTCGGTGGCGCCGGCGTCGGCAAGACCGTGCTGATCCAGGAAATGATCACCCGTGTCGCCCGCAACTTCGGCGGCACCTCGGTGTTCGCCGGCGTGGGCGAGCGCACCCGTGAAGGCAACGACCTCTGGGTTGAGATGGAAGAGGCAGGCGTCCTGAAGGACACCGCCCTTGTGTTCGGCCAGATGGACGAGCCGCCGGGAACGCGCCTGCGTGTGGCGCTGTCCGCCCTGACCATGGCGGAGTACTTCCGCGATGTGCAGAACCAGGACGTGCTGCTGTTCATCGACAACATCTTCCGCTTCACGCAGGCCGGTTCCGAGGTCTCCACGCTGCTGGGCCGCATGCCCTCCGCCGTGGGTTACCAGCCGAACCTGGCCGACGAGATGGGCCTGCTGCAGGAGCGCATCACCTCGACCAAGGGCCACTCGATCACCTCGATGCAGGCGATCTACGTTCCCGCGGATGACTACACCGACCCGGCTCCGGCGACCACCTTCGCCCACCTGGACGCCACCACCGAGCTCTCCCGCGAGATCGCTTCCCGCGGCCTCTACCCGGCCGTGGACCCGCTCACCTCGACGTCGCGCATCCTTGACCCGCAGTACATCGGCAAGGACCACTACGACACCGCTGTGCGCGTGAAGCAGATCCTGCAGAAGAACAAGGAGCTCCAGGACATCATCGCCATCCTCGGTGTCGACGAGCTCTCCGAAGAGGACAAGATCGTCGTCGCCCGGGCGCGCCGCATCCAGCAGTTCCTCTCGCAGAACACCTACACGGCCAAGCAGTTCACCGGCGTCGAGGGCTCGACCGTGTCCATCAAGGACACCATCGAAGGCTTCAAGGCCATCTGCGACGGCGACGTCGACCACATCGCCGAGCAGGCGTTCTTCAACGTCGGTGCGATGGACGACGTCGAGCGCCAGTGGGCCAAGATCCAGGAATCGACCAAGTAACCATGGCCGAACTGGAAGTCGAGATTGTCGCGGCGGACCACTTCGTGTGGTCCGGCGCGGCCAAGATGGTCAAGGCACGGACCAGCGACGGCGAGATCGGCATCCTTCCGGGACACTCGCCGGTGCTCGCGGTCCTGGCGGCCGGCGACCTGGCGATCGAGCCGGTATCCGGCGCGCGGATCGCGGTGACGGTCGACGGGGGATTCTTCTCCGTGGACTCCAACCGGGTCGTGATCGTGGCTGACAACGCCCAGATGGGTGAGTCCACCAGCGCGGGGATCCGTTAGCACTGTCTTGATGAACGATCCAGGCGCAACCTTCATGGTCCTTTCGGCCGTGTTCGTGCTGTGCCTGCTGGCTCTGGCCGCTTTCGGGGCACGCCGCATGTACCTGCGGCGTGCCCTGGGCACTGTCGATGCCTCCATCTGCCGGCTCGGTGAGAACTGGCGGATGGGAGTGTGCCGTTACCAGGACACCGAACTGGAGTGGTTCAGCCTGCTGTCGTTGAGCCCCCGTGCCCGGTACCGGTTCAGGCGCAGTTCGCTGCTGCTGCAGGGCCGGCGGGTGCCGTCGGAGGCTGAGCGGACCAAGGTCCAGCCCGACGTCGTGATCGTGAACTTGAGCTATGAGGGTGAAGACCTTCTGCTCGCAATGAAATTCGATGCCTATGCGGGTCTGTCCTCCTGGCTGGAGGCCGGGCCCGTGGTCGGCATCGGAACCTGGCGCTGAAGGCAGTGGACGCTGTCTCAGGAATCAGCCTCGTTGACGGGCCGGTTCCGCTTCTCTGCTGGGTCGGTGGAATTCTCGGGGGATCCTTCCTTCTCTGCCGCCCGCTTTTTGCTGCCCGGAATAACCGCCGAAGGGCCGTCATCGCTGCTGTGCCGGGGGCCGCAGCGCTGGCGGCCCTTGGTCTGCACTGGCTGCTCGTGCAGGTTCTCCTCATCCTTCCCGAGCCCTTGCCGCCCGAGGTGCTCGGCTGGACGGCCGCCGTCGTGGCCGCCGCAGCCCTGGCCGTTCCCTCAATCCTGTCCCGGCGCCCGGACGCCGCCGGCGCGTGGCGCCTGCTGCCGGTGGCAGCCCTGCTGCTGGTGCTGCTGCTCGCAGGCCAGCAGGTCAACGCGTACTTCCGGCTGGACCGCTCGGCGGGCGACCTGGTCGGGAGCGCGGTCAACGGCATCCCTGAGCTCGAGCAGCAGTACCGGGCCCCCGCTTCGCCGGCCGCTTCGGGGCGGGACGCCGCGCCCCGGGACCTGCGCTCCTGGCGGCCGCCCGCGGGCATCCCGGCCACCGGCCTGGTCCGCAGGGCCGCCATCCCCGGCACACGGTCCGGTTTCCACGCCCGCGAGGCCTACGTCTACCTTCCGCCGGCCTACCTCGTACGGAACCGGCCGCTGCTGCCGCTGCTGGTGCTCGTCCCCGGCCAGCCCGGCTCCCCGCAGGACTGGATCACCGGGGGCCGGCTGAAGTCGGTGATGGACGACTACGCCGCCAGGCACCGCGGCGTGTCTCCCGTCGTCGTCGTGGCCGACGCCAACGGGGACCCGACCGCCAACCGCCTCTGCATGGACAGCCGGCTGGGCAAGGCCGAGACGTATCTGGCGTCGGACGTGCCGGCGTGGGCTCGCACCACCCTGGACATCGACCCGGACGCCTCCCGCTGGGCGGTCGGCGGCTTCTCGTTCGGCGGCACCTGCGCGCTGCAGTTGGGCACCCGCCACCCTGACCTGTTTCCGACAATCTTCGCCTTTTCCGCCCAACGGGAGCCGTCGCTCTCCGCCGACCGGAACAAGACGATCCACGATTCCTTCGGCGGGAACGTCAAGGCCTTTGAGGCCCACACGCCGCTGAAGCTCCTGGCAACCCGGCGGTTCCCGCACAGCCGGATCTACTTTTCCGCCGGCAGCAAGGACAGCGAGTACCTGGACAACCTGCATGTGCTGGCCGCCGCGGCCAGGAGGGCCGGCGCAACGGTGCGCACCGCGGAGGTGCCCCATGCGGGCCACTCCTGGGCGGTGGCTGCCGGCTCGCTCACGCCGGCGCTGGACTTCGCTGCGGCCCCGATGGGCCTGCCCTGACCGCGGGCGCGGCCGCCGGTCTCCTAGGATGGCAGGTATGGAAGACGTGATCGTAGTGAGCGGGCCCGCGGTGCTGAACGGCGCCGTGGAGGTGTCCGGGGCCAAGAACAGCGTGCTCAAGCTGATGGCGGCCACCCTGCTCGCCGAAGGCGTCTCGACGATCGGCAACGTCCCCAACATCCAGGACGTCTGGATCATGGCTGACCTGCTGCGCCGGCTCGGTGCCGCCGTCGAGTACGACCCCGAGCGCTCCACCGTGGCGATCGACGTGCCGGCTGATCTGTTGCACCAGGCCGACTACGACCTGGTCCGCGCCATGCGTGCCTCGATTTCCGTGCTGGGACCGCTCGTGGCCCGGTGCCACCAGGCCGAGGTCGCCCTTCCCGGCGGCGACGCGATCGGCTCCCGCGGCCTGGACATGCACCGGGCGGGGCTGGAGCTGATGGGGGTGTCCATCGCGATTGACCACGGCTACCTCGTCGCCCGCGCACCGCAGGGCCTGAGCGGGGCGCGCCACGTGCTGGACTTCCCCTCCGTGGGGGCCACCGAGAACCTGATGATGGCCGCCACGCTGGCGCAGGGAGTGACAGTGATCGAGAACGCGGCGCGCGAGCCCGAGATCGTGGACATCGCGGCAATGCTCAGTTCCATGGGCGCCCGGATCGAGGGCGCCGGGACGAGCACGGTCACCATTACCGGTGTCGAGCGGCTGTCCCCGGCGGCGCACGACGTGCTGCCGGACAGGATCGTGGCAGGGACCTGGGCCTTTGCCGCGGCGGTGACCGGCGGGACAGTGACCGTCCGGCGCAGCCGGGCGCAGGACCTCGGGGTTGTCCTCGACAAGCTGACGCAGGCCGGCTGCCGGATCAGCATAGAACCCGACGGCTTCACCGTTGCCGGGCCTGAGCGGCCGCTGCCGATCAACGTCTCCACGCTGCCGTACCCCGGCTTCCCCACGGACCTGCAGCCGTTCGTGGTCGCGCTGAACGCCGTCGCCGACGGTTCCGGCATGGTCACCGAGAACGTGTTCGAGGCCCGCTGGGGCTTCACCTCGGAACTGGCCCGCCTCGGCGCCGTGGTCCGGCTCGACGGCCACCATGCACTGATCAAGGGCGTCGAGCGCCTCTCCGGGGCTCCCGTGGAGGCAAACGACATCAGGGCCGGGGCCGCACTGGTCATCGCCGGGCTGGTCGCGGACGGCGTCACCGAGGTGCACGGGGTCTCCCACATCGACCGTGGATACGAGCGGTTCGTGGAACACCTGACCGGCCTTGGGGCGCAGATTGAACGGCGCGGGCTCAGCAGCGAGCGTGACATGTTCGCCACGCTCTAAAGCGCATTAAACACAATGATCCCCGGTTCGAAAACCGGGGATCATCAATTTGCACACCCGGCTCCGAGGCGGAGCCAGGTCAGCGCGGGAATTACTTAGAGAACGGTCACACCGGTGGCCTGCGGGCCCTTGGCGCCCTGACCGATCTCGAACTGCACACGCTGGTTCTCGTCGAGGGTCTTGAAACCGCCGGTCTGAATCTCAGAGTAGTGAACAAACACATCGCCGTCAGAGTCATCGGGAGTGATGAAGCCGAAGCCCTTTTCAGCGTTGAACCACTTTACGGTTCCCTGTGCCATTTAATTTCTCCTCATAATGGATCTTTTTTAAGACCCACGCACCGTGCGTAAGTCTTGGGTTACTGAAGCGAGAAGAACCTGAACGGCCGGTGTCGGCCGTGGCCGGAACCGTTCCCCCAGAGAGCTTCACGCTCGCAACATGTCTCGCGAGCATGAATTCACACATACACAAAGACTTTGAATAGCTTGTCATGCCGTGCAGGACTGGTCAACGGAAGAACCGCGGATTCATCCAAATGTTAATCAAAATCCGTTTGGGACCGCCCTTTCGGGGTTTTTCGGCCCTTTCGGAGCCGGCCGGAAGGGTATATGCGGCCCAGCCGGGCCGCGGCAGCCGGAGGCGCCCGGTACTGCCGAATAGCGCTTTAGAAGAGGCGTGATTCGATGTCGTCCACGCCGCGCATCGCGTCGTAGTCGAGGGTGAGGCAGTCGATGCCTCGGTCGGTGGCGAGCACGCGCGCCTGAGGCTTGATCTGCTGGGCGGCGAACACCCCGCGGACCGGGGCAAGCAGCGGGTCGCGGTTGAGCAGGTCAAGGTAGCGGGTGAGCTGCTCCACGCCGTCGATGTCCCCGCGCCGCTTCAGTTCGACCGCGACCGTCCGGCCGTCGGCGTCCCGGGCGAGGATGTCGACCGGACCGATGGCGGTGGCGTATTCGCGCCGGATGAGGGTGTAGCCCTCGCCGAGGCGGTGGATCTGTTCGGCGAGCAGCCGCTGCAAGTCCGCCTCCACTCCGTCCTTGATCAGGCCGGGATCGGTGCCAAGCTCGTGGGAGGTGTCATGGATGGCCTCGTGGATGTTGATGACCAGCTTGTCGTCGCTCTTGCCAGCCTGTACCACCCAGACCTCGCTGACGCCGTCCGCCGCGTCCGCCTCCGACGGGTCGGTGACCCGGAGAGTGGCGGGCGGGCTCATCCAGTTCAGCGGCTTGTAGGAGCCGCCGTCGGAATGGACCAGGACCGAGCCGTCCGCCTTGACCAGCAGCAGCCTCGTGGCAAGCGGGAGGTGCGCGCGGAGGCGGCCGACATAATCAACTGAGCACTTGGCAATGACGAGACGCACAGAGAGCACTTTACCGTCTGCGGGGGCGCCGACCCGACCGCGGGCGCCGGCCGCGGCAACCCGGAGCCGTGAGGCAGAATGGGTAAATGCCCCGCTCCAACCGACCCCGCCGCGCTGCCGACAACGGCACGCGCAGCAAGTGGGGTCCGGTGCCCGAACTGGACCTGGAGCGGGCCCGCGCCGGCTTTCCCCGCCGCGAAAGTGCGCCCGACGGCGAATGGTCCGTGCGGACCATCACCGCCCGGAACGCCGCCAAGGAGTACCGCTGTCCCGGCTGTGAGCAGATCATCGCCCCCGGAACGGCACATCTGGTGGTGTGGCAGGAGGACTCCCTGTTCGGCTCCGAGACAGCGCTGGCCGACCGCCGGCACTGGCATGAGCGCTGCTGGCGCACCCGGCGGTTCGGCTACCGCCGATAAGATCGGTGCATGACTTTCGATCCCTCCGCTTTCGACTGGACCGAGCCGGCCGAGCCGACCGAGATCCGTGCCGCCACCGTGCTCCCGGCACGGCGCGAGAACATCGAGCTGCACACAGCGGACGGACTGACCCTGGTGGGGGAACTGGCGCTGCCGGAGGACGCCGAGCCCAAGGCGACCCTGGTGACGCTGCACCCGCTGCCCACCCATGGCGGCTTCATGGACTCGCATGTCTTCCGCAAGGCCTCCTACCGGCTGCCCGCGCTGGCTGACATCGCGGTGCTGCGGTTCAATACCCGCGGCACGTCCTCGCCGCGCGGGCAAAGCCAGGGCCGTTTCGAGGAAGGGGTGGGGGAGCGCGCGGACCTCGAGGCCGCGGTCCGGTTCGCCGCCGGCCGTTCGCTGCCGCACCTGTGGCTGGTGGGCTGGTCCTTCGGCACCGAGCTGGTGCTCAAGTACGGGGCGCTCGAGCCGGCCGCGCCGCTGGTGGACGGGGCGGTGCTGCTGTCCCCGCCGCTGCACCGTGCCGGGGACAGCGACCTGGACCTGTGGGCGCACTCGGGCAAGCCGATGACAGTGCTGGTGCCCGAATTCGATGACTACCTGCAGCCCGCCGAGGCGCAGGAGCGTTTCGCCCGGGTTCCGCAGGCAAAGGTCATCGGCGTGGACGGGGCGAAGCACCTGTGGGTGGGGGAGAAGTACGCCTCGCGCGCGCTGGCGGAAATTGTCCGGGCCACCGGCGGGAACCCGGACCTGCCCGCAACCTGGGCCGGCAAAGTCAGCTCGGCTGCGTAAGAGGCCGAACGGCAGCGGGCCGGATGCCCGCTACGGCCTACTGCTGGTCCTGGCGGGCGATGAAGACTTCCTTGAGCAGCAGCAGCACAGCCGCCGCCGTCGGGATCGCGATCAGCGCGCCCAGCACACCGAGCAGGCTGCCGCCCGCGATCACGGAGATCACCGCGACCGAGCCGGGCACTGCGACGGCGCGTTGCATGATGCGCGGCGAGACGAAGTAGGCCTCGAACTGCAGGTAGGCGAAGTAGAGGATGGCGAAGAACAACGCCGTCTGCCAGCCCGCCGTCAGGCTGACCAGGCTTACCGTGACGCCGGCGATGACGCCGCCGACGAGCGGAATGAAGGCCAGCAGCGCGACGACGAACGCCAGCAGCGAGCTGAAGGGCACATTGAGGAAGGTCATCACGATGAAGGCGAAGGTCGCGTTCAGCACCGCCACGACGGCCTGGCCCATCACGTAGTTGCCGACGCCGGCGGTGATTTCCTCGGAGAGCTTTTCCACGCGGGCCCGGCGCGAGCGCGGCGCCAGACGGTAGGCCCATTTCTTCATCGACGGCAGGGCGGCAAGGAAGTACAGGCTCAGCACCAGCACGACGAGGGCGCCGAAGAGCCCGTTGGCAATGGTGGTGCCGACGCCGAGCACGCCGCCGGCGATGCCGCCCACCGCCGCGGAGTTCTGCAGGAACTTGTTCAGCTCCTCACCGACGCGCTGGCTGACATGGAACTGGCTGTCCGCGGACTTGAAGAAGTCCGAGGCGAGGAAGTCGTTGATCCAGGTGGGTGCCTTTTCCACCAGCTGGGAGGTCTGGTCGATGATGGTGGGGATCAGAGTGGCGAAGAATCCAGCCACCAGGCCCAGCAGGACCAGCAGGGTGAGCGCGATACCCGCGGGCCGCGGGACCTTGCGGGCCTCGAGCCAGCGCACGACCGGGTCCAGTCCGAGCGCAATGAAGAGAGCAGCGAGGATCCACAGCAACAGCTGCGTGGTGCTGGTCATGATGAAGTAGAGCATCAGGGCCGCGCCCACGCCTACGGCGGCCATGAAGCCCAGGTAAATGGGGTTCTGCAGCGAGACCTTGGTATGGCCGCCTTGCTGCAGGCCGGGGATGTCGACGGCGACATGTTCGGCGCCGGAGCCGTCCCCCACGGGCGGCATCTCGAAGCGGATCCGGGGCTGGGCGCCGGGAATCGGGCGGCGGAGCTTGATCAGGACGCTGTCGAAGACTCCGGGCTTGGCGTGCGGATGGCCCTCGTGGGCGGCATGCTCCTGAGCTGCGGGCGCCGGACCGGCTTGGCCGTGCCGGTCGCCGTCATGGGGGCTGTTCTCGCTCGTCAACTGTTTCGCTGCCTTTGCATCTTCAGTCGGGTGGCGCCCGGGCGCCGCGGCATCGGCCCGCGCAGGCGGCCCAATCCCGCCAGAGTATCAGCCGGTCCCGGCGCCGGTGCGGAGGGCCCGCGGGCGCCGGCGAACGGCCCCAACTAACAGCAAAGTAACAAAACCGTTACCATTGATAGGTCCCGCCGACGAATGATAGGTATTTTTGTGCGCACCAGACTTCCAGTTGCCCTGGCCCTCGTGGGCCTCGTGCTCCTTATCCTGGGGATCGGCCAACGTACGTGGTGGACCCCGGCCGATACTGTTACCGCTGCGTCCCCGAAGGACGCCAAGGCCGCCCCGCTGACCGTCATCGACGGCGCCACCCGCGACGTGCGCTCCGGCACCGTCACGGTGACTGTCAAGGCCCCCGGCAGTTTCGTTGTCGCCGCCGGGCGCACCGACGACGTCAATGCCTGGGTTGACGGCGCCGCGCACAACACCATGACCGGCGCCTCGGCGGACCTGAAGTCGCTGCAGGAGAAGTACACGGCCGGTGACGCCAAGGCACCCAACCCTTCCGGCGCCGACCTCTGGGAACATGAGGAGTCGGGCAACGGCGAGCTCAAGTACACCTGGAACCTGCCCGCGGACGGCAACTGGTCGCTGCTGGTCGCCTCCGACGGAACAGCTCCGGCCCCGTCGGACATTTCGGTGACCTGGCCCAACGACAATTCCACCCCCTGGGCCGTGCCGCTGATCGTGCTCGGCGTGATCGCCCTGCTCGCCGGCATCGCCCTCTTCCTGCTCGGCCGCCGTGGCGGAGGCCCCCGGCGCGGTAACGGCGGCCGCGCTGCCTCCGGTGCGCCGCGCACTGCATCCGGTCCCGGCGCTGCATCCGGTCCCGGCACCGGGGGGTCCGCACCCAGCGCGTTCAGCGTCCGCCGGGCCGCAGCCGGGGGAGCGCTTGCCCTGGTGCTCGGCGGCACCACCCTGGGCGGTTCCGTGGCGCAGGCTGCCACCACGCCCGCGCCGTCCCCGTCCGCCGCCAGCCCGGCTCCCGCCGCTCCCGTCGTGACCGACAGCCAGCTCGCGCGCATCCTTGAGCAGACGGCAGGGGTCGTGGCCAAGGCCGACGCCGCCAAGGATGCCGGGCAGCTCAAGCCCCGGGTTGCCGGGGTGGCGCTGGAGACCCGGTCCGCGAACTACAAGATCCGGTCCAAGGTCGGCAGCTACCAGCCGGCGGCCCCCGTCTCGGCCACGAAGCTGCTCACCAGCGTGATCAGCACCAAGCGTGAGTGGCCGCGCGACGTCGTCGCCGTCACGCAGGGCCCGAACAACACGGTGCCGCAGTTGTTGACCCTGGAGCAGACCGGCCCCCGCGAGAACTACCAGCTGGTGGGTGCCTCGCCGTTGCTGCCGGGCATGACCTTTCCGAACGCCAAGCCGGAGGGTGCCGACGTGCTGCAGCCCGGTGATGCCGCCGGCTTGAAGATTTCGGCCAAGCAGGCTCTTGACGGACTGGGGGACAGGCTGACTTCGGCCGGAAGCTCCTGGGCGGACAAGATTGCCGACAACGCCTATGTGAAGGACACGCTCTCCTACGAGCAGGCTCTGGTCAAGAGCACCGCCAACGGCAAGCTCAGCTTCAGCCACAAGCCAGTGGAAAAGGACACGCGCGTCTTCCGCACCGCCGACGGCGGGGCCCTCGTGGTGGGGCACCTTGAGTTCGGCATTGACGGCACTCCGAAGAATTCCGGCGACAAGCTCGTGGTGAACGACGACGCCGCGGCGCTGGCCGGTGCGAAGGAAAGCACCACCGGCATGGAGCTCACCTTCGGTGAGTCAGTGATGGTGTACGTCCCGCCGGCCGGTTCCAACGACAAGCTCCAGGTTGTCGGCGCAACGCGCGGCCTGGCCGGAGCCAAGTTCAAGTAGGCAGTCCGGACCCGTCGCTGGATGCGGCGCGGCAGAAGGGCGGTCCGGAGGTATCCGGGCCGCCCTTCTGGGTAGAGTGGGAGCATGAGCGTGCCCGGATCCCGTCCTGCCAATCCTGCTGCCGCGTCGGCCTCGTTGAACCTGCGCGGAGCGGTCGACCTGTCCTCCCTGAAGACCCCGCGCACGCCGGCCTCCGCGCCTGCCGCCGGCGAGGCCCCGGGAGGCAGCGGTCCGGTCGAGGTGACCGAGCAGAACTTCCCTGACCTGGTCCAGCTCTCCAACCGCGTCCCCGTGGTGATGAACCTCTGGGCGCCCGTGTCGCCGCAGAGCTCGCAGTTGACGGACGTCCTGCAGAAGGTGGCCGACGAGAACCCGGGACGGATCCTGGTCGGCAGCGTCGACGCGCAGGCTTTCCCCCAGATTGCCCAGGCCTTCCAGGCGCAGAGCGTGCCGACGGTAGTGGCGGTCCTCAAGGGCCAGCCGGTGCCGCTGTTCCAGGGACCCGTGCCGGAGGAGCAGATCCGCAGCTTCTTCGCGGAGCTGCTCAAGGTTGCCGAGGCCAACGGGGTCTCCGGCACGCTGGACGAAGCGCCGGCCGGCGGGGAGGAACAGCCGGCACCGCTGCCGCCGCTGCACCAGGACGCCTATGACGCAATCGAGGCGGGGGACTGGGCCGGGGCTGCGGAGGCCTACCGGAAGGCCCTGGCCGAACAGCCCGCGGATGCGGACGCCAAAGCCGGCCTGGCCCAGGTGCAGCTGATGCAGCGGGTGGAGCAGGTCTCGGCGCAGGACGCCGCGGCGCTGCGCACCGCCGCCGCCGAACAGCCCGATGACCTGCAAACCCAGCTCAGTGTGGCGGACCTGGACCTCGTCGGCGGCCACGTGGAGGACGCGCTGGACCGCCTGGTCGGCTTCATCGCCCGCAATTTCGGCCCGGAGCGTGAGACGGTGCGGCTGCGGCTGCTGGAGCTGTTCGACGTCGTCGGAGGATCGGACCCCCGGGTCGCCAAGGCGCGCGCTGCTCTCGCGCGGGCCCTGTTCTAAGCGGCCCGCAGCACCCCTCGGGAATGCGGGAGCGGCCGCCAGTGTTAGCGTGAACTGTGAGTAACTCGGTCCCGGCCCTTTTCCGTCCGCTGTCCCTCCGGTCGCTTGAGCTCAGCCACCGCGGCTGGGTTTCGCCCATGTGCCAGTATTCGTGCGACCCCGTGGCCGCGCCAGGCGTGCCCCATGACTGGCACCTGGTCCATCTGGGGGCGTTCGCCACCGGCGGCGCGGCCTTGGTCATGACCGAGGCCGCCGCGGTCAGTCCAGAGGGGCGCATCAGCCCCCGCGACGCGGGCCTGTGGAATGACGATCAAGCCGAAGCCTGGCAGCGGATCACCTCCTTCGTGCACCGCTTCAGCTCTTCCGACGCCAAGATCGGGGTGCAGCTCTCCCACGCGGGCCGCAAGGCATCGGTGTACTGGCCCTTCGCCGGGCGTTCCGGCACTGTCCCGGCCGACGACGGCGGCTGGAGCACCCTCGGGCCCACGACGTCGGCCTTTGAGGGCTACGCTGCGCCGCAGGCCATGACCGAGGCGGACATCCGGGGCGTGATCCAGGACTTCGCGGACGCCGCCGACCGGGCCGTCCGGGCCGGGTTCGACACGATCGAACTCCACGGCGCCCACGGCTATCTGCTGCACCAGTTCCAGAGCCCGCTCGTAAACACCCGCACCGACGCCTGGGGCGGGGACGAAGAGGGCCGCAGCAGGCTCACGCTTGAGGTCATCGACGCCGTGCGTGCCCGGATTCCCGACGGGATGCCCCTGCTGCTGCGCATCTCCGCCAGCGACTGGGCCGAGGGAGGCATCGACGGCGACAGTTCGGTGCGTCTGGCCCGCCGGGCCAAGGAGCACGGCGTGGACCTGGTGGACGTCTCCACCGGCGGCGCGGTGGCCGGCACCAGGATTCCCGTCGGCCCCGGCTACCAGACCGGCTTCGCTGCCCAGGTGCGCCGCGAGGCGGGCATTGCCGTAGGCGCCGTCGGGCTCATCACGTCCGCCGTGCAGGCCGAACACATCGTCGCAACAGGCCAGGCCGACGGCGTCTTCCTGGCCCGGGCGGCCCTGCGCGATCCGCACTGGTGGCAGCGGGCCGCCTTCGAACTGGGCTACAGCCTTGAGTGGGCTCCGCAGTACGAGCGCGCCGCCGCACGTTCCGTCTACTGAGCTGAAACTCCCGCCGGTGAACCGCCCGGCGTCGCGCTAGGGTCCTAAGGCCTAGATCGTCCGAGCGCGGCTCCGGCATACTCAAAGTGAATCCCCTGGACGCCACGCGGCAGAAGCTGCGCGTGCTCCCGGGCCTTTGTGACCCAGTGAGGCGGGATGCTCGATGAAGACTCTGACCCCCCATGCCCACCACGGACGCCAGCTGACCAGTACGGCCGTCCGGCGCCAGCGGCACGCCCAGTCGCCGCAGGTGCCGTTCTGCAGCCGGTGCCAAAGTGACGAGTACCTGATCGTGGAAAGCTACACTCCGCCGCGCGTCCTGCGGGACGGCACCACCCGGGCTGCCAGCGCGAGCTACACCTGCGGCCGGTGCGAGCAGTTCAGCGGCCACGAGGTGCCGTCCTCCTGGCAGCCGCCGGGCTGGTTCTGGTACGCGTAACGGGAGGCGCGCATGACCGAAGTGATGCGCTACGAGGTTGGCTCCGGAGTGGTGCTGGTCGAGGTCGAGGACAACAGCTACGGGGTGGAGCACCCGTTGCGCAATGAGCACGGCATCGTCGACGCCGGACGGCGGTTCGAGGATGCGCTCTCGGTCGTGCGTTCCATCGCGCGTGCCACCGTGGAATCCCTCAGCGAATTACCGGCGGGGAAAGTGGAAGTCCAGTTTGGCGTGAAGCTCGCCGGCGAGGCCGGAGCCTTGGTGGCCAAGTCCAGCCACGAGGGTCATTTCGCGGTGAAGCTCAGCTGGTCGCCCGAAGCCATGATCGGCGCCGGCCAGCCGGAGCCCGAATAGCTGCTGCTCCCGGGCTCGCCGGCGGTGTCCAGGGAAGGCGGACGGCAACCGGCGGGAAGGAAGGTGCGGCATGGAAGTGGTCATCCTGCCCGGCGCGAAGCAGATCGGCGCGCTCGCGGCCGACGTCGTCGAATCGCTGCTGGCGCGCAAGGCGGACGCCGTCCTCGGCCTGGCCACCGGTTCCTCGCCGCTGCCGGTCTATGACGAGCTGGTGCGGCGGCACCGGGAGCAGGGCCTGAGCTTCGCCGGCGCCCGCGTCTTCACTCTGGATGAATACGTCGGGCTTGCTCCGGACCACCCTCAGTCCTACCGGGAGGTGATCCGCCGCGACTTCACCGACCGGATGGACCTGCCGGCGGACCGCGTCCTCTGCCCCGACGGCGCCGCACAGGACCTGCCTGCTGCCTGCCTGGAGTACGAGGCGGCTATCCGGTCGGCGGGAGGAGTGGATGTGCAGCTGCTGGGGGTCGGCACGGACGGGCACATCGGGTTCAACGAGCCCGTCTCCTCGCTGTCCTCCCGGACCAGGATCAAGACGCTGCTGGAGCAGACGCGCCGGGACAACTCCCGTTTCTTCGGCGGCCTCGAGCACGTGCCCAGGCACGTGGTCACGCAGGGGCTGGGGACCATCCTGGAGGCGCGGCACATCGTCCTCGTGGCGGCGGGGGCGCGCAAAGCGGAGGCGGTCCACGACTTCGTCGAAGGCCCCGTTGCGGCGATCTGCCCCGCATCCGTGCTCCAGTTGCACCCCCACGTGAGCGTGCTGGTCGACGCCGCAGCCGCCTCCGCGCTGCAGCTCTCCGAGTACTACCGGCACAGCTACAACGGCAAGCCGGCATGGCAGGGGCTCTAGCCGGGCGCCGGAGGGGCACGCGTAGAATGGCACGCATGAGCATGCCACCGGATCCCTTCGAAAACGACCCCCAGCGGGAAGCCTCCGGCCCCGGTTCCTCCACCGCCGTCATCGAGCGCGAGGAACTGCGCGAGGAAGTCGAGCCGGGGGACCGCGAGCGGTTCGCCCACTACGTACGCAAGGAAAAGATCATGGAGTCGGCCCTGTCCGGCGAGCCCGTGATCGCCCTCTGCGGCAAGGTCTGGGTGCCCGGCCGGGATCCGCAGAAGTTCCCGGTCTGCCCCGAGTGCAAGCAGATCTACGAAGGCCTCCGCCCGGGCAAGGACGATTCCGGCTCCGACAAGTAAGTGGCCGTTTGGGGGAAAATCCGTGCCCTCCGGGCCGCACGTGGGGGCGCGGAGGCGCCGGGCCTGATGGGCGCCGAGCACCGGGGGCTCGTGATCGGGCTGCTGGCCATTGTCACCTGCACGGCGTTCGAAGCGATGGCCGTGGCGACCGCCATGCCGGTGGTCGCTGACGAACTTCACGGCCGCTCCAGCTACGGGCTGGCCTTTTCGATGTACCTGACGGCCTCGCTCGTGGCGACGGCGTCCGCCGGAGTCTGGTGCGACCTGAAGGGCCCGCGGCCGTCGCTGCTGACCGGGCTGGTGCTGATGTGCTCCGGGCTTGTGGTCTCCGGCGCAGCAGCCGACTTCACCCTGCTCACGCTCGGCCGCATGGTGTCCGGCCTGGGCGGCGGGTTCCTGATTGTGCCGCTCTACGTCATCATCGGCCAGGCACTCCCGCCGCGGCTGCAACCGACCTTGTTCGGCTGGTTCTCCGCGGCGTGGGTCGTCCCCTCGCTCGTGGGCCCCTACATTGCGGGGCTGCTGGCCGAACACGTCTCCTGGCGCTGGGTGTTCTTTGGCGTCGCTCCCTTCGTGCTCGGGGCGGTGGGCCTGGTCTGGTCGACGGTGCGCCGGCTCGGACCGCCCGCGGAGCCCTCGACGGACCCGGCGGCGGGCGGCCGGCGCGCGCTGCTGGGCCTGGTGCTTGCCGTCGGAGTGTTCGCGGGGCAGTGGGCGGCCCACGACGCGGCTGGCGGGGCGGGGGCATGGAGTCTTTTGCTCGGTGCTGCGGGCCTGGCCGCCGTCGTCCTCGCCGCCCCGCGGCTGCTGCCGGCCGGCACCTTCCGGCTGCGCCGGGGCCTGCCGAGCGTGGTTGTCGCCCGCGGCCTGCTCACCCTGGCGTTCTTCGGGGCGGAGGCGTTCGTGCCGCTGATGCTCGTGAGCACGCGCGGCATCGAACCGTCCGCCGCAGGGCTGGCGCTCACCGGGGGCGCCGTCGGCTGGACGCTCGGCTCGGTCACGCACGCCCGGATCCGGCGCGGCAAGGACTGGATGCTCCGGCTGGCTCCGGTGCTGCTGGCGGTGACGCTTTCGCTGATGGCGCTGGCTGCATGGCCGTCGCTGCCGGGCTGGATCCCGGGGCTGGTCTGGGTCGGTTCCGGCTTTGCGATGGGGGTGGCGCTCTCGCGCACCTCGGTCCTCGTGCTGGAGCTCTCCAACGAGCAGGACAGGGGGCGGAATTCGGCTTCTCTGCAGCTGGCCGATATGCTCGGTGGAGTGATTGGAACTGCTGGAGCCGGGACTGTGTACGCGCTGCTGCGGAATCCGATACAACCTTCTGAGGCCGGAGTTTACGTAGTGATTTGGGCAATACTGGCCTTCTTTGCGGCGCTTGCCGCTGTCGCGGGCTTCCGCATCCCCGGCGGTGCCGCACCCCTCGCCGCCGGTTCGGACAAGGCAGCCGCGGCGTGACGGAAACCCTCTTCGGCTCGGGCCCCACCCTGCCTCCGGCCTACCCGGAACGGGCCGCCTGGGGGACCGCCCCCAAACTGCGCGCCTGGCAGGCGGAGGCCCTGGATCGGTACCTGAACATGGCCCCGCAGGACTTCCTCGCGGTGGCGACGCCGGGCGCCGGTAAGACGACCTTCGCGCTGCGCGTCGCCTCCCTGCTGCTGGAGCGCGGCACCATCAACCGGGTGACCATCGTGGCCCCCACCGACCACCTCAAGCGCCAGTGGGCCGACGCCGCGGCACGTGTCGGCATCTCCATCGATCCGAACTTCAAAAACGCGGACGGCCGGCACGGCGCGGACTTCATCGGCGTCGCGGTCACGTACGCGCAGGTGGCCAGCAAGCCGATGCTGCACCGCGCCAAGACCGAGGCCGCCCGCACCCTGGTGATCCTGGATGAGATCCACCACGGCGGCGACGCGCTGTCCTGGGGCGACGGCATCCGTGAGGCCTTCGAGCCCGCCTCCCGCCGGCTGGCCCTGACGGGTACCCCGTTCCGGTCCGACACGGCGGCCATCCCGTTTGTCGAATACGCCGAGGACAAGGACGGGATCCGGCGCTCGCGGGCGGACTACACGTACGGCTACGGTGCCGCCCTGAAGGACCATGTGGTCCGGCCCGTGATGTTCATGGCGTACTCCGGCCAGATGCGCTGGCGCACCAGCGCGGGCGATGAGATGGCAGCGACCCTGGGCGAGGCTGTCACCAAGGACATCACCGCGCAGGCCTGGCGGACCGCCCTGAACCCGACCGGCGAATGGATCCCGGCCGTCCTCGCCGCAGCCGACAAGCGCCTCACCGAGGTGCGCCGCGCTGTTCCCGACGCCGGCGGCCTGGTCATCGCCACCGACCACGACGACGCGCGGGCCTACGCGGGCCAGCTCAAGCGCATCACCGGGGAATCGCCGACAGTGATCCTCTCTGACGACGTGGGCGCCTCGCAGAAGATCGAAGACTTCTCCGCGGGGGAGCAGCGCTGGATGGTTGCCGTCCGCATGGTGTCCGAAGGCGTGGACGTGCCACGCCTCGCCGTCGGCGTGTACGCGACATCGACTGCCACACCGTTGTTCTTCGCCCAGGCCGTCGGCCGCTTCGTCCGTGCCCGCAAACGCGGCGAAACGGCATCGGTCTTCCTGCCGTCCGTGCCGAACCTGATGGCGCTCGCGAACCAGCTCGAACTCGAGCGCGACCACGCCCTGGACCGGCCGGTCAACGAGGACGCCGAGGACTTCGCACTCGAGGACGCCCTCATGGAGGAGGCCAACCGCGAGGAAAAGGCCTCCGACTCCCTGACGAAAGGCAAGTACGAGGCGCTCGAATCGCAGGCCTCCTTCGACCGCGTGCTCTTCGACGGCGGCGAATTCGGCACCGGCGCCGAGGTCGGCAGCGAGGACGAGCTGGACTTCCTCGGCATCCCGGGCCTGCTGGACGCCGAACAGGTCGGCCTGTTGCTGCGCCAGCGCCAGCACGAGCAGCAGAGCCGGCGCAAGAAGACGCCGGGCGCAGCGCCGGCTCCGGAGGCTCCCGCCGTCGTCGACCACCGCATGCTCAAGGAGCTCCGCGCCGAACTCGCCAAGAACGTGGCGGCCTGGGCTGCGCGCTCCGGGATGCCGCACGGGTTGGTGCACAGCGAGCTTCGCCGGCTCTGCGGCGGCCCCGCCGTCGCGCAGGCCAACGAGGCGCAGCTGCAGGACCGGCTCAAGAAGCTCCAGGACTGGTTCATCGGCCGCAAGTAGCCGCGGCCTGCCCGTGGGGAACACGGACGTGACCGTGAGGAACCCGGACGGGCGTTAGCGAAGTTCCGCTATCGCCGGTCCGAGTTGCCAACGCCGCTGCGCGAAGCCGGTTCGCCGGCCCGCCGCCCCGGCTCAGACGATGTCCACCCCGGCGTCTTCGAGTTCTTCAAGCGCCGCCTCGGTGGTGTCTTCGGCGACGCCGGCGGTCAGGTCCCGCACCACCGTGGTCGAGTAGCCGGCCTGGACGGCGTCAAGCGCGGTGGCACGCACGCAGTGGTCCGTCGCCAGCCCGACCACCACCACCTCGTCCACCTCGTGCTGCTGCAGCCAGTCGTCCAGGCCGACGGCGTCCTCGTCCTCTTCCTCGCCGGCCTGGACGGCGGCCCCGACGCGGCGGTCCCCGGTCGGCACCTCCTCATCCGGGGCGAGCAGGCCCTCGAAGCCGGAATACGCGGCCTCGAAACGGCCCTTACGGAAGAACGCCTCGACATGCTCGGTGTCGAAGTCCGGGTGGGTCTGTGCGCCGTCCGACCCGGCCACGCAGTGCACCGGCCAGCTGTTCACGTAGTCAGGGTTTTCGGAGAAGTGGCTCCCCGGGTCCACATGCCAGTCCTGCGTGGCCACAATGTGGTCGAACTCGTCGTAATGCTCTTCGATGTACTCGCTGATCCGGCCTGCGACGTCCGCGCCCCCGGTCACCGCCAGCGATCCGCCTTCGCAGAAGTCGTTCTGCACATCCACCACGATCAGGGCACGGGTCATGACTGCTCCTCGAATTCGGTCGGCAGGGCCGGCTCGCCCCGCTGCAGGCGGCGGACCGCGGCGGGCAGTTCGGCCATCGTGTCGGCATGGCGCTGCGCTGCGCGGCGCACGCCCTCCGCGCCGGTCCAGCCCGGCAGCAGCTCGCCGTCCCGGACGAACTGGTGCAGCAGCGAGCGGTCGTCGCCGTCGTCGATCGGGCGGTGCGCGACGCCGATGACCTCGGCCTGGGCGGTGCCGTGCTCGTCAAGGCGGCGCAGCGCGTACTTGCGGCCGCCGTGGGAAATCTTGTTGGGGGAGGTCTTCGCGACCGAGACCAGCGGGCCGCCGTCGTCCGCGCGGGCCACCAGCTTGTACACCATGCTGGCGGTCGGCGCGCCGGAGCCGGTGACCAGGGAGGTGCCGACGCCGTACGCGTCCACCGGCGCCGAGGCGAGCGCCGCGATGGCGTGCTCGTCCAGGTCAGAGGTGACAGTGATCCGCGTGTTGTGGTTCCCGAGCGAGTCCAGCAGGGCCCGCACTTCCCGCGCCTGCGTGAGCAGGTCCCCGGAGTCGAGCCGGACGCCGCCGAGTTCCGGCCCGGCCAGCTCGACCGCCGTCCGCACCGCGGCGGCGACGTCGTAGGTGTCCACGAGCAGCGTGGTTCCCTTGCCGAGAGCGTCGATCTGCGCCGCGAACGCGTCCCGCTCGGTGTCGTGAAGCAGCGTGAAGGAGTGGGCGGCGGTGCCGACGGTCCGCACCCCGTAGCGCAGGCCGGCCTCGAGGTTGGAGGTGCTGGCGAATCCGGCGATGACGGCGGCACGGGCGGCCGCGACGGCGGATTCCTCCTGCGTGCGGCGCGAGCCCATCTCGATGCAGGGCCGGCCGGCGGCGGCCGTCGTCATCCGGGAGGCGGCCGAGGCGATCGCGCTGTCATGGTTGAGCGCCGAGAGCACGAACGTTTCCAGGATGCACGCCTCGGCAAAGCTGGACTCGACGATCAGGATGGGGGAGTAGGGGAAGTACGCGTCGCCTTCGGCGTAGCCGTAAATGTCCCCGGAGAAGCGGAAGCCCGCGAGGTACTCAAGCGTCGCGTCGTCCACCACGTGCGTCCGGGCGAGGAAATCCAGTTCCTCGGGCCCGAAGCGGAAGTTCGCCAGGCCCTCGAGCAACCGCCCGGTGCCGCCGACGATGCCGTAGCGGCGGCCCTCCGGAAGGCGCCGGGCGAAGACCTCGAACACCGACCGGCGGTGGGCGGCGCCGGAGCGCAGGGAGGCCTGCAGCATGGTCAGTTCGTAGTGGTCCGTGAACAGGGACGTCCTGGGCGGTGCCCAGCCGGCTGAGGTAGTCACCCTGACCACTTTAGTGGCGGAGCGCCGGCGCTGAGTAGCGCCGGGGCGGCCGGCCAGCGGGGACGACCTAGAATGGATCAATGACCGTCAGCACCGCGCCCTCCGAAGACCTGCGGCAGGAGACCAGCAGCGAGGAACTGACAGCCAGCGACGTTCCGTGGGTTGTGATCGTTTGGAACGACCCCGTCAACCTGATGAGCTATGTCAGTTATGTCTTCCAAAGCTACTTCGGCTACTCCGAGGCGAAAGCCCACGAGCTGATGATGCAGGTGCACACGCAGGGCCGCTCGGCCGTCGCCTCCGGCAGCCGCGAAAAAATGGAGCAGCACGCCGTCGCCATGCACTCCTACGGGCTGTGGGCGACCATCCAGAAGCAGGACCAGCAGTGAGGATTTCCTAGTGGCCAAGGCCTTCAAGTACGGGCTCAAGGGCATCACCGGATACCTGGAACCGGCGGAGCGGGACCTGCTCCGGAACCTCTTCGACGACGTCATCGAGATGCTCGAACCCGCAACCCCGGCCCACCAGGACCCGCTCGCTGCGCTGGTCGGGTTCGATCCGGACGTGGCCGAGCCGACGGACGCCGCGCTCAAGCGGCTGCTGCCCAATGCCGTGCGCGACGACGACGCAGCGGCCCTCGAGTTCCGCCAGCTCACGGAGCGCTCGCTCCGGGAGACGAAGATCGGCGCGCTCCGGGCGGCCGCGCTGGGTCTGGACGCCAAGCAGCTCACGCTCAGCCAGAACGATGCGCGGCTCTGGGCGATGGCCCTCAACGACGTGCGCCTGGTGCTGGCCGAACGCCTGCAGATCAAGGACGAGAAGGACGCCGAAGCGATCAACGCCATGATGGACTGGAGCCAGGCCAAGGACGTGGACAGTTATCTGGCGCTGGTCTACAACTTCGTCTCCTGGCTGCAGGAGTCCCTCGTCCAGGCGATGCTGCGCAGCCTGTAGGTCCTCCCGTCGCCGCGGCAGCCCGCCGCACCGCGGCGACACGTGTGACAAACGGAACGTGGCCCAAAGTTAACCTTGGCGGCGAAGACAAACTATTCTCGTTAGATCATGAGCTCAGCTGCGATGGAGGGCCGACGGGAGCGTGGAAACTCCGCGCCGATCGGCATATTCGATTCCGGCGTCGGTGGTTTGACCGTCGCACGTGCGGTCATTGACCAGCTTCCCAACGAGTCGATCCTCTACGTCGGGGACACCGCCAACGGGCCCTACGGCCCGCTGCCGATCGCCGAGGTCCGCGCCAACGCGCTGGGCGTGATGGACGAACTGGTGGACTCGGGCGTGAAACTGCTCGTGATCGCCTGCAACTCCGCCTCGGCGGCCGTGCTGCGCGACGCGCGCGAGCGGTACACCGCCCGCTACGGCATCCCCGTCATCGAGGTCATCCAGCCGGCCGTGCGCCGCGCGGTGGCGGCCACCCGCACCGGCCGCGTCGGCGTGATCGGGACCTCGGCCACTGTCGGTTCCCGGGCCTACGAGGACACTTTCGCCGCTGCGCCGGATCTGCGCATCACCTCGGCCGCCTGCCCCGACTTCGTGCATTACGTCGAGGCCGGGATCACCTCGGGCCCGGAACTGCTTTCCGCTGCCGAGGGATACCTCGCGCCGCTGCGCAGTGCCGGCGTGGACACGCTGGTGCTCGGCTGCACCCACTATCCGCTGCTGACCGGCGTCATTTCCTACGTCATGGGCGAGCAGGTCACCCTGGTCTCCAGTGCGGAGGAGACGGCCAAGGACGTCTACCGGGCGCTCGTCTCGCACGGACTGGAGCGCACCGACGCCGCCGCACCGAAGCACCATTTCATTGCCACCGGGGACGCAGCCCAGTTCGAAGTCCTGGCCCGCCGGTTCCTCGGCCCCGAGGTCCTCTCCGTCGAACACGTGGACCATGTGGCGGCCCACTATCCGACCGGGAGCATGGCCCGCATCACGCCGGAGATGATCGCCGCGGCCCGGGCCGACGGCGGGCAGGCCCGCATCTCCAACTTCGTCGCGCACGGCGCCACCCCATGAAGCTGACCATCGTCGGCTGCAGCGGCTCGTTCCCCGGCCCGCAGTCGCCGGCGTCGTGCTACCTGCTGACGGCAAACGACGGCGACCGCACCTGGCGCGTGCTGCTGGACCTCGGCAGCGGCGCCCTGGGGGCGGTGCAGCGTTACCTGGACCTGCAGGACATTGACGCCATATTCCTCAGCCACCTGCATCCGGACCACTGCATGGACCTGTGCGGCCTCCACGTGGCGGTGCGCTGGGACCCGCAGGGCTGGAAGGCGGGGCGGGTCAAGGTCTGGGGCCCGGCCGCGACGGCGGACCGGATCGCCACCGCGTACGGCCTGGATCTGGAGCCGGGGATGCGCGAGGAATTCGATTTCAGGAACTGGGCCGAGCGCACGCCGGTGCAGGTGGGCCCGTTCCGGGTCACGCCGTACGCGGTGAACCACCCGGTTGAGGAAGCGTACGCACTGCGGGTGGAGACCACCGAGTGGGACGGCACCGGCGTCCCCCGGGTGACCACCCTGGCCTACTCCGGGGACACCGACTCGTGCCCGGCCCTGGTGGACGCCGCACGGGACGCGCACCTGTTCCTGTGCGAGGCCGCCTTCCAGGAAGGGCGCGACGACGGCATCAGCGGCGTGCACCTGACGGGCAAGCGCGCCGCCGAGGCCGCTGCCGAGGCCGGGGCCCGGCGGCTGCTGCTGACCCACCTGCCGGTCTGGACCGATGCGGCCACGGTGCTCGCCGAGGCCCGGCCCGCGTTCGACGGCGGCCTCGCGGTCGCGGTGGCAGGCGTCCACTACCACATCTGAAGCCGGCACCCGGGCCCGGGGCCGGGCACGGCTCCCTGCCCCAGGCCCGGGCCCGGCGTGCCGGGGCGGCCGATAAGCTGGAGGCATGACTTCAGCCGACACGTCCTCCGAGACCACCGTGATCCGCGCCGACGGGCGCACCCCGACACAGCTGCGCCCGATCAGCATCACCAGGGGCTGGTCCAAGCAGGCGGAAGGATCCGCGCTGATCGAGTTCGGCAACACCCGGGTGCTGTGCACCGCGTCCTTCACCGAGGGCGTGCCGCGCTGGCTCAAGGGCGAGGGCCGGGGCTGGGTCACCGCCGAGTACGCGATGCTGCCCCGGGCCACCAACACCCGCTCCGACCGCGAATCGGTCAAGGGCAAGATCGGCGGCCGCACGCACGAAATCTCCCGGCTGATCGGGCGTTCGCTGCGCTCGATCATCGACACGAAGGCCCTCGGCGAGAACACCGTGGTGCTGGACTGCGACGTGCTCCAGGCTGACGGGGGCACCCGGACGGCGGCGATCACCGGCGCCTACGTGGCACTGGCGGAAGCGCTGCGCTGGGCCAAGGAGAAGAAACTGGTCGCGCGCAACGCAGAGCCGCTGGTCGATACCGTTGCGGCGGTGAGCGTCGGCATCATCGACGGCATCCCGATGCTGGACTTGCCGTACATCGAGGACGTGCGCGCCGAGACCGACATGAACGTCGTGGTGACCGGATCGGGCAAGTTCGTGGAAGTCCAGGGAACCGCCGAGGGAGCGCCCTTCGACCGCGCCGAACTGGATGCGCTGCTGGATCTTGCGCTGCTGGGGACGGCCCAGCTGGCGGACATCCAGCGCGACACCCTCGAAGAGGGCCGCCCGTGAGTGCCCCGCGGCTGGTGCTGGCCACCCACAACAAGGGAAAACTGCGCGAGCTGCGGGACCTGCTCCGCGGCCAGGTCCCGGGACTGGACGTGGACACCGAGGTGGTGGACGCGCCCTCCGTCGGGGCCCCCGACGTCGCCGAGACGGGCGTGACCTTCGCTGAGAACTCGCTGCTGAAGGCCAAGGCGGTCGCCAAGGCAACCGGGCTGGTCGCGATTGCCGACGATTCGGGTCTGGCCGTGGACGTACTCGGGGGTGCCCCCGGAATTTTTTCGGCCCGCTGGGCCGGCCGGCACGGCGACGACGAGGCCAATCTGCGTTTGCTGCTGGCACAACTGGCAGACATCTCGGAGGAACACCGGGGCGCGGCCTTCGTCTGCGCGGCCGCGCTGGCGCTTCCCGGCGAGCACGCCTCCACCGTCGTGGAGTACGGCCAACTGGAAGGCACGCTGCTGCGCGAGCCGCGCGGTGCTCACGGGTTCGGCTACGACCCGATTCTGGTGCCGAAGGGAATGGACCGCAGCTGCGCGGAGCTCAGCCGCGAGGAAAAGAACGCCATCAGCCACCGGGGCCAGGCGTTCCGGGCACTGCTGCCGGCGATTGTCGAGGCGCTGGGTTAGCGGTCCAGCTCGGAGGGTTCCTCCGCGGCCGTTTCCTGTGCCGCCGATGCCCGGCCGTTGCGGCGGGCCTTGAACAGCTCGAGGCCGATCGGGATGACCGAAACGAGCACGATCACGATGAAGATCAGGTCGATGTTTTGTCCCACCCAGGTGAACTGCCCCAGCCAGAAACCCAGCAGCGTCACGCCCACGCCCCACAGCAGGGCTCCCACCGCGTTGTAGACAATGAAGGTCCGGTAATGCATGCGGGCCACGCCGGCGACGACGGGAATGAAGGTCCGTACGATCGGCACGAAGCGGGCGAGGATGATTGAGCGCCCGCCGTACTTGACGAAGAAGGCGTGCGCCTTGTCCACGTATTCCTGCCGGAACAGCCTGGATTCGGGCTTGTTGAACACAGCCGGGCCCGCCTTCCGGCCGATCAGGTAGCCGGCCTGGTCGCCGGCGAATGCGGCGACGAAGGCAGCGGCGCCCAGCAGGAAGATGTTGATGTGGACCGTTCCGGTGGCCACCAGCAGCCCGGCGGTGAACAGCATCGAGTCGCCCGGCAGGAAGAATCCGACCAGCAGCCCGGTCTCGGCGAAGAGCACCGCGCACACCACGAGCACAATCCACGGCGCCAGGGCCGGGTCGCGCAGGAAGACGTTGGGGTCCATCCAGCCCGGCAGGAGGCCGGCGGAGGGGTGGACGGCGCCGAGGGCGGCCAGGACGTGCGCGGAGGAAGTCACCCTTAAAGCCTACGGCACCGGCCACCCGGCTCCTCCGGGCGGTCCTGTACTACTTCAGGAAGCGCGAGGTGCGGCGGTCGGCCAGCAGTCGGCCGGAGGTCTGGCAGGTGGGGCAGTACTGCAGCGACGTGTCGGCAAAGGAGACTTCACGCACCGTGTCCCCGCAGACCGGGCAGCTCTCGCCGGTGCGTCCGTGCACGCGCATGCCCGAACGCTTGGCGTCCTTGAGCGAGTTCGGTGGCTTTCCGGCCGCCGCCTCGATGGCGGTGCCAAGCACCTCGCGCAGGGACTGGAACAGCCGGCGCCGCTCCTCGTCTTTGAGTCCGTTGGCCAGCGCGAAGGGCGAGAGCCGGGCGGCGTGCAGGATCTCGTCGCTGTAGGCGTTGCCGATGCCTGCGATGATGCCTTGGTTCCGCAGCAGCCCCTTGATCTGTCCGTGGTGGGCGGTGAGGAGTTGGTCGAACTCCTCCTGCCCGAAGGCAGGGTCGAGCGGGTCCGGGCCCAGGCTGGCGATCCCGGGGACGTCCTGCGGCTTGGCCACCACGTAGATTGCCAGGCGCTTCTTCGTCCCGGCTTCGGTCAGGTCGAACCACGCAGGGCCGCCTGCCGTCGCCAGACGGACGCGCAGTGCTGTCGGCCCGCGCCCGGGCCGGGGGAGCGTGCCCGGCTCGCCCTCGGCAAAGCGCAGCCAGCCGGCCTTGGCCAAATGGAAGACGAGGTAAAGTCCGTCGGCGTCGAGGGCGACGAACTTGCCGAAGCGCAGTGCGCGCTGCACCCGGCGACCCTCGAGTTCGGTGTAACGGGGCTCGACCGTCTTCAGGGCGGCAATCGCCAGCACGCTCACAGTCTCGATCTCGGCCCCGGCGAGCTCGGCGTCGAGGAAGCGGACAAGACCTGCGACTTCCGGAAGCTCGGGCATGGCATTATCTTGCCGTGTTTTGCCCGCGGCGCCCAGTGCGGTATCCAGTGCGGTGTGCGGCGCGGGGCTTGCGCCGCCGGGTCAGAGGCCGATCTCGCGCTGCAGGTCAATGCCGGGTGTGTGCAGGATGGCGCGCATACCCAGGGCCGCCGCGGCATCCACGTTCTCTTGTTTGTCGTCCACGAAGGTCACCTGCTCCGCGGGAACGCCGAGCGCGGCCAGCACGTGGTCGAAGACCCGCGGATCAGGCTTGATGAGTCCGAGCCGTGAGGAGAAGAACAGGTGCCGGAAATACCGGGACCACGCGGCGCCGGAGAACTCGTCGGCCATCGCCGAGGGCATGTTCGACAGCAGGGCCAGCTGCTCGCCGCGCGCGCTGAGGCCCTCGACCACATCCAGGGTGTCGAGGTTGCAGTGGGACCACGCGTTCGCGTCGAGGGCGTCCAGGCTGCCCGCGAGGCCTACGCCCGCTTCGCGGCCGAGCACCCGGCTCCAGTACTCCTCGGAGCTCAGCCGTCCGGCGTCGAACTCGGTGCGGTGCGTCCAATAGGGGCTCTGCGCATCCTGGACGTCGAGACCGCAGGCTTCCCGCAGAGCCTGCCAGTCCTCCTCGCCGGGTGCCTCGGAAATCACCATGCCGTAGTCGAACACGTACCATTGCGCCGTTTCCATGGGGTCAGCGTAGTGCCGCGCGTGCGGCTGTTGAAGGCCGCGCGCGTGAACAGTGGGTTAAGTCCCGGCCGGCTCCCAGCTCCAGACGGAGGGCGCGATTGGCCGGAGCGGCCGTGTTCCTGAGCCGAAGCCGCCCGTGCGGCCGGTACCCTTGGGGGCGTGGGTCTGGAGTTTACCGCTATCGATTTTGAGACAGCCAACGGGTTCCGCGGTTCTCCCTGCTCGGTCGGCCTGAGCAAGGTCCGCGACGGGAGAATCGTTGAAGAGGGTTATTGGCTGATGCGTCCGCCGGCCGGTTACGACCGGTTCGAGGCACGCAACATCGACATCCACGGCATCACCCCCGACGACGTCGCGTCGCACCCGCGCTTTGGTGATGTCTTTCCGGAAATCGGCGGCTTCATTGGCGGCGACGTGCTGGTAGCCCACAACGCGGCGTTCGACCTCGGGGTCATCCGATCGGCCCTGGAAGTCTCCGACATGGCAGGCCCGGCCTACGACTACGCCTGCACGGTGGTGCTGTCCCGCCGGAGCTACTCGCTGCCGTCGTATTCGCTGCCGTTCGTGGCCGAGGCGGCAGGGGTGCCGCTGATGAACCACCACGACGCCGTCGAGGATGCCCGGGCGTGCGCCGGCATCATGATTGACATTGCCCGGCGCAACGGAGCGGACAGCATTGCCGGGGTTTTCGCCTCGATGCAACTGTCCCAGGGCCGGCTCGAGGCCTACCGGCCGGGGCTCGACGAGCTGTCCAAGTCCACCCGGACGGAACTGCTCCGGCGGTCCGCCCCCGCAACCTGGACGGGGTGGCCCGACGAGGGGATCAACCCGCCCGCCAACCCTGCCGCGGACCGCAGCCACCCGCTGTTCGGGCAGACAGTGGTGTTCACGGGCAACCTTGGGATGCCGCGTGCCCATGCCAAGGAACGCGCGGCCGCCCTCGGGGCCCAGCCGGCGAGTTCGGTGACCCGCAGGACGACCGTCCTGGTGGTTGGCGACGGTTTCACCGCCGCGGACCTGCGGTCCGGGAGGGTGACCACGAAGGCCCGTCGCGTGCTCGAGCTGCACCAGCGCGGCCAGCAGATCGAGGTGCTCTCCGCAGCGGAATTCCTGCAAATGCTCGGCGGCGAGTGGCCCGCTGCTGTCTGAACCGGGCCCGGGGAGCCCTGCGGGCCAACTGTCACAGTGCGCAACATTTCTTCCCGGGCGCCGCGGCGCGCGCCTAGCCTGACTGTATGACCCAGTTGCGCGAACGCCCCGATTTCATCTCGCTCGAACCCCGCAGCTCGCGGGCGCGCCGGATCTTCGCGTTCCCGAACCCCGTGAACGAATACGCCGCCCGCGTCACCGCCGGCATCGTGGTCGTGCTCGCCCTCGCCACGCTGTTGACGGGCCAGGGCTGGGGGCTGGTGCTCATCGCCGGCGGCTTCATACTCCGCGTGCTCTTCGGCCCGCGCATCTCACCGGCGGCGCTGCTCTCAACGAAGGTGATCACCCCGCGCCTGGGCAAGGTCAACCTCGTGGCCGGGCCGCCGAAGCGCTTCGCACAGGGCATCGGCGCGGTACTGTCCACCGCTGCGGCGGTCCTCTACCTGACGGGAGTCCCCGTGGCCGCCTGGGCGCTCACGGCTGTGCTCATCATCGCGGCGTCGCTGGAGGCGTTCGTCGGCCTGTGCATCGGCTGCGTGGTGTTCGGCCGGCTCCAGCGGGCCGGCGTCATCCCGGAGGACGTCTGCGAGGCCTGCAACAACATCAGCCTTCGACGCCGGTAGCCTTCAGCAGCTCCTGCGCCATGGTGCGCACCACTTCCGCACCCTCCAGGGCTGCCAGCCCGTCCGCGGGCAGGCAGCCCTCGCCGTAAAAGGCACCAAGCAGGCTCCCGGCCATCACGGCGGCTGCCGCATGGGCGGGCCCCGCCTGCGACGCGAGCCGGACAGCGTCCAGGAAATGCTGCGCCGGCTCCGCGCCGTCGGTCGCTAGGACGGCATGGATGGCGGCGGCCAGCGGCTCGGCGCAGAATGAGGCCGCAGCAGGTGCGTCTGCATCCGTGCCCGTGTCCGCCGCATCGACCGCGTCCTGCAGCGCCCCCAGCACGCCGTCCGCACCGGCCTGGCCGCCGAGGTACTCCTCAACCCTTGCGACACAGGCACGGAGGCTGCCCGTACCTTCCACAGCGGCATGGATGAGCAGGCTGAACGCTGCGGCGGATTCGCGGTCCGAGGCATCGCCGTGGGTGAGGGCGGCGCCGTTGCTGCTCAGCCGCGCGACCATGGCGGCGTCGAGCCGGGAAACCAGCCCGAAAGGTGCCGAGCGGACTGCCGCGCCGCTGCCGCGCGCGCCGGCATTCAGGGGCCGGCCGGTGCTTCCCATCTCGCCGGTGGCCAGCGCGCTCACGCACAGCGGGTCCGCGGCCGTTGGCCGCCGCACCGCTTCCTGGCCGTCGAGCCAGCGTGCCGGCGGCACCGGCGCCGAGGACGGAGCGCGGTGGCCCTGCGCGGTGAACCAGCGCAGGTAGGCCAGCCAGAGGCAGGCGGTCTCGTCGGCGGCCACGCCCTGGTTGGCCCAGTCCAGCGCCTCCACCAACCCGTCCACGGTATAGAGCGCCAGTTGGGTGCCCGCGGCGAACCGGCGCCCGCCGTCGTCGGCCGTCTGTGCGGCGGCCTCGGCGACAGCGCCGCCGAGCAGGCAGCCGTGGACCCGGGAGGCGGTGGTGGGCTCAACCATGGGATGTCCTTCCTGCGGCCCCCGGGCCGGGACGGTTTTCGAATGTTCCGCAGCCAAATTTACCGGCAGGGCGGCAGGACCCTCGACAACGGGGGCGAACCGGAGCAGGCTGGGAGTGCGTTCTTGTCCAGGGCGGGCGGTCCGGTCTCGCGGCGCCGGGGGAGCCGGGGACGGCAGGCCCTTTCTGTCCGGCGCGCGGCACCGTTGCCGCCGTTGGGCTCCAAAAAACCGCCGAGCCGCCCGGGCCGACGGGCCGGAAGCGGCGCTGCGGATCGTCCTCCCGTGAAGGGAAACGTCCCATGAGACGACATCCAGCTTTCCGTTCAGTCCGGCACCTGACGCGCGCGCTCGCGTCGGTGCTCATCGCCTCCCTGGCACCCCTCGTCGTCGGCGCGGCACCGGCCGCCCAGGCCGCGCCGCCACGCACCTGGACGGTGCTGGCCGGATCGCAATCCGACGACATGGCGCTGCAGGGAATGTCTTTCCTGCCCGCCAACATCTACATCGACGCCGGCGACACCGTCCGGTGGACAGCGAACTCGGCCGAAATCCATACCGTGACTTTCCTCGCCACGGGCCAGTCGCTGGGCTCCCTCCAGCCGTTCGACCCGGCGAAACCGAATGAACTCCTGCGGCGCGGAGGCTCAAGCTACAACGGGCACAGCTATTACAACTCCGGCATCCTCACCACGGCGCCGAACAGCGGCCTGCCCGCGGTCAAAAGCTACAGCCTGACCTTCCCGAGGACGGGCACCTACACCTACTACTGCCTGGTGCACGGAACGGCGATGAAGGGCACGGTCCACGTGCGTGCTGCCGGCACGCCCTATCCCTACAGCCAGCGCGACTACAACCGCCAGGCGAGGGAACGGGAAGAGCGCATCCTCGATGACGGGATGGACCTGTGGCAGCAGGCCCGCGACGACGCCGGGCGCCACACCGTGATTGCCGGCGCCGACGACGGCACCGCCATGGTGATGCGGTTCGTCCGTGCGACGGTGGTGATCCGCACCGGCCAGCGTGTCACGTTCGTGAACAACGGCATGGGCGCCCCGCACACGGTGACCTTCGGCAAGGAACCGGCGAACCCGTTCGCGAAGGTGGGCAATCCCCGCAACTTCCGCGGCGGCCAGTTGAACTCCGGGCTCCTCGCGCCGCATTCCTCGTTCACGGTGACCTTCACGAAGGCCGGCACCTTCACGTACGTCTGCGCGCTGCACGACTACATGGGCATGGTGGGCAAAGTCGTCGTCCGGGACCCGTCCGGGGACTAAGCTCTCACACAGCGGACTCCCAGATTCGGCTGGGAGAGTGGCAGGGACCGCCCGGGAGATCCCGGCGGTCCCTGCCGCGGCCCGCACCGCGCGGCCCCGGACCACCCCGACGACCCCACCACGACCCAAAGGATGATGCCCTTCATGGCCTCCACCCCGTTTGAGGAAACCACGCTAGAGCCGGCCCGCGCAGCCACCCTGCCGGACCGGCCCTACACCCTGACTGCGAAGCTCGCCGCTGAGGCGTTCGGAGCTTTCGTGCTGGTGTTCGGCGGCCTGGGCATCGCGCTGTTCGCGGGCGGGGGAAACACCACCAGCATTCCGGTGGGCCTGGGACTGGGCCTGGCCATGATGGTGGCGGTCATCGCCGTGGGCCGGGTTTCCGGCGGACATTTCAACCCGGCTATCACGCTGGGCTCGGCCATCGCGGGCCGCACCAAGTGGAAGCTGGTGCTGCCCTACATCGTGGTCCAGGTCGTCGGTGCCGCACTCGCCGCGGTCGTGCTCTTCCTTGTGCTCAAGAGCTACCCGCAGATCAGCAGCGTGGACAAGGTCTTCAGCAGCCTCGCCAACGGTTTCGATGACCACTCGCCGTCGAAGTTCCCGCTCTCCGGTGCGCTGCTGGTGGAGGTCGTGACCACCGCCGTCTTCGTCGGCGTGCTTCTTGCCTCCACGTCGGCCCGTGCCAACAAGGCGCTGGCCCCGGTGGGTGTGGGTCTGACGTTCGCGGTGCTGGTCCAGGTGGCCCTGCCGATCACGAACGCATCGCTGAACCCTGCGCGCTCGACGGCTGTCGTTTTCTTCGCGGAGGGTTTCGCGGCGCAGCAGCTGTGGCTGTTCTGGGTCGCTCCGCTGCTCGGCGGCGCCATCGCCGGCCTCGTGGCACGGTTCTTCACCGCCGAACCGGTCTCCGACGCCCGCTACGCAACGGCAGAAGCGGCTGAGGAGCCGGCTGCGGCCGAGGACGTCCCGGCAGCTGCGGACGTCCCGGCGGCCGCGGCCGGAAGCGGAGCGGCAGCGCCGGAGCAGCAGGAACCGGCGGCGCGCGATGACCGCGAGGCACGTGATTTCTTCGACAATCCGAAGGCCTAGGCACGTCGCGGAAGGAATTGTCGGAGGCAGCCGATAGCGTAAAAACATGAGGCTGCTGCACACATCGGACTGGCACTTGGGGCGCTCCTTCCACGGAGTCGGCCTGCTGGAGGCCCAGCGCCGGTTCATCGAAGCCATGGTGCACACGGTGCGGACCGAGCAGGTCGATGTCGTGCTGATCGCCGGGGACGTCTACGACCGCGCGCTGCCCGGCGTCGACGTCGTGAACCTGCTCGACGAAGCCCTGGTCGGGATCACTGCCGCCGGTGCGCAGGTGGTCCTGACCAGCGGCAACCACGATTCGGCGGTCCGGCTCGGCTTCGCCGGCAAGCTGCTCGCGCGCGGCGGCGTGCACCTGCGCACCCGGGTCGCGGACCTGGACCTGCCGGTGCTGCTGCCGGTCGGGGACGGGCAGCTCGCCATCTACGGCCTGCCGTATCTCGAGCCGCGTCTGGTGGCGGATGAACTCGGCGTGGAAACGCCGGGGCACTCCGCCGTGACGGAGGCCGCGCTGGACCGCGTCCGCCTCGACCTGGAGGACCGCCGGCGGGCGGGGACCGTGCACGCCGTCGTGATGGCCCATACCTTCGCCAGCGGGGGAGCGGGCTCCGACAGTGAACGGGACCTGAGCATCGGAGGTCTCGGCGCAGTGCCGCTGTCCCTGTTCGAGGACTTCGACTACACCGCGCTCGGGCACTTGCACGGCCGGCAGCAGCTCAGCGGGACAGTGCGTTACTCGGGATCGCCGCTGCCCTACTCCTTCTCCGAGGCCCGGCAGCACAAGGGCGGCTGGATCCTGGACTTCGGCCCGGCGGGACTCGTGTCGGTTTCGGCCGTGGACTGGCCCGCCGAACGGCGGCTGGCCGTGCTCCGCGGCCGGCTCGCGGAACTTCTCGAGGACCCGGCGCATGCCTGGGCCGAGGAGGCGTACTGCCAGGTCACGCTCACCGACCCGCAACGGCCTGCGCAGGCGATGGACAAGGTCCGGGAAAGGTTCCCCGACACAGTGGTGCTCGCCTTCGACCCGGAAGGCCGGAGCGAGGAGCAGCGGCTCTCGTACAGCGACCGGCTTGCCGCCGCAAAGAACGACCTTGAGGTGTGCTGCGGGTTCTTCGACCACGTCCGCGGCCGTGCCGTGGATTCCGAGGAGAAAGCCGCCCTCACGGCGGCCCTGGATGCGGCACGTGCCGCGGAGGTGCAGCGATGAGGATCCACCGGCTTGAGGTGCAGGCCTTCGGGCCCTTCGCGGGACGCGAGACAGTCGATTTCGACGAGTTGAGCGAGCAGGGCCTGTTCCTGCTCAACGGGCCCACCGGCGCAGGCAAGACGAGCGTCCTGGACGCCATCTGTTACGCCCTGTACGGCTCCGTTCCGGGTTTCCGCCAGGAGGGCCGGCGGCTGCGCAGCGACCACGCCGATCCAGCCACCGCGCCCGAAGTGGTGTGCGAATTCAGCACCAGGGGCCGCCGGCTTCGGGTGACGCGCAACCCTGCGTGGGAGCGGCCCAAGAAGCGCGGGGACGGCACGACGACGAGCCAGGCCAAGGTGCTGCTGCAGGAACGGGTGGACGGCGCCTGGCTGCCGAAGTCCGAGCGCAATGACGAGGCCGGCGCCGAGATCGAGGCTTTGCTGGGCATGAACCGGGAGCAGTTCACCAAGGTCGTGCTGCTCCCGCAGGGGGATTTCGCCGCCTTCCTGCGCGCCAAGGCGGACGAACGGCAGAAACTGCTGCAGCAGCTCTTCGGCAGCGAACGCTACGAACGACTGCAGGAGCAGCTCGCCGCCGACGCCGCCGCCGCGCGCAGCCGTATGGGCGAGGCGCAGCGCCGGCTTGAGGCCGTCCTGGCGCTGGCCGAGCACGAGGCGGCGTCCGTGCCGGCGGAGGGCGCTGCCGGCGAGCCGGCCCGCGGGCTGGAAGAGCCGGCTGGTCCCGCAGAGTCCGGAGGCGCTGCCGCCGCAGCCGGAGACCCGGTGGCGTCCCGCGAGCGGCTCGATGCCTTGCTGGCACGTGTCCGCGAAGAAGCAGCAGAGGCGGCCGGAGCCGTCGAGGCTTTGCGCTCGCACGCGGCGTCCTGCCGCGCCGAGGCCGACGACCTCGCGGCCCTGGCCGCCCGGCACGGCAAACTGGCCCGCGCCGAGTCCCTGCGTGCCGCTGTCGCCGCGGCCGCCGCAGACCAGGCACGTCGGCAGCAGCGGCTGGAGCGGCACCGGGCGGCCGAAGTCCTTGCCGGCCGCATCGACGTCGTCGACGCCGCCGCGGAGGACCTCTCCGGCGCCCGCGCGGCGCTGGCCGATGCCGAAGAGCGGGTGCGCGCCGAGCAGGCGTGCCCGGCCGCGGAAGCTCCCGCGGAGGAGCTCGAACGCGGGCGCGAGGCCTTCGCCGGGGAAGCAGCGGTCCTCGAGTCCATGGTTCCGGACGAACAGACCTACCTTCGTCTGTGCGGCGAGGCTGACAGGCTGGGCGCCTCCGCGGCGGAGGCGGCGGCCGCAGGCGAACGGCACGCGGAGGAGCTCCAAGCACTCGGGGCCGCCATCGCCGGGCTGGAAGAAACCCGAAACCTGCTGGCCGAGCTGGTCCGGGACCTGACGCCGCGGCGTGCCCGGGCGGCGGCGGCCCAGGACGTGCTCGGGCTGGTCACCAGCTACCGTGAAGCCGTCCGCACCCGCCTGCAGCGCGAGGAAGAGCACCGCCAGGCCCGCGAGGCCGCGCTCACGGCGAAGGACACGTGGCTGGAGCTGTTGCGCGGCAGGCTCGAACAGGCCGCCGGGGAGCTCGCTGGCCGGCTTCGCGACGGCGAGCCCTGTGCTGTCTGCGGCGCAACCGAGCACCCCGCGCCCTCGCTGTCCAAGGCTGACGGGCACGCAGCCGTGGAAGCGGAGGACGCGGCCCGGGACGCCTACGACCAGGCGGAGGCTCAGTCGCGGGCCGCGGACGAACGCCGCGGAGCTGCTGAGCGGGAAGAAGCGGTCCTTGGGGCCCGCGGCGGCTCCGCGGACCCGGCGGCCGCGGCAGCGGAGGCCGCCGCCGCCCTGCGTCTCGTGGAGGAGGCCGAGGAAGCCGAACAGGAGCTGGCGCGCGCCGAGGCCGAGCTGGCGCGGCTTCGCACGACGTCGGAGCAGGTCAGGGCAGCGGAGGCGCAGTCCCGGCACCAGGCGGTCGAGGACGCCGCCCGGGCGGCGTCCTCCTCCGCCGCCGCGGCCGAACTGGAGGAGAAGCTCGTGGCGGCACGGGACGGCTTCTCCAGTCTGGCGGAACGGGCCGGCGAGCTCCGCCGGCTGGCCTCCGTGCTGGACGGCTGTCTGCGCGCCAGGGACCGGGTCCGGCGGGCCGGCGAGGCGGCCCGGAAGGCCGAAGCCGCGCTGTCAGCCGCCCTCCCGGCCTCCGACTTCGGCACC
Organism: Paenarthrobacter sp. DKR-5; assembly: GCF_018531425.1. GTDB lineage: Bacteria > Actinomycetota > Actinomycetes > Actinomycetales > Micrococcaceae > DKR-5. Next base: position 415,696 of record NZ_JAHBOI010000004.1, read on the forward strand.
GCCGGCGAGGCCCGCGCCGCACTGCTCGCGCCGGCCGAATCGGCCGCGCTGCAGCGGGCCTGCGAAGCCTTCGAGACCGAGAGCACCCGTGCGGCGGTGGCGTTCGAGGACGCCGACGTGAGCACGGCCGCGGCGGAAGCCCTCGCCGGTGTCGCCGTTCCGGACCAGGTCCGGCTGCACGCGGCGGAGCAACGGGTCGCGGAAGCGGAAGGGCGCCTCGAGCAGGCCGCGCTGCGCGGCGGCCTGCTTGACTCGGCAGCACGGCGGCTCGCCGAGCTGCGGGCCGACTTCGAGACCGCGGCGGCCGAGGCCGAGCCGCTGATCCGCCGGGCATCCCTGCTGGCCGGACTCGCGGACACGGCCCGGGGCAGCCGGGATAACCTTCGGAACATGTCGCTGAGCACCTACGTTCTCGCAGCCCGGCTCGAGGAAGTGGCCGCCGCAGCGTCCCTGCGGCTGGCTGCGATGAGTGACGGCCGCTACACCCTGACCCACGACGATTCCAAGCGCGGCAACGCGAAGTCCGGGCTCGGGCTGCACGTCATTGACGAGTGGACGGGCCAGGAGCGGGACACCGCGACGCTCTCCGGCGGCGAGTCCTTCATGGCATCACTGGCGCTGGCGCTCGGGCTGGCCGACGTCGTGCAGCAGGAGGCCGGCGGGGTCGACATCGAGACACTCTTCGTGGACGAAGGCTTCGGCAGCCTCGATGAGGAGGCACTCGAACAGGTGATGGACGCGCTGGAGGGCCTGCGCGACGGCGGCCGCGTGGTCGGCCTGGTCAGCCATGTGGCCGAAATGAAGCTGAGGATCAGTTCCCAGCTGCGCATCGTCAAGGGCCGGCACGGGTCCAACGTGGAGTTCTCCCGGGCCAGCCTCACCTCCGTGTAGGCGCCCGCTCGGGTCCTCTACACTGAGGGGGTATCCGGGTTGCGCGCATCGGGAGGAGGGACGATGCGCACGATTCAGCGACCGGAAAAATGACACCCTCCGCATTCCCCGCCGACCCCTCGGCACGCCCGATCCCTACGCACCCGACACCTCCGACACCCGCGCCGTCGACGCCGGTGCATTCGACGCCGGCCGCTCCCTTCCGGACGACTCGCCGCTACGCCGTGCTCCCGCAGCTCGCCGGCAAGGCCTTCCTGCCGGTGGGTTTCCTGGCCCGGCTCCCGTTGGCCATGCTCACCGTCGGCGCCCTCACGCTCGCCACCGCCACGAGCGGATCCTACGCCTTCGGCGGTCTGGCGGCGGGGGGAGTGGGCCTGGGCTCGGCCGCGGGAGCCCCGCTCTTCGGTCTGCTGGCGGACAAGGCCGGCCAGCGGCGCGCACTGCTGGCGGCCGCCGCCGCGAACTCCGCCGCCGTCGGCCTGCTGCTGACGGCAGCCCTGCAGCAGGACAGGGGTGCCGCCGGCAGAGCGCTTGTACTCGGCCTGGCCGTGCTCGCCGGCGCTACGTCACCTCAGGTCGGGTCGCTGGCGAGGGTCCGCTGGATGGCGCTCACGCACGACCGGACGACCGGCGCCCCCGACGCCCGCCAGCTCGAAGCCGCGCTCTCCTACGAGAGCACCGCCGATGAACTGACCTTTGTCCTCGGGCCGGCACTGGTCGGACTGCTGGCGAGCGTGGCCGCGCCCTGGCTTCCGCTGGCGCTCGCCGCCCTGCTGACAGCCACCTTGGTCACCGCCTTCGCCCTGCACCCGACGCACGCCGCAGTGCCTCCGGCCCGCAGCTCCGCCGCACCTGCGGCTGTCCGGGCCGTCAGCCGGGCAGTGGCGGTCCCTGTGCTCGCCATGGTGTGCATGGGCACCTTTTTCGGCTCTGTGCAGACAGGGCTCATCGCTTTCGCCGGCAGCCTTGGCGTCGCGGACCTGGCCGGCCTGTTCTACGCCGTGATGGGGGTCAGTTCGGCAGTGGCGGCGCTCTCCGTGGCCTACTGGCCGGAGCGCTTCAGTGTGCGCAGGCGTTGGCTGGCGGCGGCCGCCCTGATGAGTGCCGGAGGCTTCGCCCTGTCCCTGCCCTCGGCACTCTGGCCGATGCTGGTGCTGCTCTTCGCCGCAGGCATCCCGGTGGGGCCCATGATGGTCACGGTCTTCCGGATCGGCGGCGCAGTGGCGCCGGAGGGGAAGCTGGGCACGGTGATGACGGCCCTGGCCAGCGGGATCGTGGCCGGGACGGCAATCGGCTCTGCTGCGGCCGGCGCCGCGGCTCAGTCAGCCGGGTACCATCAGTCCTTCCTGGTGGCCGCCGCGGCAGCAGCGGGGCTGCTGCTGCTCGGCGCCGCGGCGGGGCGCCAGCGCGCACGGGGTGCTGGAGGTCGCCCGGTGAACCGGCGCTAGAGCAACTGTGCTTCGATCCGGCGCGCGGCCGCCTGAAGCCGGGCTCCGATGGCGGCGACCTCCCGGTCGGACCGGATGTAGACCACGGCAAGGGCGGCCGGCAGCTGGCCGGGCACGACGATCGGCGCCGCCACGGCTGACGTACCGGCGATGACTTCGTCGTGGCTGACGGCGTAACCCAACTCCCGGGCGGTGCGCGACTCCGCCCGGTAGGGCTGCCCGGGCGCCTGGACCTGCCACTGCTCCTCGGTCATGGCCGACTGGATGGCGATGCCGGGGGCGCCGGCGCTGAACGAGTGCCGGGTCCCCGGCCGCTGCACCAGCGTGGCGGCCCGGTGGCGAGGCTCCACGGTCACCAACGTGACACAGTCGTGCTGGTCCCAGACGGCCACGAAGGCGGTCATTGAGAGTTCGTTGGCGATCTCGGTCAGTTCCGGCAGCGCGGCCGCCTGCAGGTCCCGCGAAACCCCTCGCGCGAGCGCGGCCAGCCCGGGGCCGGCCTGTACCCGGCCGGCGTCGTCGCGCATCAGGAGGGAGTGGTCCTCCAGCGTGCGCAGGATGCGGTAGGCAATCGACCGGTGCACCCCCAGGGCCGCCGACAGTTCGGCGATCGTCATCGGCGCGGGCGACTCCGCGAGGATCTCCAGGGCGCGGATGCCGCGGGAGAGGGTCTGCGAATGGGCGGCGCCGGCCTGTTCGGGCCGTGCCGCTGCCGCCGTCGTGTCGCTCATGGCTTCATCATAGGCACCCGCCGCCTCGCCGCCGGACGGTCCCGTGCCCCTATTGTGCCCCGGCTCACACCGGGATATCGTTCTCTATTGGCACACACCATTCCATTATCGAACATCGTCGGTGCCGATCAGGGAGCACAGCGAGGTGTCACTCATGAATCTGCCCAGCCCGGCGCAGCACCAGCAGGGCCGGCGTGCCCTTCCGCCGCGCGCCCAGCATTTCCGCGGCAGCCTCGGCCGGTTCGCCACCGGCGTGGCGATCGTGACCTTCGACGGCGTCAGCAAGCGCCACGGCATCACGGTGAATTCCTTCACCTCCGTCTCGATGGAGCCGCCGCTGGTCCTGGTGAGCATCGCCCGCACCACGAAGGCCCATGACGAACTGGCCGGCCGGCCCTTCACCGTGAACATCCTCGGGGCCGAACAGCAGGGCCTCGCCCTGCATTTCGCCGGCAAGCCCGGGCGCGAACCCCAGTGGGTCGAGGGCGACGTCGCCCCCCGCCTGGCGGGCGTGCTGGCCTTCTTCGAGTGCACCCCGTGGGCCGCCTATGACGGCGGGGACCACACGCTCTACCTCGGAGAGGTGGTGGCTTTCGACTACCGCAACGGTGACGCGCTGGCCTTTGCGAACAGCCGGTTCACCACGATCCCCGAAAGCCAGCTTGGCGTCGAGGACCTCCTCTAAAGCGCCTCCATCAACCATTCCGTCCCGCAACCACCACCAGAAACTGGAGCAGTCCATGGGCATCCGCACCGGCCAGCAGTACCTCGACCGACTCAACGCCATGCACCCGCACGTCGTCATCGACGGCGAAGTGGTCAGCGAGAAGATCGCAGAGCATCCCGCGTTCCGCAACGTCGCGCGCTCCTACGCCAAGCTTTTCGACATGCAGCACGAGCCGGAGCACCAGCCGGACCTGACCTACACCTCCCCGACCACCGGGGACCTGGTGAACGCGTCCTTCCTGGTGCCCAGGACCGTGGAGGACCTCCGGAAGCGGCGGGCCGCCATCTCCACCTGGGCGCGCTACTCGAACGGCTTCCTGGGCCGCTCCGGCGACTACATGAACTCGTCACTGACAGCGCTGAGCACGGCCGAAAAGTGGTTCTCGCAGGCGGATCCCCGTTTCGGCGAGAACATCCGCAACTACTACGAGTACGCGCGCGAGAACGATCTGCTGGCGACTCACACCCTGATCCCGCCGCAGGTCAACCGGTCCGTCTCGGGGTCCGAGCAGCTCGGCGGCCAGCTCTCGGCCAGGATCATCGAAGAGCGCGAGGACGGCATCGTCATCCACGGTGCCCGCATGCTGGCGACCATCGCCCCGATCGCGGACGAGCTGCTGGTGTTCCCGTCCACTGTCCTGCGCGGGACCCCTGAGGATGCGCCTTACTCCTACGCCTTCGCCATTCCGAATGACGCGCCGGGCCTGCGCTACCTGTGCCGCACCTCGCTCTACAACGGCGGCGGCGTGCACGACGAGCCGCTGGCGGGACGGTACGAGGAGATGGACGCCGTGGCCATCTTCGACAACGTGTTCGTGCCGAATGAGCGGATCTTCATGCTTGGCCACCCGGAGCTGTGCAACAGCTTCTACACCGAGACCGGCGCCGGCGCCCTGATGACCCACCAGGTCGTGACCCGCACGGTGGCCAAGAGCGAATTCTTCCTCGGCCTGGCCTCCGAGCTGGCCGAGTCCATCGGCATCGACGGCTTCCAGCACATCCAGGAGGACCTGGCGGAACTCATCGTCGACGTCGAGATCGGCAAGGCGCTGGTGCGCGCCGCGGAGGCGGACGCGGAACTGAACGGTAACGGCGTCATGCTGCCGAAGTGGGCCACGCTGAACGCCGCCCGCAACTGGTATCCCAAGGCTGCCCAGCGCTTCCCGCAGATCATCCGCAAGTTCTGCGCCTCGGGCCTGATGGCGTTGCCCGGGGAAGCAGATGTGAACAGCGACGCCCGCGCCGACATCGAGATGTACCTGCAGGGCAAGACCCTCACCGGCCCGGAGCGGGTGCGCCTCTTCAAGCTCGCCTTCGACGCCAGCATCTCCGGCTTCTCCGGCCGCCAGTCGCTCTACGAATACTTCTTCTTCGGGGACCCGGTCCGGATGGCCGGCGCCCTGGTGAACAGCTACGACCGCGCTCCCGTGCGCGAGCGTGTCAAGGAGTTCCTCGCCCGCGAGGACTGAACCGCGAGGACTGAACCGCGAGGACTGAACCGGGAGGGAGCGGTCCCGGGCCCGGATCGGACGGGTGGGCATCAATATGCGCCTGGGCTGGCGCCGCAGCATGCCTGCGGTGGTAGCCTCGTGGCCATGACGCCGCAGGAGATCGCTAACCTGGTGCACCTGCGCCGTGCCCGTGACCTCATCGACCGCGACTACGCGCGCCCGCTCGATGTGCCGACAATGGCCCGCAAGGCCCTGATGTCCCCGGCCCACTTCTCCCGGCAGTTCCGCGCCGCGTACGGCGAGACCCCGTACGGCTACCTCATGACGCGGCGGATCGAGCGGGCGATGGCGCTGCTCCGCTCCGGCGTGAGCGTCACGGACGCCTGCATGGCGGTCGGCTGTACTTCCCTCGGGTCCTTCAGTTCACGGTTCACCGAGCTCGTGGGGGAGCCGCCCAGTTCCTACCGGCTGCGGGAGCACCGCGCCGTCAATGCCATGCCCGCCTGCGTGGCCAGGACGCACACCCGTCCGCGCCGGCAGGGCGTGTCAGCTCCGGCGGCATCGAGCAGGATTCGAGAAGCGGCCGGTCCCGCGGCCTCCTAGAGTTGCCGCATGACTATCGCACTCCAGTACACCAACATCACCGTCAACGACCCCGACGAGGCGCTCGCTTTCTACCGGGACGCGCTTGGCCTCGAGTTGCGCAACGACGTTGCCCAGGGCGGGTTCCGCTGGGTCACCCTCGGCACACCGAGCCAGCCGGGACTGGAAATCGTGCTCGCGGAACCGCACGCGGGCCGCTCGCAAAGCGACGGAGACATGCTGCAGGAGCTGCTCACCAAGGGCGTGCTGCACAACATCGTGTTCCGGGTCGACGACCTTGATGCGACCTTCGAAAAAGTCCGGGCTTCGGGAGCCGAGGTGCTTCAGGAACCGATCGAGCAGCCGTGGGGCCAGCGTGACTGCGCGTTCCGTGATCCCTCGGGCAACATGGTCCGGATCGCGCAGGCACCTTCCGCCTAGCGGCGGCCTTCGGTCAGTTCCTGGCCGCTGCGGAGCGCGGCGGGGTGCCCGGCACGGGCGGAATGCGCACCAAGCCGATCGGCGTGAGCGACTCGGTCATGTCTGCCGCTCCCGCAGCCTCCGCGCTTGAGCGCATCAGCTCCGCCACCGCTGCCTCGGTCTCGGCGGACTCGGGCTCGTTGGAGAGCGCCGCCGGCAGCCAGTGCCGCAGGGTAAGGGCGACGTCGTGGGCGCTGGGCCGGTCCTCGGGCTGGCGTGCGGTCATCGCGGACAGCAGGCCGGTCCAGTCGGTGCCGAGCTCCAAGGGGATCTCCGGATCCCGCAGCAGCCGTGCCACTGTCGCTTCGAGCAGGGGGCCAGGGAAGGCCTTGACGCCGGTGAGGCACTCGAGCAGCACCAGGCCCAGAGAGTAGATGTCCGTCGGCGTGGACACGTTGGTGCCCGTTGCCTGCTCCGGGCTGAGGTAGCTGGCGGTGCCCAGCGTCGCGCCGTGGACCGTGATCTGGGAGGAATCGAGGTTGCGGGCGATGCCGAAATCGGTGAGCTTCGGGTGCGGGCGCGTGTCACGGTCCTGGTCGGCCATGAGCACGTTTGCCGGCTTGACGTCCCGGTGGATCACGCCCTGGTTGTGGATGTAGTGCAGCGAGTCGGCGAGATCGGCGCCGATCTGCATGACGTCGGGCGAGGGGAGGGGACCCTCCTTGAGGCGCCCGCGCAGGTCCGGTCCGTCAATGAGTTCCATCACCAGGAACGCGCGGGGAATGTCGCCCTCGGGCCCGTGCAGCCCGGCATCGATCAAGGTGATCAGGCCCGGATGGCTCAGGGTCGCGAGCAGCTTGACCTCGATCTCCTGGCGGCGGACGTCGTCGGCGCCCTCGGTGCTGGGGGGAAAAAGCTTGACGGCTACTTCCCGGTCCAGGTGCTCATCGACGGCGCGGTAAATCGTCGCTGAGCCGCCATTGGCGATGAGCTGGGTCGTCCGGTAGCGGCCGCCAAGAAGTTCTTCCATGCTTCGGTCCTTCCGAGGGCCCTTGATGGTAAGCCTACTGACTTACCGGGGCCAAGTTTACATACGGCAACCAAAGCGAGCAGTGGATCCGTCCGCATTAATGATAACGGGAGGGACACAATTCCCCGGACACGCTCAGCTGGCGAGGAAAGCGATTGCCGCCTTCTTGAAGGCGCGGCTCGTCACGACGTCCGCATGGGTCCGTCCAGGGATCCAGACGACGTCGGCGCGTCCGCTCAGCCGGGCCAGCTCCGGCATCGTCGAAGCCAGCTCGTCCTGCTCCCCGGCGACCAGCAGCAGCGGCATCTTCGGGACCGCTTCGGTCGGTGTGAAGGGTTCTGCCTTGATCGCCTGGACCATGCTCATCAGGGCGAACATGTTGTTGCCCGGAACCAGCTGGGCCATCCGGAGCAGCTCCTGGGTGCTGCGGTCCGCGATGGGCGTGCCGTCGGCCAGAAACTGCTGGGCGGCGGCCAGATCGAAGTCCGCCAGCGGGTCGTGGCTGGCCGGTCCGCCAAGCACCATGCGGTGCACGAGCTGGGGCTGGGCCCCGCCAAACTCCCAGGCAAGGCGCGCCCCGAGGGAGTAGCCGATCAGGTCCACTCCGCTGGCGGGGTCCTCGGCACGGTACGGCCGCACGCCGACGTCGGCCAGCAGCTGCAGCAGTTCGGCGCGGATGCGGCTGGGGCTGTATTCATCGAGCTCATCGGGGGCCGGGCTGGACCCGTGTCCGGGCAGGTCCACGGTGACCACGCGCCGGCCGGCGTCGGCCAGGGCCGAGAGCCACCCGGCGTCGGACCAGTTCAGCCGGGACGAAGAAGCGAAACCGTGCAGCAGCAGGACCGGCCGCTCCAGCGCGGCGGCATCGGGCTCGTGGACCTGGAAGGCGAGCTCCTGCCGGCTGCCTTCGACGAGGTGCTCCGGCCGGGTCCCTTGGTGCCGCGCGTTCACCGGTTCAGTCCTCGTCCGGGACGGCCGTCAGCCGGACGCGCCTTTTCGGCGCCTCGTCCCGCGGCACGGTGCCGACGATGCCGGCAGCGTCATCGGCGACTTCGAAGACAATCAGGGGCTCGCCGACGGAGACTTTCGCGCCCGGCACGCCGTAGGTGCGCAGCACCTTGCCCGCCTGCGGCGAAGGCAGCTCGACTGCCGACTTCGTGGTTTCGACCTCGACGAGCGGTTGGTTGCGCTCCACCTGCTCGCCCGGTTCGACCAGCCATTCGAGCACCGTGGCCTCGATCAGGCCCTCGCCCAGGTCGGGAAGGGGAAACGACAGCTCAGCCACGGCGATACTCCAATACTCGCTGGATTCCGAACAGAATCCTGTCAATGTTGGGAATGTACTCGTCCTCAAGGTCCCCCGAGGGATACGGTACGTCGAAACCGGTGACGCGCTCAACGGGTGCGCGCAGGGTGTCGAAGCACCGTTCGGTGACCAGGGCTGCCACTTCGGCCCCCAGGCCGGAGGTCAGCGGCGCTTCGTGGACGACGACGGCCCGGCGCGTTCGGCGCACCGAGGCCGCGAGCCCTTCCGCGTCGAGCGGCTTGAGCCACCTCAGATCCAGCACTTCCACCTCGATGCCGTCCTCGGCGGCCAGCTCGGCAACCTGCAGGCAGCGCGCCACCATGGCCCCCCACGCGATGAGCGTGACGTGCTTTCCGGGGCGCGCCACCCGCGAGCCGAGGTCGCCGTCCGCGCCCCGGCGTCCGGTGCTGACCTCGCCCTTCTGCCAGTAGCGGGATTTCGGCTCCATGAAGATGACCGGATCGGGCCGCGCCGCCGCGTACCTGAGCAAGTGGTAGGCCTCCTCCGGGGTCGATGGGGAGACCACCTTCAGGCCGGGGACGTGAGCGAAGAGTGCCTCAAGGCTTTCCCCGTGATGCTCGGGGGCGCGGATGCCGCCGAAACTGGGAACGCGCAGCGTGATCGGCATGGGCAGCGTGCCCCGGCTGCGGTAGTTCATCCTGCCGATCTGGCAGACGATCTGGTTCACTGCCGGGTAGGCGAAGCCGTCGAACTGGACCTCGGGGAGCGGATGGAACCCTGCCATGGCCAGGCCCACCGACATGCCGAGGATCCCGGATTCAGCCAGCGGAGTGTCGAAGACGCGGGCCGCGCCGAAGCGCCCCTGCAGCCCGTCGGTGACGCGGAAGACGCCGCCCAGGGTGCCCACGTCCTCGCCCAGCACGACGGCGGCGGGATCCGTGGCGAGGATATCCGCCAGCGCCAGGTTCAGGGCCTGCTGCATGGAGAGCTGACGCGGCGCTGCCGGCTCCGGATCCGCCCCGGTGCGGCCGGGCGCGGCGATGGTGGTTTCAGACATGCTCGGACTCCACCCGCCAGGCGGCCGCCTGGGACTTCAGTGCGCCGGTGGGCTCCTGGTACACGAACTCAAACATCTCGCGGCCCGGCCGGGGACCGAGCGCCGCAAGTTTGGTGCGCACCTGCTCGGCATCGGCGGCGGCGGCGCTGCGCGCCTCCTCGAGGAACGCCTGGTCCGCGGCGCCGGTGCGGAGGAGCTGTTGGGCAAGGCGTTCGAGCGGGTCGGTGCCGGCGTCGCGGCGTTCGTCCTCGAGCGAGCGGTACCGGCCCGGGTCGTCGCTGGTCGAGTGCGGACCCCGGCGGTAGGTCATCGCCTCGATCAGCACCGGGCCGCCGCCCGACCGGGCCTGCGCGAACGCCCGCCGGGTGGCCTCCACGACGGCTACGACGTCGTTGCCGTCCACCCGTTCGGAGACGATCCCGTAGCCGGCGGCGCGGGCGGCCACCGATCCGCCGGCCACCTGCCGCTCGGTGGGCACGGAGATGGCCCAGCCGTTGTTCTGCACGAAGAAGACGACCGGGGCGCGGAGGACGCCGGCAAAGTTCATCGCCTCATGCACGTCGCCCTGCGAACTGGCGCCGTCGCCGAAATAGCTCAGGGCCACGCCGTCGTGGCCGGCCAGGGTCTGGCCATGCGCCCAGCCGACGGCGTGGAGCACCGAGCCGGCCACCACGGCCTGGACCGGAGCGAACCGGCTCTGCGCCGGATCGTACAGCCCGCCGTGCCAGAGCGCCTTGTGAGTGGCCATGTAGCCGACCATGTCCACCCCCATGGCCCGGGCGACGCCGAGCTCGCGGTAGGTCGGGAAGGCAAAGTCGCGGCGGCGGTCCACTACGAAGCCGCTGCCCACCTGCGCGGCCTCCTGGCCGAGCTGAGGAGCGAAGCCGGGAATGGCGCCCTGGCGCTGCCAGGCAACCGCGGCGGTATCGAGGGCCCGGGTGGCCGCCATCAGCCGGTAGAGCTCCCGCAGTTCCGGTGCGGTCAGGGCTGGCGGGTCAGTCGTCGCTGGCATGGCCCGAACGCTAGCGGCAGCCGGAGGGGTCTGCAATTGGGAGGTGTAACCTTGCCCACAGTGCGCAGTTTGTCGGGGCGGTTGCCGGGGGGAACTGTACAAATTGTCCGGTTTGTGGCCGAAAGGATTCCCGTGGGCGTTGATGCGCTCGATGCCAGGATCGTCACCTTCTTCACCGAGCACCCGCGGGCGTCGGTGCTGGAGGCCTCGCGGCTGCTCGGCGCCGCGCGGGGCACCGTCCAGGCGCGGCTTGACCGGCTCGCCCGGGAGGGCGTCATCGCGTCCTGGGCCCCCCAAGTGGACCCCGGCACCTTCGGTTTCCCCGTCGTGGCCTTTGTGTCCCTGGCCATCAACCAGGACCTGGGCCACCATGCCGTGTCCGACGGTCTGGCCGGTATCCCGGAGATCCTCGAACTGCACACCGTCACGGGCGAAAGCGACCTGCTGGCCCGGGTCGTCGCCCGCTCCAACGCTGATCTCCAGCGTGTGCTGGATGCTGTGCTCGCGACCCGGACGGTGGTGCGCGCGTCCACGGTGATTGTGCTCAACACCCACTTCCAGGGACGGACGCTGCCACTGTTCCGGTCCGCTGCCGGGCTCCAGGAGCGGCCGGGGGTCACCTCAGGGCATTCATAAACCCGACAATGATGGCCGTCCACCAGCACAGCTGGGACAGGGACATGCTCACCAGCATGTGCAGCCGGGTGCCCCGCCGGAGTTCGGTGAAGCGGGTTTCGGCCGGGTTGGCGCGAAGCTGGTGGATCACCGGGTCGATGGTGATGCCGTTGACCATCAGGATCAGCACGGCCGCGAGCTTGAGCTGGGTGGGGCCGCTGGTTACTGCCGGGTGCAGCAGGGCGCCGCTGGCCAGCAGCCCCGCGATTCCTCCCCAGATGACCGGCCGTGCGGCGTGTTCGAGGCGGCCCAGTTCATGGATGCCGCGGCGCCCGAGCAGCCAGAGGAAGCCGTGCCAGTCCACGAGGAGTACCGCTCCGAACCCGAGGGTCAGGGACAGCACATGGACGGCCAGGCTGATGCGGAACAGCAGCGGGCCGGCGGTGGCGGATGCCCCGACGGCGACCGAGGCGCCCCAGGCGGCGACGACGAGCGGCACGGTGAGCGGCAGAAGCCTGCCGGACTTCGGGGGCAGCCGGTGTGCGGCCATCCGGTGCGCAGCCATCGAGCGGCACCTCCCTGACGGAAAACAGCTGAGGCTGCCCTCATGATAGAGCCGGAGAAGGCCTCCGGCACCCCCGTGGCGGGGGCACATTTGGGGCCGGGCGGGATTGGCCGTAGAATCAGTTGTAGTCATCTTGACCATAACTAGTGGTTCGGCCCCGGAAGCGAAGGGAGTCCCGTGTACTCCAGTGCCGCGAATGTCAGCGAGCGCCTGCAGCAGCCGCCGTCGCTGGCGATCTCCACGGTGATCTTCGCCTTGCGCCCCAGCGAGTCCTCGGGCCGTCCCACGCTGTGGCTGCCCTTGGTGCGGCGCATCCGGGAACCGTTCAGGGGCCTGTGGGCGCTTCCCGGCGGTCCGCTGAGCCACACCGAGTCCCTGCTCGACGCCGCCGGCAGGAACCTGCAGGAAACGACGGGCCTGGTGCCGAAGTACCTCGAACAGCTCTACGCCTTCGGGGGCCTGCACCGTTCGCCGAGCCAGCGGGTGGTATCCATCGTCTACTGGGCCCTCGTCCAGCCGACCGAGGCCGCGCTCGCGGAGGAATCCGCCAACGTGCGCTGGTTCCGCGCCGACCGGCTGGGGACGCTGGCCTTCGACCACAACGAAATCGTCGAATACGCCCTGTGGCGGCTGCGCAACAAGATGGAATACGGCTCCATCGCCTACCACTTCCTGGGGCCGAAGTTCACCCTTGCCCAGGTGCGCGAAGTCTACGAAGCGGTGCTCGACAAGAGCCTGGACCCCGCCAACTTCCGGCGCCAGCTCAAAGCCACACCGCAGATCGAGGCCACGGACGAATACCTGCAGGGCGGCAAACACCGGCCTCCGCGGCTGTACCGCTACACCGGAGCCGCGGCGGCCCACGCGGTGCCGGGCCAGCCCGCTGCCGGCGAACCGGCCCTCGCTTACACCTTCCAGCAATAGGACCCACGGAGCAGACCATGTCATCAGTGAACACTTCCATCCAGCTCATCACGCGCGCGGAGGCGGCCGGGCTCTCCGGTGCGGAACAGGCGGGTGCGACGTGCAGCCCGGAGCTGGCCAAGGGCCCGTGGGACTTCGACCTGGCCGAGGCGCTCGCGGGCACCCCGGGCTACGGGCCGGGCGCCTCCTCGGCCGATGTCGCGCCGGCGTCGACTCCGCGGCAGGGCCAGCTCCCCGACGAGTACAAGCGGGCATCCGACGAGGAGCTCTTCGACCGCATCGCCGCCGCCAAGGAGCGGCTGGGCAGCCGCGCGGTCGTTCTCGGCCACTTCTACCAGCGCGATGAAGTGGTCCGCTTCGCCGACTATGTGGGGGACTCATTCCAGCTGGCGCGCGCGGCCAAGGAGCATCCCGAGGCCGAGGCCATCGTGTTCTGCGGCGTGCACTTCATGGCCGAAACCGCCGACATGCTCTCCGGCCCCGAGCAGGCCGTGATCCTGCCGAACCTGGCCGCGGGCTGCTCCATGGCGGACATGGCCGACATCGACTCGGTCACCGAATGCTGGGAGCAGCTGGAGGAGCTGTTTGGAACCGAACCGGATGCCGAGGGCCGGGTGCCCGTCCTGCCGGTGACGTACATGAACTCCTCCGCGGCGCTGAAAGGCTTCTGCGGCGAGCACGGCGGCATCGTCTGCACCTCGTCCAACGCCGCGACCGTGCTGGAGTGGGCCTTCCAGCGCGCCCAGCGGGTGCTCTTCTTCCCCGACCAGCACCTGGGCCGCAATACCGCCAAGGCCATGGGCGTGCCGCTGGAGCAGATGCCGATGTGGAACCCGCGCAAGCCTCTCGGCGGAACGGACGAGCAGACCCTCGCCGACTCCCGGGTGATCCTGTGGCACGGCTTCTGCTCGGTGCACAAGCGCTTCAATGTCGCCCAGATCGAAAAGGCGCGGGCGGAGCACCCGGACGTGCGCGTCATCGTGCACCCCGAATGCCCGATGCCGGTGGTCGACGCCGCGGATGCCTCCGGCTCCACGGACTTCATCGTCAAGGCCATTGCCGCTGCGCCTGCCGGCAGCACCTTCGCCATCGGCACCGAGGTGAACCTGGTGAACCGGCTCGCCGCCCAGTACCCGCAGCACACCATCTTCTGCCTCGACCCGGTCATCTGCCCGTGCTCCACCATGTACAGGATCCACCCCGGCTACCTGGCCTGGGTGCTGGAGGGACTCGTCAGCGGGGAAGTCCTCAACCGCATCACCGTTCCCGGTGACGTCGCCGCTCCGGCCCGGGTGGCGCTCGAGCGGATGCTGGCGGCGCGGCCGTGACCACCCGGCTCGTCGTCGTCGGCGCCGGCATCGCCGGGCTCTACGCCGCCCTGCTGGCCAGCGAGGACCGCGGCACGCACGTGACGGTCCTGAGCAAAGGCCGGCTGGAGCAGAGCAACACCTATTACGCCCAGGGCGGCATCGCCGCGGTCCTGGGCGGCGGCGAAGCGGCGCCCGGGGACACCGTCGGTGCCCACGCCGCAGACACCGTTGCCGCGGGAGCCGGGCTGTCGGATCCGGAGGCGGTGCGGGTGCTTTGCGCGGAGGCAGCGGCGGGCATCGCGGGCCTGCGCCGGTTCGGAGTGCAGTTCGACGCCGCCGGTCCGGCGCCTGCCCTCGGGCTGGAGGCGGCGCACTCGGCCCCACGCATCCTGCACGCGGGAGGCGACGCCACCGGCGCGGGAATTTCCGCCGCGCTCTCGGCCGAGGTGCTCCGCCGGGCGCGTGCCGGTCTGCTCACCCTGCGGACCGGGGCCTTCCTTGAAGCGGTCGAGCTTGCTTCCGGAGCCGTGAGCGGGGTGCGCTTCCGGCACGACGGGAAGGAGCACCGCCTTCGCGCGGAGGCCGTTCTGCTGGCCACCGGGGGCGCCGGCCAGCTGTTCGAGCACACCACGAACCCCTCGGTCGCGACGGCCGACGGACTGGGCGCCGCCTGGCGCGCCGGTGCGGTAGTACGCGATCTGGAGTTCTTCCAGTTCCATCCCACCGCACTCGCCGTGCCGGGCAACCTGCTGATCTCGGAGGCTGTCCGCGGCGAAGGGGCCGTGCTGCGCGACGGCACCGGCCGGCGCTTTATGCCGGACGTGCATCCTCTCGCCGAACTGGCACCGCGCGACGTCGTCGCCCGCGGCATCGCGCAGCACCGCGCCGCGGGCCGCGACGGTGCGGACGGCGAGGTCTATCTCGACGCCACGGTGGTGGAGGCCGGCCAGGGCGCCGGTTTCCTGGCACGCCGCTTCCCGACGCTGCACCGCCTCACTGCCGGACTGGGCTTCGACTGGACCAGCCAGTGGCTGCCCGTGGCGCCCGCGGCGCACTACTGGATGGGCGGCGTTGCCACGGACCTGAACGGCCGCACCTCGGTTCCGGGCCTGTACGCCGCCGGGGAGGCCGCGGCCACCGGCGTGCACGGCGCCAACCGGCTGGCCTCCAATTCGCTGCTTGAGGGCCTTGTCTTCGGCGCGCGCGCCGTCCGCGACCTCCAGGCCGGCGCCGGGCCCGCGCCCGTGTTCGCCGCCTTGCCTCTGGAACCGGCACGGGGCGAGCGGTCCGGCTTTGACCGGATGGAACTGCGGAGGCTGATGTCGGACGCCGCCGCCGTCCTGCGCGACGGCGACCGGCTGGCCGTCGCCGCGAAGCAGTTGGACATGTGGCAGGCCCGCGGTTCCGCGACCGGGGAGGACGCCAACCTGCTTCAGGCCGGCCGGCTGCTCGTGGCCTCCGCGAGGCGCCGCGAGGAATCCGTCGGCGCCCATTTCCGCACCGATTTCCAGCACCGAAACCACACCGGGCCGGTGGCCTGGATCAACCCCGGAGCCGCCTCATGACCGTCCACCTGGATCCCCTCCCGCGCGCCGCCGTGCAGCGCATCCTGCAGGCCGCCCTCGAGGAGGACGCCCCGCACGGGGACGTCACCTCCCAGGCCCTCATCCCGGCGTCCGCCGTCGCCACCGCCGAGCTGACGGCACGGGAGGCGGGCATCTTCAGCGGCGGCGAGGTTTTTGCCGCGGCGATGGCCCTCGCTGACCCGGAGGCTGCCGTCGAACTGCTGGTGCCGGACGGCGCGTCCTTCACGGCGGGAGACGTCCTGGCCCGCGTGCGCGGCAACGCCCGTGCCGTGCTGCTCGCCGAGCGGGTCGCCCTGAACCTGACGCAGCGCATGAGCGCCATCGCGACGCGCACGGCGGAGTACGTCCGGCGGGTCGGCGGCAGCGCAGCGCGGGTGGCCGACACCCGGAAGACCACCCCGGGTCTGCGGCTGCTTGAACGCCACGCGGTGCGCTGCGGCGGCGGCTCGAACCACAGGTTCAGCCTCTCCGACGCCGTGCTGGCCAAGGACAACCACCTGGCGGTACTCACCGGCGGGGACGACGCCCGGCTGACGGAGGTCCTCGCCGGAGTGCGCCGGAACCTGCCGCACACCACTCACATCGAGGTGGAGGTGGACCGCCTGGGCCAGATCGAGCCGGTCCTCGCCGCCGGGGTGGACACGATCATGCTGGACAACTTCTCGCTCGAGGACCTCGAAAAGGGCGTCGCCGTCGTCGGCGGCAGGGCTCTGGTCGAGGCGAGCGGCAATGTGAACCTCGACACGATTGCCGGCATTGCCGCCACAGGCGTGGACATCATCTCGGTGGGGGCCCTGACGCACTCGGTCCGGGCCCTGGACCTGGGCCTGGACATCCGGGTGGAGGCCGTCCCCGCGGCGGCGTTGCCGTGATCTACCTCGATGCTGCCGCCACCACGCCGGTGCGGCGCGAGGTCCTCGAAGCCATGTGGCCGTACCTGACGGGCGAGTTCGGCAATCCCTCAAGCCACCATGAGACGGGCGAACGGGCTGCCGCCGCGCTGCGGGCCGCGCGGGCCGACGTCGCCGCCACGCTCGGCTGCCGGCCCTCCGAGGTGATCTTCACCTCCGGCGGTACCGAGGCGGACAACCTGGCCGTCCAGGGCATCGCCTTGGCGCGCGCGGCCCGCGATCCGCGCCGCCGCCGGGTGGTGATCAGCGCCGTGGAGCACGCCGCGGTGACTGCTTCAGCCGAGTTCCTGGCCCGCGTCCTTGGCTTCACCGTGAGCAGGGTCCCCGTGGACAGCCAGGGCCGGGTGGATCCGGCTGAGCTGTCCGGGCTGCTGGATGACGACGTGGCGCTGTGCAGCGTCATGTACGCCAACAACGAGATCGGCACCGTGCAGGCGGTGGCCGAGCTGGCTGCCGCCGCCCGGGCCAGCGACGTGCCCTTCCACACGGACGCCGTGCAGGCCGCGGGCTGGCTGCCGCTGGACGTCGCAGCCCTCGGTGTGGACGCGATGAGTCTGTCCGGGCACAAGCTCGGTGCGCCCAAGGGGACCGGGGTGCTCTACGTGCGTTCCCGCACGCCGCTGGAGCCCTTGATCCACGGCGGCGGCCAGGAGCGCGGGGCGCGGTCGGGCACCGAGAATGTCGCCGGAGCGGTCGGCTTCGCCGCCGCACTGCGGCTCGCCGAAGCGGCCAGACCGGTGCAAGCGGCCCGCGTCGCAGCCCTGCGCTCGCGGTTCATCGACCGGGTGCTGGCGGAGGTGCCCGGTTCCCTGCTCACCGGCGCCCCGGAGGAGCGCCTGCCGTCGGTGGCCTCATTCTGCTTCCCGGGTACGAGCGGGGAGTCGGTGCTGCTGGAGCTTGAACGGGCCGGCGTCACCTGCTCCAGCGGATCGGCCTGCGCCGCCGGTTCGGACGAACCGTCCGAGGTGCTGCTCGCCACCGGACTGGACAGGGAAACCGCGCAGACCGCGGTGCGGTTCAGCTTCCCGGCAGCCGTGGCCGAGGAGGAACTGGAGGAGGCCGCCGAGCGGGTCAGGCAGGCGGTTGCCGCGGTCCGTGCCCTCCGGGCTCCTGCTTAGGCCAGTTCGGGCAGGTACATCTCGCCGGCGGTGACGGAAGCCGGCACCCGGTTGGCGGGCCCGGGCAGCGGACAGGCCCAGTACTCGTTGTAGGCGCACGAGGGGTTGTAGGCGAAATTGAAGTCCAGGATGAAGGTTGGGGTGCCTCCGTCGGCGTCGGTTCCGTGGAAGGCCCCCTTGACGGTGTCCAGCAGGTAACGTCCGGCCCCGTAGCTTCCGCCGGGCTTGCCGGCCGTGGCGTCCCGGAAGGGAAGGAAGATTCCGCCGCCGTAGCTCTTGAGTTCCCACGCCGCCAGCCGGCCGACCTCTGGAACATCAAAGGTGCCAAGCCGCACGAACGGAACGACGCCGTCGGTCCCGGTTTCGACCTCCATCCGCTCGCCGGCACCCTCGCCGTCCAACGCGACCCGGAAGCGGAAGGCAGGATCGTAGGGTGCGACCGCAAGGCCGGAAAAGCCGGCCTTCTTGGTGCTGTCGAGTGCAGAGGCCGGGTGGCTGCCGAACATCGTGTCCCGGCGTTCCCGCCAAAGACGGTGGGCACCGGCCGGGTCCGCAGCGGCGCGCTCGCGCACCTCCGCGTACAGCGCAAAGGTTTTCAGCCGCCAGTCGGCAATGTCCAGTGCGGACATGGGCAGGGGTAGTTCAGCGTCGGCCATGGCACCAAGCCTAGCCACGCCGCCCTGCCGCGTCCCGCCGTGCGCCGCCCTGCCGCGTCCCGCGTCGCAGGCCGCGGCGGAGGTATGCTCGCCTCACGCCGGTGCCGTCCGACCGGCCGGGAGACGGGAAGTTGGGGAAATGGCGAAGTTTCTGGCGGCTGCTGCGGCCGCACTGTCCCTGGCGATGCTGACCGGGTGCTCAGGCGCGGCTCCGCAAGGACAGCCGGCCGCACCGGCGTCATCGTCGTCCGGCGCGGTCTCCGCCCCGGCGACTGACGGTGCAACCGCCTCGGCGTCCGGCACCGCTGCCGGAACCGGCTCGGCCGCTGCCACGGCAGTGCCTTCCGCGACTGCCGCTCCCACCGCGGCTCAGTGGAAGACCTATGCCGACCCGGCGGGGACGGTGTCCTTCGACCTGCCCGAGGAATGGACGGCGCAGCAGGTGCCGGTGCCATCCCATCCCGAGTCCCTGCGGGTGGACGTTCGCGACGGGTCCGGCAAGGTGCTGGCAACCCTACAGACCAAGATCCAAGGGCTCGGCGGCGCCTGCCTGCCTCGGGATGCGAAGCCCTACACCGTGCTGGCGAGTGTCCCGGTGAACCTGCCCGCGTCCGGTGCCAGCGGCAGCATTGAACCGCGCTTCGTCTTCCGGGCCATCCAGAGCTACAAGTACATCGCGTCCTACGGGATCACCAACATGGTCGGCGGCACCGATGGAAAGACGTGTTTCGCATACAACGTCGTCAATGGACCGGCCGGGGTGGGGATCTACATGTTCGGGGATGAGCTGACACTGCACCCGAAGAAGCCCGCCGAGGCCGTCGCCCCGCAGCATGCTTTCGATACCCTCGCGCAGGCGGCCGCCTACACGCGGACGGCCGAATTCGCGAACCTGCGGCGCATGATCACGTCCCTGAAGATCAAACCCTGACGGAAAGTTCCAGGGGCAGGCTGCGCATAGACTGGACTCGTTTGTCTGTCCGGATGTCAGGAGCCTGCCCCATGAAGCGCACCGTTTCCGCGCGCCTCGTTTTCAAGACGACGGCGAACACGTCGCTGGTGCTGGCGGTCGCCGTCGCCCGCAACGAGGGATACGACGCGGTGGAGGAGACGCTGAGCGCCACCGTGGCGGGCTCGGAGGTGCCGCTGGCCGAACTGGCTGACGTGCACGGCGGCCGGCTGCATGCCCTGACCCTGGCCGAGCCTTCCGAGGTGGTGGTCGAGTACGCCGCGAGCGTCACGGGCCACGCCGTCCCCGAGCCGGCGGACCCGGTGGAGCTCATCCGCTACGTCCGGCCCAGCCGCTACTGCGAGTCGGACCGCCTGCTGCCGACCTCCTACGCCGAGTTTGCCGGACTGCACGGTGCCGAACTGGTGGCAGCCGTGCGCGGCTGGGTCAGCAAGGAGCTGCGCTACGTCTCGGGTTCCTCCCGCGGTACCGACGGGGCCGTCGAAACCCTGCTGCACCGTCGGGGGGTCTGCCGCGACTTTGCCCACCTGGCGGTGTCGCTGCTGCGCGCCAAGGACGTCCCGGCCCGCGTGGCGGCAGTGTACGCCCCCGGGCTGTCCCCCATGGACTTCCACGCCGTCGCCGAGGCCTACGTCGACGGCGCCTGGCAGGTCATCGACCCGACCGGCCTGGCTCCGCGTGAGGCCATGCTGCGGATCGCCACCGGACGGGACGCTTCGGATACCGCGTTCCTGTCCACGGTCGGGGGGAGCCTCTCGCTGCACCAGCTGGCGGTGACCGCTGCGGTGTCCGAGGGTGAGCTGCCGGCAGAGGATTCCGAGGCCGCTGTCCTTATTCGCTGAGCGCGCGGTTGACGCCGGCCCGCAGCTTGTCGGCCAGCGACCCCAGCTGCTCCAGCTCCGCCGGTTCCAGCGCGGGGGAGAGCAGACGGTGGATCTCCTTGACATGCTCGCGCCCGATGGCCTTCTGCAGCTCCCGGCCCTCATCGGTGAGGCCCACCAGCACCCCGCGGCGGTCCTCCGGGGCAAGTTTCCGCCGGACCAGGCCCTGCTTCTCCAGCCGCTCGACGAGCCGGCTCATGCTCGGCTGGCTGAGCAGCACCTCCTGGTTGAGCTCGTTCAACCGGAGCCAGCCCGTGGGGCAGCGCGAGAGGTTGAAGAGCACGTCGTACTCGTTCATGCTCACCTGGCGGAAGGCGGGGTCGGCCTGCAGCCTGCGCATCACCGTCACCTGGGCCCGGAACAGCGACTCCCAGGCCGCGGCGGTGAGCCGCAGGTCCGGGCGCCCCTCCTGAGGCTCGTCCTGCTGGCTCACCCCTGCCTCCCGGGCCCGGCAGCGGCACTCTCCGCGGCCTCCGTCGCAGCGGCGTCACGCGCGGCCTTGCGGCTGGCGTGCGACGGCGGGTCCGACGGCACACCGGCGGGGCGGCGCGCCTCGAACTCGCGCCGCAGAGTCGGCAGCACCTCGGCTCCGAACAGGTCCAGTTGCTCCAGGACTGTCTTCAGCGGCAGGCCGGCGTGGTCGATGAGGAACAGCTGGCGCTGGTAGTCGCCGAAGTAGTCCGCGAACTTGAGGGTCTTCTCGATCAGCTCCTGCGGGCTGCCGACGGTCAGCGGCGTCTGTGCCGTGAAGTCCTCCATCGAGGGGCCGTGGCCATAGACCGGGGCGTTGTCGAAGTAGGGGCGGAACTCGTTGACCGCGTCCTGCGAGTTTTTCCGGATGAAGAACTGGCCGCCGAGGCCCACCACGGCCTGGTCCGCACGGCCGTGCCCGTAGTGCTCGAAGCGTTCGCGGTACAGGCCGATGAGCTGCATGTAGTGCTCCTTCGGCCAGAAGATGTTGTTGGCGAAGAAGCCGTCACCGAAGTAGGCGGCCAGCTCCGCGATCTGCGGGGTGCGGATGGAGCCGTGCCAGACGAAGGGCGCGACACCGTCGAGCGGCCTCGGCGTGGAGGTGAATCCCTGCAGCGGGGTGCGGTGCTTGCCCTGCCAGTCCACGACCTCTTCGTCCCACAGCCGGCGCAGCAGCTGGTAGTTCTCGAAAGTCAGCTCCAGGCTGTCCTGGATGCTCTTGCCGAACCACGGGTAGACGGGGCCGGTGTTACCGCGGCCGAGCATCAGGTCGACGCGGCCGTCGGCCACGTGCTGCAGCATGGCGAAGTCCTCGGCGATCTTCACCGGATCATTGGTGGTGATCAGCGTGGTCGCCGTGGAGAGCGTGAGGTGCTCGGTCTGCGCGGCGATGTAGCCGAGCAGGGTGGTGGGGGAGCTGGGGTAGAAGGGCGGATTGTGGTGCTCGCCCGTCGCGAAGACATCCATGCCGATCTCCTCGGCGTGCTTGGCGATCTTCAGGATCCCCTTGATGCGCTCGTACTCGGTGGGAGTGGTGTGGTTGGTCGGGTCGGTGGTGACGTCGCCGACGCTGAAAATGCCGAACTGCATGGTCGTTCCCTTCTGCTACTGCCCCTACATTATATGCATTTGCATGTACTGACGGATACAACAGCAGCGGAGCCCAGGATGTTCCCGGCGCGTGTCGCGGGTGGCAGCGGCTACGGCTCGCGGGGCGACCGGGCCGACCGGCGCCCGCTGACCGCCGGAATTGCGCCGGTCGTCCAGTCCTCCGCGGGGCCGCCGGGGGGTGCCGCGGGTGCCTGCGGTGTCTTCGCCAGGTCCTTGAGCAGCTGGCGCTTTTCCCGCCGGCCCTCCACGAGCCGGTAGAGCACCGGCACCAGGATCAGGGTGAGCGCGGTGGAGGATACCAAGCCGCCGATGACGACGATGGCCAGGGGCTGCGAGATGAATCCGCCGCCGCCGGTGAGGCCCAGAGCCATCGGCGTCAGGGCGAACACGGTAGCGAGGGCTGTCATCAGGATCGGCCGCAGGCGGCGGCGCGCGCCGTGCGTGATGGCGTCTGCCACGCTCATCCCCGGCCGGTTCCCGCCGGGGCGGCGGTACTGGTTAATAAGGTCGATCAGCACGATCGCGTTGGTGACCACGATCCCCACGAGCATCAGCATCCCGATCAGCGAGGCGAGTCCCAGCGGCACGCGGGAGAGCAGCAGCAGGGCGATGGCCCCGGTGGCGGCGAACGGGATGGACACCAGCAGGATCAGCGGCTGGAGCAGGGACTTGAAGGTCGCGACCATGATGACGTACACGATGGCGATTGCCGCCAGCATGGCCAGGCCGAGTTGCTGGAAGGACTGCTGCTGCTGCGTGGTGGCGCCGCCGAGCGCGGCCGTCGCGCCGGCAGGCAGCTGCACGCCGTCGAGCCGCTGCTGCACCGCGCTGCTCAGGCCGCCGAGGTTCCCGTTGTCCGGGGTCAGGGAGATCGTGGCGGTCCGCTGGCCGTTGGAGGTGGTGATCGACTGCGGCACGTTGACCTGCTGTACCGAAGCGATCTCGGTGAGCGGGACAGGGCCGCGGGCGGTGGGAACCTCGGCCGCGCGCAGCCCCTCCAGGCTGGTGAACTGGGTTCCCCTGCCGATGCGGACCTGGTAGTCGGTGGTGTCGATGCGCACCGTGCCGCCCGGCAGCGGGCTGATGGTGGCGGCCAGCACCCCTGCCACCTGGCCCTCGTTGAGCCCGGCGGCGGCTGCTTTCGCCCGGTCGATCCTTACCTGCACCACGGGCTGCGAGGAGGACAGGTTGCTGGTCACCTCGCGGGCGCCGGGGGTTCCGCTCACTGCCCCGAGCACCGCATCGTTGGCCTTCTGCAGGTCGGCCGTGGAGGCAGCCTTGACCTTGATGTCCACGGTGTTGGACGTGCCGAAGCCGCCCTGCTGGGTGCTGACGCTGAGCTTGCCCGCTCCGCTGAGTTTGTTCAGGGCGTCCCGGACGGTGTTCTGCAGCGCCGGCTGATCCGCCTTGGGATCGGTGATCACCGTGAACTGGGCGCTGGAGGCGCCGGCGGACACGAGCGCGGAGAAGCCGCCGGTGGCATTGCCGACGGTGACCTGGACGTCGCCGATGCCTGGTGTCTTCTTCAGGACGTCCTCAACCTTGGCGGCAGCGTCGGCGGTTGCCTGCAGGCTTGTCCCGGCGGGCATGTCCTGGCGCACTGTGAGGCTGTTGTTGCCCGAGTCGCCCAGCAGGTTGGTGGGCAGCAGCGGAGTCATGGCGAAAGTGGCCACGAGGATCAGCACCCCGGCCACGAGGGTGACCACGGGGTGCTTCTGCGTGGCCGAGAGGACCGGAAGGTAGGCGCGCTGCAGACGGCTGTGCTCGTCCTTACTCCGCACCGCCGCCTGCTGCACGGCCGCCTGCTGGACCGCCGCCTGCTCCCGGGGATCCGCCGGGGGGCCGGGGGCGGCCGGGCTCTTGAGGAACCAGTAGGCGAGCACGGGCACGATCGTCAGTGCCACCAGCAGCGAGGCCAGCAGCGCAATGGTCACGGTCAGTGCGAACGGCCGGAAGAGCTCGCCGGCGATGTTGCCAACGAAGGCGATCGGCAGGAAGACCGCCACTGTTGTCAGTGTCGAGGCGGTGATGGCGCCGGCGACCTCGCGGATGGAGCCCAGGATCGCGGTGAGCTTGTCCTCGCCGTAGCTCAGATGCCGCTTGATGTTCTCGATGACGACAATCGAGTCATCCACCACCCGGCCGATGGCGATGGTGAGCGCACCGAGGGTGAGGATGTTCAGCGAGTACTTCGTGGCCCACAGGCCGATGAAGGTGATCAGCAGGGAGAGCGGGATCGAGATCGCCGTGACCAGCGTGGACCTGACCGAAAGCAGGAAGATCAGGATGACGACGACGGCGAACCCCAGACCCAGGATGCCCTCGGTGGTCAAGTCCTTGATGGACTTCTCGATGAACGGAGCCTGGTCGAAGACGCTGGTGATCTTCGCGTTGCTGCCCAGCTCGGCTTCCAGCTGGGGGAGCTGGTCGCGGATCTGGTGCGAGATGGCGACGGTATCCGCCTCAGGTTTCTTGGTCACCGAGATGGCCAGGGTCGGCTTCCCATTCGTCCGCGTGATCGAGGTGGCCGTGTCGTCTGCGAGTGAAACCTCCGCGACGTCGCCGATCGTGGCGGCACCGTTGCGGGCGCCGGTCAGGGGCAGCGCACGGATGGCATCCAGCGAGTCGACGGGGCTGCCGATCTGCACGGACAGGGTTTTGCCCTGCTCCTGAACGGTGCCGGCGGGAACGAGGGACCCGTTGTTCTTGAGCGCGTCGCTGATGGCGGTGATGGCCAGCCCCCGCTCGGCCAGTGCGCCGTCCTTGGGCAGGATGGCGATGTGCTGCGTGTTCCCGCCGGTGACGTCGGCTCCGCGCACGCCGTCGATCTTCAGCAGTTTGGGTGCCGTGAGGCGCTGGAGGTCCGCGTTCAGCTCGCTGAGCGGCTTGTCGGAGGAGACGGCCAGGAACACGATGGGGAAGTCGCTGATGCTGCCGGCGATGGCCTGCGGCGTGACGTTGTCCGGAAGGGTCCGTTTGGCGGCGCTGATCGCCCGGTCGATCTGGTTGCGGGCACGGTCCAGGTTGGTGCCGTAGGCAAAGCTCAGGTTGATCGTGGACACACCGCTGCGCGACGTCGACGTGCTCGACTCCAGGCCCTCGACGCTGTTCAGGGCGCTTTCCAGCGGCCGGCCGACCTGCTTGTCCACCACCTCCGGTGTCGCGTCAGGCATCGCCGTGACCACCGTGACCTGGGGGAACTCGAGGGAGGGGATGAGCTCCTGCTTGAGCGAACCCATGGTGATCACCCCGAACACGGCGGCAAACACCGTGATCAGGGCAATCAGGGCCCGGTTGCCCAGGGACAGTCGAGCGAGCCGGAACATCGCCGCTAGATGCTGGGCACGGTGAGCTGCAGCGTGGCAGCGGTCGAATCCAGGATCTCCTGCGCCAGGGACGGGTTCTCGTTCAGCTTCACGCCGTAGCCGGGAATCATTTCCTTCAGCTTCGGTTCCCAGCTCTTGAGGTTCTGGGGGAAGCACCGCCTGATCATCTCGAGCATGATCGGAGCTGCGGTGGACGCTCCGGGGGAGGCGCCGAGCAGGGCGCCCAGGCCGCCGTCGGCGGAGGTGATGACCTCGGTGCCGAACTGCAGGACACCGCCCTTGGCCTTGTCCTTCTTGATTACCTGGACGCGCTGGCCGGCGGTGATCAGCTCCCAGTCATCGCCTTCGGCGGTGGGGAAGTAGTCGCGGAGCGTCTCGTTCTTGTCGCTGCGGCTCTTGAGTACCTCGGTGATGAGGTACTTGGTCAGGGACATGTTGTCCTTGCCCACGGCCAGCATCGGGATCAGGTTGGTGGGCCGGATGGACAGCGGCAGGTCCAGCAGTGAGCCGGTCTTGAGGAACTTGGTGGAGAAGCCCGCGTACGGGCCGAACAGCAGGGAGCGCTTTCCGTTGACGAAGCGGGTGTCCAGGTGCGGCACCGACATGGGCGGCGCGCCCACCGAGGCCTGGCCGTAGACCTTGGCGTTGTGCTGGCTGACCACGGATTCATCGGTGCAGCGCAGGAACTGGCCGGAAACGGGGAACCCGGCGAAGCCCTTCCCTTCGGGAATGCCCGAGCGCTGGAGCAGGTGAAGCGCGCCGCCGCCGGCGCCGATGAAGACGAAGCGCGTGTTGACGGTGGTCCGGGCGTTCGTGATGCGGTTCTTCACGGTCACGTCCCAGCGGCCGTTGGTGGCGCGGGCGACGTCGACGACGTCGTGCTGGAAGTGCAGCTCCGCACCGCTGGCACCGAGGTGCTCGGTGAGCTGGCGGGTGAGGGTGCCGAAGTCCACGTCAGTGCCTTCGACGACGCGGGAACCGGCCACCTGCTGCTGCGGGTCGCGGCCGTTCATCACCAGCGGGGTCCAGGCGGCCAGCTCGCCGGCGTCGGCGCTGAATTCGATGGTGTTGAAGAGCGGCTGCGGTTTGAGCGCCTCGTAGCGGTTCTTCAGGTAGCGCACGTTGTCCGCGCCCCACACGAAGCTCATGTGCGGCAGCGGGTTGATGAAGCTCTTGGGGGCCCCGATGCTCCCGTTGGAGACCAGGTGCGACCAGAACTGGCGGGAAACCTGGAACTGCTCGTTGATGCCGATCGCCTTCGCCGGGTTCACGCTGCCGTCAGGGCCGGCCGGGGTGTAGTTGAGCTCGCAGAGGGCCGAGTGCCCGGTGCCGGCGTTGTTCCACGGGTCCGAGCTCTCGGAGCCGACCCGGTCGAGCCGCTCGAAGAGGGAGATGGACCAGCCGGGCTCGAGTTCCTTGAGCAGCACACCCAGGGTGGCGCTCATGATGCCCCCACCAATCAAAACAACGTCGGTCTGTTTGGTCACTGAATTAGCGGTCACGATCCATCTCCGGTAGCGGTTGGCCCAGCGGTAGAAGACTACCGCGCGGGTGAATAGTTGCTGAAATTGCGGGAAGCGGCGCTCAGCCCTTGAGCTTGATCTGGTTGAAGACTTCGCTCAGGACGGGCGACGCCGGGTAGCTGGCCACTCGGTCCGACATGGCAAGGGCCGAAATAGGGAAGGCGATCGGCACGGCGGGGATGTCCTGGGCCAGCTGGGTGCTGATGGTCTGGTACAGCGCGGTGCGTTCGGGTCCGTTGGGAAGTCCGCGAGCCCGCTCGATTTTCGCAGCGGTCTGCGGGTCCTGGTAGCCGAACTCCCCGTTGACCGAACCGAACATGGTGGCAAGGAAGTTGTCGGGGTCCGAGTACAGGCCGTTCCAGCCCAGCAGATGCAAATCGTGGCCTCCCGGAGCCTGCACCTTCTGCAGGTATCCGTCGTTCCAGTCGATCGGCACGGGCTTGATGTTGAACCCGGCCGCGACCAGTTCACGGCTGATTTCCGCGTAGATTTTCTCCGGCGTGGGAAGGTAGGCGCGGGTGACGTTGGTCGGGTAGTAGAACTTCAGCTCGGTTCCCTTGTAGCCGGCGTCGACGAGCAGCTTCTTTGCCTTTTCCAGGTCGTAGGGCAGGCTCGGGGCGCTCTGGTTGAACCCGCTCAGCTTGGGCGGCACGAACTGGGAGGCACTGGCCGTTCCGTCGATGAAGAACTTCTTGATGATGGTGTCCTTGTCGATGGCCATCGACAGCGCCTGGCGCACCTTCAGGTTGGACAGTGGACCGGAGGCCTGGTTGATGCCCAGGTACATCACCGAGAAGGGGTCACGCTGGACGATCTGGAATCCGCGCTTGACGAGCTGGTCGAAGTTGCCCACCGTGACGAGGTCGTAGCCGTCGATCTGCCCGTCGATCAGGGCCTGCAGGCGTGCCTGCGGCTGGTCGATGGCCAGGAACTTGACGGTGCCGATCTGGCCCTTGTCTCCCCAGTAGTTCCTGTTCGCCTTCAAGGTGATTTCGCTGCCGTCCCAGGAGGCCAGGGAGAAGGGGCCGGTGCCCACCGGGTGGGTCGCGTACTCGGAGATGCGGTGGTTGTTGACCGTGCGGCTCGGCTCGTCGGCTTTGCCCGCGGCGAGGGCCTTGGGCGAGGAGATGCCGAATGAGGGCAGCGACATGGCCTGGAGGAAGCCGGTGAACCGCTGGTTGAGGTCGATTCGGACCTGGCCGTCCTTGGTGGCAAGGCAGTCCTTGTAGACGGACAGGCTGGGGTTGTCGGCGAAGGCGCGGAATACTGTCTTGAACATCAGGGCGGAGGGATCGGTCTGCATGGCTTTCGGCAGGTGGTACCACCGGTCGAAATTCGTGCAGACAGCCGCCGCATTGAACTCAGTGCCGTCCTGGAAGGTCACGCCCTTGCGCAACTCGAAGGCGTAGGACAGGCCGTCGTTGAGTTCCTGCCAGCTGGTGGCCAGTGCCGGTGCGGGACCGCCCGTCGTCGGGTCCACGCCCACCAGCCCTTCGAGGATCTGGCGGGTCACACGGAAGGCCTCACTGTCGGTCGTCACCGCGGGGTCGAGGCCCTGCGGGATGGATCCCGTGCCGAAGGTGAAGGTCGCCGTCGGAAGCCCTGTGGAACTGGAGGTCGCCGGTGCCGGCGCAGGGGTGGCGGTGCAGGCGGTGAGTCCCAAAGCCAGCAGTACCGACGCGAATTTGAACCCTGCACGCCGGCGCGCTTTGCTCAGCACTGCCCCATCACCTCACTTCTCCAGACCGTTGACCAGTCTAATTGACGGCGGCCAGCGGACCGGCCCGCAGCGGGAGTGTCCCTGACCACAGCAGAGCGGGCACCGCATGGCTGCGGCGCCCGCTCCGTTTCCCTGTCGTGAAAGAGGAGTCAGTACAGGGAAGCTTATTTCGGCATCAGCACCGAGTCGACCAGGTAGACCGTTGCGTTGGCTGTGTGCACACCGCCGCAGATCACGTTGGCGCCGTTGACCTTGAGCGCGTCCTTGCTGCCGGTCACGGTGACGGAACCGCCCTCGACCGTCGGGTGGGTTCCGACGATCTTGTCGGGGCTGATCTGGCCGGGGATTACGTGGTACGTGAGGATCTTCTTGAGCAGGGCGTCGTTGGTCTTCAGCGTCGCGATGGTGGCCGGGTCGATCTTCTTGAAGGCGTCATCCACCGGGGCGAAGACGGTGAACTCGCTGCCGTTGAGCGTGTCGACGAGGTTGACCTTCGGGTTCAGCTTGCCGGAAACCGCCGCCGTCAGCGTGGTCAGCAGGGGGTTGTTCGACGCCGCCACGGCCACCGGGTCAGCGGCCATCCCCGCGACGGAGCCCTTCCCGCTGGGAACCTTCTCCGCGTAGCCCTTGCAGCCGGGGCCGACCAGGTCGGCGGCCGGGTCCATGGCAGCGCTGCTGCTCGCCATGGCGCTCGAGGAGGGCATGGACGAGGACATCGATGAGGAGGAAGCGGCCGCGGTCGAGCCCGCCGTGGAAGCGGCAGTGGTGGAACCGCCGCAGGCCGTCAGGCCCATCAGGGCGACGGCGGTCAGGCCGACGGCGGCGAGTGAGTTGCGCTTGATGAGTTTCATTTCGGTACTCCTCTGAAGGCGGCCCTGGTGCAGGGGCCGGGTCCGGTTGATAGGGGCTTCGTGAACTTGCTGGGCGGGCACCGTCTTCCCGGTGTCTCACTGCTGGTTCGAGCCCCCGCTCCCGAGGGATGGGTCCGAAGTGAAAAGTTTTTTTTGGGGGGGGCGAGGGGTTTCCAGTCTCCCGGCATCGTCGACACCCCGTCGGCGAGAGCCGCTAGCCCGCGTCTTCAGCCGATATGGGACCGCGATCAGTCCTGAGTCTGCTTCTGAAGCGCGAGCCAAGCCTGGAAGCCGCCGACAAGATCGGTCGCTTGGGTCAGCCCGAGCCGTTGCAGGGTGTGGGCGGCAAGGCTTGAACTGTAGCCCTCGTTGCAGACGATCACGATCCGTCGGGCATGGTAGTCGGCGTCCGGCAGTCGGGAGGGGCTGGACGGGTCGAGACGCCATTCGAGCACATTGCGATCGATGACGATCGCTCCAGGAAGGACGCCATCGCGGTTGCGCTGGTCGATCGGGCGCGTGTCGACAACCAGGGCACCCGCGGATATCTCACGGTCCAGGTCCTCCGGGTGAACGCGAGCGAGTCCCGTGCGGCTCTCCATGAGCAATTGGTCGATCGTCACTGCCCGGTGTTCTTCCACCCCGGCGCCTCCCGCGGACGCATAGCGCTGCTGTTCCACAACTTCCTCGCTTCGTTCGGCGGAAGAGCCCTAGTCAATCGACTCGGGGCTGCGGCGGACGAAGAAGCACCCCGGTCCGAAGACCGGGGTGTCAACGATGACTCGACCCATCCGTCAGGGATGTCCCGACTTACCGCATGGTGCGCGAGGGGGGACTTGAACCCCCACGTCCGAAGACACAGGAACCTAAATCCTGCGTGTCTGCCAATTCCACCACTCGCGCGCCGGCGGCCGGCATCGCCGGGCGCCAGCGTCAATCATACCTGCGGTGCTGCCGCGGACTCAGTCGAGGCCGAGGTCCCGGCGCAGCTTTGCTACATGGCCGGTGGCTTTGACGTTGTACTGTGCCAGGGCCACTTTGCCGTCGGGATCGACGGCGATGGTGGAGCGGATGAGGCCCTCGTATTCCTTCCCGTAGTTCTTCTTCAGGCCCCACGCTCCGTAGGACTCGGCCACCGCGTGGTCCTCGTCGGAGAGCAGCGGGAAGTTCAGGTTTTCGGACTCGACGAACTTTGCGATCTTGTTCTTCGGGTCGGGGGAGAGGCCGAGAACCTCGTAGCCCGCGGACTTGAGCGAGTTGATGTTGTCGCGGAAATCGCAGGCTTCAGTGGTGCACCCCGGGGTTGACGCCGCGGGGTAGAAGTAGACGATCACGTTCCGGCCCCGCAGTCCGCTGAGGCTGTGCTGGGTGCCGCTGTGGTCCTCGAGCGTGAAGTCCGGTGCTTCGTCGCCGACGGAGAGTCTCTGCGCCATGTGTCCTCCTATTGTCTGGAGCCTTCAGTTTAGGGAAATCAGCGGGTTCCGGGAGGCAAAGATGGCGTGACGGGCAATAAATCAGTATGCTTATCAAATCCAGCAAATGGTAAGCATGCGAAGGGATATACTGCTAGCTATGCCTGATATGGAGTTGTGGCCCACTGGGCGCCTGCTTTCCACCGCCGCCCGCCTCGTTGAGCACGCTTGGAACGAACGGCTTGCTGCGATCGGTGTGACCCATGCGGGCATCATCGCCCTCGACGTCCTCGCTGCCCGGGGAGCTATCACCCAGGCTCAGCTGGCCCAGATTGTGCGGGTCCAGGCGCAGACCATGGGCAAGACCTTGTCCCGCCTCGAGGCCCACGGCCATGTCGCGCGGGTTCGCAGCACCACCGACCGGCGCAGCCACCTCGTGTCGCTCACCGACGCAGGGCGTGAAGTGATCGAGAAGGCGCACACCTTGGAGGACGGCGTCGTCAGCACTTCCTCTGTCAACATCGAAGATCTGCGCAAAAGTCTCAAAGACGTCATCCGCAGCCTGAGTGCCACCGCGCAGGAATCAGAGGTGACGCGCGCCATTGTCGCCAGCGCCTCGCAGGGGGTCGGCCCGCTGAGCTAGACGCCACGGCGCCGGAACTGCGAAAAAGGGGCGGGGAACCTCCGCCCCTTTTTCGTGTCTTCTCTTCTCGTGGGAAGCCGATGCCCGGTTATGAGATGGTGTAGCCGGTCCAGCCGACGCCGACCTTCACCCGGTGCCCCGGCACGGCGTTGCCCGTGCTCGGGAA
Organism: Paenarthrobacter sp. DKR-5; assembly: GCF_018531425.1. Lineage (GTDB taxonomy): Bacteria > Actinomycetota > Actinomycetes > Actinomycetales > Micrococcaceae > DKR-5. The sequence continues at coordinate 447,069 of NZ_JAHBOI010000004.1, forward strand.
GAACCACAGGTCGCCGTTGCGGTCGGTGGCCAGCAGGTCGATGTAGCCGTCCACGTTCTCGAAGTCGCCGTCCTGGATGATCCGCGTGTACCGGCCCCACCCAGTGCCGAGGCTATAGGAGGCGCGGCGGACGCCGGTGCCGGTGATGTAGTAGGGCCAGAGCGTGCCGTGCATGTCCCGGGCGGCGAAGTCGGGCCAGCCGCCGCCGACGGCCCAGTCGACCAGCGTCCTGCCAGCCCAGCCGGACCCCAGCCGGCGGTGCGACCAAGCGCCTCGGCCGTCCACCCAATAGCTCCAGAGAATGCCGGAACGGTCGATCGCCATCACACCGCCCCGCGGGGTGTAGACAATGCTGGTCATCCGGTCCCAACCGGGGCCGACCCGCCGGGGCTTGTGCCAGTAGCCGTGGCCGTCGCCGTAGTAGGCCCACATGGTGCCGGTGCGGTCGACGGCGAGCACCCCGTTGTTCTTGATGTGACCGGGCCCCGTAAAGCCGCCGGGTACGGGTACGATTTCGGTGAAGTTCCAGCCGATCCCGGCCAGCGTGCGGGCCTTGAACCCGCCGTCGCCGTTGCCCGGGTAGAGCCAGAGGTTGCCGTGGCTGTCCCGCGCGAGGACGTCCGGGTTGCGGTCGCCCGTGTAGTCACGGAACGGCAGGCTGCACGGTGCCGGGCAGGTGAGCTTGACGGGTGCCGGAGCGGCACTGGCGGGTGCGGCGACGGCGCCCGTTGCCAGGAGAAGCGAGCCAACGAGGCCGGTGAGCATGCGCAACGATGTCGCCTTCATGGCGGGAGACTAGACCCCTGCGAGCCGACGTCAATGCGTAGTACAAAGCTCTGTCCATAACTTCGCCGACGAACCGCGCCGCTTTTAGTGGGCCGCGAAAGCAAAGAACACCCCCGACGCGAGACTTTTGGGGGTGCTGGAGTAAACAAAAACCCCGCCTTCCTGGCCTGGGCCAGTGAAGACGGGGTTTCGCTGTGCGCCCCCTCGGACTCGAACCGAGAACCCATTGATTAAGAGTCAATTGCTCTGCCAATTGAGCTAGAGGCGCATTGTTTTGAGATCATCGTGAAGGTTTTCATTCCTTCGCGGAACCCCGCAACGACATGAAACTCTACACGGTTTCCGGCGAAGTGCGAAATCGACTTCCGGGCCCGCTTCGAGGGGGCGATTAGGCGGCTCTTTCGGGGCCCTTCCGCACGCCGGCAGGGGAGCGGAAGGGCCCCTCGAACGGCCTATTCGCCCGCGTAGCGGCGGAATCCGGCCTTCTCGGCATCCTCGGACGTGCGGAACCAGACGTCGGCCTCGGTGCCCGCGTAGGCGGGACTGTCGGGGCCGTGGAAGACCATCGCATCCTCGTCGGCCTTGATCATGAACCCGGCGGGGCCGGTGCCGTCGGCCTTGGGGTCGGCGGAACCTTCCCCGTAGGGACCCGGCGCAACGGGTGCGGCGAAGGAGAATGCCGGGCCGCCGGGCTTGCGAGACTGGTTCCGGGCGCGGCGGAAGCCCGCGGCCTCGGCGTGCGCGTCGCTGACGAACCAGACGTCGGCGGCTGTCTCCGCGTACGCGTCACTGTCCAGGTCGTGGTACGTGAATGAATCCGAAACGCCCTTGACGGGGAATCCGGCCGGCGCGGAGCCGTCCGGAAGCGCTGCCGCGGACCCTTGCCCGAAGGGTGGCTCGGCAACAGCCGGCTCGGGCTCGGCAACGACGGGTTCGGCAGCGGCCGGTTCGGGTTCGGCAGCGGCCGGTTCGGCGGCCGCAGGCTCTTCGGCCGGTTTGACGGCGTAGGCCGCCGGGCGGTCTGCTTCCGCGGTCCGTTCGCCGGCATCCAGGTTCGCGGCGTCGACGTCGTGGCCGGCCGCAGTGCTTTCCTCGTCCCAATCGTCCACATCGCCGTCGTGCACTGCCTTGGCGGACGGCTTCAGCTCTTCGGCGGGTGCCTCCGTTTCCGGAGCCCAGTCGTCGACATCGACGGGGCCACCTCCGGCGCCGGCTTGGCGGTGTTCTTCGTCAAGACCGGGCGCTGCGGCTGTCTCCGGCTCGCCCCCGGCAGGAGCCTTCGCGCCAGCCTCCGCAGCGGTGCCTGCCGAGGTCGATTCCGGCGCCTGGCCGCCGGCCCTGCGGCTGACGAGCCACCACACGAGGGCGATGACCAGAACGATGACGATGACCCAGATGAGCCATTCCATGGGAGGTTCCTCCTGTCCGTGCCGGCGGTATTGCCGTTGGCCCGACGTTACGGTGCCCGGGGAAGCGGTGTCTAGGCAGGCGGTGCCCACGGAAGCGGCACGGCGGCGCCGGACCGGACCGGCCGGGCCCGCAGCGCCGGTTAGATTAGGGCTATGACTGAATCCACCCCCGCAATCCGCACGGTTACCGTCCCCGACGCTGAGCTCCTCGCCGCCCTGCAGCCCGTACCGGAGGGCGTGACCGTGCTGTTGTGGGACATGGAGGCCCCGCTGCCCGCGGAGGAGGCGGGGAACGTCGACGTCGTCGTGCTGCCGTACAACCCGAACCCGGCGGCCCAGCTGCCCCTGCTGGCCGCGCTGCCGAACCTGAAGCTGGTTCACACCCAGTCCACCGGTTACGACGGCGTGCGGGAAGCCGTGGGGCCCGGGATCGCCGTGGCGAGCGCGGCCGGCGTGCACGCTGCGACGACGGCGGAACTCGCCATCGGCCTGATGCTGGCGTCCCTGCGCGGCATCGACGCCGCGGCCCGCGACCAGGCGGAGGGACTATGGCGCCCGCAGCGGCGGAAGTCGCTCGCGGACCGGGCGGTCACCCTGGTGGGCGTCGGCGGGATCGGAGCGGAAATCGCTGCCCGGCTCGCCCCCTTCGAAATCGAGCTGACGCGGGTCGGCAGCACGGCGCGCGACGACGCGCAGGGACACGTGCACGGCGTCGACGAGCTGATCGAGCTCGCCCCGACCACTGAGATCCTGGTGCTCATCACCCCGCTGACCGAGGCCACGCGGGGCCTGGTGGACGCGCGGCTGCTGGCCGCGCTGCCGGACGGCGCCCTGGTCGTCAACGTTGCCCGCGGCGCCGTGGTGGATTCGGATGCCCTGACGGCCGAGGTGGTCAGCGGCCGGCTGCACGCGGCGCTGGACGTGTTCGATCCGGAACCGCTTCCGGCAGGCCACCCGCTGTGGTCCGCCCCGAACGCGCTGATCACCCCGCATGTGGGAGGCAACACCTCCGCCTTCTTCCCGCGGATCGTCCGGCTGCTGACCCGCCAGCTCGAGGCGTTCGCCGCCGGACGGAAGCCGGAAAACGTCGTCCAGGACGGACCGTACGCAAGCTGAGCCCAACTCCCGCCGGAGGCCCGCTGGGGGCCCCTAGCGCTGTGAGGGGGCCGTCAGTCGGACCAGGTCGGACATGAAGTCGGCAAAGTCCTCCTGGTCATCACGCTGGTCCACCACGCGGTCCGGTCCTTCCGCGGAGGGCAGCTTCGCGCGCGCACCGACGCCAAAGCGGAAGGAACGGCCCGTGCTGGTGCCGACCTCGTAATCGCCGTCGGCCAGTTCCATCGCATGCGAAAGATTTGTCATGTTCAGCGTGACCGGCACGCTGCCTGCCGTCAGCGACGGTGCATTGAAGGGGGCCACCACGAGTTCGGCCGGCTGCCGGCGGTACCCGACGATGAAGAACTTCGGGTGGGCCCGGTGATGCCCCGCCTTGGTGGCCGCGTGCTCGTTGCTGGCGCAGACAAGGTTGTAGTCGCCGAAATTCGGAATCTGCGCGTCGAAGATCCGCCGCAGGGCATCCTTCAACTCTTCGCTGGTTTCCATTCGCTTTCTCCCGCCTGTGGGCCGTCCCCCGATATCAATGGTCCCGTTGGCGGACAGTCTAGGGGAGGCGCCCGACAAACCAACGGGGGATGCCCGCCGCCTGTCTCACAATGTGGGACGGATGTCCGTAATGCGGAGGTTTTTCGCGCGAAAATTGGTCGCCGGCGGCTGATCTGGTCCAAATGCGTCGGCGGCGGGTCATAGAATCCAATGTCATGAGCGTTGACATCAAACCCCGGAGCCGTGTCGTCACCGATGGCATCCACGCCGCACCAGCGCGCGGAATGCTGCGAGCAGTTGGAATGGGGGACGACGACTTCGTCAAACCCCAGATTGGCGTCGCGAGCTCGTGGAACGAGATCACGCCGTGCAACCTTTCCCTCAACCGGCTCGCCCAAGGCGCCAAGGAGGGCGTGCACGCCGGCGGCGGCTTCCCTATGCAGTTCGGCACCATCTCCGTCTCCGACGGCATCTCCATGGGCCACGAGGGCATGCATTTCTCGCTCGTTTCCCGCGAGGTCATCGCCGACTCGGTGGAGACGGTCATGCAGGCCGAGCGCATCGACGGCTCGGTGCTCCTGGCCGGCTGCGACAAGTCGCTGCCCGGCATGTTGATGGCCGCGGCCCGCCTGAACCTGGCCAGCGTGTTCCTCTATGCCGGCACCATCATGCCCGGCTGGGTCAAGCTGGAGGACGGCACCGAAAAGGACGTCACCCTCATCGACGCGTTCGAAGCGGTGGGTGCCTGCGCTGCCGGCAAGATGTCCAAGGGGGACCTTGACCGCATCGAACGGGCCATCTGCCCGGGCGAAGGAGCCTGCGGCGGCATGTACACGGCCAACACCATGGCCTGCATCGGCGAAGCCCTCGGGATGTCGCTGCCGGGCTCGGCCGCCCCGCCCAGCGCTGACCGCCGCCGGGACGCTTTCGCGCACAAATCCGGCGAGGCCGCGGTCAACCTGCTGCGCCTGGGGATCACCGCCCGCGACATCATGACCAAGAAGGCCTTCGAAAACGCTATCGCCGTCACCATGGCATTCGGCGGCTCCACCAACGCGGTGCTGCACCTGCTCGCCATCGCCCGCGAAGCCGAGGTGGACCTCACCTTGGAGGACTTCAACCGGATCGGCGAGAAGATCCCGCACCTGGGTGACCTGAAGCCCTTCGGCCGCTACGTGATGACCGACGTCGACCGTGTCGGCGGCGTCCCTGTCATCATGCGGGCGCTGCTGGACGCCGGGCTCATCCACGGCGACTGCCTCACGGTCACGGGACGCACCGTGGCGGAGAACCTGGCCGAAATCAACCCGCCGGACCTCGACGGCAAGATCCTGCGCGCGCTGGACAACCCGATCCACAAGACCGGCGGCCTGACCGTGCTCAAGGGCTCACTCGCCCCGGACGGCGCGGTCGTGAAGACTGCAGGCTTCGACGCCGAGGTCTTCGAGGGAACCGCCCGCGTCTTCGAGCGCGAACAGGGCGCCCTGAACGCACTCGACAAGGGCGAAATCCAGAAGGGCGACGTCGTCGTCATCCGGTACGAGGGCCCCAAGGGCGGCCCCGGCATGCGCGAAATGCTCGCCATCACCGGCGCCATCAAGGGTGCCGGCCTGGGCAAGGACGTGCTCTTGCTCACCGACGGCCGGTTCTCCGGCGGCACCACCGGGCTGTGCATCGGTCACGTCGCTCCCGAGGCGGTCGACGGCGGCCCGATCGCCTTCGTCAAGGACGGCGACCGCATCCGCGTGGACATTCCGAACAAGTCCTTCGACCTGCTGGTGGACGAAGCTGAGCTGGAGCAGCGCAAGGTCGGCTGGGAGCCCCTGCCGGCCACGTACACCAAGGGTGTGCTCGCCAAGTACGCCAAGCTCGTGCACTCCGCCGCCGAGGGCGCGTTCTGCGGCTAAGGCCACCTGCTGGACGCCAGCGTCCGCATGGTGAGACGGGTGTCACCCGGATTGACACCCGTCTCACCGAGGGGAAAACTGATCGCATGCGCACCGCTACCGACGTCGTCGTACTTATTACCAAGCGCGTGGCCCGATAAGGCCCGACTGGTAACGATCCGTCACGCGCAACCCCTCGGATAGCCGCAAGGCTGAGGGGTTTTTTTATTCCCTCCAGCGGCCCGCACGCACGAGACAAACCACGCACCAAGAGATCCACCGAAGGAAGAGCCCGATGAGCAAAGGATCGCCCGTCAGCCCCTCGCTGATGGCCACTAAGCCCTCAGGTGCCCCCGCGGAGCACCGCGACGCGGCACCAGCCAGCGACACCCATGCCGCGTCCGTAGCAGGCTCTGCCGTCCTCGGTCCGAACAATGTCGTCGCGCCGGTGGAAATGACCGGCGCCGAGGCGATTGTCCGCTCGCTGGAAGAACTGGGCGTCACCGACGTGTTCGGTCTGCCGGGCGGCGCCATCCTGCCCACCTACGACCCGCTCTTCGCCTCGAAGCTGAACCACATCCTGGTCCGGCACGAACAGGGCGCCGGGCATGCGGCCGAGGGCTACGCCATGGTCACCGGTGAGGTGGGCGTCTGCATCGCCACCTCCGGGCCCGGGGCCACCAACCTGGTCACCGCCATCATGGACGCCCACATGGACTCCGTGCCGATCGTCGCCATCACCGGCCAGGTCTCCTCCGCCGTTATCGGCTCGGACGCCTTCCAGGAGGCGGACATCGTCGGCATCACCATGCCGATCACCAAGCACTCGTACCTGGTGACCGACCCCGAGGACATCCCGCGTGTCATGGCCGAGGCCTTCCACCTCGCTTCGACCGGCCGCCCGGGGCCCGTGCTGGTGGACGTGGCCAAGGACGCGCAGCAGGCGAAGATGACCTTCTCCTGGCCGCCGAAGATCGAGCTGCCCGGCTACCGGCCCGTGCTGCGCGGCCACTCCAAGCAGGTGCGGGAGGCCGCCAAGCTGATTGCCGCTGCCACCAAGCCGGTGCTCTACGTGGGCGGCGGCGTCATCAAAGCCCACGCGTCCCGGGAACTGAGGGAACTGGCGGAGCTGACCGGCGCACCGGTCGTCACCACGCTGCAGGCCCGCGGCGCCTTCCCCGATTCGCACGAGCAGCACGTCGGGATGCCCGGCATGCACGGTTCGGTCTCCGCCGTGACGGCGCTGCAGCAGGCGGACCTCCTCATCACCCTCGGGGCGCGCTTCGACGACCGCGTGACGGGCGTGCTCAGCACCTTCGCCCCGCATGCCAAGGTCATCCACGCCGACATCGACCCGGCGGAAATCTCCAAGAACCGCGTGGCCGATGTGCCGATCGTCGGGTCCGTAAAGGAAATCATCCCGGACCTCACGCAGGCCGTCCGCGCGCAGTTCGAGAGCGCCGGCAAGCCGGAGCTGGCGGACTGGTGGCGGTTCCTGAACAACCTGCGCGAGACCTACCCGCTTGGCTACACCGAGCCCTCGGACGGGCTGACGGCGCCGCAGAAGGTCATCAAGCGCATCGGCGAGCTGACCGGGCCTGAGGGGATCTTCGTCGCCGGCGTGGGCCAGCACCAGATGTGGTCCGCGCAGTTCATCAAATACGAGCGCCCGCACGCCTGGCTGAACTCGGGAGGCGCAGGGACGATGGGGTACTCCGTCCCCGCGGCGATGGGCGCCAAGGTGGGCAGCCCGAACCGTGTGGTGTGGGCCATCGACGGCGACGGCTGCTTCCAGATGACCAACCAGGAGCTGGCCACCTGCACGATCAACAACATCCCGATCAAGGTCGCGGTGATCAACAACTCGTCGCTGGGCATGGTGCGCCAGTGGCAGACCCTCTTCTACGAGGGCCGCTACTCGAACACGGACCTGAACACCGGCCACGACACCGTGCGCGTGCCCGACTTCGTCAAGCTGGCTGAAGCCTACGGCTGCGCCGCACTGCGCTGCGAGCGGGACGAGGACATCGACGCCACGATCCAGCAGGCGCTGGAGATCAACGACCGGCCCGTCGTCATCGACTTCGTCGTCAGCCCCGACTCCATGGTGTGGCCGATGGTCCCCGCGGGCGTGAGCAACGACCTGATCCAGATTGCCCGCAACCTGACCCCGCAGTGGGAAGAGGAGGACTGACCATGGCACGGCACACCCTGTCCGTTCTGGTGGAAGACAAGCCCGGCGTGCTCACCCGCGTGGCCAGCCTCTTCGCCCGGCGCGCATTCAACATCCATTCTTTGGCGGTCGGTGTGACGGAGGTCGAGGGGATTTCCCGGATGACCGTCGTCGTCGACGCCGAAGGTGACCTGCTGGAGCAGGTCACCAAACAGCTGAACAAGCTCATCAATGTGATCAAGATCGTTGAGCTCGTTCCCGAGACTTCCGTGCAGCGCGACCACATCCTGGTCAAGGTACGCGCGGATGCCGCGACACGTCTGCAGGTCACCCAGGCTGCGGACCTCTTCAGGGCCTCTGTTGTCGATGTCTCCACCGAGGCACTGGTGATCGAAGCCACCGGCGACGCCGAAAAGATCAATGCGCTGCTGTCAGTGCTTGAACCCTTCGGCATCCGCGAAATCGTGCAGTCCGGCACCTTGGCCGTAGGACGGGGATCCCGTTCGATGAGCGACCGCGCGCTGCGGTCCGCCTGACCCCAAAGACAGCTAGAAACCCAAACGAGGAGATATCCAAAGTGACTGATCTGTATTACGACGACGACGCCGACCTGTCGATCATCCAGGGCCGCACCGTCGCCGTCATCGGCTACGGCAGCCAGGGCCACGCCCACGCCCTGAGCCTGCGCGACTCCGGCGTCGACGTCCGCGTCGGCCTGCAGGAGGACTCGAAGTCCCGCGCCAAGGCCGAGGCCGAGGGCCTGCGCGTGCTCAACGTCGCCGACGCCGTTGCCGAGGCGGACCTGATCATGGTCCTCACCCCGGACCAGGTCCAGCGCCACGTCTACGCCGAGGACATTGCCCCGAACCTGCAGGCCGGCGACGCCCTGTTCTTCGGCCACGGCTTCAACATCCGCTACGGCTACATCAAGCCCCCGGCCGGCGTCGACGTCGCCCTCGTGGCTCCGAAGGGACCGGGCCACATCGTGCGCCGCGAGTTCGAAGCCGGCCGCGGCGTGCCGGACCTGATCGCCGTCGAGCAGAACCCGTCGGGCAAGGCCAAGGAACTCGCGCTTTCCTACGCGAAGGCCATCGGCGGCACCCGCGCCGGCGTCATCGAGACCACCTTCACCGAAGAGACCGAGACCGACCTCTTCGGCGAGCAGGCCGTGCTCTGCGGCGGCACCTCCCAGCTGATCCAGTACGGCTTCGAGGTCCTGACCGAGGCCGGCTACAAGCCGGAGGTTGCCTACTTCGAGGTGCTGCACGAGCTCAAGCTCATCGTGGACCTGATGGTCGAAGGCGGCATCGCCAAGCAGCGCTGGAGCGTTTCCGACACGGCCGAGTACGGCGACTACGTCTCCGGCCCGCGGGTGATCGACCCGCACGTGAAGGAGAACATGAAGGCTGTCCTGAAGGACATCCAGGACGGCACCTTCGCCAAGCGCTTCATTGACGACCAGGACGCCGGGGCTCCGGAGTTCAAGGCGCTGCGCAAGAAGGGCGAGGACCACCCGATCGAGGCCACCGGCCGCGAGCTGCGCAAGCTGTTCTCCTGGATCAAGAACGAGGACGACTACACCGAAGGCTCCGTCGCCCGCTAGCCCGGCGGTCCTGCACAGGATCCGGAGGCGCCAAACGAGGCCGGGTTCACACGTCACAGTGTGAACCCGGCCTTCGTGCGCTTATAGACTTGCATCATCCCGTTCCTGCAGGCCCGTGCCGAGCCGGCAGGCACAGAGCCCCGAGTACTGAGCTGAGGAATCGTCCGTGACCGAAGTAAATGGCCGTAAGCCCGTCGTCCTTCTCGCCGAGGAATTGTCGCCCGCCACCGTGGATGCGCTGGGCCCGGATTTCGAGATCCGGCAGACCGACGGCGCCGACCGCTCCCAGCTGCTCTCCGCCATCGCCGACGCCGATGCCATCCTCGTCCGTTCCGCCACGCAGGTCGACGCCGAAGCGATCGCCGCCGCGCCGCAGCTGAAGGTCATCGCCCGCGCCGGCGTGGGCCTGGACAACGTGGACATCAAGGCCGCCACCCAGGCCGGCGTCATGGTCGTCAACGCCCCCACCTCCAACATCGTCTCCGCGGCCGAGCTGACCATCGGACACATCCTCAGCCTGGCCCGCCACATCCCGGCCGCCAGCGCCGCGCTGAAGAACGGGGAGTGGAAGCGCTCCAAGTACACCGGCGTGGAGCTGTTCGAGAAGAAGGTCGGCATCATCGGCCTGGGCCGGATCGGCGCCCTGATCGCGGCACGGCTGCAGGCCTTCGAAACCAAGATCCTCGCCTACGACCCCTACGTCACCTCAGCCAGGGCAGCGCAGCTGGGCGTGCAGCTCGTCTCCCTCGATGAGCTTCTCGAGCAGTCCGACTTCATTTCCATCCACATGCCCAAGACCCCGGAGACCGTGGGCATGATCGGCGCCGCGGCGTTCGAGAAGATGAAGAACACCGCGTACATCATCAACGTCGCCCGCGGCGGACTGGTGGACGAAGCCGAGCTGTACACCGCCCTGAAGGAAGGCAGGATCGCCGGCGCCGGCATCGACGTGTTCGTCAAGGAGCCCAGCACGGACCTGCCGTTCTTTGGCCTGGACAACGTCGTCGTCACCCCGCACCTGGGCGCCTCCACCGACGAGGCGCAGGAAAAGGCCGGCATCTCGGTGGCGAAATCGGTCCGCCTTGCCCTGGCCGGCGAACTCGTGCCCGACGCCGTGAACGTCGCCGGCGGCGTCATCGCCTCCGACGTCCGTCCCGGCATCCCGCTGATCGAGAAGCTCGGCCGCGTCTTCACCGCCCTCACGCACGACTCGGTGACCCAGATCGACGTCGAGGTTGCGGGCGAGATCGCCGTCCATGACGTCAAGGCCCTGGAACTGGCGGCCCTGAAGGGCGTCTTCAAGGACATCGTCTCCGAGCAGGTCTCCTACGTGAACGCTCCGGTGCTGGCCGAGCAGCGCGGCGTCAACACGCGCCTGATCACCACCACCGAGTCCCCGGACTACCGCAACGTGCTCACCATCCGCGGCGCCCTCTCGGACGGCACCCAGGTGTCCGTGGCCGGCACCCTCACCGGGCCCAAGCAGATCCAGAAGCTGGTCAGCGTCAACGGCTACGACATCGAGATCCCGATCAGCGAGCACCTGCTGGTCATCTCCTACCAGGACCGCCCCGGCGTCGTTGGCACCCTCGGCCGGATCCTGGGCGAGAACGGCGTCAACATCGCCGGGATGCAGGTGGCCCGCAACGCCGAAGGCGGTCAGGCACTGTCCCTGCTGACCGTGGACAGCTCGGTCCCGCAGGACGTCCTCGACTCGGTCAAGGACTCCATCGGCGCCTCCATGGCCCGCGAAGTCGACCTCGCGGACTAAGCTCTGCTGGTTCACCGAAGGCCTGGCTTCGCCGGCGGCCACGCGCCGCGGGGGTGCTTTGCGTAGGCGGCTTTAATACTTGGGAGGGCGCTCTACGCCCGAGCAAGTTTCGTTGCCGCCGGCAAAGCAGCTCCGCGGCGTGCCCCGCGCCCCGTACCGCTGGTAACGATGCGGCACAGGGGAGCGAATCGGGGTAACTTTCTAGGGTGACATCTGCAGACTCGAAGACGCCGTACTACCTCACGACCGCCATCACGTACCCGAACGGGGTGCCGCACATCGGGCACGCGTACGAGTACATCGCCACCGATGCGATGGCGCGCTTCAAGCGGCTCGACGGCTACGACGTGTTCTTCCTGACCGGCACCGACGAACACGGGCTGAAGATCCAGCAGACCGCCGAGCGCGAGGGGCTCACCCCGCGGGAGCTCGTGGACCGCAACGTCGCCGTGTTCAAGGACACGCACAAGGCCCTGCAGATCTCCTACGACCGCTTCATCCGCACCACGGACGAGGACCATTACGCCGCCTCCCAGGCGCTGTGGAAGAAGATGGAAGAAGCCGGGGACATCTACTTGTCCAAGTACGCCGGCTGGTACTCGGTGCGGGACGAGACCTACTACGGCGAGGACGAGATCGAACTCCGGGAGGACGGCAAGCGCTACTCCAAGGAGACGGACACGGAGCTGACCTGGACCGAAGAGGAGTCCTACTTCTTCCGGCTCTCCGCCTACCAGGACAAGCTGCTGGCGCTCTACGCCGACCAGCCGGAGTTCGCCGCTCCGCACACCCGGTTCAACGAGGTCATCAGCTTCGTCAAGCGCGGGCTGGAGGACCTGTCCATCAGCCGTACTACCTTCGACTGGGGCGTTCCCGTGCCGGGCAACCCCGAGCACGTGATGTACGTCTGGGTGGACGCGCTGACCAACTACCTCACCGGCGTCGGCTACCCCGACGTCGACTCGGAACGGTTCCGGAAGTTCTGGCCCGCGGATGTGCACGTGATCGGCAAGGACATCTCCCGCTTCCACGCCATCTACTGGCCGGCGTTCCTGATGTCCGCCGGGCTCGAGCTGCCCAAGCGGGTCATGATCCACGGCTTCCTGCACAACAACGGCGTCAAGATGTCCAAGTCGCTCGGCAACGTCGTGGCGCCGGCGGACTGGGTGGCCCAGTACGGCCTGGACCAGGTGCGCTTCTTCCTGCTGCGTGAGGTGCCCTTCGGCGCCGACGGTTCCTACAACCACGAGGCCGTCGTCGGGCGGATGAACGCGGACCTCGCGAACAACCTGGGCAACCTCGCGCAGCGGAGCCTGTCCATGGTGGCCAAGAACTGCGAGGGCAAGGTTCCCCAGCCCGGCACGCTGGCCCCCGAGGACCACGAGCTGCTGGCCAAGGCCGAGCGGCTGCTGGAGAAGTCCCGGGCCGCTTATGAGGTCCAGCACTTCCACGCGGCCCTGGAAGCGATCTGGACCGTGCTGGGGGAGACCAACGCGTACTTCGCGGACCAGGCGCCGTGGGTGCTGCGCAAGACCGACGTCGAACGCATGAACACGGTGCTGTATGTCACGCTCGAGGTGCTGCGGATCGTGGCGCTGCTCGTGCAGCCCGTGATGCCCTCATCGGCGGGAAAGCTGCTGACGCTGCTCGGCCAGCCCGAGGACGCCCGCCAGTTCAGCGCCATCGCGCACGCGATCGTCCCCGGCGTCGAGCTGCCCGCCCCCGCGCCCGTCTTCCCGCGCTACGAGGAGCCGGCCGAAGCCTGACCCCTGAGGTGCGAACGGCCAGGGACGGCGACCTTCCGCGAGCGGAAGCCGCCGTCCCTGGCCGTTCGGCGTTGGGGGAGGGGTGCTAGCGGGCCCGGCTGCGGTCGAATTCCTCGGCGAGGCTGCCCTTGGCCAGCCGGAACCGGCGGTCCGTCTTGCGGGCCAGCGCCATGTCGTGGGTGACCACGAGGACAGTGGTGTTCTGCGTGCGGGTGAGCGAGCGCAGCAGTTCGATGATCAGCTCACCGGTCTGCTCGTCCAGGTTTCCGGTGGGCTCGTCCGCCAGGATGATCTTGGGGTTGTTGGCCAGCGCCCGGGCGATCGAGACCCGCTGCTGCTGGCCGCCGGAGAGCCGGTTGGCCTTGCGGTCGTGGACGTCCGCTTCCAGTTCCACCTGCTCCAGCAGCTCCGCCGCGCGGGCCTGCCGCTCCGAACGCCTGACCCGCGCGAACTCCATCGGCAGCATCACGTTTTCCTTGGCTGTCAGGTTCGGCACCAGGTTGTACTGCTGGAAGACGAACCCGATGTCGTTGCGCCGGTAGGCGGTGAGCTTGCCGTCGGGCAGGGTGCTCACGTTCACGCCGTCGACCATGACGTCGCCGCTGGTTGCCTTGTCGAGGGCGCCCAGCAGCGAGAGCAGGGTGCTCTTGCCGCTGCCGCTCTTGCCGAGGATCGCGGCAAAGGTGCCCTGCTCCAGGCTGAAACTGACGTCGTTGACCGGCTTGATCGTGTGGTCGCCGGACTTGAACTGCTTGCTGACGTTGCGTACTTCCAACATGGCTTACTCTCCTCGCAGAACTTCGATGGGGCGGACCTTGGCGGTGAGCCAGGCAGGGACCAGGGCGCCGAGCGCGGCGATCAGCAGGACCGCCCCGAGGCCGCCCAGCAGCGTTCCCGGGCCGATGGTCGTGGTGAGGTTTCCGATCAGCTGCGCACCGCCGCCGAAGCCGCCGAAACCGCCGCCGCCGAATCCGCCGCGGCCGCCGCGCGCGCCGGCGGTGGCCGTGTTGGCCGAGACCAGCGCAGAGGCGATGCCGGAGCTGCTGAAGACCGCCACCGCGGTGCCGACCACCGCGCCGATCACCACGAGGACGAGCGCCTCGAGCACGAACTGCAGGCCGATGGTCCGGTTGGGAGCGCCGATGGCCTTCAGCACGCCGATCTCGCGCCGGCGTTCGCGTACCACCATGATCATGATCAGCAGGACGATCAGCCCGGCCGTCACGAGAGCGGCAATGAAGGCGATCAGGGAGATGTTCTGCACGCTGGCCAGGGAACTGACCGCGGAGTCGAGGTTGCGCGAGCCGGCGGTCACGTCCACCCGGGTGCTGCCCAGGGCGTTCGTCAGCGAGGTCTTGGTGGAGTCGACGTTTTCAATGCTGTCGACCTTCACGGTCAGAGCGCTGATCTGTCCCGTCTGGCCGGTCAGCTTCTGTGCCGCCGCGAGCGGCAGGTAAATGCCGTTGTTGTCGAAGACCGTGCCGCCGTCGAAGATTCCCGCCACCGTCATCTTGGTGCTGTCGACGGTGAACGTGGAGCCGACCTTCAGGTTGTTCTTCTGCGCCAGCGTGGTGCCGACGAGCGCCTGGGTCGAAGTTGCTGCAAAGTTGGAGAGCTGCTTGCCGCTGGTGACGTTGATCGTGTTGCCGTTCGCGTCCTCGGTGCCGGCGACGCCGGTCGCCGAGACTGGCAGCGTGAACGTGCGGACAGTCCCGTTGCCGTTGCCCCCGTTGCCCGAGCCGGGGGCGCCCTGGGGACCCTGGCCGGACTGGGCGCCGGACTGGTTCTGACGGTTGCCGAGGGTGCCCGGTTCGACGGCGGACTGCAGGCTCGTGGTGCCGTCTCCGCCGCCCGGTCCGCCCTGCGCGGTTCCTGCCTGCGTGCCTGCTTGGGCCGTCGTCGTCGCCGTCTCCGTGCGCAGCCGCAGGGAGAGTGTCCCGGTAACCGAACTGACGTGGGCCACCGCCTTGGCCTTGGTGACGTCGGCGGCGGTGAGCGGCTCGCCGCCGCCTTGGAACCCGCGGGCCCCCGCCGGGTTGACGGTCAGGTTGTTGCCGACCGAACCCTTCAGGGCACTGATCCTGTCGCCGACGGCCTGGTTGGCGACCAGCATGGACATGGCAAGGCCGATGGCGACCGCCAGGATGACGACGACGGCGCCGCTTCGCACCTTGTTGCGAAAAGCGTTGCCCACACTACGAGCTAGAACACTCAACATTCCTCCAAAGCTCACAAAGGGCGCCATGGTGGCGCCCGGAGCCCAGCATGCCAACGGTAGCTAGGCGTTGACCCCCGGCTCGCTGTGAGCCGGCTGTGAGGACCGGAAGGCATCCACGCTCATCGAAATCCACTTTTTGAGACAGTTTGACCAGCATGTGGAATGTTTCGCTAGGCTGGCGCAATGAGCCCTTCCACTATCAATCTGGCAGTCATTCCCGGCGACGGCATCGGTCCGGAGGTGACCGCCGAGGCCCTCAAGGTCCTTCGCAAGGCGGCAGCCGGCGGGGGCGTGCAGGTGGACAGCACGCAGTATTCACTCGGCGCCGAGCACTGGCTGGCCACCGGGGAGATCCTGCCGGACGCAGTTCTCGCGGATCTGCGCACCAAGGACGCCATCCTCTTCGGGGCAGTGGGGGCCGCCCCCGGCGACACGCGCATCCCCTCAGGGCTGATCGAGCGTGAGCTGCTGCTGAAGCTGCGCTTCACCCTCGACCACTACGTGAACCTGCGCCCGTCCACCCTGTACAAGGCAGTTCCCGGACCGCTGTCCGCGCCCGGCGACGTCGACTTCGTTGTCGTCCGCGAGGGTACCGAGGGTCCGTATGTCGGCAACGGCGGAGCCCTGCGGGCCGGAACGCCCCACGAGATCGCCACCGAGGTGTCGGTCAACACCGCCTTCGGCGTCGAACGACTTGTGCGGGATGCCTTCGCCCGCGCGCAGAGCCGGCCGCGCCGGAAGCTGACCCTCGTGCATAAGCACAACGTGCTGGTCTACGCCGGCCACCTGTGGAAGCGGACGGTCGAAGCCGTGGCTGCAGAGTATCCGGAGGTGACGGTCGACTACCTGCACATCGATGCCGCCACGATCTTCATGGTCACCGACCCGTCCCGGTTCGACGTGATCGTGACCGACAACCTCTTCGGCGACATCATCACCGACCTTGCCGCGGCCATCACCGGCGGGATCGGCCTGGCGGCGTCGGGCAACATCAATCCGGACGGCACAGCGCCGTCGATGTTCGAGCCGGTGCACGGCTCCGCGCCGGATATCGCCGGCCAGCAGAAGGCGGACCCGACGGCGGCCATCCTCTCCGCGGGGCTGCTGCTCGAACATCTCGGCCATGGGGACGCCGCGCGGCGGATCCAGGCGGCCGTGCGGGCCGACATCGACACTCGGGGCACCGCGGTCCGTCCGACGGCCCAGGTCGGGGACGCCATTGCGGCGGCTCTCTAGCCGGCCGCTTTCCGGCGGCCCCGGGGAAGCGGCGCTGGCCGCTCGGCGGGAAGCGAGCGGTACGCTGGGAGTTAACAGGTATTAACCGCACGAGGACGTGCAGCACATCGTGGAGGAACAATGACGCAGACAGATGCGGGCGTCGAATTCGCACAAAAGCTTTCGACGAACCGGCGGACCGAGGAAGAGCGGGCCGCCATCCTGGCCAACCCCGGTTTCGGCAACCACTTCACTGACCACACCGTCATCGTCGACTACAGCGTCGGCGAGGACGGCAAGGGTTCCTGGCACGACGCACGCCTTGAGCCGTACGGACCGATCATGCTCGATCCCTCCGCAGCCGTGCTGCACTACGGCCAGGAGATCTTCGAGGGGCTGAAGGCTTACCGGCACGCGGACGGATCGGTGTGGACATTCCGTGCCGAGAAGAACGCCGAGCGCCTGAACCGTTCCGCAGCCCGTCTGGCGCTGCCGCAGCTGCCGCCGGAGATCTTCCTGGAGGCGCTGCGCCAACTCGTCGGCGCGGACAAGGAGTGGGTCCCGAACGGCGAGGGTGAGAGCCTCTACCTGCGCCCCTTCATGATTGCCACCGAGGCGTTCCTGGGCGTGCGTCCGGCCAAGGAAGTCTCCTTCCGCGTCATCGCCTCGCCCGCCGGCAACTACTTCGGCGGCGAGTTGGCGCCCGTCTCCATCTGGCTCTCCCGCAACTACGCCCGCGCCGGCCGCGGCGGCACCGGAGCGGCCAAGTGCGGCGGCAACTACGCGGCGTCGCTCGCGGCCCAGCTCGAGGCCGAAGCGCACGGCTGCAAGCAGGTCGTCTTCCTTGATGAAGCCAACGACAACGCCGTCGAGGAACTGGGCGGCATGAACGTGTTCTTCGTCTTCAAGGACGGAACCCTGGTCACCCCCGCCCTCACAGGGACCATCCTCGAAGGCGTGACCCGCTCGTCGATCATCCAGCTCGCCGAGGACCGCGGGCTCAAGGTCGAAGAGCGCAAGATCACTCTGGACGAGTGGTGCGAGGGCATCGCGTCCGGCGAGATCACCGAGGTGTTCGCGTGCGGGACTGCCGCCGTCATCACGCCGATCGGCAAGCTCGTCGACGGCGACTCGGTCATCGGCGCCCCGGACGCCAAGGCTGGCGAGGTGACGATGAGCCTGCGTGAGCAGCTGCTCGGCATCCAGACCGGCGCGGTCGAGGACACGCACGGCTGGCTCACCCGCCTGGCCTGACACTCCCGCCGCCAGGTTCCGCCTCCGGGACGAGAGGCAAAAGGGCCCCTTCGCGCGCGAAGGGGCCCTTTTGCGCGCTTTCACCTCCCCGGACGGATGCGCCGGCACTGCAACGTGTCGCGGACGACGGCCAGCACCCACTCCGGCTCGAACATCACGTGCTCCCAGCTGAACCTCAGCACGAGCCAGCCGCGCCGGCCAAGCTCGTTGTGGCGCGTGCAGTCCGCGTGCAGAGCCTTGCGGTGGCCGTGGTGTTCAAAGCTGTCCGCTTCGAGCGCCAGCAGCCGTCGGCGGTCGGCGAGATCCAGGTAGTAGTTCACGCCGGCGTCGCGAACCTGCACCTGCGGCTCGAAACCGTTGAGGCCGGCGTCCAGGCAGATGCCCCGAAGCGCGGACTCGAACGGATTCGCGGCCAGGGCGCTTGCCAACCGCGCCACCCGCAGGGCAGCCGCGCTACCGTGGCCGCGGCGCGCGCAGGCAACCTGCCGCAGCTGCCCGGCGTCGATGCGGCCCAGACGCAGGGCAGAGTCCGCCACCGCAAGGCCCTCCCGGAACGGCAGGCTGGCAGCGCAGTCGAGCACTGTGCGCAGCGGACTGGTGACGGCGACGCCGGGGCCGCGGTGGAAGACGTCCGTCCCGGCCAGGCGGGCGTAGTGGAACCGCACGTCCTCGACCGCTTCCGGGTGCGCCGACGGACGGACCGTCAGATGCACCGCCGTCGGCCCCGCCACCATCGGCAGCTCCCAGATGGCCGCAGCTGACGCTTGCGATAGCACGCCGCCCGTTGCTGCTGCCGCCAGCTCGGCTGCCGGAAGCGGCGGCAGCATGTACAGCCCGCGACGGAGCCGCAGCAGGCGCCCGGCGGCCGCACTCTTGCGCAGGGCGTGCACGCCGGCGAGACGCACGAGGTCCTCCCGCCAGGCAGTGCCGCCCATCAGCTGTGCCACGCGCTCCGGTGTATGCATGGGCCGAGCATGAACCGGACCTGCGTCTTTTGCGCCCTTGCCTGGTGGAAATGTTGGCAAGCGGGACGCCGTCGGCCCTCTGGAGGAGCAGACGCGATCCGCCTGAGGAGGTGGAACGGGCATTCCCGGCGCGAAGGGTGCCGCTGGGGGAGTTTCACTTCCGGGGCGGATGCCGGAACGACGCCAAGGCCACTGTGTAAAGTCGTACCCATGCGTATCGCCCGGTTTGTTGTGGATTCTGACCCCCTGTACGGCATCGTCGAAGGCGCCCCCGGCGAAGAAGAAGTCACCGTCATCAGCGGCGACCCGTTCTTCGGCGGTATCGAGCGGACGGCCGTCCGGCACAAGCTGGAGGACGTCCGGTTGCTCGCGCCGATCATCCCGCGCAGCAAGGTGATCGGCATCGGGCGGAACTACGCCGAACACGCCCGGGAACTGGGCAACGAGGTGCCGCAGTCCCCGCTGATGTTCCTCAAGCCCAACACCTCCGTGGCGGGCCCGGGGGACCCGATCGTGCTGCCGGACTTCTCGGACGAGATCTCCTATGAGGCGGAGCTGTGCGTCGTCATCGGCCGGATCTGCAAGGACGTGCCCGTCGAGCGCGTCGACGAGGTCGTCTTCGGCTACACCTGCGGCAATGACCTGACCGCGCGCGACGCGCAGCGGACCGACAACCAGTGGGCGCGGGCCAAGGGCTTCGACACCGCCGCGCCCCTCGGGCCGTGGATCGAAACGCAGCTGGACACGGAGAGCCTCGCGGTCAAGGGTTACCTCGACGGCGAGCTCAAGCAGGACGGCAACACGGACCAGATGATCTGGGGCGTGAAGGAGCTCGTTTCCTACGTCTCGCGCGCCTTCACCCTGCTGCCCGGCGACGTCATCATGACCGGCACGCCGGCCGGCGTCGGCCTGATCGAGGCCGGGCAGCGGTACGACGTCGAAATCGAGGGGATCGGCCGGCTGTCCAACCCGGCCGTGCGCCGGTAACGGCCGCAACGGCCGGATGCCTGCCCGCGGGCGCACCGGGCAGGCCGTAAACTGAGAACCATTATGACTACCTCTGCTGGAATCCCCACCGTCACCCCCGACACCCCGGTCCGCGTCCGGTTCTGCCCGTCCCCGACAGGCACCCCGCACGTCGGCCTGATCCGCACGGCACTCTTCAACTGGGCCTACGCCCGGCATGTGAAGGGCACCTTCGTGTTCCGGATCGAGGACACGGACGCGCAGCGGGACAGCGAGGAAAGCTACAACCAGCTGCTGGATGCGCTCAAATGGCTCGGGATCAGCTGGGAAGAGGGTGTCGAGGTCGGTGGACCGCACGCCCCGTACCGCCAGTCGCAGCGCCTGGACCTTTACCAGGACGTGCTGGCCAAGCTTCGGGCCGCGGGACACCTGTATGAGTCCTACTCGACGCCGGAGGAGATCGAGGCGCGGCACCGCGCCGAGGGCCGCGACATCAAGCTCGGCTACGACAACTACGACCGCAACCTCTCCGAGGAGCAGATCGAGGCGTTCAAGGCCGAGGGCCGCAAGCCGGTGCTCCGCCTGCGCATGCCCGACGACGACATCGTGTTCGAGGACCTGATCCGCGGCGAAATCACGTTCAAGGCCGGCAGCGTCCCGGACTTCGTGGTGGTGCGCGCCGACGGTTCGCCGCTGTACTCATTCGTCAACCCCGTCGACGACGCCCTGATGGGCATCACCCATGTGCTCCGCGGCGAGGACCTGCTCTCCTCGACGCCCCGCCAGATCGTGCTGTACCACGCCCTGCACGACATCGGCGTCGCCCAGTACCTTCCGCTTTTCGGGCACCTGCCCTACGTGATGGGTGAGGGGAACAAGAAGCTCTCCAAGCGGGACCCGCAGTCCAACCTGTTCCTGCACCGCGAGCGGGGCTTCATTCCGGAAGGCCTGCTCAACTACCTGTCCCTGCTGGGCTGGTCGCTGAGCTCGGATGAGGACATCTTCACGGTGGAGCAGCTGATCGAGCACTTCGACGTCCGGGACGTGCTTCCCAACCCGGCCCGCTTCGACCACAAGAAGGCCGAGGCCATCAACGGCACGCACATCCGCATGCTCGCGGCCGAGGACTTCCGCAACCGGCTGGTGCCGTACCTTCAGGCCGCGGGCCTGGTCGGCGACACCCTGACCGCCCGCGAGGAGGAGATCCTCACCGAGGCCGCCCCGCTGGTGCAGGAGCGCATCGCCGTGCTCGGCGAGGCCCCGGAGATGCTCGCGTTCCTGTTCAAGGCCGACGACGCGATCGACATTGCCGACGACGCGCGCAAGGGCCTGCCCGAGAATCTTTCCGAGGTGCTCGATGCCGGGCTCTCCGCCCTCGAACCGATCACCGGGGCCGACTGGACCGCCGAGAACCTGCAGGCGGCGCTGCGCCAGGCGCTGGTGGAGGAGCTCGGCATCAAGCCCCGGCTTGCCTTCGGCCCGATCCGCACCGCGGTGTCCGGCCGGCGCATCTCGCCGCCGCTGTTCGAGTCGATGGTGATCCTGGGCAAGGATTCCTCGCTGGCCCGCATCAAGGCTTTCCGCGGCTGAGGGACAGCCCCGTCATGGAACTCAACGGCCTCGAACGGCGCGTCAAGGCGGTGCTGTTCGACATCGACGACACCTTGGTGGACCTCCGCTCTGCCATGTCCACCACGCTGCAGCATGTCAGCGGACCGCATTTGCCGCACCTGCAGGACCAGGAGTGGGAGGAATTCAAGCACCTCTTCTGGGCCGATCCGCAGGGGTACTACGACATGTACCTGGCGGGGGAGCTGACCTTCGTCGAGCAGCGGGTGCTGCGCGCGCGTCACGTGCACGCAGTTTTCGGCGCCGCCGAGCTGGACGACGAGGGCTTCGGCCGCTGGAACGATGAGTACCAGCGGCTCCTGCCCCGCCACTGGGCAGCCTTCGACGACGTCGCCGAACTCCTGGACGCCCTCGACGCCGCGCGGCTGCCGTACGGCGCGGTGAGCAACAACGTCGAGGACTACCAGCGGGTGAAGCTCGACGGCTGCGGCCTGCAGCGCATCTCCGTCCTGGTGGGCACCGACACGGTCGGGGTCGCCAAGCCGGACCCGGGCATCTTCCATGAGGGTGCGCGCCGGCTCGGCACCGACCCCTCCCACACGCTTTACGTGGGGGACAACCGCTTGGTCGATGCCGAGGGCGCGGCAGCCGCGGGACTGCTGTCCGTGTGGCTCAACAGGTCCGGCGTCGAGACGGGCCGGTTCGCCGGTCCCGAAATCACCAGCCTGAGCGAACTCACCGTCCTTTTCTCCGGCTCAGGCGCCGGCCCGGAGGGCGCTTAGGCGCCTGGGAGCCACGAGACGCGCCGCCGCTTGAGGACATTGAGCGCGACGGCGGCGATCAGCAGCAGCCCGACGACGAACACCGCCAGCGCGGTTCCTGACGAGCCCGCTACGCTCGCCGGGGTGACGGAAGCCGCCCCGGCGTGAAGCTGGCCGGTGCCGTCGGCGATCTTGAGATTGCCGGCGGCCAGCGCGGTCGCGCCCGCGGAGAGTTTCCTGGTGCCGTCGGAAAGCGCCGCCGCGCCGGCCGAGATCTTGCCGGTGCCCACCGCGAGCTGGGTGTTGCCGTCAGCGAGCTTGGCCGCTCCGGCTGCCAGCGCCTGCGAGCCCTGCAACAGGCCCGGCGAGGCTGCGTCCTGCACAGTGATGCCGTCCGCGAGCTGCCGGGAACCGGCAGCCAGCTTCGCGGAGCCGTCCGTGATCGCCTGGGTCGCCTTGAGCAGCCCGGGGTGGTTCGGGTCCCCGGGTACGCCGTCCATGCCGACCTGGATCGCGGCCGTGCCCCGCGCAAGCATCTGCGTTCCCAGCACCAGACCCGGTGCCTGCGGGTCCTGGCTGTTGAGCTTGCCGGCGAGCGTACCGAAGCCGGCCTTCAGTGTTGCCGAGCCTGCGGCGAGCTTGCCGGCGCCGTCGTCGAGCAGTCCGGCGCCGGTGGCGAGTTGCTGGATTTGGGAACGCAGGACGCTGATCGGGACCAGGCCCTTGACCGGATCATTGGCCGCGTCCAGCAGCTGCTGCAGTCCCTGGCGCAGCGCGGCCGTGCCGTCGCCCTTGGTGGCATCGCCGTTCGGGCCCGGGTAGCCCTTGAGCCGGGTGAGGCCGGCGGCTATCTGGCCGGCACCGTCCGCGAGGTTGTTGTCCGAGGTGCCCGACGCCGTCGGGGTGAGCACGGCGGAGAGTTGCTCGGCGCCGGCCTGCAGCTTGGCTGCGCCCGCGTTCACCGTGTAGACGCCCGGGGCCAGCTTGCCGTGGACATCGGCGGAGATCTTGCCGGCACCGGCGTAGAGGTTCTGCGCGCCGTCGGCCAGCTTCTCCGCGCCGGGCGCGAGCTTGCCGCTGATGCCCTGGTACAGCCGGGCCGCACCGTCGGCGACCTGGCCTGCCCCGGAGCCGGCCGCGGCGGCGCCGTCGGCCGCCTTGCCCGCCCCGCTAGCCAGGGTCCCGGCACCGGTGGCGGCCTTGCCCGCGCCGTCCCTGAGCTTGACTGCGCCGGCCGAAGCCTTGTCGGCGCCGTCCTTGAGCTGCTGGGAGCCGTCCGCAATGCGGGTGATGATCAGCGAGAAAACGGTGAGGAGGGCCAGCAGCAGCACGAGAAGCAGTGCGATGGTGATCCGGTGTGCGGCCCGGGGCCGGGACGTGATTGAAGCGACTCTGCTCGAAACCACAGTGTTTCCTATCGACGGTCGGATCCGGCGCGCAGCGGTGCGCTGCCGGACTTTCGGCTCGCAGCCGCCGTGGTCGACGGCGGCTGCGGGTCCCGTCCCCCAAAAAGGCCCGCATTGGGCCGACTACCGGAACCGTGTTGTTACTCAGGAGTAACTTACCGAGGGTAAACATAATGTGATGTACGACGCAAGGCCTGCTCGTCGGCCGCTCATCGCCCGCTCATCGTGGCGAGCGGGCAGACGGGGCGGCCTCCAACAGGGAAAACCCGCCACAACGGCCGCTCGCGCGGGGCGGGAGGCCGATTTGTTGCTCGTGCGACAATCGGGTAAAGTAATGACTCGTGCTGAGGCGCTGAGAGAGCGAAGACCGCTTCGATCATCAGCCCGAAAGTGCCCTTGGGATATGGTGTAATTGGCAACACAACGGTTTCTGGTACCGTCATTCTAGGTTCGAGTCCTGGTATCCCAGCTCTTCGTTTGGCCCGGTTTTTCGGGCAAAACGGGGTGCGCCACTCGATTGGCGCAGGACACATTCTCTGTGTCATACTCGTCTAGCTTCTTCTTCGGAAGAGGCGGACACAAAGTGCAAGGCCCCATCGTATAGCGGCCTAGTACGCCGCCCTCTCACGGCGGTAACGCGGGTTCGAATCCCGCTGGGGTCACCGATAGCAGGTCCCGGGCATCCGTCCGGGACCTGCTTTTTTGTCTGCCCGGATGCTGCCTGCCCGGATCGGGAATCCCCGGGATTGGCGGATCCTG
This sequence comes from Paenarthrobacter sp. DKR-5, assembly GCF_018531425.1. Taxonomy (GTDB): domain Bacteria; phylum Actinomycetota; class Actinomycetes; order Actinomycetales; family Micrococcaceae; genus DKR-5. The sequence continues at coordinate 471,178 of NZ_JAHBOI010000004.1, forward strand.
CTGGCATGATGGGCAGGTGAACCCGAATCCGAGCGAAGGGCCGGCAAGCCGGCACGCGGCCGAGATCGCGCTGCTGGAGACCGTGGGCCGCGACCTCAGGGGGGCCGACCTGCCGCTTGAGCTGACGGGCGTCGAGACCGCCCGTGCAGGCATCGCGGGCGCACTGGCGCAGCTGGAGAACTATTTGCTTCCCCGACTGCGCAGCCTGGACGCGCCGCTGCTCGCCGTCGTCGGCGGGTCAACCGGCGCAGGCAAGTCCACGCTGGTCAACGCCCTTGCCGGACGTCCGGTGACGCGCGCCGGAGCCGTGCGGCCGACGACGCGCAGACCGGTGCTGCTGCACCATCCCGAGGACGCCGGCTGGTTCGAGGACCGGCGCATCCTGCCGGGCCTGAGCCGCAGCACCGGCGAACCCGCCGAAGCCGGCGCAGCGACGTCGCTGACCGTCGTGCCCGAGCAGTCGGTGCCCTCCGGCATCGCACTGCTGGACACACCGGACATCGACTCCGTGGCCGATGAGAACCGCCGCCTCGCCGGCGAGCTGCTGGACGCGGCGGACCTGTGGATCTTCGTGACGACGGCCAACCGGTATGCCGACGCCGTGCCCTGGGCGCTGCTGCTCGACGCAGCCTCCCGGGACATCCTGGTCGCCGTCGTGCTGGACAGGGTCCCGACCGACGCCGAGGACGAGGTGACTGCGGACCTTGAAGCGATGCTTCAGGCCCATGGCTTGGCGGAAGCGCTCCTCTTTGTGATTCCCGAGACCCGGCTCGACGACGCCGGGATGCTTCCTGCCCTCCTGGTCGAGCCGCTTCGGCGCTGGCTGGCAGGCATCGCGTTTGACGCGGCCTCCCGGGCCGAGGTGGCCCGCCGCACGCTCAGCGGCGCCGTCAAGGCGCTGGCGGTGAAGGTGGACGCCGCGGCGCAGGCGGCGCACGACCAGCATGTGGCCGTCCGCCACCTGCGGTCCGCCGCGGAAGAGCCGTACCGGCGCGCGGCACAGCGGGTGATGGACTCGGCCCAGGACGGCACACTGCTGCGCGGCGAGGTGCTGGCCCGCTGGCAGGACTTCGTGGGAACCGGCGAATTCTTCCGTGCTCTCGAACAGAATGCCGGGCGCATGCGTGACCGCATCGGCGCATTCCTCCGCGGCCAGCCCGCGCCGGCCGTCCGGGTGGAGCACGCCATCGAATCCGGGCTGCAGGCCGTCATCGTCGCAGAAGCCGGCAACGCCGCCGAAGAGGCGGACCGGCGCTGGCGGTCGGAACCGGCCGGCCGGCTGCTGCTGGGCGGGGACGACCTCTCGGGGCCCGGGGCGGAATTCGAGCAGGCCTCCGCCGCGGCAATCCGCGACTGGCAGCGCGCCCTGCTCGCCATGATCCAAGCCGAGGGCTCCAACCGCCGGTTGCAGGCACGGATGCTGTCCTTCGGCGTCAACGGCGCCGGCGTCGCGCTGATGGTCGTGGTGTTCTCGATGACCGGAGGTCTGACGGGCCTGGAACTCGGGATTGCCGGCGGCTCGGCGGTCATCGGCCAGAAACTGCTCGAGGCGGTGTTCGGCGAGGATGCGGTCCGGCGCCTTGCACGGCGGGCCCGCGAGGATCTGGCCACGCGCTGCGAGGCACTGTTCGCTGCCGACTGCGCACGGTTCACCGACCGGCTGGTCGGGCTCGCGCCGGCACAGGCGGCGGCGGACCTGCGGGACCATGCACAGTCGCTGCTCCGGCTGGGGCAGCTCTCGTGAGCCGGCACCGCGACCGCAGCGAGGCTTCGGCCCTGACCCACCGGCTGGAGGCGCTGAACAAGGCCAGGGAACTGGGGGAGGGCAGGCTCAGCGCGGATGTGCTCGCCGAGGTCTACCAGGTCCTCGAGCGCGCCAGCACCCGCCGGTCGCTCTCCTCGGAGCACACAGTCGTCGGGTTCTTCGGCGCGACCGGCAGCGGCAAGTCCTCCCTTTTCAACGCCGTGAGCGGCACCTCGGCGGCCGTCGTCGGCGCACGGAGGCCGACGACGGCGGATCCACTCGCCGCGGTGTGGGGGCCGGCCGGCAGCGAGGAACTGCTCGACTGGCTCGACGTGCCGCGGCGGATCCATCCGGTGGACTCCGCGGGTGAGTCCGAGCCCGACGCCGGCCTGATTCTGCTGGACCTGCCGGACTTCGACTCGACCGCCGCGGAGCACCGGCGCATTGTCGAACGCATGGCCGGGATGGTGGACGTGCTGGTCTGGGTGCTCGACCCGCAGAAATACGCTGACGCAGCCCTGCACCACGGGTTCCTGCGCCGGCTCGCCGCGGACGGCGCTGTCACGACGGTGGTGCTCAATCAGATCGACAGACTTTCCCCGGCGGACCAGGAGGCGGTGACGGCCTCCCTGTGCTCCGTCCTCGCGCAGGACGGCCTGGGCGACGTGGACGTCCTCCCCGTTTCGGCGCGAACCGGCGCAGGGCTGACACGGCTTCGCCGCCGGATCGCGGACGTCGCGCAGAGCCGACAGGCAGCCACGGCGCGGCTCACGCTGGAGGTGGGCCGAGCCGCGCGGTCGCTCGGCGAGGCCGCCGGCACCTCCGACGCGGCCGGCATTTCGGACAGCGGCCGGCGCCGGCTGGGCAGGGAACTGGCCGAAGCGGCCCGCGTGGACGCAGTGGCACAGGCAGTCGCCGGCTCCTACCGCCGGGAGGCGGTCAAACGCACCGGCTGGCCGCTGACCCGCTGGCTCGTCAGGCTCCGCCCCGACCCGCTGCGCCGGCTCAACCTGGGCCGCAGCGACGTCAGGCCCGAGCTGAACCGCACGTCGCTGCCGGCCGCCGGCCCTCCCGAACGAGCCCGGCTGGATTCCGCCGTCCGGACCTTTGCCGACGAGGCAGCAGCCGGGGCGTCAGATCCGTGGCGGGCAGCCATCCGGGCTGCCGCGCGCCGGGGGCGGCAGGACCTGGAGGAAGAGCTGGACGGGGCCGTCGCGCGGACGGAGCTGCACAGCGGCCGGCTGGCCTGGTGGTGGCCGGTCTTCGGGGTGCTGCAGTGGCTGGGGCTGCTGGCGGCGCTCGCCGGGGCCGTCTGGCTGGCGGTGCCCGCCGTGCTGGGCTACCTCCAGTTGCCCGTCCCCGATGTGCCGCGGACGCAGGGCTTCCCGGTGCCCACTCTGCTCCTCGCCGGGGGACTGCTGCTGGGGATCGTCCTGGCGCTCGCCGCCAGGCCGCTCGCGGCCGCGGGAGCCCGCGCACGCGCCGGCGCGGCGCGGCGCAGGCTGCAGGCATCGGTCGCCGACGTTGCCGACGCCGTGATCGTCCGCCCGGTGCAGGCTGAGCTGCTGGTGCTCGGGGAGTTCACCGAGTGCGTCCGCCGCGCCCGGGGTTAGGCGCGGGCCGGGAAGCTAAGTGCGGGCAGCTCCCGCCGCGGCAGCGTCGCGGACCTTCAGCAGCGTCCGCAGGTTCCGCGTGGTGGTGGAGGCCTTGTACTTCGGTTTCGAGGAGAGCTTGCTGAACGGGCTCTCGAGGGTCCCTCCCACAGGGGCGAGCCAGGCCACGGCCTCGGGCCCGAGCCGGGTCAGGCCGACCGACGCATCCTGCAGTGCCGGGTCCTGCGCCGCAGTACTGGCGAGCTCGTCCAGAACCGCAGGTTCGGAACCGAGGGTCACATAGGTGTGCACGGCGCCGTCGTCGGCGGGATACGGGCAAATATCGATCAGCTCGGCCAGCCGGGCACCGGTGAAGACCACCACCCAGGCGTCGTACCCGAAGCGCTCCCGCAGGCGGCTCTCGGCGAGCCGCTTGACCTCCTGGACGGACAGCTCCGCGCTGCAGACCACGTTCCCGGAGGCGAGCAGCGTCTTCACGCCCTCGAAGGGCAGGTCCGCCAGGGCGGTGCGCAGGTCCGCCATCTTGATGTTGACGCCGCCGACGTTGATGCCGCGGAGGAACACAGCGAAGTTCGTCATGGCCACAGCCTACGATGCAGCGTCAGCGAAGGTACCGTGTCGGGACTGCGGCGTCAGGGGAGCGGCTTGATCGGATAGCCGCTGATGATCGAGATGCGGTTGAAGGAGTTGATGGTCACTGCGGCCCAGTTCAAGGCTGCGTACTGCTCGTCGGTCAGCTGGGCCCGCGCCTCCTGCAAGGCCGACCGTCGCTCTTCCTCGCCCATGAGGGTGACGGCTTCGGCGACGGTGAGTGCGCTGAGCTCCAGGTCGGAATAGACACCCGCCTCGCGCCAGGCGGCAAGGACGTGGAGCTTCCGGGCCGGCACGCCGGCGTCGGCCGCCAAGCGGCTGTGCAGGTCCAGGCAGTAGGCGCAGCCGTTGATCTGGGAAATGCGCACGTTGAGCAGCTCCAGGACGGCGCGGGAGATGCCGGCGTCCTCGGCGGCTGCGCGGACCTTGAGCGCGACGGCGTTCAGGCCCTTCCAGATGTCGGGGTTGGACTTGTCGAGGTAGAAGGCGTCACCCATCACGCCATCCTAGCCACCGGTCTAGTCGCCGGTCTTGCGCAGCGCCTCGGTAAGGATGCGGGCGGCCCCGCAGACCACCTCGGCGTGCATCCGGCCCGGCTGCCGGGTGAGTCGTTCGATCGGCCCGGAGATGGACACCGCGGCGATCACGCGTCCGCTCGGACCGCGCACCGGCGCCGACACGGAGGCGACGCCGGGTTCGCGCTCGCCGAGGCTCTGGCCCCAGCCGCGGCGGCGCACACCGGCGAGGACCGTCGGGGTGAAGCGGGCGTTCTGGAGCCCCTCGAGCAGGCGGTCGTGGTCCTCCCAAGCCAGCAGCACCTGCGCGGCGGAACCGGCCTTCATTGAGAGCTGCGTTCCGACCGGGATGGTGTCGCGCAGGCCGATCGGCCGCTCGGCCGAGGCAACGCAGACCCGCCAATCACCCTGCCGCCGGAAGATCTGGGCGCTCTCACCCGTCGCGTCGCGCAGCTGGATGAGCACCGGGCCGGCGGCCGCAATCAGGCGGTCCTCGCCCGCCGCGGAGGCCAGTTCCACCAGCCTGCCGCCGAGCACGAAGCGGCCCTGCATGTCCCGGCTGACCAAGCGGTGGTGCACCAGGGCGAGCGCCAGGCGGTGGACTGTGGGCCGGGCCAGGCCCGTGGCCGCAACCAGCTGGGCAAGGGTGGTGGGGCCGGCCTCGAGGGCATCCAGCACCTGGGCCGCTTTATCGATGACACCGACGCCACTAGAATTGTCCATGTCTTGATATTGACGTCTCATTATCTGAGATGCAAATTGTTTCACTGGCGGATCTGACAGCCGGACTGGTTCAGTTGGTGAACACAAACGTTCAACGGCGATCTGCGCCCGCCCACCACCGAGCGGCGCGGCGGGAACGCCATCGATGAAGGGAGCTGGCCGTGGCCGGAACAGTCCGCAAAACGCTGGCCGAGAAGGTGTGGGATGCACACGTTGTCCGCAAGGGCGAAGGGTCGGGCGACGCTGCCCAGCCCGACCTTCTCTTCATCGACCTCCACCTCGTCCACGAGGTGACCTCGCCGCAGGCATTCGAGGGCCTGCGGCTGGCGGGACGACCGCTGCGCCGGCCGGACCTGACAATCGCCACCGAGGACCACAACACGCCGACGCTGGAGATCGACAAGCCCATCGCCGACCCGACCAGCCGCACGCAGATTGAGACGCTGCGGCACAACTGCGCCGAGTTCGGCGTCCGCCTGCACCCGCTGGGGGACAAGGAGCAGGGGATCGTCCACGTGGTGGGCCCGCAACTGGGGCTCACGCAGCCCGGCATGACCATCGTCTGCGGCGACTCGCACACCTCCACACACGGAGCTTTCGGAGCGCTGGCGATGGGCATCGGCACGTCCGAGGTGGAACACGTCATGGCCACCCAGACGCTGCCGCTGAAGCCCTTCAAGACCATGGCGGTCAATGTTGAAGGCACCCTGCGGCCGGGAGTCAGCTCGAAGGACATCATCCTCGCCGTGATCGCCAAGATCGGCACCGGCGGCGGCCAGGGCTATGTGCTCGAGTACCGCGGCTCGGCGATCCGGGCGCTCTCGATGGAGGCGCGCATGACCATCTGCAACATGTCCATCGAGGCGGGCGCCCGTGCCGGCATGGTCGCTCCCGACGAAACCACCTACGCGTACATGAAGGGCCGGCCGCATGCCCCCGAGGGTGCGGACTGGGACGCGGCGCTGGAGTACTGGCGCACGCTGCAGACCGATGAGGGCGCGGAGTTCGACGCCGAGGTCTTCCTCGACGCGGACACGCTTGAACCGTTCGTCACCTGGGGCACCAACCCGGGCCAGGGCGTGTCGCTGTCCGAGAGCATCCCGGACCCTGATTCCTTCGGCGACGAGAACGCCAAGTCAGCTGCCGAGCGCGCCCTGCAGTACATGGGGCTGAGCGCCGGCACGCCGATGAGGGACATCCGGGTGGACACGGTGTTCCTCGGGTCCTGCACGAACTCCCGCGTCGAGGACCTCCGCGCCGCGGCCGACGTCATCCGCGGCCGGCAGAAGGACCCGAACGTCCGCATGCTTGTCGTGCCAGGCTCCGCACGCGTCCGGCTGGAAGCCGAGGCCGAAGGTCTGGACAAGGTGTTCAAGGACTTCGGCGCGGAATGGCGTTTCGCCGGCTGCTCGATGTGCCTGGGCATGAACCCGGACCAGCTTGCACCGGGGGAGCGGTGCGCGTCGACGTCGAACCGCAACTTCGAAGGCCGGCAGGGCAAGGGCGGACGCACCCACCTCGTCTCGCCCGTCGTCGCGGCGGCCACGGCCGTGCGCGGAACCCTCAGTTCGCCGTCGGACCTGCCGCCGGTGCCCCCGGCGCGCCAGACCGCCACCAACGTCGCGGCCGCCTAGGAGATCGCCATGGAACAGTTCACCACCCACACCGGCATCGGCGTCCCGCTGCGGCAGAGCAACGTCGACACCGACCAGATCATCCCCGCTGTCTACCTCAAGCGGATCACCCGGACGGGTTTCGAAGACGCACTCTTCGCCGCCTGGCGGAAGAACCCCGAGTTCATCCTCAACCAGGAGCCCTTCAACCGCGGGTCGGTGCTGGTTGCCGGCCGCGATTTCGGCACCGGCTCCTCCCGCGAACATGCGGTCTGGGCTCTGAAGGACTACGGGTTCAAGGCCGTCCTCTCGTCCCGGTTCGCGGATATTTTCCGCGGCAATTCCGGCAAGCAGGGGCTGCTCGCCGCGCAGGTGGCGCAGGAGGACATTGAGCTGATTTGGAAGGTGCTGGAGAACGCCCCCGGCACCGAAGTGACGGTCGATCTGCAGGCCAAGCTCGTGACCTGCGGCAACGTCGTCGCCCCCTTCGACATCGACGACTACACCCGGTGGCGCCTGCTCGAGGGCCTCGACGACATCGGGCTGACCCTGCGGCACGAAGCGGACATCTCGGCGTACGAAGCGACCCGGCCCTCCTGGAAGCCGAAGACGCTCCCGGCCAAGCCCTGACGGCGGCGGGTTCCGTCCCGGTTCCGGTCCGGCCCGCATCCCAGCCCGGGTCCGCCCCGGTTCCGTCTTCTGCTGCCGTTTCGGTCATCCGCTGCTGTTGCATCGGGGGCGCATGACCAAAACGGCAGCGAAACGGGCCGTCACGGGATTCGTGCCGGGCGCCGCGCGGGGTGCAGCCCGGCGTGAATCAGCTGGTCGCTAAGGAGCTCGCGGTCGAGCGCTGTCTTCCACGTCCACCGGCAGACCCTGAGGCCCGTGGCCCGGAGTCTGTCTTCGCGCATCTTCTCGGCGGCGAGAACGTCCTCGGGGATCCTTCCCTGCAGGTACCCGCCCCTCGAGCATTTGCGGTATGCGGGTCGGAGGCGGCGCTCAGCAGCGGCGGAAGTGATGGGTGCATCCACCCAGACTCCGCCGCTCGGGCATGTGCTCGGACACATCGAGGCGGCCAGGTGGAACCGTTCCGGGCTTGAGGGCCTGTGGAGGACCAGTGACGGCTCCAATGCCGCACCGATCAGGTCCTGCGCTGTCGTTTCGGTCAGCCGCGACGGATACACCCACAGCGCATGACTGGAACGACAGCAGATCACGCCGACGACGGCGGCGGACTTCGGTCGGGCGGCTGGGACCACCGCCCGGAGACGGGCGTCGCCGGCGTGAATCCGGTCACGATAGGACGGCCAAACCGGGCGTGTCAGCAGGGCTAAGTTTCAGTCTGGTAACGCTACCTCCTATGCTTAGCTGAGGCCTTTGAACCTCGTGAGGCCGTTGAACGTGAGGATTTTGGTGTAGATGAGCAGTGTTCTGACAGTACGTGGCGGCGTACCCCTCTCCGGCCGGGTCGCCGTCCGCGGAGCCAAGAACCTGGTTCCCAAAGCCATGGTTGCGGCGCTGCTGGGAAGCGAACCGTCCACGCTCCGCAACGTCCCCGAGATCAAGGATGTCGAGGTTGTCACCAGCCTCCTGCAGCTCCACGGGGTCACGGTGGCCAAGGACCCGGTCACGGGGGATCTGACTCTCGACCCGACGGACGCGAAGACCGCGCCGAGCACCGAGATCGACGCCCACGCCGGCGACTCCCGGATTCCGATCCTGCTCTGCGGGCCGTTGATCCACGCCATCGGCGAGGCCTTCATTCCGGATCTGGGCGGCTGCAAGATCGGTGACAGGCCGATCGACTACCACCTCAGCTCGCTGCGCAGCTTCGGCGCCGTCGTCGAAAAGCGCCCCGGCGGGATCCACATTTCCGCGCCGAAGGGCCTGAAGGGCACCAAGCTCGAGCTGCCGTACCCGAGCGTGGGCGCCACCGAGCAGGTGCTGCTGGCCGCAGTCCGCGCCGAGGGCATCACCGAGCTGCGCGGAGCGGCCACCGAGCCCGAAATCATCGACCTGATCTGCGTGCTGCAGAAGATGGGCGCGATCATCAGCGTCCAGACCGACCGCACCATCCGGATCGAGGGCGTCCAGGAGCTCCGCGGGTACGTCCACAGCGCCCTGCCCGACCGCAACGAGTCGGCTTCCTGGGCCTCCGCGGCGCTCGTGACCCGCGGCGACATTTTCGTCCAGGGTGCCTCGCAGCTGGACATGCTGACCTTCCTGAACACCTACCGCAAGGTCGGTGGCGGGTTCGAGATCCACGACGACGGCATCCGCTTCTTCCATCCGGGCGGCAAGCTCACGCCGCTGGTGCTCGAAACGGACGTGCACCCCGGCTTCATGACCGACTGGCAGCAGCCGCTCGTGGTGGCGCTGACGCAGGCGGACGGCGTCTCGATCGTCCACGAGACGGTGTACGAAAACCGTTTCGGCTTCACCGACGCGCTGATCCGGATGGGTGCGAACATCCAGGTGCACCGCGAATGCCTGGGCAGCGTTCCTTGCCGCTTCGGCCAGCGCAACTTCCTGCACTCTGCGGTGATCTCCGGGCCGACCCAGCTCAAGGGCACTGACATTGACATTCCGGACCTGCGCGGCGGGTTCAGCCACCTGATCGCGGCGCTGGCCGCCACCGGGACCTCGCGCGTCACCGGGATCGAGATCATCAACCGCGGCTACGAGCGCTTCACCGAGAAGCTCGAGGGCCTCGGGGCGGATTTCGACTTCACCGACGGGAACTAGGCCAGCATGAGTGAATCCGCCGGGACCCGGACGGCGTTCGGGGTTCTCGCCGGCCTGCTGCGGCCGGTCATGAACCTGGTGCTCGCCAAGAAATGGGAGGGCACCGAGAAGCTGCCCAAGGGGCAGGGCTTCATCGTGTGCGCCAACCACTGCACCGAGATCGACCCGATCGTTGTAGGGCACATGCTCTACAACCAGGGCTCGATGCCGCACTTCCTCGCCAAGGCCGGCCTGTTCAAGGTCCCGGTCGTCGGTTCGGCGCTGCGCTGGGCGCGGCAGATCCCGGTCGAGCGCAGCTCCGGCACGGCCAACGACTCCCTGCGCGTGGCCCAGAAGGTGATGGATGACGGCGGGTCCATCATCATCTATCCGGAGGGCACCCTGACCCGGGACCCCGATCTGTGGCCGATGAAGGGCCACACCGGTGCCGCCCGCCTGGCACTGCAGACGGGGGCGCCGGTCGTTCCGGTGGCGCACTGGGGTGCGCAGGAACTCTTCCCGCGCTACGCCAAGCGGCTGCACCTGTTCCCGCGCAAGCGGGTGCGCGTGCTGGTCGGCGACCCGGTGGACCTGAGCGCATTCCGCGACCGGTCGCTGGACAAGGCCACGCTCATCGAGGCAACCGACGTCATCCTCGACGCGATCACCGCGCTGCTCGCCGAGCTGCGCGGCGAGACGCCGCCGGCGGTGCGCTGGGATCCGTCGGCGCACAACCAGTCCAAGCACGGCCGCTACATCGAGCGCGGCAGCAATGATCAACCGCCGGCGGCCGGCGGGAACCTGCCGGGGGCCGGCGCGTGAGTTCACCGGCCAGCGCATCGGCGGGTACGACGGCGCCGGCGAGGCCGCTGCCTGCCGTCACCGCGGTGCTCGGCGCGGGCAGCTGGGGCACCACGTTCGCCAAGATCCTCGGCGACGCCGCCCTCGCCGACGGTGACGCCGCGCGGAGCATCCGGCTCTGGGGCCGCCGCGCCGCCGTCGTCGAGCAAATCAACACCGCCCACCGCAACGAGCAGTACCTGCCGGACATCGCGCTCCCGGCGAACATCACCGCGTACGCCGAGGCGGCCGAGGCGCTCGAGGGCGCGGAGCTGGTCGTGCTTGCGGTGCCGGCGCAGTCGCTCCGCGGGCAGCTGCGTCAGTTCAAGGGCCTGATCGCCCCGGGTGCCGTCGTCGTCAGTCTGATGAAGGGCCTCGAGCTGGGCACCGACGCGCGCATGAGCGAGGTCATCAGCGAGGAGCTGGGCCTCCCGGCGGAACGGATAGTGGTGGTCTCCGGGCCCAACCTTGCCCTGGAGATCGCACGCGAGGAGCCGACGGCGTCCGTCTTCGCCTGCACCGACGCCGCCACAGCCCGCTGGGTGGCCGAAGCCTGCACGCCGCCGTACTTCCGGCCCTACACCAACACCGACGTGACCGGCGTGGAGATCGGCGGGATCGTCAAGAACGTCATCGCCCTCGCCGTGGGCATCTGTGAAGGCCGGAACTTCGGGGACAATACCAAGGCGTCCGTAATCACCCGCGGGCTGGCCGAAACCACCCGCCTCGCGATGGCGCTCGGCGGCCACCTCGAGACGATGGCCGGCCTCGCCGGACTGGGGGACCTGGTGGCGACCTGCTCCTCGGCCCTGAGCCGCAACCACACCGCCGGGCGGCTGCTCGGCCACGGCCTGACCGTGGATGAAGTGACCGCGAAAATGACCCAGACGGCAGAAGGCATCAAGTCCGCCCGCGCCGTACACGACCTGGCCCAGCAACGCGGCGTCGACATGCCGATCACGGCAGCCGTCGTCGCCGTCCTTCAAGGCAAGATCTCCGTAGACCAATTAGGGCCGTTGCTGCTGGCCCGCGAACTGAAGTCCGAAGGCGAGAAGTGACCCTGACCGAAAGCGCCGGCGCCCCGGCACAACCCGGCCGAAAGCCCCGCGTCGCCGTGCTGTTCGGCGGCCGCTCCAGCGAACACGCCGTGAGCTGCGTGACCGCCGAGGGCGTGCTGGGCGCCATCGACCGTGACAAGTACGACGTCGTCCCGGTCGGCATCGCCAAAAACGGCCAATGGGTGCTGGTGCAGGACCACGACGAGCAGTGGACGCTCAGTGCCTCAAGCCTGCCGGAAGTGCGTCCCGCAGACGCCACCGTGGCCCTGACCGGCGTCGCCGGCAATTCCCACCGCGGCCTGGTCGCCACCGCCCCCAACAGGGTGCCGGAGGAACTCGGCGAGGTGGACGTGGTCTTCCCGCTGCTGCACGGGCCCTTCGGCGAGGACGGCACCGTGCAGGGCCTGCTGGAACTGGCCGACGTGCGGTACGTCGGCGCCGGCGTCCTGGCGTCCGCCGTCGGCATGGACAAGCACTACATGAAGGTCGTCTTCGAGTCGGCGGGTCTGAAGGTCGGACCGTATGTGGCGATCACCGACCGTGAGTGGCTCAAGGACAAGGAAGCTGCGCTGGAGCGTTCCGCGGCCCTGGGCTGGCCGCTCTTCGTCAAGCCAGCCCGCGCCGGATCCTCGATGGGCATTTCGAAGGTGGACCGGCTCGAGGATCTGGAGACTGCGATCCTTGCCGCGCGTGAGCACGACCCGAAGGTCGTCGTGGAGGCCGGCATCGTTGGCCGCGAGATCGAGTGTGCCGTGCTGCAGGGCCGCGGCTGCGCGGATCCGCGCACCTCGATGCCGGGCGAGATCGTCGTCACCGCCAACGACCACGCGTTCTACGACTTTTACGCCAAGTACGTGGGGGACAACGCCGCGGCGCTCAGCTGCCCGGCGGAGCTGCCGGACGACGTCACGGCGCGGGTACGCGAGCTCGCCGCCGCCGCGTTCGAAGCGGTGGGAGCCGAGGGCCTCAGCCGGGTGGACTTTTTCTACACCCCTGACGGTGAGCTGATCATCAACGAGATCAACACCATGCCCGGGTTCACGCCCAAGTCGATGTACCCGCAGATGTGGGCCGCATCCGGGCTGCAGTACCCGGACCTGATCGACGAGCTGATCCAGCTCGCACTGACCCGCCGGACCGGACTCCGGTAGCTTTTCTTACCCGAGGTCCGCACCCTCGGACTGCGCAGACAACCATTTGCGCAGGTCCGGGCCCAAGTCGGAGCGTTCGATGGCCAGCGTGAAGACCGCCTTGAGGTAGCTCAGCTTGTCCCCGGTGTCGAAGCGGCGGCCGCGGAAAACGACGCCGTAGACCCCGAAGCCGTCGCTGTCGCCCGCAGCGAGGGTCTGCAGGGCATCGGTCAGCTGGATCTCGCCGCCGCGTCCGGGGGGAGTGGTTTCGAGGACGTCGAACACCGCCGGGTGCAGGACGTACCGGCCGATCACCGCCAGGTTCGAGGGCGCCTCCGCCGGGCACGGCTTCTCGACCAGCCTCCGCACCCGCACGTAATCGCCGTCACCGGGGGTGGAGCCGGAAGCGGGAACGACGTCGGCGCAGCCGTAGGCGGCGATCTCCGCCGGCTCCACTTCCATCAGCCCGATGACGGAGCCGCCGGTTTGTTCCTGTACCCGGATCATTTCCGTCAGGAGCTCATCCTCCTCGTGGATCAGGTCATCACCGAGCAGGACGGCGAACGGTTCGTCTCCGACGTGACTGCGCGCCCGGAGCACGGCGTGCCCGAGGCCCTTCGGGTCGCCTTGCCGGACGTAATGGATGTCCGCCAAGGCGGTCGGCTCCTGGACAGCGGCCAGACGGACAGTGTCGCCTTTGTCCGCCAACGCCTGCTCCAAAGACGGTTCCCGGTCGAAGTGGTCCTCGAGGGAGCGCTTGTTCCGGCCGGTGATGATGAGCACATCCGTGATGCCAGACCTGGCGGCCTCCTCCACCACGTACTGGATGGCCGGTTTGTCCACCACCGGGAGCATTTCTTTGGGCATCGCCTTGGTGGCGGGCGCGAATCGCGTTCCCAGCCCGGCGGCGGGTATGACGGCCTTGCGCATGGTTCCCCCTGAGTAGTCGATACGGCAGGCGGCGGGAGGGCGTCTTTGCGCGCCCGCGCCTGTAAGAGACCTCTGAGTCTTGCGATAGGCACGATGGTAGACCTGTCGGAGCGCGACTGAATAGGTGCCCACTACTCGTTCCGGGCACGGCGCCGCCGACTAGCCCTTCGGCAGCGTCTCCGAGATGCTCGTGCACTTGGCGGTCTGCGGGATCTTGGCCGCTGCGCTGGCGAGGTCGGCGAGGACGGTGCTGGAAGCGACCTTATTCGGGTCGAATAGGATCTCGGTGGCCGGTTTGCGGCCAAACGTCGTCAGTGTCCATACCGGGTTGCCCGCCTTCATCACCCAGTCCACGCCGTTGACGCCGACGCACGGGTCCGTCGTCGGCCCTGGGACGTTGACGCCGCAGCGCAGGATCACCTTCGAGGGGTCGCCCCAGGCGGCTGTGCCCTGGCTGCTGGTCTTGCGGAGCGGCTGGTCCGCGACCTTGTCGGGAAGCGCCACCATCATCGGCGCGCAGGCCGGGTCCGCTGAGTCCTTGGCGGGCTGGACGTCCACCGCGGGGGAGCACCCGCTCACGGCGAGCATGAGCAGGCCGGCAGCAACGGCGCTCGCGGAGCGGACGGCGGCGGGGCGGGAAGCAGGGGATCGCACCCATCCAGCCTAGCCCCGCCGGCGCGCCTCAATCGCCGGCAGGCAGCGGTGCCGCCGTCAGGACGATGTTGCGGCCCTCCGGATCCTCCGTGTAGCAGCTGATCAGCACGACGCGGCCGGGCAACTGGTCCCAGGCAGGGCTGTCCTTCAACGTGGCCTTCGTATAGGTATGGATTGACTCGACACGGTAGCGCAGGGCGCCTGTAACGGTCACGACGGTGAAGATGTCGCCCACCCTGCCGCGGCTGGTGAGGTGATTGAACGGCGCGTCCTGGTCAATCCAGCTGTGCCCGATGATGTAGGTCGTATCCGTGGAGCCGCGGCCGGGTTCGCCGTAGTTCGTGAGCCAGTAGGCGTCCTTTGTGATCGGCGGTTGCAGGTATTGGGCTGCCAACTGGTCCGGGCTGGGCGTCAGCGCGTTCAGGGGCAAGTCGACGCCGGCTGCGGGGTAGATCAGGCGCCGCGGGGCTGCCGCCATTGGGGCCGCCGGCGGCGGAGCAGGTCGCTTTGCTGAGGGGGTCGGTGTGATGGGCTGAGGAGGGAGCGTTTCGACGATCCTTGATGGCTCTGTCGACGCCGTCTTCGTCGCGGCCGGCGGCTGGTTGGTCCAGCCGAGAAACAGCACTGCCGAGACCAGCAGGCCGCCGGCCGCGAGGATGCGGGGCGCCGAGGGACGTTCCACCGTTGCCTCCTAGGGAATGATTGGCAGCCTGGCATGCGGGGCGCGTCCCTTGCGGCGCGCCCGCTTGCTTCAGTGCCGCTTACGACGCCTGGTTGCCGGGGGAAGAACAAGGGCCCCGGCCATCAGCACAGTGCCGCCGAGAACACCGGCGGTGCCCAGCGGGTCCGCCTGGAACGAGTCGCCGCTGGCTGCCGTCTGCAGGTTCAGGCCCTTGCGGACCTTCATCTTCTTGAACTTCACCTTCTTGGCTTTCATGATCTTTTGCGCCTTCACTTTGTGGGCCTCGACGCTGACCTTCTCGACCTTGACCTTCTTGCCTTTGACCTTCTTGACCTTGGCCTTTTTGATCTTGGCGGCCTTCACGACCTTGGAATGGCTGCCGGTCACGTGCGTCGAGCCACCGCCGTTGGCCTGGGTCGTCGAGCCGCCGGCGCTGCCCGCGGGCGACGACGGCGGGGTAGCGACCGGGGTGTTGGTGGGGCCGTTGCCCGGATCTTCGCTGGCCTCGTCCGAGGGGTTATCAGTTGCAGTGCCGGTGGGGTTGCTGGTGGCGGACTCCGTGGGGTCGTTGGTGGGAGCGCTGGTGGCGGACTCCGTTGGGCCGCCGCCACCCGGGCCGCCGACGTTGTCGGCCGGCTGCGTCGCCGGAACGGAAGCGTTGTCTTCCGGAGCGGCACTTGAAGGTGGGTCCTGGACTTGTGAGGGCGGGAGTCCAACTACGGATGGAACCGTGGGTGCAGGCGGAGTGAGGACGGGCACAGGCGGTGCCAGCACCGGAGCCGGGAAAGTTGGGACGTTGGGCACGGCAGGCAGCGGCAAGTGACTTGCCACTGCCGCTGGAACCGTCATCAGGACATCCGGCAGGGTGGATGCCTGATCGCCCGCATGGGTTGATCCGCCGCCGCCGTCGTCCGGGAGCGGGCTGCTGTTGGAACTGTGGGTGGACTGGGGCGTCGGCGGAGTTGCCATGGCGGCCGGCGCCGACATCAGAACGGATGCACCTCCGAAGGCGAGGACGGCCCCGCAGGCAACGGCTGCCATCCGCGGCCGGATGAAGCTGCTGGAGTGTTTCGCCGCTGTACGGCCGGCTAGTGATTCGCCGGTGTCGGGCTGATACCCCTCGTTCATGATCGTCCCCTCCTCCATGGCTGCCGGGTGAGCGGGCAGCCATCACAAATCCGCTGGCGGCGACGCCGCCGAGACCTCGGATTCCGCACTTTTCCACCGCCCCGAAGGGCCAACAACAAGTACCGAACACCTGCGCGGGCAGCGCGATACTCTTGCACCGCGCCGGAATTCGGGTAGCAGCTGTGCAGTGCCCGAACTGTCCGCGCTGCCAGATACCGTTAGTACGTGAGCGAATTGGTGGTCGGTGCCCTGGACGAATCGGCGCTGCTGGAGCGGATCTTCCCCCGGCTGGACGCCGGACCCTCCACGCTGCTCGGCCCCGGGGATGACGCCGCGGTCGTCGCCGCGCCCGACGGCCGGACCGTCATCTCCATCGACACCCAAGTCCAGGACCGGGATTTTCGGCTGCACTGGCCGAACGGCTACGCAACCTCCGGCTACGACGTCGGCTGGAAGGCTGCGGCGCAGAACCTGTCCGACATCAACGCGATGGGAGCAGAGGCGACCTCCATGGTGGTCAGCCTCACCATGCCCGAGAACACCCCGGTGGCCTGGGTTGAGGACTTCGCCGACGGCCTGAATGACGCCATCCGCAAGCTCGGCGCGCACCGGTGCGCCGTTGCCGGTGGTGACCTGTCCTCCGGCGCCGAGGTAGGGGTGACGGTGGCCGTGCTCGGCGACCTTGGAGGCCGCCCACCGGTGCTGCGGGCGGGGGCCCACGCGGGGGACATCCTTGCGCTCGCGGGCACTGCAGGTCGTGCCGCCGCCGGGCTGGCGCTGCTCGAGAGCGCACACCCCTACAACTCCCTCAGCGCGGAATTGCAGGAGCTTGTCGCGCTGCAGTCGCGGCCGTTGCCGCCGCTCGACGCCGGTCCCCGGGCAGCCAGAGCCGGTGCCACGGCCATGCTGGACGTGTCCGACGGCCTGGTGCGCGACGGGGGGCGGCTTGCCAAGGCGAGCGGCGTTGCCGTGGACTTCGATCCCGACGCCCTCAACCGGCTGGCCGGCCCGCTGCGCAGCGCGGCTGAACTGCTTGGCGCCGAGCCGCTGAACTGGGTGCTCGGCGGTGGCGAGGACCACTCGCTGCTGTGCTGCTTCCCGGCTGGCCCGCCGCTGCCGGAGGGGTTCACTGCGATAGGCTCAATAGAAGCCGGCGAAGCCGTGGTCACGGTAGCCGGCAGGCCGACCGCCACCACGGGATGGGACCATTTTGCAGAGTAAAGTCGCCGCCAACGCCGAGGCAATGAGGCAGTGGCTGGGCAACGCCGAGAAGTTGCTCGGCAACCACAGCGAGCAGCTCAACGCCATCAATATCTTCCCCGTCGCGGACGGAGACACCGGTTCCAACCTGTATTTCACCGTCAAGGCCGCCGCGGACGCCGCCGCTGCCCTCAAGACCGAAGATATCGGCGAACTTTTCGGCACGGCCGCCGGCACCGCGATGGAAAACGCCCGGGGCAACTCCGGAACACTGTTCTCGGTAATCCTGGCGGCTATGGCCGAGCCGCTGCGCGGCGCCGTCCGCCTGACCGGCCCCTCCCTCGCCGCGGCGCTGGAATCCGCCCGCATCCGCAGCTGGTCCGCGCTCAGCGATCCGGTGGCGGGCACCATGCTCAGCGTGCTGGAGGAGACCTCCCGGGCGGCCTTGGACGCGGACGCCTCCCGCACCGGGGACGAGAGCAGCTCCGGGCTGGTGACCATGATCGAGTCGATGATTGACGCCGCGCGGGCCGCCGTCGTCGACACCGAGAGCCAGCTGGCTCCGCTGGAACAAGCCCGCGTGGTAGACGCCGGCGCCGTCGGCTTCCTGCTGCTGCTCGACGCGCTGCGCGCCACGCTGGTCCACGAACAGACCCTCGGCGCTGTGGTCCGCGGACTGCACGGACTTGGCTTCGAACAGCCACATGCATCGCGTTTCCCGGCCAAAACCGGCGTCGAAATCATGTGCACCATCAACCTGGAGCCGCTTGACGCGGCCAACCTCCGGCTGCAGCTCGACGAGCTGGGCAACTCGGTGATCCTCAGCCCCGTCTCCGAGGTCTCCGACGGCGCGGGCGGGTACCGCTGGCGCGTGCACGTTCACGTTCCCGAACCTGAGCCGGCCCTGGCGCTGCTCAAGGCTGCCGGCGAACCGGAGAACTTGTCGCTGACCGATCTCGCCGGGGAGCCGGCCGTCCATGGGCAGGCGGCAGATGGCACTTTCTGAGCCGGCAGGGGGCGGCCGCACCGCGGAAGCCGGGAGAAGCGAGGTCGAGCGGCCGGCGGAACTGGACGTTTCGCTGGAGCGGCGCATCGGCAAGCGCTCCGCCGGCCCGATCGAGAAGTACCTGGATCTGCACACCGTGGGGGAGCTGCTCAACCACTTCCCGCGGCGGTACCTCAACCGCGGCGAGCTCACGCCGATCGCACAGCTGCCCTTCGACGAGGAGGTGACCCTGATTGCTCGGGTCCTGTCCTCGAACACGCGGCAGATGCGCGCGCGCAAGGGATCGATCACCGAGGTCGTCGTCACTGATGACAGTGCGCGGCAGGGCATGCTGACCATTAGCTTCTTCAACGGGTGGGCCGCGAAGAGCGAGTTGCTGCCGGGCCGCCGCGCGCTCTTCTCCGGCAAGGTCAACCGCTACCGGAACGCGCTGAGCCTGACGAACCCCAACTACCTCCTGCTGGACGAGGAGGAGGGCGACGCAGACGAAGAGGCCCAGGCCCTGCGGCCGATCCCGGTCTACCCGGTCTCCGGCAAGCTCACCAGCTGGAAGGTCGCCCAGGTCACCGCCTCCCTGGTGGAACTGGTGGACCTCGCGCAGCTTCCGGACCCGCTGCCCGGGGAGGTAATGGCCCGTGACCGGCTGCTGCCCATCGCGGACGCCTACCGGCTGATCCACGCGCCGGCTGTGCCCGCCGACTGGCAGCGCGCACGGGACAGGTTCCGCTACCAGGAAGCGCTGGTCCTTCAGGCGGCGCTGGCCCGCCGCCGCGCCCAGGCCGCGCTGGAGGAGGCTACGGCCCGTCGAGCGGTTCCTGACGGTGTGCTCGCCGCCTTCGACGCCCGGCTTCCGTTCACCCTTACCGCTGGCCAGCGCGACGTCGGGGACACCCTGGCCGAGGAGCTGGCCCGTAACCACCCGATGAACCGGTTGCTGCAGGGCGAGGTGGGTTCCGGCAAGACGATCGTGGCGCTGCGGGCCATGCTGCAGGTCATCGACGCCGGCGGCCAGGCTGCGTTGCTGGCCCCCACTGAGGTGCTCGCCGCGCAGCACTACCAGTCCATCCGGCGCACGCTCGGGCCGCTGGCCGAGGGCGGCATGCTGGGCGGCGCCGAGAACGGCACCCGGGTGGTGCTGCTCACCGGGTCGATGACGGCGGCCGCGCGCAAGCAGGCGATGCTCGACGCCGCCTCAGGGGAGGCCGGAATCGTCATCGGCACACACGCGCTCCTCTCGGACAACGTGCAGTTCTTCGACCTGGGCCTGATTGTGGTGGATGAACAGCACCGCTTCGGCGTCGAGCAACGGGATGCGCTGCGGGCCAAGGCCCGCAAGCCCCCGCACCTGCTGGTGATGACGGCGACACCCATCCCGCGGACGGTTGCCATGACAGTCTTCGGGGACCTCGAAACGTCCACCCTGTCCGAGCTCCCCGCGGGCCGAGCGCCGATTTCCACGCACGTGGTGGGCTTGGCCGAGCACCCAGCGTGGGCGGACAGGCTCTGGCAGCGCGCGCGTGAGGAGATTGACGCCGGGCACCAGGTCTATGTGGTGTGTCCGAAGATCGGGGCGGATGACGCCGGAATGTCCGACGACGACGGCGCGGCCCCGGCCGAAGACGCCGCTGAACTTGCCTCCGTCACGGCGATGCTGGAGCAGCTGCAGCAGGAGCCCAGCCTTGCCGGCGTCCGGATAGCGCCCCTGCACGGCAAGCTCGACCCGGCCGAGAAGTCCGCGACCATGGCAGCCTTCGCCGCGGGTGAGCTGGATCTGCTGGTCTCCACCACCGTGATCGAGGTCGGGGTGGACGTTCCGAATGCGACGCTGATGGTCATCGCCGACGCGGACCGCTTCGGCATCTCGCAGCTGCATCAGCTGCGCGGGCGCGTGGGCCGCGGGGGACTGCCCGGGATGTGCCTGCTGGTGACGAATCTGGAAGCCGGCCACCCCAGCCGCGTACGGCTGGACGCGGTGCAGTCCACCACGGACGGTTTCGTGCTTTCACAGGAGGACCTCAAGCTGCGGCGGGAGGGCGACATCCTTGGTGCGTCCCAGTCCGGTGGACGGTCAGCCCTGCGGTTCCTGCGCGTCGTCGAACATGAGGACCTCATTTCCCGGGCACGGCGGGACGCCCAGGCCATCGTGGAAACGGACCCGGAGCTGCTGGAGCACCCGGCGCTGGCGCGCGCCATCGACTTGTACTTGAACCCCGAGAAAGAGGCATTCCTTGAACGCGGCTGACCTTCCTTCAGTGTCATTCCGCACCCGCGGGCGGGGCGTGGCGTGAGCAGGATCATTGCCGGGGTCGCCGGCGGCACGGCCCTGTCCTCGGTACCGGGCAACCGGACCCGGCCGACGACGGACCGTGTGAAAGAGGCGCTGTTCTCCCGGCTTGAGTCGCTCGAGATGCTCGCCGGCAAGCGGGCGCTGGACCTCTACGCAGGGTCCGGCGCCTTGGGCATCGAAGCGTCCAGCCGCGGAGCTGTCAGCGTGGACCTCGTCGAAGCGGATGCGAAAGCCGCCGCAGTGTGCCAGCGGAATGCCGCCGCCATCAATGACGTGCTGGGCCACGCGGTGGTTACAGTGCACCGGGCGAAGGTGGAGACCTTCCTGCAGCGCGCCGAAGGCACGGGCTGGCGGTGGGACGTGGTGTTCCTGGACCCGCCCTACCCGCTGGACGACGACGCCCTCGCCGAGGTCCTCGCCCGGCTCGGTGAGCACCTCGAGGAAGCCGCCGTCGTCGTTGTCGAACGTTCGAGCCGGTCGGCCGAGCCGCGGTGGCCCGGCTCCATGGAGCGCTTCGCGGAGAAGAAGTACGGCGAGACCCGGCTCTGGTTCGCTGAACCGGCTTAGCCCCTCCACCCCCGTGTCTTTGCTTGTTGGTGGGGGTGTGGGGGTGGATTTGTGTTTGGGGTGGGGGTGGGGTAGTGTTTTCTGAGTCGCCGCGGGAGTGTGGCGGCCAAAAATTCCCTTACTTTTTCTGGTCTGTGGTT
>NZ_JAHBOI010000005.1 GCF_018531425.1 Paenarthrobacter sp. DKR-5
GCCGGACCTTGGCGATGACCTGATCCGGGGTGTGTCTGCGTACCATGATTCGTGAATTTCCTCCTGTGTCCATTCTCGGACACGAAACTCACACAAACACTGGACTCCTACCTGGGGACCCAACCACTGGCGCTCCCGACAATCATCGTTTCCGGCGCCCTCTTTATCTTGGTGGCCATAGGACTGGCGGTGGCGTATATGCGACGGCGACGCAAGAAGTAGCTGGCTCAATGGTTCATCGCGTCAGCTACTCATCAGGTTGCCAGGGCGATGATGAGAACGATCAGGCCGACGAGGATGAGCACGAATGCTCCCAACCGATACACACGCGCAGTCTGGTAGCGTCTCACCGTTTCGCCGGCGACGCCCCACCGTCTGCTCCACCCTCGCGCTAACCGTGAAAGCGGCTCGTTCTGCCATGCACCCAATATCCCTATCGCAATCGCAAGAACTGCCAGCGGGATGGTCGGTCTCATTGTCACAACTTGGCACACCGGTCGGCCGCTCTCAACGTGCGCACAAGCCAAGCGTGGAAGGAGAACACATCATGCACCGAGCCGCTCTTGGACTTGGGTCATCCCGGGTCGAGCGGGTCTCGCCATGAAAAACTTCGAAGCACCCGCGGGACTTTGATCTTCGCCACTGTCGGAGCGGGGCTGTGCGGAACCATTGGCGTCACCGACCTGCTTACCGGGGTGCCCGCATGGAAAGTGATCCTCCTGATCCTGCTCGCCATCCTCGGGCTTGTCCCAACCGTGATCTCGAAGTGAAGCGGGCTGGATCACAACACCCTTGAGTGAGGCGAGTGCGCCCATCGGTGTGCCCTCACCGCGCGAGCATAGCGTCTGACCTGCGGCGATGTGTCCTCATAATCTGCTTTGCAGGCAGGGGGTTAGGGGTTCGAGTCCCCTTGCCTCCACCGAACACCAAGGGTCCCGGCCAGCATCAGCTGGCCGGGACCCTTTTTTGTGCCGTCACATGGTGACCCCCTCAAGCCTCTGTCGCCCCTAGCGGTCCCCCCCCCCCGGGGTGCCGGGGCCGCTATGGACCAGGACCCGGGCCGCCCGGGTCCGCTGGCAGACCGAGGCGGCCACTACAGTTGGCATGTGAACGTTCTCCTGGCCGCCCTCGGCGTCATCGGCATCGCCGCCTCCGGCCCGTTGATGGCGGCCACCAGCGCTCCGGCTTTGACCATGTCCTTTTGGCGTACAGCTCTCGGCGGCGCCGCCCTGGGGGGTGCAGCCGGGCTGCGCAAGCGCGGCGAACTGCGCGCATTGAAGCGTGCGGACCTGGCAGGCATCGGATTCGCGGCACTCATGCTGGCTGCGCATTTTGGCTTCTGGGTCTCTTCGTTGAAGCTGACTTCCGTGGCGTCCTCAACCTCGCTGGTCTGCCTGCAGATGGCCTGGGTCGCCCTGTTCAGCCGGCTCCGCGGTGTCCGGGTGGCACCTGGAGTGCTGGCTGGAATCGCCGTGGCGTTTGCCGGCGTCGCCGTCATTTCCGGCTTCGATTTCTCGCTCTCGCCCAAGGCCGTACTGGGCGACCTTCTGGCTCTCCTGGGCGGCGCCTTCGCTGCGCTGTACACGATGGCGGGGGCGCGTGCCCGGCGCAACCTCTCGACCACCACCTATGCGGCCCTCTGCTACGGCGGGTGCGCCCTGGTGCTGCTCGCCGCCTGCCTGCTCAGCGGGCAGCAGTTGACCGGATTCGCGCCGCAGGTCTGGCTGCTCATCCTCGCCGTCGCACTGCTGGCCCAGATCCTTGGCCACACTGTTTTCAACCATCTGCTCGCCGTGATGAGCCCGATCGTGGTGTCGCTGATCATTCTGCTCGAGGTGCCGGGGGCAGCCATCCTGGCCGCCGCGTTCCTCCGCCAGTCTCCGCCGTGGGGAACCTATGCGGGCCTGGGGCTGATCCTCGCCGGGCTCGCTGTGGTCGTCCTGGCCCAGCCCTCCGCGCGCAAGAGAAAGGGCCCCCGCGGACGGGGACCCTTTCCGGATGTGTCGTAGCGCCGCGGGTTACTTGCCCGGGGCGTCGTCCTTGTGCTCAATGCTCGCGGCGATGTTCCGGACCGCGGTCTTGGCGTCGGTGGGGGCGTCCTTTGCGCCGGCGGCCGAGCCGCTGGTCGCCGTATCCGCCTTGTGCTTCGCCTTGTCCGCGGCGTCGGCCGTCTTCTCCTGGGCCGCAGCGGAGGCGTCCTTCGCCTCTTCCTTGACCTCGGTGGACGTCGGGGCCGGCTCAGGGACCTCGGTCACCGTCGGAGCGGGGCTCGGGGTGCTCTTCTGCGCCGGGGCCGGGGTCTTCCACGGATCTTCGACCGGCCGCGACGCGCGCCAGGCGGCGACGCCGGCGGCCACGGCAGCGGCGATCACGCCGAAGACCAGCCAGCCGCGCTTGCGGGGCCGCTTCTGCGGAGCAAGCTGGTCCGATGCCGCCTGGACAGCGGCATTGACCTGCGTCGGGGCCGACTCAAGAGCCTGGGTGACTGCCTCCGAGGCCTCACCGAGGCGTTCCGAGAGCGTCGGGATGAACTCGCCGACAACCTTCTCGCGGGCGGAGTGGATCACGGGGACCGCGCGGTCCAGTGCGCTGTGCATAGCCGGAACCGCGCCTTCGACCGCATCCGAGAGCTTCGGCGCCATCTGCGCCAGGCCGCCCTGGATTTTCGGCGTGTAGTGCGCCACGCCGCCGGCCAGCTGGTGGGCTGCGGTCTTCAGGCCTTCCTGGATTTTCGGAGAAGCAGTGTCAATGCCCTGCTGGATCTTCGGCACGGCCCACTGCACTGCGGCGTCAACGCGCGGCTGCGCCCACTCCTTGGCAGATTCGACACCAGCGTTCACGCTGTGCTCAAGGTCCCGGGTTACCTGGTCTGTCTTCTTCACAACTACCTCCAGAACTGTCAACGGTCATTACTAAGCCTACGTGCAATGTCTATAGCGGGCCATTCTCCCGAGAGCAAATACCCCGAAACGACCGATCGCTGCATGGAACAATGGCGTTATGACTGCGACACCTACAGCAAAAGCAACCATCCAGACCAACCACGGGGACATCGTGGTGAACCTCTTCGGGAACCACGCTCCCAAGACGGTGAAGAACTTCGTTGACCTCGCCACCGGCGCACGCACCTGGACCCACCCGGGCACGGGTGAGGAAACCAACGCCCCGCTGTACAACGGGACGATCTTCCACCGCATCATCAAGGACTTCATGATCCAGGGCGGGGACCCCCTCGGCCGCGGCGTCGGCGGACCGGGTTACAAGTTCGACGACGAGATCCACCCGGAACTGACCTTCAACGAGCCCTACAAGCTCGCCATGGCGAACGCGGGCATTCAGATGGGCCGCGGCACCAACGGGTCGCAGTTCTTCATCACCACCGTGCCGACCAGCTGGCTGCAGGGCAAGCACTCGATCTTCGGCGAGGTTGCCGACGAGGAGTCCCGCAAGGTTGTCGACGCGATCGAGGCGGTTCCGACAGGCGCCGGGGACAAGCCGCGTGAGGACGTCGTTATTAACAGCGTCACGGTCGAGCAGCTCTGACCTTTTACCTCAACCACGCGGAGCCACAGTACGCATGAGTTACGGACAACCGGCGGCCGAGCCGTCCACTGAGATTCCTGTCTGCCCCCGGCACCCTGACCGCATTTCGTATGTGCGCTGCCAGCGGTGCGGGAGGCCGGCGTGCCCGGAATGCCAGCGGACGGCGGCCGTCGGTGTCCAGTGCGTCGACTGCGTGCACGAGCAGGCCCGTGCCCGCAGTACCGGTGTGAGCGGGCCCTACGGGGGCGCTCCTGCGGCCGGCGGCCGCGCCATTGTCACGTACGTGATGATCGGCTTGTGCATCGCCGTCTACCTGCTGCAGTTGGTGCTGCCGGATGACTTCATGTACCAGCAGTTCGCCTATGCTCCGGTGACAACGGAAACCGAGCCGTGGCGGATGCTCACCTCGGCCTTCCTGCACTCGCAGGGACTCATCCTGCATATTGCGTTCAACATGTACGCCCTGTGGATCATCGGCCGGGCACTGGAACCTTTGGTGGGCCACGCCCGGTACCTCGCTCTCTACCTGCTGTCCGCCTTCGGCGGTTCGGTGGGATACCTGCTTTTCAACAGCCTTTCGGACAATTCCGGCGTCGTCGGAGCTTCGGGCGCCGTATTCGGACTCTTCGGGGCGCTCTTCGTCGTCCAGCGGCACCGGGGCGGGGACATCCGCGGCCTGCTCTGGCTGATCGGCATCAACTTCGCCCTCGGGTTCATCGCCCCCGGTATTGCCTGGCAGGCGCACTTGGGCGGCCTGGTGACGGGAGGGCTCGCCGCGGCCCTCGTGGTCTATGTTCCCCGGTCGGCGCAGCGGAGCCTGATCCAGTGGGCCGGAATGGCGGCGCTGCTCGCCGTCCTGGTCGCGGCGACGTACGCAAAGGTTGCCGCCGGCTGAGTTATCCACCGGCCGCGGCCGCACTTATCCACAGCCTTTATGCACATGGGCATAAGTTACACACATGTAATTCCACAGCTGTGGATTACGTCTGGCCTGCGCTGATGCGGTTTTCCCACATATTAACAGCTTTGTCCCCAGATCTGTGGATAACTTAAACCACAGCCTGTGGTTTAAGGCCTGTGGTTTAAATCCTCTCCGCCGAGCGGGCACTGTCGGCGGCCTTGCCGCGGACGAGGTCGCCGATAGTGCCCGTTCGCGGGCATGCGGAGCAGATCCGGACGGGTACTAAAAAGGGCGGGGCACGCAGTCGCGTGCTCCGCCCTTTTGAGGGGAAGGGGTCAGTCCCTCCAGCGGGTGGTCATGAGAAACCCGACGATCGCGATGGCGAAGCCCACGAGGATGTTCCAGGACGCCAGCGCTGGCACCGGGTAGGCACCCTGCGTGATGTAGAAGGTAATGATCCACAGCAGGCCGATGACCATCAGGCCGAACATGACCGGCTTGTACCAGACCGGGTTCGGCTTGTAGGCCTTGGTGCCTGCCTGCTCGGCAACGGGGCGGGCAGGCCGCCTGCGGGACTTGGACTCGGGCACTGGTACTCCTTAGCAGACGGATCAGCGGGGGCGCAGGGCGCCATCTAGCTGCCAATTCTAGCGGCAGTGGCTCAGCCATCGCCTCGGCGTCTGGCCGCCGCCCCGCCGGCGCCTGGTCCGGCAGGCTGGGCCGGTTTGCCCGCGCCGGTAAAATTGGGGCATGAGCGCTACCCGCATCCTCGTCATCGACAACTACGACAGCTTTGTCTACACCCTCGTCGGCTATCTCCAGCAGTTGGGCGCCGAGACAACGGTGGTGCGCAACGACGATGTGACGCTCGAGGAAGCGATCGCCCTGGCCTCGGCGCGGGACGGCGTGCTCGTCTCCCCCGGCCCGGGCAACCCGTCGGAAGCCGGGGTCTGCATCGAGCTGATCCGCTGGTGCGGCGAACACTCCAAGCCGATGCTCGGCGTCTGCCTCGGCCACCAGGCGCTGGCCGAAGCCTACGGCGGCGTCGTGACGCACGCGCCCGAACTGATGCACGGCAAGGTCTCCCAGGTGGAGCACGGCGGCCAGAACGTCTTCGCAGGGCTGCCCAGCCCGTTCACGGCAACGCGGTACCACTCGCTGGCAGCGGTGAACGAATCCGTCCCCGCGGACCTGGAGGTGACCGCCCGGACCGCGGGCGGGGTCATTATGGGTCTGGCGCACCGAACGGCACCGCTGTACGGCGTTCAGTTCCACCCGGAGTCCGTGCTGACCGAAGGCGGCTACCGGATGCTCGGCAACTGGCTTGAGTCCCTAGGGATGGAAGGCGTCGCCGCGCGGGCGGCCACCATGAGCCCGCTGATCAGCACCTAATCCGGCAGCCCATCCGGGGCGGCGTCGACGGCGAGGCACGGCAAGGAACTATCCGCCAATCCCGAGGTCGGGTGCCGCCGTGTCCGTCGGGCTCGGCGTCGGCGTGGGGGTTGGGGTCGGTTTGGGCTTCGGTGCGGCCTTGGCCACTTCCAGGGTGACGGTCGCGCCTTGGTCGACTGCCGTGCCCGCCGTCTCGCTCTGCGAGGTGACCTTGCCGGATTCGACCTGCTTGTTGACCTTCTCCACAACGTTGACGCGAAGCCCGATGGCGGCCAGTGCCTTCTCCGCATCCGGGCGGTCACTGCCGCGCAGCTCGGGCATGGTCACCTGTCCGGTGGAAATCACGATGTCCACGTTGCTGCCGATGGGCACCACCTGGCCCGGCGCCGGCTTGGTCGCAATCACCATGCCGCGGGGAACAGTGACGCTGTTGTCCTGGGTCGTCCGGTTCGGGATCAGGCCCAGCGCACGCAGATCGTCCCGTGCCGCCGCCTCGGTCTGGCCGACAATCGAGGCCGGAATGGTGGCGACGCTCGGCCCGCTCGAGACGGTCAGCGTCACCGTGGACTGCGGGGCGATTTCGCTGCCCGCCGTCGGTGTGGTGCCGATCGCGGTGCCCTTCTCCACCGTGTCGCTCTGCACGCGGGTGATCGAGGGTTTGAACCCCGCGGCATAGAGCTTGTTCAGCGCATCGGTTTCACTCAAGGTGGCGACCGACGGAACGGCGACCATGGGCGGAGGAGCCGGTTTCGCGGTCGTGACGCTCCACACCCAGTACCCGCCCGCAGCGAGCACGAGCAAGGTGGCAATCAGCAGGGCGATCATCCAGCCGCGCCGCCCGGTGCTCCGGCGGCGGTCCGGCTCACGCTCAGCCGGAAGGTCGAGGGCATACTGGTCGGACGGCTCTTCGTGCTCGGCGGACTCCGTGGTGAGCGGTCCGCCAGCCAGCGCCCGGGCCATGGCACGCGTGCGCGGCTCTTCATCCAGGAACGCGGCTCCGGTGCCTGCGGCGCCCGCCGCGAGGGCGGCACGCGAGCCCGCTGCAACACGCTCGGTGGGGTCGGTGACGGCCTCGGTGCTGCTGATGGGCGGCAGCACCACGCCTCCGGCCGCGGCGCGCAGGGCGCGGCGGAAGGCCGCGGCGTCCTGGAACCGGTCCGAGCGGTTCTTCTGCAGGGCCCGGGCAAGGATGCTGTCCAAGGCCTCGGAGACCTCGGGGTTGAACTGGCTTGGCGGCGCAGGCGTCTCCCGGACATGCTGATAGGCCACCGATACCGGGCTGTCCCCCACGAAGGGTGGCCGGCCGGTCAGCATTTCGTACAGCAGGCAGGCCGCCGAGTACAGATCGCTGCGCGCGTCCACGGTTTCGCCGCGGGCCTGCTCCGGCGAGAGGTACTGGGCGGTACCGATCACGGCCTGGGTCTGCGTCATCGTGGCCGAGGAATCAGCAACGGCCCTGGCGATGCCGAAATCCATCACCTTCACCCCGGAACCGTGCGAGGTCACCATCACGTTGGCGGGCTTGATGTCGCGGTGGACGATCCCGGCGCGGTGGCTGTATTCGAGCGCCGACAGCACGCCCAGGGTGTGTTCTATCGCGTCGGCAATGGTGACCTCTCGGGCCCGGATGAGGTCGCGGAGGGTGCGGCCGGAGACATACTCCATCACGATGAAGGGCAGGCGGACATCGTCGGGTGATTCAGCGGCCGGCGCCTGGTCGCCCGTGTCGTACACGGAAACGATCGAGGGGTGGTTCAGCGCGGCCACGGCCTGGGCTTCACGCCGGAACCGTGCCTGCAGCTGCGGGTCCCGGGCGAGGTCCGGCCGCAGCATTTTCACGGCGACGCGCCGGCCGAGCACGGTGTCCCGGCCGGTGTACACATCCGCCATGCCGCCGCGGCCGAGCAGCTCGCCGAGTTCATAGCGCCCGTTGAGGACGCGCTGCGTGTTCAAAGTGGAGCTGTCCTCTCTGTGCGTGGTGATGGTCCGGTCCTGTTCGTGCTACGGCTTGGTGCTCGGGCTGGCTGTCGGCGCGGCAGTCGGCGTCGGCGCAGGCGCCGGGCCCTTGGAAACCGAGTACTCAACAGTCGAGCCCTTGGGCACGCTTTGACCCTGCTTCGGTGCGGCAACGACTTCATTCTTCGGGGAGTCGCTCGCCACCTGGGACGGCGCCGGCACCAGCCCGGCGTTCACCAGTGCCGCCTGGGCATCCGGCGCGTTCATCCCGACGATGTTGGGCACCGTGACCATTTCCTGGCCCTTGGAGTAGGTGACCGTGATCAGCGACCCCTTCTGCACGGGGCCGGCCGGGTCCACGCCCATGACGACGCCCGCCGCCTCGCCGTTCTGCGGGGCGACAGGGACGCCCTTGACCTGCAGGCCCAGGGCCGACAGCTCGGACTGGACCTTGTTGAACTGCTGGCCGAGATAGGCGTCCGGGATGACGTTCACCGTCTCAGGAGCCGACGGCGTCGGTGTCGGTGCTTCCGATGTCGCCGAGGGAGTGGGTGCAGCGGAGGTTGTCTGCACCGGCGGTGCACTGGTGGTGCCGCTGCGCGGGAACAGGATCCCCGCCTGGCTCAGCAGCACGCCGATCAGTACGAACAGCACGAGCAGGATCAAACCGACCAGCGGCCAGGTCCACGGGCTGCGTCCGCGGCGGCGTGGCTCCTCTTCCTCCGGTTCGTCCTCGAAATCCTCCTGCACCCAGCTCCGCTGGGCGCCCGGGCCGTCGTGGCCGACCACCGGCAGAGCCGAGGTGCCGGGGGCCGATTCCGCTGCCGAGGCAGCCAGGGCGGCAGCTCCCACAACCGAGGTGGGAGCGGTCGCCTGCATGCCGACCGGCGCGGTGATCGGACCGGTGGCGGTGTCGAAGAGCAGCATCCCCGGCACGGCCGCGTGCGCGGCCCTGATGTCACCGCGGCGGATGGCGTCCGCCGCGTCGGCCAGGGCATCCGCGTTGGCGGGCCGGTTTTTCGGGTCCTTGGCCAGCATGGACATCAGCAGGGCGCGGACCGGCGCCGGGAGGGACTCGGGCAGCGGCGGCGGCGCGTCGTTGACCTGGGCGAGGGCGATCGCGATCTGGGACTCCCCAGAGAACGGGCGCCGGCCGCTGAGGCATTCGTAGCCGATCACACCGAGCGAGTAGATGTCGCTCGCCCCGGTGGCCGTCTGTCCGGTGGCCTGTTCCGGGGCCAGGTACTGCGCGGTGCCCATGACCTGCCCGGTCTGCGTGAGGGGGACCTGGTCCGCGAGCCGGGCGATGCCGAAGTCGGTGACCTTCACCCGGTTGTCCGGCGTGATGAGCAGGTTGCCCGGCTTCACGTCGCGGTGCACCAGACCCTGCGCGTGGGCAATCGACAGCGCCCGGGCGGTCTGCGAAATGATGGAGAGCGTCCGGTCCGGGGAGAGCACCTGCTCGCGGTCGATGATCGTCGACAGCGGCTGGCCGGGGACGAGTTCCATCACGAGGTAGGCGGAACCCTCCTCCTCGCCGTAGTCGAACACATTCGCGATGCCGACGTGATTCAGCAGCGCCGTGTGCCGGGCTTCGGCGCGGAAACGCTGGAGGAAGCCGGGATCGCCGGTGTACTCCTCCTTGAGGATCTTGATGGCGACGGTGCGGCCCAGAACCTTGTCCTGGGCCTTCCAGACCTCTCCCATGCCGCCGATCGCTATGCGACTGGTGAGCTGGAATCGGCCGCCTAATGTGATACCCGGGGAAGGCCTCACTTGTTCAACACCGCCTCAATAAGTTTCTTTGCGTTGGGACTGGTCAGCTGGGCGCCGGTTCTGATGTCCACGTCCTGCATCACGATCGAGACCACCACCTGCGGGTCATTTGCCGGGGCGAAGCCAGTGAACCACGAGTTGTTCTGGCCCCCGGCCCCGAGTTCGGCGGTTCCGGTCTTGCCGGCCACCTCCACCCCGGGGACCTGGGCACCGGAGGCAATCCCCTTGTCGACCACATCGGTCATCCAGGAGGTGATCTGCTTGGAGATTTCCGGCGTCGTCGAGGTGCGCAGGACTTCCGGTTTCGGCTCGTCATAGGGACGCAGGTCGGGACCGCGGAGCGCCTTGATCAGGTTTGGCTTCATCTGCACGCCGTTGTTGGCGATGGCAGCCGTCATCAACGCAATCTGCAGAGGGGTGGCCTTCACATCGAACTGGCCGACCGCGGACTGGGCCAGCTGGGCCTGGTTCAGGTCTGACGGGAACACGCTGGGCGTGTAGTCGAGCTTGAGCTGATCACCGGCGTCCTGGCCGAAGCCGAACTTGCGGGCCTGCTCGGCGATCGCGTTCTGGCCCAGGTCGAGGGCAATGTGGGCGAACGGTGTGTTGCAGGATTGTTCGAGGGCGAACGCGAAGTCCGCCTCGGTCTGCGCCGAGCACCCGCCGTAGAGGTAGTTCGGCAGGCTCACATTGGTTCCCGGGAGGGGAAGCGCAGCCGGGTTCGGCAGCACCGAGTCCTTGTTGTACTTGCCGGAGGACAGCGCGGCCGCCGTGTCGACCAGCTTGAACACGGACCCGGGTGAGTAGAGATCACCGGTGGCCGCGCTGTTGTACAACGAGATCCCGGGCACGTCCTTGAGCTGGCTCCACGCTTTGGCCACCGCACTGGGGTTGTGGCTGGCCATGAGGTTGGTGTCATAGGACGGCTTGGACACCATGGCGATGATGTTGCCCGTCTTGGGGTTCATCACGACTATGGAGCCGCGCTGGCCGTCAGGGATCAGGCTGTAGGCCAGCGCCTGAATCTTCGGGTCGATGGTCAGTTCCACCGAGGCGCCCTTGGGCTGGTTGCCCAGGAACATGGACACCACACGGTCGTAGAAGAGCTGATCCGTGTTGCCGGTGAGATCGTTTTCCATCTGCTTTTCCAGCCCTGTCTGGCCGAAGCTGCGCGAGAAGAAACCGGTGATGCCCGAGTACAGCAGCGGGTTGTTGTACTGCCGCTGGTACTTGCAGGTGTCACCGTTGGTGCTCGGCACGGACTGGGCGATCGGCTGGCCGCCGACGAGGATGGTGCCGCGCTCGTTGCAGAAATTCTGCAGCAGCGCACGGTTGTTCCACGGATTGTTCTTCAGCTCGTCGACGGCGAAGAACTGGACGTAAGTGATGCCGCCGAAAATCAGCGCGAAGAGCGCGATCGCGACAATCCAGGTGCTGCGGATGGCCTGGTTCACGGGAGCTTCACCGCCTCGGTAGCAGGGCCAAGATCAGCTTCGAGCGGACCGGTGGAATAGGGGCGCCGGGCGGCGTCGGAAATCAGCAGCAACAGCGCGACGACGATCCAGTTCGCCAGCAGCGACGAACCGCCGGCCGCCAGGAAGGGCGTGGTGAGACCGGTGAGCGGGATCAACCGGGTGATGCCGCCGATCACCACAAAGCACTGCAGCGCGAGGGCGAAGGAGAGGCCGCAGCCGAGCAGCTTCCCGAAGGCGTCCCGCGTGCCGAGGGCTGCGCGAATGCCGCGTGTGACCAGCAGCAGGTAGAGCAGGACGATGGCGAACAGGCCAATCAGGCCCAGTTCCTCGCCGAGCGAGGCGATGATCATGTCCGAGTTGGCGTACGGGACCAGGTCCGGCCGGCCCTGTCCCAGACCCGTGCCCAGCAGGCCGCCGTTGGCCATGCCGAACAGTCCCTGTACGATCTGCCCGCTGCCGCCGGAGGCACGGCCGTAGACCTCCGGGGTGAAGGCGTTGAGCCACCCGTCGACGCGCAGGGCGACGTGGGAGAAAATCTTGGCCGCGGCGAAACCGCCCACTGCGATCAGCACCAGGCCGAGGACGACCCAGCTGACGCGGCTCGTGGCCACGTAGATCATGGCCATGAACAGGCCGAAGAACATGAAGGACGAACCCATGTCCCGCTGGAACACGAGGATGCCGATGCTGACCAGCCACGCTGCGAACAGGGGGCCCATGTCCTTGAAACGGGGCAGCTGGAGCGGCCCGACCTTCTTGCCGGCCAGCAGGATCAGGTCCCGGTTGGAGGATAAATACCCTGCAAAGAATATAGCGAGGGTGATCTTGGCGATTTCGCCGGGCTGGAAGGTCATGCCGCCCACGACGATCCACAGGTTGGCGCCGTTGATGTTCGCGCCGAGCCCCGGCACCAGCGGCAGGATCAGCAGGACGGCGCTGACCACCAGCGAAATATAGGTGAAACGGCGAAGAACCCGGTGGTCGCGGAGGAACCACAGCACTGCCGCGGTGGCCACGATCGCCAGGGCCGTCCAGGTCAGCTGTTTGCCGCCTGCGCCCTCCCCGGTGGCGATGTCGAGCCGGTGGATCATGGCGAGCCCGAGGCCGTTCAGGGCGGTCACGATGGGAAGTATCACCGGATCGGCATATTTCGCGCGGATCCGCAGGACCACGTGAATGGAGAACACCAGGACCGTGAGCAGGATGGCCTGGGTCCAGAAATCGCTGTCCATCCACGGCGACTTGTCCAGACTGACCATGGCGTTCGCACCGATGCCGACGGCAAGGGCGAGGACCAGGAGCAGTGCCTCGACATTGCGCCGGGGCTTGGCGACCGGTAGCTGCTGGCTCATGGTGTACCTCCGGCACAAGGGGAAGCCGAGGACGACGGCGACGGCGACGCGGTCGGCGTTGCTGCGGCTTTGGCGGACGCCTTCGCGGTAGGCGTGGCGGACGGCTTCGCGGATGGCTTCGCGGCCGGCTTGGCGGCCGCCTTCGCGCTGCTGTGCGCCGAGGGGGAGGCTGTGGGCTTCGGGGAAGCGGTGGCGCTGGGCGAACCGGTCGGTGCAGGGCAGCCGGCGGCGGGTCCCGTGTCGCTTTGCAGGTTCTTGACGATCTGCTGGGCATCGGTCAGGCTGCTGGCCGGGACCGTCTGCTGGACGCGCTGCTGCGAGAATTCGGAGAGCGAGGACACCGCGACGTCAGTGGTGGACTGCAGGTGCGAAAGCGGGATCGGCCCAAGATTCTGTGAGACGCCGTTGTAGATGGCGACCTTTCCCTCGGAAACCCCCACGTAGTAGCGGCTCTGCGTCCACGCATAACCGATCACGCCGCCGGCGACGAGGGCGAGCAGGAGAACAGCGGCAACGGCGACACGCACCCATGGCCGGCCCCTCCGGGGCAGCGACATGAGGGCGTCATCCTCGGGCTCATGCCGTCGGCTGGCCGTCTTGTGCGTCAGCACCGTGGCGGCGCGGCGGGAGGCAGCGCGGCCTGCGACAGCCGGGATGGAGCCCGCTTCGGCAGCCGTGGCCGCTGCGCCGACCAGCTCATGCGGCCGGCTGGCAAGCTCTTCGCGCAGGACTGCCGCCACCAGGTGGCCTCCGAGATTCTCGCCGTCGCCCTCCGAATCTTCGGCCCCGCCGTCCGCGGGCTTCTCCGCAGCAGCGGACTCGGTGCTGGTGCTGGCGGGTGCGGACCCGCGGCCGGCCGCCGCCGCGGGGGCTACGGGATGCAGGCCGGTCCGGGGGGAGCCGGTGCCGGGCTCGACGACGGCCAGGGCGTCGGTGCGCACGTCGTCGCCGGTCGCCTCGGCTACCTCGATGACGGCGACCGTCACGTTGTCGGGGGAGCCGCCGTCGAGGGTCATTTCGACCAGGCGTTCGACGCACTGACGGATGTCGGAAGTGTTGCGCAGGACGTCTTCAACGGTGGCCGTCGGAACCACCGCATTCAGCCCGTCGGAGCAGAGCAGCCAGCGTTCGCCCGCGGAGGCTTCGAAGCTGGCGAGGTCGAGTTCCGGGCTGGCGTCGACGTCGCCGAGGACGCGCATGAGCACATTCTTGTGCGGGTGCGTCTCGGCTTCCTCGGGCCGGAGCCGTCCCTCGTCAATCAGCCGCTGGACAAACGTGTGGTCCACGCTGATCTGCTCGAAGACACCGTCCTTGAGCCGGTAGGCGCGGGAGTCGCCGATATGGGCGAACTCGATTTTGTCCCCGGCCAGCAGGAGGGCCGTGACGGTGGTGCCCATGCCCGCCAGTTTGGGATTGTCGTGCACGAGCTCCGAGAGCAGGGAATTGGCGGTCTGGATTTCGTCTGCGAGCACCGTGCCGGCATCTCCGGCGTACCCTTCCCGGTCCAGGTGGATCAGGTCCAGAACTGTCGACGCCGAGGCCACGTCACCGCCGGCATGGCCGCCCATGCCGTCGGCGACGACCGCGAGATGCTGCCCGACATAGGCGGAGTCGTCATTCTTGGAGCGGATTTTTCCCACATCCGAGCGCGCCGCATAGCGCAGAACTTTGGGCACGGCTACGGCCTCAATTCGATGACCGTCTTGCCGATCCGGATGGGAGCGCCAAGCTCTACCGGCAGGGCGCGGGTGAGCTGCTGGTCAGCGAGGTACGTGCCGTTGGTGGAGCCGAGGTCCTCGATGAACCAGCGGCTGCCTTGCGGGAAAAGGCGGGCATGGCGCCCGGAGGCGTAATCGTCTTCCAGGACCAGGGTGGCTTCCTGGGCGCGGCCGAGCAGGATGGGGCTGCTGCCCAGGTCCATGGTGGTGCCTGCCAGCGGGCCTTCGGTGACCACCAGGCGGTGGGCCTGCTGCCGCGCCGGAGGAGGACTGTCCACCAGCTCGGGGTGCTTGCGCGCCTGGCGGGCAGACGGCGTGCCCGTGCGGGCCTTGGTTCCGATCACGAGGTCGCGGCGCATGGCGCTCACGATGCTGAAGATCAGCACCCACAGCAGGAGGAGGAATCCGAAGCGCAGGAGGGTGACGGTGAGTTCGCTCACTGGCCGCCTCCGTTCCTCGGCGCTACTAGTCGGAAGATGATCTTGGTGCGTCCCATCGAGATGGAGGAGCCGCCCGTCAGCCCGACGCTGCCGTTGACCCGCTGCCCGTTGACGTAGGTGCCGTTCGTGGAGCCGAGGTCCACTGCATAGGAGCTGCCGTGCTCGGTGCGGATTTCGAGATGGCGCCGGGAAACCCCCGTGTCGTCGATCAGGATGTCCGCCTCCGAGGAGCGGCCGAGGACGATCGACGGGGCATTGAGCGAGTAGCGCCGGCCGTCGATGTCCAGCACCGGCTGCAGATGGGCCGGCTGGCGGCTCGGTGCGGCGGGCCGTTCAGGCGCGCGGGCGGATGTGAGACCGCCGCTCTTGTCGGTGCGCGAAGTGATGTCGAAGTCTCCGGCCTTGAGATTCTCGTCTTCGGAGAAGGACACCCGGACAGGTCCCTGGAGCACGTATCCCTGGCTGCGGGCGTGATTGATCACGACGTCGCACAGCTCTTCCGCCAGCGGCGTGCCCCACTCCTGGGCACGCTCGAAGTCGTCGGGACTCAGATGCGTGTCAAAGACATTGGGTGCGAGGGTGCGTCCCTCCGAAATGGTGATCGCCTTATGATCCAGTTCCCGTCGGAGCCGGCTGGCGATCTCCACGGGCTGGACCTGGGCGTGCGACCCTCGGGAGAATGCGCCTCGGACGACTTTCTCGATGCCTCGTTCAACATTGTCCAGCAGTCCCACGGTCACCTCCCTACTCTTGCTTTCCGGGCCTGATTCGCGCCGCCTCCCGGGCGGGACAAACAGCACCGGTGATGCCCCGGCAGACCGTCCCATCAAAAGCAACGCTCCCTCGATAGTAATGGGAGCACATGGGAAAGACCTTAAAGGCGCATCGGTGCGCGGTGGCCGCCGCGGCCCTGTCGGGGGCGTTTTGGGATTCTCGCCTGCCGTCCGTTATGCTTGATCTCGCTGTTCTTTGCAGGCGGGATCCGGGAAACCGGCTCTTGGGCAGGGAATGCGATTCGCGCGAGTGGCGGAACGGCAGACGCGCTGGCTTCAGGTGCCAGTGTCCGAAAGGGCGTGGGGGTTCAAATCCCCCCTCGCGCACGAATCAACGAAGAGGACCCCCGGCTTTGGCCGGGGGTCCTCTTTTCTGTTCCAGGGCACGCCACGTCTTCCGTCAAGGGCGGCGGAGGACCTTATAGACCTCGAACCAGAGAACGCCGGCACACCCCGCGCCCAAGGTCAGCAGCCACTGGGCCGCCGTCAGGCTGCCGAGGTTGAAAGCCTCGCGCAGCCACGGCGTTCCCAGCAGGAGCGCGAGCAGGACGGCTCCTCCGGCCAGCACCCAGCCGAGCGCGGGGTTCCTGCGTTCACGCAGCGTCCGCCATACCGGCAGGCGCCAGGAGCGGTTCACCAGGATGAGGGCAAAGTTGCCGACGACGAGCGTGGCGAAGGCGAGGGACCGGACGACCAGCGGGTCCGTTCCCGCTCCGATGCTCCAGAGGTAGACCACTGTCACCGCGGCGAGCACTGAGCACCCCTGGCCGACGGCCACGGCGAGTGCGGCCCGGTCGAACAGGGGTGCACCTACCCGCCGCGGTGGCTGTTCCATGATCCGGGGGTCGGTCTGCTCTGCTTCGAACACGACGGAGCAGGCCGGGTCGATGATGAGCTCGAGGAAAGCGATCTGCACCGGAAGCAGCACGAGAGGCCACGCGGCAACGAACACCGGCAGCAGCGCCATTCCGACGATGGGAACGTGGACAGCTATGACGTAAGCCATTGCTTTGCGCAGGTTGTCGAAAATGCCGCGTCCTTGGCGGATGCCGTCCGCGATCGACGTGAAGTCGTCGTCCGTGATGACGAGACCGGCAGCCTCACGGGCGACGTCGGTCCCGCGGCCGCCCATTGCGATGCCGATGTCCGCCGCGCGCAGTGCGGGAGCATCGTTGACGCCGTCGCCGGTCATGCCGACGATTTCACCGTTGAGCCGGAGGGCGCGGATGAGCTGGAGTTTCTGTTCGGGCACCATGCGGGCGAAGACGCTCACCGTACGGATCCGGCGGGCCAGTTCGGCGTCGGTCATGGCGGCCAGTTCGGGGCCGGTGATCACTCCCGCTGCAGCATCCAGGCCGGCTTCCCGGGCGATCGCCAAGGCAGTGCCCGGGTAGTCGCCGGTGACCATGACGGTGCGCACACCGGCGCGGGCGCAGGCGCCCACCGCCTCGGCAACCCCGGGCCGAAGCGGATCGGTGAGGCCGGCAAGGCCCAGGTATTCGAAGTCGAAGTCGTGCTGCTCCTCCGGGAGACGGTCCAGTGTGTTGAAGGACGCACCGGCAATTCCGAGAACCCGCTGGCCTCCAGCCGTCGCCGTCTCGACCTGGCGGATGAGCGTGGCCCGCTGTTCCGGGCCGAAGTGGCACAGGTCCGCAATGGCCTCGGGCGCGCCCTTCGCCGCAATGACGTACCGTTCCCCGTCGGGGGAGCGCCAGACGTGCGAGAGGGCGAGCAAGGACTCCGACAGCGGATACTCGCGCACCAGCTCCCAGTCTGCGTGCAGATGGCCGGTATCGGCCAGATAGGTGTCGCCGGCCGCCCGGAACGCCTTGTCCATGGGGTCGAACGGCGTGGGCGGGGAGGCGAGGACCGCGAACTCGGCGGCCTGATGGAAGGCTTCGGGAAGGCGGCTGCCGTCGAGGGCGCAGGTGTCGGTTCCGACGGTGAACTCGCGCACCGTCATTCTGTTCTGCGTCAGCGTGCCGGTTTTGTCGACACAAACGACCGTGACCGAGCCGAGCGCCTCGATCACCGGGGCCCGCCGCGTCAGCACGTGCCGGCGCGACATCCGCCACGCTCCCAGTGCGAGGAACACCGTCAGCACCACCGGAAACTCTTCGGGCAGCATCGCCATGGCGGTCGCGATGCCGGCCAGCAGGCCCTGCAGCAGGTTGCCGCGGATCAGGGCGTGGACGACAACCACGACGGCGGCCGCGGCGACGCCGAAAACCGCGATGAACCGCACCAGCCGGTCGATTTCGCGCTGGAGAGGAGTGCGCTCCGCGTCGATTGAGCGAAGCGCCGTGCCGATCCGGCCCAGGGCCGTGCCGGGGCCGGTCTCTTTCACCAGGGCCGCGCCCTGCCCTTTCACCACGAGGGTGCCGGAAAAGATCCACGGGGTCGCGTCCCCGCCGGGTGCCTGCGCTGCCGCGGACCGGAAACCGGGACCCGGGAAGGGGACTTTGCGGACCGGCACCGCTTCGCCGGTGAGGGCCGATTCGTCGACGGAGAAGCTGCGGCAGCGCAGCAGCACCGCATCCGCCGGCACGCGGTCCCCCTCGGCAAGCACGACGACGTCGCCCCGGACGACGTCGCGGCCGGCGATCCGCAGCTGCCGGCCGTCACGGATGACGAGGGCCCGGGGAGAAGAGAGGTCCCGCAGCGCGGCCAGCGCGTTCTCGGTCTTGTGCTCCTGATAAACCGTGATGGCGATGACGACCGCCACGAAGGACAGCAACAGCACGCCGTCAAACGGTTCGGCAAGCAGGAAGTTGATGGTTCCGGCGCCCAGGAGCAGAAGCAGCATCGGCTGGCGCACCACGTCCCACCCCTGCCGCAGCAGGTTGCGCCGGCGGCCCGCAGGAAGTTCGTTCGGTCCGTCCGCGGCAAGGAGCCGGGCCGCCTCAGCGCCGGACAGCCCCTCGGCGGAAAGATCGTCGTCGGAGAGGGCTGACCGGACCGGTCCCGAGGGACCGGCTCCGCCTCCGCGTTCCGCCGTCGGTCCCGTCCGCTCCGCCATGCGTTCAGCCTGTGCGCGACCGGCGGGACGGCCTAGGGCCGGAGGTCCCTCGCCTGTGGTGCGGTCTACCCGGCGAACTCGGGCAGCCGGACCGTCATCGTGGTGCCTTGCCCCTCGATGGAACTCACCGCCAGTTCCCCGCCGTGCTGCTGGACGACCTCATGGACGATGGCCAGGCCCAGTCCTGTTCCCGGGATGGCGGCCGCCGTCGCATTGGAAGCCCGGAAGAAGCGGGTGAACAGGCGCGGCACGTCCTCGGCTGGGACGCCGATACCGGTGTCCAGTACCCGCACCGTGGCGTGCGGACGGCCTGTTTCGGACTTTTCCTTGGACGTCGCCACGTGCACCGTGCCGCCGGCCGGGGTGAATTTGATGGCGTTGGAGGCGATGTTGGTGAACACCTGCTCCAGCTGTGCCTCGTTGCCTTCCACCGTCAGCGGGCCTGCGCCGGACGTGTCGAGGGTGAGCTCGACGTCGGCGGCGGCAGCGATCGGGGACAGCGAGGTCACCACGGTCTTCAGGACGGTGCCGACGTCGACCGCCTCCATCCGGGGCAGCTGCTGCTGG
The DNA here is from genome assembly GCF_018531425.1 of Paenarthrobacter sp. DKR-5. Lineage (GTDB taxonomy): Bacteria > Actinomycetota > Actinomycetes > Actinomycetales > Micrococcaceae > DKR-5. The sequence continues at coordinate 18,913 of NZ_JAHBOI010000005.1, forward strand.
GAATCCATCCGGGACAGCGTCAGCACGTCCTCGATCAGGCCCTGCAGGCGGGCGGAGTTCCGGCCCACGATTTCAAGCATCCGCGCCGCGACGGGAGGGATGTCGCCGCCCTCGCCGCTGAGCACCATGTCGAGATAGCCGGTGATCGAGGTCAGCGGGGTGCGCAGCTCGTGGTTCACGGTGGCGACGAAGTCGCTCTTGGCCTTGTCGAGCTGCTGCAGCCGCTTGAGCACCTGCTGCTGAACGGTGATCAGGTTGCCCTGGATCAGCCCGTAAGCGAGGTTGTTTGCCACGTGCTGGATCAGGGACAGTTCGGTGCCGCTCCAGGCCCGCGGGCTGCCCGTGCTGACGAACCACACGAGCCCGAACACGGATTCTCCCTCGCCGACCGGCACGCCCGCGACGGCGGTGGCACCGGCTTCCTCGGCCAGGGTGCCGAACGCAGGCCACGGACGGAGGGCCTCGGCCAGGCCGTTCCCGTGGGCGGACAACACGGACGAGCCTTCCCAGAGCCCTTCGGCGATGTCACGCGCGCTGTCCGTGAGCCGTTCAAGGCCCTCGACCGGGACTCCTGCATGAGCTCCGGGGCGCCGCCACTGCTGGGTCAGCACGCTGACGCGGTGGTCCTCGAACACCCACAGGACCACAAGGTCCGCTTCGAATGCCTGTCCCAGCCCGCGCGTCACGGACGATGCCATGGCCTGCGGGTCGTTGGTGCTGCGGATGGAGGCGGAGACAGCGCGGGTCTGCTCGCGCAAGGCCTCCATGGTTTCACGGTGCTCCCGCTGCCGCTGCACGGCTTCGAGCGCATGCTCCACCCGGTGCGCCAGTTCCTGGGCCCGCACCGGCTTGTAGACATAGTCGGCGATGCCGAGCTCCAGGCACTCGGACGCTTCCGGCAGTTCCGCGTCGTCTCCGAGCAGTACCACGGTGGCCGCGCTCTTTTGCCGGCGGAGGATCCGGACCAGCTCCACGCCCCGGCCGCCGTCGAATCCCGCGTCGACCAGGAGAAGATCGGCCGGGCGGCCGAGCACCGCTTCCGTGTCCGCGGCCGCAGCGTCCAGGCCCAGGCTGGACAGGGCCTCCAGGGCGCTGGCGCGCGTCCCGGCGTCGCTGACCACCACGAGGGCCGGCCGCGCGGGGCGTGAATCTGCCGGCAGCTGCACTTTGACCGTGCCTTTCTGTCTCCGGACCTTCCACGAAACGGACCCGAATTTGCCTTGTCAGACCCGACGTTAGCAGCGAAACCGCACCGCCGGTGGCCGCCCCGCAGCGGGCGCCGCTGCGGAAGAGCCCGCTACCCGCCGCCGTCGCGGTGCCCGGCGCTATCGTTGGAGCATGCTTAGCGCCCAGCCCAGCCGTCGGACCTGCCCGGCAACGCCCGGACGGGCGGGCACCGGCGGATGAGCGGGCCGGAGGACGGGGCGCAGATCAGCGACCCGCGGCTCGACGAGCTGGTGGATGCCGTCGTGCGGTTGTCCGCGGGTGACCTCACGGTCCGGGTCGGTTCCTCCCCTGCCCGCGACGCCATCGACGCGGTCATCACGGGAGTGAACCTGCTCGCCGAGGAACTCCATGACGTGTACCAGGGGCTGGAGCAGCGGGTCGAGCAGCGCACGGCCGAGCTGACCCGCGCCCAGGAGGAGCTGCGGCGGATGGCGCTGACGGACGGGCTGACGGGGCTGGCCAACCGCACCCAGCTCAGCAACATGATCGAGGAGGCCACCGCCCGCGCCGCCGAGGGCGGGGACCCGCCGTCGCTGATCCTGCTGGATCTGGACGCGTTCAAGACGATCAACGACGTGCGCGGCCATTCAGCCGGTGACGACGTCCTGCGCGAGGTCGGTGCCCGGCTGCAGGCGGCCGTGCGTGCCGGGGACACGGTGGCCCGCCTGGGCGGCGACGAATTCGCCGTGCTGGTCTGCGACGCCGTGCCCGACCACGCCGTCGTCGTCGCCCACCGCATCCTGGCAGCGCTCGAGCCCCCGATCCGGCTGGGAGACGCCAGCATGCAGGTGGAAGCCAGCATCGGCGTCCGGCTCGGCGGCGGGGCCACGCCCGGCGGTGAACCGCCGACCCCCGAAGTGCTGCTGCGTGACGCGGACACCGCCATGTACGCCGCCAAGAACCGCAGCAAGGGCAACGTGCGCGTCTTCGAAATGCGGATGCTCAGCGCCGCCCGGGAGAGGGCCCAGCTGGCGGAAGACCTGCGGCGAGCCATCGGCGGCCAGGGACTTGAGCTGCGCTATCAGCCGGTGGTGGAGTTGGGGTCCGGCCGGATTATCTCGGCGGAAGCCCTGGTGCGGTGGCCGCACCCCGACCGCGGCGTCATTCCGGCCGCGAAGTTCATTCCGCTGGCCGAAGAAACCGGCCTCATCGTGGAACTGGGCGCCTGGGTGCTGCGGGAGTCGCTGGCACAGCTGGCGCGCTGGACGGAGCAGGGCCTGCCGGACGATTTTCAACTCCGGGTGAATCTTTCGGCGCTCGAGCTGCGGCAGCCGGACCTGCCCGGGAGCCTGAGCGCGGCGCTGGCCGGGCACGGGCTTGCGCCGGAAAGGCTGGTGCTGGAGGTGACCGAGACAGTGCTGATGACCGGGGATTCTGTTGCGGGGGAGAATCTGCAGACTCTTTCGCGCCACGGCATCGGCATCGACATCGACGACTTCGGCACCGGCTACTCCTCGATCAGCTACCTGCGGGAGTTGCCGGTGAGGAACGTGAAGCTGGACAAGTCGCTGATCGCCGAGGTCGCCGGCGATCCGTCGCAGCTCGATTTCGTTGCCGCCATCCTGCAACTGGTGTCCTCCGCGGGCCTTGAAGCAGTGATCGAAGGCGTCGAGACGGGCGCCCAGGCGGATCTGCTCCTGGGCCTGGGGTGCCGCCAGGCGCAGGGTTTTTACTTCAGCGCGGCGCTCCCCGCCGGCGAACTCCACGGCCTGCTGGCCCGCGGTACCTTGTACTGATTTCGTATGGCTTCGCGGGACGTTGCTTCGCGGAACCTTATATTGAGGGGGTGCGCTCCCCCAAAGAGATCCTCCTGGTGCCGAAGTTGATCTGGCTCTCGGCGGGCGTTCCGCGCGACCGGCAGAAGGCCTGGGACGGGTACTGGGGGCGGGTGCAGCGCACCGGCCGCTCCGGCGACGTGCTGTGGGACGCGCAGGGGGACGAAGAAGCGGAGTCCCACCTGGGCCTGCTCCGCGAGCACTGGAATCCGGCGCTGCCGGTCGTCGACGTCGGGTGCGGCAACGGAACCCAGTCGCGTGCCCTGGCCCGGGTGTTCGGCCCGGTGGTGGGGGTCGACTTCTCGCCGCACGCCGTCGAGAGGGCCCGGAGCGAATCCGGCGGGGCGGCCGGGACGGATTTCCGCGTCCTCGATGCCACTGCGCCAGGGGCCTTTGACCCTCTCGCTGCGGAGCTGGGCCCGGCAAATGTTTTCGTCCGCGGAGTGCTGCACGTGCTGGATGCGCGGGCCCGCCGGCGGCTGGCGCGGAACCTCCTGAGCCTCACCGCGGGCGGGGGGCGCGTGTTCCTCGCTGAAACCGACTTCAAGGACGGCCCTTTGGGCTACGTCCTGCACCTTGGCGCCACGCTTACCTGGCTGCCTGCACCGCTGGAGAAGGCCATCCGCGGGCTGCCGATGCCGGGACGGTTCGGCCGCCGGGAGTGCTCCTCCGCCTTTCCTGGCGCCTCCTGGACAGTGGTGGCAGACGGTGCGACGACGATCGAGGCCGTGCCGATGAGACGGACCGGCGTCGCCGCCCCCCAAGCCGCGACGGAGCGGATTCCCGGTTACTTCGCCGTGCTCGAGCCCAGATCCTGACCCGGCCCGGACCCGAGCCAGGCCAGGGCTTCCTCCCGGGAAGTGAAGAAACGGGTGGGGCACGGCGGGGTGTGCACGCCCAGGAAAAAATTGGCAATCACCCGGTCCACCGGGGACGAACCAAGCAGCGCAATGCGGGACGCGGCGCACGGTTTGGCGAAGACAGCCCGGGCGCCGCGGCTGACGGACGCCGTCGTCGCCATGTCCACGAGCATCGGATGGCTCGCCGCCCCGCTGAGTTCGTTGACCAGGTTCATCGCGCCCTGCGCATCGCCGGCCTCGATCTGGACCCCGCGTTCCCAGCGCAGGTGCAGGATGCCCGCGTCCGCGAGCTCCAGCGTCCCCTTGCCTCCCGGGACGGTGCGTGCCGTCATAGTGGTCCCGACCTCCCGCATCGTGTTGGCTCAACCATAGCGAAAAGCCGCCTGAGGAGGCCGGAGCAGCAGCCGCCGGCCGACGCCGGATAGCCGGCCGGCAGCCGTGCGGCTACTCGGCTGACAGCGGACGGCGGGCCATCCAGGCGGCGACCACCGCGCCGGAGACGTTGTGCCAGAGGGAGAAGACCGCAGAGGGCAACGCGGCCAGCGGCGTGAAGTGCGCCGTCGCCAGGGTCGCGGCGAGGCCGGAATTCTGCATGCCCACCTCGAAGGCCAGCGCCCGGCGGGCCTTCGAGTCAAGGCGGCCGAGCTTGCCGGCCAGATACCCGAGGCCGAGACCGAAGCCGTTGTGCAGCACCACGGCCAGGAACACGATCCCGCCGGCGGCGAGGATCTTGCCGGCGCTGCCGGCGACGACAACGGCAACGATCAGTGCGATGACGGCGGCGGAGACCCAGGGCAGCACGGGCAGCACGAAACGCACGGCACGCTTGAGGAACAGGCGGACCAGCAGTCCCAGGATCACGGGAACCAGCACGGTTTTGACGATGTCCAGGACCATCCCGCCGGCGTCGACATTCAGGAATGCTCCGGCCAGCAGCAGCGTGAGCGCGGGAGTGACCAGCGGAGCGATCAGGGTGGAAACCGTGGCGACGGCCACCGAGAGCGCCACGTCGCCCTTGGCCAGGAAGGCCATCACATTCGACGCCGTGCCGCTGGGGGCGCAGCCCACGAGGATGACACCCGCGGCAAGTTCGGGCGGCAGCTGCAGCGCCGTGGCGATCAGCCAGCCGGCACCGGGCATGATCACGTAGTGCGCGATGATGCCCAGCGCAACAGCCCAGGGCCGGCGCGCCACGGAAGAGAAGTCGGGAGGGGTGAGCGTCAGGCCCATGCAGAACATGATGATGCCCAGCAGCCACGGCACGGAGGGGGCCAGCGGCTTGAAAGCGGCGGGCAGGAGGAACCCGGCGACGCCCGCTATGACGACCAGGAGGGGGAAGACAGTGACCGCGATGCGCGCGGTCCGCTCTTCGGAGGTGGGAGGCGGCCCTGCCGCCGCTGATGTTTTAGTTGCCTCAAGCATTGAAATATCTTCCCAGCGGAATGTTTCCGGCCAAAATCCGTCCGGCAGGCGGGAACGCTACGCTGTCTGTCATGAGCGCACGGGGGAGCGGGGAACCGGGGCAGGAACCGCTACGGCACAGCTACGGCCCGGATCCGAGCCAGTTCGGGGAACTTTTCCTGCCGGCGGAAGAGGCCGCCGGCGTCGTCGTCGTGGTCCATGGCGGCTACTGGCGGGCACGGTACGGCGCCGAACTGGGCCGGCCGCTGGCCGCCGACCTTGCCAGTCACGGCTACGCAGCCTGGAACCTGGAGTACCGTCGTGCCGGTAACGGGGGTGGCTGGCCGCGCACCTTCGAGGACATCGCCGCGGGAATAGACGCGCTGCTGCCGCTCAGCCGCAGGCACGGTTTCGGTCTGGACCGCGTCGCTGCCCTGGGCCACTCGGCCGGCGGGCACCTGGCGGTGTGGGCGGCAGGCCGCAGCCGGTTCCATGAAAACACCCCCGGCGCGCACCCGGCGGTGCAGCTCACCGGAGTGGTCGCTCAGTCCGGGGTGCTGGACCTGCGGGCAGCCGACGCACTGCACCTGAGCGAGGACGCCGCTTCGGCTTTCATGGGCGGCAGCGCCGCAGCGGCGCCCGAGGCCTATGCTGCGGCGGACCCCATGCAGCACCTGCCGCTCGACATACCGGTATATGCCGTCCACGGCATGGAGGACGACACCGTGCCGCTGGAGTTCAGCGCCGCTTACGCGCGGGCTGCGGCCGCGGCCGGAGCGGTAGCCGAACTGGTGCTGGTCCCCGGCCACCATTTCGACCTCATTGATCCGCGGGCGGAGGCATACCGCCGCTGCCGGGAATTGCTGGACGTGCTGCTCAGGCCCTGATGTACCGGGAATGGCCCTGATGTACCGTGAGTGCATGTTGACTGTCATTGGCGAGGGTCTTGTTGATGTGGTGCGTCGCGGCACCGGCGATTCCTCTGCGCACGTGGGCGGGAGCCCGCTCAACGTCGCGATCGGGTTGGCCCGTCTCGGCCACGCGGCGCAGTTCGTGGGACGCTTCGGCAGCGACGAATACGGCCGCATGCTGGCCAAGCATCTGGCCGGCAACTCCGTGCTCGTGCCGCTCCCGCCGGACGGCATCCCGACCAGCGTCGCCACCGCACGGCTCGACGAGGACGGCGGGGCCAGCTACCTGTTCGACCTGCACTGGGAGCTCCCCGGCCTTGATGCCGCGCTGCCGAAGCTTCTGGACGGAACCAGCCTGGTGCACACGGGGTCAATCGCGGCGATGCTCCAGCCCGGCGCCGACGCCGTCCTGCACGCGGTGGAGAAGGCACACCCGCAGGCCACCATCAGCTACGACCCGAACTGCCGCCCCACGCTCGTCAACGACGTGGCCTATGCGCGCAGCCAGGCGGAGAAGTTCGTCCGGCTTGCCGACGTCGTCAAGGCCAGCGACGAGGACCTGCAGTGGCTCTATCCGCACACCGACCCGCGCGAATCGGCGCGGCGCTGGCTGCAGCTCGGTCCCGCCGTCGTCGTCGTGACCCACGGCGCGGACGGTCCCTGGGGCGTCTGTGCCGACGGGGACATCCAGGTGCCTGCTGTGTCCGTGCGTGTGGCGGACACCGTCGGAGCCGGTGACTCCTTCATGGCCGCCCTGATCTCGGGCGTGGTGGACCGCGAGCTTGACGGTGCCCAGCGCCGGCCGGAGCTGCGCGCGATCCGCGTCGAGCAGCTCGCGGACATGCTCCGCTACGCAGCCGCCGCTGCTGCGGTCACCGTCTCGCGTGCCGGTGCGAATCCGCCCACGAGGGCTGAGTTCGCCTAGTAGCGTGCCGCGCGAACGGCCAGCTGTGGCGGCCTTCCGCGCGAAGAGGCCGCCACGAATGGCCGTTCGCGGGAGTTTTCCGGGTCGGTGCGCCGCGGCTAGGTCCTGGCCGCGGGGGGAGCGGGTGGCTGCGGGGGCGGAGCATCCGGGCCGGCGACGTCGGACAGGCGAAGGAAGCTCAACCCGCGCCGGCGCAGCACCGGGACGGCCGCGCTGATTCCCTCCGCGGTGCCACCGAACGGATGATTGGCGTGGGCGATCACGATGTCCCCCGCGGCCGCCTTGGACACCTCAGCGGCAACCGTGCGGGCAGGGAAGGTCGCCCCGCCGTCGCCGTTGAGGCTGAAGGCGACCGGCACCACGCCCATGGCTTTGGTGATCTCGACGGCGACGTCGTCGAAGTAGGCGGTCCCGGGCCGGAAGAACCGCGGCGGCCGGGGCATCAGGCCGGCGAGGAAATCCTGGTTGACGCCCACCTCGTCGAAGCAGGAGCCGGCGTCCCTGGTCCCGGCAATCCCGTAGGCACTCCTGCCGCTCACCGACATCGGCCGGTGCGCCGACCCGTGGTTGCCGATCTCGAACAGGGGGTTGTCGATCAGGCGCCGGGCCACGCGCCGGTTCTCATGCACCCACCGGTAGTTGAGGAAGAATGTCGCAGCGACCTCATTGCGCTCCAGGAAGTCCATCAGGTCTTTATCCACCCCGCTCCCGCCAGGACCGCCGCAGCAGTCGAAGGTCAGCGCGACGCCCGTGCGGGAGGCGGTGCGCAGCTGCACGCCGGGCGCTGCCAGCCCCCAGTAGTGCGGAAGGCGGCCGCCGAAGGCGCGGACGATGCCGGCACGTTCGGTGGACAGGGCGACCGTGCCGGGGGCGGACCGGGCGGATCCGCCCGTTGACCGTCGGCCGTGCGGCCGGGCAGGGGCGCCGGTTGCCGGTGCGGCCGTGCCGGGAGCCGCGGGCGGGGCGCAGGCGGAGAGGGCTGCGGTCAGCCCGGCGAGCAGCACCGCGCGCCGGGCAGGGAAGGAGGAGTCAAACTTCGACACGGAACCAGCGCCGGGGAGTCAGCCGCGCACGGCCGGGCGGGAGGGCAATGTCAGGGTCACACAGGGAATATAGAGGCGAAGGCTGAGAACAGCCTGAATCTCTGCAGGGACGCGCGGCGGCTAGGCTTAACCACAAGGAGCGTGACATGCGGTTAGTTGCCAGCGATATCGACGGAACCATTCTGGGCCATGACGGCAGGATCAGTGCCCGGACGGTAGAAGCCTTCGCCGCCTGCCGGGAGGCCCGGATCGAGATCGTGTTCGTCACGGGCCGGCCGCCGCGCTGGCTGCGTCCGCTCGAGGAGCAGTTCGGTCACGCCGGCACCGTCATCTGCTCCAACGGGGCTGTGGTCTACAACCTCGCTGAGCGCAGGGTCGAACAGTCGCACGCTGTGCCCGCCGACGTCGTCCTGCAGGCCCGGGACCTCATTCTGGAGGTCGCCCCGCGGGCGTCCTTTGCTGCTGAAACGGTGGACCGCTTCCACCTCGAGCCGGACTTCCTGGACCAGGGATCCCCGCTCCTGTCCGACGTCGTGCCCATGCCGCTGGCTGAGAGCCTGCAGGCGGAGGGGGACGCGGCGGTGGTCAAGTTCCTCGCCAAGGACCAGGACTCCAGCCCTGACGAGTTCCTGGACCTGGTGCGGCCGGCCGTCGGCCATTTGCTCTCCGTCACCCACTCCGCCCCCTCGGTTCCGCTGCTGGAGATGGCTCTGCCGCACGTGAACAAGGCTGCAACGCTCAGCGAATACGCGGCTGCCCTCGGCATCGCGGCCAGCGACGTCGTGGCCTTCGGGGACATGCCCAACGACATCCAGATGCTCCGCTGGGCCGGTCACGGCTACGCGATGGCCAGCGGCCACCCGGCCGCCCTCGCCGCCGCCAACCGCAAGGCGCCCGCCTTCGAGGAAGACGGCGTCGCCCAGGTCCTCGAGCAGCTTCTGGCAGGGCTCTGAGCGCCCATGCCTTACCTGCAGCCCGGCCCGCTCGCCTTCGCCCACCGCGGCTTCTCCGCCGAAGGCCTCGAGAACAGCCTCCCGGCCTTCCACGCGGCCGAGGCTCTGGGGTTCTCCTACCTGGAGACCGACGTGCACACGACGGCCGACGGCGTGGCGGTCGTCTTCCACGATGAGAGCCTGGACCGCGTCACTGACGGAACCGGCCGGATCAACGAGCTGACCGGCGAGGACGTCGCACGGGTACGCATCGGGGGCAGGGAAGCCATCCCGACGCTGGCGGAACTGCTAGCCGCGCTGCCCGAGGCCCGCTTCAACCTCGATGTGAAGGACGAGGCGTCCGTCGAGACGCTGGCAGCGGCGATCGAGCAGGCCGGAGCCCACGAGCGGGTGCTGGTCGCCTCGTTTTCCGACCGCCGCCGCCGGGCCGTCCTGAAGCGGCTGAGCCGGCCCACCGCGAGCTCGGCCGGCATCAGAGTGACCGCCGCCTTCGTGCTGCTCGGGCCGCTGGGGCTCCGGCCGCTGCTGCGCCGGCTGCTGCGGGACGTGGACTGTCTCCAGGTTCCCGAACGCCGCGGGTTCCTGCGCATCGTTTCCGCCCGCACCGTGGCCCGCGCCCACGCGTACGGCCTCCAGCTGCACGTTTGGACCATCAACGAGCCTGTCGAGATGCACCGCCTCCTGGACCTCGGGGTGGACGGGATCATGACGGACCGCGCCGACCTGCTGCGCGAGGTCATGCGCGAACGCGGGCACTGGGCGTAGCGTCCGCCTGCTGCGCCGCTGGTGCCGGGCGGCGGCGAATCCTGAGAGACTGGCGGCATGCGCTTCCTCGTTGCCCCCGACAAATTCAAGGGTTCCCTCACCGCTGTCCAGGCCGCCGAGGCCATCTCCGCCGGCATCCGTGCGGTCCATGAGGACCCTGAGATCGTCGTCGTGCCTGTTGCCGACGGCGGCGAGGGAACCCACGAGGTTGCCCTCGCCACCGGCGGCGAGGAGAGAATCAACGCCGTGGTGGGCGCCATCCTGGCTCCGGTCGGAGCGCGCTGGGCGCTGCACCCGGGCACCGATTCCGGCACCGCCGCGGTGATCGAGACCGCTCAGGCCAGCGGGCTCGCCCAAATGGACCCCACCCCGGCCAACTCGCTGCGAGCCCACTCGTACGGCTGCGGCCAGCTGATCGCCGCCGCTCTCGACGCCGGAGCGACCGAAATCATCCTCGGCCTCGGTGGCTCCGCGATGACCGACGGGGGCACCGGTGCCCTGCGCGCCCTGGGGCTGAAGCTGCTGGACCGCGCCGGCAACCTCGTGCCGCTGGGCGGCGGCCCGCTGGCCGAGGCTGTCGCCGTCGACGCTTCCGGGCTCGATCCGCGGCTCGCCGCGGCGCGGATCCGCATTGCCGTGGACGTCACCAACCCGCTGTACGGGCCGGAGGGCGCCGCGCACATCTTCGGCCCGCAGAAGGGTGCCGACGCGGATGCTGTCGAGCTGCTCGACGCCGGTCTGCGCAACCTGGCCTCGCTTATCCGGGAAGCCACGGGCCGGGACGTCAATGTTGCCGGTGCCGGAGCAGCCGGAGGCTTCCCTGCCGGGTTCCTTGGATTCACGGAGGCGACGATCGAGCGCGGTTTCGACCTGGTCGCAGAACTCGTGCATCTGGATGACGCCCTCGCGGACGCGGACCTCGTCATCACGGGGGAGGGATCACTGGATGTCCAGTCGCTGCAGGGCAAGGCCCCGATGGGGGTTGCCGATGCGGCGAACCAGCTGGGGATACCCGTGGTCGCCGTCGCCGGCCGGCTCACTCTTGACCCGGCACAGCTCGCGGAGCATGGCGTCGTGGCTTCCGGGTCCATTGCCGCACTGGCGCCTTCCGAGGAGGAGGGATTCACTCACGCCGGCCGCTACCTGCAGGAGGCCGTGGTGAATGCCCTCCGGTCGCTCGAGGCCTAGCAGCCCGGCGCCGCGTCAACCGGCTGCGCGGGCGCCTTCGCGCTCCAGCAGCTCCTCCAGCCTTTCGTATCCGTCGGACATCCCGCCCTCCATGCCGGAGGCGGCCATTCCGTCGCGCGCTTCCTGGCTGGCATAGACCGCGTGCCCGCGCAGCCTGCAGCGGCCGCCGCCGAGGTCCTCGAACCACATGTATTCCAAGCTCACGCTGTCCGGGTAGCCGCTGAATTCGAAGGTCTGCAGGGCGAACTCGTTCTCCCGGACGGTGTGGAATATTCCGTGGAAGACATATGATTGTCCGTCCGGGCCGGTGTGCCGGTACCGGTAGCTTCCGCCGGAGGTGAAATCGTAATGCTCCACCTCGATATTCGTCCCGCGCGGCCCGAGCCACTGTGAGATCAATTCGGGCCGCGCGTGGGCGCGGAAGACGTCCGCGACGGGATAGTCGAACTCCCGCTCGAAGTCGATGAAGGTGCTCCGTCGGGGACGGTCAGCTTCAATGCATTGCTCATGACAGCTCCCTGGGCTATGTGCCGCCGGCGGCGGCTTGATCCTGGAGCACGGCGTCGAGGTTGCGAAACTGCGCCTCACGGACCAGCCGGTACTGGTCGATCCATGCGGTGAGCGCCTCGAGTCGTGCGGGATTCAGGTGGACGGGCCGGCGCTGGGCGTCGCGCGAACGCGTAACGAGTCCCGCCTGCTCGAGGACCTGGATGTGCTTCGAGACCGCCTGCTTGGTGATCGCGAAGGGCTCGGCTAGTTCGTTGACGGTGGCGGGGCCACGGCTGAGCCGGGCCACAATGCCGCGGCGCACCGGGTCGGCGAGGGCCAGGAAGGCCTTGTCGAGGGCGGCATCCGCGGAACTGTCCATCAGGTAAACAACCTTCTGTTTGATCAACGAGCTGGTTGTATAAGCATGCACCCGCGCGCCCGGTTTGGCAAGGCTCCGGCTCCGCCCAAGTTCGCCCTGCCCTGGCAGGCCCCGGCCGTTCTAACCTAGTTCCACGCCGTCCATCCGGTCGGTCCACACAGAAGGAAGCACCATGACCTTTCTCGACAACTCCCGCTGGGACGGGAAGATCTTCATCGACGGCTGGACCGAAGGCTCGGGCGCCGCGCAGGACGTGCTGGAGCCGGCGACCGGCAAGGCGCTGGGCCGGTACGGCCTCGCCACAGCCGAGGACGTGAAGCGTGCCGCCGCCGTCGCCGCCGAGGCCCAGCATGCCTGGGCGGCCAAGCGCCCGGAGGAACGCGCCGCAGTGCTGCGCCGCGCAGGCCAGCTCTGGGAAGAGCACGCCGAGGAGATCCAGGACTGGATCGTCCGCGAAAGCGGCGGCATTGGTCCGAAGGCCGCCCTCGAAACGCACATTGCGGCCAACGAATGCTACGAGGCTGCCGCGCTGCCCTCGCACCCGGCCGGCGAGGTCCTCACCTCCAACGAGGACCGGTGGTCCTTCGCGCGGCGCCGCCCGGCCGGCGTCGTGTCCGTGATCGCCCCGTTCAACTTCCCGCTGATCCTCTCGATCCGCTCCGTGGCTCCCGCGCTGGCACTGGGCAACTCAGTGCTGCTCAAGCCGGACCCGCGCACGGCTGTCTGTGGAGGCGTGACCCTGATGCGCGTCTTCGAGGAAGCCGGGCTCCCCTCGGGCGTGCTCTCGCTGCTCCCGGGCGGCGCCGATGTCGGCACGGCCGTCGTCGAGGCTCAGGAAGTCCACGTCGTATCCTTCACCGGTTCGACGGCGGCCGGACGGGCCGTGGGCGAAACCGCCGCGCGGCACCTCAAGCGGGCGCACCTCGAACTCGGCGGCAACAACGCGCTGATCGTGCTGCCCGGCGCGGACCTGGCCAAGGCAGCCTCCGCGGGAGCTTTCGGATCCTTCATGCACCAGGGCCAGATTTGCATGACCACCGGCCGCCACTTTGTCCACGAGTCCCTCTACGAGGAGTACGTTGCCGCACTCACCGAGAAGGCCGAACACCTCCCGGTGGGGGACCCGGCCTCGGGCCAGGTCGCGCTCGGGCCGATCATCGACGAGCGCCAGCTCAAGCGCATCCACGCGATCGTCGAGGATTCCGTGCTGGCAGGCGGGCGCCTGGCGGCAGGCGGAACCCATGAGGGCCTGTTCTACCGGCCGACGGTACTGGCAGACCTCACCCCGGAGAACCGGGCATTCTCCGACGAGATCTTCGGCCCGGTGGCCCCGGTCACCAAGTTTTCCGACATCGACGAGGTGGTCCGCCTGGTCAACGCGAATGAATACGGGCTGTCGGTAGGCATCCTCGGCGACGTCGGCACGGCGATGAAGATTGCGGACCGGGTCAATTCGGGCAAGGTGCACATCAACGAACAGACCGTCTCCGACGAGGCCAACGCACCCTTCGGCGGCGTCGGGGCCTCCGGCACCGGCTCGCGCTTAGGCGGGGCGACGGCGAACATTGAGGCGTTTACCGAGCTGCAGTGGCTCACGATGCGCCCGGAGATCGCGGACTACCCGTTCTGAGTCCGGGAAGCCCGGCAGCGTTGCCGTCGGCCGCGGCGGCAACGCTGGGTCCGGCCGCGGCGCTGCCGCTGCGGGCTTCGCTAGTCCTCGGTGGTGATCCCGAGATGCGCTGCCAGCAGCGGCGCCAGTTCCGTCACCTGGTAGGGGTTCAGCGTGGCCCCGCGCAGTTCCGCGATCCCTGCGATCGTGCGCAGCTGCAGCCCGCGCAGGTCCACCTGCGCAAGCCGCGCGCCGGTGAGGTCCAGCTTGTCCGCGCTGCAGTCGGCGAAGGCGACCCGGAGTGCATCGGCGCCGCCGAGGTCGAGCTCCTCGATGGTGCAGTCGGTGAACAGGACGTCGCGGAGCTTGGCGCCGCGCAGGTTGATGAAGCCGAGCTTGCAGTGGCTGAAGTGCACTGACTGCCAGCCCGCGTTGTAGAGCTCCGCGGCTCCGATCCGGGAGCCGTCGACGGTGACGTCGCGCAACCGGGAACGCGGAGCCGACAGCACCGGTGAGTTGAGCCGCGAAAAGGCCGTCTCAATGAACGCCGCCGAGGAGAGATCGGTCCCGTGCGCGGAGGCATCCTCGAAGCTGCACTCGCTGAAGGTCGTCCCGGCCAGCATCCGTCCGTCCAGGTCGGCCCGGGCGAACCGAAGGCCCTCCACCCGGGACCCGGGCGTCAGCAGCGCGGCGTTTCCCTCGTCGAGGGTCGGGAGCCGGAGCGGGTCCAGCCGGGGCGGATGCGTGACGGACTTGGGCATCGGAGCGCGGACCTTCCTATTTCCCGGCCGCCCGCACCGGCTCGGTTTCGGCGTCGGCCGCCGTGCCCCGCGCCCTGGCGACGGCCTTCATGCCGTGGTAGATCACCAGGGCCGCGGCGGAGCCGAGGGCAATGCCCGTGAACTTGAGGTTCCCGATCGTCCAGGTGTAGTCGGCGATCCCCACGATCAGGGCGACGGCGGCGGTGGTCAGGTTCACCGGGTTGCCGAAGTTCACCCGGTTCTGCACCCAGATGCGCACACCCAGGACGCCGATCATGCCGTAGAGCATGGTCGCGGCCCCGCCGAGGACGCCGGCTGGAACGGTGGCGATCAGCTCGCCGAACTTGGGCGAGAAGCTCAGCAGCAGGGCGAAGATCGCGGCCACCCAGTAGGCGGCAGTCGAGTAGACCTTCGTGGCGGCCATGACGCCGATGTTCTCCGCGTAGGTGGTGGTTCCCGAACCGCCGCCGAGGCCCGCGAGGGTGGTGGCAAGCCCGTCCGCCATCAGGGCACGACCCGAGACGTCGTCAAGGTTGCGGCCGGTCATCAGCGCCACGGATTTGACGTGCCCGATGTTCTCCGCGACCAGCACCAGGACCACCGGGATGAACAGCCCGGCGACCCCGAGATGGAATTCGGGCGTCTGGAAGTGCGGCAGGCCCACCCACGCGGCGGCGTCTATCTTCGCGTAGCTGACCTCGCCCCGCAGCATGGCCACGAGATAACCGACGACGACGCCGACCAGGATGGAGAGCCGGCCCATGATGCCCTTGAACAGCACGCTGGCCAGGATGATCACCACCAGCGTGATCAGCGCGGTAACGGGTGCCTTGTCGAAGTTGCCCTTGGCCGCCGGTGCCAGGTTCAGGCCGATCAGGGCCACGATGGCGCCCGTGACCACTGGCGGCATGACCTTGTCGATCCAGGCCGAACCCGCGAAGTGCACGACCGCCCCGATCAGGGCCAGCACGACGCCGGCCATCATCACGCCGCCGAGCGCGCCGCCCGGGCCGTACTGGTTCATGGACGCCCCGATCGGGGCGATGAACGCGAAGCTCGAGCCGAGGTAGCTGGGAATGCGGCCGGCGGTGATGACCAGGAAGAGGATCGTGCCGATGCCGGAGAAGAACAGCGTGGTGGCCGGCGGGAAGCCGGTGATGATCGGGACCAGGAACGTGGCGCCGAACATGGCCACCACGTGCTGCATGCCGATGCCGATGGTGCGCGGCCAGGTCAGCCGCTCGTCCGGGGCGACGACCTCGCCTGGGACAACCGTCCTGCCGTCCCCGTGAAGGGTCCACTTGGTGCCCAGCATGCTCATTCCGTCTCTGCCTTCCCTGGCGTGCGCCGCGTTTTCGATGAACAGCCTACCGGGGCCCTGTTGCGGATGCGTTTCCTGCGCATCGGGAGCGGGCCCGCACCGCCGCGGGAGGGGCCGATGTGGGCAACGTCACGGCTCGGACGCGGCATGAGGGGCGGCGGCGGCTTGTTGGAATGCACAGGACAATCCGCCGGGCGACCGGCAATTTCAAACCCAGAAGGAGCTGCCATGACCGCCGTGGCCCATGAAGAACTGGTCCTGGACCAGGCCGCCGTCGACGCACTGTTCACCGAAGCCCGCACCGCCAATTCGTTCACGGCGGAGGAGGTCACCGAGGAGCAGGCCCGCACTATCTACGAGCTGACCAAGTACGGCCCGACGGCGTTCAACGCCCAGCCGCTGCGCGTGACCTACATCCGCACGCCCGAAGCCAAGGAGCGCCTGCTCAAGCACATGGCCAAGGGCAACCAGGACAAGACCGCCTCCGCCCCGCTCGTCGCCGTGCTCAGCTACGACTCGAACTGGCACGAGAAGTTCCCGGAGTTCCTTCCCGCCGCCGCACACCTCAAGGCCGCTTTCGACGGCAACGAGGAAGGCCGCCACAAGATCGGCAACAACAGTGCCAACCTGCAGGCCGGGTACTTCATCCTCGCCGTGCGCTCGGTGGGACTCGCCGCCGGCCCGATGAGCGGCTTCGACGCCGCGGGCCTTGACGCCGATTTCTTCCCCGAGGGCAATACCCACTCGTTCCTCGTCGTGAACATCGGCAAGCCGGCGGAGAACGCCTGGGGCGAGCCCAAGCCGCGCTTCGCCTACGAGGACGTCGTCACGACGCTCTAGCCGTAGTCGGCCGGAGAACTAGCCGATCACGCTGTCCACCAGTGACTTCGCCTCGGCCTGCACCTGCTTGAGGTGCTCCTCGCCCTTGAAGGACTCGGCGTAGATCTTGTACACATCCTCGGTGCCGGAAGGCCTGGCCGCGAACCAAGCGTTTTCGGTGGTGACCTTCAGGCCGCCGATAGCTGCGCCGTTGCCGGGGGCTTCGGTGAGCTTGGCGGTGATCTGCTCGCCGGCCAGTGTCGTGGCAGTAACGTCCGACGCGGAGAGCTTGCCGAGCTTGGCCTTCTGCTCCCGCGTGGCGGCGGCGTCGATGCGGGCATAGGCAGGGGAGCCGAACTTGTCGGTGAGCACCTTGTAGTGCTGCGACGGCGTCTTCCCCGTCACCGCGGTGATTTCCGAGGCGAGCAGGTTCAGCAGGATGCCGTCCTTGTCCGTGCTCCAGGCCTTGCCGTTGCGCCGGACGAAGGACGCGCCGGCGGATTCCTCGCCGCCGAAGACTCCCTCGCCGGAGAGCAGGCCGGGCACGAACCACTTGAAGCCGACAGGCACCTCGACCAGTTTCCGGCCCAGGTCCGCGGCCACGCGGTCGATGATCGAGGAAGAGACCAAGGTCTTGCCCACCCCTGCCGTCTTCGGCCATTCCTCGCGGTGCGTGTACAGGTACTGGATGGCGGCAGCCAGATAGTGGTTCGGGTTCATTAGGCCGCCGTCGGGGGTGACGATGCCGTGCCGGTCGGCATCGGCGTCGTTGCCGGTGGCAATGTCGTACTCGTCCTTGCGGGAGATCAGCGAAGCCATCGCGAACGGGGACGAGCAGTCCATCCGGATCTTCTCGTCCCAGTCAAGGGTCATGAAGGCCCACTGCGGGTCCACGGTCGGGTTCACCACCGTCAGGTTGAGATTGTGGCGTTCGCCGATCTCGCCCCAGTAATCCACTGAAGCTCCGCCGAGCGGGTCCGCGCCGATCCGCAGGCCCGAGCCGCGGATGGCGTCGATGTCCAGCACCTGCGGCAGGTCGTCGACGTAGGAGCTGAGGAAGTCGTAGGTTCCGGTGGACGCGGCTTCCATGGCGTTGGCCAACGGAACGCGCCGCACCCCGCTCAGCCCGGCTTCGAGCAGTTCATTGGCGCGGTTGGCGATCCAGTTCGTGGCGTCGCTGTCAGCAGGGCCGCCGTGCGGCGGGTTGTACTTGAAGCCGCCGTCGCGCGGCGGGTTGTGTGAGGGCGTGACCACGATCCCGTCCGCCTGGTCCGCGTGCTTGACCGGCCCGTAGTTGTAGGTGAGGATCGCATGGCTTAGGGCCGGCGTCGGCGTGAAACCGTGCCGGGCGTCGACCAGTACGTTCACTCCGTTCGCGGCGAGCACCTCCAGGGCCGTGTTCTGCGCCGGCTCGCTGAGTGCGTGGGTGTCCTTGGCCATGAACAGCGGGCCCGTGATGCCCTGGCCGGCCCGGTACTCGACGATCGCCTGCGTGATCGCGGCGATGTGCGCCTCATTGAAGGCGGCGTCCAGGCTCGAACCGCGGTGCCCGGAGGTTCCGAACACGACGCGCTGCGCCGGATTCGAAAGGTCCGGCACGACGTCGTAATAGGCGTCAAGCAGGGCGGTGAGGTCGACAAGGTCACTGGGAAGGGCAACTGTGCCCGCGCGGCTAGCCATGCCCCCATCCTTGCAGACTCGGTCCGTCCTGGGCAGTGCCGGCTACTTGGCCCCCAACGGTCAGCGGCCCCCGGAGCGCGCGTCGAGCAGGACGGCCACGGTGTTGAGCGCTCCCCAGCCGAGGGCCGTGCCGAGCAGTTTCTGCCGCTTGGCGGCATCGGCGCGCGGTGCCAGCACGACGGCGTCGGTCAGGTCGAAGAAAATCCGCATCAGCATGGCCGACCGGACCGCCTCCCTGGACCCCGAGGCGAGGGCCACGGCGCTCACCGCCAGGTCACGGAAGCCGTAGATCCTCGCGAGCGGGTCGTACTGGGCCTGCACGGACGGGTCTGCAGTAACCGCGTTGCCGAGGTGGCGCGGCTGGGCGAGGGCAAACACCGCGTAGGCGGCCGTGCCGGCGGACATGATCTTGCTGAAGAGGAACGCCATGGCTAAACCCTAGTCGGCCCTGTCCACCCGAAGAAGGGAGGCCGGAATCCTGCGTGCCGTTCCAGCTGGCCGGCCAGCGCGAGCAGGGTGGCCTCCGCGGAGGGCCGGCCGATCAGCTGGACGCCCATCGGCACGCCGCTCGGAGTCCGGTGCACGGGCAGGGTGAGTGCCGGCAGGCCGGTGACGTTGACCAGAGAGGACCACGGGGCGTACTGGCACTGCCGCTTGTAGTCCTCGTCCGGGTCGGCCTCCCAGTCTTCGCCGGTGTACCAGCCGACAGGCCGCGGGGGCTGGGCAACGGCGGGCGTAAGGATGACGTCGAAGTCCGCGAACTGGGCAATGGTGTCGTGTTCGAACTGGCGCAGGAAGGCCAGCGCCTCGGCGAGTTTGACGGCGCTTTTTTGCTGGGCGCGGCGCCGGAACGTGTGCGTGAGCGGTGTCAGGAACTGTTCCCGGGCCGGAGGGATCCGAGCGGCTCCGACGCCGGACGTCCAAACAGTGGTGAACGCCTCCGGGTAGCGGTTGTCGTAGCGGATCGGCGCCTCGAGCAGCCGGTGTCCGGCGGCGGCCAGCAGCGCAGCGGCGGCGTCCAGCGCGTTACGGGCCGCGGGCTCGACATCGATCGGGTACTCCGAGGCCCACGGCGTATCCAGGCCGATCCCTATCCGCAGCGGCCCCGGATCCGATCCGGCCGCATCGAGGAAGCTGCCTCCCGGGGCCGCCGAGGTGGCGTGGTGATTGGGCTCGGAGGCCAGCACGTCCAGCAGCAGCCCGGCGTCGGCGGCCGAGCGGGCCAGGGGTCCGGCGACGACGAGGCCCCCGGCGTCGGACTGTCCCGAACCGGACGGCACCCGCCCGCGGTTCGGCTTCAGCCCCACCAGGCCGGTGGCGGCTGCCGGGATGCGGATGGAGCCGCCGCCGTCGGTGCCCGGTGCGAAGGGCAGCAGCCCCGCAGCGACCGCGGCGGCACTCCCGCCCGAGGAACCGCCCGGGCTGGTGGTGAGGTCGTACGGATTTCGCGCCGGGGGCCCGACGCGGTTCTCGCTGTAGCCCGTCAGGCCGAATTCGGGAACCTGGGTCTTACCAAGGCTGATCGCTCCGGCCGCCCGGAGCGCGGAAGCGAGGGCGCCGTCGGCCGGTGCCACCGAGTGATTGAGCGCCGCGCTGCCGTGCGTCGTGGGTGCCCCGCGGACGTCGGTCAGGTCCTTGAAAGCCACGGGCACACCATGCAGCGGCGGCAGCATCTCCCGGGATATTCCGCGTGAGGCATACAAGGCGTCCGCCACCGTCGCTTCCTCCACGGCTGCCTCCGCCGAAACGTGGACGAAGGCGCCTAGTTCCGGGTTCAAGGCGGCGATGCGGTCCAGGTAATGGTTCACGACCTCGCGCGCGCCCAGCCGGCCGGCGGCGAGGCACTCCCGCAGCTCGACGGCGCTGAGCTCATGGATTTCCGCGCACATGCCGCTCAGCCAAGGACCCTCGGTTCCAGCCGCTCCTCGATGGCCGCACTGTCCGGGCCGTCCCCCGCCGAGCGGCGCACGATGTAGGCGCCCTTGCCGGGAATTTCGGTGACCGCCCCGGCTAGCTTGGTGCCGTGGTAGACCAGCCCGACGCCGTCGTCGGTGCAGTGGGTCTCACCGAGCGTGCCTTCGGCGACGAGTCGGTGCACGAGCGGGCGCCGCTGTTCCTCCGAGTCGTAATGCACGCCGTTGGCATACGGAAGGAACGCCAGGCCATTGGTGACGGCGCGCAGTTCGGGGCCGAAGGAGTCGGTCGTGCCGCCCTGGAACCAGCAGATGGACCCGGCGGACACGCCGGCAAGGACCACCCCGGCCTCCCAGACGCGCCGGAAAATTGCGTCCAGACCGTGGACCCGCCACACCGCCAGCAGGTTCGCCACCGAGCCGCCGTTGACCCAGACCACGTCCTGCTCCAGCAGATGGCCCTCGATGTCGTCCAGACCCGGCATGCTGAAGAGGTTCAAATGGCTGAGGTCGAAACCGGCGCTGCGGGCTGCCTCGTCCAGGTCCGCGTTGAACCAGCGCTGGTCCCCGTTGGCGGTTCCCAGGTGCGTGATCCGCGGCGTGCGCGACGATGCTCCGGACAGATCGACGGCGTGGTGCACCAGCCGGTGGAACTCGAGCCGGATGCGGCCGCCGCGGCGGTAGCCGCCCGAGGTGGCAAGAATGGTCGGCTGCGTGGCGGGCATATCTTCCCCTTCGACGGACGGATCAGCTCCAGCCTAACGGCGCCCGATGCTGGGCCCGGCGGAAGCCGCCGCTATAGGCTTGGAAGTGGCAAAACGACCCCGGAAGAAGCAGGAGGACGGCTGTGAGCGACGTGGTGAATGTGTCCGTGGAGGACATCCAGGATCCGGGCCGGGTGCTGGATGTGCGCGAGGATTATGAGTGGGAGGCCGGGCACATTGACGGCGCCCTGCACATCCCGCTTGGCCAGCTGCCGGAGCGGCTGGAGGAACTGGACCCGGACGTGGACTACAACATCATCTGCCGCACCGGCGGGCGTTCCTACCAGGCCACCCAGTGGCTCAACGGCAACGGCTACGGGGCCGTCAATGTCCGAGGCGGCATGGACGCCTGGCTGGTGGCGGAGAAGCCGATTGTGTCGGACAACGGCCAGCAGCCGACCGTGAAGTAGGCCCTTCTTTTTCGCCTGTTCAAAGCCGGACGGCTGGTATTGAATGGGACCTACCCGAGAGTAGTTCACCGACAGCAGGAAGGTGGGACCATGACCGAGCAGCACGGCGAAGGCCAATTCGAAGAGGGCCAGTACGAGGAAGGCCAGTACGGCGCCGCCGGGACGGAGCCGGGCAGGAAGCCAGGCGAGAAGGTCGATGAGTACGACGCGGGCGACTACGGCAAGGCCGGAGTGGAGGTCACGCGTCCCGGGGCCGAAGACGAGCGCCCGGCGGACAGCGGAACGTTCGTCGAAGGCGATTACGGCCGCGCAGGCGTCGCGACCACCGAGGAGGCGGAGCCGACCTCCGGCTACGAAGAGGGCGATTACGGCGCCGCCGGCGCTGTCGAACCCGGGCACGCGGAGCGCGTCGCCGAGCAGGACGACAACAGCTAGCCAGCCGGCGGAACGCGGACGAGCAGCGACGAGGGTTCCACCTCAACGGTGACCCTCGTCGCCAGCCCGGACGGGTCGCCGTCGATCTGCGTCTGGAGCGGATCGGCGCTGCTCATTACGACCTTGCGGGCCGTGTAGTAATCCAGCACCGGCAGGCCGCCGCGGTGCTGGAACAGGATCTTCAGTCCCATCGCCACCCAGCCGATGGCACTGCGCGGGCTCATGACGACGATGTCGAGCACGCCGTCGTCGATCATCGAGCCCGGCACGAAATCGATGCCGCCGGGAACCAGGCCGCAGTTGGCGAACAGGACGCTGCGCACCTTGCGCTGCTGCTCCGGTTCGTCGTCGAGGGCAACCCCTACGCGTTTGCGCCGGCCCGGCATATGCCGCACGCCGGCCTCCGTGTAGGCGAGCCACCCGACGGCCTTCTTCAGCTCGTCATTGGTGTCTCCGATGACCTCAGCGTCCATGCCCATGCCGGCGATCACCAGGAAGGTGTGCTCGGCAGATTCCCCGCTCCGCGCGTTCTCCACCAGCATCCGCGCGGTGTCGATCCGGCGCTGCTGGCCGAACAGGGCGGTCCGGATGTTCCCGTAAAGGTCCGTGACGTCCAGGTGCAGGTTCCGCGCCAGCAGGTTGCCGGTGCCCAGCGGCACCAGGCCCATGGCCACGTCCTTCCCCGCAAGGGTCTGGGCGGCGACCCGGACGGTGCCGTCCCCGCCGCCCACCAGCACGACGTCGGCGCCGTACTCGAGGGCCGCGCGCGCCTGCGAGTGGCCGGGGTCCTCGACGGTGGTTTCGAGGAAGAGCGGATCATCCCATCCAGCGCTGTGGCAGGCCCGCTGGATGAGTTCCTTGGCCCTGTCCGCATTGAGCTTTACCGGGTTCAGCACCACTGCCACCCGCTGCGGCCCGTCGGGTGCGCTGTGCGGCGCCTCCGCAACGGCCAGCCGGGTGTGCTTCTGCTGCAGTCTGCGCACGCCCCACCAGCTCGAAACGGAGAACGCGGCTCCCGCGGCAGCCGCAAGTGCGAAGATGAGGTTACGCATGGTGCTCTAACCATAACGGCCGCCCCTGCGCCCCGGCTGGGAGCTGCGCGGGGGCGGGAATCCTTTTCGATACCCTTAGACGGTGATCGATGTAAAAGAGCTCAGCGAGAGTCCCGAGAAGTTCCGTGCGAGTCAGCGTGCCCGCGGAGCGGACGAGTCCGTTGTCGACGCGATCATCGAAGCCGATTCCACGCGGCGCGCCGCGATCACCCGCTACGAGGAACTGCGCGCCCGGCAGAACGCCTTCGGCAAGAAGGTTGCCGCAGCCAAGGGCGAGGAGAAGCAGGCCTTGCTCGCCGAGGTGAAGGAGCTCGCCGGGTCGGTCAAGGCCGCCAACGCCGAGGCCGACGCAGCGCAGGCCAAGCAGGAAGCGCTGCTGCGCACGGTCCCAAACCTGGTCGAAGACGGCGTTCCCGAGGGCGGCGAGGATGACTTCGTGGTGCTCAAGACCGTGGGGAAGGTGCGCGATTTCGCCGCCGAGGGCTTCACGCCCCGGGACCATCTGGAGATCGGTGAGCTGCTGGGTGCCATCGATATGGAGCGCGGGGCGAAGGTGTCCGGCGCCCGCTTCTACTTCCTCAAGGGGGTCGGCGCCCGGCTCGAAATGGCCCTGCTGCAGCTGGCCATGGACCAGGCCATCAAGGCCGGCTTCACCCCGATGATCACCCCCACCCTGGTGCGCCCGGAGACCATGTCCGGCACCGGCTTCGACGTCAAGCACGACGCCGAGATCTACCGCCTCGCCGAGGACGACCTGTACCTGGTGGGCACCTCGGAGGTGGCCCTCGCGGGCTACCACGGGGACGAAATCATCGACCTGACGGCAGGGCCGCTGCGCTACGCCGGGTGGAGCTCCTGCTACCGGCGCGAGGCCGGTTCGCACGGCAAGGACACCCGCGGCATCATCCGCGTGCACCAGTTCAACAAGGTCGAGATGTTCACCTACACGACGGTCGAGGACGCCGCCGCCGAGCACCAGCGCCTGCTCGCCTGGGAAGAGGAGATGCTGGCCAAGGTCGAGCTGCCCTACCGCGTGATCGACACCGCTGCGGGGGACCTGGGGACGTCCGCGGCACGCAAGTTCGACTGCGAAGCGTGGGTTCCGACGCAGGAGGCCTTCCGCGAGCTGACCTCGACGTCGAACTGCACCACGTACCAGGCCCGGCGGCTGAACATCCGGGAACGGCAGACCGGGGAGGGCGCCAAGGGCACCCGCGCCGTGGCCACGCTTAACGGCACGCTGGCGACCACCCGGTGGATCGTCGCGATCCTGGAAAACCACCAGAACCCGGACGGGACAGTGAACGTCCCGGCGGCGCTGCGGCCCTACCTGGGCGGCATGGAGGTGCTTGGGCTGGCCGCAAGGTAAACATTCACGGCGGGGAAAACCTGTGAGTATTCACCCGCCGTTCAGAATCACTTGTGGCGTAACTCCTAGGCTGGCGGCAGGTCGCTCTGTTTCACTTGATGTATGACAACAATGATTCGAGCTGACATCGAGGATCAGCCGCAAAACGAAGAAACCACCCACCTTGTCGCCCTCGACGTGGACGGAACGCTGGTGGACCACGACGGCCACATGAGCGAAGAGGTCCGCGAGGCTGCCCAGGCCGTCGTCGCCAGCGGCCACCATGTGATGATCGCGACCGGCCGGTCGCTGAACGCCACCCTGCCGGTGATCGAAAAGATCGGGATCACCACCGGCTACGGGATCTGCAGCAACGGCGGCGTGACGCTGCGGCTGGACCCGTCCCTGCCGGACGGCTACGAGGTACTCGAGCGAGCGGTCTTCGACCCGGCGCCGGCCCTGAAGGCGCTGCGCGCCGAACTGCCGGCGGCCCTCTATGCGCTGGAGGACCACGAGGGAAACTTCCTCGCCACCGAGCGCTTCCAGGATGCGAGCTTCGGGCTCGAGGCGCGCGGCGTTGACTTCCACGAACTGCTCACGACGAAGGCAGTCCGCGTGGTGGTCTACAGCGCGGAGAACACTCCCGAGGAGTTCGCCCGGGCGATCGAGTCCGTCGGCCTGCACGGCGTGACGTATTCGGTTGGCTGGACTGCCTGGCTGGACATTGCCGCCGCCGGTGTCACCAAGGCCAGCGCGCTGGAGAGGATGCGCCACCGGCTCGGCATCAACCCTGCCCTCACGGTCGCCGTCGGCGACGGCCGCAACGACATCGAGATGCTCGGGTGGGCCGCCCGGGGCGTCGCCATGGGCCAGGCGCCCCGCGAGGTGCTGATGGCGGCGGACGAAATCACGGCGTCCGTGTACGACGACGGCGCCGCCAAGGTCCTGCGCAGCCTCCTCGGCTGACACCGGCGCACCCGGACCTCCTGCGCGAACGGCCAGGTACGGCGGGCTTCCGCGTTCGGAAGCCGCCGTACCTGGCCGTTCGGTGGAAGAACCCCTGAGGGGTCAGTGGCCGCCGTTGTCCTTCAGTCGCTTGAAGGAGGCCTCGACCTCGGCTTCGGCGTCCGCCCGGCCGGCCCAGTCCGCAGCCTCGACCCACTTGCCGGGCTCCAGGTCCTTGTACTTGGTGAAGAAGTGCTTGATTTCGTCCAGCACGTAGTCCGAAACGTCGCTCAGCTCCTGGATGTGGTCCCAGCGCGGGTCGGCGGGAACGGTCAGGATCTTCGCGTCCGGGCCGCCGTCGTCAGTCATGTTGAACACGCCCACGGGACGCACCTCGATCAGCACACCGGGCACGACGTCGACGTCGAGCAGCACCATGGCGTCCAGCGGGTCCCCGTCCTCGCCCAGCGAGTTCTCCACGTACCCGTAGTGGCAGGGGTACTGCATGGAGGTGAACAGGACGCGGTCCAGGCGCAGCCGGTTGGTTTCGTGGTCGATTTCGTACTTGACCTTGGATCCCTTGGGGATCTCGATGGTGATGTCGAACTTCAAGTCGGACTCCTTGGCGTTGTGAAGCGGATACTGAAGCGGGCCGGCGGGCGGCCGGCGCGGGGCGGCACAGGTCCGCCGACGTTTACTATGAGGATATAGGGGAGCAAGCCCAGGCCACACTTCGGCGGCCGGCCGGCCGGCGCCCCCGCGCAACGCCCGCCGCCCCCAGCAAGGACACCGCACCGCCATGAGCCGCCCCTTCCGTATCTTCGCCGCGGGCGCCCTGGCCGTGGCCCTGGCAGCGCTGGCCGTGCCGGTGGGGATGCACCCCGAGCAGGCTCTCTTTGGTGCCGATGTGCAGGCGAAACCGGCCTCGGCAGCCGTGCCCGCGGCCCAGCGCGTCCCCGCGGCGCTGGCAGGGATCAGCGGCGTCAAGGACCTCTCCGACCACGCTCCGCAGCCGTCCGGGCCGGCGCTGGCGTCCACCTTGGACGCCTCCCTGGACACCGGGGGCGCCGGCAACTTCACCGCCTCCGTGCTCGACGCCGCGACGGGTGCCACTCTGTACTCCCGCGGTGCCGAGGAGCCGCGCACCCCGGCCTCGAACCTGAAGCTGCTCACCGCCGCCACGGTGCTGCGCAACCTTGGCGCGCAAACCCGCTTCGAGACCCAGGTGCTGCAGGGAAGTTCACCGTCGGACGTGGTGCTGAAGGCCGGCGGGGACGTGCTGCTTGGCGACGGCGACTCGCAGCCGGAGAAGACGATGGGCCACGCGGGCCTGGGCACCCTGGCGAAGCAGACCGCGGCGTCGCTGAAGGCAGCCGGCGTCACCGGGACCGTCTCGGTGGCGCTGGACGATTCGCTCTTCTCCGGTCCCTCGCTCAATCCTGCGTGGGATCCCGGCGACGTCGCCGCCGGGGAGGTC
This sequence comes from Paenarthrobacter sp. DKR-5, assembly GCF_018531425.1. Lineage (GTDB taxonomy): Bacteria > Actinomycetota > Actinomycetes > Actinomycetales > Micrococcaceae > DKR-5. The sequence goes on from NZ_JAHBOI010000005.1 coordinate 45,363, forward strand.
GCCCCGGTGTTCCCGCTGGCCCTGAACTCGGCCCGCTACGCGCCGGATTCCACCTTCGGGCCCCGGCCGCAGGACGCGGGCCGCACCGCGGAGACGGAATTCGTGGCCCGGCTGCGCGACGCCGGCATCGACGCCACGCTCGGCAGCAGGCGGGGCGCCGGCGCGGCACGGTCCGGTGCGGCGGTGCTGGCGCAGGTGCAGTCCGCCACCGTCGTCGAGCAGGTGGGCTGGATGCTGGAGAACTCCGACAACTACCTGGCGGAGACCCTGGCTCGGATGGCAGCGGTCTCCAGCGGCGCCCCAGGTTCCATCACTGCTGCTCTCGCCGCGATGCGGGCCACCGCCGACGGACTGGGGATCCCTTCGGCAGGGCTGACCCTCCTGGACAGCTGCGGGCTGACCCTTGGGGACAAAATCTCCACGGCCCAGCTCGCGGCAGTCGCGCGGGCGATCGTCACCAGCATGGACCAGGACCTGAGGGCCGGCATCGACGGCTTCCCTGTTGCCGGGCTGAGCGGCACCCTCGACGACCGGTACGGCGACGTGGCCACCGCCGGCGGCAGGGGCCTGGTCCGGGCGAAGACGGGGACCTTGAACACCGTGCTCTCGCTCTCCGGCTTCGTGGTCGACGCCGACGGCCGGCTGCTCGTTTTCTCCTTTGTCGGCAACGACCTGACCCCTGGCAGCAAGGCTGCCAAGGCGGCACTGGACCGTTCGGCGACAGCCCTGGCCGGCTGCGGCTGCCGGTAGCCCCCGCGGGCTCCCGCCGGCGGCCGCCGAACCAACGGACCGGCTCAAGCGTTGTGTGATCTTATGGAGACCATGGAGACATCGCCGAGCTTGATCAACTGGGACCTCGCCGCGTCAACCGCAGCCCGGCTCGCCGGTCCGGGACCCAACTTGTCCGCCGCGGAGATCTCCGCCGCCGTTGAAAGCCTCCGCCGGCTGGCGGACGCCTCCGTGCCGCACGTCCACCACATCACCGGACTGGAAGCCGCCCGCGACCTGAGGGACTCGCAGGTCCTCGTCGTCGACAGGGCATCCTGGTCCAAAGCCAACACGCAAAGCTTCTCCGTGATGCTCAAGCCCACGCTTGAGAAGCTCCTTCAGACCCGCGGGCAGAACCTGACGCAGGCCAGCGCCGCCGTCGGAGGCGCCGTCACCGGGGCGCAGCTCGGGTCGGTGCTGGCGTTCCTCTCGAGCAAGGTCCTGGGCCAGTACGACCCGTTCGCGGCGCTGGCACCGGGCTCGACGTCGTCCCCCGCCGGGCGCTTGCTGCTCGTCGCGCCGAACATCCTGCAGGTGGAGCGCGAGCTGAACGTCGAGCCGGAGGACTTCCGGCTCTGGGTGTGCCTGCACGAGCAGACGCACCGCGTGCAGTTCGCCGCGGCCCCCTGGCTGCGTGAACACATGCTGGAGCAGATCGGCCGGCTCAGCGGGCTGCTGATGGGGGACATGGACTCGCTCGGACGACGGCTGGCGGATGCCGTGAAGTCCCTGCAGGAGCGCCGGTCCGACGCGGCCCCCGGCCCGGGCGGTCTGCTCGAACTGCTCCGCGACCCGGAGGAGAAGGCCACCCTCTCGCACCTGACGGCCGTGATGAGCCTGCTCGAGGGCCACGCCAACGTGGTCATGGACGCCGTGGACGCCAGCATCGTGCCCACCGTGAAGACCATCCGCCAGCGCTTCAACGCCCGCGGCAAGGACCGCGGTGCGGTCGAGAAGTTCATCCGCAACCTGCTCGGCCTCGACGCCAAGATGCGCCAGTACACCGACGGCGCCAAGTTCGTGCGCGCAGTGGTGGACCAGGTGGGCATGGAGGGCTTCAACCGGGTCTGGGCCGAGGCAGCCAACCTCCCCACCGAGGAAGAGATCCACGACGCCGGGCGGTGGATCCTCCGGATGGGCCTGTAGTGCCCGAGGGCCGCCGGCCGCGGCTGAGCCCAGTCGTCGCCAAGGCCCGGAGCGCCCTCGCCGACGCGCTCGGCCCGCGCGACCCGCACGGGCCCCTGCTGCTGGTTGCGTGCAGCGGCGGCCCGGATTCGCTGGCCCTCGCCGCGGCCACAGCCTTCTTCGTCCGGCGCGGGGACTTCCGTGCGGGCGCCGTCGTGATCGACCACAACCTGCAGCCTGGAAGCGCGCAGGTGGCCGAGCGGGCGGCAGCCAGCCTCCGCAGCCTCGGACTGGATCCCGTCCAGGTGCGCAGCGTCACGGTCGACGACGAGGGCGAGGGCCCCGAAGCGGCGGCCCGTTCCGCCCGGTACGCTGCGCTCGACGCCGCAGCGCAGGACCTCGGGGCCGATGCCGTGCTGCTCGGCCACACCCTGGACGACCAGGCCGAAACCGTCCTGCTGGGCCTGGCCCGCGGCTCGGGCGCGCGTTCGCTGGCCGGCATGCCGGCCGCACGCGGCCGGTACCTGCGGCCGTTCCTGTCGCTGCGGCGTGAGGAGACGCTGGGCATCTGCGCGGCCGAGGGACTGGACCCGTGGCACGACCCGACCAACGCGGACCCGGCGTTCACCCGCTCCCGGGTGCGCACCACCGTCATGCCGCTGCTGGAGAAGGAACTGGGGCCCGGAGTCGCGGAATCGCTCGCCCGCACCGCCGCCATCCTCACCGAAGACGCCGCCTACCTCGACGCGGCGAGTGCTGAGATCTACGCGGCGGTCCTGCGCGAGCCGCCCCGGGCCGGCGCCGCCCTGGAACTGGACGCAGCCGGGCTGCGCGCTGCGCCTGCGGCTCTGCGGCTGCGGGCCCTGGCCCTTGCCGCCGTCGCCTCCGCGGGTGTCCAGCCGAGCAGGGAGCGGCTGCTCGCCGTCGACGCCCTGCTGAACCGGAAAGGCGCCGGAGAGGTGCAGCTCCCGGGCCGGGTGTCGGTGTGGGCGGCTCCGGGAGCCAATCGCGACGACGGCCAGGGCAGGCTAGTCTTTATCAGTAGCTAACCCCCAGACACATCCCCGGGAGCCATTGGTGGATTCACAAGACGTCCAGGCAGATCTCAAGCACGTTCTCTACAGCAAGCAGGAGATCCAGCAGCGCGTGGCAGAGCTGGCCGCGGCGATTGACGAGGACTACCGGGACCGTGAGGTCCTCATTGTGGGGGTGCTCAAGGGAGCGGTCATGGTGATGGCCGACCTCGCCCGTGCGCTGCACAGCCACGTGTCGATGGACTGGATGGCCGTCTCCTCCTACGGATCAGGTACCCAGTCCTCCGGCGTCGTGCGCATCCTCAAGGACCTCGAGACCGACCTGATGGGCAAGAACGTGCTCATCGTCGAGGACATCATCGACTCCGGCCTCACCCTGTCGTGGCTGAAGGCGAACCTGGAATCCCGCGGCCCCGCCTCGGTCGAGATCTGCACCCTGCTGCGCAAGCCCGAGGCCGCCAAGGTCGAGATCGACGTGAAGTACGTCGGCTTCGACATCCCGAACGAGTTCGTGGTCGGCTACGGCCTGGACTTCGCCGAAAAGTACCGCAACCTGGACTTCGTGGGCACCCTCGCCCCGCACGTCTACGAGTAGAGCCCGCCGGCTGTCCGCCCAGAGGGAACTATTGAGCTTCGCCGTGCGTGAATGAATCCGAACGGTGTATAGCTAGATGCACCAGCTGCTGGCATCATGCCAGTGGAGTGCAGTTTTATCAGGAGGGACGGGGCTGGACCCCGAGTAAATGAACGTCAAGAACATCTTCAAGGGTCCACTGGTATGGATCGTTCTGGTCATCGTCATGCTCCTGGTTGCGTTCAGCACGCTCGCTGGCGGCGGCAGCAACCGCATTGACACCCAGAAGGGCCTCCAGCTGCTCAAGGACGGGCAGGTCGAGCAAGCCAAGATCTTCAACGGCGAACAGCGCGTTGACCTGGTGCTGAAGAACGACCTGACCGAAAACGGCCAGGACAAGGGCAAGAACGTCCAGTTCTTCTACGTCACCCCCCGCGGCACCGACGTCGTCAAGGCCGTCAACGACGCGAACCTGCCCGGCGGCTTCACCGACCAGCCGACCGAGAACAACCTCCTCGGCAGCCTGCTGCAGCTTTTCGTCCCGATCCTGCTGCTCGGCGTCATCTTCTGGTTCCTGCTCTCGCGGATGCAGGGCGGCGGCTCGAAGATCATGCAGTTCGGCAAGTCCCGCGCCAAGCTGATCTCCAAGGACCACCCGCAGGTGACGTTCACCGACGTCGCCGGAGCGGACGAGGCCGTGGAGGAACTGCACGAAATCAAGGAGTTCCTGCAGGAACCCGCGAAGTTCCAGGCCGTCGGCGCCAAGATCCCCAAGGGCGTGCTGCTCTATGGCCCTCCCGGCACCGGCAAGACCCTGCTCGCCCGTGCCGTGGCGGGCGAGGCCGGGGTGCCCTTCTACTCGATTTCCGGCTCTGACTTCGTCGAGATGTTCGTCGGTGTCGGCGCCTCCCGCGTACGCGACCTGTTCGAGCAGGCCAAGGCGAACTCGCCGGCCATCATCTTCGTCGACGAGATCGACGCCGTCGGTCGCCACCGCGGGGCCGGCGTCGGCGGCGGCAACGACGAACGCGAGCAGACCCTCAACCAGCTGCTGGTCGAGATGGACGGCTTCGACGTCAAGACCAACGTGATCCTGATCGCCGCGACCAACCGGCCAGACGTGCTGGACCCGGCGCTGCTTCGCCCGGGCCGGTTCGACCGCCAGATCGCCGTCGAGGCGCCGGACATGATCGGCCGCGAGCAGATCCTGCGCGTGCACGCCAAGGGCAAGCCGATGGCCCAGGGAGTGGACCTGCGCTCGGTAGCCAAGCGGACCCCCGGGTTTACCGGTGCGGACCTGGCCAACGTGCTCAATGAAGCCGCGCTGCTCACCGCGCGCTCCAACGCCCAGCTGATCGACGACCGTGCCCTCGATGAGGCCATCGACCGCGTGATCGCCGGCCCGCAGAAGCGCACCCGCGTGATGAAGGAAAGGGAGCGCAAGATCACCGCCTACCACGAGGGCGGTCACGCCCTGGTTGCGGCGGCTCTGCGCAACACCGACCCGGTCACCAAGGTGACCATCCTGCCGCGCGGCCGTGCCCTCGGCTACACGATGGTGCTGCCGGCAGACGACAAGTACTCCACGACCCGCAACGAGCTGCTGGACCAGCTGGCCTACGCGATGGGCGGCCGGGTGGCCGAGGAGATCGTGTTCCACGATCCCTCGACCGGCGCGTCCAACGACATCGAAAAGGCCACTTCCACGGCCCGCCAGATGGTCACCCAGTACGGCATGAGCGAACGCGTCGGTGCGGTCAAGCTCGGACAGGGCGGCGGCGAGCCGTTCCTCGGCCGCGACATGGCCCACGAGCGCAACTACTCCGACGAGGTCGCGTACATCGTCGACGAGGAAGTGCGCCGGCTGATCGACAACGCCCACGACGAGGCGTACCAGATCCTCACCGAGAACCGGGACGTGCTCGACCGGCTCGCGCTCGAACTGCTCGAACGCGAAACCCTGAACCAGGCCGAGATCGCCCAGGTCTTCGCGGATGTGCGCAAGCGCGATCTGCGCGAGGTCTGGCTGTCGAAGGAGACCCGCCCGGTCTCCTCGATTCCGCCGGTAGTCTCGCCCGCCGAGAAGGAAGCTGAGCAGCAGGCGCTGGAGTCCTCCCGGAGCGCAGCGGACTCCGACGACTCGGTCTCGGCGGACTCGCACCGCTAAGATTTCTGGAGTGAGCCACTTCGACGAGCCCAATCCGGACCTGCCCGACCTGGCTATCGACCAGCCGCGGATCGAAGCTGCGGTAAGGGAGATCCTGTTCGCGATCGGCGAGGACCCGGACCGCGGCGGGCTGAAGGACACCCCGCAGCGAGTCGCCCGCGCGTACGCCGAAATGTTCGCCGGGCTGCACCAGAATCCGGAGGCGGTGCTGGCCACCACCTTCGACCTCGACCACGAGGAGATGGTGCTCGTGAAGGACATTCCGTTCTACTCAACCTGCGAGCACCACCTCGTCCCGTTCCACGGAGTTGCCCACGTGGGCTACATTCCGTCGCACGACGGGAAGGTCACCGGGCTGAGCAAGCTCGCCCGGCTGGTCGAGGTCTTTGCCCGGCGGCCGCAGGTCCAGGAGCGGCTCACCACCCAGATCGTCGATGCCATGGTGAAGCACCTGAACCCTCGCGGTGCCATCGTGGTCGTCGAGTGCGAGCACATGTGCATGTCGATGCGCGGCATCCGCAAACCTGGCGCCAAGACCGTCACCAGTGCTGTCCGCGGGCAGCTTCATGACCCGGCCACCCGTGCCGAGGCCATGAGCCTCATCCTTGGAAGGTAGAAACATATGGACTCCCTCGCCGCAGCCCCCGGAACCGGGCCGAACACGTCGCCGCTTCCCGTCATCCGCGCGCCCCGGAAGCCCGCCGCCTTCGCGGACCTTCCCACCGGCCGCGCCCTGGTCATGGGAATTCTCAACGTCACCCCGGATTCGTTCAGTGACGGCGGCCGCCATGCCGACGCCGACACCGCCATCGCGCACGGCCTGCGGATGTTCTACGCCGGCGCGGACATCATCGACGTTGGCGGCGAATCCACCCGTCCGGGTGCCGAGGAGGTCGCCCCCGACCAGGAGCAGGCCAGGATCCTCCCGGTGATCTCGGCCCTCGTCAAGGCCGGTGCCCTGGTCAGTGTGGACACCACCCACGCCTCTACTGCCCGGGCTGCCCTCGCAGCCGGCGCGGCCATCATCAACGACGTCTCCGGCCTCACCGTCGAGCCGGACATGATCACGCTGGTGGCCGAGAGCGGCGTCCCCTACATCCTCACCCACCGCCGCGGCGACGCCGCCACCATGGACTCGCTGGCCCACTACGACGACGTCGCCGCGGAGGTCGCGGCGGAGCTGACCGGGGTGCGGGACAAGCTCTTCGCCGCGGGGGTAGCGGCAGAACAGATCATCGTGGACCCGGGCCTGGGCTTTGCCAAGAACGATGCGCAGAACTGGGAACTGCTGGCCAACCTCGGGCCGCTGAAGGAGCTCGGCCACCCGGTGCTGGTGGCAGCTTCCCGCAAGCGGTTCCTGGGCAGCCTGTTGGTGTCCGCCGGCAAGGCCGCGCAGCCGCTTGAGCGCGACGGCGCCACCGCCGCCATCACCGCCATCGCCGCAGCCAACGGGGCCTGGGGGGTGCGGGTGCACGACGTGCCCGCCAACCTCGATGCCGTCAAGGTCGCCGCCCGGCTCGCGGCCGCTGCCCCGGGAGCTTGAGATGCCGCAGGGAGCAAGGGTGCTGCCCGACCTGATCAGCCTGACCGGCGTTGCCGCCGTCGGCCACCATGGCGTGTTCGACCACGAGCGGCGCACCGGGCAGCCCTTCGTCGTGGACGCCGTGCTGCACACCGACGTGCGCGCAGCCGCCGCGGGGGACGACCTGCGCCTGACCGTCAACTATGCGGAGGTGGCGGAGGATATCCGTGCCGTCATCACTGGGGAACCGCTGAACCTGATCGAGACGGTGGCCGAGCGCATTGCCGCGTCCCTGCTGGAGAAGTTCCGCCCGGCGGCAGTCCAGGTGACCGTGCATAAGCCCAAGGCTCCGATCGAGGTGCCGTTCAGCGACGTGTCCGTGACGGTGTTCCGGGAGGCGCCATGACGGGCCTGCCCGGTCCCGGCACCGCCGCCGCCGGGCCCACCGCGTCCGGACCGTCCTTCGTCCGCGCCGTGCTGGCGCTCGGCAGCAACCTCGGCGCCCGGCAGGACACCCTTTCGGCCGCCGTTGCGGACCTGGTGGACCGGCCCGAGGTGCGGCTGTGCGGTGTCTCTCCCGTGGTGCAGACCAAACCCGTGGGGGGCCCGGACCAGCCCGACTACCTGAACATGGTGATCGAGATCGAGACCGGCCTCAGCCCGCTGGAACTGCTCGAGCACTGCCATGCGGTGGAAGCGGCGCACCTGCGCACCCGGGAGGTGCGTTGGGGACCGCGCACGCTTGATGTGGACATCATCACCTACGACGACCTCGTCCTCGACGACCCGCGCCTGACCCTGCCGCATCCGCGGGCGCGCGAACGCGCCTTCGTGCTTTACCCGTGGGCGGCAATGGACGCACAGGCCACTCTCGCGGGCGAGTCCGTGGCCGACCTGGCGGCCCGCGCTGAGGACCTGCCAGGGGTGCGCCCCTACGACGGGTACGTGGTCCGGGACGGCGTCCTGCAGCCGGCCGAGAGGGGCGGAGCGGCGCTGTGAAGACCCTCCGGTTGTTCGTCCTGCTGCTCACGGCCATCGTGTCCGGGCTGGTCGGCTGGGTGGCCACCCAGATCACCAACCGCGCCAGTCTTCCCACCCCTGTGCTGCCGGCGAGCTCACTGTTCACCATGGCGGTCATTCTCGGCGTCACCCTCGTCCTCGGCATCCGGGTCTGGCGCTGGCGCCAGGGCAAGCGCACCCGGATGCTCAACCCGATCCTTGCCGCCTACACGCTGGTGCTGGCCCAGGCCTGCGCCTACGTGGGAGCCGTGCTGCTCGGCTGGCACGGCGGCATCCTGTTCGACCAGTTGCCGGCCTGGGCGCTGCGCTCGGACCAGACCGTGAGCCTGATGTCGCTGGCGATCATGGGCGGGGGACTGGTGATGGTCGTCGTCGGGATGATCGTCGAGCGCTTCTGCCGGATCCCGCCGGAGGACAGCGGAGGAGCCGGCGGCGGCGTGAACAAGCGCAAGCCGGAAGGGGAGGGCAAGTATGCCTGAATCCAGCGGACCGGGAGCCAAACCCGGGCGGCTCGGCGTCGGAGTGATCGGCGCCGGGAAGGTCGGCGCCGTGCTTGGAGCGGCCCTGCGCGGTGCCGGGCACGGCGTCGTCGGCGTTTCCGCCGTGTCCGAGGCGAGCCGCGACCGCGCGGAAAACCTGCTGCCGGGCGTGCCGATACTGGAAATCCCGCAGATCATCGAACGCGCCGAACTGGTGCTCCTCGCGGTGCCGGACGACGCGCTTGGCCCGCTCGTGGAAGGCCTCGCCGCGACCGGCGCCTGGCAGGCCGGCCAGCTGGTGGCGCACACGTCGGGGCGCTTCGGGACCGCAGTGCTGGCCGCGGCCAAGCGGGCCGGTGCCATCCCGCTGGCCATCCACCCCGCCATGACCTTCACCGGAATGAGCCTTGACCTGACCAGGCTGCAGGACTGCAGCTTCGGTGTCACGGCGGAGCGGATGATGCTGCCCATCGCGCAGGCCCTCGTGGTGGAGATGGGCGCCGAGCCGGTCGTCATCGAAGAGCAGGACCGCGCCCTCTACCACGCGGCCCTCGCCCACGCCTCCAACCACCTGGTGACGCTCGCCGCCCAGTCCGCGCAGCTGCTGCAAGGCATCGGAGTGGCGGAACCGGACCGGGTGCTGGGGCCGCTGCTGCGCGCGTCGCTGGAGAACGCGCTCGCCTCGGGCGAATCGGCGCTCACGGGCCCTGTGGCCCGCGGCGACGCAGGCACCGTCGCCGCGCACCTGGACGCGCTCCGGGACCAGCAGCCCGACATCCCTGCGGCCTACCTCGCGATGGCCAGGGCGACGGCGGAGCGGGCTGAAGCCCGCGGCATGCTCAAACCGGAGCAGGCCCGGTCGGTCGGCGCCGCCCTGGACGCGGCGGCGGATATGCTCGGAAGGCCCTCCGCACGCGGCGGATCAGGGACACGGAAGGACACAGCAGAATGAGCCCGAGGGTGGTCACGACCCAGGCGGACCTTCAGGAAGCGGCAGCGGGACTGCTGGCGGAACGGCGCGGCAGCAGCCTGGGCCTGGTTCCCACGATGGGGGCGCTGCACAGCGGCCACGCCGCGCTGGCCCGGGCCGCCGCCGGGTCCAACGACGTGAGCGTCGCCTGGATCTTCGTGAACCCGCTGCAGTTCGGGGACGCCACGGACCTGGACCGCTACCCGCGGACGCTCGACGCCGACGTCGCCCTGCTCGAGGACTGCGGGGTGGACCTGGTGTTCGCTCCGTCCGTGGAGGAGGTGTACCCGGCCGGCCCGCCACGGGTGCGGATCACCGCGGGCGAGCTGGGCGAAAGGTTCGAAGGCGCCTCCCGGCCAGGGCACTTCGACGGGGCGCTGACCGTGGTGGCGAAGCTGCTGCACCTGTGCGCCCCGCCCGCCCCCGCAACCTACCGTGCCTACTTCGGCCAGAAGGACGCCCAGCAGCTGGTCCTGGTGCAGCGGATGGTGGCCGACTTGAACTTTGCCGTGGAAATCGTCCCGGTGCCCATCGTGCGGGCCGAGGACGGCCTCGCCCTCTCCAGCCGCAACCGCTTCCTCAGCCCCGAGGAGCACGACGGCGCCCTCGTGCTCTCCCGCGCACTGCGCTACCTCGAGGCCCGGGCCCGCAACCACGAAGCGCTGGACATCGACGGCGCCCAGGCGATGATCGAATCCGCTCCGCACGTGCAGCTGGACTATCTGGAAGTGGTGGACCCGGAGACCCTGGCGCCGCTGGCCGAGAACTGCCGCCGCGTACCGTTCCGCGGCGAGGCCCTGGTCCTCGTGGCCGCGGCGGTGGGCCCGGTGCGGCTGATCGACAACATGCCGCTACGCTCCTGAGCCCGCGCGGACAGGTTCACGCCAACCGGTAAACTTAATCACCGTGACCGATACCAAGCCCACCCTTGAAGCCTCCGACACCTCCGAGCAGATGCAGATCCGCCGGGAGAAGCGGGCCAGGCTCCTCGAGCGCGGCGTCCACCCCTACCCTGCCGGAGTGGACCGCACCCACACGCTCGAAGAGATCCGGGAGAAGTACGGCCACCTCGAGGCCGATGAGACCACCGGCGACGTCGTCGGCGTCGCGGGCCGCATCGTGTTCATCCGCAACACCGGAAAGCTCTGTTTCGCCACCCTGCAGGAGGGCGCCGGCAACCGGTTGCAGGCGATGATCAGCCTCGCCAACGTGGGCGAGGAGGCCCTTGCGGACTGGAAGGCCCTGGTCGACCTGGGCGACCATGTCTACATCCACGGCGAGGTGATCAGCTCCAAGCGCGGCGAACTCTCGATCATGGCCGATTCGTGGCAGCTGGCCTCCAAGGCGCTGCGGCCACTGCCCACGCTGCACAAGGAACTCTCCGAGGAATCCCGCGTCCGCCAGCGGTACGCGGACCTGATCGTCCGGCAGGAAGCACGGGACATGGTGCGCACCCGCGCCGCGGTCACCCGCGCTGTCCGGGACACCCTGAACAACAGCGACTTCATCGAGATTGAAACCCCGATCCTGCAGCTGGTGCACGGCGGCGCGACCGCCCGCCCGTTCGGCACCCACCTGAACGCGTTCGACCAGCAAATGACGCTGCGCATCGCGACCGAGCTCTACCTCAAGCGCGCCGTCGTCGGCGGCGTGGAGAAGGTCTTCGAGATCGGCCGCGTGTTCCGCAACGAGGGGGTGGACTCCACGCACAGCCCCGAGTTCACCACGCTGGAGGCGTACGAGGCGTACGGGGACCAGAAGACCATGGCCGACCTGATGCAGCGCATCATCCTGGCCTGCGCGGACGCGATCGGCACGCGCAGCATCGAGACCGAGGCCGGGACCATTGAGCTCGACGGCGAATGGCGCTGGCTGTCCGTCTACCCGGGCCTGTCCGAGGCGGTGGGCCGGGACATCACTCCGGACACCACCGAGGCCGAGCTGCAGGCCATCGCCGCCGAGCGCGGCGTGAAGTTCGACCCGAAGTGGCATGCCGAGAAGCTCGTCGTCGAGTTGTTCGGCGAGCTGGTCGAACCGACCCTGCTGCAGCCGACGTTCGTGTGCGACTACCCGCCGTCGGCGCAACCGCTGGCGCGGCCGCACCGCGAGGACGACCGGCTGATCGAGGCGTGGGACCTTATTATAGGCGGGATGGAGCGCGGCACCGCCTTCACCGAACTCATCGACCCGATCATCCAGCGCGAACGCCTCACCGAACAATCCCGGCTCGCCGCGGCCGGCGACGTGGAGGCGATGCAGCTCGACGAGGACTTCCTGCGCGCCCTCGAGTACGGGGCTCCGCCGATGGGCGGGCTCGGCCTTGGCATCGACCGGCTCGTCATGCTGTTCACCCAGACGGGCATCCGCGAGACGATCCTCTTCCCCCTGCTCAAGCCCGAGGCCTGAGCCGGGACGGAACCAGTTGGGAGCTTCCGGGACTCCCCGGAAGCTCCCAGGCTTTCAGCGATAGAATCGGAACCGTGGATTATCTAGCAGTTCTTTTGCCCTCCGTCGGAGTGGGCGCCATTTTCTACTTCGCCATGAAATCGATCTTCAACGCTGACCGCCGCGAACGCGAAGCACTTGCCGCGGCTGAACGCGACGCGGAAAAGACCGCCGAATAACGTTCGGCCTAATCCGCGTAGCCGGAGCCTTTGACGAAGGTGCTGCGCATAGGGAATACTAAAAGTAATTGACCTGCTTTTAGCGAAATTTTCTATTGAAATAGAGATTCCCATGGCCCAGAAAGTCAAAATCATCCTCGTTGATGACCTCGACGGCGGCAGCGCCGACGAAACCATCCGCTTCGGTCTGGACGGTGCGGCATACGAGATCGATTTGTCGACTGAGAATGCAGGTCGCCTCCGCGAGGCGCTCAAGCCCTTCGTCGCCGTCGCCCGCCGCTCCCAGGCCGCCCGTCCCGGACGCACCCGCGCAGCTGCGTCGTCCGGACAGGACACTGCCGCCATCCGCCAGTGGGCCCGCGACAAGGGCTACACGGTAAACAGCCGCGGCCGCATTCAGGCCGAAATTATCGAAGCATTCAACAAAGCCAATTCCTGAGGTCCTGCAGGCTCGGATTCCCGGCCAATAGGCATGGGCCGTATTCCGGCCCGCAGCTCGCCCCGATTGGTGCAATCCGTGCGACAAACCAGCGCGGCCATAAACATCGGATAGCAAACCGGACCGGCGATAGGAGTATTTCCCTATCGCCGGTCCGGCCTGCTATCCGGCACGTCCGGGTTGCCCACGTTGCCGCCTGCCAGGGTTCCCGCGTTGCCAGCCCGCCAGGGTTCCCGAGGGCTCCGACCAGGGTTTCGCCGGGGGAGGCCGCAGGTACCCGTTCTCGCCTATGGCGAACAAGCCACCGCGGGCCCGGTCCGCCACGTAGCATCAAAGTACGTCGTAGCTAGGAGTGTGGCGAAATGTTCGAGAGATTTACCGACCGTGCCCGTCGAGTCGTCGTGCTTGCCCAAGAAGAGGCACGCATGCTCAACCACAACTACATCGGCACCGAGCACATCCTGCTCGGCCTCATCCACGAGGGTGAAGGCGTTGCCGCGAAGGCCCTGGAATCCCTGAGCATTTCCCTTGATGGTGTGCGGGAGCAGGTGCAGGAGATCATCGGCCAGGGCCAGCAGGCCCCGAGCGGACACATCCCCTTCACCCCGCGTGCCAAGAAGGTCCTGGAGCTCTCGCTCCGGGAGGCGCTCCAGCTGGGCCACAACTACATCGGTACCGAGCACATCCTGCTCGGGCTGATCCGCGAGGGCGAGGGCGTTGCCGCCCAGGTCCTCGTGAAGCTGGGGGCGGACCTGAACCGCGTGCGCCAGCAGGTCATCCAGCTGCTGTCCGGGTATCAGGGCAAGGAGCCGGTGACCACCGGCAGCAACGCCCAGGAGGGCACGCCGGCCGGTTCGGTGGTGCTCGACCAGTTCGGCCGCAACCTGACCCAGGCCGCGCGCGAGAACAAGCTGGACCCGGTGATCGGCCGCGAGCAAGAGATGGAACGCGTCATGCAGGTCCTCTCGCGCCGTACCAAGAACAACCCGGTGCTGATCGGCGAGCCCGGCGTCGGCAAGACCGCCGTCGTCGAGGGCCTCGCGCAGGCGATCGTGCGCGGCGACGTGCCCGAGACCATCAAGGACAAGCAGCTTTACACGCTCGACCTCGGGTCCCTGGTGGCGGGCTCCCGCTACCGCGGCGACTTCGAAGAGCGCCTGAAGAAGGTGCTGAAGGAGATCCGCACCCGCGGGGACATCATCCTGTTCATCGACGAGATCCACACGCTGGTGGGCGCCGGTGCGGCCGAGGGTGCCATCGACGCCGCGTCGATCCTGAAGCCGATGCTGGCCCGCGGCGAACTGCAGACCATCGGCGCGACCACGCTGGACGAGTACCGCAAGCACATTGAGAAGGACGCCGCCCTCGAGCGCCGGTTCCAGCCGATCCAGGTCAAGGAACCGTCGGTGGCGCACGCCATCGAGATCCTCAAGGGCCTGCGGGACCGCTACGAGGCACACCACCGCGTGTCGATCACCGACGGCGCGCTGGCCTCCGCTGCCCAGCTTTCCGAGCGGTACATCAGCGACAGGTTCCTGCCGGACAAGGCGATCGACCTGATTGATGAGGCAGGGGCGCGGCTGCGCATCCGCCGGATGACCGCGCCGCCGGAGCTGAAGGAGATCGACGAGCGGATCGCCGAGATCAAGCGGCAGAAGGAATCCGCCATCGACGCGCAGGACTTCGAAGGCGCCGCCTCGATGCGCGACAAGGAGCAGAAGCTCATTGCCGAGCGTGCGGAAAAGGAACGCAAGTGGAAGTCCGGCGGCCTGGACGACATCTCCGAGGTTGACGAGGAGCTCATCGCGGAGGTGCTGGCGAACTCGACCGGCATTCCGGTCTTCAAGCTGACCGAGGAAGAGTCCACGCGCCTGCTGAAGATGGAAGAGGAACTGCACAAGCGTGTGGTGGGCCAGGACGAGGCGATCAAGTCGCTCTCGCAGGCTATCCGTCGCACCCGTGCCGGCCTGAAGGACCCGAAGCGTCCCGGCGGCTCGTTCATCTTCGCCGGGCCCACGGGTGTCGGCAAGACCGAGCTGGCCAAGGCCCTCGCGGAGTTCCTCTTCGGCGAAGAGGACGCCTTGATCACGCTGGACATGTCCGAGTACTCGGAAAAGCACACCGTGTCCCGGCTGTTCGGTGCCCCTCCCGGCTACGTCGGCTACGAAGAGGGCGGCCAGCTCACCGAGAAGGTCCGCCGCCGCCCGTTCTCCGTGGTGCTGTTCGACGAAGTGGAAAAGGCCCATGCGGACCTGTTCAACTCGCTGCTGCAGATCCTCGAAGACGGACGCCTGACCGACAGCCAGGGCCGCGTCGTGGACTTCAAGAACACCGTGATCATCATGACCACGAACCTTGGCACCCGCGACATCTCCAAGAGCGTGGCCACCGGCTTCCAGTCCGGCACGGACACCCAGACCGGCTACAACCGGATGAGGGCCCGCGTGACGGAGGAGCTGCGCCAGCACTTCCGTCCGGAGTTCCTCAACCGTGTTGACGACGTCGTGGTGTTCCCGCAGCTGACGCAGGACGAGATCATCGAGATCGTCGACCTGATGGTCACCCGCCTGGAGCAGCGCCTCAAGGACAAGGACATGGGCATCGAGCTCACTCCCGCGGCCAAGGTGCTCCTGGCGACCCGCGGCTACGACCCCGCCATGGGTGCCCGGCCGCTGCGCCGGACCATCCAGCGCGAGATCGAGGATCAGCTCTCGGAGAAGATCCTCTTCGGCGAACTGAAGGCCGGCGAGATCGTGGTGGTCGACGTCGAGGGTGAAGGCGACAACGCCAAGTTCACCTTCGAGGGAACCGCCAAGCCGCAGATCCCGGAGATCGCACCGGCTCAGTAGCACAACGCAAGCAGGCCCGCCCCGCGGCCCGACGACGCAACGACGGTCGAATGCCCCCGGAAATCCGGGGGCATTCGTCCGTTCTGCCATCCCGTGCGGCTCGGTCCCGGGGTCCGCGACCCGCGATCAAGGCCCCCTAGACTGGGCCTGTGAGTGCATCCTTCCGCATCCGTCCTGCCCGCACGTCCGACGTCGCGCACATCCGGCGGCTCGTCCGGCCCCTGGCCGACGCCCGCGTGCTGCTGGAGAAGGAGGCCGTGGCCTACTTCGAAAGTCTCCAGGAGTTCCGGATCGCCGAGGCAGAGGACGGTCAGATCATCGGCTGCGGTGCGCTGCACGTCATGTGGGAGGACCTGGCCGAAGTGCGCACGCTGGCCACCTCCGACGACTGGCGCGGCAGGGGCGTCGGCCATGCCCTGGTCGAACAGTTGATCGCGGACGCCCGGAACCTGGGCGTCGAACGGATCTTCTGCCTCACCTTTGAGGTCGACTTCTTCAAACGGCACGGCTTCGACGTGATGGAGAACCAGGGTGCCATCGATCCCGAGGTCTATTCGGAACTGCTTCGTTCGCATGACGAGGGCGTGGCGGAGTTCCTCGACCTGGCCCGCGTCAAACCGAACACGTTGGGCAACACCCGGATGATCCGCTACCTCTGAACCGTGCAGCTTTGAGGTGAACCGTGCCTGTTTCAGGCCGGCACATTTCACGCAAGCAGGTGGCCAAGGGGTTGGCAGGAGAAGCACAGCATGCTTACGATAAGGGTGCTTAGCAAATCTGCCGGGAAGCCGGTGCGAAGCCCGAGACGGAAGCGGGGCCTGGTTATGGGACTTGACGACAGACTTCGGAATGACGCACAGCATGCCGAGGGCCGGCTCAAGGAAGCCGCAGGCAAGGCTACTGACAACGAAAGACTGACCACCGAGGGGCAAAAGGACCAAATAGCGGCCGACGCCAAACAGGTGGGCGAAAACGTCAAGGACGAGTTCAGGAAGGACTAGTCCTGGCGGCAGGATAAGAGGCGGGATCAGCGAACGGGTCCCGCCTTTTTCCTGCCCGGATTCCCTCAGCGGGCGGCCCTGGGCCGCGAGGTCACGAATCGGTGACATCTTTTATCCAGCGATTGGATTTTAGGTGTCCGGACCGTAATCTGGGAGCGATCCCGCATGAGCCGCGGCATCCAGCGGATGCGGGACTGACAAGCGACTGGGTTCAATTGGGGGACCCAGCCGTGTAAAAAGTTGCCGCCGGGGTGTGACGCGGCATCACCGGGGCCTGGGCCGCCGGGACGGGGAACCGCCGCCGGCCCAGCCCCCGGAAGAGCAACGGGCTACGCTATCCATGGCGCAGCGCGGGCGGTAGGGTTTCATTCCAGTGGCCATCGACGGTCTCATCCGATAGCGCATGGCCGCCTTCAGCTAAAGGAGAGTCGCCGTGAAGAAGCTCATCAATGACCCCCGCGCAGTTGTCGACGAATCGGTCGAAGGTTTCGGCCTTGCCTACGGGGACCTGGTCACCGTCCACACCGACCCGCTGTTCATCACGCGCGCGGACGCCCCCGTGAAGGGCAAGGTCGGCCTCGTATCCGGCGGTGGAAGCGGCCACGAACCGCTGCACGCCGGCTATGTCGGAAAGGGAATGCTCGACGCCGCTGTTCCCGGAGCGGTCTTCACCTCGCCGACGCCGGACCAGATCATCCCCGCCACCCTCGCAGTGGACGGCGGCGCGGGCGTCGTGCACATCGTGAAGAACTACACAGGTGACGTGCTGAACTTCGAGACCGCCGCGGAGATGGCACAGGCCGAAGGTGTGGAGGTCCGCACTGTCCTGGTCAACGACGACGTCGCCGTGGAGGACTCGCTTTACACCGCCGGCCGGCGCGGCGTGGGAGGCACCGTGCTGGTGGAGAAGATCGCCGGAGCCGCGGCGGACCGCGGGGACAACCTCGACGCGGTCGCCGCGATAGGGAGCAGGGTCAACGCGAACGTGCGCAGCATGGGCATGGCGCTGGCCGCCTGCACCGTTCCGCACGCCGGCGTGCCCAGCTTCGAGCTGGCCGAGGACGAGATCGAAATCGGCATCGGCATCCACGGGGAGCCGGGGCGGCACCGGATCCCGATGGAGAATGCCGACGGCATCACCGACAGGCTCCTCGAGGCCATCCTCACCGACCTCTCGCTCAATCAGGGCGAGAAGGTGCTGCTGTTCGTCAACGGCATGGGGGGCACCCCGCTAAGCGAGCTCTACATCGTGTACCGCCGCGCGGCCAAGGTGCTCGCGGAGAAGGGCTTCACCGTGGAGCGCTCGCTGGTGGGCAACTACATCACGGCCATCGAGATGCAGGGCTGTTCCATCACGGTGCTGCGGCTCGATGACGAAATGATCCAGCTGTGGGATGCTCCCGTGCACACGCCGGCCCTGCGATGGGGGATCTGAGCATGGGTCTGGACGCTGACTGGGCAATGTCCTGGCTGCGGGCGGCAGCGGCCGTGCTGGCCGACCAGCGCGCCTACCTCTGCGATCTTGACCGGGCCATCGGCGACGGCGACCACGGGGAGAACATGGACCGGGGCTTCCAGGCCCTGCTGGCCAAACTCGACGAGGCGCCCCCGGCCACGCCCGGTGCGGCGCTGAAGCTGACCGCCATGACGCTGATGTCCAAGGTCGGCGGAGCGGCCGGTCCGCTCTACGGCACGGCCTTTCTGCGGGCTGCGACGGCGCTGGGGGAAGCGTCCGAGCTGGACGGCAGCCAGGTGGCCGAAGCGCTTGCCGCCGCAAGGGACGGAATCGTGGCCCGCGGCAAAGCCGAGCTGCAGGACAAGACGATGGTGGACGCCTGGACGCCTGCGGTGGACGCTGCGCGCGCCGCAGCCGAGGCCGGAAGCGCGCCGCTGCAGGTCCTCGAGGCGGCAGCGAAGGCGGCCCAGGACGGCGCCGTCGCGACTGATCCGCTGGTCGCCCGGAAGGGGCGGGCGAGCTACCTCGGGGAACGCAGCGCCGGCCACCGGGACCCGGGCGCCGTGTCGACGGCGCTGATCCTGCAGGCCGCCGCGGACACGGTGGCGCAGGCATGACGGTCGGCCTCGTGATCGTCTCGCACAGCGCCAAGCTGGCGGAAGGCGTCGTCGAACTGGCTGCCCAAATGGCGCCGGACGTTGTTCTCGCTCCCGCCGGCGGCACCGGTCCGGGGCCCGACGGCACGGCAGGGATCGGCACCAGCCTGGAGAAGATCCAGGACGCGCTGGCCTCGGCGGACAGCGGCGACGGCGTCGTGGTGCTGGCGGACCTCGGTTCGGCGGTGATGACGGCGGAGACCGCTCTGGAGTTCGCCCCCGAGCCCGAGCGCCTCCTGCTGGCGGACGCCCCGCTCGTGGAGGGGGCCGTGGCGGCGGCAGTCGCCGCCCAGACCGGTGCCACGCTCCAGGCCGTCCGGGATGCCGCGGAAGCAGCGCTGGCAAGGACAGCGGCGGCGGCTGGGGAGCCCGCGGCGGCCCAGCCCTACGCGGCGCCCCAGCCATATGGTGCGGGCGCTCCGGCGGCCACCGGCAGCTTCACCCTGATCAACGACCTGGGCCTGCACGCCCGCCCCGCCGCCGTGCTGGCCAAGAACCTGACCCCGCTCGATGCCGAGGTGACGATCAACGGCGTCGACGGGAAGTCCGTCATGCTGCTGATGACCCTGATCGCCGGCAAGGGCAGCACCTTGGAGGTGAGCGCGACAGGTCCGCAGCGCCGGCTGGCCGTGGACCTGATCCGGCGAGAGGTGGAGGCCGGCTTCGGCGAGCTGTAGGCGGGCTGTAGCCGCCGGGGTGCGCGGGCAGGTCAGCGGGGCAGCCGCAGCCCCTCCGGAACGGCCTCGGCCAGGCCGTCCTCGAGCAGTCCCGCCAGCGCACGCTCAAGCTGGGAGTGCTCGGCGTTCAGCGCGTGCAGGGCCGCGAGGTGGGCCGACACCGAGCCGGGCTCGAAGCCAAGGTCAACCGGCGCTTCGAAGAACAGCTCCCGCCGCACCGGGTGCTCGGCGTCCCGCAGCACCGCCATCACGGCGCCGCGCACTTGGCGGTCGGTGCCATGCCAGGCCTGGCCCTTCGGGTTGTAGTCCGGAGCGGGCTCGCCTGCCGCGAGCCACGCGCACTCGGCGGCGACCGGGCACTGGCCGCACTTGGGCGAGCGTGCCGTGCAGATGAGCGCGCCGAGTTCCATGACACCGGCGTTCCAGCGCACGGAGTCGGCTGCGGCTTCGGGCAGCATCCCGGCGGCGAGGCGCAGTTCGGCTGCGCTGAGCGCCGGCGCGGGGAGGGCCCTGCCGGAGACCAGCCGGGCGTGTACGCGGCGGATGTTGGTGTCCACTACCGCTTCGCGCCGGCCGTACGCGAAGGCGGCGACGGCGGCCGCGGTGTAGGTGCCGATCCCCGGCAGGGCGAGCAACTCGTCAACGGAGGAGGGCACACGCCCGCCGTGGCCGGTGGTGATCGCCGAGGCGGCAGCGTGCAGCCGCAGGGCCCTGCGCGGATAGCCAAGCCGGCCCCACGCCCGGACCGCCTCGCCGCTGGGTTCTGCCGCCAAAGCCGCAGGCGTCGGCCAGCGCTGCATCCACTCTTCCCATACGGGCTGCACACGGACGACGGGGGTCTGCTGGAGCATGACCTCGCTGACCAGGATTCCCCAGGCGGAGCAGTCGTCGCGGCGCCAGGGGAGGTCACGGGCCGTGGCGGCGAACCAGTCCAGAACGAGCTCGTGCAGCCGGGCGGTGCTGGCATCCCGAGGCGCCGGCGCGTCGGCGGAAAGAAGATTTTCGATGCACACCACTGTAGGGGAAGCCGGGCCGGTGCACGCCAACGGGCAGGCCCGGCGGCGTGGCACCGGGCCGTCAGCCCCGCCGTTGCCTAGCCTAGAAGCATGGCTAGGCAGGGTAACGCTCAGGGTTCGTCTTCGCAGAAAGGTGCGGCAGCTCCGGCAAGGCAGCCGCAGCGGAGGCACAGCCCGGAGGTGTACCGGCGCCGCCGTATCGTCTTCGGCGCCCTGGTGCTGCTGATCCTCGGCGGTCTCGTCGGCGGGGTTTCTGCCATCGCAGCGGCCCTCGGCGGCTCTTCCGGGCCCGCCCCGGCGGCGGCCGCTGACGCCTCCGCTCCGTCTCCGGCCGCCACGCAGGCGACCGCGGCGCCCACCCCGTCGAGCACCCCCGGCTGCGATCAAAGCAAGGTGGTCGTCACCGCTTCCACCGACGCGGCGGTCTACAAGGGCAGGCAGGACCCGGTGTTCAGCCTGACCGTCGCCAACCGCGGAACCAAGCCGTGCCAGGTCAACCTCGGCACCAGCCAGATGGAGTTCCTCGTCACCAGCGGCGGGGACCGGGTGTTCTCCTCCAAGGACTGCCAGGACTCCAGCCAGGACCTGATCAAGGTGCTTGCGCCGGGGGAAAGCGAAACAGCGAACTTCCCCTGGACCCGGACCCGGTCCCTTCCGGGCTGTGAGCGGACGACCTCCTCGCCCGGGGCCGGCGGGGCGACCTACGTGCTGGTGACCAAGCTCGGGTCGCGGACCAGCGCGAAGACCGTTTTCCAGCTCGGCTGATTCCCCGGGTTGGACGGACCCCCAGGTTGGACGGGCCCTCGGTTGGACGGGCCCTCCGTTGGAGGAAGCCCTCCGTTACAGGAAACGGTCCAGCAGGCTCGCCTCGGCGATCCGGCTGAGACCTTCGCGCACGGTGCGGGCGCGTTGTTCGCCGATGCCGTCCACCGTCATTAGGTCATCGATGGTCGCGGCCATCAGGTTCTGCAGGCCGCCGAAGTGCTCCACCAGACGGTCCGCGACGGCGCGCGGCACCGCCTTCAGGCCGGAGAGCAAACGGTAGCCCCTCGGCTGGACCACGGCCTCCAGCGAATCCTGGCCCGACGTCAGGCCGACGATGTTGGCGATCCTGGACAGGTCGATCAGCTCCGCCGGGCCGAGCTGCATCAAGGAGTGCACTGCCTTGTCGATGCCGTCGGAGTCCGTCGACGCGTTCGCGTAGTCGCGGATGATCATGTCGCTGCCGGGCCCGCGGCCCACGCTGAGCTCTTCGAGCTGGAGCGAGAGCAGCCGGCCGTCGACGCCGAGTTCGAGCACGTACTGGGAGATTTCCTCGGAGATGCGGCGCACCATTTCCTGGCGCTGCAGCGTGACGGCCACGTCACGGACCGTCACCATGGCCTCGATCTCCAGGGCCGAGAGCGAACTGCTGACCTGGTCAAGGCGCGAACGGTAGCGTTCAAGAGTGGCCAAGGCCTGGTTGGCGCGGGCGAGCACGGGTTCGGAGCCTTCGAGGACGTGCCGCAGGCCGTCCACATACAGCTGGATGATCTGCATCGACTGGCTCACCGAAATCACCGGGACTCCGGTTTGTTTAGCGACCCGTTCCGCGGTGCGGTGGCGGGTGCCCGATTCGGAGGTCTCGATGCTCGGGTCCGGCACCAGCTGGACGCCGGCGCGCAGGATGTTGGAGGCGTCCTTGTCGCAGACGATGGCGCCGTCCATCTTGGCCAGCTCCCGCAGCCGGGTGGGCGAGAACTCAATGCCGATCTCAAACCCGCCCGAACACAGCGAATCGACCGTCCTGTCGGAGCCGAGCACGATCAGCGCGCCCGTGCGGCCGCGCAGAATACGTTCCAGACCGTCCCGCAAAGCAGTCCCCGGTGCCACCTTGGCCAATGTGGCCTTCAGTGCCTCCTCAGGGGTTCGAACCATCGTCAATCCCTTTCAGCGTGCGGGCGGACACGCCAGCACTGATCACTACGCCCATACTAGTGGGATTGGTGTGCCGTCTTGACAAACAGGGCTAGCTGTTCGGTATCGATCGCAGCGCCCGTTCGGGCTTGGCATCCGTGAGCAGCAGGTCCAGTGCCTCCGCCAGATGACCCACCTCGCGCACTGAGAAACCCGCGGGAACGGGCCCGGCGCCGTTGGGGCTGGCCGGGACGACGGCGTGCGTGAAGCCGAGCCGGTGCGCTTCCTGGATCCGGCGGTTGATCCCTGGCACCGGCCTTACTTCGCCGGCCAGTCCGACCTCACCGAAGGCGATCAGCCGCTGCGGCAGCGCCACCTTGGCCTTCGCTGATGCCACGGCGAGGGCGACGGCGAGGTCCGTGGCCGGCTCGCTGAGCCTGACCCCGCCCACGGTGGCCACATAGCTGTCGTCCTTGTGCAGCAGGCAGCCGGCACGCTGCTGGAGCACCGCCAGCAGCATCGCCACGCGCGAACTGTCCAGGCCGCTGGTGGCGCGGCGCGGCTGCGAGTTCGGGCTTTCCGCCAGCAGCGACTGGACCTCGGCCAGCAGCGGGCGGCGGCCCTCGAGAGTGACAGTGATGCAGGTGCCCGAGACAGGGGTCTTCGTGCGGGAGACGAACAGGCCGCTCGGGTCGGCCAGGCCGATGATGCCGTCCTCGTTCAGGTCGAAGCAGCCCACCTCGTCGGTCGGCCCGTACCTGTTCTTCACTGCGCGCACCAGGCGGAGGCGGGAGTGGCGCTCGCCGTCGAACTGGCAGACCACGTCCACCAGGTGTTCGAGCACCCGCGGGCCGGCAATGGACCCGTCTTTGGTCACGTGCCCCACCAGCAGCGTGGTCATGTTGCGGCGCTTCGCGGCGGCGATCAGCGACGCAGCCACCTCCCGGACCTGGGTGACGCCGCCGGCGCTGCCCTCCACCGCGGTGCTGCTCAGGGTCTGCACCGAGTCCACGACCAGCAGGCCCGGTTCGATCTTCTCGACCTGCCCCAGCGCGGTTCCCAGGTCGGTTTCGGCGGTCAGGTAGAGCGAGTCGGCCACCGCGCCGATGCGCTCAGCGCGGAGCTTGACCTGGGCGGCCGACTCCTCGCCGGTCACATACAGCACGTCCCGGCCGGTGCCCGCGAACTTCGCGGCGACGTCCAGCAGCAGGGTGGACTTGCCGACGCCCGGCTCGCCGGCCAGCAGGATGACAGCGCCCGGGACCAGGCCCCCGCCAAGGACGCGGTCGAGCTCGTCGACGCCGGTCGGCAGGAAAGCGGCGGTGGTTGCGTCGACGTCGGCAATGCGCTGCGCCGGTACTGCCACGGTCGCGGCGGCCGTCGTCCGCGCCGTCACCGCCCCGGTCTCCTCGACCGTGCCCCAGGCCTGGCATTCGCCGCAGCGGCCCACCCATTTCACGGTGGTCCAGCCGCATTCGGCGCATTTGTAGGCCGGCGTCTTGCTGCGGGCGGTTTTGGCACTCATGAACGCAAGCCTAACGACGACGGCCGACAGAACCGGCCCGCTGGTCTGTGGCGCGCCTCAGAGCTCCGGCAGGTAGTCGGCGGCCTCATCATGGCCCACCCCGGTGGCCTCGAGCATGTCCACCACGAGCGGTCTGAACAGCATGACCACCGTTTCGCCCTCAAGCCGGTGCACGCCGAGCATCCTCGGGTGCAGCCGGTTGGCAATGGCTGCGAAGTCCTGGCGGGCGTGCCTCAGGTGAACGGCCCGGGAGGAGTCCGCCGGATCCGCCAGTCCCAGGGAGAGCTCGTCCACGGCGTCGGCGGTCTCTTCCAGCACGGTCGCGATGCCCAGCACCGCTTCGTCCGAGATGGCGGCGTTGTTGATCGCGCTGGTGAGGCGGCGGGAGAAGACCCTGCTGTTGCGCAGCGCGAGGTCGATGAAGTCCAGCGAGTGCTCCAAACGGAGCAGCTCATCCCGGTGGCGCCGGTGGGCGGGGGAGATCCTTGCCACCTCCCCGGAGCTTCGCAGCGAGGTGCGCATGGAGTCGACAAGCGGCTGGCAGTTGCGGGCCCGGACGAGGGCGTGCCAGGCGGCGGTCGAATCGTGCGAGCTCAGCGCCGCCGCGCATTCGCGGAGCACCTCGGCGAGCTCGTGCAGCAGTTTGCGTACGTCCTGGCGCGGCTCGCGCCGCGGGTCACGGGGCATCAGGATCGTGACCAGCATGGCCATGGAGCCACCGATGACGGCGTCCAGGCTCCGCGTGAAAGGGCCGCCTGCCGGCGCGGGCAGGAGCACCACCAGCAGGGACTGGAGGGCCAGCTGGGTGGTAAAAATAACGCCGCTGTCCAGGAAGCGGGCGAGCATAATGGAAAGGAACAGCACCAGTGCCGCCTGCCAGATGCCTGTGCCGAACAGGTGCAGCAGGGAGTCCCCGACAGCGATGCCGAGGGTGCAGCCCACCCCGACCTCGATCACCCTCCGCAGCCGGGGGTCCCGGGAAAAACCAAGAGCAATCAGCGACGACGTCGCAGCGAAAAGAGGTCCGGCGTGGCCCAGGATGTACTCCGCGAAGGCGTAGGCGCCCACCGCGCAGATGGTCATCTGCAGCGCGGGAACCAGCGATTTGCGGCTCCGCCTCAGCCCCGTCCGTGTGCGCCGGCGCAGGAAACGTGCGGCGCGCCGGTAGGCCGGGGACGAGGACACCATGGGGTCAGTCTAGGGCCTGCCGGAAGCCGTCCCCGGAGTCCGTGGCAGAAGACACACCTGCCCACGTTTTACGTCCGCGCGGGCCCGAAAGGCAATACGCCGGGCCCGGGTGTTTCCGAATGTCCGGCTTCCGTTAACCCTCCGTTCACTTTGCGCCTCCAGTCTCTTTACTTGGGACGCTTAGCGTCAGCAATGTACAAGTTCGCGTACAGGATGAACGGCGCCGTCGGTGCCGACTCCCAAGTCCTTCCCTGAAAGGGGCAAATTTTCGTGAAGGCTCTTAGCTTTGGCCGGTCCGCGGCCGTTGCCGTCATTGCCGCCGGTGCCCTGGCACTGTCCGCGTGCGGTTCTGACAACGCCACCGGGACCTCGCCTTCGGCCGGCGGATCTGCTGCATCCAGCAACCTCACCGGCACCCTGACCGGCACGGGCTCCAGCGCCCAGGGTGCCGCGATCGACGCTTGGAAGTCGGGCTTCACCGCCGCCAACCCCAAGGTCAACGTGCAGTACTCCCCGGACGGCTCCGGCGCAGGCCGCAAGGCGTTCCTCTCCGGCGCCACCCAGTTCGCCGGATCCGACGCCGCCATGAAGCCCGAAGAGATCAGCCAGTCGAAGACCCTCTGCGGGCCCGACGGCGCGATCGACCTGCCGGTCTACATCTCCCCGATCGCCGTGACCTTCAAGCTCTCCGGCGTGAAGGAACTCAACCTCGCCCCGGACACCATCGCCAAGATGTTCCGCGGCCAGATCACCACGTGGAACGACCCGGCGATCGCCGCGGACAACCCCGGAGTGACGCTGCCGGCCACGAAGATCACCCCGGTGCACCGCAGCGACGACTCGGGCACCACGCAGAACTTCACCGACTACCTCGCCAAGGCCGCCCCCTCGGTCTGGAAGGACAAGGGCGCCCAGACCTGGCCCTCCTCCCTGCCGGGCGAGAACGCCAAAGGAACTTCCGGCGTCGTAAAGACCGTCACCGCCACTGAAGGCGCACTGGCCTACGCGGATGACTCCGCCGTCGGCGGCGACCTGGGCGTGGCCAAGGTCAAGGTCGGCAGCAGCTGGGTCAAGCTGTCCGCCGACGCGGCTGCCAAGGCCGTGGAACTGTCCAAGCCGGCTGCCGGCCGCGCCGCGAACGACCTCGCGCTGGACCTGAACCGCACCCCGACTGACCCGTCGGCCTACCCGATCGTCCTCGTGTCCTACCACGTGGTCTGCACCACCTATAAGGACCAGGCGACCGCGGACCTGGTCAAGGGCTGGGAGAAGTACGTGCTCAGCGACGAGGGCCAGAAGGCTGCTGCCGGCTCCGCCAAGAGCGCGCCGCTTTCCTCGAGCCTGGCCCAGAAGGCCCTGGCTGCCGTTGAGGCCATCAAGGTCAAGAGCTAACCAGCACCTCACTCCGGACGGCGTGTTCCGGCCTCACGGCCGGGGCACGCCGTTGGGCGTGCGGCCCTGAATTGTCCAGGACGCACCCATCAGCCAGACTGGTGCTGGAATCAGGCCAGGTTTTTACCCCCTTTCGAAGGGTTTTGAAAGTGTCATCCAATTCCTTGACTTCGGCCGGCGCGTCGGGCCGGACCGGCGACAAAGTCTTCTCGGGCTTTGCTCTCGGAGCAGGAGCCCTCATCCTGCTGGTCCTGTTCAGCGTGGCGACCTTCCTGGTCGTGCAGGCGGCCCCGACCTTCGTCGCGAACCCCTCAGAGGTTGCAGGCGGGGAGGGCTTCTGGAAGTACATCCTCCCGCTGGTCCTCGGCACGGTCATCGCGGCGGCGATCGCCCTGCTCATTGCGACGCCGGTTTCGGTGGGGGTGGCCCTCTTCATCTCGCACTTCGCCCCGCGCAGGCTCGCGCAGGGCTTCGGCTACATCATCGACCTGCTCGCCGCCATCCCCTCGGTGGTGTACGGCGCCTGGGGCGTCGCGTTCCTGGCCCCGGCGATGGCCCCCGGCTACCAGTGGCTGGCGGACAACGCGGGCTGGTTCCCGCTGTTCGCCGGGCCCGCGTCGGCCACCGGCAAGACCATCCTGACCGCCGGCATCGTGCTGGCCGTGATGGTCATCCCGATCGTCACGTCGCTCTCGCGTGAGATCTTCCTGCAGACGCCCAAGCTGCACGAAGAGGCCGCGCTGGCGCTCGGCGCCACCCGCTGGGAAATGATCCGGATGGCTGTCTTCCCGTTCGGCCGGCCGGGTGTGGTCAGCGCGATCATGCTGGGCCTTGGCCGCGCGCTCGGCGAGACCATGGCCGTCGCCCTCGTGCTCTCCTCCGGCCCGCTCATCGCCAGCCTGATCCGCTCCGGCAACCAGACCATTGCCGCGGAGATCGCCCTGAACTTCCCTGAGGCGACCGGACTGAGCCTGAGCACGCTGATTGCCGCCGGCCTGGTGCTGTTCGTCATCACCCTCGCGGTGAACATGCTTGCCCGCTGGATCGTCGGCCGGCACAAAGAATTCTCGGGAGCGAACTAAATGGCTACCGCCACAACCACGATTGCCCGCAAACGGTCGGCCCTGACCAGGGGCCAGCTGCCCTCGTACGCGCCTTGGGCGGTCGTCGCCGCCGCCGTCATCCTCGCCGCCGCCATCATGGCCCTGGTCGGCTTCAATGCGCTGGGCTGGGGCGTGCTCAGTGCCGTTCTCTTCACCATCGGCCTGGTGACCTGGAGCGCCGCCGCCGAGGGCAGCCGGAAGGCCAAGGACAAGCTCGCCACCTGCCTGGTAGTCGGGTCCTTCCTCATCGCCGTCCTGCCGCTCGTATCCGTGGTGTGGATCGTGCTGGTCAACGGCCTGCCCGGGCTTGTCACGCCCGGCTTCCTGGGCACGTCGATGAACGGGATCAGCGGCCTGCAGGACAACACGAGCGTCAACACCGGCAGCCGCGTGCTGGGCGGCATCTACCACTCCCTGATGGGCACCTTGCTGATCACCTTGTGGGCGACAGTGATTTCCGTGCCGATCGGGCTGCTCACCTCGGTCTACCTGGTCGAGTACGGCAACGACCGTGCCCTCGCCCGGGCCATCCGCTTCTTCGTCGACGTGATGACCGGCATCCCCTCCATCGTTGCCGGCCTGTTCGCGGCAGCGCTCTTCGCGGCGATCTCCGGCCCGGGCACCAAGACCGGCTTCGTGGCCGCCGTCGCGCTGTCCGTGCTGATGATCCCGGTGGTGGTGCGCTCCAGCGAGGAGATGCTCAAGATCGTGCCGAACGAGCTTCGCGAGGCCGCCTACGCCTTGGGTGTGCGCAAGTGGCGCACCATCCTGAAGGTCGTCATCCCGACGGCGATCTCGGGCATTGCCTCCGGCGTAACCCTCGCGATCGCCCGGGTGATCGGCGAGACCGCCCCGATCCTGGTCACCGCCGGGTTCGCCACCAAGATCAACATGGACGTGTTCTCCGGCTGGATGTCCTCGCTGCCCACGTTCATCTACACGCAGATCCTGAACCCGACGTCGCCGGCCAATCCCGGCCCCAGCGTCCAGCGTGCCTGGGCCGCGGCCCTGGTGCTGATCATCATGGTGATGCTGCTGAACCTCGGTGCCCGTCTGGTGGCGCGGTTCTTCGCCCCCAAGACCGGCCGCTAGGCCTCCGTACCTGTTTCCCGGCGCACGCCGGGCGAAGCAAAGGAAGAAAATGTCCAAGCGAATCGACGTCAAGGACTTGAACGTCTACTACGGCAAGTTCCTCGCCGTGGAGGGTGTCAACATCAACATCGACGCCCGCTCCGTCACTGCCTTCATCGGCCCCTCCGGCTGCGGCAAGTCCACGTTCCTGCGCACCCTGAACCGGATGCACGAAGTGCTGCCCGGCGCCCGGGTGGAGGGGGAGGTGCTGCTCGACGGCGACAACCTGTACGCCCAAGGCGTGGACCCGGTGACGGTGCGCAGCCAGATCGGCATGGTCTTCCAGCGGCCGAACCCTTTCCCGACGATGTCGATCCGCGACAACGTGCTCGCAGGGGTCAAGCTGAACAACCGCCGCATCTCCAAGTCGGACGCCGATGCCCTGGTGGAGAAGTCGCTGCAGGGCGCGAACCTGTGGAATGAGGTCAAGGACCGGCTGAACAAGCCCGGCTCCGGGCTCTCCGGCGGCCAGCAGCAGCGCCTGTGCATAGCCCGGGCCATCGCCGTGCAGCCGGACGTGATCCTGATGGACGAGCCCTGCTCGGCGCTGGACCCGATCTCCACGCTCGCGGTCGAGGACCTGATCAACGAGCTCAAAGAGAACTACACCGTGGTGATCGTCACGCACAACATGCAGCAGGCGGCGCGTGTGTCGGACAAGACGGCGTTCTTCAACATCGCCGGTGCGGGCAAGCCCGGCAAGCTGATCGAGTACGCGGACACGCAGACCATCTTCAGCAACCCGTCCGTCAAGGCCACCGAGGACTACGTCTCCGGCCGCTTCGGATAAGCCCTTTCGCCCGGCTGAGCGGCCAGTTGTGGCGGCCTCGCGGCGCGCGAGCCCGCCGCAACTGGCCGCTCGCGCTACGTTTGGGCCAGCATCGACCGGAGGGTCCACGCGTTGCGGACCGCGTTCCCGCCGCCGTCGTTGTTGAAATACGCGAAGACCTCCCGGCCGCCGCTGCGCCACTCGTTGATCCGGTCCGCCCACCAGTGCAGGTCCGCGTCGGAATAGGAGCCCGCGTACAGGGACTGCTCGTCCGGGCCGTGGAAGCGCACGTACACGAACGGTGCGGTTGCCTCCAGCACGCAGGGCAGCCCGGCCCCGCTCATCACTGTGTAGGCCGCGCCGTGGCGCCGCAGCAGGTCGAAGACGGCCGGATCATGCCAGCTCGGGTGCCGGAACTCGACCGCCACCCTGATCCACTCCGGAAGGCGGCCCAGGAAGTAGTCCAGCCGCGCGTCGTCGCGCTCGTGCGCCGGGTGCAGCTGCACCAGCAGGATCCCGCGCTTGCCGTCCAGCTCGTGCCAGGCACCCGAGATCCGCTCGATCCAGACCTCCGGTTCGAGGAGTTTCTTCGCGTGGGTGAGTCCCCGGGGCGCCTTGACGGACATCAGGAAGCCCTCCGGCAGCCGGTCCCGCCAGCCCGCGAACGTGGTGTCCCGCGGCCACCGGTAGAAGCTGGCATTGAGCTCCACCGTGGAGAAGTTGCCGGTGTAGTACTCCAGCCGCTTCGCCGAGGGCGTGCCGGCGGGGTAGAGCACGTTGTTCCAGTGGTCGTAGCTCCACCCTGAGGTGCCGATGTGAACCTCCATGGGGTCAGGCTACCGGCCCGGCGGCGGGCGCGGCGATGTTGCCCGGCCCGTGGCGGCCGGGCAGTACCTAGCCCGTGACCGGGGAGAGGGCGAGGAAGAAGACCGCCCCGGCGGCCGCGGTCGCCAGCGGTGTGACTACCCAGGCGGCGAGGACCCGCAGCCAGGTGCGCCGGTCCATCGCCGCGAACCGCTGGCCGAAGCCGGTTCCCACGATCGCGGACGTGACCGTGTGGGTGGTGGAGAGCGGCAGGTGCAGCCCGATGGCGCCGATGAACAGCATCGCCGAACTCAGCAGCTGGGCGACGAAGCCGCGCAGCGGATCCACCCGCACCAGGCGGAAGCCGAGCGTGTGCGAGATCCGCCAGCCGCCCACCAGAGTGCCCCCGGTGAGGAGCACGGCGATGAAGATGCCCACCCAGCCAGGTTGGCCGCCGTCGGCCGCTGCTCCCGACGCGGCCAGGGCCAGCAGGATGACGGTCGTGGAACGCTGCGCGTCCTGCAGGCCGTGGCCGAAAGCGACGGCGGCCGTGCTGACGGACAGCGCCCTCCGTGCCCGCAGGTGCACCAGGCTCGGCTGGGAATAGCGGGCCGCCCAGACGGCGGGGTAGGTCAACAGCAGTGCGGCGGTGAAGGCGATCACCGGCGAGACGAGCAGCGGCAGGAACACCTGCAGCCACAGGGATGCTCCGAGGCCGGAAATCACTGGGTGCCCAAGCAGCGTGGAGGCGGCTGCGGCCCCGACAAGGCCGCCGACCAGGGCGTGCGTGGACGACGACGGCAGCCCCCGCCGCCACTGGTACGCGCCCCAGAGGCAGGCACTGAGCACTCCTGCCAGCAGCAGGGGCAGCTCATTGCGGGTCGCGGGGATGCCGAGCAGGCGGTCGCTGAAGGCCAGCGCGAAAGGGGTGCTGATCAAGGCGCCGATCAGGTTGAACAGGGCCGCCAGGCCGACGGCGACGGTGGGGGTGAGCGAGCGGGCGCGCACGGTCACGGCCACCGCGTTGGAGACGTCGCGGGCGCCGTTCAGGAAGGCGAAGGCGCCGGTGAGCAGGACCACCAGCACCAACAGGAGGGTGGTCACCTCAGGATTCCTTGACGATGATGCTGCCCACCTGGGTAGCTACCCGCCGCATGTCCTTGGTGACCTCCACCAGCTGGTTGGCGATGTCGCGGTGCTTGGCGTAGCTGGCCGGCTTGTGGTCCGCGAGCAGCTCGGAGACGTAGACGCGGTGGGTGCGCTCGGCGCGCTTGGACAGGCGCAGGATCTCAATCCAGTAATCCTCGAGGTCGTCGAGGTTGTCCAGCCGGGCCATCGCGTCCACGGTCAGCTCCGCCTGCCGGGCGATGATTTCCAGCTGCTCGGAAGCCCGCTTGGACAGCCGGGCGAGCTTGTACAGGGCGATCAGCTCGGCGGCGGCGTCGAGTTTCTCCATGGCTTCGTTGAGGAACCGGGAGAGCACATACATGTCCTCGCGCGGCAGCGGATTCACGAAGCTGGTGCGCATGTGGGTCAGCAGCGCGAAGTGCAGGTGCGAGGTTTCGGCCTCCTGCTGGTGCAGCTGCTCCGCGAGGCGGTCATACGCTTCCGCGGGTGCGCCAAGCAGTTCCGAGAGGGTGGCGACGCCGGCCACGAGTTGTTCGGCCATTCGGGAGAGCAGGCGCAGGCCGGCGGTCTCCTGGGGGAATAGTCGAAACTTCACGCGTCACCACGGTTCGGTAGGCAGAGACAGGAAACGGTGCCGTCTGCGCGCTGTCCGGCGGCATGCAGCGATGCCAACTTTACCGGGTGGATTTAGGGCGAAAAAAATGGTGCCGAACCGGGAGCGCCTCTCGGCGTATGGCCGCTCGAAGCGGCTATTAGTTGGAGCCCGGGGCTTCCACGGTCCGACACCGATTTCAGTCTTCACCCCGCTGCGGCCAGTGTCAACCTGAGCCGGGCCTTGACATTTGGGGGCTTCCCGGGGCGGCTTGGGGCGCCCGGCTAGTCCAGTTCGCCGCGGCGCCAGGCAGCTGCGGCTGCCTCCAGATCCTCGGCGGTTTTGACCAGCTGGTGGGAGTTTTTCGTCAGTTTCGAGCTGCGGTTTTCGTTGCTGTGTTCCGAGTCGTCGGCGAACCGCGCCTGGCCCAGGGCGACCACCCGGCAGAACGCGGCCGAGCGTTCGAGCGCGACGTCGAAGTCGCCGTCGAAGGCCCCGGACAGGATGGCATCAGCCATGTGCCTGACCTCGTCCGCGCCGGGAGGCTCGGCGACGCCGGCGACGACGTGGGACACCTGCGCGGTGTCCTTGCCGGCCTGGAAGAAAGCGGCCATGCGGTCGGGGTTCTGCTGGGTTGCGGCACGCAGCGCGTAGAGCCGCCAAAGGGCTCCCGGAAGCGAACGGGGAGGGCTTTCGGCCCACATTTCGGCGATGGCCTCGAGGCCCTCCTTGTCGGCGAGCTTGATCAGGCGCTTCGTGACCGCCGGATCATCGCTTTTGCGGCCGTGGCTGATGAGGGCGTGGGCGGCAAGATGGGCTGCTTCGGAGACACGCGCCGGGTCTGCGCCGCCGGCAAACGGTTCGAAATCGACCGGTGCAAACGGCTTCGGCTTGTGGTGCCTGGGAGCACTTGATCCTGCTTGTTCGCTCATGCCCCGACACTACTCCTCAGCCCTGCGGCGGTCGAGTACGCCCAGGACCGGCCGCGGGGCCCTGTGGAGTGCGCCCGGGCGGTGCGCTAAAGTGGATACGGTGCACCTTCGGGTGGACGTCTGGGGCCTTTAGCTCAGTTGGTAGAGCATCGGACTTTTAATCCGTGGGTCGTGGGTTCGAGCCCCACAGGGCCCACCCATCTTCATTGCGGTTTCCCCTTGCGGCCGCCGGGACCAACGCCTCTTTGCACATCCCCGCCACGGGTGGACACTCCTCTCAAGGAGGTCCGAGATGATGTACGGATGGGACGGCGGCTGGGGAATCGGCGGCTGGATAGCGATGGGCCTGCTGATGCTCATCTTCTGGGGCGGCGTGATCACGGTTGTGGTGCTGCTGATCCGGCGTGCCGGCGCCTCGGGGCCCCACGCGCCCGGCCCGCACGCCCCCGGTCCTTACGGGGCCCCGCACGAGGAAGCCGAGCGGATCCTCAACGAACGGTTCGCCCGCGGGGAGATCGACGAGACCGAGCTCACGGCACGACGCGCAGCGCTCCGCCGCAAGGACTAGAACCTTCATCCAAACCCGGGACCGCACCGTAGCCCCGCCAGCG
Source organism: Paenarthrobacter sp. DKR-5 (assembly GCF_018531425.1). Classification (GTDB taxonomy): domain Bacteria; phylum Actinomycetota; class Actinomycetes; order Actinomycetales; family Micrococcaceae; genus DKR-5. The sequence continues at coordinate 78,811 of NZ_JAHBOI010000005.1, forward strand.
CCCATCGATCAGTAGGCTTATCATTGGTCGTGGTTGCAGCAATCGGCCCGTTCTGCGGGCGGGGAGGGGTACCGTGATTGCGGTGTTGGTGATCGACATGCAAAACGCCTTTTTTGAGGATCCGGTCATGCGGGAGAGCCAGGAGGACCTGGTCCGGGCCTGCAATTTCCTCATCTCGGCCGCCGAGGCTTCGGGCTCACCGGTTCTCTTCATCAAGACCGAGCATGAGCGTGACAAGTCCACGTGGTCGCTGAACATGCTCGACGACGACCAAGGGTTCATCTTCAGGGGCAGCGAGCAGGCCGAACTCGTTCCCGGCCTCGACGAAGGCTGCTTTCCGCAGCTGACGAAAACCCGGGACAGCGCCTTCCTCGGCACCGACCTCTTGTTCCGGCTGCGGAACCTTCAGGTCGACACGCTCGTGCTGGCCGGAATCTCCGCGCACAACTGCGTGGCACAGACAGCTGCGGATGCCTTCGCCAACAATTTCCGGGTGATCTACGCTTCCGATGCCATCGGAACCGAGGATGCCGGGTCCGCCGAGGCGGTGCTGTCCATCCTGCAGCGGGAGTACCGGCAGCGCAGCCATTCGGTCGCCGAAATCGCTGATCTGCTTTCGGCCAAGGTGCCCTAAAAGGGCCTACCCTTTCCGGCCCTCCGTGGCGACGCCTTCAATGAAGTGCCGCTGCCCGAACGCGAACAGCACGAGCATGGGCAACGTGATGAGCAGGGTGGCAACCATGACGTACTGGTAATCGCCCTGGCCGCCGTTGGTGGGACTGTATTTGGTCATGGCGTACGCGATTCCGAGCGGGGCGGTGAAGCCGTCGACGGATCCGGCGTTCAGGTAGATGAGTGCGGACTGCAGGTTGTTCCAGCTGGCTTGGAATTCGAAGATGAAGATCACCACCAGCGAAGGAATCGACAGGGGCAGGGCGATCCGGCGGAAGAGGCCGAAGTAGCTTGCCCCGTCAATTCGCGCGGCCTCGAACAGTTCGCGGGGCAGCCCGAGGAAGAACTGCCGCTGCAGGAAGATGTAGAAAGCGGAGCCGAAGAGGTTCATCCCGAAGAGGGGGATCCAGGTGCCGAGCACCCCGAGGTTCTTCCAGATCAGGTACTGCGGAACCATGGTCACCGCCCCGGGCAGCATCATGGTGGCCAGGACGAGCCCGAAGAGGAAGTTGCGGCCCGGGAACCGGAAGTAAGCGAAGCCGAAGGCCACGAGCGCGCTGGAGGCGGTGACAAGCGTGGCAGCCAGTATGGCGATCAGGAAGCTGTTGGTCACCCAGCTGACGAGCGGCAGCTGTTCCCACACCTGGATGTAGTTTTGCGGGGAGAACGTCCGCGGGATGAGTGCGTTGTCGAAGACCTCGTCGCGGGGCTTGAGGCTTGCGGCCAGCAGCCACGCCAAGGGGTAGAGGAATGCGGCACTGACCAGCGCCAGCACCGTCCAGAGGAGCACCCGGCCCGCCCGGGAGCGCGGGGTTAGGGCCTTCCGGCGCCGCGGCGGGGTCGCGGCCGTATCCCGGCGCCCGGCTGGCGGGGCCGGGACGGGCACTGAAGGGCCGGCTGGCGGAATCCTGGTCGTCGCCATTAGCGCTTCTCCCCCTCGTAGTAGACGAATCTGTTGCCGATTTTCACCTGGATGAGGCTGATGAGCAGGATCAGGACGAACAGGACCCACGCCATTGCCGCGGCGAAGCCGAAATTGAATTCGCGGAAAGCCTGCTGGAAAAGGTAGATCCCGTAGAACAGGGACGCTTCGGGTGAAGCGTTGGTCTGGTCCCTCCAGAACAGCAGGTAGGCCTGGTCGAAGACCTGGAGCGCGGCGATGGTCAGGACAATCACATTGAAGAACACCGCACCGGAAATCATGGGCAGGGTGATGTTGAAGAACTTGCGGACGGGGCCCGCCCCGTCCAGGGAGGCGACCTCATAGAGCTCCCGGGGAACGCTCTTGAGCGCCGCCAGGAAGATCACCATCGTGCCGCTGACCCCCCACAACGTCATGAGGACGATGGAGGGTTTCACCCAGGCGGGGTCGATGAGCCACTGCGGCCCTGTGATGCCGAAGAAGCCGAGTGCCTGGTTGATGGCCCCCGTGTTGCCGTTCAGCAGCAGCAGGAACACGGCAGCGGTTGCCACCGAAGGCGTCATCTTCGGAAGGTAGTACACCGTGCGGAAGAAACCGGCTCCGCGGCCGACCCGGTTCAGCAGCAGGGCGAGCCCAAGGGCAACGCAGATTTCCAGCGGCACGGCCAGGACGGCGTAGAACAGTGTGTTCGCCAGCGACGTGGCGACCTTGGGATCCTCGAACAGCAGTGCGTAGTTTTTCAGGCCCGCCGGCTTGGCCACGTTGGTGGCCAGGTTGTAGTGGCTGAAAGAGATCACGAGGCTGTATGCCATGGCGCCGAGCATGAAGACGAGGAAGCCGACGATCCAGGGCGAAATGAACAAGTAGCCCGCCAGCGCCTCGCGGCGGTTGTATTTGTTCCTCGCCCGCTTCGGCCTGCTGGTGGCTCCGGCGGATGCGGCACCTGCCGTTACTTCTGCTCCCACCAAGGGCACCCCGTTCTCAAATTCCCACACCATCCGCCACATCGGACACGAAACGTGCACCGGTGGCCCTTCCTTGCGCCCCCCTGCGGCTTCCGCTAGCTTTCGGATTAGCAAGCATACTTACAGTAGCGGCTGGGTGACGGTTTTACTGGCAGCACTGGCTTAAATGGAGTGGGGAAAGGAAGAAGATGCGTCTTCGGAACAAAAGGCTGGCGGTTCTCGCATTGGCGGTGGTGGGACTGAGCGCCTGTGGCGGCGGCAACGGCACCGGGTCGTCGTCGGACACTGCGGAATTCAAGAAAGACGCGTCCGGCACGCTGAATGCGTGGGCTTTCGACAATGCCGACGACGTCGGTAAGGCGCGGATGAAGTACGCCGCCGACCAGCTTCCGAACGTCAAGATCACAATGGACCAGACCCCCTTCGACGCGCAGAAGTTCACCACCCGTGCCGCCAGCGGCGAGGTGCCCGACGTCGTCCAGATGGACCGGGCGTTCGTGGCGACGTACGCCGCGAAGGGACTCATCAAGCCGCTGGACAAGTGTTTCAGCGCGCACGGCATGGACCCTGCGAAGCAGTTCTACCCGGCCGTCACGCAGCAAGTCACCTACCAGGACAAGATCTGGGCGGTTCCGCAGTTCTACCAGCCGGCCGCGATCATCCTCAACCAAAGCGTCCTCGAGCCGGCAGGCGTTTCGGCAGCGGATATCGACACCTCGGATAAGGCAAAGCTGCTCAATGCCATCTCCAAGACCTACAAGTCCAACGGCGGCAACCCGGTCACCCTGGGTTTTGACCCGGTCGCGGCTGGCCAGGCTGAGCTGTGGATCCTGGGCCAGGGCGGACGGCTGATGGACGAAAAGGGCGCGCCGACCCTCGATGACGCGGCCAACGTCAAGGCACTGTCGTTCCTCAAGGACATCTACGACGCGCAGGGCGGCTACGCCAAGGCCAAGAGCTTCAGCGACGCCTTCGACACCTTCGGAAAAGACAACCAGTTCGTCAAGAAGCAGGTCGGAGCCCAGGTTGATGCCCAGTGGTACGTCAATGTGCTGTCGCCGTACTCGCAGACGCTGAAGATCTCCGCTGTGCCGTTCAAGGACAAGGACGGGAAACCGTTCACGGTTGCCGGCGGAACCTCGTTCGTGATCCCGGCGGGTGCCAAGAACCCGGACGCCGCGTGCGCCTGGATGACGTCGCTGGTCACCGACGAGGCGTGGTCAGCTGCCGGCGCGGCACGTGCCCAGAAGATCTCCTCCACCCCTGGCGGCATCAACACCGGTCTCTTCACCGGTTCTCCCTCGGCGGACAAGCTGGTCCGCGAGAAGTTCGTGAAGACCACGGGCAACACCGGCTTCGACCAGGCAATCTCGACCTACTATGACGTTCTGAACTCCGGAAAGTCCCTCGGGGCGTCGCCGGCCGGGCAGACCATCAAGACCGAAGTCAACAACGCGATCGCGTCCGCCCTGCTTGGGTCCAAGAGCCCCGAGAAGGCGCTCGCGGACGCGCAGGCCGCCGCCAAGCGCGCTTACGACCAGGTCGGCTAGCGTGCTCTCCTCCTGCTGGGTCCGGTTCGCCGGGACGCGGAATTATTTGCGCTTCCGGCACGTTGAGATACTCGCTGATTCAGCAAACAACAACCGAACCCAGCAGGAGCAATTTCACTTACATGGCAACTGATTACGACGCGCCGCGCACCAAGGACGACGAGCAGTCGACCGAGTCCATTGAGGCGCTTCAGACGCAGCGGAGCGGTGCACAGACTGCGTTGATCGACGTGGACGAGGCGGACACGGCCGAGGGCATCGAGCTGCCCGGCGCCGACCTCTCCGGCGAGGAGCTGCTGATCCGAGTGGTTCCGGTCCAGTCTGACGAGTTCACCTGCGCCTCCTGTTTCCTCGTGCACCACCGCTCGCAGCGGGCGGCCGAGCGCAACGGCAAGGTCTACTGCAAGGACTGCGAAGGATAAGAGGGACAAACCGTCCGACGGCGGTGTCTGCCTAGACGGCGGACACCGCTGCCACTAGCGCGTGCGGATCCTCAACAGTCACCGTGATGTTGGGGTGGCGCAGCTTCAGCGGCCGGCCCCGGAAGGTGACCGACGCCGGGGACCGCAGCACCATGCACACGCCGCGGTCCGCCGCTGTGCCGAAGGTGATGCCCTTGTCTGCCAGGGAAAGCCTGATTCCTACCGAGCGAAACCACTTGAACGGACCGCTCTGCTCGGCCGATTCGATGTTCCCCAGCGATGTCCGCAGACCCCACGGCCCAAAAAGCACCGCCAGTTCGCCCTCGCCGTCGTCGACGACGACGGACGCCCGGGCAACATTCACTCCCCAGAGCCGCAGCAGCGGGCTGAAGCGGCGGTCATAACGGAACGCATGCGACGTCATGGCCCCAGCCTAGGTGCGCTCCGACGTGAAACCAAGGCTGCTTAGTATTACAGTCGAGAAATGGGAGCAGTAGAACTAATCCTGGTCCGGCACGGCGAGAGCGAAGGCAATCTCGTCGCGACCGCAGCGCAGGCCGCCGGGTCCGAGACCATTGACACTGACCGGCGCGACGCCGACGTCCCGCTCAGCGGGGCCGGGCGGCGCCAGGCCGAAGCCGTGGGGAAATGGCTCTCTTCGCTGGCCCCGTCGCAGTTTCCGCAGTCCGCCTGGTGCTCGCCCTACCGAAGGGCCCGCGAGACGGCGGAGCTTGCCGGACTCGAATTCGAACCGGAGTTCGGGATGCGGCTCGATGAACGCCTCCGCGACCGCGAACTCGGCGTGCTGGACATGCTCACCCGCGCGGGTGTCGAGGCGCGGTACCCGGAGGAGGCCAGGCGCCGGGAGTGGCTGGGCAAGTTCTATTACCGTCCGCCCGGCGGCGAGTCCTGGGCGGACGTCGCGCTGAGGCTGCGTTCCCTGCTGGCCGAGCTGGACCAGCTCGAGGAGGGCCGGCGGGTGGCGGTGGTCTGCCACGACGCCGTGATCCTGCTGCTCCGCTACGTCTGTGAAGGCCTGACCGAGGAGCACCTGCTCTCGATTGCCTCCACCTCCACCGTGCGCAACGGCTCGGTGACCCGGCTGGTGCGGCCCTCAGGGAAAGGGCTCTGGGAGCTTGAATCCTTCAACGAGGTTGACCACCTCGAAGCCGGCGGCGCTCCGGTGACCGACCATGCGGGAGACACCAATGTCCACCCGCGCTGAAGTCGTTACGCCCGCGCTGCTGCGCGGCTGGCAGGTGCCGCGCGACGCAGAGAGCAAGAACGACAGGGGCTCCATCCTGGTGGTCGGGGGAGCGCGGCGCACGCCGGGGGCAGCGATGCTCGCCGGGCTCGCCGCGCTGCGCGCGGGCGCGGGACGGCTCACACTTGCCGTCGCCGAGTCGACCGCGGTCGCAACCGCCGTCGCGCTCCCCGAGGCCGGGGTGATCGGCCTGCCCGAGAACGCAGCCGGGTCGGTGCTCGGGTCGGATCTCTCCGCCGCGGCGGACGAACTGGGCGGGGCCGACGTCGTGCTCGTCGGCCCAGGCCTGGACGACGCAGGGCAGACGGCGGCGCTGCTGCGTAGCCTCGCCTCCGCGATCGGCGGCGACACCCTGGTGGTCCTCGACGCCTACGCGCTCGGGGTGCTGCCCGGGCTGGAGGACCTTTACCCGCAGTGGGCCGGCCGGCTGCTGCTCACTCCGAATCCGGCCGAGGCCCAGCGGTTGCTTGCCGGGAAGGCTGCAGCAGGCAAGGATCTATCGGCGGCGGCAGTGGCCATTGCGCGCAGGTACGCGGCTGTGGTTTCCGTCCAAGGGGCGGTGGCCGACGCCGACGGCGGCATCTGGCAGGTTCCTGCCGGCAGCGCCGGGCTGGGGACCTCGGGCAGCGGCGACGTGCTGGTCGGCGCTGCGGGCGGGCTGCTGGCCCGCGGAGCCGCGCCCGCGCAGGCCGCGTGCTGGGCAACCTACGCCCATGCCACCGCCGGGGACCGGCTGGGCGCCAGCGTCGGGCCGCTGAATTACCTTGCGCGCGAACTGCTCGACGAGCTGCCCCGGGTGCTGGCTGAACTGACCGCCTGACGCCGGGCAGGCGCGGCGGGTGGCCGGCCGGTGGGCGCCCGCGTTACGGCCGGCTCCGCCCCTGGCCGGCCCTTGACTATCCCCTGTCCCGGGATTCCAATGGCAGTAGGGGGGTTGTCGTCTGGAAGGACCGGCCATGAACAGCGCGGAGCCGTTGGTTTGGTGGGCTGCTGCGGTTGTGCTCATCGTCGTTTCGACGGCCTGGCTGCTGGTCCGGGCGGCCCGTCGCGGCGCCGACTCAACCTTCTGGACCGCCTTCGGAGGCGGAGCGCTGCTGCTGCCGGCGGTCCTGGTGCCAGCCGCCACCCAGCCCGCCGCTGGTGCGCTGCTTTCCGGCGTCGCGCTCGCCGCTGCAGCGGCCGCGGCCGCCGTACTGCTGCTCGGTGACCGTGCGTCGCGGAGCCGCCGTCGCCGCGCCCGGAACGGTGCACGCCGGCTCGCCGTCGAGTCCGTGCACGATGAGCTGCTGGGCCGGTGGATGGCCTACGAACTGGATCCTGCCCGGCAAATCGACTTCCCGGCGATGTCCGACGTCAGGCGACCGGAGACGGCCGCCATGATCAAAGCGATCCGGCGGGCAGCCGACCTTCGCGCCGCCGACGATAGCGCGGCGTACGGCGCAGCCCTCACGGGTCTGCGCAGCGCACTGGGCGACGCCGAGCGCGCCGCCGGCGTGTACGAATCGCGCGGCTGAAAACGCCTCCCCTGCGGCTCCTTGGGCGCCAATTATTACAATCAGGAAATTTTCCGGCTGAAACCTTCGGATTGTTGAACGTTTCACCGTAGGTTGGGAGGCAGGACGGCGGCCGGCGCGGTGTCGCCGGGCACGAGAGGACTCCCAAGCATGTCGGGGTATGAAAGGTTTTCCAAGCAACTGCTGAGCCGCAGAGGGATGCTTGCGCTCGGTCTTGGCGCCGTGGGCGCTGGCGCGCTCGCGGCCTGCGGCGGTTCGCCGTCGCTGCCCGCGGGAGCCTCGGGGAGCGCCTCGGCGGGCGGCTCGGTGATCGACCAGGCGGCGTTCGACGCAGTGCTGGCGAAGGGCGCTGTTGCCAGCGACGCGCTGGTGCAGGCCAACGCCTGGGCCAAGGCCATCAAAGCCAAGGGCGAACTCGTGCGCGGCGGCACGGACACCTCCACCCTGTTCTCGCTCCGCGACCCGGCCACCGGCAAGGTGTCCGGGTTCGACGCCGGGATGTCCCAGCTGCTGGCGAAGTACATCATCGGCCAGCCGAAGGAAAAGCTCACCCAGGTCACCGTGGACACGCGTGAGACGCTGCTGCAGAACAACTCGGTGGACGTCATTTTCGCCACCTACTCCATCACCCCCAAGCGCGCCGAGAAAGTAGACTTCGGCGGCCCGTACTACGAGTCCAAGTCGGCGATTCTGGTCAAGGCGGACAACACCTCGATCAACTCCGTCGCGGACCTTGCGGGCAAGAACGTGGCCACGCAGAGCGCCTCCACCGGCGTGACGCTGCTCGAACAGGTCGCCCCGAAGGCCAACGTCCAGACCTTCGACGACAACCCCAAGTGCCTTGCCGCCGTCCAGCAGGGCCGGGTCGACGCCTATGTGATTGACCAGTCCATCCTGCTTTCGGACGCTGCCAAGAACAAGGACGTCAAGATCGTCGGTGACACCTTCGGCAGCAGCGACAAGTACGGCATCGGCCTGCACAAGGGCAGCGACGCGCTTGCCTTCGTCAACGCGTGGCTGAAGATCGTCGAGCAGGACGGCTCGTGGGACGCGCTGTGGAAGGCGACCGTGGGGCAGGTGCTCAAGACCCAGCCGCCGAAGCCGCCGGCCATCAACGCCTGAGTCCCTTATGGACCAGTTGTTCACCACCTACCTCGGCGACCTGCTGGCGGGACTCTGGATGACAGTGCGGCTCACCGCGGTGGCGTTTGCCGGCTCCCTTGTCCTCGGCACTGTCGTTGCCGCGTTCAGGGTGAGTCCGGTGGCGCCCCTGCGCGCGCTGGGAAGGTTTTACGTCGAGCTGTTCGTCAACATCCCGCTGATCAGCCTGCTGGTCGTGGTCACCTTCGGCCTGCCCGACGTCGGCGTCACGTTCGACCTCTTCACCTGCGCGGCGATTTCGATGGTGCTGCTCGGCGCGGCGTTCACCTGCGAGGCGATCCGCAGCGGCGTCAACGCCGTGCCCGTCGGGCAGGTGGAGGCCGGCCGCGCCGTCGGGCTGGACTTCTTCGGGGTGCTGCGCCATGTGCTCTTCCCGCAGGCGTTCCGCAGCGTGGTGCAGCCCATCGTGAATGTCTTCATCGGAATCCTCCTCAGCTCCTCGCTCGCCGGCGTGATCGGCGTGAAGGATCTGACCCTCCAAGTGTCCGAGATCAATAACAAGGCGGCGCTTGGGTTGACCACGTACCTGCTGGCGGCATTCGCCTACATTGTCATCGCTCTCCTGGCCGGCGGCCTGGGCAGCCGGCTCGAGCAGCGGCTGAAGGTGCTCCGATGAGCACCCAGGACAGTCTGTTCGACGTCGCAGGCCCGCGGGCGAGGCGGCGCATCCGGATCGCGACGCTGGTCAGCCTGTTGGTGATCGCAGCGGTGGCCGCCTTGGTGGTGCTGCGCTTCGCCCAAGCCGGTCAGCTCGCTGCGGACCGCTGGGCTGAATTCACCCAGGGCCCGTACTTGTTGTTCCTGCTGGCAGGTTTGGGGAATACCGCCGTGGCGGCGGCCGCTTCCGCGGTGCTGGCGCTGCCGCTGGGGCTGCTCCTTGCGCTGGGCCGGCTCTCCAAAGGTGGCATCCTGCGCCGCGTGTGCACGGTCTGGATTGAATGCTTCCGGTCCGTGCCCCTGCTGCTCGTGGTGTACATCTTTGTCAGCGGCCTGCCGCAGTACGGCATCAACCCGGACATCTTCTGGAAGCTGGTCATACCCATCACCTTGTGCAGTTCCGCGGTGATGGCGGAGATCTTCCGCGCCGGGATCACGGCACTGCCGTCAGGCCAGGCCGAGGCCGGCCTGAGCATCGGGCTGAGCGGCGGACAGGTCACGCGTGCGATCGTGCTGCCCCAGGCGATCCGGATCGTGGTGCCGTCGATGGTGGCGCAACTGGTGGTGCTCGTGAAGGACACCACCCTCGGGTATGCGGTGAGCTACCCGGAGCTGATGAAGACCTCCAACAACCTCACCGCGTACACCAACCACCTGATTCAGACGTACCTGATCATTGCCGCCGTCTACGTGGTCACGAACGTGCTTATCTCCCACTTTGCCCGCTGGCTGGAAAGCCGGTTCTCGGGCAGGTCCGCCCGGTTGGGGCGGTCGGCAGTGGGCGCCGGCATCGGCTGACTCCGTCCGTAGCCCGCTTACCCGGCCGTAAGTTACGCTTGCGTAGGTTCATCCCTACCACGCAAGGACGCGCCCATGACTTCGCAGCAGGCCCCTGACTCAGCCACCGGAGACGCCCCGGCCACCGGCCGGACCAGGCCGGGGTTCCGGCCGGCAAAACAGGACGCCGCGGTGGACCTGGTCACCTATGCGCGGGACCACCCGGAGCTCACGGGCCCCCGGCCTATCCTCGACGGTCCCCGCACCACGAGTGCGCAAATCGCGGTCTACATCGGGGTGCTGCTGCCGCTGGCCGCGCTGGTTGCAGCGGTGCCCCTTGCCTGGGGCTGGGGGCTGCGCTGGAGCGACGTGATCATCGCGTTTGCCTTCTACCTGGTCAGCGGACTCGGCGTGACAATCGGGTACCACCGCTACTTCACGCACGGCTCGTTCAAGGCCAACAAGCCGCTGCGCGCCGCCCTCGCCCTGGCCGGCTCGCTGTCGGTGCAGGGGTCGGTGATCACTTGGGTGGCGGACCACCGCCGGCACCACGCCTTCTCCGACACGGACGGCGACCCGCACTCGCCGTGGGCGTTCGGGACCTCCCCGTGGGCCTTGGCAAAGGGGTTCTGGCACGCGCACATGGGCTGGCTCTTCGAACGCGACCTGACGAACCGGGTGCGCTTCGCCCCCGACCTGCTCAAGGACCCGATGATCCTGCGCATCGACAAGCTGTTCGGCCTCTGGGTCGCAGTCACGCTCTTCCTGCCGGCGGTGGTCGGCGGCCTGGTCACCATGAGCTGGTGGGGTGCGGCGACGGCCTTCTTCTGGGCAGGGCTCGTCCGCGTGGCAGTGCTGCACCACATCACCTGGTCCGTGAATTCCGTCTGCCACATGGTTGGCGAACGTCCCTACCACTCCCGGGACAAGGCCGGGAACTTCTGGCCGCTCGCCATCGCCTCGTTCGGCGAATCCTGGCACAACTCCCACCACGCTGACCCCACCTGTGCCCGCCACGGCGTGGATAAAGGCCAGATCGACATCTCCGCCCGGCTGATCTGGTTCTTCGAGAAGTTCGGCTGGGCCACCAAAGTGAAGTGGCCGGTGGAGGAGCGTTTCCGGAAGCTCTCCGCCAAGGCAGGATAGCTGCATGACTGATACAGCTTTGATCACCGGGGCGACAGCGGGCCTTGGGGCCGAGTTTGCCCGCCAGCTCGCCGCCGACGGCCACCGTCTGGTCCTTGTGGCGCGCGACGAGGCCCGGCTCCGGGAGAAGGCCGCCGCGCTCTCCACCGAGTACGGTGTGGAAACCGAGGTGCTGCCGGCTGACCTGTCCACCGAGGAGGGGATCGCCGCGGTGGCGGCCCGGCTGGGCTCCGAGCAGGAGCCGGTGACGCTGCTGGTGAACAACGCCGGCTTCGGCCTCGCCAAGTGGTTCACCGACAACCCGGTTGAGGACGAACGCACGCATCTGAAGGTGCTGGTACAGGCGCCGATGGAGCTGTGCCACGCCGCGCTGACGGCCATGCAGCGCCGCGGCGCCGGCCGGATCATCAATGTGGCGAGCGTGGCGGGATTCCTGCCCCGCGGCACCTATTCGGCGGCCAAGGCATGGCTGATCAACTTCAGCCGCTGGGCCAACAACTTTTATGCCCCGCACGGCATTCACGTGACCGCGGTCTGCCCCGGCTTCGTCCACACCGAGTTCCACCAGCGCATGGGGGCGGACATGGGCGGCGTCCCGTCCTGGATGTGGTTGTGGCCCGAGCGCGTGGTGCGGGAGGGCCTGCGCGATGCCCGGGCAGGGAAGTCTGTTTCGATTCCTTCCAAGCGCTACAAGGTGCTCGCCAGGATCCCTGCCGTGGTGCCGGAGGCTTTGATGACCAAACTGGCCAGCCGCGGGCGCTGACACCGGGCGCCGCAGCCGTCGCCCCCACTGGTGCCGGATACTGCCGGCCGGCCGGGCTTTCTCCGGCCAAGGCGAAGGCCCCCGGGACCAAGGCCAGGGAAGTCAATCCCTGCCGTGGTCCCGGAGGCCTTGATGACCAAACCGGTCAGCCGCGGGCGCTGACGCCCTATGCCTTGGCGGGCACGGCCACCTCGGGAAGCGGCAGCTCGCTCACGTCGAGGTGCGGGTTCTCGTCCTGGGTGGCGACCAGCTCACGGGCCTCCGCCATGGTGTCCACGCTCGGCATCGAACCGGGCAGCGGGCGCTGGGCCGATTCCTTCATGAAGAAGATCGCGATGGCGCCGATGATGGACGTTCCGACCAGGTAATAGGCCGGCATCATGTCGTTGCCGGTGGCCTGGATGAGGCCCTCGATGATGAACGGCGTCGTACCGCCGAAGATGGCGACCGCGAAGTTGTACGCGATGCCCATGCCGCCGTACCGGCTCGCGGTCGGGAACAGCGCCGGCAACGACGAGGCCAGGTTGGCCACGTAGAACGTGACGGGGAACGCGATCATGGCCAGGCCAAGCAGCGTCGACCAGATGGTCCCGATGCCGATCACCAGGAATGCCGGAATGGAAAGCACGATGGTGCTCACCGCGCCGATCCACAGAACCGGGCGGCGCCCGATGCGGTCCGAGAGACGGCCTGTCAGCGGAATGCAGGCGGACATGACGACCAGCACCGGGATGGTCAGCAGGGTGCCGTGAATGGCGTCATAGCCCTTGGAGTCCGTGAGATAGGTCGGCATGTAGGAGGTCAGCGCGTAGCCCACGGTGTTGGCTGCGGCCACGAGGACCATGGCCAGCAGGATCTGGCGCCAGTACAGTTTCACGATGCCGATCGGGCCGTGCGTCACGGCGTCGCCCTCGGCCTCCTTGGTGGAGGCTTCCTGGGCATCCAGAGTCGCCTGGAAGGCGGGGGACTCCTCGATCTTCAGACGGAAGTAGATGGCGATGGCACCCAGAGGGCCGGCCACGAGGAACGGCAGACGCCAGCCCCAGTCGAGCATGGCCTGGTCACCGAGCGTGAGCTGCATGACGGACACGACAGCCGCGCCGACGGCGAACCCCATGTAGGAGCCGAAGTCCAGGATGCTGGCCAGGAAGCCGCGGCGCTTGTCCGGGGCGTACTCGCTGACGAAGGTGGTCGCACCGGCGTATTCGCCGCCGGTGGAGAAACCCTGGACCAGCTTCAGCAGCACCAGCAGCACCGGAGCCAGGAAGCCGATGGTGGTATAGCCGGGCAGCACGCCGATGAGGAACGTGGAAGCAGCCATCATGATCAACGTCAGGGCCAGGATCTTCTGCCGGCCAAGCTTGTCGCCGAGACGTCCGAAGACCACACCACCCAGCGGACGGGCGACGAAGGTCACCGCGAACACGCCGAGGCTGAACATGATCTGGACTGAAGAAGCGGCGTCCGAGAGGAACACCTTTCCCATGGTGACGGCGAGGTATCCGTAGACGCCGACGTCGAACCATTCCATGGTGTTGCCGACCACCATGCCGGCGACGGCCTTCTTCAACATTGGCTTGTCCACGACGTTGACGTCGCCGACTTCAAGCTTGCGCTTGCGCAGCCGCAGGGGCTTGCGAGGGGCCTTGCCGGGGTCCCCGGCAGGGGGTTGGGCACCGGGATAAGATGCGGTCTGGCTTCGGTCTGTGGGCATTTGGGCTTCTCCCGTGGAGGTCATTTGCTTGCGACTTACAGTTGCCCCGCTTCGGGCAGGCCATCTACTTTACCGCAACAATCAGCAAGCTTGTATTCGGCGCCCGGATCGGTGTGACATAATCCGGCCCGAAAGGCCCTTACCGGGCGCTTCCGCGGCCACTAGAGTGCCGCCATGAAGGACCGCATGAGCCCCCACATTCCTGAGCCGGAAGGCATCCATCTCGACCCCGATTCGGAGGAGAAACTGCACGAGGAGGGCAAGTACAGGAAGGCGCCGGGAACGGCCTACACCAGCTTGCCCACCGGCCACAGCACCGAGCACCACGTGAAGGCGACCCACGAGAGCGGCAAGCAGGGTCCGCGGCCGCGCAAGAACCGCTGGTAGGGGCCGGCACACTCTTTCCGGGACAGCACAAAGGCCCGGGCCGACGTCCTCCTCGGAGAACACCCGGCCCGGGCCTCTGTTTGCGCGGCGTCGTGCTGCGCGTCGTGCTACTCGGCGTCGTGGTCCGTCTCGAGGACCTTGACCAGCGCATCGAGGGCCTGGTCCGCTCCGGCTCCGTCGGCCCGCAGGACGACGACGTCGCCGTGGCTCGCGCCCAGGCTCATCAGCGACAGGATGCTCGAGGCGTCCATGGCCTCGTCTTCGGGCGCTCCGTCCATGGCGATGGTGACCTCGACCGGCTGTTCAGCGGCAGCTTCGGCGAAGATGGCTGCGGGCCGGGCGTGGAGGCCGACACGGCTGGCTACGGTGACTTTACGTTCGGGCATGGATAACTCCTTTAGTTAGAGGCCGAGTTCTTCGAGGACAGGCAGCTTCGCGCGCACGGCGGCGCGGGCTTCACCTGCCGACAGGGCGCCAAGCGCGAGCTGGGCCAGCTCCTGCGCCTGCGCAAGGGTAACGCTGCGCAGCACCGCGCTGACAGCGGGCAGCGCGCGGGAGGTCATCGACAGGGTCGAGACACCGATGCCCGCGAGCACGACGGCGAGGGCCGGGTCCGCTGCCGACTCGCCGCACACGCCCACCGGCTTTGCGACGTCGTCCGACGCCGCACGGGCGCCGAGCACGGTCGCCGCCACCAGCTGGAGCACGGCCGGCTGCCACGGGTCGTTCAGCGCCGCGAGCGAACCGAGCTGCCGGTCCGCCGCCATCGCGTACTGCGTGAGGTCGTTCGTGCCGAGGCTGGCGAAGTCGGCAATGGAAAGGATGCTCTTGGCCGTCAGGGCGGCGGAGGGCACCTCGATCATCACGCCGGCGGACTTGATGCCCGCCTCGCGGCAGAGCCCGACGAATTCCTTCGTCTCCTCGGCCGTGGCGATCATCGGCGCCATCACCCAGACATCGGCTCCCTTGCCGTTCTTCTCCGCAGCGGCGGCAGCGACCCCGATCGCCTGGATCTGCCGGTCGATCACGGAGGGGTCCGTGCGGCGGGTGCGGTAGCCGCGCACGCCCAGGGCCGGGTTGGGCTCGCTCGCGTCGGTCAGGAACGGCAGGGGCTTGTCGGCACCGGCGTCGAGCGTGCGCACGACCATCTTCTTGCCGGCGAAGGCCTCGAACGCTGGCTGGTACTTGGCGACCTGCTCCTCGACCGTCGGTTCCGTGTCGCGGTCCAGGAAGCAGAACTCGGTCCGCATCAGGCCCACGCCCTCCGCGCCGGCCTCGGCTGCGACGACGGCGTCCGAGGCCCCGCCGATGTTGGCCAGCAGAGGGATGCGGTGACCGTCGCCGAGCTGGCCGTGGCCGTCGAAGGCGGGCAGGGCGCCGGCCTTCTCCTTCCAGGTCTGCGCGAGGCGGCGTTCCTCGTCCCCGGGCTCCGTGACGACCACCCCGGCAGCGCCGTCGAGGAAGACCTCGACGCCGTCCTGCAGGTGTTCAACACCGGGGGCGGCGACCACCGCGGGGAGGCCGAGTGCACGCGCCAGGATGGCGGTGTGCGACTGCGGGCCTCCCTCGCTGGTGGCCAGGCCGATGACGAGGGCCGGGTCGAGGGTGGCCGTGTCCGCCGGAGCGAGGTCGATCCCGGCGAGGATGAACGGGGTTTCGGAGGCAGGAATTCCGGGGGCGGGCATGCCGCGCAGCTCGGCCACGATGCGCGACCGGACGTCCAGCACGTCCTGGGAGCGCTCGGCCATGTACCCGCCGAGGCCCTTGAGGGTCTCGGCGACCGTGCCGCCGGCTTCCCAGACGGCACGCTCGGCGGAGATGCCTTTCTCGATGAGCTTGACGGCCGACTTGATCAGCATCGGATCGGCCGCCATCAGGGCGGTGGCCTCCAGCACGGCCTTGGCTTCGTCGTTGCCGGCCTTGGCCGCAGCGTCCGAGCGGGCCTTGAGCTGGGCCTGCACCGACTTCGAGGCGCTGCGGAGCCGGTCAGCCTCCTGCTCGGCGGTGCTGTCGGCCGGCCGCTGGTCCCCGGCCTGCGGCTCGGTGACCGGGGCCGGCATCTGGCGGACCGTCCCGAGGACGCGGCCGGGGCTGACGCCCACTCCCGAGAATTTCTGCATCGTTCTTTCCCTCTCCTCGTGACGCCTAGACGACGGCCGGGACCGTCTCGGCGGGCGCTTCCTCCGGCTTGGCGGCCATCCGCTTCAAGGCGATGACCGACAGAGCCGTCACCACCATGCCGACGGCGATCGACACGACAAACATAGCGAAGTTGTCGATGGCAAAGAAGACGAACAGACCGCCGTGCGGGGCTTTTGAGCCTACCCCGGTCCCCATCGAAATGGCACCTGTGACGGCGCCGCCGAGCATGCTCGCCGGAATGACGCGCAGCGGGTCGGCCGCCGCGAACGGGATTGCACCCTCGGAGATGAACGACGCGCCCAGCAGCCAGGCGGCCTTGCCGTTCTCGCGTTCGGCGAGGCTGAAGTTCTTCTTATCCAGCACGGTGGCCAGGGCCATGGCCAGCGGGGGAACCATTCCGGAGGCCATCACGGCGGCCATGATCTGCCACGGCGCCTGGTTGGTGATGGACGCAGCGCCGAGGCCGGCGACAGCGAAGGAGTACGCCACCTTGTTGACCGGACCGCCGAGGTCGAAGCACATCATCAGGCCCAGGATCACGCCGAGCAGGATCGCGCCGGCACCGGTCAGGCCGGAGAGCCAGTCGTTGAGCGCCTTGGTGACCCAGACGATGGGCGCACCCAGGATCAGGAACATCAGGCCCGAGGCGAGGAGGGACGCCAGCAGCGGGATGATGACCACCGGCATCAGGCCGCGCAGCCAGCGGGCGACGTTCAGGCGGCTGAAGGAGTGCGCAATGTAACCGGCCAGCAGGCCGCCCACGATGCCGCCGAGGAAGCCGGCCCCCATGAACCCGGCCACCGCGCCGGCAACGAAACCCGGGGCGATGCCCGGCCGGTCGGCGATGGCGTAGGCGATGTAGCCCGCCAGTGCCGGGACGAGGAAGCCCAGGGACAGGGCACCGATTTTGAAGAGCACCGCGCCGAGGTAGGCGCCCAGCGGGCCCCAGGCGTTGTCCGGGAACTGGGTGGGCAGGTTCCAGAGACTGTTCTGCACCACGATGTTGTCCGCGTACTTGGTGATCAGGTAG
This sequence comes from Paenarthrobacter sp. DKR-5, assembly GCF_018531425.1. Taxonomy (GTDB): domain Bacteria; phylum Actinomycetota; class Actinomycetes; order Actinomycetales; family Micrococcaceae; genus DKR-5. The sequence continues at coordinate 95,897 of NZ_JAHBOI010000005.1, forward strand.
CCGCCCATCAGGAAGCCCAGCGCGATCAGCAGGCCGCCGCCGGCGACGAACGGGATCATGTAGCTGACACCGGTGAGCAGTGCCTTCTTCAGCTTCTGGCCGATGTGCTCGCCCGCGGCCTCGGCGGCTGCCTCCTGCTGCTCTTCTGCGCCGAAGTGCGGGACCCGGCGCGCATGCGGGTTGTCCGCGGCGGCCAGGGCCTCCTGGACCATGACATCGGGCTCGTCGATGCCGCGCTTGACGGGGGCATTGATCACGGGCTTGCCGGCGAAGCGCTCCTTGCCGCGGACGTCGACGTCGACGGCGAAGATGACCGCGTCCGCCGCGGCGATGACGGCCGGGTCGAGCGGGGTGGAGCCGCCCGAACCCTGGGTCTCAACCTGCAGGTCGACGCCGGCCTCCCTGGCGGCAGCCACGAGCGAGTCCGCGGCCATGTAGGTGTGGGCGATGCCGGTGGGGCAGGCGGTCACGGCGACCAGCCGCTTCGGCCCGCGGGCGGGTGCCGCGGCGGCGGGAGCGGCCGGGGCGGCTTCCGCGGCAGGCGCGGCGGGCTGCGCCGGCGCCGGGTTCAGTGCGCCGTCGACCAGGTCGACGACCTCCTGCGGGCTGCGGGCAGCGCGCAGGGCGGCGGTGAAGTCCTTTTTGATCAGGGACCGCGCCAGCTTCGAGAGCAGCTTCAGGTGCTCCTGGTCCGCGCCTTCCGGTGCGGCGATGAAGAACACCAGGTCCGCGGGGCCGTCCTTGGCGCCGAAGTCGACGCCGGGCGCGGCCAGTCGGGCCATGGCGAGGGTCGGTTCCAGGACCGAGGTCGAGCGGCAGTGCGGGATGGCGATGCCGCCGGGGACGCCGGTGGCGGTCTTCTGTTCGCGGGCGACGGCGTCGGCGTACAGACCTTCGACCTCCGATGCCCGGCCCTGGCCGGCAACCCGCATCGCCAGTTGGCGGATGACAGCAGCCGAATCGGCGCCCAGGTTCGTATCCAGGCTCACCAACTCGGGGGTGATCAACTGTGACATGGCTATCCTCCTGCGGATAACTAGAGTGCCGCGACGGTGACGGCGTTGGGGGATGTTTGGTCCACGGTGGGAACCGTGGAACCGGGGAGGGATGCAGCGGCCGCTCCATGGGCGACAGCTTGGCGCAGGCAGTCCGAGGGGGCGGAGCCTGCGGTGTGCGCCAGCAGGTAGCCGGCGAGGGCGGAATCGCCCGCTCCGACCGTGCTGCGGGCAGTGATGGGCGCGTGCGTGGCGTGCCAGCTTCCGGCGGCGGTGGCCAGAATGGCGCCCTTGGAGCCAAGGGTCGCCAGGACGGCCCCTACTCCACGGGAAACAAGTGTGTGGGCGGCTTTGGCGGCGAGGACCGGGTCCGCTTCGAGACCGTCGCCGTCGCCGATGCCGGTCAGCTCGGCGAGCTCCTCCGCGTTCGGCTTGAGCAGGTCGGGCCCGGCTTCGCCCGCCACAGCCGCGCGCAGCGGCGCTCCTGAGGAGTCGACGGCGATCCGCGGCGCCTGCGCACCGAGGCGCTCCCGGATCTCTCCGGTGACGCGGGCGTAGAAGTCGTCCGGGACGCCGGGCGGCAGCGACCCGGCGAGCACCAGCCAGGCCGCGCCCCGCGCGTGCTCGAGCAGGGCGGCGAGAAGCTGGTCCTGCTGTTGGGGGCTCAGCGTCGGTCCCGGCTCGTTGACCTTGGTGGTGGTGCCGTCCGGCTCGGTCAGCGCAATGTTGCTGCGCAGGGCCTGCCCGACCGGAAGGTTCAGGTAGTTGATGCCCTCGCCGCGCAGGCCTGTGACGACCGGGTCGTCGTCGTCCCCGGGGAGAACCGCGATGGCTGCCAGGCCGGAGGCGGCCAGGGCGCGGGAGACGTTGACTCCCTTGCCGCCGGGCTCGCGCCGGACGGCCGTGGCGCGCTGGACCTCGCCGCGGCGCAGGGCCGAGGGCAGTTCGACCGTGCGGTCCAGGCTCGGGTTGGCGGTGAATGTGACGATCATGCGATCACAACCTCTACTTCGGCGTCGCGCAGGGCGGCGGCCAGGTCGGATGGGGGTTCGGAGCTCGTGATGAGCGTGTCGATGTCGCGCAGGCCGGCGAAGCGCACCAGGGCTTCCTCCCCGAGCTTGGAGGCATCGACCAGCGCCACGACCCGCCGGGCGGAGCGGACGATGGCCGACTTGACTGCGGCTTCCTCGGAGTCGGGGGTGCTCAGGCCGAAGCGGGCGTGCACGCCGTTGGCGCCAACGAAGGCGATGTCCGGCCGCAGCGCGCCGAGCTGCTCCACGGTGGAGGGCCCGACGGCGGCAGCGGTGAGGCCGCGGACCTTGCCCCCCAGCAGCTGGAGCTGGACGGCGCTGCCGTTGGAGAGCTTGCTGGCGATCGGGACGGCATGGGTGATGGCGAGCAGTTCGGCGTCCGGAGTGGCCGGCTGCCAGTGCACGAGCAGGTCCGCGAGCTGCTCGGTGGTGGTGCCGGCGTCCAGCAGCACCGAGCCGGTGCGGCTGGCCGGAATCAGCTTCAGAGCCGCCTGGGCGATGCGCAGCTTCTCCTGCTGGTGCTCCGTCTGGCGCTCCTCAAGGCTGCGCTCAACGGTCGTGGTGGAGTCAACGGGGACTGCGCCGCCGTGCACCCGGCGCAGGGAGCCGTCCGCTTCCAGGGCGGCGAGGTCGCGGCGGATGGTTTCCGAGGTGACCTTGAACCGCTCGGCCAGATCGCTGACGGCCACGCGGCCCTGGGAGGCGGCGAGATCGGCGATCAGCCGCTGGCGTTCCTCAGCAAACATGCCGTCCTCCCGTCGTTGCCAGATGCAGCGCCAGCTCGTGACGCCCATCACACCGAATCTGTGAATGCATTGACTTTACTTGTGACCGGCTTCACTTGTCAACATAAATCAACATAAACACAGATATACGGGGGTGTGCTGGCGCCCGCGCACGACGCGGGTGCAACTTTGCCCGTTAACGCGCCGCGGACCCCTCCCCGGAGCCGGTTGAGCCGGCTCCGGGGAGGGGTCCGCGGGCAGAGTTGGCGGCGGGCCTACAGGCCGTCGTCGCGGCTCACGTTGCGCGTGACGCGCTCGCCGGTGTTCGGATCGATGATCGAGCGGCTCTCGGTGACGCGGCGCTGGCGGCGCGGACCGGCCATGAACAGGGAGACGACCAGGCCGATGATGCCGACGATCAGCAGGATGTAGCCGATCAGGTGCAGGTCGACATAGGGGATGGGGTTGGCTGCAACGGCGAACGCCAGGATGGCGCCCAGGGCGATCAGGAAGATCGAAGATCCGATTCTCATGTGCGAATAACCTCCTGTGGGGCCGCCGGAGGGCGGCGAAAGGGGTACTGCTCAGCATGCTTGCTATCGCTCACCGTACAGTCGGCGTTCCCGGCGGGCAACAACCCGGGCCGGTTCGGCGGGCCAGCGGCGGTCAAAGCGGAGGCCCCGGCGCCGGCAGTCAGTGCGCCGGGACCTCCGCAGGGTCAGGCCCCCGTGTTCGGGGCCCCGTGGTCACGCGAGGACTTTAGACGGGCTTGGCATAGTCCGCGGCGCTGACGAACTCAATGCTGACGAACCGTTCGTCCCCCACCACGTAGGCGTCATGGCCCGGTGGGATCGTGTACGAGTCCCCGGCCTTGATGGTGGCGGAGCCGCCGTCAGCGAGTTCGACCTGCAGGGTGCCGGCAATGCAGAACCCCACATGGTTGTTCTGGCACGTGTCGGTGTGGACCACGGGCTTGATGCACTCGGACCAGCGCCAGCCCTTCTCAAAGGAGAGGCGGCCGATGGTGTAGTCACCGACGGTGACCACATCGATCTCCGACTTGTCCGGGCGCCGCTTCTCGTCGGGATCATCATGCGACTTGACCTCAAGCCGAGTCACTACATTCGTTGACATGGCACTCTTCTTCCGGAGCGCGGGGCCGCAAGGAAAACGCGTCCGGGGAGGGGCCCCTCCCGCCGTCGGACTCCGATGCCGTTCCGGCCGTCCCCCCAGCGGCGGGCAGGACACGGCGGACTCAAGCAACACCTTCAGCGTAGATCCTCCGCCCGGGGTGTCAAGGGCGGCCCGGGGCCCCTCGCGAGGGCCGAGGCGGCAGCTGTCCCGGGGCGCGTTTCGGGACTATTGACTCAGGACACCGGCTGCGGACGGGGCTTTACTGGGCCTACTGAACAAGGGTGCCCGGCACCCGGCCGGTCCCGCACGCCGGACCGCGAACGGAAAGGCAGAACGCCATGACTCTGGTCAACATCATCGGCAGCGGCAAGATGGCCCGCGGGATTGCAGTCCGGATGCTGCACGGCCGCCAGCCCGTCCACTTCCTGGGCCGCAACGGGGAGCAGACACGGGCCCTCGTCGAGTCGCTGGGTGCGGGGGCGACAGGCGGATCGGTGGGCGACGCCATCGACGGCAGCGTCGTGTTCCTGGCCGTCCCGCACAGCGAGACGCGCTCGGTGGTGCTGGAATACGGGGACGGGCTCAAGGGCAAAATCATCGTGGACATCAGCAATCCGGTGGACTACGCGACCTTCGACAAGCTGACCACGGCGCCGGGAACGTCAGCGGCGGAGGAGACGGCGGCCCTGCTCCAGGGGCAGGCCGACGTCGTGAAGGCCTTCAACACCACGTTCTCCGCCACGCTCGAGGAGGGGGCCGTCGCGGGCCAGCCGCTGGACGTATTCATCGCGGGCGATTCCGAGACCGCCAAGCGGCAGATCAGTTCGCTCGTGGCCGCCGGCGGCCTGCGCCCCATCGACGTCGGGCCGCTTCGCCGTTCCCGGGAACTTGAGGCCTTCATGCTCCTGGTGATGGGGCTGCAGGTCAATCCCGAGCACGACCGGTACAACTGGAACACGGCGGTGAAGATCCTGCCCTGACACCGGTGGCCAAGGCACCGGAAGGGGTTACCCAGCCGGGGGGACGCCGTTGTCCCTCCGGCCAGTCTCTGTACGTGCGCCGGCGGCCCGCGAAACCCGCAGCGGCTTGATCGAACGATCAGTTCAGAAACTCCTCAAAGTGTGGTCCAGCGCACAGCCGAGGTCAAGCACCGGCGGCGGTGCGGTTGCCCGGAGCCAGCGGCCACGGCAGGCTGGGGCCATGGCGGAAGTCATTTGGTCCAGACCGGAAGCGGAGCGCCGCGGGACGCCCCTGCTCGTGATGCTGCACGGGTACGGCACGGACGAAACCCGGATGGCCCGCCACGCCAGCGTGCTGCCGGCCGAGTTCACCTGCGCGTCGCTGCGCGCGCCGCGGCGGATGGACGGCGGCTACGGGTGGTTCCTGCTCGATTACTTCCACACCAACGATTTCGCCGAAGTGGTGGCCGCCGCCAGCGGAGTGCTGGCCTGGATCGACACCGTGAAGGCCCAGCACACCAGCGTCAGCCTGCTCGGGTTTTCGCAGGGCATGGCGATGGCGAGCACGCTGCTCCGGCTGAGGCCTGAAGCCTTTGCCGCCGTCGTCGGCCTGTCCGGCTTCGTGCTGGAGAACGACCTGCTCGCGGCGCTCGAACCGCTGGAGCGGCGCGTGCCCTTTTTCTGGGGACGGGACACGGCGGACTTCGTCATCAACGCGGACGCGGTGGCGTTTACGCGGACCTGGCTGCGGGAGAACACCGAGCTAACCGCGGACACCTACCCGGAGATGGGGCACACCATCGAATTCGACGAGCTGGCGGACGTGTCGAAGTTCCTGCGCCGGACAGTACTGGGGAAACCGTGACGCCGGGCCGGCCGGCCGGACGGCCAGTATGCTCAGGGGCATGAAGACCACCGTCAGCCGCGACGAGCGCGCGCACCGATACGACATCACCGTCGACGGCGTCCAGGCCGGCTTCGCCGAGTACCACGACGGCACCGGCGTCCGCGCGTTAGTCCACACCGAGATCAAGGACGAGTTCAGCGGCAAGGGACTCGCCGGCATCCTGGCCCGGGCCGCTCTGGACGACACGGTCGCCGCCGGACTGCGGATCCGTCCCTACTGCCCCTACATTGCTTCCTGGCTGAAGAAGCATGAGGGGTACGAGGAGCACGTCGAGTGGCCGGAGCACCACCCCGCCCCATAGCGCGAACGGCCAGTTGTGGCGGGCTCCAGCGCCCGGAACCCGCCACAACCGGCCGTTCGGGGAAGACTCAGCCGCCGAAGAGCACCCGCTCCAGGTACGCGTTGCGGAACTTGCCGGCCGGATCGTGCTTGCCGGCGAGGGCGCGGAAGTCCTCGAACCGCGGGTACAGCGGTGCCAGGTCCGCGGCGCCGGCGGCGAACAGCTTGCCCCAGTGCGGCCGGGCGCCGAAGGGTGCGAGGTTCTCCTCAATCTCCGGCAGCAGCGCCTCGACTTCGGGCTGGCGCGGCTTCCAGGTCAGGTGCAGCGCCACGCTGTCCTGCCGGTAGCTGGGTGAAAGCCAGAAGTCGTCCGCCGCAATGGTGCGGATCTCGGAGACGAACAGCAGCGGCGTCAGCTTCGGCGACAAGGCCCGCATGCGTTCCAGGGCCGCGGCGGCGTGCTCCCGGGGGAGCAGGTACTCCGTCTGCAGCTCATCGCCGTTGCTCGGGGTGAACTCGTGCCGGAAGTGCGGCAGCCGGTCCAGCCACGGCCCGGGAACGTCCAGCTGCTCCGTGCAGTTCTCCGCGGACATCTCCGGCAGGGGGTGCCGCGGGCGGGTGGCCGCCTGCGCACCGAAGAACTCCGAGGGCGCGGGTCCCTCCCCGGCGTCCACGCGCACCTTGCGCCAGACCTGGCCGATCGTGTCCCCGTAGTAGTCGGTGAACAGGCTCACGCTGTAGCCAGCGGAGACGACGTCGTCGAACTCGGCCAGCGCCCGCTCCCAGTCCAGGCTCTCGAAAACCTGCTGGCGCACCTGGTACGTAGGTTCGACCGCCAGCTCGAGCGAAGTGACGATCCCGAGAGCACCCAGGCCCACCACGCTGCCGAGGAACTCCTCGCCGTCGGCCTCCGCCAGGCGCTGGACCTCGCCCGACGCCCGCACCAGCTCCACCGCCTTCACAGCCGCGGCGAGGCCCCGGTTGCCGACGCCGGAGCCGTGCGTGCCGGTTTGAACCGCCCCGGCCACGGAGATGTGGGGCAGGGAAGCCATGTTGTGCAGGCCGAACCCGTTGGACTCGAGGAAGCGCGCCAGTTCGCCGTAGCTGATGCCTCCGGGGACCCTCACGATGCCGCGGGCGCTGTCCAGTTCCGGGGCGCCGCCCAGTCCGTCGAGCACGATCTGGGTTCCGGAGGTGTCGGCGATGTCGTTGAAGCAGTGCCGGGTGCCAAGCGGTTTCACCCGCTCCGCAGCCGCGACCAGCTCTGAGATCTCCTCGACGGAGGCCGGCCGTTCGACGCCGGCTGCGGAATAGTCGAGGTTGCCTGCCCAGTTCTTCATATGCTCTTTCCGGAATGTTTCTTCCGGCGCCCTCCGGCGCCGCCAACGTGGGTCGATCTCGGGCCATGCTATGTGAGCGTTCACAGCAGTGTCGAGGGCTGTCCGCGCAAATCCGGCCGCCCGCCGTATGCTGGTGGCGCGGAACGGAGCAGCCGTTGCGGGACCGACCGGCAAGGGGTTGAGGATGTCCACAGGGCCAGAGCTGTCGCGGCCGCCCGTCATGGAGGACGTGGCGAGGGTTGCGGGGGTGTCTCACCAGACGGTTTCCCGTGTGCTCAACGACCACCCCAATGTCAGCGCACGGACCAAGGAGCGGGTCGAAAAAGCCATTGCCGAACTGGGCTACCGCCGCAATACGGCCGCCCGGAGCCTGGTCACCCGCCGGTCACAGACCATCGGCGTCCTGGGTACCGAAATGGCCCAGTACGGACCCTCCAATACCTTGCTTGGCATCCAGCAGGCTGCCCGCGACGCCGGGTACTTCGTCAGCATCGCCGGCCTGCGGGAGGTGACGCCGGACACGATCAAGGACGCGCTCGGGCATCTGATGGACCAGGCGGTCGACGGGATCGTCGTCGTCGTTCCGCACCCCGGGATCATGGAGGTGCTGCAGAACATCACGGTGAGCGTACCGCTGGTCGTCGCGGGCGCTGCGGGCGACGGCGGCCTCAGCGGCGTCGCGGTCGACCAGCGGCTCGGTGCGCGGCTCGCCGTCGAGCATCTGGTGCGGCTCGGGCACCGCCGGATCGCGCATATTTCCGGCCCGGTCGACTGGATCGACGCCGCGGCCCGCATTGACGGCTGGCGGGAGGCCCTTGCCGCCGCAGGCCTCGAGGCTTCGGTGCTGCTGGAGGGCGACTGGAGTGCCGGCTGCGGGTACCGCGCCGGCCTCGCCCTGGCGGCGGAGCGGGCGGTCACTGCCGTCTTCGCGGCCAACGACCAGATGGCGCTCGGGGTGCTGCGGGCGCTGCACGAGTCCGGGGTGCGGGTGCCCGAGGACATCAGCGTGGTCGGCTACGACGACCAGCCCGAGGCGGCCTACTTCACCCCGCCGCTGACGACCGTCAACCAGGACTTCGTCGAGTTGGGCCGCCTCTGCATCGAGCTGATGCTGGAGCGGCTGGAGACGGGCGGGGCGGGCAAGGCCGCCGTGGTGACGCCGGGGCTCGTGGTGCGCGCGACGACGTCGGCCCCGCTCGGCTGACCCGGGGCCGGCCCCGCGGCCCCCACACGCAAGGACCAAGGCCGATAAACCTGGCGCTCCAGTTCTTGACAGCCACGTTTGTTAGCGCTCACAATTGTGATCAGTCCAACACGCTCATGATCCCCGGCAATGAGGCCACGGCCTTCCGGGATGGAGGCCTTCATGCAAACAGCTGATTCCGCCACGGCCGGCGGCGCTCCCGGCACAGCTCCCGGCGCCGAGCAGTACGTCGTCGGCGTCGACTACGGCACCCTCTCCGGCCGGGCCGTCGTCGTCCGCGTCTCCGACGGCGCCGAACTGGGCACCGGAGTGTTCGAGTACCCGCACGCCGTTGTCACCGACAAGCTCCCCGGCGGCACCGACCGGCTGCCGGCCGACTGGGCCCTCCAGGTCCCCGACGACTACCGCGAGGTGCTGCGCCGGGCCGTCCCCGCCGCCGTCCAGGACGCAGGGATCGACCCGTCCCTGGTGATTGGCATCGGGACGGACTTCACCGCCTGCACCATGGTCCCGACGACGGCGGACGGCACCCCGCTGAACGAGCTCGGGCAGTTCAAGGACCGCCCGCACGCCTACGTGAAGCTCTGGCGCCACCACGCCGCGCAGCCCCAGGCGGACCGGATCAACCGGCTCGCCGCCGAGCGCGGCGAAGCCTGGCTGCCCCGCTACGGCGGTTTGATCTCCTCCGAGTGGGAGTTCGCCAAGGGGCTGCAGCTGCTGGAGGAGGACCCGGAGGTCTACGGCGCGATGGAGCACTGGGTGGAGGCGGCGGACTGGATCGTCTGGCAGCTCACCGGCGACTATGTCCGCAACGCCTGCACGGCCGGCTACAAAGGCATCTACCAGGACGGCCGTTACCCGTCCGAGGACTTCCTCGCGGCGCTGAACCCCGAATTCAAGGACTTCGTCTCCGCGAAGGTTGAGCACCGCATCGGCCATCTCGGGGCGCCCGCGGGCCGGCTAAGCGAGGAGGCCGCGGCATGGACCGGCCTGCCCGCAGGCATCGCCGTCGCGGTCGGCAATGTCGACGCCCACGTCACCGCGCCGGCGGCCCGGGCAGTGGAACCGGGCCAGATGGTCGCGATCATGGGCACCTCAACCTGCCACGTGATGAACGGGGCGGAACTCAGCGATGTGCCGGGCATGTGCGGAGTCGTCGATGGCGGCATCCTCGACGGCCGCTGGGGCTACGAAGCCGGCCAGAGCGGCGTCGGCGACATCTTCGGCTGGTTCGTCAACAACGGCGTCCCCGCGGCCTACTCGGAGGCAGCCGCGGCGCGCGGCATCGGCGTCCACGAGTACCTCACCGAGCTGGCCGGGCGGCAGCAGATCGGCGAGCACGGCCTGATCGCCCTCGACTGGCACAGCGGCAACCGCTCGGTGCTGGTGGACCACGAGCTTTCCGGGGTCGTCGTCGGCCAGACCCTCGCCACCAAGCCCGAGGACACCTACCGCGCCCTGCTGGAGGCCACCGCCTTCGGCACCCGTACCATCGTGGAGGCGTTCAACTCCTCCGGCGTTCCGGTGCAGGAGCTGGTGATCGCCGGCGGCCTGGTGAAGAACAAGCTGCTCATGCAGATCTACGCGGACGTTACCGGCCTGCCGCTGTCCACCGTCGGCTCGAGCCAGGCTCCGGCCCTCGGGTCGGCCATCCACGCCGCCGTCGCCGCGGGCGCCTATCCGGACGTCACGGCGGCGTCGCACGCCATGGGCAGCGCGCCCGCCGAGGTCTACACGCCCGTCCCGGAGAACGTGGAGGCCTACAACGCGCTGTTCGCGGAGTACACCACGCTGCACGACTACTTCGGCCGCGGAGGCAACGACGTGATGCACCGGCTCAAGGCCATCCAGCGCGACGCGATCCGCAAGGCGGCCGGCGTGGAGGTCTCCGCATGAGCGCGTTGCTGGAAACGGTCGCCCGGCTGCGTGCCGAGGTCTGCGCCCTGCACTCCGAGCTGACCCGCTACGGGCTGGTCGTCTGGACGGCCGGAAACGTCTCGGCCCGTGTTCCCGGCGAGGACCTGATGGTCATCAAGCCGTCAGGGGTGTCCTACGACGACCTCACCCCGGGGCAGATCGTGGTCACGGACCTGCACGGCGTCCCGGCCGACGGCGGCTGGGGCAACCCGGCGCTCGCGCCGTCGTCGGACACCGCCGCGCACGCCTATGTGTACCGCCATATGCCCGAGGTCGGCGGCGTGGTGCACACCCATTCGACGTATGCCACCGCCTGGGCAGCCAGGGCCGAGCCCATCCCGTGTGTGCTGACCATGATGGGGGACGAGTTCGGCGGGGATATCCCGGTCGGACCGTTCGCCCTGATCGGGGACGACTCGATCGGCCAGGGCATCGTGGAGACACTGAAGAACTCGAACTCCCCGGCGGTGCTGATGCAGAACCACGGCCCGTTCACCATCGGCAAGGACGCCCGTGCCGCGGTCAAGGCCGCCGTGATGTGCGAGGAAGTGGCACGCACCGTGCACGTTTCCCGCCAGCTCGGCGAGCCGCGGCCCATCGAGCCGGACAAAATCGCCTCGCTTTACGCCCGTTACCAGAACGTCTACGGCCAGTAGCCGGACCCGTTTCAGCTCGTCCACTTTCCAGGAGACAACTTTGAGCAGCGCAGCCTCGACCAACGCAGCATCCCTTTCCCTTGACGGTTACGAGGTCTGGTTCCTCACCGGCAGCCAGCACCTCTACGGCGAGGAGGTCCTCAAGCAGGTCGCGGACCAGTCCCGGCAGATCGCGGACACCCTCAACGCGGCCTCCGACGTACCGGTGCGCCTGGTCTGGAAGCCCGTGCTGACCGACTCGGACGCAATCCGCCGCACGGCGCTGGAGGCCAACGCGGCGGACAACGTCATCGGCGTCACCGCCTGGATGCACACGTTCTCGCCGGCGAAGATGTGGATCCACGGCCTGGACGCGCTGCGCAAGCCGCTGCTGCACCTGCACACGCAGGCCAACGTGGAGCTGCCCTGGTCCGACATCGACTTCGACTTCATGAACCTGAACCAGGCCGCACACGGCGACCGCGAGTTCGGTTACATCCAGGCCCGGCTCGGCGTGCCCCGCAAGACAGTTGTCGGGCACGCGTCCAACCCCGAGGTCGCGCGCCAGGTCGGCGTCTGGGAGCGTGCCGCCGCCGGCTGGGCCGCCGTCCGCAGCCTGAAGCTGACCCGCTTCGGCGACAACATGCGCAACGTGGCCGTCACCGAGGGGGACAAGACCGAGGCGGAGCTGCGCTTCGGTGTCTCCGTGAACACCTGGTCCGTCAACGAGCTCGCCGACGCCGTGCACGCGGCCTCGGAGGCCGACGTCGACGCCCTCGTCGCGGAGTACGAGGAGCTGTACGACGTGGTTCCGGAGCTGCGCAAGGGCGCGGACCGGCACGACTCGCTGCGCTACGGCGCCAGGATCGAGCTGGGCCTGCGCTCCTTCCTGGAGGCGAACGGCTCCGCCGCGTTCACCACGTCCTTCGAGGACCTCGGTGCGCTGCGCCAGCTGCCGGGCCTCGCCGTCCAGCGGCTGATGGCGGACGGCTACGGCTTCGGAGCCGAGGGCGACTGGAAGACCGCCGTGCTCGTCCGCGCCGCCAAGGTGATGGGCTCGGGCCTGCCCGGCGGCGCATCCCTGATGGAGGACTACACCTACCACTTGGTGCCAGGCTCGGAGAAGATCCTCGGCGCTCACATGCTGGAGGTGTGCCCCTCGCTGACCACCTCGCGGCCCAGCCTGGAAATCCACCCGCTCGGCATCGGCGGCAAGGAGGACCCGGTGCGTCTGGTGTTCGACACGGATCCGGGGGCCGGCGTCGTCGTCGCACTCTCCGACATGCGTGACCGCTTCCGGCTCGTGGCCAACTCGGTTGACGTCGTCGCCCTGGACGAGCCGCTCCCGAACCTGCCGGTGGCCCGCGCCCTCTGGCAGCCGAAGCCGGACTTCGCCACGTCGGCCGCCGCCTGGCTGACCGCCGGCGCCGCCCACCACACGGTGCTCTCCACCGCCGTCGGCGCGGAAGCCTTTGAGGACTTCGCCGAGATGGCGCAGACTGAACTGTTGCTGATCGACGAGGACACGACGCTGGGCCAGTTCAAGAAGGAAATCCGCTGGAACCAGGCCTACTACAAGCTGGCTGGAGGACTGTGAGCGCCACTGAATACGAGATCCGGGCAGGGGACTACACCGCCGTCGTCACCGAACGCGCGGCGGCCCTGCGCAGGCTCACCTTCCAGGGCCGGGACCTCGTGGTTCCGTTCCCCCAGGGCGGGCCGATCCCGGACTACCGCGGCGTGATCGCCGCGCCCTGGCCCAACCGGATCCGGGACGGCAGGTACTCCTTTGACGGCGCCGACTACCAGGTGCCGGTGAACGAGGAGGAGCGCGGCTGCGCGCTGCACGGCTTCGCGTTCAGCCAGGACTGGGGGTTGGAAGCCAGGGACGACACGTCGGTGGTGCTCTCCTGCACCATCGAGCCGACAGCCGGCTACCCCTTCGCGCTGCGCCTGACGGCGCACTACTGGCTGGGCGAGGACGGGCTGCACGGTGGTGTGGCGGCGACGAACACCGGGACGGAGGCGGCGCCGTACGGTGTGTGCCCGCACCCCTACCTGCTCGCAGGGCCGGCGCCGCTGGACGACTGGACGCTGCAGGTTCCGGCGCGGACCTTCCTGGAGGTGACCCCGGACCGGCTGCTGCCGGTCCGGACCCGGCCCGTCGAGGGACACGAGTTCGATTTCCGGGTGCCGCGCGCCATCGGGGCGACAGAAATTGACCACGCCTTCACCGACATCGCGTTCGACGACGCCGGCCGCGCCTCGCTGACGGTCATGGACCCGTCCGGGACCGGGGTGGGCATGGCCTGGGACGGCGCCTGCCGCTGGCTGCAGGTGCACACCGCGGACAAGAAGCCGCCGCTGCCGAACAACCGGATCGGGCTTGCCGTGGAACCGATGACCTGCCCGCCGGACGCCTTCAACAGCGGCACCGACCTGGTCCGGCTGGAGCCGGGGGCCACGCACGAGGCGGACTGGCGGATCTTCGGGGTTCCGTCGTGAGTGCGCCGGGGACGGCTCACTCCGCGGCCGCTCCGCTGCGCTGGGGGGTGCTCGGCGCCGGCACGATCGCGCGGCGCTTCGCGGCGCAGCTGGCGTACAGCAGCACCGGCCGGCTGCACGCCGTCGCAAGCCGGGAGCTGTCCAAGGCTGCTGCGTTTGCCCAAGAGTTCGGGGCAGGTGTCGTGCCGTTCGGCAGTTACGAGGAGCTTCTCGCTGCCCCCGACGTCGATGCCGTCTACATCGCGACGCCGCACACCCATCACGTCGAGTGGACCGTCAAGGCCGCCGAAGCGGGCAAGCATGTGCTTTGCGAGAAGCCGCTGGGGGTTAGCGAGGCTACCGCGCGCACCGCCGTGGAAGCCGCGCGGCGCCACGGGGTGGTGCTGCTCGAGGGCTACATGTACCGGTTCCACCCGCAGGTCGACGTCCTGCTGGACCTTCTCACGTCCGGCGCCGTCGGAGCGGTGCAGCACATTGACGCGAGCTTCTCCTTCCAGGTCCCGCTGCGCACCGGCCGGCTGTTCGACGAGGCGCTCGCCGGCGGAGGGATCCTCGACGTGGGCGGCTACCCCGTCTCCATGGCGCGGCTGGTGGCCTCGGCGGCGCTCGGGGGGCCGCGCGAGCCGGTGCGGTTCGCCGGCAGCGGTTACGTTGGGGACACCGGTGTCGACGAGTGGGCGGTGGCTTCGCTGGAGTTCGACGGCGGCATCACCGCGCACGTGCGCTGCGGCGTCGGGCTCTCCGACGAGGAGGGAGTGACGGTTTACGGCTCCGAAGGCATGATCCGGATGCACACGCCCTGGGTGGTGGAGCCGGAGGAACCCACCCGGATCACTGTCCGCCGGGTCGGCGAACCCCAGCAGGTGCTCGAGGCTGACGCCGGATCCGAATACGCCCGCGAAGCCGACGCCGTCGCAGCGGCCGCCGCCTCCCTGGCGTCGGGCGGTTCCGCGGACGTGCCGCGGATGACGCCGGAGGACACGCTCGCAAACCTGCGCCTGTTGGACGCGTGGCGCGCCGCCCTCGGCCTCAAATACTCGTTCGAATAGGCCACCCGGCACCGGGCCGCCAAACTGGTGCCGTTTCGTTACCCAATTCGCCTGTGCCCGTCCGTATTCTGTTGCCGGGGGAAACAAAATAAGGCGAGGCAGCTGTCTCGGCCGGGTCGATCCCGACACAACACCGGTTCTTGGCAGCAGCGCGCGACGCTGCAGAAAACAGAGGCTCACGCAGTGTCGCTCAAGCGCAATCTCTCAGTCGCTATGGCCGCCCTGGCCCTGGCGGCCTGTTCCCTCGCAGCGGCCGGCCCCGCGGATGCGGCGACCTACCGCACCGGCGGTGCCATCGGCGTTCGCTACCTGACGACCGCCGGCACCCTCGGCGCACCCATCTCGAACGAGTACAGCGGCAGGACAGGACGGGTCCAGAACTTCCGCTACGGCTCCGTCTATTGGTCCGCGGCGACCGGGGCGCACAGCGTGCATGGCGGCATCCTGGCTGAGTACCGGACCCAAGGGTCCGAGGCCGGCGGACTCGGCCTTCCGCTGACCGAGGAAATCAAGCTGGCGGGCGGCGTGTACCAGCAGTTCAAGGGCGGTTTCATCTACTGGGCGGGCGGACACGGTGCGCACGCGGTGCTCGGCGGGATCCGCTCACGCTACGCGCAATTGGGTGCTGAGAAGGGCGTGCTGGGGTACCCGACGTCGGGCGAGATCACCGTGAAGGTGCCCTACGCCGCGAATCCTTCGATTTCGGCTGCCGTCGTCACCCAGACGTTCGAGCACGGCATCCTCACCTGGAGCTCCGCACCCGATATCCGCAACGACCACCGGGCCCACGAAGTCACCGGGGAGCTGTACAAGAAGTACCAGTCGTTTGGCGGCGTGAACGTGCACGGCTTCGCGCTCTTCTCGGCAATCCCGATCCAGAGCGGCACCGGATCCAGCGGACCGGATGACGCGCTCTTCCAGGCGTTTCAGAACACTTGGATGACGTGGTCGGCTGCCACCGGGGCCCACGTGATCACCTTCCCGTGCCAGTGCCAGGACTGCCGCAACCGCGAAGGCCTCGGGCTGCCGACGACGGATCCGTACCAGTCGGCGACTGCCGGGCTGGTCCAGGATTACGAGGGCGGACGCGTTGAGGTCGGTTCGGGTGGAGTCAAGGTCATCCTGGGCACCGACCTGCCGCCGGTGGACGCTCCGGCATCGCCGAGCCCGACGGCCACGGCGACTGACACCGCGACGGCGACCGCGTCCCCGACGCAGTCGGCGACGGCGGACCCGACGGCCACCGCCGCCCCGACGGATTCGGCGACGCCGGCACCGTAACGCTTCCGCGAACGGCCAGTTCCGGCGGCTTTGTCAGTCCCTAGCCCGCCAGAACTGGCCTTTCGCGTGTCCGGTTCAAAGGCTCCTTACGCGGAGGGCCAGCCGGTGTACGCCTCGGCCAGATACGCCCGGCCGTGCCGCGACGAGACAACCGAGCGCAGCTCGCCCAGCTGGCGGGAGCGCTCAAAGTCGTCCGCGGCCGGGAGCTGGTGGAGCATCGACGTCATCCAGTAGGAGAAGTGCTGGGCCTTCCACACCCGGTCCAGGGCGCCGCCGCTGTACCCGTCGAGGAGCGCCGTCGATCCGGACCTGAAGAAGCTCTCAAAGGCTTCGAAGAGGACCTTGACGTCGTGGATTGCAAGGTTCAGGCCCTTCGCGCCCGTCGGCGGGACCGTGTGCGCGGCGTCGCCGGCGAGGAAGAGCTTGCCGTGGCGCATCGGCTCCTGCACGAAGGACCTGAACGGCAGCACCACCTTGTCGATGACGGGACCCTCTTTGAGTTCGAACCCGTTTCCGTTGACGCGCCGGCGCAGCTCGGCCCAAATCCGGTCGTCGTCCCATCCGGCCAGGTTCTCCGCCGGGTCGCACTGGAAGTACATGCGCTGGACCGTCTCGGTGCGCTGGCTGATCAGTGCGAAGCCGTGCGGGGAGTTGGCGTAGATCAGCTCGGGGGAGCTGTGCGGTGCTTCCGCCAGGATGCCGAACCAGGCGAACGGGTATTCGTGGAAGTATCGGCGGCGGGCGGCCTCCGGGATCCGGGACCGGCAGTGGCTGCGCGATCCGTCGGCGCCCACCAGGAACTCCGCCTGCAGCTCCCAGTCCGTGCCGTCGACGTCGGTGAACAGCACCCGCGGATTTGTCTCCACGTCCTCCGCGCTCACATCGGTCACACCGTAACGCACGTCGCCGCCGTCGGCTTCGCGCCGGGCCGCCAGATCCGCGAAGACATCGGTCTGCGGGTAGAGCCAGACAGCCTCGCCGACCAGGTCCTTGAAGTCGATCCGGTGGCTCTCGCCGTTGAAGCGAAGCTCAATCCCGTCGTGCTTGTCGCCCTCCCGCAGCACCCGGTCCGAAACGCCGCTGTCCACGAGCAGGTTGACCGTCCCGTGCTCGAGGATCCCGGCCCTCACGGTCCGGTGGATCTCCTCGCGGCTGCGGAGCTCGATGACTGTCGAGGTGATGCCCGCCGTGGCCAGCAGGTGGGAAAGCATCAGGCCGGCCGGACCTGCCCCGATGATGGCCACCTGGGTCTTGACTGTCGTGCGCTGCGTCATCGCATTCCTCGCTTGGTCGGGGAACCGTACTTGGTTCCGAAAGCCTCCGTTCCCAGTGTGCGGCGGACCGCGTGACCGGCGTTACACCGTTTCCGTTGAATGGAGTGCATTCCCGGTCGCGTGCGGCGGCCCCGATTCGCTCCGCCCGTCTGCCCGCGCAATGATGGCAGCATGGCGAACACACAGCCCTGGGTGCGGAACTACCAGCCGGGCGTCCCGGCCGAGATCGAGCTGCCGACGCAGTCGCTCGTGGCGATGTTCGAAAGGTCCGTCGCCGAGGCGGGGACCCATCCGGCGATGGAGTTTTTCGGCCGGCGGACGACCTACGCGGAGCTCGGCGAACAGGTTGAGCGCGCCGCGGAGGGCCTGCGCCGGCTGGGCGTGCGCGCGGGGGACCGGGTGGCGCTGATCCTGCCCAACTGCCCGCAGCATGTCGTCGCGTTCTACGCGGTGCTGCGCCTGGGCGCCGTCGTCGTCGAGCACAATCCGCTGTACACCTCCCGCGAGCTGCGCCACCAGTTCGAGGACCACCAGGCGCGGGTCGTGGTCGCTTGGGACAAAGCAACTGCCGCCCTCCGCGAGTTCCCCGCGGACATCGAAATTGACCATGTCGTCTCGGTGAACCTCCTCGACGCCTTTCCCGCGGCAAAGCGGCTTGCCCTTCGCCTGCCGGTGAAGAAGCTGCGCGCCACCCGCGCCTCCCTCACGGCACCGGCGCCAGGCACCACGACGTGGAAGGAACTGCTCAGCCACGGCAGGATCGACTCCTCCCACCCGCGCCCGTCGGTCAAGGACCTCGCAGCGATCCAGTACACCTCGGGCACCACGGGCCGCCCCAAAGGCGCCATGCTCACGCATTTCAACCTCTATTCCAACGCTCTGCAGGGCGAGGCATGGATGCAGGGCGCGGAGTACCGCAAGGAGGTGTTCTATGCGATCCTGCCGATGTTCCACGCCTTCGGCATGACGCTCTACCTCACCTACGGCGTCCTCAAGCAAGGGCTGCTGGTCCTTTTCCCCAAGTTCGACGTCGACCTGGTGCTGGACGCGATGAAGAAGTCGCCTGCCACCGTCTACTGCGCGGTGCCGCCCATCTACGAGCGCACTGCGATGGCCGCGAAGGAGAAGGGCATCTCGCTGCGCTCCTGCAGGTTCTGCATTTCCGGCGCGATGAACCTGCCTGACCACGTCGTGGAGCTGTGGGAATCGGTCTCCGGCGGCCTGCTGGTGGAAGGCTACGGAATGACCGAGTCCTCCCCGGTGGCCCTCGGCAACCCCTTCCACCCGAGCCGGCGGACGGGCACGATCGGGGTGCCGTTTCCCTCGACCCTGATGAAGGTCGTGGATGTCGACGACGTCGGCAGGGAAGTGCAGCGGGGCGAACCGGGCGAACTGCTGCTCAAGGGTCCGCAGGTCTTCCAGGGCTACTGGAACAACCCGGAGGAAACCGCCAGGACCCTCACCGCCGACGGCTGGCTCCGCACCGGCGACGTCGTCACGGTGGACGCGGACGGGTTCACCACGGTGGTGGACCGGGCCAAGGAACTGATCATCACGGGCGGTTTCAACGTGTCGCCCACCGAGGTCGAGGCGGCACTCCGCCTGCACCCGGACGTCAAGGACGCGGCCGTCGTCGGCAAGCCGCTCGAGCGCGGCGGGGAAATGGTGGTTGCGGCGGTCGAGCTCGAGCCGGGGACGGCGCTCGACGAGGAAGCGCTGCGGGCGCACTGCCGCGAGCACCTCGCTGCGTACAAGGTGCCGCGCCGGATCGTGGCCATCGACGAGATGCCGAGGTCCATGCTCGGAAAGATCCTGCGCACACAGGTGCGGGACCGGATACTGCCCGGGCTCTGAACTCCGGTGCGAGCGGGCCGGAACCCGGCACGAAAGGGCGCCAACGGCGACGTCGGGCGCGGAAAGGTCGCCTTAGGTGGCCGTTCGAGGGAGGGTGCCGGAGCCGGGCTGCCGCCCGAGTTGCCGTCCGATGCCCCGGGCGGCCGTCCGCAGCGCGGGCACGAGCGCCTGGATGCGCGCCTCCTTCAGCGGCACGACGACGCCGAGCGCCGCGACCGTCCGTCCCTGCTGGTCGGCGACCGGTACGGCGATTCCCCATGTGTCCGGGTCCACGACGCCGGCCAGTTGCGCATAGCCCAGCCGGGAGGCCTCGGCCAGAAGGCCCCGGACGTCGTCGGCGGTGACCTTCCCGGCGGGATCGTGGAACTGCGCGAGGTACCGTGCCTGCACTTCCCGGGCCTGGTGGGACATCAGAGCCACTCCCGCTGAGGAGACATGCACGGGCATCCGGCCGGCGATCCGGGCACGGTTGGCCACCGAGCCGCGCCGCGACATCCGCTCCACGAAGAGCGCCTCCCAGCCCTCGAGCACGGCCAGGTTCACGTTCTGGTTCAGGACCTGCTGGATGTCCTCCATGAACGGTGCCGCGGCCTGGCGCAGCTGCAGCGCGGGAGAGCTCCGGTTGACGAGTTCCCACAGCCGCAGGCCCATCCGCACCGATCCGCCGGGGCCGGCCTCCAGCAGGCCTTGCTCGGCCAGCTGCCGGACCAGGCGGTGGGCCGTGGCCTGCGGCAGACCCGCCCGGTTCGCCAGTTCGGTGAGCTGGACGGCGTCGGCGCTCTCCGGAAAGGCAGCGAGGATCCGCACCACGCGCTCGACGACGGAGTCGCCCGAGGCGGAGTTTGCCATCTAAGCCTCCTCCAGCTGGCGGGCCCTCTCCTGCGCCCCGGCCCCACGGAACAGCCGCGCGGCCGACTCCAGCCTTTCCTGCGCTTCCCCGTGCTGCCCGAGTTGCTTCAGGGCCCGCGCAAGCAGCGCGGTGGCTTCGGCGGCGGTCTGCGCGGCGATGCTGCCCCCGCCGGAGTCGCAGATGGGGGCCAGGAGGTCCACCGCCGACTGGGCGTGCCCGGCGAGCAGGTTCCAGTTCGCCCGGGCGATATCGAGGAGCAAATGGTCCTGCACGGAGCCCCCGGCAATCTCCATCGCCAGTTCCGCGCGCTGCAGGCACTGAAGCGTGCCGGCGTCGGCTATGCCCGCGGCAAGCCGCATGGCGGCGGAGGCCTTGTTGAACTTGGCCCACAGGTCCAGGTCGCGGCCCGGGGAGAAAGTGTCCGTGGCCCGTTCATGGAAGTCGACGCCGTCATCCGGGCGGTCATTGAGGAAGGCAACGTTGCCGATGGTCCAGTAGGCCCTTCCGACGTCCTGCTGGTTCATGTCGTCCGTGATCTCGTCCTTCATGGCCAGGCAGTGGTCCCAGGCTGACCCAAGCTCCCCGCTCTCCGCGAGGGCGGCGACGAGGGCCTGCCGCGCCTGCAGCAGCAGGGCACCGTCGCCGCGGCCGAACTGCAGGATGCCGACGCTGCGCGTGGCCGCTTCAACGGCCTCGGCCAGCCGTCCGGTGGACTGCAGGCACTTGGCGGCGAGCACCAGGGCCCGCGCCAGCAGTCCGGGCTCCGCGGACGCGACAGGGGAATCGATCAGGGCCTGCACCAGCGGAAGGCACAGCTCCCGCTGTCCTGCCTCGACGAGACAGTCGCCCTCGAAGAAGCGCATGTGCCACGCCGACGTCGAATCCCCGGCCTCTTCTGCGAGACGGGAGGCCTCGCGCGCGGAGGCGGCTGCGGCAGCGAAGTCGTGGGCGGCCCGCAGCTCCCGCGCCCGCATTTCGGCGAGGACGTATTCCATCGGAGCTGACTTGGGCATAGGGCAATTATGGGGCCGCAAACCCGCTGGGCGGCACCAGAAGCGGCTGGTCGCGGCGGACTAGCATATTTATTTTCAAAGTTATGGATTTTCATGCACCGAGGCCCTCATACTGAAGGCGCCTCACAATTTCCACTTCCATCACACCAGTATCAGGAGTAGCACATGAAGAAGCTCGTTTCCGCCGCGCTGGTTGCGGCTGCCCTGGTTGCCGGCGGCGTCTCGGTTGCGTCCGCTGTCTCCGCGGCTCCCTCCGCCGACAGCGGGCACTCGGTGGCCGTGGGTTGGTGGCCGAAGGCGGCCACCAACTAGCTCTGCCGGCTGCAGGAACCCTGCAGGACCGGGTGCGAGGGCGGAGGCACCCGACGAGGCGCCTCCGCTTTCGCGTTTCCAGGAGCTCCGTTTCCGGCCTCTAGGCGCCGGCCGGCCACCCCCGCACCAGCTCCTCGAAGGCAGCCGCCGGGACGGGCCGCGAGAAGTAATATCCCTGCCCGCTCTCACAGCCGAGTTCACGCAGGGTGCGGGCCTGCTCCGGGCTTTCGATGCCCTCGGCGAGGGCGCGCATGCCGCAGGCATGAATCAAATCCAGAATCGCCGCCACGAACGGTCCCTGCGTCGAGCAGGGGTTGAGATCCTTGATCAGCGACCGGTCCATCTTCACGACGTTGACCGGCAGTTTCTGCAGATAGCTGATGGCTGAATAGCCGGTGCCGAAATCGTCGATCTCCAGCCGCACCCCGAGCTTGTGCAGCCCCAGGAGCGAATACTGGTCCACCTCGCCGCCGGCCACGGCGGAGGACTCGGTGATCTCGATGATGAGTTCCGCCGGGTCGGTGCCGGAGGCCAGCAGGGCGTCCCGGACGATGTCGATGAGCTGAAGGCTTTGCAGCTCGGTGCTCGAGATGTTCACCCGGAGGCTGAAGCCGGGGGGAGTCAGTCCGCTCTCGCGCCATGCCTGCAGCTGGCGCGTCCCTTCACGCAGCACCCAGCGCCCGACGTCCTCGATCAGGCCGGTGGACTCTGCCAGCCCGATGAACTGGTCCGGCATCAGCAGGCCGCGGGCCGGGTGGTCCCAGCGGACGAGCGCCTCGACGCCTTCGAGTGCGCCCGTGGCCAGTTCGACGACGGGCTGATAGTGCAGCACCAGCTGCCCCTCTGCGATGGCGGACTGCAGTTCGGTCGTGGCAAGAGTTTCGAGTTCCCGCGCGTACAGCATCACCGGTTCGAAAATCTTGACCGAGCTGCCCTTCTGCGCCTTCGCTGCGTACATCGCTATGTCCGCGTGCAGGATGACTTCCTCGGCGGACTGGCCCGCTTCGGCGACCCGGATGCCGATGCTCGTGCCGCAGGAGGCCCGGCGGCCGTCGAGGTCGAAGGGCTCGCGCATGCTCTCGAGGATGCGCGACGCGACGCTGCGGGCCCTGTCTTCGGTCGAATGCGGCAGCAGCACGGCGAATTCATCGCCGCCGAGCCGCGCGACGGTGTCTCCGCTGCGTACGCACCCGAGCAACCTGCCGGCAGTGAGGCGCAGCAGCTCGTCGCCGGCCGCGTGCCCCATGGTGTCGTTGACGCCCTTGAAGGAGTCCAGGTCCAGGATCAGCAGTGCCGGCGCCGGCTCGCCAGCCATTGCCGCCTCAAGGGTGTGGCCGAGCACGCGCGTGAAGGCCACCCGGTTGCTCAGCGACGTGAGCGAATCGGTCAGCGCCGCCCGTTCGAGCTCGGCCTGCGCCGCGACGAGCTCCGCGGTGCGCGTGGCCACCCGCTCTTCCAGTTCGCTGTAGCTGGCGGCGAGGTCCTTGGCGAGGATGTTCACCCCGATCATCACGGCGTCGACTTCGTCCCGGGCCGGCGAGGAGTGCAAGCGCACCGAGTGGTCCCCGGCGGCGAGCCGCACGATGCCGTCCACCAGCTCGCCCAGGCGCGGGTCGCGCGTTGTTTCAGCCGTCATGGGTGAAGGTCTCCAGCCACGTCAGCGCCTCGGATTCGGACGAGAAGTAGCGCGCGGGAATCCCGGGCAGCTGCGCGCGGAGCAGGTAATGCGCCAGCACGCGATCCACCGGGCTGCTGCCGATCAGGCCGAAGGCGGTGACCACCGTGGAGCGCAGGTAGACGTCCCGCGCGTCGTCGTTGATCGAGTTGAGCCCGGAGACGTCGATCAGGACAGGCCGCTTGCGGGCACCGGCCGCGTGCCGGACAGCCGCCCCGGCGGCCTCGGCGCATTCCGCCCCGAGGGAGGTGCCGCCCGGGAGCCGGAGCACGATCACCCCGCTGTCCGTCATCGTCACCGTGACCGTGTGCGCGGGGGAGGCGGGCAGCCCGTCCCCGGGTTCGCGGCTGGCCGCCACGATCTCGGCGGTCACCGGAGTCCCGCCCGCTTGCGCCGGGTGCCAGCACCAGGCATGACTAGCCAGTCAGACATACATCCCTATCGCATGATCCGTGCCCCCAGCAGGCACTCGGCCACACGACGCGGGTCAAAACCCGCGCGCCGGTGGGTGTCCTTATGATAAGCGAACGATGTCTCCGGCGGCCCCGGATGGAACACCGCGTCGCGACCATGCGCGGCGGGTGCCGCTGTTGTGCATCCCGATGTCCGCCCGTTGTCCTTTTGTAGTGAGTCCAGGGAGCCAGCGATGATCCTCGAAGCCGCCCGTGTCCTGACCGCCGCCGGCCCGCTGGAACCCGGCTGGGTGCAGGTCGACGGCACACGGATCGCCGCCGTCGGGGCGGGGCGCGCGGAAGGCCCGGCCGCCCGCAGCTTCGACGGAACGCTGGCGCCCGGTTTCGTCGACGCCCACGTGCACGGCGGCGGCGGTCAGGGCTTCGACGACGCCGGTCCGGCCGCCGCAGCCGGGATCGCCGCAGCGCACCTGCGGCACGGCACGACGTCGATGGTGGCCAGCCTGGTCACCGCCCCGCTGGCCGCCCTAACGGCGTCGGTGCGGCGGTTGCGGGCCCTGGTCGAGGACGGCACGCTGGCGGGAATCCACCTGGAGGGGCCGTGGCTGAGCCCGGAGCACCGCGGCGCACACGACGCCGGACAGCTGCGGACACCTGACCGGGCCGAGGTCGAGGAGCTGCTCGGGGCGGGCGGCGGGACGGTCCGCATGGTCACCATCGCCCCCGAACTCAAGGGCAGCCTGGAGGCCATCGGAAGCCTCGTGTCCCGCGGCGTCGTGGTGGCGGTGGGCCACACGGGCGCGGACTACGAGAGAACCCGCGCCGCGCTGGCGGCCGGGTCACGCGCGGGAACGCATGTTTTCAACGGCATGCGTCCCATCCATCACCGCGATCCTGGGCCGGTTCCCGCGCTGCTGGAGGATCCGGATGTCTTCGCCGAGGTGATCGCCGACGGGGTGCACCTGCACCCGGCGATCGTCCGGCTGGTCTTCGCGAGCCCGGCGCGGACAGTGCTGGTCACGGATGCGATGGCGGCGGCTGCAGCCCCGGACGGCGCGTACCGCCTGGGCGGGCTCGACGTCGTCGTGCGTGCGGGTGAAGCGCGGCTTGCTGCGGGAGGAAGCATCGCCGGCAGCACCCTCACGCTCGACGCCGCCGTTCGCTACGCCGTGAACGTCGCCGGCATCCCCCTCGTGGATGCGGTCCGGGCGGCCACCGAAACGCCGGCGCAGATGCTGGGACTGGCCGAGGTCGGCAGCATCGAAGCATCCCGGCGCGCGGACCTGGTGGCGCTGGACGCGGACCTGAACGTCGAAGCGGTCATGCGCGCCGGGGCGTGGGTCCAGCCCGGGGCAGAGTAACCCCGCGAGAGGCCACAAACGGCGGCTTCCGGCGTGAAAAGGCCGCCTTAGCTGGCCGTTCGCGCGAAGGGCGTCGACGAAGCGGCGGCTTCGCGGTACCGTTCCAGCACCTCCGGGGTCGCCTCGGCGGCCACCACGGCGGTCCCGGCGGATTCCCATACCGGCAGTTCGCCGATGAGAACTCCGGCGGCCTGTCGTGCGGCGCCGTCGGCCACGTATTCCCCGGGATCGGGCACCACCACGGGCAGCCCGAAAACGGCCGCGGCGACGTGCTGCACCGCTTCGGAACGCGCGGCGCCGCCGACCAGGATCATCCGTTCAGCGCCCACCCCGACGTCGGTGAGAGCCTTCAGTCCGTCCGCCAGCGAGCAGATGACGCCTTCGACGGCGGCACGCGCGAGGTTCGCGGGGGTGAAGTTGGCCAAGGTCATCCCGTGCAGCGAACCTGTGGCATCCGGCAGGTTGGGGGTGCGCTCGCCCTCGAAGTAGGGCACGAGCACCAGTCCGCCCGAGCCCGCGGGTGCGGCGAGGGCCAGGCGGGCGAACTCCCCAAGATCCACGGACAGCAGCCGGGCTGTCGCATCGAAGACCCGGGACGCGTTCAGGGTGCACACCAGCGGCAGGTAGTGGCCGGTCGCGTCGGCGAACCCTGCCACCAGCCCGGACGGGTCACTCGTCGGCCGCTCCGAGACCGCAAAGACAGTCCCGGAGGTGCCGATCGAGACGACGACGTCGCCGACGGCGGCGCTCACGCCCAGGCCGGCGCCTGCATTGTCCCCGGCCCCCGCACCTATCAGGGCGCCGGAGGGCGTCTTCAGCCCGGATTCAAGCGGACCGAGTACCTCGGGGAGTACCGGGACGTGCCCGAGCGTGCGCTCGAGGACCTCCGGGAGGTACTGGCCGGTCCGCGGTGACCAGTAGCCGGTGCCCGAGGCGTCGGACCGGTCGGTGCGCAGCGCGGCGAGGCCGTCGGCTCCGCTGCCCGGGCCGAAGCCGGCCAGCCGCCAGCTGAGCCAGTCATGCGGCAGGCAGACAGCTGCCGTGCGCGCTGCGTTCTCCGGCTCGTTCTCCGCCAGCCAGCGCAGCTTGGCCGCCGTGAGCGAGGCGACCGGCACTGTGCCGGTCGCCTGCGCCCAGAAGTCCGCCCCGGACTCCTCCGTCAGCGCCTGCGCGGCGCCGGCGGAGCGGGTGTCGTTCCACAGCAGCGCCGGACGCACGACGTTCCCGTCGGCGTCCAGACACACCATGCCGTGCTGCTGGCCGCCGACGGCGACCGCGGCGACGTCGTCGATCCCGCCGGCCGCCTCAATGGCGGACTGCAGGGCGCTCCACCAGGCGTCGGGGTGCACCTCCGTCCCCTCCGGGTGGCGCGCGGACCCCTGCCGCACGAGCGCCCCTGTGGCGGCGTCGCGGATGACGACCTTGCAGGACTGGGTGGAGCTGTCCACCCCGGCGACCAACGGCATGTTAGCGGGCGCCCATCAGGTGCTCGAGGGCCAGCTGGTTCAGGCGGATGAAGGCGAACGAGCGCTCGGCAGCCTTGGTGGCGTCGAAGTCCTCGAATGAAGCCGTGTCGGCCAGAAGGTCCGCGGTGCTTTCGCCGGCGGCCAGCGTGGACTCGCCGAGCTCGAAGACACCGGAGGTCTTCAGGGCTTCCTGCACTTCGGGGTCGGCCCGGAACGCGACCGCCCGCTCCTTGAGCAGCAGGTACATCCGCATGTTGGCCTTGGCCGACTCCCACACGCCGTCGTAGCCGTCGGTGCGGGAGGGCTTGTAGTCGAAGTGGCGCGGGCCGTCATACTTGGGACCGCCATTGGGGAAGCCGTTCTCCAGCAGGTCCACCGTGAAGAAGGCGCTGGTCAGGTCGCCGTGGCCGAAGACCAGGTCCTGGTCGTACTTGATGCCGCGCTGGCCGTTGAGGTCGATGTGGAAGAGCTTGCCGGCCCACAACGCCTGGGCGATGCCGTGGGTGAAGTTCAGGCCCGCCATCTGCTCGTGGCCGGTTTCCGGGTTCAGGCCGACGATGTCGCCGTGTTCGAGCTGCGCAATGAAGGCCAGGGCGTGGCCCACCGTGGGCAGCAGGATGTCGCCGCGCGGCTCGTTCGGCTTGGGCTCGATCGCCAGGCGCAGGTCGTACCCCTTCTCCTTGACATAGCCGGCGACGGTGTCGACGCCTTCCTTCATGCGGTCGAAGGCGGCGGCGAGATCCTTGGAGCCGTCATACTCGGAGCCTTCGCGGCCGCCCCACATCACGAACGTCTTCGCGCCAAGTTCTGCAGCGAGATCGATGTTGGTGAGGACCTTGCGCAGCGCGAACCGGCGCACGGCACGGTCGTTGGAGGTGAAGCCGCCGTCCTTGAACACGGGGTGGCTGAAGAGGTTCGTGGTGATCATCGGAACCTGCAGGCCGGTCTCCGCCAGGGCGGCCTTGAAGTCCGAGAGGATCCGGTCCCGCTCGGCGGCGGTGGCGTCGAACGGAATCAGATCGTTGTCGTGGAACGTCATGCCGTAGGCGCCGAACTCGCTGAGCTTGTGGACGGCTTCGATCGGGTCGACGTCGGCACGGGTCGGGACGCCGAACGGGTCGTTGCCCGTCCAACCGACGGTCCAGAGGCCGAAAGTGAAACGGTCTTCGGGGGTGGGCTGCACTGCCATGATTGAGCACCTCATTGGGCTGGAAGGGGATGGGAAAAGAATTAGTTTTCAATCTGAACTATATGTTGCATGATGAACTTAGGTCAACGGTTTCGACACCACTTTTCAAAGGAGGGGCGATGTCCCCCACGCGTACGGCCGATGGCGCCGCACCCGGACGCGTCGGCGATGTGCGCCGCCGGAACCTCGCGCTGCTGCTGGACCGGATCGACCCGCAGGGACAAGCCACCCGTGCGCAGCTCGCCGCTGAGACCGGCCTGACAAAGGCGTCGGTCTCCAGCCTCGTGGCGGACCTGCTCGAATCCGGCCTGCTCACCGAGGCGGGCGTCACCCGCGACGGCGAACGGGGCCGGCCCGGCGTCGGCCTGGTGCTGAACCCGCTGCGGGGTGCGATCGGCGCCGAGATCAACGTCGACTACCTCGCGGTGGGGGTCCTGGACCTGGGCGGGACACTCCAGTTCCAGGAGACAGTGGAGCGGCACAACCGGGGGAGCAGTCCCGGGGACGTGCTGGCAGCGCTCGGCGTCCTCGTGCACCGGGCGGCCGACGCGGCCCGGCAGGCGGGCATCGTGCTGCTCGGGGGAGGCCTGGCCGTGCCCGGCCTCGTGGATCCGGACCGGAACGTCGTGGTGACCGCGCCGAACCTGGGCTGGTCCGCCGTCGACCTGTCCGCCGAACTCGCGGCGCTGCTGCCCGCGGCCCCGTTCGGCGTCACGCTCTCCAACGAAGCCAACAGCGCCGCGCTCGCCGAGCTCTGGTACGGCCACGGTGTCTCCTTCCGCGATTACCTCTATGTCTCCGGTGAAGTGGGGGTCGGCGGCGGGCTGGTGATCGGCTCGGAGCTGTTCACCGGACCGGCCGGTCACGCGGGGGAGATCGGCCATGTCGTGGTCCACCCGGAGGGTCCCCGCTGCACCTGCGGCGGCCACGGGTGTCTGGAGAAGTTCGCCGGCCAGCAGGCCATCTTCTCCGCCGCCGGCATCGGCGACGATTCCACCGCTTTGCGGATGAGCCACCTGCTCCGCGCCCTCGACGCCGGGAAACCGCGCGCCCTGGCCGCCGTCGAGCAGGCCGGCCACTATCTCGGGGTCGCGGTGGCCTCCGCAGCCCGGCTGATGAACATCTCAGCGGTGGTGCTGGGCGGCCACTTCGCGGCTCTCGAGGAGTGGATCGAACCGGCGCTGCGCCGCAGCCTGGCCAACTTCGCCCCGGGGCTGGTGCCCGACGGGTCGATTGCCTTCTCCGGGCTGCGGCAGACGGCGGCGCTGACAGGCGCCGCCGGCAGCTGCCTGCGTGGCGTGCTCGCCCGCCCTTACGAGCTGATTTCCTGAGGCTGCCTGTCTTCCTGCGGCTGCACCAGGGATGTGAGTTCGACGACGGCGGGCCGCTCCGCGCTGCTTTCGATCGCCACCGAATTTCCGCTGTGCGCCGACTCGAGCACCGACTCCATGACCTCCAGCACGTGGTAGGCGAGGGCGCCCCCGGCCCGCGGCTCCTCGCCCCGGGGGGTGCGGGCGAGGTCGGCGATGCCGAAGCCGCGTCCGGAATCCGTGTAGCCGGCCGAGACGGGCAGGGTCTCCCACTCGTCAGCCCCCAGGGCGAACAGCTCCACGTCCCCGTCGAAGTGGTTCGGGTCCGGCACCGCGAGCGAGCCGAGCTCGCCGTGGATCTCGATGTTGGGGGACTTGCTCTTGACCGCGTCGAAACTCATCACCAGCGTGGACAGCGCGCCGGAGGCGTGGGTGAGCACCCCGGTGACATGCGTGTCGATGTTCACCGGCACGCTCTGGCCTTCCCGCGGCCCGGAACCGATGGTGCGCTCCGGGCGGGTGTGGCTGGCTGCGCCGAGCACTGAAACCACCGGGCCGAGCAGGGTGACCAGGGCGCTGACGTAGTACGGGCCCATGTCCAGCAGCGGTCCGCCACCGGGCTGGTAGTAGAAGTCCGGGTCCGGATGCCAGCGCTCGTGGCCGGGCGTGACCATGGTCGCGGTGGCGGCGATCGGCTTGCCGATCAGGCCGTCGTCGATCGCCTTGCGGGCCGTCTGGATGCCGGTTCCCAGCACGGTGTCCGGGGCACAGCCGACGACGACGCCGGCCTTGCGCGCCGCGTCCAGCACCTCGCGGGCCTGGCCGGTGGTGGCAGCGAGCGGCTTCTCGCCGTACACGCTTTTGCCGGCCGCGATCGCCTTCAGGGCGACCTCGGCGTGGGCCGCCGGGATGGTCAGGTTCAGGACCAGGTCGACGTCGCCGGCGCTGAGCAGCTCCTCGACCGGCATGGCGCGGACGCCGTCGTAGCCGTCTGCCACGGCCTGGGCCCGCGCCGGGTCGAGGTCCGCCACCGCGACGAGGTTCACGTCGTCGAACCGGCGGAAATTCTCCAGGTACTGGCTGATGATCTTCCCGCAGCCAATGATTCCTACGTTTAACGGCTTGCCCACAGCAGGCCCCTTTCAATGATTGTGCGGACGTTGCTGTCCTGGAGGATTTCCACCCGGTGGCCGGGCGTGGAGACGAAGATCCGGCCCTTGCCCCACTGGCGTGTCCAGATGGCCGGGGAGGTCACCTCGCGGTTCCAGGGGTCCCATTCGCGCACCTTCTGGGTGGTGGTGGCGAGGACGTCGATGTAGTCGTCGGAGAGGACCCAGTACTGCTCGGTGACGAGCTTGAAGTCGCTGATGCCCTGGGTGATCGGGTGCTCCGCGGCGGCCGGGAGCATGTTCACCGTATACGGCACGTAGTTGTCGGACTGCTCGCCGGTGCGTTCTGAGGGGTGCTTGCCCGGGTGGCAGGCGAACTGGCCGCCGATCAGGTGCAGGTAGTCCGAGGTGTTGCGGTACGAGTCGGCAATCCCGCCGTGCCAGCCGGCCAGGCCGGTGCCGTTCTCGACGGCGCTGCGCAGGCCCTCGAACTCGTCCTTCTCGATCGTGGACATCGTCATGCACTGCATCACCAGGTCCACGGTGGCCATGTACTCGGCGTCGGCGTAAATCTTCGGAGATTCCTCCACCCGCACGTCGTAGCCGTTGGACTTCAGGTAGGGAATGAACAGGTCGGTGGCTTCGACGGGCTGGTGGCCGTCCCAGCCGCCGCGCACCACGAGGGCTGTCTTGGTTTCGGTTGTCACTGGTTTCCTTAGGCTCGGGTGCGCTCAGCGTTTGCTGAAGGCGGCGTCGAATGCTGCGGCGGGCGGGGTGATGGCGGCGAGTTCCTTGACCATGGCCAGCGCCTGGGGAGCGCCGATGAGGCGGTCCATGCCGGCGTCCTCCCACTCGATGCTGGTCGGTCCCTGGTAGCCGATGGCGTTGAGGGTGCGGAAGATCGGTCCCCACTTCACATCCCCGTGCCCGGCGGTGACGAAGTCCCAGCCGCGGCGCGGGTCCGCCCAGGGCAGGTGCGAGCCGAGCCGGCCGTTGCGCCCGTTGAGCTGGCGGACGGATTCCTTGACGTGGACGTGGAAGATCTTCTCGGCGAAGTCCTGCAGGAACATGACCGGGTCAAGGTCCTGCCAGATGAAGTGGGAAGGGTCGAAGTTCAGGCCGAAGTTCTCCCGGTGGCCGACGGCGTCCAGGGTGCGTTTGGCGGTCCAGTAGTCGTAGGCGATCTCGGAGGGGTGCACCTCGAGGGCGAAGCGGACTCCTTCGGCGTCGAAGACGTCCAGGATCGGGTTCCAGCGGTCGGCGAAGTCCTGGTAGCCGCGTTCGATCATCGCGTCCGAGGCCGGCGGGAACATCGCCACGGCCTTCCAGATCGAGGAGCCCGTGAACCCGGTGACGGTTTTCACCCCCAGCCGGGCGGCGGTCCGGGCGGTGGCCTTCATGACCTCCGCGGCGCGGGTGCGCACACCTTCCGGGTCGCCGTCGCCCCAGACCTCGGGAGCGAGGATGTCCTGGTGGCGCTCGTCGATCGGGTCGTCGCACACGGCCTGGCCGGTGAGGTGGTTGGCGATGGCGTGCACTTTGAGGTGGTGCTTGTCCAGGATGTCGAGGCGGCTTTGCAGGTACGCGTCGTCCTCGGCGGCGCGGACCGGGTCCAGATGGTCGCCCCAGCAGGCAATTTCGAGGCCGTCGAAGCCCCATTCCCCGGCAAGGCGGGCCACTTCCTCGAAGGGCAGGTCGGCCCACTGGCCGGTGAAGAGCGTAATCGGGCGGGTCATTTCTCTTCCTTTCGGATCGGCTGCCAGCGGCTCTGGGCGGCGGCGCTGGCTTCGACGGCGGCCAGCACCTGCTGCACCTGCAAGGCGTCGGCAAACGAGGGGGCCGGCTGGCGGTGTTCGGCCAGGGCGTTGACGAGGTCCACGACCTGGTGGGTGAAGCCGTGTTCGTACCCGAGGCCGTGGCCGGTGGGCCACCAGTTGCCCACGTACGGGTGCTCCGGTTCGGTAACGAGGATGCGGCGGAAGCCGGCGTCGGCGCCGTCGGCAGCGTCGTAGTACCAGAGGACGTTCATGTCCTCGAAGTCGAAGGCGAGCGAGCCTGCCGTGCCGTTGAGCTCCAACCGCATGGCGTTGCGCCGGCCGAGGGCGAAGCGGGTGGCCTCGAAAACGCCGATGGCGCCTGCGGCTCCGTTGCCGCCGTCGAAGCGGGCGCTGAAGACGGCGGCGTCATCGACCGTCACCGGCCCGCGCGGAACATCCTCCCCCGCGGCGCCGTGGCCGCCGAGGCCGACCAGGTCCCCGCCGAGCGGTCGCTCCTTGACGAACGTCTCCGTCAGGGCCGAAACCCCGGCGATGTTCTGCCCGGTGATCCACTGTGCGGCGTCGATGATGTGAGCGCCGATGTCGCCCAGGGCTCCGGAGCCGGACTTGGTCCTGTCCAGCCGCCAGGTCAGCGGCGCGTTCTCGTCCGAGAGCCAGTCCTGGAGGTACTGCGCCCGGACGTGCCGGATGCCGCCCAGGCGGCCCTGCTCGACGAACCTCCTGGCCAGGGCCAGGGCCGGGGTGCGGCGGTAGCTGAACCCGCACATCGAGAACACCCCGCGTTCGGCGGCGGCCTCCGCGGCCGCGGTCATCCGTTCGGCCTCCTGCACCGAGTTGGCCAGCGGTTTTTCGCACAGAACGTGCTTGCCGGCCTCCAGCGCGGCGATGGCGATCTCGGCGTGCGTGTCCCCGGGCGTGCAGATGTCGATCAGGTCGATGTCGTCCCGGTGGATGAGCGCCCGCCAGTCCGTCTCGGTGGACTCCCAGCCGAGCCTGTCCGCGGCGGCCCGGACCGCGTCCGGGTTGCGCCCGGCCACGGCGGCGAGTTCAGGGCGCAGCGGCAGGTCGAAGAAGCGCGGGGCGGTGCGCCAGGCGTGCGAGTGGGCGGCGCCCATGAAGGCGTAACCCACCATGCCGACCCGCAAAGGCTTAGCGGTGGTCATCAATGGTCCTTTCGGGAATCTACTTGCTGAAACCGGCGGTGAGTCCGCTGAGGAGCTGGCGGCGGGCGACCACGTAGATCACCAGCAGCGGCAGCGTCGCCAGCACGACGGAGGCAAGGACGGCGGGGATGTTGACGCTGAATTCGCCCTGGAAGGTCCACAGCGACAGCGGCAGTACCCGGGTGGCCGGGCTCTGCGTCAGGATCAGCGGGAACAGGAACCCGTTCCAGACACCGAGGGCGTTGTAGATGCCGACCGTGACCACGGCGGGCCGCGTCATCGGCAGCGCCAGCCGCCACATCATCGCCCAGTCGGAGCAGCCGTCCAGGCGCATCGACTCGAACAGCTCGTTGGGCACGTCCCGCATGAAGTTGGACAGGATCAGCACCGAAATCGGGATCGCGAAGGCAATCGAGGGCAGGATCAGGGCCAGCAGGGTGTCGTAGAGGTGCGCGCGGGTGATCATCCAGTAGATCGGGATGATCGTCGCGTGCAGCGGGATGGCCAGGCCGAGCAGGAAGAGGCTGTTCGTCCAGCTCAGGAACCGGCTCTTTCCGCGGACAATCGCGTAGGCGGCCATGAAGGAGATCAGCAGCGCCGGAATCACGCTGCCCAGCGTCACCACAAGGCTGTTGAAGAAGTACATCGCGAAATCGTTCTCGAGCACCAGCTTGTAGTTGTCCAGCGTCGGCTCGGTGGGCGGCAGCATCGGGTTCGAGGTGAAGAAACCGGCCTGGTTCTTCAGGCTGGTGACCACCACGTAGTAGATGGGCAGGATGATGATCGCCAGCCACACCCAGCCGCCGAGCCCGCCGAGCAGGTTCGGCCGGAAGCGGCCGGGGCCCTTGGTTCGGGGCCGCGGGCTGGCGGTCTGCCGGGTCACCGGCGGGACGGGGAGCTGGGTGGTGGAAGCCATCAGGCACCTTCCAATTGGCTTGCATTCCGGTTCCGGCCGCCCAGGCGCTGGAGCAGCAGCGCCAGGCCCAGTCCAATGACCACGAGGATGACACCGAGGGCGCTCGCGGCACCCATGTCGTTGGCCTTGAAACCGGTGAGGTACATGTGCAGGGGGAGCAGGCGGGTGGTGTAGCCGGGGCCGCCGCCGGTGAGGACGAACACGAGGTCGAAGTAGGCCAGCGAGCCGACCACCATCAGGGTGGAGGACGTGATGATGGTGTACTTCAGCTGCGGGAGCGTGATGTGCAGGAACTGCTGCACCCGGCCGGCGCCGTCGATCTGTGCCGCCTCGTAGAAGGACGCGGGGATCTGCCGGACACCGCCTTGGTAGATGAGCGTGTGGAACGGCACGAACTGCCAGGCGATCACGAACACGACCACGAACAGCACCAGGTCCGAGTTGCCCAGCCAGTCCTGTGCGAGGAACGGGAGCCCCAGCCCGGGGCCGAGCCCGAAGTTCGGGTCCAGCAGGGCCTTGTAGGCAATCGCGACCGCGGCCGATGAGAGCAGCAGCGGGATGAAGTAGAGCACCGCAAGGGCGGCGCGGTATTTCTGGCCGCCGGCCGTGAAGACCCCGAGCAGCAGGCTGATGGGCGCCTGCACGATGAAGGAGAAGAACATGATCTTCGCCGTCACCCAAAGGGCATTTCCGGTGACGGGATCGGTCAGGACGGTCTTCCAGCTGGAGAAACCGTCAACCTGAATTTCGCCCAGCCCGTCCCAGCGGGTGAAGCTGAGCGCGACGACGCCGATCAGCGGGATGATCGCGAAGACCAGGAAGAACACGAGGGCTGGCGCTGCCAGCCACCCCGACGGGCCCTTGTCGCGGGCCCGCCGGGGGGAACTGGTTGTGGTTGACACTGATTACTTTCCGATCGTCGCGTTCATGGTCGACACGAACTGTTCGGGGGTGATCTTCTTCAGGAAGATCTGGTCCAGGTTGGCGAGCATTGCGTCGCCCTGGGCCGGGCTGAGGGCCTGATCCCAGGAGAGAGTGAAGCTGGGGGCGTTCTTCGCCATGCCGTAGACGTAGGTGAGGAAGTCCTTGTCCGGGGACGCCGCCAGCTTGCTTTCGATGCCGGTGACGACCGGGACGGCGCCCGAGTCGATCAGGTCCTGGGTGTTCTGGTCGGTGAACATGCCGCTCTTGACGTAGTCCAGGGCCGCCTTCTTCTGCTTGTCAGTGGCCTTGGAGGAGATGGACCAGAAGTTGGACGGGTTGCCGACGACGTCGGCCGGATCGCCCTTGCCGCCGGAGACGGTCGGGAACGTCGAGAAGCCGAGCTTGCCGCTCTTGACGAAGTCCGGCGCGTCCTTCTTCATGCCCTGGTAGATCCAGCCGCCCTGCAGAATCATGGCGGCCTTGCCGGTGTAGAGCAGGGCCTGGTCGGCGTTGCTGTCCGCGGCGATGGAGGAGAAGCCGTTGACGAAGCCGCCGGCGTCGACCAGCTGCTGGATCTTCGTGAGAGCCTCGGTGACGGCGGGGTTGGACCAGGCGTTGGGCTTGTTTGCGGCGATGTCCGCGAACACCTGCGGGCCGCCGATGCGCTCCACCAGGTACTCCAGCCACATCAGGTCCGGCCACTTGGACTGGCCGCCGAGGGAGAACGGGGCAATGCCCGCGTCCTTGAACTTCGGCACGAGGGCCATGAGCTCATCCCAGGTCTTCGGCGGCTGCACGCCGACCTTGGCGAACACGTCCTTGTTGAAGTACAGCACCACGGGCTGGACGTTGTTGTTCGGCAGGGCGTAGGTCTTGCCGTTGATGACCCCGTTCTTGAGCACGGCGGGCAGGTAGCGGCTCTTCACTTCCGGGTTCTGCTTCACAAAGTCGGACAGATCGGCCACCTGGCCCGCATCGACATACGACTTCAGCACGCCGCCGCCCCAGCCGTAAATGAACGTGGGCCCTTGGCCGGCGCCGACGGCGGTGCGGACCTTGGTCTTGTAGGCATCATTGGCAAAGAAGTCCAGCTTGATGGTTTCGTCCGAGTGCGCCTTGTTCCAGGCATCCACCGACTTCTGCAGGACGGGCTGGTTTCCGCCGGTGAGGCCCCACATGGTGGCCGAATCGGCGTTGGTGCCCGACCCTGCAGGGCCGCTGGAGCCGCAGGCCGCCAGGCTGATGGTGAGCGCGGCGGCGGAGACTGCCATGGCGGCCGAGCGCAACTTGCGAATGTTCATGTGCATTTTCCGTTCATCCTCCGGCGGCCGACACTGGCCGTCCGGGTAGTGGGTGGGAGCTTCCGCCGTCTCTGAACCGGAAGCCGTCCAACTGGGTGCTGTCAACGAAAGAGGCTTCGCAAATTTCGAAATATTTCGAAGTCCGGTCGGCCCGTAGCAGCAAACCTAGCTGTGAGGGATATCACCGTCAAGGGAATCCAAGAAAAAAGTTCACGATGTTTACTAATGGGGATTGACCGCGGTAACTCTGTCCCCCACACTGGGCTTAGCGAAATTATTTCGAAAGATTCGAGGCAAATATGACGACCGTGGTGCGCCCGCCGAAGCCCACCCTCGCAGCCGTCGCCCGCGCTGCCGGTGTCTCCGCCCCCACGGTCTCCAAGGTGGTCAACGGCCGGGACGACGTCGCCCCCGGCACCCGTGCACGGGTGCTGGCCGCCCTGGAGGACGCCGGCTACCAGTCGCCGGTGCAGCGGCGCAATGCCGCGCCGGCAACCACTGTCGTGGACCTCGTCTTCGATGCGCTGGATTCCGCCTACACCATCGAGGTCCTCAACGGCGTGCTGGAGTTCGCGGCAGTGTCCGACGTCGAGGTCCTGGTCAGTGTGAACCGGGACCAGCCCGCGAGCAGGCTCAGCCCGGAGCGCCGCGCCCAGCGCATGCTCGAGGAGGGCCGGAGCGGGATGATCGTCGTGACCTCCGCGTTCAGCGTTCCGCAGCTCGCCGCGTTTCGCCGCCGGCAGATCCCCGTCGTCGTCATCGATCCGCTGAACCCGCCCGCGGGCGACGTCGTCAGCGTCGGGGCGACGAACTGGGCCGGGGGCAAGGCGGCCACCGAACATCTGCTCGAACTGGGGCACCGCCGGATCGCCTACCTCGGAGGGCCGGCCGCGGCCGAATGCAGCCAGGCGCGCCAGCACGGGTACATGGCGGCGCTGATGGCGCGGGGGATTCCGGTGAACCCCGAGTACATCCTGCCGGGCAGCTTCCGCTCCGAGCACGGAGTCCGCGGCTTGAAGGCGCTGCTGGAGCTCAAGGAACGGCCGACGGCCATCTTCGCGGCGAACGACAGCATCGCGCTGGGGGTGCTCGGGGAGGCCCGCCGCCAAGGGGTCCGCATTCCGGAGGAGCTGAGCCTCGTCGGGTTCGATAGCACCTACCAGGCCGAAGAGGCTGTCCCTGCGCTCACCTCGGTGGCGCAGCCGCTGCGCGAGATGGGCCGGGCCGCGCTGCGGTCCGTGCTCCGCGAGCTGCGGGGCGAGGTCCTCGACTCGCACCGGGTGGAGCTCGCCACCCAGCTTGTCGTGCGCGAATCGACCGCGCCTCCGGCAGCGCCTGCCGGATAGGACGGCCCCGCGTTAGCAACCTGGACCTGCGTTAGGGGAATCTCCCTATCGCCGGTCCAGGTTGCTCACGGGCCGGTCCGGATTGCTAACCAAGCCGTGGGCCGTAGGCTTGAACCTGGCAGTAGTAAGTCTCCTTACTTATCCGAGGTGAGTATGCGCAAGCGAATCAATCCGGCCGTCAAGATCGCGCACGGAGTCGCGTTCGACGCCGACGGGCGCCCGAAGCCGGGTCTGCACAACGTGCTGCTGCGCGCAATGGACGTGCAGCGGCCCCTCGTGGTGGCGAACCTGCGCCGGCTGCGCCGCAAGTACCCGCACGCGACTCCCGCGCAGCTGAGCGCGAAGCTGGAACGGGACTTCCTCGCAACCGTGACCGGGGGCGGAGCGGCCATCGGTGCCACGGCCCTCGTACCCGGCGTCGGAACCGCGGCAGCCCTGGGGCTCTCCGCGGCCGCGACCGCCGGTTTCCTCGAGGCCACCGCGCTCTACGCGCTCTCCGTTGCCGAGCTGCACGGCGTGCACATGGAGGACCCGGAGCGTGCGCGCACTACCGTGATGGCGATCATGCTGGGCGAGGAAGGCACCGCGCTGCTCGAATCCTTCAGCGGCACGGCATTGGGCAGGGGCGGCGGACCGGCCCAGCACTGGGGCACTGCGATCGGCAAGAGTGTCCCGCTGCAGGTCGTCCGCGGCGTGGGCGGCCGGATCCAGAAGGCCTTCCTGAAGCGGTTCGTGAAGCAGCAGAGCGGGGCGTTCCTGGGGCGCGCGCTGCCGTTCGGGGTGGGCGCAGTCGTCGGCGGCACCGGCAACCTGATGATGGGGCGTGCGGTCATTGCCGCCACCCGCGAAGCGTTCGGTCCGGCGCCGGAGCTGCTGCAGGGTGAACTCCTGGATGAGGTGCCGTCCCGCTTCCGGCTGGGCCGCGGCAGGAAGTCCGAGTAGCCTCAGCCGAGCCTCAACCCAGGAACAGCCGGGCGACCGCGAAGATCAGCAGGCCCGCCAGGGACCCAACGACGGTGCCGTTGATCCGGATGAACTGCAGGTCCCTGCCGACCTGCAGTTCAATCTTGCGGGAGGTCTCCTCGGCGTCCCAGCGCTCCACCGTGTCGCTGATGACCGAGGCAATGTCGCTGCGGTAGGTGCGCACCGCATACCCGGCGGCGTCGGCGAGCCACGCGTTGGCCTTCGCCGCGAGGTCAGGGTCCTCCGCCAGCCTTGTCCCGAAGTCGCGGACGGCGGCGGTGAACTGGATCCGCAGCGGACTGTTCCCGTCATCCACGGCCTCGAGCAGGGCGGCCTTGACCGATTCCCAGGTGCGCGCGGCGAGTTCGCGCACCCGCGGGTCGTCCAGCACCTGCGCCTTGATCGATTCGGCCCGCGCGATCATCTCCGGATCGTGCTGCAGGTCCTCGGCCAGTTCGGTCAGGTACTTGTCCAGCGACCGGCGCACCTGGTGGTCCTGGTCGGCCTGGACGGCGCGGATGAACTTGCGCAGCTCGAGGTAGACCTTGTCGCCCACCAGGTCGTCGACGAAGTTCGGGACCCACGAGGGCGACCGCTCGCTGACGAGCCCGGCAACCACGGTGTGGTTGGTGTCCACCCATTCGGCGGCCCGGTCCACCAGCAGGTCCACGAGCTTGTGGTGATGGCCGTCCGCGAACAGCCGGGCGGCCATCCGGCCCACCGGCGGGCCCCAGGGCGGCCCCAGCAGGTGCTTGCGGACCATGGCCTCGATCACGTCCTGCACGTCGTCGTCGCGCAGCACTGCGAAGGCGCCCCGGATGGCGGCGGCGCCCTCGGTGGCCACCCGTCGCGCGTTTTCCGGCCGGGCAAGCCAGCCACCGGCTTTCTGCGCCGCGTCCACCGAGGCAAGCTTCTCCCGCACCACCTCCTCGGAGAGGAAGTTCTGCTCCACGAACTGGCTCAGGCTGACCCCGATCGCGTCCTTGCGCCGGGGAATGATGGCGGTGTGCGGGATCGGGACGCCGAGCGGGTGCCGGAAGAGGGCTGTGACCGCGAACCAGTCCGCGAGGGCACCCACCATGCCGCCCTCGCTCGCAGCCCGCACGTATTCCAGCCACGCGTACTGCCGCTGCAGCGCGAAAGCCACGGCAAACACAACGGCCATCGCGAGCAGGAGGGTCAGCGCCAGGGACTTCATCCGGCGCAGCGCCGCTGCCTTGGCCTGGTCCGCGGGGCTGAGGCCGCCGTCCGCGCTCCGGTATCCGCGGGAGCGGGGGGCTTGGGAAGTCCTGGTAGCCATACTGCAAGCCTAAGTTAAGCGTCCGTCCACCTCCGGGGGTGCCATTCGGCCCGGGCGGTCGTCTACGGTAATCCCATGACTCCCCGGATCTACGCCCACCGCGGCGCCAGCGCCCAGTTCGCCGAACACACCAGAGCCGCCTATCTCCAAGCCATCGCCGACGGCGCGGACGGCGTGGAGTGCGACGTCCATCTGACCAGGGACCAGAAGCTGGTGCTGCTGCACGACGCGAACCTGGACCGCACCTCCGACGGGACCGGCCCGGTGGCCGAACGCGACCTGCAGGAGCTGCGCGGGCTCGATTTCGCCTCCTGGAAGGGTGCGCGCATTCCGGCCGAGTACGGCGGCGTGGCGGATCAGCTGCTCACGCTCGAGGAGCTGCTGGACATCCTGCGGGCCGCCGGCCGTCCCATCGGCCTGGCCATAGAGCTCAAGCACCCGAGCCCCTACGAGCTCAAGCTCGAGGAGCAGGTGCTGCGGACGCTCACCGAACAGGGCTGGGACCCGGCCAGTTCCCAGCTGGAGAACATCGACGTCTCCTTCATGAGTTTCAATCCGGACTCGGTGAAGTTCCTCGCGGCGGTCGTTCCCGTCGGCAAGCTCTGCATGCTCGTCGACGAGGTGGAGCTGGACGAGGTCCGGGAGGAACTGGCACTGGGCACCCTCACCGGCTCCGCCGTGACCAATGTCTTCAAGGCCGCCCAGACCGAGGCCGAGCGCATCCTCACCGCGGGCGAGGCAGGCATGGCCGGCCCCGGCATCGACTACGTCCGCACGCACCCCAACACCGTGCGCGACTGGCTGAGGGCCGGAAGGGTGTTCCGGGTCTGGACGGTGGACCAGCCCGAGGACGTGCAGCTGTGCCTCGCCGAAGGCATCCAGGAGATCACCACCAATCGGCCGGCCGAAGTGCTCGCCCAGGTCCTCGCGGCAGGCACGGACGCGGCACCGGAGGGCTCTTTGAGCCAATTGTGATTGAGTTGGGGCATGGCTTCACGGATCGAGGATTACGCCCTTCTCTCCGACCTGCACACGGGCCCATTGGTCTCCCGCGAGGGCAGCGTCGACTGGTTGTGCGTTCCGCGGTTTGACTCGCCCTCGGTCTTCGGTGCCCTGCTGGGCGCGCCGGAGCACGGGCGCTGGCTGCTGGCCCCCGTAACGGGCGACGGCGAGGAGCCGCCCGTCGTCGTGGACCGCCACTACCTCGCCTCCACGTTCGTGCTCAAGACCCGCTGGCGGGCCGCCACCGGGGAGGTGCTCGTGACCGAGTTCATGCCGGTGGGGGACCGCCGGTCCTCGCTGGTGCGCCGGGTCGAGGTGCTCTCCGGCACGGTGCAGATGAAGCAGGAACTCGTGCTGCGGTTCGGTTACGGCAAGGTGCTGCCCTGGGTCAGGCGCAGCAGCCGGGACGGAAGCGAAATCCTGATCGCTGTGGCCGGCCCGGACGCGCTCGTGCTGCGCGGGGACTGGATCCCCCGGGCCCACAACCACAGGCACGTCGGCGAGCTCGAGCTGGGGGAGGGCGAGACCGTCGACCTGGAACTCGTCTGGTTCCGCTCCCACCAGCGGGTTCCGGCGCCCATCAACATTGACAAGGCGCTCGCGGACACGGTGGGCTACTGGTCCGCGTGGGCGTCCCAGTGCAGCCACGACGGCGAGTACGCGGACGCGGTCGAGCGCTCGCTGTTGGTGCTGCGGGCGCTGACCCACGAGACGACCGGCGGCATCGTCGCCGCCCCGACCACCTCGCTTCCGGAGCAGTTCGGGGGGGCACGCAACTGGGATTACCGGTACTGCTGGCTGCGCGACGCCGCCCTGACGCTGGAGGCGATGCTCACCCACGGCTACGCGCAGGAGGCGATCCACTGGCGCAACTGGCTGCTGCGCGCCGTCGCCGGGGATCCGGAGGACCTGCAGATCATGTACGGGGTGGCCGGGGAGCGGGAGCTGCCCGAACGCGAGCTGCCCCAGTTCCCTGGGTACGAGGGAGCCCTGCCGGTACGCGTGGGCAATGGCGCCGTCGACCAGTACCAGGCCGACGTCGTCGGGGAGGTCCTGGTGGCGCTGGAGAAGCTGCGCCTGGCCGGCGGCGCGGAGGACAGTTTCTCCTGGCCGCTGCAGCGCGCCCTCCTCGGATTCGCGGAAAAGCACCTGGACCGGAAGGACAACGGCATCTGGGAGACCCGGGGCGAGCCGCGGTACTTCACGCACTCCCGGGTGATGATGTGGGCGGCCTTCGACAGCGCCGTCCGCGCCGTCCGCCAGCACGGACTCAAGGGCCCGGTGGAGCGGTGGGAGGAGCTGCGCGCCAAGCTGCGCGCCGAGGTGCTCGAACACG
This sequence comes from Paenarthrobacter sp. DKR-5, assembly GCF_018531425.1. Taxonomy (GTDB): domain Bacteria; phylum Actinomycetota; class Actinomycetes; order Actinomycetales; family Micrococcaceae; genus DKR-5. Next base: position 137,713 of record NZ_JAHBOI010000005.1, read on the forward strand.
GCTTCAACAAGGAGCTGAACAGTTTCACCCAGCACTACGGCGGCACCCAGACCGACGCGTCGCTGCTGGTGCTGCCCCAGGTGGGCTTCCTGCCGTACGACGACCCGCGCATGCTTGGAACGGTGGAGCGGCTTGAGCAGGAGCTGCTCGACGGCGGCGGCCTGCTCCTGCGGTACCGGACGGAGACCGGCGTGGACGGGCTTGAACCGGGCGAGCACCCGTTCCTGGCCTGTTCCTTCTGGCTCGTGGAGCAGTATGCCCGCTCAGGCCGCCGGGAGGACGCAACCGCGCTCATGGGCAAGCTGGTCGGCTTCGCGAACGAGCTCGGGCTGCTCAGCGAGGAGTACGCGGTGAGCGAGCAGCGGATGGCCGGCAACTTCCCGCAGGCCTTCTCCCACCTGGCCCTGGTGCGGGCCGCGGACGCGATCCACGGCGTCGAGCGGCTCGCACTGGGCTCCACGTCGGCCGGCCGGGGCGAGGCGGTTCCGGCGGCCGCGGAGTGAAGCTCCTCGCTTCGGCCGCCGCGCGCGTCGGGCTTTCCATCAGCATTGCCACCGGCCTGTACGGGATCTCCTTCGGGGCGCTCTCCTCTGCCGCCGGCCTGGACGTGCTGCAGACCCAGGCGCTGAGTCTTCTCCTGTTCAGCGGCGGTTCCCAGTTTGCGTTTGTCGGGGTCGTTGCCGGCGGCGGGACCGGCGTCGCCGCGATGAGCGCCGCGGCCCTGTTGGGCATCCGCAACGGTATCTACGGCATGCAGATCAATGCCCTGCTGCGCCCGCGCGGGTGGCGGCGCCTGGCGGCCGCGCAGGTCACCATCGACGAATCCACGGCAACCGCCACCGGCCAGAGCGAACCCGCCGAGCAGTCCCGGGGCTTCTGGGTGGCCGGCGTCGGCGTCTTCGTGCTTTGGAATCTCTTCACCCTGGCCGGGGCGCTGGCCGGGGATGCCCTGGGCGACCCGCGGCGGATCGGCCTGGACGGCGCTGCGGTGGCCGCTTTCCTGGGTCTGCTTTGGCCCCGGCTGAAGGGCAGGGAACCGGCTGCGATCGCCGTCGTTTGCGCCTTGGTGACCGTGCTGGGGGTGCCCCTGCTGCCACCCGGCGTGCCGATCCTGGTGGCGGCGGCGGTGGCCGCGGTGATCGGCTGGGTTTCACACGGCCGCGCCTCGGAGGGTCTCGAGCCCGACGTCGAGCCCTACCCGGAGCCGGGCCCGGTGCCCCGCCGGGCTCCCCGCCCGGGGGGAGGGGAGCAGCGATGAGCCTGTGGCCCTGGGTGGTGCTGGCCGCCGGCCTGGCCTATGCGACCAAGCTGCTCGGTTACCTGGTGCCGCCGCAGCTGCTGGAACACCCGCGGATGACCCGGATCGCCGGGACGCTGACCATCGGTTTGCTGGCCTCGCTGACCGCCATGAACACCTTCTCCTCCGGCCAGTCCCTGGGGCTCGACGCCCGCCTCGGCGCGCTGGCGGCCGCCGGGCTGGCGCTGTGGCTGCGCGCGCCCTTCCTCGTGGTGGTCGTCGCCGGTGCCGCGGCGGCGGCCCTGCTGCGGATGGCCGGCGCGGCCTGAAGGCAGCGGGGCCTAACCGGGGCCCGGGGGCAACGGGGCCCCGGCTACCGCTCGAAGACCGCGGCGACCTCCGGAATGCGGGCGATGTAGCCCTCCAGCAGCTGCCGCGCCACCGGGAGCGAATCCACCAGTGGATGCAGGGCGAAGGCCTTCAGCGCCTCCTCGCGGGAGCCGGTGACGGCCGCCGCGATCACATGCCGTTCCACGGCCTTGACCTGCTGCATCAACCCCAGCTGGTGCAGGTCCGGCGGGGCGGTCGCCAGCGGGTGTGCGCCGTTGGCGTCCACCATGGCCGGCACCTCCACCACAGCATCCGCGGGCAGGCCCGGCACCGCCGTACCGTTGCGCACATTCAGGATCATGGTTGACTGCTCGTTCCGGCTGACTGCTGCCATCACGGCAACCGCGACGCCGGCGTAACCCTGCTCGTTCGGATCGGTCTCCACCTCCCCGGACTGCCGCGCGGCCTCCCCGGCGCTGCCCTGGCCCCTTGCTTCCGCCATGTAGCTGGCGCTGCGGGCGGCGACCGTCCGCCGCCACAGGTCCACGGCCCCGGTGCCTTCCCGGGCGGCCCGGTCGAAGAACTCGGTCTGGCTGACCTTCAGCGCGTCGCCGCGGGTGATGCCGGCTGCCCTGATGGAGCGGACGGCGTCGCGGTTGAAATAGTAGTAGTAGAGGTACTCGTTCGGGATGCTGCCCAGGCTCCGGAGCCAGTCCGCACCAAAGACGCGGCCCTCCTCCAATTCGCCGAGCAGCCCGTCGTCGGCCAGCAGCGCCGGCAGCACGTCCCGGCCGTCATGCATCAGGCGTCGGGTCCAGCCCAGATGGTTCAACCCGACATAGTCGGGCAGCAGGCGCGCCGGGTCCAGCCCCAGCAGTTCCGCGGCCCGCCGGCTGAAGCCGGAGGGCGTGTCACAAATGCCGACCACCCGGTCGCCCAGCACCGGCTGCAGGGCCTCCGTGATGATGCCGGCGGGGTTGGTGAAGTTGAGCACGAACGCCTGCGGGGCCAGGCGCCTGATCGTGCGCGCGGCGTCCAGCATCACCGGGATCGTGCGCAGCGCGTACGCCAGGCCGCCCGGGCCCGTCGTCTCCTGGCCGAGTACCCCGAGGTCCAGCGCGACGTGCTCGTCGCACCGGCGGCCCTCGAGGCCGCCCACCCGCACCGCGGCGAACACGAAGTCGCTGCCCTCGACTGCGCGCTCGAGCGACGTCGTTGCCTGCAGCCGCGGCGCGTCCGGAAAGCCGGCGGCCAGCTCGGTCAGGATCGATGTCATGGTCCGCAGCCGCTCGTCATCGGTGTCGTGCAGGAACACCTCCTCGATCCGCGGCCGCGCCGTGTCGCGCAGGAGGGCCTGGTAGACGAACGGCGTCCGGAACCCTCCGCCTCCGAGAATGCTCAGCTTCATCCCGGGCTCACGCCTTCGCAGCACTGACGACGGCGGCGGTGGCCTCGGCGATGGCCCGCTCCTCGTCCGTCGGCACGACCAGCACCGGAATCGCCGAGTCCTCGGTGGAAATGATCCGCGGCTCCTTGCTGCGCTCCCGGTTGGCCCGCTCGTCCAGCATGATCTCCAGCGCATCGAGCCGGCCGACGACGCGTTCGCGGAACTGCCAGGAATTTTCCCCGATGCCCGCGGTGAACACGACGGCGTGGGCCCCGCCGACGGCGACGTGATAGCCCCCGATGTACTTGGCGAGCCGGTAGGCGGCCGCCTCCAGCGCCATCGCGGCCCGGGCGTCCCCGTCCTCGGCCGCCTCCACGACCGAGCGCATGTCGTTGTTGCCGGCCAGCGCCTTCAGCCCCGATTCGCGGTTGAGCATTTGGTCGATTTCCTCGGCCGTGTAGCCCTCCCGCTGCAGGAACAGCAGGATCCCGGCGTCGATGTCGCCCGAACGGGTGCCCATCACCAGGCCTTCCAGCGGGGTGAAGCCCATCGAGGTGTCAATGCTGCGGCCGCCCTTGACGGCGGTCACCGAGGCGCCGTTGCCCAGATGCGCGATGACGGCGTCAAAGTCCTCCAGCGGTGTGCCCAGGAACGCCGCGGCCTTGCGGCTGACGTATTCGTGCGAGGTGCCGTGGAAGCCGTAGCGGCGGATGCCGAACCGGCGGTACAGCTCGTCGGGGACGGCGTAGCGCCACGCATGCTCGGGCAGGCTGCGGCGGTGGAAGGCGGTGTCGAAGACGGCAACCTGGGGCATTTTCGGCCACTTCTCGGTGATGGCGCGGATGCCCAGGACGTTGGCCGGGTTGTGCAGCGGTGCCAGCGGGTTCAGCCGCTCGATGGCCCGGGTGATCTCGTTGTTGATGAGCACCGGCTCGTCGAAGCGCTCGCCGCCGTGCACCACGCGGTGGCCGACGGCGTCGATGTCGGTGTCGCCGACCGCGTCCCCGACCTTCCTGCTGATGGCCTCCAGCGCCTGCGCGTGATCCTTCACCGGCCCTTCGCCGATCCGCTCGACAATGCCTTCGGTGACAATCACATCCTCGCCGGACCCGCCGTCGTCCGGGACGTCCCGCACCTGGTACTTGATCGAGGACGAGCCGGAATTAAGCACGAGGACGAGCATTCAGGCCTCCTGGCCGGTTGCGGGGACGTAGGCCTCGGACGGTGACCCGCCCGATGTGTCGGTTTGGGCCTGGATGGCGGTGATGGCGACCGTGTTGACGATGTCCTCGACCGTGCAGCCGCGGGAGAGATCGTTGACCGGCTTGCGCAGGCCCTGCAGCACCGGGCCGACGGCGACCGCCCCGGAGGACTGCTGCACCGCCTTGTAGGTGTTGTTGCCGGTGTTCAGGTCGGGGAAGATGAACACCGTCGCCTGCCCGGCGACCGACGATTCGGGCATCTTCGACGCAGCGATCGATGCGTCCGCCGCGGCGTCGTACTGGATCGGACCCTCGACCGCCAGGTCCGGCCGCAGGCTGCGGACCAGCTCGGTGGCGCGGCGCACCTTGTCCACGGCCGCGCCCGCGCCGGAGCCGCCGGTCGAGTAGGAGAGCATCGCGATCCGCGGTTCGATGCCGAACTGGGCGGCGGTTTCCGCCGAGGCGATGGCGATGTCCGCCAGCTGCTCCTCGTCCGGCTCCGGATTGACCGCGCAGTCCCCGTAGACGAGGGCACGGTCCGCCAGCAGCATGATGAACACCGATGAAACGATCTTCACGCCCTCACGGGTCTTGACGAACTCCAGCGCCGGGCGGATGGTGTTGGCCGTCGTGTGCGCGGCACCGGAGACCATGCCGTCCACCTTGCCCAGCTGGACCATCATGGTGCCGAAGTAGGAGCCCTCCGTCATCACCTCGCGCGCCCGTTCGAGGTCCACGCCCTTGTGGGCCCGGAGCCGGGCGTATTCGACGGCGAACTCCTCGCGCAGCGGGCTCAGCGCCGGGTCCACCAGCTCGATGCCCGAGAGATCGATCCCCTCGGTGGAGGCCAGGTCGCGGATCTGTTGCTCGGAGCCGAGGACGGTCAGGTCGCAGACGTCCCGGCGGCGCAGGATCTCCGCTGCGCGCAGGATGCGGATGTCCGAGCCCTCCGGCAGCACGATCCGGCGGCGCTGGCTCCGGGCACGCTCGATGAGTTCGTGCAGGAACCGCAGCGGGGTCATGGTGGCCGGCCGGGGGAGCGTGAGGCGCTCGAGCAGCTCGTTTTCATCCACCCGCACGGCCCAGAGGCCCAAGGCTGCAGCCACCTTGCGCCGCTGGCCGGAGGCAATCTCGCTGCGCACCTCGCTGACCCGCCGGGCCGTGTCGTAGGTGTCAGGCTGTACGGAGAACACGGGAAACGGGGCGTGGGCGAGCAGCGGGTAGATGTGCGGATCAGGGTTCAGGCCGCCGGTGAGCACCAGGGCCGAAGGCACCGGGAAATCCGCGGAGAGCGCCGAGGCGAGGGTGGCGACCATGACGTCGGCCCGGTCGCCGGGCACGATCACCAGGTGGCCGTCGTCGAGCAGGTTCAGGAAGTTGCCCACGTTCATGGCCGCGACCTTGATTCCCGTTACGTCCCGGTCCAGCCGGGAGCTGCCCGCGATCAGCTGCGCGTCCAGCGCCGCGGACACCTCCGCGACCGTTGGCTGCGAAATCGCGGCCAGCTCCGGGAGGACGTAGACGGGACGGCCGGACGCGCCCCGGCGCACGTTCGACTCAATCGAGCCGAGGGCGTCCGGCTGCGCGCGGTTCACCATGATCGCCAGCAGGGAACACTTGGCTTCCAGAAGCTCGCGCCGGGCAATGTCCACGGCTTCGACGGCCTCGGCGGCGGTCATTTCGCGGGCGCTGACCACGGCGAGCACGAGGCATCCCAGGTTGTTCGCGAGCCGGGCGTTCAGGTCGAACTCGACGGCGGCGTCGTGCCCGGTCAGATCGGTCCCCTCGACAATGATCACGTCGCAGTGCCGGGCCATCTCGCTGTAGATCGCCACACTGCGGGCGTCGATCTCCGCGCGCTGCCCGGTGCCCATCAGCGCCCGCGCCTCGTGCTCGGTCATCCCGCCGCGGGCCCGGGTCTCATCCAGGTTGAAGCTGCGCCGCATCAGGGCCACCATCGGATCCGCCGCGGCGTCGTCGCCCATGACGATGGGCTTGAAGAAGCCGATCCGGTCCGCGTGGCGGTGCAGTGCGTCGGAGAGCCCGAGGCTGATCAGCGACTTGCCGGAGCCGGGGGTCATCGCGCTGACGTAAACACCGACGGTCATCCGGTCCTCCTGTGCCTGAAGCTGACCTTAGTATCCTTGCAAAACCGGGCCGGTGCCGCCATCGCGCCCCGCCGCCCCGGGCCTAGAACCGGGCGAGCCGGGCCCTGGCGAAGCTGTAGACCCCGTACGCTATCAGGCCGGCACCGACGCCGCTCAGGATCGCCTCGCCTTGTGGCAGCCCGGCCAGAGCGCGGAGTGCCCCGTCCAGGCCGGAGGCGCTATTCGGATCCACCTGCACCGCCGCCACAATGAAGAGGATGCCCACGACGACGATGGCGACGCCCTTGGCGAGATAACCGGTGATGGCCAGAGCGAAAATGCTCCGGCGCCACGCGCCGTCCGGCACGAAAATGTCATCACGGAAGCCCTTGGTGGCGCCCTTGTGGATGAAGTACATCCCAATGGCGGCGGCGATGAGTCCCACGAGGATGAGCAGCAGCTGTCCCCCCGGAAACGACAGGATGGTGGCGCTGGTGTTGCGGGTGGAACGGGTGGCGCTCGTCGAGCCTCCGAGCGCGATCGTGAGCGCCGTCCAGCCGAGGGTGAAGTACGCCAGGGCCTTGCCGGCGGACACGAGGCTGCGCGCCCAGCGCTTCTTGGATCTGGAGCCGACGCCGAACAGGGCCTGCAGCAGCAGCCACAGACCGAGTGCGGCGAAGCCTGCCACGGTGAGCCACAGGGCGACCATGCCGCCGGGCAGCTTCGCGACCTGGGCGAGGGCACCGGTCTGGTCGGGTTCGCCGCCGTCGTGGTTTGCCACCGAGATGGCAAGGGTGCCCAGCATCAGGTGGACCAGGCCACTCGCGGCGAACCCAGCCCTCGCGGCAATTTCGAGAGTCTTGCTGTTGGCTGCTTCCCGTGCGGCGTGCTTGGCCTCCCGGGCAGCCCGCCTGGCGTCATCGGAGGTGAGCATAACCGCCTACGTCCCGTGGACCTGGGGCTGCGAGTGTTCGCCCTCGATCCGTTCTCCGGGAACCCGGACGGTCCGCCAGGTGTCGAGTGCGATGACGACCCCGACAACCGCCAAGGACAGTGCGACTGAGGCCGTGGTGTCGCTGATCCAGTGGTAGCCCAGGTAAAGCCGGCTGACAATCTGGAGGGCGATCATCAGGACTGCGATCACCACGGCCCAGACGGTGAACCGCTTGTTCTGCCGGCGGCTGGCCAACAGGAAGGCCAGCAGCAGCAGGAAGTCCGACGTGCCCAGGACGTGCCCGGAGGGGAAGGAGAACGACTTGTCCGGTCCGAAGAGCATCAGCCCGATGGGCGGCCGTGGATGCTGCACGATCGGAGCCAGGACCCCAGCCAGGATGACGCCGGTGAGCATGCCGCCGGCCAGCAGGATGGGCCGCCACGCGTGCTTCGAGCCGATGATCCAGGCGACGGTCACCACCAGGACGATCACCGGCATGGCGTACGGGCCGAAGATGATGGCGAGGGCGATCATGAACCCGGTGAGTCCGTTCGACCGCATCGAGTCGAACCAGGTTTCAACCGGCACGTCGAGGCGTTCGAACCCGGTGTGGGTCAGGACGTTGATGAGCAGCACGAAGAAGGCGGCCAGCCCGACGATGATGAGGACGGCCGAAGTGATGTACAGCCTCCGGCGGTCCGCAGGTTCCAGGTAGCGCTCTTCGACGATGAATTTCTGGTTCCAGCGGGCGAACCGGCCGCTTGAGGGGGGTGCCGTAGTCACAGGTGTTCCGGTCCTTCTTCTTGGTCTTCCGTCGCAGCCCGCACTTCCGCGTTGCGCGCGCCGCTGTAGAGAGATGATGTCACCTTTAAGGTGTTGGCGAATGCAGGCGGCCCTCATTCAGCTCCTCGAGAGGACTGCGCCGCTCTATCAGCACAGTGTCCTGCCACCGGCCGCGGTAGACCGCGATGCGTTCACGGGTTCCCACGGTCCGGAAACCGGCCTTGGCGTGCAGGGCAAGGCTCGCGGTGTTTTCCGGGAAGACGCTGGCGCTGATCGTCCAGATGCCCGCGGACTCCGTCGAGGCGATCAATGCGTTCAGCAGGCAGCCGCCGACGCCTTGGCCCTGGCTAAGGGCGTCTATGTAAATCGAATGCTCCACCACTCCGGCGTAGGCTGCCCGCTTCGAAGTCGGCGCAGCCGCCACCCAGCCCACGATGCGGCCGGCGGCCTCCGCCACGAAGCGGTGGCTGGCCAGCTTGCCGGCGTCGAACTCCTCCCAGGCGGGCGTCTCCGTCTCAAACGTTGCCGACCCGTTGGCGATGCCGTCCGCGTAAATACGCTCGACGTCGGGCCAGTCGGCCCGCAGCAGGGGACGCACAGTGACGGAATCTCGCATCGGACCAGCCTAGCAACGCGGACGGCCGCCCCCTTTGGTCGGTGTAAGACTGGACCCATGCTTGTTGCCTTCTCCGTAGCCCCCACCACCTCCGGCGCCGACGCATCCGTGCACGAAGCCGTCGCCGAAGCCGTCCGCATCGTCCGCTCCTCGGGCCTGCCGAACAGGACGAGCTCCATGTTCACCGAACTCGAGGGGGACTGGGACGAGGTGATGGACGTGGTCAAGCGGGCCACCGAGGCAGTCGGCAAGTACGGCAGCCGGGTCTCCCTCGTGCTCAAGGCGGACATCCGCCCCGGCCACACCGGCGAGCTCACCGGCAAGGTGGAGCGGCTGGAAAAGGCCCTCGGCGAACACTGACCTGGCGGAGACTGACCCGGAAAACACTGGCCCGGCGGAGCCTCGCGTAATCAAGGAGCCGGTGACAGACTGGGGCGATGGTGGACCACCCCGCTGACCGGGCCTGGATCGACGTCGAGCGCTACCTATCGGAGACCCTGGTCAAGAGCGACGACGCGCTGCAACAGGCAGTGAGCTCGGCCCGACAGGCCGAGATGCCGTCTATCGAGGTGGCCCCGACCGCCGGCAAACTCCTGATGCTGCTGGCCAGGCTCAGCGGTGCGCGGCACGTGCTCGAGATCGGCACGCTGGCCGGTTACAGCACGATTTGGCTGGCCCGGGGTGTCCCCGAGGACGGGACAGTGACCACGCTGGAGTTCCTGGGCAAGCACGCCGATGTCGCTCGCTCCAACGTGGACCGGGCCGGGGTGGGCCGCAAAGTGACGATCCGGCAGGGGTCGGCACTGGAGACCTTGCCGCTGCTCGAAGCGGAGGGGGCAGGGCCCTTCGATCTGGTCTTCATCGATGCGGACAAGGTCAGCAACGTGGCGTATCTGCAGTGGGCGCTGCGGCTGTCGCGCCCCGGCGGCGTCATCGTGCTGGACAACGTCGTTTGGAACGGCACGATCACCGATGCGCGAAACCCGGATGCTGACGTCCGCGGGATCCGGGCAGCGCTGGAGTTCCTGGGAACGGATCCGCGGGTTGAATCGACCGCTATCCAGACGGTCGGCTCCAAGGGCTGGGACGGCTTCGCGCTCGCCGTCATCAAGTAGGGTCCGCCGCCGGCCCGGACACCGTCGGTTAAGGTTGGCTGATGGGCAGGAAGCGGAAGGGGACAGCCGACGACGGCGCACCGGCGGCCGGGAGCGGTCCGGCCGAGGGCCGCTACCCGATTGACACCGGCGAGGCTGAGCTCGTTGCCGACGATGACAACCCGAGCGGCTGGCTGCTCAAGCTCAACGGGGTGCAGAGCTCGCACATCGACCTCGCGGACCCGCTGCGGCTCGAATTCGAATACATGCGCTGGATGGCGGCGCTGATCCGCTCCCGCTGGGAAGACACCAGTAGGCTGCGCGCCCTGCATCTGGGGGGCGGCGCCTGTTCCATGGCCCGCTATCTTGCGGCCGCCTACCCGCAGGCGCGGCAGGTGGTCGTGGAGATCGACGGCAGGCTGGCGGAACTGGTGCGCGGGTGGTTCGACCTTCCCCGGGCGCCGCTGCTGCGGATCCGGGTGGGGGAGGCACGGCAAGTGACCGAGTCCCTCAGCGAAGGCAGCCGCGACCTGATCATCCGCGACGTCTTCGCCGGTGCCTTCACGCCCGTGCCCCTGACGACCCTTGAGTTCACCCGCGCCGCCGGACGGGTCCTCGCCCCTGGCGGGATCTACATGGTCAACTGCGGCGACTCGCCGGACCTCGCCCACGCGCGTCGAGAAGCCGCCACCATTGCGTCCGTCTTCGAGCACACCGTAGCGATCGCGGACCCGCCCATGCTCAAGGGACGCCGCTACGGGAACATCATCATCGCCGGCAGCGACGCCGACCTGGGCGCCGGCCCGTCGCTGTCCCGCGACCTGCTCAAGGACGCCATGCCGGCCCACTGCTGGGACGATGCGCAGGTCCGCCGGTTCGGGCTGGGCGCTGCGCTGTACCGGGATGCACCAGGGGAAACCCCGGCCGGCTAAGCCCCGACGTCGTCCCGCGCCGCCTGTGACGACCCCGCCGCCTGCGACGAGGCGCGTCCCATCAGCTGGGTGCGGAAGCCGTCGGTCCGGGTCCGCAGCGCTTCGGCTACCGCCGCCACGGCAGGCCTCCGCAGCGAGTCCGGCCGGACCACCATCCAATACGGAAGCAGCTCGTTGATCTCCGACGGCAGCAGACGCACCAGGTCCTCGTGCATGTCGGCCATGAAGCAGGGGAGGAAACCGATCCCCGCTCCGGCACGCGTGGCCTCCACGTGCACAAAGACATTGGTGGAACTGATTGAGTCCTGCATCGAGGGAACCAGCCGGCGGGGCGCGTCGAGATCGTCGACGAGGAGCATGGATTCGACGAAGTAGACCAGCGGGTGCCGGGTGATTTCCTGCACGCTGGCAGGCGTTCCGTGCTCTGCGAGGTAGCTCCTGGACGCGTACATTCCCAAGGCGTAGTCGCCGAGCCGAATGGCTTTGGCCCGGTGGACCTGGGGTTCGCCGACGACGACCTCCAGGTCCAGCCCGGAACGGTGCTGCAGGGCGCGCCGGGTGACAGTCATCAGCTCCACGCTGAGGCCGGGATGTGCCCGTCGGAGTTCGACGACGGCGGGTGTCGCGATGAAGGCGCTGAAGCCGTCCGTGGCGGAAATTCTCACCACGCCGGTAACCTGGTCCGCTGCCGGTTTGTCTCCGTTGAGCTGGGCCAGCGACTCTTCGACCCGTTCGGCCACCCCGGATGCCCGCTGGCCCAGCGGAGTCAGCTCCCAGCCGCCGACCGTGCGGGCGAGGACCCGGCCACCGAGGGCCTTCTCCAAGGCCGCGATCCGGCGGGAAACGGTGGTGTGGTTCAGGTCCAGGCTGTCCGCCGCCGTCGTGAACCTGCCGGTGCGCGCGACGGCGAGAAGGACCAGCAGATCATCCGGGTTCGGAGTCCCGTGAGGCTCCGGCATGCTCGTCATATCTGCAATTATGCACGCGGGCTCTGCGGTATTCCTCATTGAAGCAGATGGAATGTGCATGGATACTCATTAGGGCCGCACCCTTGTGTTGCGGATCACAACCCGCGGACGGTGCACCCACCGCGCGGAACCATTGGGGCTTTGGCCCTCGAGCCACTGTGTGTCACCGCGGACACCGAAGGAGCAACATTATGAGCGTGGGTCAGGCATCCACCCCGAACGGCGCGAGCAACTCCGCCCTCAGGAAGATCGTCTCGGCGTCGATGGTCGGAACCGTCGTCGAGTGGTACGACTTTTTCCTCTACGCCTCTGCGGCGGCACTGGTTTTCTCCACCGCCTTCTTCCCGAAGACGGGCAACGAATACGACGGCATCATCGCCGCGTTCCTGACCTATGCGGTGGGCTTCATCGCCCGCCCGCTCGGCGGCATCGTCTTCGGCCACCTCGGTGACAAGCTGGGCCGCAAGCACACCCTTCAGGTCACCATCCTGATGATCGGCGTCGCCACCTTCCTGATGGGCTGCCTGCCCACCTTCGGCGCCATCGGCCTGTGGGCCCCCATCCTCCTCGTGGTGCTGCGCTTCATCCAGGGCTTCGCGCTCGGGGGCGAGTGGGGCGGCGCCGTCCTGCTGGTGGCCGAGCAAGCCCCGAACAACGCCCGCGGCTTCTGGTCCAGCTGGCCGCAGGCCGCCGTGCCGCTGGGCAACTTGCTGGCGACGATCGTCCTCTGGATCATGTCGAACACGCTGAGCAAGGCGGAGTTCATGGGCTGGGGCTGGCGCGTCGCTTTCTGGCTGTCCGCCGTCGTCGTGCTGATCGGCTACTACATCCGCACCAAGGTGTCCGAGTCCCCGATCTTCGAGGCCGCGCGGGCCGAGGTTGAAGCCGAGGCAGCGAAGGGCTACGGCGTCTTCGAGGTCGTCAAGCGCTACCCCAAGGGCATCCTGACCGCGATGGGCCTGCGCTTCGCCGAGAACATCCTGTACTACCTGGTGGTCAGCTTCTCCATCGTCTACCTGAGCCAGGGCCTCAAGATGGGCACGGCAACGATCCTGGGCCTGATCGCCATCGCCCACCTGTTCCACTTCTCGATCATCCCGGTTGTGGGGCGCTACTCGGACCGCCACGGACGCAAGGGCGTCTACCTCGCCGGCGCCGCACTCGGCGGCACCTGGGGCTTCTGGGCCTTTCCGCTCATGGGCACCAAGAACGACTGGATCATCCTGCTGACCATCATGGTCGGGCTGGCCTTCCACTCCCTGATGTACGCCGGCCAGCCAGCCATCATGGGCGAGATGTTCCCGACCCGGATGCGCTACTCCGGTGTCTCCCTGGGCTACCAGGTCACCTCGATTGTCGCGGGCTCGCTGGCTCCGATCCTCGCCACCCAGTGGCTCAAGGACACCGGTTCCGCCTGGCCGACTGCGCTCTATCTCTTCATTGCCGGCGTCATCACCTTCGTTTCCGCATTGGCACTGAAGAACACCGCCGGCATCTCGCTGCGCGACGTCGATGACGCCGACGTCGAGCGCCACGGACGCGCCGCTGCCCCGGCAGCTGCTGCGCCCGAGGCCGTCAACTAGTAGAACTGAACCAAGGGGCGGCGGTCCGGTGCCACCGGGCCGCCGCCTTGCTTTATCCCTTGCGGAAGGAACGTCATGACAGAGAAAACGCTCGAAGGCCGCACCGCCCTGGTCACCGGCGGTGCCAGCGGCATCGGGGCGGCAACGGTTCGCCAACTCGCTGCACAGGGTGCGCATGTGATCGTCGCCGACCGCGACGGCGAAGGCGCCTCGCTGCTGGCCAAGGAGGTTGGCGGCGAATCATGGACGGTGGACCTGCTGGACACGGCCGCGCTCGAGGATAAGAAGCTCGAGGTGGACATCCTCGTCAACAACGCCGGCATCCAGGTGGTCAAGCCCATCGAGGAATTCGATCCGGCGGACTTCCGCCGGATCCACACGCTGATGCTGGAGGTTCCGTTCCTGCTGATCCGCGCCGCGCTTCCGCACATGTACTCGTCGGAGTTCGGGCGCATCATCAACATTTCCTCCGTGCACGGCCTGCGCGCTTCGGCCTTCAAGTCCGCCTACGTGTCCGCCAAGCACGGTCTCGAGGGACTCTCGAAGGTCACCGCGCTGGAGGGCGGGTCCCACGGCGTGACGAGCAACTGCATCAACCCCGGGTACGTGCGCACACCGTTGGTGGAGGCGCAGATCGCGGACCAGGCGAAGGTGCACGGTATTCCGGAAGCGGAGGTGCTCGCGAAGGTCATGCTGACCGAACACGCGATCAAGCGGCTGGTCGAACCGCACGAAGTCGCCTCGCTGGTGGGCTGGCTGGCCGCTCCGAATGCCGGCATGGTCACGGGCGCTTCGTACACCATGGACGGCGGCTGGACCGCCCACTGAGGTCGCTGCAGATCCCGCTTCGCGTTCGGAATGTCTGGCATTCCGGACGCGAAGCTGTTTCTGTGGTCAGATGGTCTCCCGGGTCTGTAGTTGGATCGGGCCTGTAGCCATCGGACAGCAGCGGGAAAGATGAGGCAAATGGCCGGTACGTCCAAGGTCCCCGCCGCGGAGAACACCCTGCGGGTCCTGAAGCTGCTTGCTTCGCGCCGCGGGCCCGTTGCCGCGTCCACGATCGCCTCCGCGCTCGAGCTCCCCCGCTCGACTGTCTACCACCTCCTTGGCGTCATGGAGGACCAGGGCTTCGTGCTGCACCTGCATGAGGAGCGGAAGTACGGCCTGGGCATCAGTGCTTTCGAACTCAGTTCCGCCTACGCCCGGCAGGAGCCCCTCTCACGGCTGGGCCGCCCGCTGCTCGCCGGGCTGGTGGACAAGATCGGTGAAAGCGCGCACCTGGCGGTGCTGCACGGCCGGGATGTGCTCTACATCGTGGAGGAACGGGCCAAAAACAGGCCCTCGCTGGTCACCGACGTCGGCGTCCGGCTGCCAGCCCATCTCACCGCGAGCGGCAGGGCCATTCTGGCTGCGCTGCCGAAGTCGCAGGTCCGGGCGCTCTTCCCCAATGCTGCCGCGTTCACTTCCCGGCACGAGACCGGCGCGCCGATCAGCAAGTACTCGGCCCTGCAGGCCCATCTTGAGGGCGTGCGGCAGCGCGGCTACGCGACAGAAAACGGCGAAGTCACGCCGGACTTCAGTTCGGTCGCCGTGGCCGTGCATGATCATCTCGGCTGGCCGGCAGCGGCGGTTGCCGTCACTTTCCTTAGCGGCAGGATCCTGACCGAGGAATGGCCGGAACTGGGGGCTCGGATCGGCAAGGTCGCCGACGAGCTCTCGCACCGCATTTACGGCCGCGCCCGCTGAGCCTTCGCCAACTCTGCCCGTGACGGGCAATGGTTCGCGTCTGCCGCCCCGTCCTGGTGGTCCCGCCGGGACCGCGCGGCCCACTCCGCGGGCAGGGCTGGCAGCTGCGGTCTCAGCGCCCGGACCCATCGAAATTCACAGCTGTGGATAACCTGTCGATAACCTCCACCCTTCTGTGCACATGCTGGGGACAGGACTGTGGATTAGAAGACATATTCGACCGCAGATCCGCGTGAATTCAGGCCCGCTCGCCCGGCAGCGGCCTCACCCGCCCGGTTCTTTGAGCACAAAGTTATACACAGCCTGTGTGGGGACAACAGCGCGGCCGGGTGTTTCCGCGGCGGTTCGAACACGTGATCGATCAGAGTTGCTGTGTGAAATGGTGGGCCGTGATGTCCATCCGCTCGCGCAGGTAGAAGCGGTGTGCGCCGTGCCGCTGCACGCCCGAGTCGAGCTCCAGTGCTGTGCAGTCCAGGTCCCTGGCGCGCTTGCGGAGCTCGGAGAGCAGGATGGCCCCGACACCGGTCGAGCGTGCACCGGCGTGGGTCACGAGGTCATCGACGTAGAGCTTGCGGAGGGCGCTGGTGCTGATCATCAGGCGCCAACCCGCCACGCCAAGGCAGGCTCCGGCGTCGAACGCGCCGAGGAAGCCCAGCCCCTGGTCCGCACCCTCGGTGATCACCGTCCGCAGTTCCTCGGCGGTCCGCGTGGTTCGCAGTTCCTGGAGTACGGGAAGCGCCTGCTCCCACCCTGGATGGTCCGCGGGCAGGTCGATGATCTCCATGGTGCGCCTTTCATTTGTCGGGTGGCTGCTTTCACTGACCGTAGCAACCGACGCTTCACCCGCCATCTGTCCTGTCCGGGATCCCGGACAGGACCGGCCGAAAGCCCGTTTCCGCGCGTCCTCCGAGGGCGTTTCATGGAGATATGGCCGCGAGGACTTTGCGCGGCCCCAACGCTAAGGACAGGTATCCCATGGCACTTTCAGGAGCACGCCCGGTGCGGGCGGACCGCGGCACGCAGCTGACGGCCAGGAGCTGGCAGACCGAGGCGCCGTTGCGGATGCTGATGAACAACCTGGATCCGGAGGTCGCCGAGCGGCCGGATGATCTGGTGGTCTACGGGGGCACGGGCCGGGCAGCCCGGAGCTGGGAGGCTTTTGACGCAATCACCCGCACGCTGCGCACGCTGGAAGCGGACGAGACGCTGCTGGTGCAGTCGGGCAAGCCGGTCGGAGTGTTCCGCACGCATGAATGGGCCCCCCGGGTGCTGCTGGCCAACTCCAACCTGGTGGGCGACTGGGCCACCTGGCCCGAGTTCCGCCGTCTGGAAGCCGAGGGCCTGATCATGTACGGGCAGATGACCGCCGGGTCCTGGATCTACATCGGCACTCAGGGGATCCTCCAGGGCACGTTCGAGACATTCGCCGCGATCGCCCGCAAGCTCACCGGGGATCAGGGCGGCACCCTTGCCGGGACGCTCACCCTGACCGGCGGCTGCGGCGGCATGGGCGGTGCCCAGCCCCTGGCCGTGACCCTGAACGAGGGCGCCTGCCTGATCGTCGACGTCGATGAGACCCGGCTGCGCCGCCGGGCCGGCAAACGCTACCTCGACGAGGTCGAAACCGACCTGGACACCGCGATCGCCAAGGTCCTGGCAGCCAAGGCTGAACGCCGCGGCTGGTCCGTGGGGTACGTGGGCAACGCCGCCGAGGTCTTCCCCGAAATTCTGCGCCGCCACCAAGCCGGGGAACTCACGGTAGACATCGTCACGGACCAGACCTCCGCGCACGACCCGCTCAGCTACCTGCCCGAGGGCATCAGCGTCGCGGACTGGCACCGCGAAGCCGCGGCGGACCCGGAAGGCTTCACCAAGAAGGCGCAGGCCTCCATGGCCCGGCACGTCGAGGCCATGGTCGGCTTCCAGGACGCCGGCGCCGAGGTCTTCGACTACGGCAACTCGATCCGCGACGAGGCCCGCAAGGGCGGCTACAGCCGGGCATTCGACTTCCCCGGCTTCGTGCCTGCCTACATCCGGCCCTTGTTCTGCGAAGGCATGGGCCCGTTCCGCTGGGTCGCGCTCTCCGGGGACCCTGACGACATTGCCGTCACCGACCAGGCCATCAAGGACCTGTTCCCGGAGAACAGGCACCTGCACCGCTGGCTCGACGCCGCCGCCGAACGCGTCGAATTCGAAGGCCTGCCGGCGCGGATCTGCTGGCTGGGCTACGGCGACCGCGCCAAGGCCGGGCTGCTGTTCAACCAGCTCGTCAAGGACGGCAAGGTCAAAGCGCCCATCGTGATCGGCCGCGACCACCTCGACTCCGGTTCCGTCGCCTCCCCCTACCGCGAAACCGAAGCCATGGCCGACGGCTCCGACGCGATTGCGGACTGGCCCCTGCTCAACGCCCTGCTCAACACCGCCTCCGGCGCCACCTGGGTTTCCCTCCACCACGGCGGCGGCGTCGGGATCGGCCGTTCCATCCACGCCGGCCAGGTCTCCGTGGCCGACGGCACCGACCTCGCGGCACAGAAGCTTGAACGACTGCTCACGAACGATCCCGGCATGGGCGTCATTCGCCACGCCGACGCCGGCTACGACCGCGCCGTCGAGGTCGCCAAAGAACGCGGCGTCCGCATCCCCATGAAAGAAGGCAAGGAAACATCATGACCGCCATCGCGGACACCACCGCCGTGCACTCGGGCACGAACCACTTGACCACTGTCACGCTCGGAAGCAGCGGCACCACGCTCGAGGACGTGATCGCGGTCGCCCGGCACGACGCCCGGATAGAGATCGCCCCGGAGGCTCTGGACTACGTGGCCCGTGTGCGCACCCACATCGACGAACTCGCTGCCTCCGAGACCCCGGCCTACGGCATTTCCACCGGCTTCGGGGCCCTTGCCACCCGGCACATCCCGCAGGAGTCCCGGGTCCAGCTGCAGAAGTCGCTGATCCGCTCGCACGCCGCCGGCACCGGGCCCGCCGTCGAACGGGAAGTGGTGCGTGCGTTGATGTTCCTGCGCGCCAAGACCCTCGCCTCCGGACGCACCGGGGTTCGCCCCGTCGTCCTGCAGACCATGGTGGACGTGCTCAACGCCGGCATCACCCCGGTGGTGCGTGAGTTCGGATCGCTGGGCTGCTCAGGGGACCTGGCACCGCTCTCGCACTGCGCCCTCGTGCTCATGGGGGAGGGGGAGGCGACCGGTCCCGACGGGACGCTCTACGGCGGCCGGGGCGACGGCGGTCCCGGCCGGTCGGTCGCCGATCTGCTGGCATCCGCCGGGATCGCGCCGGTGGAACTGGCGGAGAAGGAGGGCCTGGCGCTTGTCAACGGCACCGACGGCATGCTCGGCCAGCTGCTGATGGCCGTCGCGGACCTCCGCGAACTGCTGACCATCGCTGACATCACCGCCGCGCTCTCCGTGGAGGCACTGCTCGGCACCGACCAGGTGTTCCTGCCCGAACTGCACGCCGCCCTGCGGCCGCACCCCGGGCAAGCCGTGAGCGCCGATGCGATGCTGCGCGTGCTGGCCGGCTCGCCCATCGTCGCCTCGCACCGCGAGGGCGACACCCGGGTGCAGGATGCCTACTCGCTGCGCTGCGCCCCCCAGGTGGCAGGCGCCGCGCGCGACACTGTGGAGTACGCGTGCACCGTCGCCACGCGCGAACTCGCGGCCGCGGTGGACAACCCCGTGGTGCTGCCGGACGGGCGCGTGAGCTCCAACGGGAACTTCCACGGCGCCCCCGTGGCCTACGTGCTGGACTTCCTGGCGATCGTGGCGGCCGACGTCGCCTCCATTGCGGAGCGCCGCACGGACCGGCTGCTCGACCCTGCCCGCTCCCACGGACTGCCGGCGTTCCTCGCCGACGACCCCGGCGTCGACTCCGGGCTCATGATCGCGCAGTACACGCAGGCGGGACTGGTTTCGGACAGCAAGCGCCTGGCCGTGCCGGCGAGCGTCGATTCAATTCCGAGTTCGGCGATGCAGGAAGACCATGTCTCGATGGGCTGGCACGCTGCACGGAAGCTGCGCCGGAGCGTGGACAACCTGCGCCGCGTGCTCGCCGTCGAGCTGGTGGCCGCGGCGCGCGGCGTCGAACTGCGCGCTCCGCTCCAGCCGGGGCCCGCCTCGGCCGCGGTGATCGGCGCGCTGCGCAGCCGCGTGGCCGGCCCGGGCGCGGACCGGTTCCTTGCGCCCGAACTCGAGGCCGCTGAGGAACTGCTGCGCAGCGGAGCGGTGCGCACCGCCGCGGAATCGGTCACCGGCCCGCTCGGCTGACCCGCAGCCCCGGGGTCACGGCCCGGGGTTTTTCCGCCCGCGCCTCGGCTGACCGGGGTCAGCGCCTGGTGTGCACGACCGTGTGGATCAGCCGTGCCGCCACCTTGGCGGTCCGGGAGTCGACGTCGTACTCCGGGTTCAGTTCGGCGACGTCGCAGCACAGCAGCTTGCCGCTGGCGGCCACCCGCCGGCACACCGCCGCGATGACGTCCAGGGGTACCCCGTAGGCGGCCGGCGCACTCACCCCTGGAGCGACGGCCGCTGGCAGGACGTCGAGGTCGACCGTCAAATACAGGACGTCGATCCGCTCGAGGAAACCGTCGACAAAGCCAAGCACGCGGTCCAGCGCGCCCGTCCCGCAGTCCTCGTCGGTCAGCCAGTCCACGGACAGCCGCCGCGCTGTGTCGAACAGTGCCGCCGTGTTGTTCGGTTCGCTGATGCCGAGGACGGCGTAATTCAGCTCCCGGCCCTCGGCCGCCTCCGCCCGGGCCATCTGGAGGAACGGTGTGCCCGAACTTGGCGCGTCAGCTTCACGGAGGTCGAAATGGGCGTCCAGATTCAGCACCCCGAGCCGAGCCCCGCCGCGCACCACCCGGGAGGATGCGGCCCCCAGGTAGCTGCCGAACGCCGTCTCGTGGCCCCCGCCGAGCACCACCGGAAAGCCGCCGGCGTCGAGCACGGAACGGATGGTGTCACCGAGCCGGCGCTGTGCGTCTTCGAGCTCCCGGCCCTCGACGACGACGTCCCCGGCGTCGGAGGCGCTTCCGGCGGAGTGGAAGGCCAGCGACCCCAGGGCTGTCCGGATCGCTGCCGGGGCTGCCGCGGCTCCGGGCCTGCCGTGGTTGCGGCGCACTCCCTCGTCGCTCCGGAAACCGACGATGGTGCACAGGGTTGCGGCTCCCGGTGCGGTTCCGGGTTGAAGCGGGAGCACTGCCTGGTGCCAGCGGCGGTGCTCGGCGCCGTCGCCGTCGGTGCGTCCTGTCCAGGGCTGGGGGGCAGCATCGGCTGCGGAAATCTTCACTCTTTCAGCACACCGCACAGCAGCATCGTTTGCCAGCCGAAACACGAAGGGCCTGTCCGGAATGCCGGACAGGCCCTTCGCATGGCGTCTTGGAACCTAGTGGATGCCGAAGAGTTGTTCGATCGGGCCGATGCCGAAGAAGAGCAGGAACGCTGCGGCCACGGCCCACATGAGCGGGTGGATTTCCTTGCCGCGGCCCTGGAAGGTGCGGATCAGCACGTAGGCGATGAAGCCGGCGCCGAGGCCGTTGGCGATCGAGTAGGTGAACGGCATCAGGGTGAAGGTCAGGAACGCCGGGATCGCGATGCCCCAGTCGGCCCAGTCGATCTTGCCGACCTGGGAGACCATCATGAAGCCGACGACGACGAGTGCGGGAGCGACCGCTTCGAACGGCACCAGCTTGATCAGCGGAGTAACGAACATAGCGATCAGGAAGAGCACGCCGGTGACCACGGAGGCAAGACCGGTGCGGGCGCCTTCGCCGATGCCCGCGCCGGACTCGACGTAGATCTGGTTCGAGGAGACGGACGCGCCGCCGCCGGCGATCGCGCCCACGGCGTCGACCATGAGCACGCGGTCGACGTTGGGGATGTTCCCGTCCTTATCGATCGTCCCGGCCTCACCGGCCAGGCCCACCATGGTGCCCATCGCATCGAAGAAGATGCTCAGCAGGATCACGAAGGCCAGCAGCGCCGCGGCGACGAAGCCGAGGTGGCTGAAGGAGCCGAAGAGGTCGAAGTGGCCGATCAGGCTCAGGTCGGGGAAAGACCACTTGGAAAGCTCGGGAGCCACCAGGGACCAGCCCGCCGGGTTGAAGTTCTTGCCGTCGAAGCTCGGTCCGATGTGCAAGGTGAGTTCGAGGATGTTGGCCAGCACGGTGGAAGCGATGATCCCGATCAGGATCGCCCCCTTCACCTTGCGGACCACCAAAGCGATGGTGAGGATCAGGCCGACGATGAAGACCAGCGTGGGCCAGCCCAGCAGCTTGCCGTCAAAGCCAAGGCCGACCGGCACGGTGGTGCCCGCGGCATCCGGGATGCGCCGCACGAAGCCCGCGTTGACCAAGCCGATCAGCGCAATGAAAAGGCCGATGCCCACGACGATAGCCGTCTTGAGCCCTTCGGGCACTGCCTTGAACACGGCGGTGCGGAAGCCGGTGAGGACCAGGATCAGCATGGTGATACCGGACAGCATCACCAGGCCCATCATGTCCGGCCAGCTCAGGCCGGGATGCGTGGCCACGGTGATGGCGACGAACGCGTTGACGCCCAGGCCGGTCGCCAGCGCGAACGGGTGCTTGGCCCACGCGCCCATCAGGATGGTCAGGATGCCGGCCACGAAGGCGGTCACGGCGGCAACGCGCTCGAGGCCGAGGACCTGGCCGGAGGAGTCGGCGCCGGAGAGGATCAGCGGGTTCAGCACCACGATGTAGCTCATCGCGAAGAACGTGGCCAGGCCGCCGCGGACCTCACGGGAGACAGTGGAGCCCCGCTCGGTGATCTTGAAGTAGCGGTCGACGCCCGTCAGGGTGCGTTCTTCCAGCATGGTTTGTCCTCCAGCGCGAGTTTGTTGCCTGGACTATTCTAGTGGCGTGCCGGCGGCGCCTTGCGCCGTTGAGCACGCCCCGGCAGCCGTTTCCGGGACCTTGGGGCGAGATCTTCGCCACAGCAAGCCGCTAGACGAGCGCGGGAAGCTCCTGGCGCAGCACCGCGCCGGTCGAAATCGCCTCGCTGACCACCTTGGCCTGGCGCAGGATTCCACGCGTGGTGGGCGCGATGAGCTCGCCCACGCCAACGAGGTAGATGCCCAGTGACCGGACCGCGTGGAGGAAGTCCTTGCCGGCGGCGATGCCGAGCCCGGCGAGGAAGCGGCGGAGCTGGTTGTGTGCGCCGCAGGTGAGCACGATGTTGTCCGCCAACAGCAGGCCGTCCGGGGTGCAGATGACCCATTTGGGCCCGGCGGCACCGCCTTGCCGGGTAAGGCTGATGTCCACGGCGCGGGTGGCCCCCCGCACATCCAGCTGGTGGCTGGCGGCGTAGTGGCGCAGCAGTCGCAGGATCTCGCTGCGCTCAGTCAGCGAAGCAGCGTCGGTCAGCGCGTTCCGCCGCTGCGCGCCGTCCCCGAACACCGTCGCGCCGTCGACCACGATGGAGGCGACGCCGCGCCGGCTCAGCTCGCTTGCGACGGCGAGGCCGGGCAGCCCGGAGCCAATGACCACGGTGGTTGTGGACTCCGTCACCGTTGCGGCAGAGGACGCGCTGGACACCGAATGCCTCCCTTGGCTGAGCGATCGTGAACGTGGCGTTGCCCGCGCCTCCCGCGCCAAATCGGCCCGGAATGAGAGCCGGGCATACGTGTTCCGGGAGACCATCAGGAGCAACGTGCTTCGAACCTTACAGAAGAATCGGGGCCGGTGGTAGACCTTTCGTTAACTTAAATAACGATGTATCGGAGGGGTTCCGGGGCGGCCTGGCGGGCCGCGGCCGACGCGGCTTCCGCCAGCGGGAAAAGTGGCTCCGGGGGGTGGATAATCGGTCCCGAAGGCCCATGGAAGCCATGCTGAGGAGGCGCACGATGGACGACACCGCGAGCACCGGAACACCGCCGGTCCCAGGGGGAATCGTGGTGGGAGTCGACGGCTCCGACCACGGGACCTGCGCCCTGGTCTGGGCGGCAGCTGAGGCCCAGCGCCGGCACCGGCCCCTGCACGTGGTGACCGCCTACACCGTGCCGATCTTTGCCGCGTCGGGCCTTGACGGCGGCTACGCGACTATCGATGACGACGTCATCCGCGAAGGAGCCGAAGCTGTGCTCCATGCGGCGCTGGCGAAAATCTCCGGGTACGACATCGATGTCGAGGGGACGGTCGAGAGCGGTGACCCGGCCGGGGTGCTGCTCGAGCTGTCCGAGCGCGCGGAACTGCTGGTTTTTGGGTCCCGGGGCCGCGGCGGCTTCGTGGGCAGGCTGCTCGGCTCGGTCAGCAGCGCGCTGCCCGCCCACGCGAAATGCCCCACAGTGACCGTTCCGCTCAGTTGTGCCTCACGGCTGGGCGAGGTTCCGGAGCATCCGGACAAGCACGCCCAGGCTGGTCCCGTGGAGCCGGTCGTGATTGTCGGCACCGACGGTTCGGACCAGGCGAGGGTCGCCGTCCTCGTCGCGGCCGAGCAGGCCGTGCGGCTGGGCTACCCGCTGCGGGTGGTCTGCGCCGTTCCGCCTTACACGGGTTCGCTCGCCTGGGTGCCGGCCCCGCTGGACAGGGAGCAGCTGTTTTCTGACATCCGGGCCTCACTGGCTGCCGGCCGCGAGTGGCTCCAAAGCCATTTCCCGGACCTGGTCATCGAGACGAAACTTGTCGACGGGCCTCCCGTGGAGGTGCTGATCGACGCGACCAAGCACGCCGAACTGCTGGTGCTGGGCACACGGGGCCGCGGCGGGTTCGCCGGGATGCTGCTGGGCTCCACCACCGGCGGGGTGCTGCACCATGCCCGCGGGCCCGTCATGGTGGTACCGGACCGGGAGGACCCGCGGCTGGAGGACCGGGCACAGTTCGGGCCGATGCTCGATCAGGAGCAGGCAGGGCTCGGCGAGTAGGGCCGTCGGCACAGGACCAGCAGGAGATCCTGCGCGCCGCTCAGCGGCGTCAGTAGCGTGCAACCGTCCCGTACATCTCCATGCCGCTCATCCAGGCCAGGTCCGTCACCTGGAGGCCCTGGTCCGGGTTCAGGGCCTGGACGACCTTGTTGTTACCGAGGTAAATGGCGATGTGATAGAAGCTCGGGGCGGATCCGAAGACAATCAGGTCCCCTGGCTGGGCCTCGGAGAACGGGACGTGGATCGGCGCCTGGTAGAACTGGTCGGTGCCCGTGCGGGCCACCGATTTCCCCGCCGCCGCGAAGGCCTGCATGACCAGGCCGGAGCAGTCGTAGCCCAGCGGGCCGGTGCCGCCGAATTGGTAGAAGCGCGGCGAACCCACCTGCGAGAGGGCGAAGTTGATCATGGTCTGCGTGACCGAACCGCCCGCCGCCGGCGGCGCGGGAGCGGGTGCGGGAGCCGGTGCAGGAGCGGGTGCGGGAGCCGGAGCCGGAGCCTGCAGAGGGTCAGGTGCAGGGGCCGGTGCGGGAGCGGGGGCCCTGACCGGCGCCGGATTGCTGACCGGTGCAGGGTTGTCGGCCGCGGCGGGCACCGGTGCTGCCTGCAGAGCCGGGCCGGCCGCGGGAGCCTGCTGCGCCTGAGCCGCAGCCTGGGCCTGCTGTGCCTGGGCGGCGGCCTGCGCCTGGGCTGCGGACTCTGCCGCCAGCCGGGCGAGGGCCTCCTCCTGCTTCCTGCGTTCGATGGCAGTGATGCGCGCCTCTTCCAGTGCAGCGGTGGTGTGCTGGAGCCCCGCCAGCTGGGCGATGAGCTTGGTGCGCTGGGCCGCCCGGTCCGCGACGACCTTGCGCTGATCGGCGTCGGCTTGCGCGGCCTGCGCCTTCGTGGTTTCGGCGGCCTTGGCGGCATCATCCGCCGCCCCGCGCGCGTCGTCGGCGGCGGACTTCAGTGCTGCCAGGGCGGCGGCGGCGGAGGCCGCGGTGTCGAAGGTCCGGGCACGGCTGGTCGAAAGTGCCTGCAGGGTCGAGGCCCGGTACAGCACGTCCCCGGCGTCGGCGCCGTCAATGACCGACTGCACGCCGGGGGTCATTCCGCCGCTGCGGTACAGATCGCCTGCAAGCTGTCCGAGCCCGGTGCGGGCCTTGGCGTAGGTTTTCGCCGCCTCGTCCGCTTTCGCCTGGGCAGCCGCGGCAGCGTTCTGGCGGTCGCGCAGGGTCAGCAATGCCGTGCTGTACGCATCATTGGCTTTCAGCGAGGTCTCCAGCGCGGACTGCTGGCGCGTGTCGGCCGCGTCGAGCTGCTGCTCGATGTCCGAAACCTCGGCGGACTTGGACGCTTCGTGGGCCTTGGCCGCGGCGATCTCGTCATTGGACGGGTCCTGCGGGCTGGCGGAGGCGGGGGTGAGCACGCCGCCGAGCACCAGTGCTGCCGCGGTGCAGAGGACAGCGGCGCTTCGACCGGACCGGCGGAACGCGCTGACGCGACGGGGTGCCAAGTTCATTTCCCAACCTCACTAGCTCAGCTGGTGAGGCGCCTGTCATGGACGGCCGATCGGATGATCAAAGACAAGGCGGCATCCCGCGGCATATTCCGCGCGCGCCGACGTCATGGCTTGTCTGCTTCCCCAGCACTACAGAGGCTAAGGGGCGTTACGCCACTTTGGCAACACTGATCACATCTTTAACATAAACAACACTGGTGTAGTTCGAGTGGAAGCGTGGACGGCGTGTCGTCCGGATGAGGGTGCCCGGACGTCTAGTGCGGGATGTGCTCCTGGTCCCGGTGCGCCGCAGGCTCGAGCTGGAAGGTTGAGTGCTCGACCGAAACGTCGAAGTGCTCCGCCACGCAGCGCTGCAGGTCTGCAAGAATTTCGGGGGCGTGGCCGTCGGTGAGGCACTTGTCCTGCAGGGTGACATGGCCGGTGATCACCGGCGTCCCCGAGCCGACCAGTGTCGCATGCAGGTCGTGGACGTCGATCACATGGGGCAGCGCCAGGATGTGCTCGCGCACCTCGTTCAGGTCCAGGCCCTTGGGCGTGCTCTCGAGAAGGACGTCGGCAGTCTCCTTCAGGAGCCGCAGGGTGCGGGGAATGATGAGCGCGCCGATCAGGAGGGACACGAGGGTGTCCGCCCGGTCCCAGCCGGTCAGGGCAATGACAACCGCAGCAGCGATGACAGCCACCGACCCCAGTGCGTCATTGAGCACTTCGAGGAAGGCGGCCCGCAGGTTCAGGTTGTCGTGGCGGCCGGCGGCGAGGATCACCAGGCTGAGCGCATTTCCGGCCAGTCCGACGACGCCGAACCACAGCATCAGCGATGACGCCACGGCGGGGGGCTCGATCAGCCGGCGCACGGCCTCGTAGATGACAAACCCGCCCACCACCAGGAGCAGACCCGCCTGCAGCGCGGCCGCCAGGATCTCGGCGCGCCGGTAGCCCCAGGTGCGCTTCATGGTGGCCGGTTTCAGTGCCAGCGACGCGGCGATCAGGGCGATGAGCAGGCCGGCCGAGTCGGTGAACATGTGTCCGGCGTCAGCCAGCAGGGCCAGGCTGCCGGAGAGCAGCGTCCCGGCCACCTCGGCGAGCATCACGAGGACGGTCACGCCAAACACCAGGATCAGCCGGGTGCGGTTCTTTGAGGCGTCGATGTCGTGCGAATGATTGTGTCCGCTCATGGCCACCTCCTTCGCTTAATCGTATCCAGCCTTCCGCGCCGGGGCCCGGGCCGTCAGCCTCAGCCCCAGCCGAGCTGGTGAAGGCGCGCGTCGGAAATGCCGAAGTGGTGGGCGATCTCATGGACCACTGTCACCTGGACTTCGCGCACCACCTCGTCGAGTGATGCGCACAGTTGCAGGATGGGCTCCCGGAAGATCGTGATCCGGTCCGGCAGCGATCCGGCGTCCCACCAGCTGTCCCGCTCGGTCAGCGGAGTGCCTTCGTACAGGCCGAGGAGCACCGTATCGGGGTCCTCGCCGGGGCCCGGCTCATAGTCGTCCTCGATGAAGACCGCCACATTGTTCATGGCCCGGGCCAGTTCCTCGGGGATCCCGCGAAGCGCCCGGTCCACGGCAGCCTCAAACTCGTCCTCGGACATGGCGAACCCTGGGGGAGCCCCTTCCCCGCTGCCCCCGTCCGCCGTCATCGGCGCCGGGTCAGGCTCCCCGGCGTCCATCGAGCGGCAGATGCTTCAGGCGTGCCAGTTCGCGTTCGACGTCGGTCTCGGCAGCCAGCCGGTCAAGCTCGCGCTGCACCGGATCGGCCGGGGAAAACTCGAAGGCCCCCGCCGTCATCAGCTCCTCCATCGCCCCCGCGTGAGCCTGCATGCGTGCCGTCTCGTCCTCGGCCCGGCGCACGGCGTGGCCCACGTCGCTCATCTCCGAGCTCAGGTCGGACAAGGCCGCGCTGATCCGGACCTGCGCTTCGGCGGCCGAGTAGCTGGCTTTGATGCTCTCCTTGCGGGTGCGGAAGGACTCAACCTTCAGCTGAAGCTTCATCAGGCCGCCGGCGAGCCGTTCCTCCTCGGCCGTGACCTGTGCGTGCCTGGCCGACAGGGTGCGCAGCTCGGTTTCCAGGACCACCTTGCGGCCGAGGGCTGCGCGCGCTGCGTCGTCCCTGCCATCCGCGACCGCCCGTTCGGCCTGCCGTTGCAGTATGCGCGACGAGTCCTCCAGCTCGCGCACCTGCAGGGCGAGCCGCTGACGGTTCGCGGCGACATCGGCCACTCCGCGCCGGACCTCCTCGAGCACGGCGAGCTGGCGTTCGTAGGAGTAATCCATGATCCGGCGGGGGTCCTCCGCGCGGTCCAGCGCGTCGTTGGCGTGGGCGCGGAAGATGGTGGTGATGCGCCGCAGGATGCTCATCGGTGCTCCCTCGGAGCGGCCGGCTCCGCGAGCATGGATGGACGCGCAGCTGACGTGCCGAGCGCCGTGTAGGCGGCAGACCAGGCGTGCAGCGCGGCGGCCTCGTGCCCGATCCGCCGTCCGGCACCGCGTACCTCGGCGTCAACAATGCTCATCCCGGTTGCGGACACGGCCCGGCGCAGCTCCGCCGTCGCCCGTCCGACTTCACGCACCGGCTGCCCGAGTTCGGCGGCGAGGGCGGAACGCACCGCGGGGTCGGGTTCGCGCTCGGCAAGCTGCAGCCGCCGGTCAAGGGCGGCCCCGGCCTCGCTGAGCTGACGCGCCGCGGCGGGAAGCTCTCCGGCCCGGCGGCCGGCCGCCCCCGAGGCCGCCACCTCACGGGCAGTGGCCTGAAGCGCTTCGTGAAGCTGAAGCTGCAGCAGGGCCAGCTGGGCCCGGCTGCGGTCCGTGGTGAAGCGCCTGGCCTTGAGCCGGAGCCGTTTCAGGGCGGCCGACCGCCGCACCCGGCGCACGATCAGCCAGGCGCAGGCCGCTGCGGCGATCAGGAAGAGCAGGAAGGACGCCCCCATGGCAAGCAGGATCGGCCCGACGACGGAAAAGAGTCCGTCATCGGCCGGAAGTGCGGCGGGAATCTGCGCGAAAGGATGCATGGAGCCACCTCTTGGTTTTGTGCCGTCTCTGGGCATTGAGGCCCGCCCGGCGTCGGCCGGGCGGCGACTTGTCAATGATGGTACGCCTCGCCGCCGGCCGCCACACCGGGCCGACGGCACTGGGCTGCTGCCGCCGGAAGCAGGCCCGTCGGCCGTTTTGTGTATTTGAACGCTTGGCCCTATAGTTTTAGAGGTCCACAACGGGAGGCCCGCGCAGGAATGGCGGGATTTTCGAATGTGTCCTTGCCCCCATCGTCTAGCGGCCTAGGACACCGCCCTTTCACGGCGGCGGCACGGGTTCGAATCCCGTTGGGGGTACGCACGGGTTCGGCGGCCGGTCGGAAGACTGGTACGATGGAACTCTTGTTTAGCAAGGCCCTGTAGCGCAGTTGGTTAGCGCGCCGCCCTGTCACGGCGGAGGTCGCGGGTTCAAGTCCCGTCAGGGTCGCTTCGGCAGCCTGGAGCTTTTCCAGGTCGCTGCGGTGACTAGCGCACCAAGGCTCTGTAGCTCAGTTGGTAGAGCGTTCGACTGAAAATCGAAAGGTCACCGGATCGACGCCGGTCGGAGCCACAACTGAAAACCCGCACTTCCCGTGCCTAAACGGGGTGCGGGTTTTTCTTTTAAATGTGTACTGCTTTGCCGTTTTCCGGTGCGGTGGTGTTTGGGGGGCACGCTCGTAAACCCCGAAATACGGAAGTTCATGAAAAGCTCCAAAAAGATTCTTGTCCTGCTGTTTGCCACCCTGCTCGCCACCTTCGGCATTATTCAGGCCGTGAGCGCGGCCACCCAGAAGCCCGTTGCGGCGCCTTCGAGCTCCGCCGCCACCGCAAGTCCTGACGCGGACCGGGTGGGCTGGACGCAGCATTCCGCTCTCAAACCCACCCCCAAGCCGTCCGCCACGAAGGCCAAGCCCAAGCCGAAGGCCCAGCCCAAGCGGACGGCCAAGGCCGTTCCCGCCGCTCCGGCACCTGCTCCGGCACCTGCCCCGGCCGCACCGGCAGCTGCACCTGTGGCCCCGGTTGCCGCGCCGGTGGCCGCTCCGGCTCCCGCGCCGCAGCCCGTTCCCGCTGCCGCTCCGGCGTCGAACGAAAAGATCGTTACCACCGCCTACACCACCGGGTACACCTGGTTCGACAACACCCCGGCGGGCTCGTCCGCGATCGCCTACCCCGTGCTGCACAAGACGGCCGGCGGCACCGGCACCTACGCCGACCCGCTGACCATCGCCGTTGGACACTCGATCATCAATGGCAAGGACATCCCTGACTACCCGGCCGGAACGCGCATGTACATCCCTGACGTGCGCCGCTACTTCATCGTGGAGGACTCCTGCGGTGACGGCCCCACCCCGCAGGACGGCTCCTGCCACCAGGGCGTGAATGCCGACGGCTCCGGCTCCACCATCTGGCTGGATCTGTGGCTCGGCGGCCAGAGCGCTACCGCTGATACTGCCGCTGCCTGCGCCGGGACGGTCACCGACGGTTCCAGCAAGCTCCACACCGTGGTCTTCAACCCCGCTCCGAACTACGTCGTTGCTCCCGGCTCCGGCGTCTTGCACGACGGAAAGTGCGACGCCGCGTACGGCAACACCCTGGTCAGGAACTAACACAGGCCCGGAATTCAAAGGCAGCGGGGGCGGGAAATCACGGATTTCCCGCCCCCGCTGCCGTCTCCAAACCAGCCCTCAGGCCGGCTGCCGTGCCGAGACCCTCAGCCAGAGGTATTCCTTCGGACGCAGCACCAGACCCTCGTCGAGCCGGGCCTCCCGGCCGGACAGGACATCGACGGCGTCCGGTTCGAAGCCGGAAAGCGTCACGGCTGAGAGTGTCTCCAGGTCGTCGCCGAAGTTGGCCAGGGCCAGGATGAGGGTGGACTCGCCGGGCCGCTGGTAGCCGAGCACGCGGGGGTTGTGGGTGTGGAAGGGGACCAGCCGGGTGCCCCCGAGCTCGTCCGTGGCGGCACGGACCTCGGCCAGCCGCTTCAGGCCGGCGTGCACGGCGCCTTCCGGAGTGGAGGGGTCGGACCTACGGGAGTACTTTTCCGCCGGGTACTTCGGCCGGTGCACCCAGCGGCTGTCGTTTCCATGCCCCTCCTCGCGCGCGTAGTCATAGTCATTGGTCTGGCCGACCTCATCGCCCAGATAGAGCAGGGGCACCCCGCCGGTGCTGAACGCCACCGAGTGCGCCAGCAGGATCCGCCGCACCGCCTGCGGATCGTCCGCCTCCAGTCCGCAGAGCGAGGCGGTCGTGCCGGAAATCCGACAGTCCCCGGTCCGCGGGTTGTCCTGGAACGGGACACCGTGCGCGAAGCTGCCGGGGAAGCGGTTCACATAGAACGAGTTCAGGAACCGCCGGTGGTCGAAGCCGTTGATGCCGAACTCAGCAGCGTCCTCGTCGGCGAAGGTCCAGCCGATGTCGTCGTGGCTGCGCACGTAGTTCACCCATGCCGTCCCGGCCGGCAGGCTGTGGCGGCGTTCGAGCGCCTGCGCGAGCAGCGAGACGTCCCGGGTGGCCAGCGCCTCCCAAGTGAGGGCCATCTGCAGCGGGTTGTAGGAGAGCTGGCACTCCGCAGGGTCGATGTACAAAATGACCTCATCCGGGTGCACGATCGCCTCGGACTTGAACAGCAGCGACGGCGCGGCGATGCGGCACAGAGCGTTGAACGCGCGCAGCAGCGTGTGGGCCTCGGGCAGACTCTCGCAGGGGGTGCCCAGCTGCTTCCAGATGAAGGCGACCGCGTCCATCCGCAGGATGTCGACACCCTGGTTGGCGAGGAAGAGCATCTCGGCCGCCATGGCACGGAAGACATCCGGGTTGGAGTAGTTCAGGTCCCACTGGAAGGAGTGGAAGGTCGCCCAGACCCAGCGGCCGTCGGGGAGCTCCACGAAGGAGCCGGGGTGGTCATCGGGAAAGATTTCCCGGACAGTCTTCTCGAACGCGTCCGGCATGGTGCGGTCCGGAAAGATCCAGTAGTAACCGCTGTACTCCTCGTCGCCCTCGGCCGCCCGCAGGGCCCACTCGTGTTCGTTGGAGGTGTGGTTGAAGATGAAGTCCAGCACCAGGCTGATCCCGTTGTCCCGCAGGTCCGACGCCAGTTCGCGCAACTCGTCCATCGTACCCAGCGCCGGATCGACCTGCCGGTAGCTGGACACAGCGTAGCCGCCGTCGGACTCGGGCTCGGGGGCGGCGAACAACGGCATCAGGTGGAGATAGGTGAGCCCGAGCTCCTTGAAGTAGGGGATCCGCTGCCGGATGCCCTCCAGGTTCCCGGCGTACCGGTCGACGTAGCAGACCCCGCCGAGCATCGAGCCGGACTGGAACCACGCCGGGTCAGCTTCCTGCCGGGCGTCGAGGGCCTTCAGCTCCGCGGGCCGCTGGTGCCAGGACCGGGCGGACTGGACCAGCAGCGCCGTGAGCTGCTCCAGCCAGTCCGCGCGGTTCCCGTAGAGGGAGCGGAACAGCCTTTCGAGGGCCGGGAAGTAATGGTCGAACCGGCGGTGGAAGGCCACCCAGTCCTCGTTGGCCGGGTCGAGCCCGACGGCGGCGGTGAGCGCCGTCGTCACATGGTCCTTGGTGGTCGGGCGGGGGCCGCGGGTCTGAGGCATGAGTGGCTGCTCCTTTGCTGCGCGGGCGTGTTGCTGCACGGACGCGGTTCAGGTCACATCCTGACAGAACCGCCACTCGTTGGACATATGTTTAGCGGCAGGGCCTGAGCGCTAGGCTTAGGCTCAGCAGAAAGGGCGTGCTTTATGGACAACCATGATCTGTACCCGCCAGCGACACCTCCGGCAGCGGCCGTGCCTCCGGTCCCCGCAGGCGGCGCGCCCGACGGCGGGCGCACCACCATTTCCGAGACGGCCGTGGCGAAGGTCGCCGGCATCGCCGCACGGTCCGTGGACGGCGTCTACTCGCTCGGTTCCGGGTCCGCCAGGGCGCTCGGAGCGCTGCGCGACGCCGTGGGCAGCGCCGACCACGCACAGGGCGTCCACGCCGAAGTCGGGGAAACGGAGGTGGCGGTGGACATCAGCCTCGTCGCGTTCTACGGCAAGCCGCTCCAGATCCTCGCGGACGAGGTCCGGGCCGCCGTGTACCGGGCAGTGGAACAGCTGGTCGGCCTGCGGGTGATCGAAGTCAACGTCGAAATCAACGACGTCCATGTACCGGGAGCCAAGCCGCCGGCCGGCGGCAGGCCCGCGACGGAGGGAGTGCAGTGAATCTGACAGTTGTCGGCGTTGCGGTGGGCGCCTTCCTGGCCTTCATGGCCTTCAGCTTCGGTTTCTGGGGCTTCCTCATCGCCCTGATCTTCATGGCCGTGGGTGCCCTTTTCGGGCGCGCGGCGGAGGGGAAGCTGGACCTGCGCAGCGTCATTGACGCCATCACCGGACGGCGCTCCTCCTCGTGAGCCTGCCGATCCAGGGGGACGGGGCAGGCGTCGCCGGGGCGGCGCCTGCCGTCGCGGCCCTCGCCGGACACAACCGCATCAGCACCCAGGCCCTGACCAGCCTCGCCCAGGCGGCGACGGCGGAAGCCCTGGGCGTGCCAGCCCAGGAGGTGCGCGTCTTCTGGTCCGACGACGGCGGAGACCTGGCCCTCGCGGTCGGCACCCCGGTAACCATCCCGCGGCTGGCTGACGTCCTGCGGGATCCCGGCCGCCTGCAACGGCAGGGCGGGTCCGTGCTTGAACGCGCGGTGGCCGCGAAGGCCGGAATCCTCCGCCGGGTCACCGCTTTGAGCGGGGCGCACATCAGCCGGGTGGATATCCGGCTCACCGGCGCCCGCGTCAGCGAGGGAGGCCGGGTCCGATGACCGCTGCCGAAGCGCGGAAAGGGACCGCGGCCCCGGACCCGGAGCGGGCCGCGACCGGGAGGATCCTGAGCCGGGAGACCCGGTCCTCCCGTGCCCCGGCCGCTGTGATCGCAGCCCTGCTGGTGATCGTCGTGGCCGTCTGGGCGTTGCTGGAAGTGATCCTGGCGGGCATCGACCAGCCCGCATGGCTGCTGGACCCGCAATCAGTGCTGCACGCCGTCGCCCGGTTTCCCGAGGGTGCCGACCGGTTGCTGCTCGGGGCCGCGGGCGCCGTCCTCGCCATGGCCGGCCTGGTGTTCCTGCTCAACGCAGTGCTCCCCGGCCGCCGCGCCCGGCACGTTCTGTCTGACCGGCGGGCCGCCGTCGTCGTCGATGACGAGGTGATTGCCTCAGCGCTCGCCCGACGCGCCCGGTACGCCGCCCAGGTCACCCAGGAGCAGGTGATGGTCGTGGTGTCCCAGCGCAGCGCCGTCGTCAACATCCGGCCGACCTCCGGGATGCCCGTCAATGTGGAGCAGGTCCGGGCGGCGGTCGAAGCGGAACTGGCGGACATGGCGCCGGCGCCGCTGCCGGCCGTGCACATCAACGTGACCACCGCGGGGGTGGTGGGAGCATGAACGGAACCCCTCGGCTGCTCAACCGGGTCCTGCTCGCCGTCATCGGACTGGCGCTGCTGGTCTCGGGCGTGCTGGCGATCGTCCTGGCCGCAGTGCCCGCCGCAGGGCCGTGGTGGCAGGCCCGGACGGCTTCGCTGCTGGCTGCGGTCGATGACGCCCTGGCCCGCACCCAGGCGCCGGGAGGGGGCAGCTGGCTGTGGTTCGCCGCCGCCGCCGTCCTGGTTTTGGTGATCGTGCTGATGGTGGCCTGGGTGGCGAACCAGGGCAAGGGCCGCGCGGACGTGCTGGCCGCATCGTTCGAGGCACGCGAGGTGGCCGGCAAAGTGGTGATCAGCGGAGCCCTCGCCGAACAGGCGCTCAAGGCGGCCCTGGCCGAGCGCACCGACTTGGTGAGCTCCTCGGTGCAGACCTACGAGGTGCAGGGCCGGACAGGGCTGAAGATCCGGCTCCTGCCTCGTCAGGGCGTGTCGCCGCAGGCGCTTGCCGCCGATGTCTCGGAACTGGTCGAAGCGCTCGACGCCGCGCTGGGGGTCCGGACCCCGGTGCTGATCAGCATCGGTGCCGGCACCCGAAGCAAACTGGGCCGCGCCGAGCGCGTCCGCTAAGAACCCCTCAGTCATGTGCGAACGGCCAGTCGTGGCGGCTTCCGCGGAGCGGAGGCCGCCACGACTGGCCGTTCGGCGGGGTTACCGTTAGGCCTGGACGAGCCAGACTGCGCTGTTGGGCGTCAGCGAACCGTCCTGCACGGCCTCCGGGCTGCTGGCCACGAGCACGTCGTAGCCGTCGGGAAGCGCGGCGCGGTCACGGCCCATGTTGGCCAGCACCAGCACCTGTCCGTTGCTGAAGGCGAGCAGCCCGGCGTCCGGGTCGTTCAGCTCCGGCCAGCTCAAGCTGCCGGTGCCGAGGGCGTGTTCCCGGCGCGCGGCAATCGCCGTCCGGTACAGCTCCAGGGTCGAACCGGCGACCCCCTCCTGCACGTCGGCGGCGAGCCGGCGGTAGCTTTCCGGCTGGGGGAGCCAGGCCGCCGGGGCGTCCGCCGTCGGACCGCTGAAGCCGAACTGCGGCGCCTCGGAGATCCAGGGCAGGGGGACGCGGCAGCCGTCGCGGCCCCGCTCCACGCCCTTGGTGCGGAAGAACGTCGGATCCTGGCGGAACTCCGCGTCAAGCGTGGTGTGCTCGGGCAGGCCGAGCTCCTCGCCCTGGTAAACGTAAGCCGAGCCGGGAAGAGCCAGCGCCACCAGGGTTGCAGCCCGGGCCCGGGCCAGGCCGAGGGCCTCGTCCGGCTGCTCATCCTCGAGGGCGATGCCCTTGGGGAAAGTCGTCGGGTCGGCCAGGCCGAAGCGTGACGGGTGGCGGACCGTGTCGTGGTTGGAAAGCACCCACGTCGTCGGTGCGCCCACGCTGGCAGACGCTTCCAGTGAGTCGGCGATCACCTTCGCCATCTGCCGCGCGTCCCAGCCGGCGAGCAGGAAGTCGAAGTTGAAGGCCTGCTGCATCTCGTCCGGGCGGATATAACGGACAAGCCGCTCGGCGGGCTCGACCCACGCCTCGGCGACCATCATGCGGTCCGGCCCGTACTCGGCGAGCACCTTGTGCCAGTCCCGGTACACCTCGTGCACCCCGTCCTGGTCGAAGAACGGCGACGGCGGGTCCAGTGCCGGCTTGCTGACGTGCCCGGCCTCCTGGGACGGCAGCGCTTCCGGCGCATTGGCCGCCTCGGCGGTCGCCGCGTGGGGAGCGGCGTCCTGGCCTTCGACCATCGCGGCCTGCCCGGTCCAGTCCGGCAGTGCCGGGTCCTTGACCAGCCCGTGCGCCACGTCCACGCGGAATCCGTCCACGCCCCGGTCCAGCCAAAAGCGCAGCACCGAACGCATCTCGGCCCAGACTTCCTCGTTCTCCCAGTTCAGGTCCGGCTGCTTCGTGTCGAACAGGTGCAGGTACCACTGGCCGTCGGGCACGCGGGTCCAGGCCGGGCCGCCGAAGATGGACTGCCAGTTGTTCGGGGGCAGTGATCCGTCCTCACCCTTGCCCTCGCGGAACATGTAGCGTGCGCGTGCGGCCGAGCCCGGGGCGGCGGCCAGGGCCTCCTGGAACCAGACGTGCTCGTCCGAGGTGTGGTTCGGCACCAGGTCCACGATGACCTTCAGGCCCGCGGCGTGGGCTTTCTGGAGCATCTCGTCAAAGTCCGCGAGGGTGCCGAAGAGGGGGTCGACGTCGCGGTAATCGGCGACGTCGTAGCCCGCGTCCGCCTGCGGGGAGCGGTAGAACGGCGAGAGCCAGATGGCGTCCACGCCGAGCTTCGCCAGATACGGCAGCCTGCCGGTCACACCTTTCAGGTCCCCCATGCCGTCGTGGTTGCCGTCAGCGAATGAGCGCGGATAGATCTGGTAGATCACTGCGCTGGCCCACCACTGGCGGGCGCTTTCGGAGGAGGCCCGCACCGGAGCCTGGACAGTAGAAGACACGAAAATCCTTTCGGCGGGTACCTTATGCAACGCTGCGGTAACTCTTGTGCGTAAGCGCTTGCATTGTGTGCCAACACGTTACTAGAGTGATGCCCATCACTCAACCGCCTTGCCAAAGTGCGTGAGTCTCAACGAGGAGCCATTGAGAATGAAGAACCCAGCAAGAAAGCTCGCCCCCGCGGCAGCCATCGGAATCCTGGCCCTGGCCCTGTCCGCCTGTGGTGGCGGCGGGTCGACCACGTCCGGCGGCGGCGGAGGCGGCTCAGACGCGACCGCCAACCTTGACGCCCGCGGCCCTATCACCTACGTGCAGGGCAAGGACAACAGCAACGTTGTCCGTCCGCTGATCGCCAAATGGAATGCCTCGCATCCGAACGAGCAGGTCACCTTCAAGGAGCAGTCCGACCAGGCCGACCAGCAGCACGACGACTTGGTGCAGAACTTCCAGGCGAAGAACGCCAACTACGACGTCGTTGACGTCGACGTGGTGTGGACCGCCGAGTTCGCGGCCAAGGGCTGGCTCCAGCCGCTGAAGGACAAGACGGCCATCGACACCTCGGCCATGCTTCCGGCCACCGTGAAGACGGCAACGTACAAGGACACCCTGTACGCGGCTCCGCAGACCTCCGACGGCGGCCTGCTGTACTACCGCAAGGACCTGGTCCCGACCCCGCCGAAGACGTGGAACGACATGATGAACATGTGCTCCATCGCAAAGCAGAAGAACATGTCCTGCTACGCGGGCCAGTTCGCCAAGTACGAGGGCCTGACGGTCAACGCGGCCGAGGCGATCAACACCGCCGGCGGCAAGATCGTCGACGACTCCGGCAAGGCTGCCGTCAACTCGCCCGAGGCCAAGGCCGGCCTGCAGAACCTGGTCACGGCGTACTCCAACGGCAACATCCCGAAGGAAGCCATCACCTACCAGGAGGAGCAGGGCCGCCAGGCGTTCGAGGACGGCAAGCTGCTGTTC
The DNA here is from genome assembly GCF_018531425.1 of Paenarthrobacter sp. DKR-5. Classification (GTDB taxonomy): domain Bacteria; phylum Actinomycetota; class Actinomycetes; order Actinomycetales; family Micrococcaceae; genus DKR-5. Next base: position 174,873 of record NZ_JAHBOI010000005.1, read on the forward strand.
CTGCGCAACTGGCCTTACGTGTACAACCTCGCCAAGACGGACGGTTCGTCCAAGGTCAAGGACAGCTTCGGCATCGCCCCGCTTCCCGGCAAGGACGGCCCCGGCGCCTCCTCGCTGGGCGGTCACAACGTCGCCATGAGCGTGTACTCCAAGCACAAGGCAACGGCCCTGGACTTCATGAAGTTCATGACCAGCGCTGAAACCGAGAAGTTCTACGCCACCCAGGGCTCACTGGCTCCGGTGCTCAAGGACCTCTACTCGGACAAGGAACTGGTCGGCAAGCTCCCGTACCTGCCGGTGCTGCTGACCTCGATCGAGAACGCGGTGCCCCGCCCGGTCACCCCGTTCTACCCGGCAGTGACCAAGGCGGTGCAGGACAACGCCTACTCCGCCATCAAGGGTGAAAAGAGCGTTGATGCTGCGCTCTCCGACATGGCCAAGGCCATCGACTCCGCCAGCAGCGGCCAGTAGCCGCTACTGCGGGCCAGCGGGCGGGGCGTCCACCCGGGCGCCCCGCCCGCTTCGACCAACCGAAGAAGGGCGGGACCGGTCCCGCACTGAAAGGAGGGGACATGTCTACCGAAGCGAAGGCGCTTCCCGGCCAGACCACAAGTCCCAAGCCTGAACATCATCTTCCCAAAGGCGAGAGTGCCGACCGCAAGGCCGTCACCCAGGGGCGCTGGGGCGCCACCCTGATCGCCCCGAGCCTCATCATGCTCGCGATTGTGATCGGGTACCCGATCGTGCGCGGCGTCATCATGTCCTTCCAGAAGGACTCCGGGCTCGACCCGGCCAGCGGTCTTTTTGTCGAGGGCGGCCCCGCGGGGCTGGCCAACTACACGCACTGGCTGCTGCAGCAGTGCGGCGCCGGGGGAGGCACCGTTGCTTGTGCTCCGGGCACGCTCGGCGCCCAGTTCTGGAACGCCATGGGCACCACGTTCTTCTTCACCGCTGTGACAGTGCTGCTGGAAACCCTCATCGGGTTCTGGATGGCACTGATCATGGCCCGTACTTTCCGCGGCCGCGGCCTGCTGCGCGCCGCCGTACTGGTGCCCTGGGCCATCCCCACGGCCGTCACAGCCAAGCTGTGGTTCTTCATCTTCGCCTTCGACGGCATCGCCAACAAGCTCTTCGGCACGCAGATCCTGTGGACCGGCAGCGAGTGGCCCGCCAAGTGGGCGGTCATCATCTCCGACGTGTGGAAAACGACACCGTTCATGGCCCTGCTGATCCTCGCCGGCCTGCAGCTGATTCCCGAAGAGGTCTACGAGGCAGCCAAGGTCGACGGCGCCAGCACCTGGCAGCGCTTCACGCAGATCACGCTTCCGCTGGTCAAGCCGGCACTGATGGTGGCGGTCCTGTTCCGCGTCCTCGACGCGCTGCGCATGTTCGACCTTCCGTACATTCTCACCGGCGGCGCCAACAACACGACCACCCTCTCCATCCTCGTCGTTGACCAGGTGCGGCAAGGGTTCAATAGCGCGGCGGCGTTGTCGACCATCACCTTCCTGGTCATCTTCATCGTCGCCTTCATATTTGTCAGGTTCCTCGGCGCCAACGCGGTCCAGACCAGCAGCGGCACAAGCGGAAAGGCGAAGGCCAAATGAGCACCATGACAGCCCCCCGCACCGGCAACGCGGCGCCGAACGAGGTCCGCAAGAAGCCCTTCGACTGGGCCCTGGCGCGGACCTACATCAGCGCCGTCGTCATCGTCATCTGGTGCTTCGCCCCCGCCTACTGGATGGTGGTGACGGCGTTCCGCGACGTCGGCTACACGTTCGACCCGACGCCGTTTTTCACCCACGTCACGCTGGACAACTTCGCCACGGCATTCTCCACGAACCTGGGCAACCACTTCGCACGGGCCTTGGGCAACAGCCTCTTCATCGGCGTGTGCGTGACCCTGATTGCGCTGCTTTTCGGTGTGTTCGCCGCGTACGCGCTGGCACGGCTGAACTTCCCGGGGAAGTTCCTCGTGCTCGGCGTCATCCTCGGTGCCTCGATGTTCCCGGGCGTTGCGCTGGTGACCCCGCTGTTCCAGCTCTTCACCAACATCGGCTGGATCGGCACCTACCAGGCACTGATCATCCCGAACATCTCCTTCGTCCTGCCGCTGACGGTTTACACCCTTACCTCCTTCTTCCGGGAGATGCCGTGGGAACTGGAAGAGGCAGCCCGCATTGACGGGTGCACCCAGGGCGAGGCCTTCCGCAAGGTGATCATGCCGTTGGCCGCGCCTGCGGTGTTCACGACCGCGATCCTGGCGTTCATCTCCTCGTGGAACGAATTCCTCCTGGCCAGCCAGCTCTCCTCGGACGCAACCCAGCCGGTGACGGTCGCGATTGCTTCCTTCGCCGGGGCACAGCCGCACCAGGAGCCGTACACCACGGTCATGGCGGCAGCGACCATCGTCACGATCCCCCTTGTGATCATGGTGCTGATCTTCCAGCGCAAGATCGTTGCTGGCCTCACCGCCGGCGGCGTGAAGTAGGGCAGGCGCGTGCGACAGGAGGACCCGGGCCGGAAGCTCCTGCGGAGCGCCCAGGATTTCGACATGCTGATCGGATTCCTCGGGTTCTGGGCAGCGGTGCTGCTGGTGGTGACGCTGGTGGCTGAATTCACCGGCCAGCCGGCGATCGGCTGGGCCCTCCTGTTGCTTGTCCTGCTGCTGGCGCTGTGGGGCCTGATCCGGCTCCGCCGGACACTGCCGCCGCGGAGGGCGGGGCGGCGGTGAAGGAAGGCCAGTAGTAGGTTCGGGCCCGAACGGCAGGACGAAAAGCGGAAAGGGAGTTCCCAAGTGGCAGTGAGCATCGACGATGTCGCTGCGGCCGCGGGCGTGTCAACTGCTACCGTTTCGCGGGCCGTGCGAGGGCTTCCCCGCGTGTCCGAAGCCACCCGTCGGCGAATTCTGGCCGTGGCGGAGGACCTGGGCTACGTGGCGTCGTCGTCGGCCTCCGGGCTGGCGACGGGGAAGACGAGCACTGTCGGCGTGCTGGCTCCGTACGTGAACCGCTGGTTCTTCGCGGCGGCAATCGAGGGGGCCAACCGGGAGCTGCACTCGCGCGGCTACAACCTCTCGCTGTTCAACCTCGGCGGCCAGACCGGCAGCAGGGAGAGGCTGTTCAGCAAGACCATGGTGCACAAGCAGATCGACGCGCTGCTCGTGCTGTGCATGGCTTTGACCGAGAAGGAGATCGACAACCTCCATCGGGTGGACATCCCTCTGGTCGCTGTCGGGGGGCCGGTGCGCGGCTGCCCGAGCATCGGCGTCGACGACTACGCGGTGGCGACCGCCGCCACCAACCACCTGATCAGCCTTGGCCATCGCGACATCGCGCTGCTGCACGGCGAGGACGACTCGGCGCTGAACTTCGAAGTGCCGAAAGTCCGCGCCCAGGCCTTCGCCGATGCGATGCATGCGGCCGGCCTGAGCGTGAACCCTGACTGGGACCTGTACGGGAACTTCACGCTGCGGGCGGGCCAGCAGGCGCTGGTGAAGCTCTGGCACACGCCGGGTCCCAAACCCACCGCCATCTTCTGCGCCTCGGACGAGATGGCCCTGGGCATCATTTTCGAGGCCCGGCGGCTCGGTGTCCGCATCCCGGAGGACCTCTCAGTGATCGGCATTGACGACCACGAATTCGCCGACGCCGCGGGGCTGACCACGGTGGGACAGGACCCGACCAGCCAGGCGCAGCTGGGCACCAAGATGCTCCTCGACGAACTGGACGGCCACACGGGCGCCGTCCAGTCCGTGCTGGCGCCGCACGAGCTGATTGTCCGCGAGAGCACGGCCAAGCTGTCCCCGCGGCGCATGTTCGTCACCGCCAGCTAGCCGGCGCAAGGACTTCCGGGCGCCGGCCGAAGCCGATGGGCCTAGGAGGCACGGGCCAGCTGGCGGATCGGAATCCACCGCGACGCCAGCCGCCGGTACGCCGCCGCCGCGCCGGTCATGTCCCCCTCGGTGAGGCACTCCACCCCGAGCCGCACATCCATCGGCGATTCATCGGGGAAGACCTTATCCGCCACCGCCCCGTAGTCCAGCTCGACCACGGACCCGGGATGGAAGAGTTCGAGCCACTCGGTCAGCTGGGTCACGTCGTCAAGCATGTCCAGCTCCGGTGCCGCCAAGGCAAGGCTGGCGATCACGAAGCGGGCCCTTTCCAGCGCCTCCTGCACGGGGACGCTGACGCGCACAGTCGCCACGCGGCCGTCCACCTCCAGCACTTCCGTGCGGTCCGTCTCATGGACGAGGACGAACCAGCTGAAGGGGATGCCCCAGGTGGAGCTGCGGGAATGGATCCGCTTGTCCGTGGCGGCGCCCACCAGCCGCTGCACCCGTTCGCGGTGCTCCTCCTTGCTGCTTTCCGGGATGAGGAGGTCGGCGAGGGGGCCGGCAACGTTCTCGCTGAGCGAATCGGCTGCCATTCCTGCCCGCAGCACCAGCTGGTTCGGGCAGAACAGCAGCGGCGCGTTGGGGGACATCCGCAGCGTCCGGACACCTTCGGTGCTCCCGGTCGGGAACGGGTCCTGGCCCGACCGGGTGATCCGCCCCAGGGACCCGGCGAGTTCGCGCCGCTCGAGCTCCTCGCGGTCCGGGGTGCCGTGCGCCTCGGCCAGCAGGGCGGCCTGGTCTGTTTCGGAGAAGGCTTCCAGCGGCTCGTAGACACGGAGGGTCGAGACGAAAGGAAGTCCCACCGCCCCCGTGTACAACGCACCGGTCATCGTGGTCAGTCCAAATCCACGATGACGGGGGCGTGGTCCGAGGCACCCTTGCCCTTGCGCTCCTCGCGGTCGATGGCCGCGCCGGTGACGCGCCCGGCCAGGGCCGGGGAGGCCAGCACGAAGTCGATCCGCATGCCCTGCTTCTTCGGGAAGCGCAGCTGGGTGTAGTCCCAGTAGGTGTAAACGCCGGGACCCGGCGCGAAGGGCCGGACGACGTCGACGAAGCCGGCGTCAAGGAACGCGCGGAACGCGGCGCGCTCAGGTCCGCTGACGTGCGTCTTGCCTTCGAAGAAGGCCATGTCCCACACGTCGTGGTCCTCGGGTGCGACGTTCCAGTCGCCCATCAGGGCCACCTGCGCCCCGGGGTCGGCATCAAGCAGGGAAGCGGCATGCTCCCGGAGCACGTCGAGCCACTCCAGCTTGTACTGCATGTGCGGGTCGCCCAGTTCGCGGCCGTTGGGCACGTAAAGGCTCCAGATCCGCACGCCGCCGCAGGTCGCCGCGATCGCGCGCGCTTCGGCGACCTCCTTGAAGGGCGGCTGCTTCACGAAGGTGCGTTCCACGTCCTCCAGGCCGACGCGGGAGGCGATGGCGACGCCGTTCCACTGGTCCAGGCCGAAATGGGCCACCTCGTAGCCGTTCTTCTCGAACAGCTCCCAGGGAAAGGATTCATCCTTGGTCTTGGTCTCCTGGATGGCCAGCACGTCCACGTCGGTACGCTGCAGCCACGCCTCGACGCGGTCCGCCCGGGCGCGGATGGAGTTCACATTCCAGGTAGCAATCTTCACAGGCTCCACGTTACCCAACTCGGAGCGGGCCCGGGCTGCATGGCGTGCGGAGCCCCGGCCGTCTTCAGGCGGCCGCGACTCAGGCAGTCCAGGCGCCGGCCGAGGTCTCTTCCGTGCTGTCCTGCCACCACGTGTCCTCCGGGGACACCGGCAGCGACCGCTTGTGCCGGGTGGCCAGGTACCGGGTTTCGATCGCGTCGGCAGCGTCCGGGTCGATGTCCTTGCCCTCGAGGAAGTCGTCGATGACCTCATAGCGCAGGCCCAGGTTGTCCTCGTCGGTCTGGCCCGGGTTGTTGTCCAGCAGGTCCGCCGTCGGGGCCTTTTCGTACAACCGGCGCGGGGCGTCCAGTTCGGCCAGCAGGGCCTTGCCCTGCCGCTTGGTCAGGCCGGACAGTGGCAGGATGTCCGCACCGCCGTCGCCGAACTTGGTAAAGAACCCGGTGATCGCTTCCGCGGCATGGTCCGTGCCGACGACGAGGTAGCCGCGCTGGCCCGCCAGGGCGTACTGGGCGATCATGCGCGAGCGCGCCTTGACGTTGCCCTTGTTGAAGTCGGTGATCTCCTCGCCCGTGGTGTCGAGGTATTCCTTCTCAAAGCCGTCCACCGGCGCCTGGATGTTGAACGTCCATGTCGTGCGGGGCTGGATGAACTGCAGCGCCAGCTGGGCGTCCTCTTCGTCCCGCTGCACGCTGTAAGGGAGCCGCACGGCCACGAACTCGGCCTCCGTTCCCTCCGCGGCGAGCTCCTCCACCGCGAGCTGGCACAGGCGGCCGGCCAGCGAGGAATCCTGGCCGCCGCTGATGCCCAGGACCAGGCCCTTGGAGCCGGTGGCACGCAGATAATCCTTGAGGAAATCCACCCTGCGGCGGATCTCGGCGGCAGGTTTAATGACCGGCTTCGCGCCGAGCTCCGAAATGATCTTGGCCTGTAGTTCGCGCATAGGCACCACAGTACTACCGGCCGCCGCACGGCAAGCGGGATTTCAGCCGACGCGGGCTGGCCCGGTGGAGCCCCTGACCGTCAGGTGCGTGGGCATGACGGCGAGCTTGCGGTTGCCGGTCCCGTACAGCGGGTTGAGCTGGCCCAGCAGCATGGAGATCGCGACGCGGCCGGCCTGTTCCACCGGGGCGGTCATGGTGGTCAGGGGCGGATTGCAGAAGTCCGCGCCGAAGATGTCGTCGCAGCCGATGATGCTGACGTCCTCGGGCACCCGCACTCCGCGTTCGCGGAAACGCTGCAGCATGCCGATGGCCAGCAGGTCGTTGTACGCGATGCAGGCGGTGGCGCCCGAATGCAGGGTGGCATCCGCTGCGGCCGCACCCGACGTGGTCTTCGGCGGGAAGGGCCCCACCCGGTGGATGGTCAGTCCCAGGGCCTCGCTGGCCTGCTCGAAGGCGGTCCAACGGCGCGCGTTGGACCAGGATCCGGCGGGGCCGCCCACATACGTGACCTCCCGGTGCCCGAGGGAGACCAGATGATCCAGGGCCTGTCCGATCGCCGCCGGAGTATCGATGATGACCGTCGGGACGTTCGGGACACCGCGGTTCATCGTCACCAGCGGCTGGCTGGCAGCGGCCGCGGCGAGCTGCTCATCGCTCAGGCGGGAGGCCACCATCACCACGCCGTCGCAGGAACGCCGCAGCTTCTGCAGGGCTTCGGCTTCGACGTCGGCGGATTCCTCGGTGTCCACCAGCAGCTGGGTGTAGCCGGCCGCCTTGAGCTGGTACTGCGTGCCGCGGATGATGTCGAAATAGAACGGGTTGGTGACGTCGGGGACGAGCAGCGCCACGGTGCCGGTGCGGCCCGAGCTGAGGGCGCGGGCCTGTGTGCTGGGGATGTAGTTGAGCTGGGCTGCGACCTCCTCGATCCGCGCCCGCGTGCGGGCATTGACCCGGTCGGGATTGGACAAGGCGCGGGAGACTGTCGACGTCGCCACGCCGGCCAGCTCGGCCACGTCCTTGATGGTGGGGACCTTGCCATTGGATGAGGCGGTGTTGGCTGTCATCGGCGTTCTCCTGATCGTTGAGCCGCCCGCTCCCGGTCGTTGCCGGGCCCGCGTGCTGCAACAATTTGAACATTCTTGGCAACATTTGGCAATCGCTTGCCGATCAACTTTCGCCCGTCCTAGACTCGCCAATAACCTCAGCCCGCGTGACCTAGACCACACTGCCCGCGGGGAGGATGACTCAAGGAGGAGACACGAATGAGGATGAGGAAGCCGGCGCAGCTTGGCGTCATCGCAACGTTGGCCGCAGCGGCCCTGGCACTGAGTGCCTGCGGAGGGTCCGGCGGCGCGGACGGCGGGGACGGCAAGGGCAAGACCCTGAGCGTCCTGGTGAACGTCAACGGGCAGTACCCGGAACAGCAAAAGCAGTGGCAGAGCGATATTGCCGCCAAGTTCAAAGCCCAGACGGGCGCGGACCTGAAGTTTGAGACCTTCACTTCCGCCAATGACGAACTGACCCGGATCCAGACCTCGGTCGTCTCCGGCCAGGGCCCCGACGTCTACAGCCTGGGCACCACGTTCACGCCGACCGCCTACGCCACGAAGGCCTTCGTCACCCTCAGCGACGACGACTGGAAGAAGGTGGGCGGCAAGGACCGCTTCAACCCCGCGGCACTGGGCATCTCCGGTCCCGACAAGGACCACCTCGCAGGAATCCCGTTCGTCAGCCGCCCGTTCGTGATGGCCTACAACAAGGACCTGCTGTCCGCTGCCGGCATTGAGAAGCCCGCGACCTCCTGGGATGAACTCGCGGCGCAGGCGAAGAAGATGACCAAGGGGGACGTCTACGGCCTCGCCACCGGCTACAAGGACAACTTCGACCCCTGGAAGTTCATCTGGGCGATGTCCGTGCAGGACGGGAATCCGCTCATCGACGGCTCCACGGCCAAGCTCGATGACCCGACCGTGAAGAAGGCCTACGACACCTACTTCGGCTGGCTCACAAAGGACAAGATCGTGAACCCTGCGTCCGTGGGCTGGAGCAACGCCAACGCGGTGGCCTCCTTCGCCGCGGGCAAAGCCGGCTACCTGCTGATGACGACGGCGACGTCGATCCCCACCCTGGAGAAGTCATCGGTGGCGAACAAGTTCGCCTACGCGCTGATGCCGACCACGGCGCCGGGGGAGACGGCGCCCAAGGGTGACGGCGCGAACGCTGCCAGCATCCTTTCCGGTGACAACCTCGTCGTGGCGGACTACTCCAAGCAAAAGGACCTGGCCTTCTCGTACATCAAGCTGATCACCTCCAAGGACGAGCAGCTGAACTACCAGAAGATCTTCGGCGACCTGCCGGCCAACGCGGAGGCGCTGAAGAGCCTGACCAACCCGGTGCTCAAGCCCATGGCCGAGGCCGCGGCGAAATCGAAGGCAACCCCGTTCACCGGCGCCTGGGGTGACACCCAGCTGGCCCTGCTGAACGTCACGGTCCAATCCATCCCGGACCTGTCCCGGGGCAGCGTGGATGAATCCGCGCTGGACCAGCGGATCAAGGACGCACAGGCGAAGAGCCAGGCGTCCCTGGATCGGGCTTCCAAAGGCTAGCCAGTGATGTCCACTGATGCTTCAAACGAAGTCCGGGTCGCGGCGGTTGCCGCCGCGACCCGGGCGACGCGAGCCGCCGGCGCGGAAACCCCTGCCGGGGGAGGACAGCCGGCACCGGCCGGCCGGCGCCGGCTGCTGACCGAGCGGAACCGCCCGCTCTGGATGCTGATTCCCGGCGGGGTGCTGATGATCGTCATCATCGTGCTCCCGCTGCTGCTGGGTATCTACATGTCCGTGCTGAACCTGGACCAGTACACCCTGCGCAAGTGGATCAGCGCCCCTTTCATCGGCGTCGACAACTTCGTCGAGGCGCTGACGGCCAGCCCCCTGCTGCATGCTGTCTGGCTCAGCGTGAGCTATTCGCTCATTGCCATGCTCGTCACGCTGCCCCTGGGCATAGCCGCGGCGGTCGCGACGCAGAACGCTTTCCGGGGCCGTGCCGTCGTCCGGTCGATCTTCCTGATCCCCTACGTGCTGCCCTCCTTCGTGGTGGCCACGGTGTGGCGGATCATGTTCCAGCCCGAGGGGGTCGTGGACAAGGCGCTCGGCACCATCGGCATCCACGCCGGCCTGTGGCTGAACGGTCCGCAGACCTTCTGGACGCTGATCCTGGTGCAGATCTGGGCTTCCTGGCCCTTCATCTACCTGCTCGCGCTCTCCGGGCTGCAGGCGGTGGACCACGAAGTGCATGAAGCGTCCGCACTGGACGGCGCCCTCTGGTGGAACAAGCTGCGCTTCGTGATCTTCCCATACCTGAAGGGGCCGCTGTCGCTCGCCTTCCTGATCGGCATGCTGCACCACATCAACAACTTCACGTTGCCGTTCGTGCTGTTCGGCATTCCGGCGCCCTCGGACGTCGAAGTGCTGCCCATCCTCACCTACGTCACGAGCTTCCAGAGCTTCCGCTTCGGACTCAGCGCGGCCATGGCCTTCATCTCGCTCATCCTGATCGCCATTCCGCTGTTCATCTACCTGCGCGCCGTCAAGCTGGACGACGCCGAGACCCCCGGAGGCAAGAAATGACCACCTCCACCGCCCTGCGCACCCCGCCGGAACCGGCTCTGACCCGTCCCGGGTCCCGGCGGCAGGCAGAGGTCACCCGGCTGCTGCCCGGACCGCTGCTCGCCGTCATCCTCGTCCTCCTCGGGGCGCTGGTGCTCGTGCCCGTCGTCTACATCTTCCTGGCCTCCGTGAACTCGGACCTCGGTGTCGCCCGCGGCGAGTTCTGGCCCTCGTCCTTCAGCCTGGGCAACTACTCGACCATCTGGAGCAGTGTCGGGCTGGCCGGCGGCCTGGCGAACAGCGTGCTCGTGGCCGGGGCCACCGCCGTCGTCTCCGCCGCGCTGGCCGTGTCCACCGCCTTCGTGCTGGTGCGCTACAACTTCCGCGGCCGGCTCACCATCCTGCGCGGCCTGCTCGGGCTCCAGTCCGTCCCCGGGACGCTGATGGTCCTGCCGGTCTTCGTGCTGTTTTCCTCGGCCTTCACCTACCTCGGCGTCCAGGTGATCGGAACCCAGTGGGGGCTCTTCGTCACCTACCTGACGTTCGCGATGCCGTTCTCCACCTGGGTGATGGTGACCTACCTGCGGGGACTGCCGCGCGAACTCGAAGAAGCCGCCCGGATCGACGGCGCCAGCAACCTGGGGGTGCTGTTCAAGATCATCCTGCCGCTGAGCTGGCCGGGCATTGTCGTCTCGGGTATCTTCGCCTTCCTGCTCGGCTGGAACGACGTCCTCTTCGCGTCCGTGATGACCCGGCCGGGGAGCCAGACCGCCGCCGTCGCGCTGCAGACCTTCACGGTGTCGCAGGAGGGCGGGACCATCCCGTACTACGGTCAGATGATGGCCGCCGCCCTCGTGTGCGCGGCGCCGGTCGTGGTGCTGTACCTGATATTCCAACGCTATCTAGTGGGCGGTCTCACCGCCGGAGGAGTGAAATGAGCAACGAACCGGACTCCCAGCCAACCTGGCTCCTCTCGGGTTTCGGCGACGAGATCGACGACGACCCGGTGGTGCAGATCGCCGTGCTCCAGGCTCTCGGTGCGGCCCACATCGAGGTCCGCTCCGCATGGGGCACGAACATCGTCGAACTGTCCGAGGACCAGCTGCAGGAGCTGGCACGCCTGTTCAAGGACAAGGGCATGCGGGTCTCCGCCATCGCCTCGCCGATCGGGAAGGTCGACGTCGGCCTGCCGATCGCGCACGAGGTGGAGCGGCTGCGCCGTGCGGTCCGTGCCGCGGAGGTCCTCGATGCGCGGTACATCCGCATCTTCTCCTTCTACTACGGCTCCGGAGTGGCAGTGGAGAGCGTCCGCGACGACGTCATCGAGCGGATGCGTGCCTTGGCCGCCGTCGCCGAGGAAGCCGGCGTGGTGCTGCTGCACGAAAACGAAAAGGACATTTTCGGGGACGTCCCCGAGCGGGTCCTGGACATCATCGAATCCGTCGCTTCGCCGGCCCTCAAGGTGGCCTGGGACGCCGCGAACTTCGTGCAGGTCGGCGTCAAGCCGTTCGAGGAGGCCTACGCCAAGCTGCGCCCGCATCTGGAGTACCTGCAGGTCAAGGACGCGCTGTTCGCCAACGGCCATGTGACGCCGGCAGGTGAGGGGGACGGGGACCTGCTGCGCACCGTCCAGGCCCTGAAGGACGACGGCTACACCGGTTTCGCATCCCTCGAACCGCACCTCGCCGGAGCCCACGGGCTCGGCGGATTCTCCGGGCCGACCGCCTTCGGCATCGCCGCCCGCGCCTTCGCCAAAGTGACAGCAGAAGCAGGAGTGAAAACAGCATGACCGAAACCACCCGAGTAGCCATTGCCGGCTGCGGCAACATCGGCCGCACCCACGCGGCAGCCGTCCGGGAGATCCCCGGTCTCAGCGTCGTTGCGCTCGTGGATGCCATCCCGGCCGCGGCGGAAGCGCTCGCCGACGCCATCGAGCGCAACGGGGACCCCCGGCCGCGCACCTACGCCACCCTCGCCGAGGCCTTCGACGGCAGCGACATCGACCTCGTCGCCGTCGCCACCCCCAGCGGCCTGCACATCCAGCAGGGCCTGGAGGTGCTCGCCGCCGGGAAACACCTGATCATCGAAAAGCCCCTTGACGTCGACCTCAGCCGCGCGCAGGAGATCGAAGCGGCTGCTGCGGAAGCATCCAGCCGGGGCATCGTGGCATCGGTGATCAGCCAGCACCGCTTCGACCAGGGCAGCCGCGCGGTGGCCGACGCCGTCGGCGCGGGCCGCTTCGGCCGGCTCACGTCGGCCATAGCGTCCGTGGCCTGGTGGCGCAGCCAGGGCTACTACGATTCCGGCGACTGGCGGGGCACGTGGGCCATGGACGGGGGCGGTGCCCTGATGAACCAGGGCGTGCACACCGTGGACCTGCTCCTGTGGCTGATGGGCCGCCCGGTGGAGATCAGTGCCAGGACCGCGCTGCTGGCGCACGAACGGGTCGAAGTCGAAGATACCGCCGTGGCCACCGTGACGTTCGAAAACGGCGGCCTCGCCGTCCTCCACGCAACCACCGCGGCCTACCCCGGGCTGACGGTGCGGCTGCAGCTGATGGGCTCCGCCGGATCGGCAGTGCTCGACAACGACCGGCTGGAGTACTTCCACGCCGCCGGAGAGGGAACCGCCTCGGCGGACATGGGCCTGCAGGGCGGGGGCAACCAGGCTGCGGACGAGCTGGCCAAGTACCCGTCGGAAACCTACGAGGCGAAGGACCCGACCGTCTATCCCGCCGGCCATATCCGCCAGTACCGCGACGTCCTGGACGCCATCGCCTCCGGGCGCGCCCCGGGGGTGACCGTGACTGACGCGGTCAACGCCCTCGCGGCCGTGCGGGCCGTCTACGTCTCGGCGACTCTCAATACGCCAGTGCTGTTCCAGGACGTACTGGACGGCAAATACAACGACCTCGAGGTCCGTACCGGCAGCACTGCTGCGGAAAGGGTGCAGGCATGAAATTCTCGGTTTTCACGGCGTCGACGCCGGAGTGGAGCCCCGAGGAGGCGGCATCCGCGCTCGCCGCCCAGGGCTGGGACGGGATTGAATGGCGCATCACCGACCAGGCGGAGTCGGAAACGCCCGGGTTCTGGGCCGGCAACAAAGCCACCTGGCCGCTGGCCGGACTCGAAGGCAACCTGGAGAGGATCGCCGCGGTCACCGGCCGGGCGGGGCTGGAGTTCTCCGGGATCGGCGGCTATGCGCGCTGCGACAACCACGACGACGTCGAACGGATGCTGGCCGCGACGGCCGCGCTGGGGGCACGCCAGGTCCGCGTGACCACCCTGCCGCTCGGCACGGCCGCATGGGGTGCGGAAGCGCCCAGCGGCAGGCCCTACCCGGAGCTGTTCGCCGCCGCCCGAAAGGACTTCGAATGGGTTGCCGGCCGTGCCGCCCACCACGGCGTGAAGGCCCTCGTCGAGCTCCACCACCGCACGATCACCGCCTCCGCGTCCTCGGCGCTGCGGCTGCTCGAGGGCCTGGATCCGCAGCACGTCGGCGTCATCCACGACCTGGGGAACCTGGTCATTGAGGGGTGGGAGGATCCGCTGCCGGCGTTCGAATTGCTCGGCGACTATCTGGCGCACGTCCACGTCAAGAACGCGGCCTGGGTACGCCAGGACGCACCGGACGCCTCCGGGGCCGCCGTGTACGACACCCAATGGGTTCCGCTGCGCGAGGGACAGGGCAGCGTGCTGGAGTACTTCCGGGCGCTGGCGGCCTTCGGCTACGACGGCTGGGTGACGGTCGAGGATTTCTCCACGGCGCTCCCGCTGGCCGAACGCACCGCCGACAACCTGGACTACCTGCGCAAGACCGCGGCCCTGGCTGCGCTCTGAGCTGCCCGAAGCGAATTGCCACTCTACCCACGATGAGGTCATGTCAATGTCGATAGCATCCGATCCGAACCGGCTCCTGCCCGCCGAGCCAGGCGTGCGGGCGATTGCCCGTTCGCTGCTGGAACAGGTCCAGGACCTGCCCATCATCTCCCCGCACGGCCATATCGACGCGGACATGCTCCTCCACGACACGCCGTTCCCGGATCCGGCAGCGCTGCTGGTCAGCCCTGACCACTACGTCACGCGCCTGATCCACGCCAGCGGGGTGCCGCTCGACCAGCTCGGCGTTGGCCCGGGAGCCCGCACCGAGCCGCGGACGGTATGGCGCCATTTCTGCGCCGCCTGGCCGCTCTTCGAGGGGACCGCTTCCGGCTACTGGCTTCGCAGCGAGTTCGAGCATGTCTTCGGACTCACGGAAGAGCCCTCGGAAGCCGCAGCGGACGCGTTGTTCGACACGATCAGCGCGCGGCTGAAGGACCCGGGGTTCCGGCCGCGGCAGCTCTTCAAGGACTTCAACATCGAAGTCCTCGCCACCACTGACGATCCACTGGACGACCTTGCCGCCCACGCCGGGCTTGCCGCGGACCCGGCCTTCCAGGGCCGGGTGGTGCCGACCTTCCGCCCGGATGCCTACATCAACGCCCACGCGCCGGGTTTCGCGGACAACGTCACGAGGCTGGTGCAGTCCGCCGGGGACGGCAAATCGGGATACGCCGGCTACGTCACGGCGCTGGAAAACCGGCGCCGCTACTTCATCGACCACGGCGCCGTGTCCGCCGACCACGGCGTGCGCACCCCGCTGACGCTGAAGCTGGACCGTGTTGAGGCCGAAGCGCTGTTCGAGAAGGCTCGCCGCGGGGACGTGAGCGCAGCCGAACGTGACGCCTTCGAAGCCCACATGCTGTACCAGATGGCGCGGATGTCGGTCGAGGACGGCCTGGTGATGACCATTCACCCCGGTTCGTTCCGCAACCACCACCCCGGGACGTTCGAGCGGTTCGGCGCCGACACCGGCCACGACATCCCCTTCGCGGTGAACTACACCGAGGGGATCCGGCCCTTGCTGGCCGATTTCGGCACCGCCAAGGACTTCCACCTGGTCCTCTTCACGTTGGACGAAACAGTGTTCTCCCGCGAACTCGCGCCGCTGGCCGGTTTCTATCCGGCCGTGTACCTGGGAGCGCCGTGGTGGTTCCTCGACGCCCCGGACGCCATGCTGCGCTTCCGCTCGGCAGTGACCGAAACGGCCGGCTTCTCCCGTTCGGCCGGGTTCATCGACGACACCAGGGCCTTCTGCTCCATTCCCGCCCGGCACGACACGTCGCGGCGGATCGAAGCCTCCTTCCTGGCCCGGTTGGTCGCCGAACACCGGATCACCGAGGCCGGCGCCGCCCGGATCATCGTCGACCTGGTCGATGCCTCGCCGCGCAGGGTATTCAAGCTGTGACTGTCCAATCCTCCGGGTCAACGTTCCGGCAGACAACAGCCCCTCGTCCGCTCAACCGGAGCACGTGGGCGGGGCCCGCTCCCGCCCCGGTGCGCATCGTGCATCTCGGTCTCGGGGCGTTCCACCGCGCCCACCAGGCCTGGTACACCCAGCAGTCCGACCCGGACGGGGAATGGGGGATCGCGGCGTTCACCGGCCGGCGGCCGGACGCCGCGCAGGCACTCGCCGCCCAGGATGGACTGTCCACCTTGATTATCCGTTCCGACCGCGGCGATGAATTCCAGGTGCTCACGTCCATCGTCGAAGCCCGCGACGGCGCCGACCTGCACCGCCTGAAGGAACTGCTGGCCTCACCCGCAACGGCGGTGGTCACGTTGACGATCACGGAAGCTGCCTACCATCTGCGCTCGGACCTCAGCCTGGACACCGCTGATCCCGCGGTCGCGGCCGATATCGCCGGCCTCGGCGGGGACGGCTCGGCCCCCGGGCCGTCCACGCCGCTCGGCCGGCTGGTGGCCGGACTGGGTGCCCGCCGGGATGCCGGCGCCGGGCCGGTCGCCGTCGTCTCCTGCGACAACCTCGCTGCCAATGCGGTGGCGGCCCGCAATGCCGTGCTCGGCATCGCCGCCGGCAGCGACCCTTCCCTTGCGGCGTGGATCGGGAGCAACGTCAGTTTTGTCGGGACCTCCGTGGACAGGATCACGCCGCGGACCACCCAGGCCGAGATCGACCTCGTGGCTGAGCGCTGCGGGTTTGCCGATTCCTCACCGGTGGTGACGGAGCCGTTCAGCAACTGGGTCCTGAGCGGCGAGTTCCCTGCGGGGCGCCCTGCGTGGGAACGGGCGGGCGCGGTCTTCGTGGATGACATCGAGCCCTACGAGCTCCGCAAGCTGTGGCTGCTCAACGGCGCCCACTCGCTGCTGGCCTACGCGGGGCTGCAGCGCGGCCATGCGACGGTGGCCGAGGCCCTTGCCGACCCGCGGTGCGCCGCCTGGGTCCAGGAATTGTGGGACGAGGCGGAGCACAACCTTCCTGCGGAGGGTCTGCAGATCCCGCAGTACCGGCAGGCGCTGCTGGAGCGCTTCGGCAACAGCCGGATCGCGCACCACCTGGCTCAGATCGCCGCTGACGGAACGAGCAAGCTGCGTGTGCGCGCCGTGCCTGTCCTGAAGGAGGAGCGGGCCGCGGGCAGGGCCGGGAGCGGCGCCGCCCGGATGATCGCCGCCTGGCTGGGCTATGCGGCGGCCACTTCGGGCCTGCAGGACCCGCAGGCTGCGGGGATTGCCGAGGCCCTGGGCCGTGCGGGCCGGGACCGAACGCGGGCGCTGGTGCGACTCGTCGACGGCGACCTTGCCTCGGACGAGAACCTGCTCGACCTCCTTGAGGAGCTGGCAGGCGGAATCGGCGGCTAGCTTTGGCAACTGTTGGCAACCGGTTGCATCGATTTGCCGGGCTTCCTAGGATGGGTGTAAGCCTCCGGGGCTGCGGCGCATGCATCGCGCGCCGCAGCCCCGCCGCAATGAAGCGATAGGACGAGAAGCATGCTGAAGCCGCAGAACGGCCCCACCCGTGAACTGGTCAACCTCGACGGACTGTACCGGTTCGCCGTCGATTTCGACCGGACAGGCCACGCAGAGCGCTGGTTTGCCCGGCGCCTGGACAGCCGGCTGGAAGCCGCCGTTCCGGCCAGCTTCAACGACCTCTACGCGGATCAGCGGATCCGTGACCACGTGGGCTATGTCTGGTACCAGCGCCAGGTGCAGGTGCCGCGCGGCTGGAACGGGGAGCGCATCCATCTGCGGCTCGATTCGGCCACCCACGCAGCGACCGTCTGGGTCGACGACGTCGAGGTCGCCTCGCACCAAGGAGGATACCTGCCCTTCGAAGCGGATATCACTGACCACGTCGCAGCCGGGGAGCAGTTCCGGCTCACGGTCGCCGTCAGCAATGAGCTGACCCAGGCGAGCATCCCGCCGGGAAGGATCGACGTCGGCGCCGACGGGCGCCGCACCCAGACGTACCTGCACGACTTCTACAACTACGCCGGAATCCACCGCTCCGTCTGGCTTTACAGCACTCCGTCGGAGCACGTCGAGGACGTCACCCTCGTCACCGACATCGAAGCGGATGCCGGGCTCGTCCGTTATGAGGTCATCACTGCCGGGGACGCCACGGGTGCCGTTACCGTCAGGGTCCTGGATGCGGACGGCCGGGAGGTGGCGGCGGCGGCCGACGCAGCCGGCACCGTGCGGATCGAGAACGCCCGGCTGTGGCAGCCGGGCAATGCCTACCTCTACACTTTCGTCGCTGAGATCCGGGCCGACGGCGTCCTCGTGGACAGCTACGAACTCCCCTTCGGTGTGCGGACGGTGGAAGTCAAGGGCCGCAGGTTCCTGATCAACGGCGACCCCTTCTACTTCAAGGGCTTCGGCATGCACGAGGACCACGTCACGGTGGGCAAGGGCCATGGCAACGCCCAGTTGGTGAACGACTTTTCCTTGCTGGACTGGATCGGCGCCAACTCGTTCCGCACGTCCCATTACCCCTATGCGGAAGAGGTGATGGAGTTCGCCGACCGCCATGGGATCGTCATCATCGATGAAACACCGGCGGTGGGATTGAACGGCGCCTTCGCCGGCGTCTTCGGTGGCGGCCCGCGCAGCACCTACGCGGAGGATTTCGTCAACGAGGACACGGCAGCAAGCCACCGGCAGGTCATCAGCGAGCTCGTCGCGCGGGACAAGAACCACCCGTCGGTGGTGCTCTGGAGCATCGCCAACGAGCCGAACTCCTCCGAGGACGGCGCCCGGGCCTACTTCGAGCCACTGGCAGCCCTGACTCGGAAGCTCGACCCCAGCCGCCCCGTCGGCTTCGTCAACGTCATGTTCGACGACTGGGACAAGGACATCATCACCGACCTCTTCGACGTGATCATGCTCAACCGCTACTACGGCTGGTATCTGCAAAACGGTGACCTGGCGGCGGCCGAGGCAGTGCTGGAGCAGGAACTGCTGGGCTGGGACGGCAAGTACGGCAAGCCGATCATCATGACCGAGTATGGTGCGGACACCCTTTCCGGGTTCCATTCGCTTTACAACCAGCCGTGGAGCGAGGAGTACCAGAGCGAGTTCCTGGACATGTACCACCGCGTTTTCGACAGGGTGGAGGCCCTGGTCGGTGAGCAGGTCTGGAATTTCGCCGACTTCCAAACGTCCAACGGCATCATGCGGGTGGACGGCAACAAAAAGGGTGTCTTCACCCGCGACCGGCGGCCCAAGGCGGCCGCGCACAGCCTGCGCCGCCGCTGGTTGAAGCGATGACCGCCACCACGGCCCCGGCCCGGACACGCAACGATGCGCTCAGGCCGCTCTCGAAGGTCAGCATCATCGGCTACGGAGCAGGCGACGCCGCCAACAACCTCGCTTTCACGACGGCGAACATGTTCCTGCTGCTGTACTACACGGATGTCGCCGGAATCAGCGCAGCGGCAGCGGGAACCCTGCTGCTCGTGGTCCGCGTCTTCGACGCATTCTCCGACGTCTTCGCCGGCCGTCTGGTCGACAGGGCGTACAGCAAGCGGTTCGGCAAGTTCCGCCCCTTCATCATGTTCGGGTCCATGCCGCTGCTGCTGCTCAGCGTTGCCAGCTTCTCGATCCCGCAGCTCGGTCAGACCGGGATGCTGATCTGGGCCTACGCGAGCTACACGCTGCTCGGGCTGGCCTACAGTCTCGTCAACATTCCCTATGGCTCGCTTGCCGGTGCCATGACGCAGGTCTCCAGTGAGGGCGCCAAGCTCGCCGGCGCCCGCACTATCGGTGCCGTCGCCGTCGGCTCCTTCCTCGGCATTTTCATTGCACCGCTGATGGTGCACGGCGCCAACCTCCAGCCGCTGTTCACGATGCTGACCGTTGCCTTCGCCGTCGTCGGCGCCGGGCTGTACCTGTTCACGGTCCTGACGGCCAGGGAACGCGTCCAGCGGGATGTCCCCAAGGTGACCCTGAAGCAGAGCCTGGACACACTGAAAGGCAACAAGCCGCTCCTGCTGCTGTGCGTGAGCTCCTTCCTCTTCCTCACCGGCATGCTTGCCGTCAGCACGGTGCAGATCTACTACTTCCGGGACGTGCTGCACGCCCTTCCGCTGTACGCGGCGCTGTCCGTGGTGAACCTCGTCCTCACCTTCGGGATGGGATTCGTGCTTCCGCGCCTGGTGCGAAGCATCGGCAAGAAGAACACCTACCTCGTGGCGAGCGCGGTCGTCGTGCTCGGCGGACTGATCGTTTTCCTCACCCCCGCCTCCCTGGTGCCGCTGGCCTTTGCCGGCGCCGCCATCACCCAGTTCGGCATCCTCACCGTCAACATGCTGGTGTGGGCCCTCGAAGCCGACACGGTCGAGTACGGAGAGTGGAAGACACAGGTGCGCACCGAAGGCATCACCTACGCCCTGTTTTCCTTCACCCGCAAGACCGGCCAGGCGGTAGGAGGTGCGCTCGCCGCGTACGCCCTGGCCTGGGGCGGCTATGCCGCAGGCGCCGGTGGGCAGAGCGAACAGGCCGTCTGGGGCATCCGGGCCGGGGCCGGCCTGCTCCCCGTGGTCTTCACCGGGCTGGCTATGCTCGTCATGATTGCCTACCCGCTGACCGACGCCCGGCACCGCACCATCGTTGACGAAATCGCGGCGCGACGGACCGGGCAGCCCGGCGCTTAGCCCGCACAACCGTGCAGCCCGCACCACCGCTTAGCCGGCACCCCTGACCGAAACCAGCAGACCGCTTCCATTGAAAGGACAACCGTGAAAATCATTGCTGCTGACGTGTTCGTCACCAGTCCGACCCGCAACTTCGTCACGCTCAGGATCACCACCGATGAGGGCGTCACCGGCATCGGGGACGCCACGCTCAACGGCCGTGAGCTGGCGGTGGCCGCCTACCTCAAGGAGCACGTTGCCCAGCTGCTGATCGGGCGCGATCCGCACCGGATCGAGGACACCTGGCAGTTCCTGTACCGCAGCGCCTACTGGCGCCGCGGGCCGGTGACGATGGCGGCGATTGCCGCCGTCGACATGGCTCTGTGGGACATCAAGGGCAAGGTTGCCGGGCTCCCGGTGTACCAGCTCCTCGGGGGCGCCTCCCGCAATGCCCTGCGGGCCTACGGCCACGCCTCCGGCAGCGACATTCCGTCCCTGTTCGATTCGGTCCGCGAGCACCTGGAACTGGGCTACAGGTCCATCCGGATCCAGACCGCCATTCCGGGCATCAAGGCCGTCTACGGGGTCGCAGCGCAGGCCCAGGCCTCGGGGGAGCGCTACGACTACGAGCCCGCCGGCCGCGGCGCCTACCCGCAGGAAGAGGACTGGGACACACGCGCGTACCTGCGCCACCTCCCGACGGTTTTCGAGGCGGTCCGCAACGAGTTCGGCCCGGAACTGCCCCTGCTGCACGACGGCCACCACCGCATGACCCCTATCCAGGCTGCGAAGCTCGGCAAGGCCCTGGAGCCGTACGACCTGTTCTGGCTCGAGGACTGCACGCCGGCGGAGAACCAGGAAGGGCTGCGCCTGGTCCGCCAGCACACCACGACCCCTCTGGCGATCGGGGAAATCTTCAACACCGTTTGGGACTTCCAGGCGCTGATCAAGGAGCAGCTGATCGACTATGTCCGGGCGGCCTCCACCCACTTCGGCGGCATCTCGCCGCTGAAGAAGGTCATGGACTACGCGGCGCAGTACCAGATTAAGTCCGGCTTCCACGGCCCGACCGACATCTCCCCGGTCGGCTTCGCGGCCCAGCTCCACGTGGGCCTGGCGATCCACAACTACGGCATCCAGGAGTACATGCAGCACTCGGAGAAGACGAACACCGTCTTCGAGCAGAGCATGACCTTCAAGGATGGCTACCTGCACCCCGGCGACGCCCCGGGACTGGGCGTGGAGCTGAACGAGGAAGCGGCCGCCTCCTTCCCGTACCAGCAGGCCTACCTGCCCTACAACCGCCTCGCCGACGGGACCATGCACGACTGGTGAGTCCGTCGCGCCGGCCGCGACCGTCACACCACGCGAGCAGTAAGATTCCGCAAAAAGCGCGCGGAATCCATCCTCGCTTTCGGTGTGACGGCTGCGGCCGGATCCTTAGTGGCGGTGCTCGCGTGGCGTGACGGCGGAGCCCGCTCCGGGGTCGGACCCGGAGCCGGCGGCCCTCTGCCGACGGGGGTGCCGGTGCAGCCGGAGGAGCAGGTAGGCGACGCCGGCGAGGGGGATGGGGAGCCAGTATTCCAGCAGCCTCCACCCGATCACGCCCAGCAGGGCTTCGGGCCGGTCCGTGCCGAGCTCCACGAGCACCGGCACGAGCGCTCCTTCGACGATCCCGATGCCGCCGGGTGTCAGCGGAAGCGAGGCCAGGATGCTCGCCAGCCCGTAGGCGGCCAGCAGTGCCGGGACGGAGAGGAATTCGCCGAACGCGGCGAGGACCAGCCACAGCGCGACGGCGTCCAGCAGCCAGTTGGCAAGGGCGAGCAGCGCGGCCAGCCCGAAGGCCCTTGGCCTGAGTTCGAAGAGGTCGAGCTGCCGGGCGAGGCGCCGGACGAACGCCTCCGCGGCGTCCTGCCGGACCACGCGCAGGCGCCGGGCGCCCGCACGGGCAGCGGAAACACCGGCGTCGAGGTGCCGGCGGAGCAGGATTGCTGCGCCGGCCGCCGCGATCAGCAGCACCAGCACGGCCGCCCCGGCCACCTCGATGTAGGCGCCAAGGTGCGGAGCCGGCAAAACCAGGACCACCCCGCCGGCAAAGACGGCACCGAGGGCGAGGTTTGAGCCGACGGACTCCATGGTGGCCGCCGCGAGGGCATCCGGAGGGGAGCATCCGGCGGACACCAGCATCCGGTACCGCACTGCCGCGGCGGATGTGGTTCCGCCGGGCAGGACGTGGACGAGACCTTGATAGCACAGGTCGATCAGCACGAGCGTGCCGTAGCCGGGGCGGTCCTCGGCTGGCAGCATCATCCTGGTCAGGCCGCTGAAGGCGAACCAGGACGCGGCCTCGAAAGCCAGTGCAGTGACCATCAGCGGGGCTGACAGGCCCGCCAGCACGCCGAGTTCGCCCTCCGCCGTGGCCAGCTGCGGCAGTGCGAAGTACTCGGCGATGATGACGGCAGCGAGAATCAGGACGGTGCGGCGCACGCCCTTCGGAATGCGGTCAGCGCGCCAGGCGGCCAAGCAGCGCCGCCGCGATGCCGATCATGGCGACCGCGGACGCGGCCAGCACTGCCAAATCGAGCAGGATGTGCGCGGGGGTGCCGATCAGCAGGCCCCGCAGCGCATCCACTTCGTAGCCCAGGGGGTTGGCCCGGTTCAAGGCCTGCAGCCAGTCCGGCATCAATCCGACCGGGTAGAGCGCGTTCGAGGCAAAGAACAGCGGCATGGTGATGGCCTGCCCGATGCCCATCAACCGTTCCCGGCTCAGGACCAGGCCCGCGATGGTGATCGAGAGGCAGCAGAAGAAGGCTGAACCGAGCACCACGAATCCGGCCGTGCCGAGCAGGAGCAGCGGGTTGGTCGTCAGCCTCACGCCCAGGAGGGCCGCGAGCACGAGGACGACGACAGCCTGAACGAGCGCCCGCATGCCCGAGGCGAAGGCCTTGCCGGCGACGAGCGCGGCCCTCGGCGTCGGGGTGACCAGCAACCGGGCGAGGATGCCGGCGTCGCGGTCCCAGATGATCTGGATGCCGTAGAAGATCGCGACGAACAGGGCGGACTGGGCCAGGATCCCAGGGGTGAGGTAGTCGAGATAGGGGACGTTTCCCGTCGGGATGGCCCGCAGCCGGGTGAAGGTTTCACCGAAGATGAGCAGCCAGAGGGCCGGCTGGATGGCCCGGATGAGCAGCTCGGTGCGGTCATGGGCCATTTTCTGCAGTTCGACCACGCACATGGTCAGGACCCGTGACATGAGGAGGCCGGCCAGCCCGGCCAGGCGGCGCGGCCACGCCGGGGACGCCCCTGCCTGCGGACGGAGGTCGGCGGGAACGCTTGTCATGGTCTGCGCCCGCTGCCGAACCGGCCGTTCGGGCCGGGCGAGCCGAACGATCCGGGCGAGCCGTAGGACTCGCCCGCGACGGCCAGGAAGACGTCGTCGAGCGTGGCTTCGGGGCCGAGGGAGGCCTTGAGGTCGTGAGGTGTGCCCAGACCGTGCACAAGACCGCGGTGCATCAGCGCGACCTCGTCGCAGTGCTGGTCCGCCTCGTCCATGTAGTGGGTGGTGACCAGCACCGTCATCCCGGTGCGGTCCTTGACCTCCCCGATCCTCTCCCACACCGCCGCCCGGCCGCCGGGGTCCAGACCCACCGTGGGCTCGTCGAGGACAAGCAGGCGCGGGGCACTGACGAGCGCCTGCGCCAACTCCAGCCGCCGGATCATCCCGCCTGAAAGCGCGGCCGCGGTCTTCCCTGCCATGTCCAGCAGGCCGACGGACTCCAGCGCGTCGTCGACCGCAACGCGCCGCTGGGCCCGCGGGACGTCGAAGAGCCTCGCGAACAGGGTCACGTTCTCCCGCACCGAGAGGTCCTTGTCGGCGGACGGCTGCTGCGGCACATAGCCGATCAGCCGCCGTGCCTGCAGCTTGTTGCGGGCCACATCGACGCCGAAAACCTCGATCGTGCCAACCTTGGTCGCCAGCAGGGTGGTGATCATGCGGATGACGGTGGTCTTTCCTGCTCCGTTCGGGCCGAGCAGACCGAACACGGTGCCCGCGGCCACCTCCAGATCAACCCCGGCCACAGCCAAGGTCTGTCCGAAGCTGTAGCGGATCCCCCTGCATTTGACCGCCGGAGTCTGCTGCATGGTGCCAGCCTTTCCCCGCCGCCGACGTGGGGCAAGGGGCGAAGGTCCCCGCGCCAGCCGCACCGCAACGTTTGCGGGCGCCCCTAAGATGGAAGCCATGACTTCTGCGCTTGCGTTGCCCGCCGCCCGTGCCCGGTTGCTGGATCTGATCAAGGAGCTCGCGGTGGTGCGCGGGAAGGTGACGCTTTCCAGCGGCGCCGAGGCCGATTACTACATCGACCTGCGCCGGATCACGCTGCACCACGAGGCGTCCCGGCTGGTGGGCCAGGTGATGCTGGCGTTGATCGACGACGCCGGGCTGGACGGCTTCGAAGCCGCCGGCGGACTGACGATGGGGGCGGACCCGGTCGGCACCGCGGTGATGCACGCCGCCGGTGACGCCGGCCGGCCAATCGACTCGTTCGTGGTCCGCAAGGCACAGAAGTCCTACGGCATGGGCCGCCAGGTCGAAGGCCCCGAGGTCCGCGGACGCCGCGTCATCGCCCTGGAAGACACCTCCACCACCGGCGGCTCCGCCCTGACCGCGGTGGAGGCGCTGCGCAAGGCCGGCGCCGACGTCGTCGCCGTCGCCGTCATCGTGGACCGGAACACCGGGGCGAAGGAACGGATCGAGCAGGAAGCCGGCCTGCCGTACCTGTACGCCTTCGGCAAGGACGAGCTCGGCCTCGACTGAGGCGGGTTCCGCCTGGGCGTCGGGTTCGCCGTCAGATCTGAGGGATCAGGTCCGCCACCGAGTTCAGGGTCTGGTTCGGCCGGAACGGGAACCGGCTGATGTGTTCCTGCTGCGTGATGCCGCTGAGCACCAGGACCGTGTGCAGGCCCGCTTCCATGCCGGCAATGATGTCGGTGTCCATCCGGTCCCCGATCATGGCCGTGGTCTCCGAATGTGCCTCGATCTGGTTCATGGCGGAACGGAACATCATCGGGTTCGGCTTGCCGATCGTGTAGGGCTCCCGGTTTGTCGCCTTGCTGATCAGCGCGGCGATGGCGCCGGTGGCCGGCATCGGGCCTTCCTTGGACGGGCCGGTCGGGTCCGGGTTGGTGCTGATGAACCGGGCGCCTTCGAGGATGAGCCGGATTGCCTTGGTGATGGCCTCGAACGAGTAGGTGCGCGTCTCTCCGAGGACCACGTAGTCCGGGTCCTGGTCGGTGAGGATGAAGCCGGACTCGTGCAACGCCGTCGTCAGTCCCGCCTCGCCGATCACGAACGCCCGGCCCCCGGGCATCTGGGCCTTGAGGAACTGGGCGGTGGCCAGCGCGGAGGTCCAGATGTTCTCCTCAGGCACTTCCAGCCCGGAGGACCGCAGACGGGCGGCCAGGTCCCGCGGGGTGAAGATGGAGTTGTTGGTGAGCACCAGGAAACGCTTCGAGGTGTCCACCCAGCGCTGGATGAGCTCCGCGGCGCCGGTGATCGCGTGGTTCTCGTGCACCAGCACGCCGTCCATGTCGGTCAGCCAGCACTCAATGTCAGCCGGGGTCCGGGCACCCTCTACAGCCACCATGTTCTCCTCCGCTCAGCTGTCGTTTGCTGGCCCCAGTCTGCCATCTCCGGCGACGGGTTACAGTGTCGGCCGTTACAGGACCCCCGCCCAACGGCCAGTTGCGGCGGCCTCGACCCGCCGGAGGCCGCCGCAACTGGCCGTTCGGCGGAAGGGGGCGACGGCGCCGCCCGGCGGAAGGGGGCGACGGCGCCGCCCGGCGGAAGGGGGCGACGGCGCCGCTAGGCTTGGGGCGTGAAGAACGAGCCCGCCCCTGCCGCCGATGCCGCCCCCGATCCCGCCCCGGGCGTTGGCGTCGGTCCGTGGGAAGGCCCGCTTCCGGATGGGCCGCAGTGGGATCCGGAACTCCTGGCGCACGGGGACACACGCAACGTGGTGGACGAATACCGGTACTGGCGGCACGACGCGATCGTCGCCGACCTTGATGCGAAGCGGCATTCGTTCCACGTGGCGATCGAGAACTGGCAGCACGACCTGAATATCGGTTCCGTGGTGCGGACAGCCAACGCTTTCATGGCCAAGGAAGTCCACATCATCGGCCGTCGGCGCTGGAACCGGCGCGGGGCCATGGTCACCGACAAGTACCAGCATGTGCGCCACCACCCGAGCGTGGAAGAGTTCGTCGCCTGGGCCCGGGGCGAAGGCCTGACCGTGATCGGGATCGACAACTTCCCCGATTCCGTGCCGCTGGAAACCTACGACCTGCCGGAGAACTGCGTGCTGGTCTTCGGGCAGGAGGGGCCGGGGTTGACCCCGGAGGTGCACGGCGCCGCCGAGGCCACGCTGTCCATCGCCCAGTTCGGGTCCACCCGATCCATCAATGCGTCCGCCGCGGCGGCGATCGCGATGCACGCCTGGGTGCGCCGGCACGTGTTCGGGCAGAAAGTTTCCTGAGGCATCTATAGTCAGATCGGCCTTGGGGCGTTTAGGCTCTGGCGTGTGTGGGCGCAAAGGGCGCCCGCCTAGGGGAAGTCATCTGATGAAGGTCTCAACTTCGCATTCCCGGCGCTTCACGCGCCTGCTGGCGTTTGGCGCATCCCTTGCCTGCGCCGTCGGCCTGACGGCCACCGCAGCCGTCGCAGCCCCGCCGTCACCGCCGCCGTCGAACAACTATCCCGGTTCGGTTCCCCCATGGGCAGGCTCGCGGACCAAGACCGGTACGCCGCTGAGCAACACCACTGTCGAGGGCGAGATCTACCTGAAGCTGCCTGACGCCGGTGCCGCCCAGGCGTTCGCCACCGCCGTCTCGACGCCGGGCAGCCCGGACTACCAGAACTATCTCTCCCCGGAGGAGTGGATCGGCAAGTACGGACCTGCGAAGGCGGACGTGGCCGCGCTGGTCGACTATCTCAAGGCGCAGGGCATGGTGGTGACTTCCGTTCCCGCCAGCGGCCTCTACGTGGTCTTCCGCGGCACGGTCTCGCAGATCAACGCCGCCTTCAGCACCACGGAGCAGACCTACTCCTTCCACGGCACGAACCTGATCGGACCGGCGACGGCGCCGTCCCTGCCGGCGGACCTGGCCGCCCGGGTCTCCGGCATCTCCATCGACCAGGGCCGGCTGCTCACCCGTCCGTCCCTTGCCTCGGCCGACGGCGAGGCGGGCCAGACGCAGCCCACCGGCAAGCCCGTGAGCGCTCCGCCGGTGGCCGCACCCTGCTCCGCTTACTGGGGCCAGCACCAGGCGACGGTCCCGGAGGCCTACGGGAAGACAAGCTTCGGCACGGCCATCTGCGGCTACACCCCGTCCCAGCTGCAGGGCGCCTACGGTGTCACCAGCCCGTCGACGGCGGGCGCCGGCCAGACGGTCGCCATCATCGATGCCTACGCATCCCCGAGCATTGAGTCCGACGCGAACACCTACTCTCAGAACAACGGCGTGCCGGAGTTCAAGGCCGGGCAGTACCAGCAGATTGTCCCGGACTCCCGGATGTTCATGGACCAGGCGATCTGCGGCGAGCCCAGCGGCTGGCAGGGGGAGCAGACGCTCGACGTCGAAGCCGTCCACGGACTGGCGCCGGCTGCCAACATCCTCTACGTCGGAGCCAACAACTGCGGCGCCGGCATCGACGTGGCCATGTCCACGATCCTGGACCAGAAGCTAAGCACGATTGTCAGCAACAGCTACGGCTACGTGGGCGAGGCCGTCTCGCCGAACGCGCTGATGGGCATGCAGAACCTGCACGTGCAGGCGGCCGGCGAAGGCGTGGGTCTGTACTTCTCGAGCGGTGACTACGGCGACGAGAAGGCCTCGCTGGGCTACACGTCCCCTGACTTCCCGGCCAGCTCCCCGTTCGTCACCGCCGTCGGCGGCACCAGCCTGGCGGTCGGCAAGGACAACAACTACCTCTTCGAGACCGGCTGGGGCACCACCCGGGACCAGATCGTGCAGAACGCCGACGGCAGCCTCGGCTACGCGGCCGCCCTGCCCGGGGCGTTCCGCTTCGGCGCCGGCGGCGGCACCAGCGCCGTCTTCGACCAGCCCGCGTACCAGCAGGGCGCCGTCCCGTCCGCGCTCGCCAACGGCCACCGCGTCTCCCCGGACGTGGCCTCGCTCGCGGATCCGTACACCGGGTACCAGGTGGGCATCAGCCCGATCACCAACGACAAGGTGGTCAAGACGGGCTCCTACGAGACGACCCGCTACGGCGGCACCTCGCTGGCCTGCCCGCTGACAGCGGCACAAATGGCGATCGCCCAGTCCGCAACGGGCCACACGGTCGGCTTCGCGAACCCGGCCATCTACCAGGCGGCCCAGTCGGCAGGTTCCGGCGTGCGGGACGTGGCGCCGCAGCCCAGCCCGCAGGCCCTCGTGTTCTCGAGTTCAGTCAGCGGCGCGAGCTACCTGGTCGGCACCGACCAGGACACCTCGCTGACCACGGCTCCGGGCTATGACGACGTGACAGGCCTGGGCAGCATGACGGTCCGGTTCGCCACTGCCGTCGCGGGCGGCTAAGCGCCAGGCCGGGCGTCAGCCGGCGGCACCGCCGCGGCAGAGCCACAGCAGCCGTGAAGCCGGGTCCGGGAACATTTCCCGGGCCCGGCTTCACGTATTCGGTGGAAAGGCGCTCGTGGCTAGGATGTAAGGAGCCACGTAGCTACCACTGCTTTCGATGAGGAGCCAGCATGCCTATCGCAACCCCTGAGAAGTACGCCGAAATGATCGACCGGGCCAAGGCAGGCGGCTACGCCTACCCGGCCGTGAACGTCACCTCCTCCCAGACGCTGAACGCGGCCCTGCAGGGCTTCGCGGACGCCGGGTCGGACGGCATCGTGCAGGTCTCCACCGGTGGCGCGGCCTACTGGTCCGGCGCCTCGACCAAGGACATGGTGGCCGGTTCGCTTGGTTTCGCCGCTTTCGCCCGCGAGGTCGCCAAGAACTACCCGGTGAATGTCGCCCTGCACACCGACCACTGCCCGAAGGACAAGCTGGACGGTTTCGTCCTGCCGCTGCTGGCCGAGTCCGAAGCCGCCGTCAAGCGCGGACAGGACCCGATCTTCAACTCCCACATGTGGGACGGCTCGGCCGAGACGCTGCAGGAGAACCTGCGGATCGCCAAGGACCTGCTGGCCCGCACCGCGGCCGCCAAGATGATCCTCGAGATCGAGATCGGCACTGTCGGCGGCGAAGAGGACGGCGTCGCGAACGAGATCAACGACAAGCTCTACACCACCGTGGAGGACGGTCTTGCCACGGTCGAGGCCCTGGGCTCCGGCGAGAACGGCCGCTACATCACCGCGCTGACCTTCGGCAACGTGCACGGCGTGTACAAGCCGGGCAACGTCAAGCTGCGCCCGGAGATCCTGAAGGAGATCCAGGAGCAGGTCGGTTCCCGGATCGGCAAGAACAGCCCGTTCGACCTGGTGTTCCACGGCGGCTCCGGCTCCTCCCCGCAGGAGATCGCCGACGCCGTCTCCTACGGCGTGATCAAGATGAACATCGACACCGACACCCAGTATGCCTACACCCGCCCGGTCGTGGACCACATGTTCCGCAACTACGACGGCGTGCTGAAGGTGGACGGCGAGGTCGGCAACAAGAAGACCTACGACCCGCGCGTCTGGGGCGCCGCGGCCGAGAAGGGACTCGCCGCCCGCCTCGTCCAGGCTGCCCAGGAACTTGGTTCCGCCGGCAAGACCTTCTAGGAGGCACCCCTGATGTCCGACGAATTCAGGCCGCGCAACCTGCTGGGCCCGGAGCCGACTCTCCTGCCGGACGAGCCGGAGGTCTACCGTGGGCTCGCGACGGGCCACGAGGCCGTGGACCTGGCCGCGCAGCACCCGACGTCCTCGCTCCTGTGGGCCATCCTGGCCGACGAGGCGTTCGCCGAGGGCCGGACCATCGAGTCCTACGCCTACGCGCGCACCGGATACCACCGGGGCCTGGACGCGCTGCGCCGCAACGGCTGGCGCGGGGCGGGTCCGGTGCCGTACTCGCATGAACCGAACCAGGGCTTCCTGCGGGCGCTGTACGCGCTGGGCCGCGCTGCGGCTGCCATCGGTGAAACCGACGAAGCGGCTCGTGTGGAGGAGTTCCTGCGGGAATCCGATCCCGCCGCGAAGGCGGAAATCGAGAAGAGCTAGCGGGGGTTTCCCCGACGCAGCGTGCCCCCGGTCCTCGGACCGGGGGCACGTTGCGTTTATGGCGCTGGCCCGGTTCAGTGCCGGATCGTGGTGACGAGGGTGGCGATGGACGGCGCCGGGGGAGCTGAGCCGAAGCCAAATGTCACAGGGGGCAGGACGGGCCGCAGGCCGCCCAGCTCCTCCCCGTCCCAGGACGCGCACAGCCCGGTGAGGCGGCGCAGGTCGGTGACGCCGTAGAACTCGCGGCGCCCCCCGCCTGCCGAGCCCGCCGTGCGCAGCCGCGCCAGCCTGGCCAAGGGATCGAGCGCCCCCAGCCACAGCGGGCTGGTTCCGAGGCGCCGCGGCACGGCGCGCAGCAGATGGCCCAAAGGCGCGCGGGCCCCGATGCCAGCGGAGAGGGAAAGCGGGCCGGCGGTGACCGTGAGTTCCCGCGGTGACAGGTCCGCGCGCACCGGGGCGATGAGCACCTCATCGAAGGTGTAGGTCGCGCGCACGTAGGCGGCGACGTCGTCGTTCGGGGCAAGCAGGACCCGACGGCCGTCCGGGTGCTGAACCATCACATCCGTGAATCCGCCCAGCGGCGAGGACTGCCAGTGCCCGACGACGATCCGGATACCGGCACCGGTGCCCATGCCGGCGATGTAGCCGCGGAACCGGTCCGGCGGCGGATTGTGCTGTGCTGGCCTGCGTTGCGGGAGGATCATGCGGCCAATCTACCCGGGGCTCCGCGCCCGGAAAGTCGCGCCGCTGTGCCCGCTCGGGTAATCTTGGCTGGTAAGAGCCCCTTCGCGCGATGAGCTTCTTACGCTGTGCACGAGGGGCGTTTTTGTGTCCGGCAGCCGCTGGACAGCCGGTGAACGCCGGTCACATGAGCAAGGGGGAGGATCCCATGCCAGCAATTGTCATTGTCGGAGCCCAGTGGGGCGACGAGGGTAAGGGCAAGGCCACCGACCTGCTCGGTGGCCGCGTTGACTACGTCGTCAAGCCCAACGGCGGCAACAACGCCGGCCACACCGTCGTCGTCGGCGGCGAGAAGTACGAGCTGAAGCTCCTTCCCGCCGGCATTCTCAGCCCCAACGTGGTCCCGATCATCGGCAACGGTGTGGTGGTCAACCTCGAGGCCCTGTTCGAGGAGATCGACGGCCTGAACGCGCGCGGCGCGGACACGTCCAGGCTGCTGGTTTCCGCGAACGCGCACCTTGTAGCTCCGTACCACCAGGTGCTGGACAAGGTGACCGAACGGTTCCTCGGCAAGCGCGCCATCGGCACCACCGGCCGCGGCATCGGCCCGGCCTACATGGACAAGGTGGCCCGGCTGGGCATCCGCGTGCAGGACATCTTCGACGAGTCGATTCTGCGGCAGAAGGTCGAGGGCTCGCTGCGGCAGAAGAACGAACTGCTGGTCAAGGTGTACAACCGCCGCGCGGTCGACGTCGAGGAAATCGTCGAGTACTTCCTGGGCTTCGCCGAGCGGCTCGCGCCGATGGTGGTCGACTCCACCTATGTGCTGAACAAGGCCCTGGACGAGGGCAAGGTCGTGCTGATGGAAGGTGGCCAGGCGACCTTCCTGGACGTGGACCACGGCACCTACCCCTTCGTGACCTCCTCCAACCCGACGGCGGGCGGATCCTCCGTCGGCTCCGGCATCGGACCGACCCGCATTTCCCGCGTGGTGGGCATCATCAAGGCCTACACCACGCGCGTTGGCGCAGGGCCGTTCCCGACCGAACTGTTCGACGAGATGGGGGAGTACCTGCAGAAGACGGGCGGCGAATTCGGCGTCAATACGGGCCGGCCCCGCCGCTGCGGCTGGTACGACGCGCTGCTGGCACGGCATGCCTCCCGCGTGAACGGCTTCACCGACTACTTCCTCACGAAGCTGGATGTGCTCACCGGCATCGAGCGGATCCCGGTCTGCGTGGCCTACGACGTCGACGGCGTCCGGCACGATGAGATGCCGATGACGCAGACCGAGTTCCACCACGCCAAGCCGATCTTCGAGTACTTCGACGGCTGGACCGAGGACATTTCGAGCGCCAAGACGATCGAGGACCTTCCGGCGAACGCGCAGACCTATGTCCGGGCGCTTGAGCGGCTCTCCGGCACCCGTTTCTCCGCGATCGGCGTCGGCCCGGACCGGGACCAGACCATCGTGGTCAACGACCTGATCCTCGACTAGGTCCGGCACTGCCGGCCCGCAGCAGGTGCTGCCGGCCCGCTCGCGACTTTGCAGATCATGCCGCCTCCTGGACCCGGGAGGCGTCATGATCTGTACATCCGCGCAGGACGCGGAGGAGGGCCCGGAGCGCGTGCGCCCCGGACCCTCCGAATCAATGCCGCACATCAGTCCAATGCGGGGTATGGATGCTGCGTTTTAGTACCGGTGTGCGCCGGCCTCATCCGCATCCGACTCCGGCATCAGCTGCTGGGCGGCGCCGCGGATCTGGTCGGCGGCCGGCGGAGCGGCCTGCGCGTGGGCCTTGATCAGCGGAGCTTCTTCCTCCGCCTTGTTCAGGTACCGCTCCCACCGCTGGGACATCGGCTTGATCAGGCCGCCACCCACGCCGACCACGACGACGCCGACAAGGGCAGTCAGGACAGCGATCAGGATCGGTGTGGTGACCGTGG
The DNA here is from genome assembly GCF_018531425.1 of Paenarthrobacter sp. DKR-5. Classification (GTDB taxonomy): domain Bacteria; phylum Actinomycetota; class Actinomycetes; order Actinomycetales; family Micrococcaceae; genus DKR-5. The sequence continues at coordinate 207,759 of NZ_JAHBOI010000005.1, forward strand.
TGGCGATGTCCACCTGGTTCAGCGCGGCGATGATGCCAAGGCCGAGGATGAAGATGCTGGCGATGTTGGCCAGCGTCCGGCCGTAGGACAGGCCGCCGAGCGAGCCTTGGATCAGGGTCTTGACCGCGGCGGCGATGGCGGCGCTGATCACCACGATGATGATGGCGACGACGATCTTGGGCAGGAAGGCGATGATTGCCGCCAGCAGCGTGCTGACAGGGTTCGGGCCGAAGACGCCGAAGGCGAACTGCAGCACGAACAGGACCAGCGCGTAGTAAATGATCTTGGAGACGATGTCGCTCGCATCGAGTGCGGAGTTGGCCAGAGCCTTCTTGATGCCGCCGCGTTCAACAGCGCGGTCGAAGCCGACCCGGTGCAGCAACTCGGAGAGGGCTTTGGCGATCGCCTTTGCGACGATCAGGCCGACAATCAGGATGACAAGGAACAACAGGAACTGAGGGATAAAGGCGACCACAACCGCCAAACCGCTCTTGAGGGTGTCGAGCATTGAAACCTCCGGTTGCGTTCTCGGATAAAGGTCCTCGAAGGGACCATGTCAAATCTGCTAAGCATGCTTACCGAAATTTAGTAAACATGGTTGAGTAACAAATCGCAAGCATGCTTATGGATTGTTGCAATATGGTGCCGGCCGGCGCCCGGGCGGTAGCGTGAAGCAGAACCCGAAACGAAGGAGCAGCCATGAAGGTCAGTGTCGGCCAGTTCGGACCGGGCGGAGACGTTGCGGAAAACCTCGCCACCATGCGGCGCCTGGCCTCGGACGCCAGGGCCGAGGGTGCGGAGCTGGTCGTCTTCCCGGAGGAATCGATGTTCACGGTCGGCAAGGTCGAAGGAAGCCTCGCCGCCGCCGTCGAGCGGGACTGGTCCACCTTCGTGCAGCAGCTGTCCTTCATCGCCGCGGAACTTCAAATCGCCGTCGTTGCCGGCGGTTATGAGACAAGCGGCGAGGAGCGCCCCTACAACACGCTCGTCATCGTCGATGCGAGCGGCCGGATCGTGGAGACCTACCGCAAGCTGCATCTCTATGACGCGTTCAGCTACCAGGAGTCCAAGCGGATCAAGCCCGGGGACCACAACGTGAAGGTGGTGGCGCTGGGTGGTCTGCACGTCGGCGTCATGACCTGCTACGACCTGCGCTTCCCCGAAGTCGCGCGGGCCCTCGCGGAGCAGGGAGCGGACCTCATCTGCGTGCCCGCCGCCTGGTTCAAAGGGGACCACAAGATCGACCACTGGGAGACTCTGCTCAAGGCCCGCGCCATCGAGAACACCTGCTGGGTGGCCGCCGCCGGAACCTCCAGCGCGCACACCGTGGGCCACTCGGCCATCATCAACCCGATGGGCGTCCCGCAGGACTTCCTATCCGACGAGCCGGAGGGCATCGTGACGGTCGACGTCACAACCCGCCGCATTGCCGAGGTACGCGAATTCCTGCCGGTGCTCAAGAATCGCCGCCTGGTCAGCAGCCGCCAGATCCTGCCCGCGCACTGAGCATCCTGCCCGCGGACTGAGCATCACGTCCCTCCCGAAAAAGTTTTTCGGTCCCGCGTAACCTTTCCGGACCCGCCGGCGATTACTTGGTTGTAAGCGTCGGGTTGGAACCTGTCCCCCATCAGGTTCCAGCCCGGCCTACGGACAACCAAAGGATGTTTTTTTAATGAAGAGTGTTAGCAAGACCACCAAGACTGTCATCGGTGTCGCCATTCTGGCGGCCGGAGGGTTCTCCGGCATCGGCCTGGCCAACGCGGCCCAGGAATCCAGCACCCAGAGCGCCTCGGTGACCCCCGCTACGCCCGCTGTTCCGGCGGTCCCGGCCACCCCGTCCGCTTCGATTCCGGCGACGCCGGCCGTTCCGGCTGTGCCCTCGGTTCCGACCGCGCCGGCGGCCAAGGCTTCTGCCAAGGCTTCCGCGGATGCAACCGCCAAGGCTTCCTCGGATGACGAGAAGGCGACCGCCGACACCGAGTCCAGCGCCGACGCCAAGGCGGGCGTCGACGGCAGCAAGGTGTCCGCTGAAGCCAACGTGAACGGCGCCGCCCACGCTGCCGTGACCCCGGCGATCCCCGCCGTTCCGGCCAAGACCGGCGCCCCGGCTCTCCCGGCCGTTCCCGCTGTTCCGAACGCCCCGAAGCTTCCGCAGCTGGGCAAGTAAGCTCCGCGCGACCTTCTGAGCGTCAGGCTGTTGGTGTGCGGCGGTTAGACTTGTACCCGCCGCACACCGGCAGCAACGGAAGGACAGCTACTTGGCAGTACAGCTGACCGACGGTGAATTGTCAGCAGCTCTGGCCGGGGATCCCTCCGGCTTCAGCGCCGTCTACGCGACCACCGCTCCCGCCGTTCTCGGATACTTCCGGGCGCGGGGAGCGGACGACGCCGAGGCCCTCACCCAGGACGTGTTCGTCGACATTCTTCCGAAGCTCGGATCAGTGACCGGCGGGGAAAAGGGCCTGCGGACCTTCATATTTTCGGTGGCACACGCCCGGCTGGTGGACCACCACAGGCGGCGTGAAAGAACGCCGCAGCTAAGCGAATACGATCCGCTGGGAGACAGCAGAGTCTCCAGCTCCGCCGAGGACCAGGCCCTCGAATCGCTCGGCGCGGGAGTCACCGACATGCTCCACCAGCTCAACGACGAGCAGCGGGAAGTGATCGTGCTGCGGATCGTCGCGGACCTGGCGATCGAACAGGTCGCCGAGATCATGGGCAAATCCACAGGGGCCATCAAACAACTTCAACGCCGCGGGCTTCTCGCCTTGCGCGAACTCGTGACGGCAAAGGACTACTCGTCATCATGACACCCGACCAGAACCGCGAGACGGACGAGCGCATCCTCGAGATGCTGCACGAGTCCGACCTTGAGGATGATGCCGCCCTGGCGGCCTCCCTTCGCGACCTGCGTGCCCTGGGCCAGCAGGAGGCGCCCGAGCCGTCCGCAGAGCTCGCCGCGCTCCTCACCCCCGGTGTCAGCAGCCTCGAGCGCAAGCGCTGGAGCCGCCGCCACCGCACCGCCGTCGTCAGCGTCGCCGTGGTCGGTGCGATGGGCCTGGGCGCCGGAGCTGTGGCCGCGGCCAATCCGGACTTCCGCGATTCCGTCAGCAAGACCGTCTCGGTCCTGTTGCGCCCTTCCGCCGAGCAATCCCAGCCGCCAGCCGTGAAGGCTCCCGCCAGCCACGAGCCCTCGGCCATCCCCGCGGTACCGGGCACGGGCAGCCAACTTCCTGTGCCCGCTCCAACAGCCACCGCAGAGAGCCGCGGGTCCGCAGCCGCGCCGGGCGCCGCCGTCGAACGCCCCAAGCAGTTGCCCGCTCCGGCGTCGCCCACCGCGACGCCGACCGAGCCGGGCAAGAGCAGCTCCGTGCCAGGCCGGATCCCTGGTGGCGACCAGCTGCCTGCCATTCCGCTTCCGCCCCGGCCGAGCCTGCCCGTCGTTCTCCCGCAGCCGGTTCCCGGCGGCAAATAGACTGAGGACGGTACGCACCACCGTTTCGCCCGCAAGGAGGATCCATGCTGAACGATCCAGCCGTCATCGAGAGTCTGCTACGCAAGCCCGGACGGTGGGCTGTGGTGGGGCTGTCCAACAACCCGCTGCGGCCGGCGGTGGGCGTGGCACGCTACCTCAAGGATTCGCTCGGCAAGCAGATTGTGCCTGTCAGCCTCAAGGGCGATGACGTGCACGGCGAGAAGGGCTATACCCGGCTGGCGGACGTTCCCGGGCACATCGACGTGGTCGACTGTTTTGTGAATTCCTCCCGCGTGGGCGACGTCGTGGACCAGGCAATCGACATCGGAGCCGGGGCTGTCTGGCTCCAGCTGGGCGTTATCGATCATGCCGCCGTCGAACGCGCCGAGGCCGCCGGGCTGGACGTGGTGATGGACCGCTGTCCGGCGATCGAGGCTCCGCGCCTCGGCCTCTGAGGCTGCTTCACACTGCCTCGTCCGGCCGTCCGGCCGCTGCGGATCAGAACTTGCCGTACCGTCCGCGGGCCATCGAGTACACGCCGTAGCACATGAGCCCGGCCGCGACCGCGGCGAGCAGGAAGACGCCGTACGGCTGGGAACCAAGGGTCTTCAGGCCGCCGTCCAGACCCGAGGATTTTGACGGGTCAGCAGTGGCTGTGGCGACGATGATCAGGATGCCGACGACGGCGAGGACCACACCCTTGGCCGCGTAACCGATTGTCCCGAGCCATTCGACGGCCGTGCGCGCCCGTCCGGGGTCCTGCAGATCCTCCATGAACTTGCGCGTGACGCCGCGGTATACGTAGAAGCCGCCGGCCGCGATGATGGCGAGTCCGACCGCGATCAGCAGCACAGCACCGGCGGGAGCGCCCATCAGCTTGGCCGTGAAGTCGCTGGCCGACTGGCTGGAGTTCTTGCTGCCCCCGGCGCCGAACACGGCGAAGGTGAATGCCAGGAAGCCGAAGACCACGGCCTTGCCTGCCGCCGCACCGGCTTTGCCGAGCTTCTTCTTTGGCTCGGGTTCGGAGCGCCACTCGAAGAACGCCTCGCTGAGCATCCAGAGCGCCAGGGCGGCACACGCCGCGAAGCCCGCCCACAGCAGGAGGGGGCCGCCCGGCTTTGAGGCAAGCGACCCGATTGCGCCCGACTGGTCAGCCCGGCCCCCCTGCCCCCTGTCGATCTGCAGGGCGATGAATCCGATCAGGATGTGCACCAGGCCGATGAAGACAAAGCCGGTGCGGGCGAGAACCCGCAGGGCGGGGCTTCGGCTCGCCGACGCCGCCTCGGAGGCCGCTCTGTTTGCCTTGCCTGCCGCCTGGCCCATCTTCCGTTCTCCCATCGGTACCGAGCCGCCGGGACGCCGCATCGGGGTTGCTCCAGTGTAGACCGCGGCTATGCTGGCGTGGTGACCCCGGATTACCTGAGGGCGCTGTGCCTGTCACACCCCGGCGCCTACGAGGATTTCCCGTTCGGCCCGGAGACCTCGGTGTTCAAAGTCAGGGCCAGGCCCGGACCGGGGAAGGTCTTCGCCCTGACCGCGCTGGCAGCGCGCCCGCTGAGTGTCAGCCTCAAGTGCGAGCCCGCGCTGGCCGAACAGCTGCGCGCCGCGCACCCGACCATCACCGGCGCCTGGCACCTGAACAAGAAACACTGGAACGGGGTGGCGCTGGACGGAACCCTGGCGGACGACATGGTCCGTGACATGATCGAGGATTCCTACGACCTCGTGGTCGCGTCCCTTCCGCTTCGGGACCGCCAGCGGCTGGGCTGGAACCAAAAATGACGCGGTTTCCCGCCTGCGACGCGGGTTAAGGCGTGTCGCAGGCGGGAAACCGCGTCATGGGCGGGAGCCGTCCGGTCAGTCGAAGTACTTCGGCAGGACGGCGTCGTTCGCCTCGCGCAGCTGGGCCAGCGGCAGGCTGAACCGGCCCTGCACATCGAGCGCCTCGGACGCCGCGTCCACGACACCGATCCGCAGATGCGCGAAGCCTCGGGCGGTGCACATGTCGGTGAACCGGATCTCCTCGGATCGCGGGACGGCGACAAGCGCACGGGCCTGCGACTCGGAGAACAGGGCAGTGAACAGGTCGATCCCGTCACGCTCGCACAATTCGTCCAGGCCGATCCGCGCGCCGGTGTTGAAGCGCAGTGACGCCTCGACCAGGGCGGCCGCGAGACCGCCTTCGGAGAGATCGTGCGCGGCGTCGATCATGCCGTCGCGGGAGGCGTTGACCAGGATCTCGCCCAGCGCCTTCTCCGCCGCGAGATCCGCCACCGGCGGCTTGCCGCCGAGGTGGCCGCGCAGGTTGGCCCATTCGGATCCACCCAGCTCGTCGCGGGTGGTGCCCAGCAGGTAGATGGCCTGCCCGTCCTCCGCCCAGCCACTCGGGGTGCGGCGGGCGACGTCGTCGAACACGCCCAGCACGCCGACCACCGGGGTGGGGTGGATGGCGACGCCGCCCGTCTGGTTGTACAGCGAGACGTTGCCGCCGGTGACCGGGACGCCGAGCTCTTGGCAGCCGTCGGCCAGCCCGCGAACGGATTCCGCGAACTGCCACATGACCTCCGGGTCCTCGGGCGAGCCGAAGTTGAGGCAGTCGGTGACAGCCAGCGGCTTCGCACCGGAGGTGGCCACGTTGCGGTAGGCCTCGGCCAGGGCCAGGCGGGCGCCCTCGTACGGGTCAAGGTAGGAGTAGCGGCCGTTGGCGTCCGTGGAGATGGACACGCCCAGGCCGGTCTCCTCGTCGACGCGGACCACACCGGCGTCGTCCGGGAACGCCAGCGCGGTGTTGCCCTGCACGTAGCGGTCGTACTGGTTGGTGACCCAGTCCTTGGAGGCCATGTTCGGCGAGGAGATGAGCTCGACGACGGCAGCCGCGAGCTCCTCGGGGGTCTGCGGCCGTCCGGCGTCCTGCACGCTGCCGGTGAAGCTGTCCGCCTGGATGCTGTCCAGCCATTCCGGCCGGTTGTACGGGCGGTTGTACACGGGACCCTCGTGGGCCACGGTGCGCGGGTCGACGTCGACGATCTTCTCGCCGTCCCACTCGATGACGAGCCTGCCGGTGTCGGTGACTTCGCCAAGCCAGGAGTACTCCACGGCCCACTTGTCCATGATCGCTTCGAAGGCGGCCACGTTCTCCGGCGTCACGACGGCCATCATGCGTTCCTGCGACTCGGACATCAGGATCTCGCCCGGGGTCAGCGACGGGTCGCGCAGCAGCACCTTGGTCAGCTCGACGTGCATGCCGCCGTCGCCGTTGGAGGCCAGCTCCGAGGTGGCGCAGGAGATGCCGGCCGCCCCGAGGTCCTGGATGCCTTCAACCACGGAGGCCTTGAACAGCTCCAGGCAGCACTCAATGAGCACCTTCTCCGCGAACGGGTCGCCCACCTGGACGGCCGGGCGCTTGGAGGGCTTCGTCGCATCGAAGGACTCGGAGGCCAGCACCGAGGCGCCGCCGATGCCGTCGCCGCCGGTGCGGGCGCCGAAGAGGACCACCTTGTTGCCGACACCGGAGGCGTTGGCGAGGCGGATGTCCTCGTGCCGGAGCACGCCCACCGCGAGGGCGTTCACCAGCGGGTTGCCCTGGTAGACGGAGTCGAAGACGACCTCGCCGCCGATGTTCGGCAGGCCCAGCGAGTTGCCGTAGCCGCCGATGCCCGAGACGATGCCGTGCACCAGGCGGGCGGTGTCCGGGTGGTCGATGGCGCCGAAGCGCAGCGGATCCATCACGGCCACCGGGCGGGCGCCCATCGAGATGATGTCGCGGACGATGCCGCCGACGCCGGTCGCGGCGCCCTGGTAGGGCTCGACGAAGGACGGGTGGTTGTGGGACTCGACCTTGAAGGTCACGGCCCAGCCGTCGCCGATGTCCACGACGCCGGCGTTCTCGCCGATGCCGACGAGCAGGTGCTCCTTCATCTTCTCGGTGACCTTTTCACCGAATTGACGCAGGTGCACCTTGGAGGATTTGTAGGAGCAGTGCTCGGACCACATGACCGAGTACATCGCGAGCTCGGCGGCGGTGGGACGGCGGCCCAGCAGCTTGACGATTTCCTCGAATTCGGTGTCCTTCAGGCCCAGCTCTGCCCAGGGCAGTTCCTGCTCGGGGGTCTGCGCGGCGTGCTCGACGGTGTCGATGTTGAACTTCTGGGTGACCTCGGTCATTACTTGCCTCCGACGAGCTTATTGAGAACAGAGGTGAAGAACCCGAGCCCGTCGGTGCCGGTGTGGGCCGGGCCGTATCCTGCTTCGACGGCGTGCTCCGGGTGCGGCATGAGCCCCACCACGTTGCCGGCGGCGTTGGAAATGCCGGCGATGTCCCGGCGGGAGCCGTTCGGGTTGAAGCCGACGTAGCGGAAGACCACGCGGCCCTCGGCCTCCAGTGCGTCCAGCGTCTTCTCATCGGCGATGAACTGGCCGTCCTGGTTCTTCAGCGGGACGGTGATTTCCTGGCCGGCGGCGTAGTCCGAGGTCCAGGCCGTGGTGTTGTTTTCGATCCGCAGCACCTGGTCACGGCACAGGAACTTCAGGTGGTCGTTCTTGATCATCGATCCGGGCAGCAGGTGCGATTCGGTCAGGATCTGGAAGCCGTTGCAGATGCCCAGCACGGGTAGCTTCGCATCGGACTTCGCGGCGTCGATGATTTTGTCCATCAGCGGCGCGAAGCGGGCGATCGCACCGGCCCGGAGGTAGTCGCCGTAGGAGAAGCCGCCGGGGATGACGACGGCGTCCACGTCGCCCAGTTCGGTGGCGGCGTGCCACAGCGGGACGGCCGTGCCGCCGGCCAGGCGTACGGCGCGCGCGGCGTCGCGGTCGTCCAGGGTTCCGGGGAAGGTGACGACGCCGATGCGGGCGCCGGAGAGCGCAGACCCGGCGGCGGGCGCCGCCAGGTCGCCGATCAGAGGAGTCTCAGTCATCAGCCTTCAACTACCTCGATGTTCACGACGTCCTCGATGACCGGGTTGGAGAGCAAGGTTTCGGCCGCGTTGCGCGCCTGCGCCAGGATCTCGTCGGTCACCTCGCCGTCGACGGTCAGTTCAAAGCGCTTGCCCTGGCGGACGGCGCTGAAGCTGGTGAAACCCAGCCGGGGGAGTGCCCCGACGATGGCCTTCCCCTGCGGATCAAGAATTTCGGGCTTGGGCATGACGTCAACGACGATCCGGGGCATCCGGTGACTCCTGTTTGGTGAGCGTAACGAGGGAAGCGTCCGCGGATGGTGCCGTCTCACGCTGATCCAGCGCTCCGCGAGCTTGCAGAGCCAGTCTATCGAGCTTTCGCGCCGGTCGTTGACTTGTGTCAGTGATGCGGCTAGGACCGTGGCATGTGGATCGGGTGGATCGAGTTGGATTTGCTGCTGGGCGATGTGCATTCGCTGAAGGAAAAGCGCGCCGTCGTCCGGCCCTTGGTCAATGAGCTGCGGCGACGGTTCGAGGCGGCCGTGGCTGAAGCCGGCGCGCTGGACCTGTACCGCCGGGCGGTGGTCGGAGCCGCCGTCGTCTCGGGGGACAGGGCGCACGTGGTGGACCTGCTCGACGCCGTCGAGCGTCTCGCCGCGGCGCGGCCCGAAGTGGACCTGCTCAGCGCCCGCCGGCGCATCCTCAGCAGCGAGGACTAGCGGGCGCCCGCCTGCGGGGCGGCGTTAGGAGTTCGCGTGCGGGGTCGTGTCCGGCTGGACCAGGCGCCAGGCCGTCATCCGGCCGGCGACGGAGGGGAACAGGTCCCCTTCGAAGATGGTGCGCCTGGTCGAAGAGTCCCCGAGCACGGCCCAGAGGCCTGTCCGCGGGCAGTGGCTGCCGGTGACCGCCGTGATCCAGGTGGACGGCCGAGCCAGGGTGGCGCTGGAGGAGGAACCGGCATCCGGCCGGTTCGAAGAGAGTCGTTTCACTTGATCCCCATTGATTGAAGTGAGCTGTCCCTTGCAGGTTATGCGTCCCGGGGCCGCAGAAGCCATGTGCAGTTGTCCAATGTCGCGCGGAGGCGGTTGAGCAACCGCGCAAGCTGCGGGCAACGGACGGTCAGAGCAGGCCGGGGCGGGCGCCGAGCAGGGCAGCGATCCGTTCCCAGTCCGCGATTCGGCATCCGTCCGTGAGGCTGAACTCGGCGCGGACCTCCCGGCCCAGGAACAGCCCGGACACCGTGGCGCGCTGCGGGCCGCCGTACTGCTGGGTGCAGACCCTCAGGCGCGTCCGCACCGGGAAGAAGAGGCTCTCGCCGTGCTCCAGCACCGCGGCCAGGGCGGCCGGGGCGTCCTCCACGGTGGTTCCGGGCCGCAGGCCGGCGTCGTCCGCCACGAGGCGGCGGACGACGGGAGCGGCGCCCGGGGATTCGAACAGGGTGACCACCAGGTCGGCCGCCGGGCTGCCAGCGGGCGCTTCGGAGACCATGAGCTACCGCTTCTTCGCCAGGCCCGTGACGGCCTCAAGCAGGCGCGCCCGGAGGCCGGAGGCCTCCTCACTGAAGGAACGCTGCGCGGCCACGTACCGTGCCTTGCCCTCCGCCGTCTCGATAGGGATCGGGGGATATCCCCAGTCGGCGAGGTCATAGGGCGAAGCCTGCATGTCCATGGCCCGGATGCGCCAGGATAATTCGAAGCAGTCCATCAGCAGCTCGCTCGGAAGTGCCGGGGAAAGCTTGTAGGCCCACTTGTAGAGGTCCATGTTGGCGTGCAGGCAACCGGGTTGTTCCAGCACGCGCTGGGTGGCGCGGCTGGGCTGCAGCTCGTTGCGCGGCACCGCGGCGGAGGTGAAGAACCGGAAGGCATCGAAGTGGGAGCAGCGGATCCGCTCCCGCTCAATCACCTCATCGGTCCCCGCGCCTCCCAGCCGCAGCTGGAGGTACTCGTGCCGGATCTCCTGCCGCTCCTGCTGGTACACCATGGCCCACTCGTGCAGGCCGAAACAGCCGAACTGGGCGGGGCGTGCGGCGGTGCCGGCGAGGATGACGAGTGCGAAGTCGACGGCGTCGCGCCGGTCCGTGAGGAAAGCCGCCGTGTCCACGATGACGGCCTGCTCCGCGGCGCCGAGGCCGGCCTGCGCCCGTTCGAGAGTGCTCGGTTCCCGGTAATGCTTCCAGCCGAGGCGCTCGTGTGCGCCGTCGCCCGTCAGGACCGTGCCGGCGCCGGGGTGCCAGCGGAGCAGCTGGCCGGGCTTGTGCGAGTAGTAGGTGAACAGGAAGTCCTCGACGGGGTGCTTCCGGTTTGCGGAGCGGCGCTGCAGGTACGGGTCGGCGTAACGGCGCACGCGCGCGGCGTGGGCCGCTTCCCGGGCGCGCCAGGCGGCGGGATCGAGCACCGCGCCGATGGCCGGAGAGGTCACTTGGCTCCGCCGGCGGTGAACCCGAAGAGCGGTGCGAGCGTCCGCCACACTTCTTCCTTGCAGCCGTCGGTCCTGCCGAATGCCGATTTCACCGGCGTGCGGTCGATGGTGCCGGTGACCGTGGCGGTCTCGGGTCCGGCATAGATCTGGTTGCACATCCGGGTGGGGTCCGGCTTGGTGTCGAAGGCTGCCTTGTTGGCGAGGACCGCCTTGCAGGCCGCGGCGGGATCGGGGACCGTGCTGCCCGCGGCCGCGCTGCCCGACTTGCATTCCAGCCGGTACTGGACGGGTTTGGCGTTCGCAGTGGCGCGCACGGTGACCTGCAGCGAAGCGTCCTTCGCCACGGGTGCTGAGGCGGGCGGCGTCGTCGGCGTGGCAGGAGCGGGCGTCGTCGTCGGGGTCGAGCCCGGGGTCGAGGCTGGGGGAGTGGTTGCCGGAGAGGTGCCCCCGCCGGTGGGGCCGCCGCAGGCGGACAGCAACAGGCTGCCGGCCAAAGCGGCCGCGGCGGCGAACGTCATTCCACGCGCGCCCATGGTCAGCCCGCCCTGACGTCGGACTGGGCCGCGCCGATCAGCCGGGTCATCGAGGCATGCAGGTCCGCCGCGTCCTGGCGGGTGAGGCCCAGGCGGTCCAGCATGGCGCCCGGCACGCCGAGGGCCTTGTTGCGCAGTGCGGTGCCCTCGGCGGTGAGGCCGACGGCGAGTGCACGCTCGTTGCCTTCGGCCCGCCGGCGCGTGACGTATCCGAGGGCTTCAAGGCGCTTGAGCAGGGGTGAGAGGGTGGCGGGTTCCAGCAGCAGGGCATCGCTGAGTTCGCGGACCGAGCGGGGATTCCGTTCCCAGAGCGCGAGCATCACCAGGTACTGCGGATGCGTGAGCTTCAGTTCCCGCAGGACGGGTTTGTAGGCCCCGATGACCGTCCGGGATGCGACGGCCAGCGCGAAGCACAACTGCCGCTCGAGCAGAAGGTCTTCTTCGGTGCCGGATGCCGGCTTGGGAGTTGCCATGGTGTCTCCAGTATACGAACGTCTCCCGCAACTGTGCGCTAATATTTAGTGTACTAACGTTGTCGACGGCACGAGGGCGGCCGTCCGAGTCAAGGAGCCTAACCATGGCCGAGGCTGAGGGCTTTGCCAGCCGCTTCATGAAACTGACCGGCAAACTTCGGATCTTCTTCGGTCCGGCGCAGCAGGGATCCTTGGAGGGCCCGGTGATCGTGCGGCGCGACGCCGCTCAGCTGCGCCGGGAGGCGGAGCTGAGCCAGTGGGAGACGGTGCGCAACCCCGACGGCACGACCTATCTGCGGGAGCGGCCGGCAGGGCAAACGAGCTGAAAGTGCCCGGGCTGATCCGGGTGCCTGCGACGCCTCTGAGCGTAGAATTGTGCTACTGACACCACCGGACCCGATGACGCGGAAGGGGGTGGAAAAAGTGGTTGGACATCGAAGCACCGAGCGGCACGCCGAGCCTGGCGCCGCCACGCACCACAGCGGGGTGGGCCGGGTCATGCACGCGACCGACCGCCTCCGGGCGGTATTCGGTCCCGCGGACCGCGCCGACCCGAGGGTGCCTGTGACGCACCGTCACGACGACTTCGAGGAAGCCTCGGAAGAGGAACTGGCGACCTTCGAGGTCGAGACCGACTCCGAAGGACACCACTACGGCGTCCGCAAGACCGGCGCTGGCTGAAGCCGGGAGGAGCCCGGGCAACAGACGCACAGGGTCCGCGCGCGTTGGGGGCGGCGCGGATCCTGTGCGTCCGGCGTGGTCCTAGCGGCCGGTGCCGCCGTAGACGGTCGCTTCGGACTCGCCGTCGAGGTTGAAGGCGGTGTGGATGGCGCGCACTGCACTGTCGAGCAGGTCTGCGCGCGTGACGACGGAGATGCGGATCTCCGACGTCGAGATCATGTCGATGTTGATCCCTGCGCTGGAGAGCGCTTCGAAGAACTTGAAAGACACCCCGGGGTTGGAGCGCATGCCCGCTCCGATCAGTGACAGCTTGCCGATCTTGTCGTTGTAGATGACGTCCTGGAAGCCGATCCGCTCCTGCGCGGCACGCAGCGATTCCAGTGCCTCGGCGCCTTCGACCATGGGCAGGGTGAAGGAGATATCCGTGCGGCCGGAGCCGTGGGTGGAGACGTTCTGCACGATCATGTCGATATTCACGTGAGCCCCGGCGATCACGCCGAAGATATCCGCCGCCTTGCCGGGGATGTCCGGCACGCCGACGACCGTAACCTTCGCCTCGGACCGGTCGTGGGCGACGCCGGAGATGATTGGCTGCTCCAAGGCAACTCCTTCTTGGATCTTGATCTTGTCATCGGGGCTGGGGATGATCCAGGTTCCTTCCTTCTGGCTGAAGGAGGAGCGCACATGGATCGGGATACCGAACCGGCGGGCGTACTCAACACAGCGCAGGTGCAGGATCTTCGCTCCGGAGGCAGCCAGCTCCAGCATTTCTTCGCTGGAGAGCGTGTCGATCTTCTGCGCCGAGGCCACCACGCGCGGGTCGGCGGTGAAGACGCCGTCGACGTCGGTGTAGATCTCGCACACGTCGGCGTCGAGGGCGGCCGCCAGCGCCACCGCCGTCGTGTCCGACCCGCCGCGGCCCAGCGTGGTGACCTCGTTCGTGGAACGGCTCATGCCCTGGAAGCCGGCGATGATCGCGATGTTGCCCTTGTCCAGCGAGGTGCGGATGCGGTGCGGGTCCACGTCAATGATGCGGGCCTTGCCGTGAATGCCGTCGGTGATCATGCCGGCCTGGCTGCCGGTGAAGGACTGCGCGCTGGCGTCGAGTTGGTGGATGGCCATGGCGAGCAGTGCCATTGAGATGCGCTCGCCGGCGCTGAGGAGCATGTCCAGTTCGCGTGCCGGGGCCGCGTCGGTGACCTGGGCCGCCAAGTCGAGCAGCTCGTCCGTCGTGTCGCCCATGGCGGAGACCACGACGACGACCTCGTTGCCCGCGTGCTGCGTATCCACGATGCGCTTGGCCACGCGTTTGATGCCCTCGGCGTCCGCGACCGAAGAACCACCAAACTTCTGCACAATCAAACTCATGCGTGCTCTAACTCCTGAGGGAACGGGCTGTGGCCGGGCGAATGCCAACCTCCCAAGTTTACCGCGACGGCGGCGACTGCCTGAAAAGTGAGACAGCGGCGTCCGCAGTGTGGACCTCCGGCGAAGGCAGCGCTGGCCTCAGCTGAGGTGGCGGCGGCCCTCGAAGGCGCGGCCGAGGGTGACTTCGTCGGCGTATTCGAGATCCCCGCCAACCGGCAGCCCGGACGCGAGACGGGTGACCGTGACCCCGATGGTTTTGAGCATCCGCGCCAGGTAGGTGGCGGTCGCCTCGCCCTCCAGGTTCGGGTCGGTGGCGATGATGATTTCCTCGATCTGCCCGTCGGAGAGGCGGTTGAGCAGTTCGCGGATGCGCAGCTGTTCGGGGCCGATGCCGGCGATCGGGTTGATGGCTCCGCCGAGCACGTGGTACCGGCCGCGGAAGGACCGGGTCCGCTCGACGGCCTGGACGTCCTTGGACTCCTCCACCACGCAGATCATCGTCGGGTCGCGCCGCGGGTCGCGGCAAATGCTGCAGGTCTCCTGTTCGGAGACGTTGCCGCAGATGCTGCAGAACTTCACCCGCTCCTTCACCGTCGTGATGGCGGTGACGAGCTTCTTCATGTCCTCGGCGTCGGCCTCCAGGATGTGGAACGCCAAACGCTGGGCTGATTTAGGTCCTATGCCGGGCAGCCGGCCCAGCTCGTCGATCAGCTCCTGGACCGCACCTTCGTACACGCTTGCCTCGATCTGTTGGGCTGCTGCTTAGTTTCCGTCCAGGCTTCGTTCCTCGATCAGCCGGCCGCCGAGGATGCGTTCCACGGCAGCGCGGCCGAACAGACCGGATTCCTCAATGGTCTCGTCATCGGCGCTGGGTACATCCTCAACATACGCCGTCGCGGCGGCCCGGCGCGGCGCGAGGACGCGCCCGGCCTGGGCTTCCGGGCTCTGGCTCAGCCGCTGGTACATGCTCAGCCGCTCCGAAGCCGTTCCGGCCCCATCCTGTCCGAGGTCGGAGGTGGGGATGTCCTCGGCTTCCTCGTCCTGCGGGGGAACCGGGCTGCGGCCGCCGTCGCCCCAGCCGGCACCTGGGTCCGTCCAGTCCGCGGGCGGTTCGCCCCAGTCCGCCGGAGGTTCGTCATCCCGCGGCGGCTCGTCCGGGTAGGGCGGTTCGTCCTCGGTGCGCGGCTGCTCGTGGGCCCCGGGTTGGGCAACCCGGAAGCGCGCGGCGGGGCCGGCGGGGCCGGCGGGGCCGGCGGGAGCGGCGGGAGCGGCGGCCGGCGTTGCTGTAGCCGTCACTGCCGCCGGGGCGGCAACGGCAGGGGCGAGCCCCCAGTCCGCGTCCGCTGCCGGGGTGGCCCGGCTAGGTGCTTTTGGGCCGGACTCACCTGCCGCCGGACCGCCGTCGAGGACTGCACGGACCCGGCAGTCGAGGCCGAGGACGTTGTGGATGGCCCGCCGGACGTTGTCCGCGTGGTCGCCCCTGCCGAAGGTTTCCGCCAGGCCGTTCGTCGTGAAGCCCAGCTCGACGGTACTCCCGTCGAATGCCTTCACCGTTCCGTTCTGGCTGACCAAGGCCCAGGTGCTCCGCTTGATCGAGGTCAGGGCGGCGACGACGTCGGGCCAGGATCGGCGAAGGACTTCGACGCCTTCCCCTCCGCTGCCGTTCCCCGTGGCGGTACCGCTGCCCGCGGGCGCGGCAGGTGCCGGTTGCTGGGGCTCCGGCTGCTGGGGCTCCGGCTGCGGGCGTTCGGGCTGCTTCGAGGCGGGCTGCTGGGGTTCCGGCTGTTGGCGAGCGCGCTGCTGAGGCCCCGCTTGCTGCGGTGGGGCTTGCTGAGGCCCGGTTTGGTGCGGTTCGCTTTGTTTCGGCTCGGGGCGAGCGTCCGGTACGCCCCAGCCGCCGCCCCAGTCTGGGCTGGGCGTCTCCGCGTCCGGGACCGGCTCTTTTTCACGTTCCGGCGCCCCGGAAGGCGCGGGGGTGGATGCGCCGCCCGGAGCGGACAGGTCGCGAGCGGACAGGTCGCGAGCGGACAGGCCGGGGGCAGCGGGTTCCGGTGCGGGAGCTGCGGCCTGCTCCACCGGTGCTGGTGCCGGTGCCGGTGCCGCGGCGGCGGCTGCGGGTGTCGCCGGCGCCGGTACGGAGGGTGCGGCGGCAGGGGTGCCGGCGTAGCTCAGCCTGCGTTCGATCCTGTCGATGCGCGCTGCCATGCCGCGTTCGGACTGGTCGGCGCCAGGCAGCAGGATACGCGCGCAGAGCAGTTCCAGGTGCAGCCGCGGCGAGGTCGCCCCCGTCATCTCGGTCAATGCCGTGTTCGTCACGTCGGCGGCGCGGCTAAGCTCGGCGGCGCCAAGCTGTGTCGCCTGGCTGCGCATACGGGTGATCTGGTCCTCTGGAACGCCCCGCAGGATCGCGGAGGGGCTCTCGGGCATGGCGTTGATGATGATCAGGTCACGGAACCGTTCGAGCAGGTCCTCGACAAACCGGCGCGGGTCGTGGCCGGTCTGGATCACCCGGTCCACTGCGCGGAAGACCGTGCCCGCGTCAGCGGCGGCCACGGCGTCGACGACGTCGTCGAGCAGGGAGGCGTGGGTGTAGCCGAGCAGGGAGACGGCGAGCTCGTAGTCGAGGCCGGAGGCGCCGGCACCGGCCATTAGCTGGTCCAGCACGGAGAGCGAGTCGCGGACGGAGCCGCCGCCGGCGCGGACCACGAGGGAGAGCACGCCGGGGGAGACCGGCACGTTCTCGCGGCTGCAGAGCTGCTCGAGGTAGGCCATCAGGGGTTCCGGGGGAACCAGCCGGAACGGGTAGTGGTGCGTGCGCGAGCGGATGGTGCCGATGACCTTGTCAGGCTCGGTGGTGGCGAAGATGAACTTGATGTGTTCCGGCGGCTCCTCCACGATCTTCAGCAGGGCATTGAACCCGGCGGAAGTGACCATGTGGGCCTCATCGATGATGAAGATCTTGTACCGGTCCCGCACGGGGGCGAAAGTCGCTCGCTCGCGCAGGTCGCGGGCGTCGTCGACGCCGCCGTGGCTCGCAGCGTCAATCTCGATGACATCCAGGCTGCCGCTGCCGCCGCGGGCGAGCTCGACGCAGCTCTCGCAGGTCCCGCAGGGAGTGGGTGTCGGGCCCTTGGCGCAGTTCAGGCAGCGGGCCAGGATCCGGGCGGAGGTCGTCTTGCCGCAGCCGCGCGGACCGGAGAACAGGTAAGCGTGGTTGACGCGGTTCTTCTTCAGCGCAGCCATCAGCGGATCGGTGACGTGTTCCTGCCCGATGACGTCCGCGAAAGTGTCGGGACGGTAGCGGCGGTAAAGGGCAGTACTCACAGAAGAACCCTATCGGCTGGCATCGGCGGATTGCATCTTGGAAAGGCGCCCGGGGGACAGGGCGTACCCCGGTTAACGATGAAGACCCCTCATGCACCCGCCAGAGCCCGCTTACCCTTGCTACCTTCCGGTCCTGGGGGAGTTCACAGGATGACGCCACACGAGGGGCCGCAGACCAGTGTACCCGATTTGCGGACGCGGCTCCGACGCCGGCCGGTTCGGGGCGGGAACATTTTGCCGCGGGTCGACCGTGGAGCGTCAGCCCGGCTTCGGGCGAGAGGTGTCTACCGGGAAGGTCATGAACGCGGGTACCTCGTACGGGTGGGCGCCGAGCAGGGCAGCCAGCACCTCGTCCCGACTGCCGCGCGGGTAGATCGCCTCGATCCGCACCTCCGCGACCTCCTCGGGCACGCCGACCTTTCCGACGGCGGGCGCCGCACCGGGCAGCGGGGTGAACCGTCCCGTGCCCTCCGCCGTGAAGGAGCAGTGCGAATAGTTACCCAGACGGCCCGCCCCGGCATCGCCGATCGCCCGGCGCACGGCCTCGGCATGCGTGCGCGGAACATAGACCACCAGGCAGTCAAAGTCCTCCATCGGCCCAGTCTGGCACGCCGGCAGCGGCCGATTCGGCACATCGATGCGCTTCGGGTATTCTGGAGTCTGCTCGATTCGAGCGCCATCAGGAGGATTCGCCTAGCGGCCTATGGCGCACGCCTGGAACGCGTGTTGGGTTAACGCCCTCGGGGGTTCAAATCCCCCATCCTCCGCAGCTGCCGAAACCCGGCACAACACGAAGGACCCCCGGCTACTCGCCGGGGGTCCTTCGTGTTTCCGGGGCTTGCCGCCCTCCTCGCGTCAGGGACTGGGCGACGTGCTGGCCGACGCAACGGCGGACGGCGTCGCCGTCGGCGACGGCGCAGGTGTCGCGGTCGCGGTGGGTGCCGGCGTCGGCGTGGGTGCCGGTGACGGCGCTGGCGAAGGGGCTGCCTTCGCCAGCGACGGCGTTGCGGCGGTGTACGTGACCGTAACCCTCCCGGCGGAGGTCATGCTGATGCTGCCACCCTCATAGGTCTGGACCGTCTGGCCGCCGCTGAGGTACGGGTTCGACGTCGGGTACCCGAGCGGGCCCCGCTCGAAGTCCTGCGCGGCCCAAGCCTGACGGATCGCGCCGGTGGAAATGAACGTCCCGGAGGTTGAGCTGACGATTGCGCCGCCTTGGTAGCTCTGGTAGGCGCCGCCGCGGATCAGTCCCGTTCCGGTGTCCCCGATGGGGTAGCCCATCACGCCGGACTCGGAGCCGGCCTGCTGCCATGCCGTGCGGATGGCGCCAGTTGAGATGGCTGCTCCCGTCGACGAAGACCATACGATAGCGCCGTTTTGGAACGCCTGGCTGCAGCCGCTGTCCTTGAGGCCGCAAACTTCCTCCCCGGTCGGGTAGCCCAACACGCTGTCTTCCGCGCCGGCCGCCAGATACTTGCCTCCGATTCCCCCGGCGACCCGGTGCGCCCCCGTGGTCGAGGACCAGAGAATGGCACCGCCCTGGAAGTTCTGGCGGCAGCCCGAACCGGCCAGCCCGCAGAACTCGTTTCCGGTCGGGTAACCGAGGTTGGAGCTCTGCGCACCTGCGGCGAGGTAAGCTCCGCCGATCCCCCCACGGACGGCGTATGCGCCGGTCAGCGGGGACCACAGAATCGCGCCGCCCTGGTAATTCTGCCGAACCCCGGACGAAGGCCCAGGCATCTCGTCCGTGGTCGGATACCCGAGGGAACCGCGCTCGTAGTCCTGTGCTGCCCATGCGGAGCGGATGGCGCCCTTGGTGATGTGGGCGCCGAGGGTGGAGGTCCAGTTGATGGCTCCGCCCTGGTAGGTCTGGTAGACGCCGCCGTCCTTTTGGTACCCCACCTCGTTGGAGGTGGGGTACCCGAGGGAGCCGCGCTCGTAGTCCTGTGCTGCCCATGCGGAGCGGATGGCGCCCTTGGTGATGTGGGCGCCGAGGGTGGAGGTCCAGTTGATGGCTCCGCCCTGGTAGGTCTGGTAGACGCCGCCGTCCTTTTGGCCGCCCACCTCGTCGGAGGTCGGATACCCAAGGGGACCGTTCTCGTAGCCCGATTGTCCGTATACCGTGCGGATGGCGCCTACCGAGATGCGGGCGCCGGTGCCGGGCGAGTAGACGATGGCTCCGGCCTGGTAGGCCTGGTAGGCGCCGCCGTTCCGCAGACCGGTGACAATGCTGCCCATGGGGGCGCCCAGGTTCGCGTGGCTGCGGAAGACGGGGCCAAAGATGCCGGCCAGCGGGCTCGGGTGGATTGTGATGACGGCTGAGCCGGTGCTCATCGAATCGACGGAGACCCGTGTGCCGCTGTAGGTCGTGAAGGACCTGCCGGCCGGCCACGCCATGTAGGAGTTGTACCAGCCGGCGAAGGGCTCGGTGTCCGGGTTCAGGGCCAGCGAGGCGGCGGGATTGCTGTCCGCCCGCAGCATCTGCACTCCCTCGTTGCCTCCCACGGCCTTGTCGGCATCGAAGCCCACGGGCTGCCGCAGTTCGAGGTAGTACTCCACGCCGGTCATCGGGTCGGCGAACTTCACGGCCCGTTGCGGGTCCGTTCCGGCCCACGGTTTCAGCGTGAAGCTTTCGTCGCCGGTTGGGGTTCCGGCATCGAGGATCTCGTCGCCCCGGCCGAACGAACCGTAATCCCACATGTAGGAATCGATCGCCGGTCGAGGCGTCTGCGTGGCGCCCATGACCGAGAGCGTATTGCCGTATTCGCGGCTGCTGCAGGAGCCGTCGGCGAAGTAGCCGCCGCCGGTCTCGGCCGCGTCCGGCGTTCCATCGGAGCACTGCAGGGAGTTGCTGTGGTCCACGCCCAGCGTGTGCCCGATTTCATGCGTGACGACCGTGTTGGTCACCGTGTTCGTGAAGGGCATGAGGATCCGGCCCGACGTCGGACCCGAGGACCACCCGGCCCCGTAGTAGCCGCCGATCCCGCCGACGACGATGTCCGACCGGGGGATGAACACGGCCAGGCCCTTGTTGGGGCCGGCCGTCCAATTCAGTTCCTTGGTGACTGTTTCCAGGATTGTGTCGTAGTTCTGCCAGGAATATGCCTTGGAGACGAACCCCTTGATCACGGAGGACACCGACATGGACAGCCGGTTGTTCGACATCGCCTTCCAGTAGGTGCTGGCCGCGGCGATCGAGTTTTGTGCGGCCGCGACATCGATCAGGTTGACGTCGAGGGTACTCTTGTCGGCCGTCTTGACAGTGACGAGGGTAAACTTCATGTCCCCGGAACGGGCCAGGCCCGCGGTGGTGCTGACGGGCACGATGACGGACGCAGGGGCAGCGGAAGCGGGTGTTGCGGCAAAGAAAAGGCTTGCCGCCGGGAGGAGCATCGCGGTGAGGACCGCGGCGGCTGGCTTGGACAGGCGCATGGGAGGGAGACCGTTCCTCGGGTGCGGGGTCCTGCCCGGTGGTTCCAGCTACCCGGCCAGCATTCTCCCCACAAAAGCTGGTGATGATGGGGCAATAGTAAAGCATTGTGGTTAACGGAACCCATCCGGGATGGCGGCGGCGACGAACCGCAACGGACAGAACGCACTTCGACAGTAAGGACACAGCCCGTGCAGGAACCGCTCTACGGCATCCCGTTGACCCTGATCGACGGCACCGAAACTGACTTCGGCCGCTTTGCAGGCAAGAGCGTGCTGGTGGTCAACGTCGCCTCGGAGTGCGGGTTCACCGGCCAGTACGCCGGGCTGGAAGCCCTCTACCAGCGCTACCGGGACCGCGGGTTCGAAATCCTGGGGGTACCGTGCAACCAGTTCCTGGGCCAGGAGCCCGGGAATGAGGAACAGATCCAGGAGTTTTGCTCCCGTACTTTCTCCGTAACCTTCCCGTTGACGCGGAAGGCGGACGTCCGCGGGCGGCGGCGGCATCCGCTCTATGCGGAACTCGTGAAGTTCAAGACGGGCATCCTGCCCGGGGCGATCAGATGGAACTTCGAAAAATTCCTGGTTGGCCGGGACGGTAAGGTGGCGGCCCGGTTTGCTCCGACGGTGGACCCGGAAGCTCCGGAAGTCGTGCGCGCCATCGAGGAATCGCTTACCGCCTGATCAGCGTGTTGCCGAAACCTGCGGTGCACCGTCCGTTGCTGAGCAGTCCCCCAGGGGCAACGATGTAGTTCGGTGCCGGGTTAAAGACGGCGGTGTGCAGCCTGCCGCTGGCATCCGTGATCCTGCTGGCACACGCCGCCGCGGCCGCCGCGGTGCCGTCACGACCGCCGATCCACAAGTCGAGCCAGATCGTCGAGCCGGAACCGTCGACATTGCGGCCCTGGTGGCACGGTCCGTTCTGCGGGGCCGGCCCGTCGCCGCAAGTGTCTTCGACGATGAAGTAGCGGCGCACGTCGGGCAGGTAGACACGCATTCCGCGCGGAAAGTCCAGCACGTCCTTCCCGTTGACCACGGAGTGCCCCACAGCGAGCGTGACCGGATCCGCATAGGTCCCTGTCCCGCCCGCGGTGGCGTGCAGCACGCCGTACGCGATGGTGGCGGACCCGGGAGGAGTGTTGCTGTACCAGGAGTAGCCGGTCGTGTAGACCGTCCGCACCACGGTCTCCCGGGCTGCGGCGGCCGCCGGCAGCAAGGGGACCTGCCAGAGGGAGCCGGCGGCGGTTGTGAAGGCCAGGACGCAGATTGCAGCAACTTTCCTCAGCACCATCAGTGCCCTTCTTCCGGACCGGTCCGAGCCCCCCACAGATGATGCTCCTAGTGTGGCCGCCACGGCCGCGCCCCTGCAAGGGCCGGAGGGGGGCGCCAGGAGGCTACTGGACGCCGCTGTCGTTCTCCTCGGTGCCGTCCAGCATGGCGATCCAGCGGCGCAGGAAAGCCGCCCCTGCGTCGTCGTGGATGAGGGTGCCGGCCGTGAGGACCGGGTAGGGCTTCGCGGGCACGCCGTCGGCAGGGCGGACATCCACGTGCGCCACCGCGTGGTCGTTGTGGTGCAGCCAGTCCGCCATGGTGTAGTCGCTGCGGGAGTCGCCGACCGTGCGCCAGGACTGCGGCACGATGCCGTCGGCGGCCAGCATTTCCAGGGCCCGGCAGGCGCCGAGGTCCTTGCCGAGCCGGATGGACTCGATGTCGGTGGAGATGATCGTGGGGTCAACCCGGTAGTCAATGGCATCGTCGCTGTCGGGAGCATGGTGGTCCAGCCGGCTCACCCCGAGGTTGTGCTCGGCCATCAGGGCCAGGGCCTCGGCGTCGAAGCGCTGCTGTTCCTGGAGATAGTCGGCATTGGGCACGTCCACGTGCTGCTCCACGGACACCATGGCGCGCTTGGTTTCGTCGAAGAACATATGGCCCGCGTAGCTGCGCTTGACCAGCTCGCGCACGGCGTCGGCGAAGCTGGCCGGGATCTTCAGATCCTGGTCCACGTGCACCGGGCCGGCGCCGGCGGAGCCGAAGGTGAACCAGACGGCGCCCTTTTCGCAGATGGCGTGCAGGCGCACGTGGTCAGGGAGCCCGGCGGCCAGCATCGGCTGCATGACCTGCTCGCGGATGAAGGTGTCCGAGCGTCCGGTGTTGAAGACCACGGGGATGCCGCGGGCGGCCAGGGTGACCAGGTCGGCGATGATGGCGGGACGGACCCGTCGGGTCACCGGGCTTGCGATCGGGCCGTCGACGTCGAGTAGCAGGCCGAAGGGTGGGCGGGACGTCTCGGGGAAGGCGGTCATGCAGCCATTATCCTTCCTGGCGGCCGGTCGGCTCAGTCCGTGCGCACAGGTGACGCGGAGCTGCGGACGATCAGCTCGTTCGGCGCCACGATCCAGCCGGCGTCCGGGGCGCTGCCGTCGAGGGCGCTGAGCAGGATCCGCGCCGCGGTGGCACCCTGTCCGGCGGGATCCTGGGAGACGGTGGTCAGGCCGAGGGCTTCGGCGGCCTCATGGTTGTCCAGCCCGACGACGGAGAGGTCCTCCGGCACCCGCAGCCCGTTGCGGCGCGCAGCCGTGATGGCGCCGAACGCCATCTCGTCGCAGGCCGCGAAGACAGCTGTCGGCCGGGGGACGCCGGCGGAAAGGATGCGCTCCATGGCGCGGCTGCCCCCGGCGATGGTGAAGCTCGTGCGCGCCGTGAGCGCGGGGTCCACCGCCAGGCCCGCGGCCGCCATGGCCGCCGCAAAGCCGCTGTTGCGCGCGCTGGCGACCGAGAACGACGTCTCGTCCTCGACGTCGCCTCCGATGAACGCGATCCGCCGGTGTCCCAGCGACGCGAGGTAGTCGACGGCTTTGCGGCAGGCCTGGGCGTCGTCGATGCTCACGCTGACGCAGCCGTCGAGCCGTCCGCCGACCACCACCGACGGGTAGTTCAGCTCCGCAATGACCTTCTGCTCGGAGGCGAGCAGGGCGCGGCAGAGGATCATGACGGCGTCAATCCGTTCCCGCAGCATGGCCCGGCTGAACACCCGCTCGCGGTTCTCGTCCGAGCCGCCCAGGTTGTAAACGACCAGGTCGTAACCCGCGGCGCGGAGGACCTGGTCCGCCCCCTCGAGCACGGAGGAGAAGAACCACTTGTTGATCGACGGGACCACGACGCCGACAGCGTTGGTGCGCCCCGTGGACAGCCCGGAAGCAGTGGAGGAGATGACGTAGCCGAGCGAGTCCGCTGCCTGCACGACCTTCTGCCGGGTCTTCTCGGAGACTTTCGGCAGCCCGCGCAGGGCCCGGGATACCGTGGCCGTGGACACGCCGCTGAGGCGGGCCACATCGTGGATGCTCACGCTCATGGATGTCCTCCGGCTTGCGGGCTGCGGCAGCCCCGGGTCGGGCGCCCACTCTCATGATAAAGGCGGGCAGGGCGCCCGTTCCCGGACGTCCTGCCCGCCCTCATAGCGGCGGCAAAGCCTACTTTGAGCCGGCCGACGCGATGGCGTTGCCCATGTCCGTCAGCGCCTGGTCGACACTCTTCTCACCCTTGATGGCGGCGTACGCGTTGTCCTGGACCGCCTTGGTCACCGCCGGGTAGAACGGGGTAACGGGCCGCGGGACGGCGTTCTCGATCGACGTCTTCAAGGTGCTCAGGAACGGGAGCTTCGCGTTGAGCTCCTTGTCGTCGTAGAGGGCGGTCAGCACAGGTGCCTTCGAGCCCTGGGTGACGAAGAACCGCTGCGACTCTTCGGAGGTCATGTACTTGATGAAATCCAAGGCTGTGGCCTTGTGCTTGGAGTACACGCTGATGCCGGAGTTGTGGCCGCCCAGCGTGGAGGCGCCGGGTCCGTCCTTGCCCGGCAGCGGGGCAATGCCGACGCTGTCCTTGACCTTGGAACTGCCGTCCGTCTTGGCGAGGCTGTAGGCGTAGGGCCAGTTGCGCATGAAGAGCAGCTTGCCGTCCTCGAACGCCTGGCGGCCCTGCTCCTCCTGGTAGGTGATGGCTTCCTTCGGAATGACGCCGGACTTGTAGGCGTCCACCAGGTTCTGCAGGCCCGCCTTCGCTGCCGGCGTGTTGACCGCGGGGGTTTTGCCGTCCTCGCCGACGATCGCCCCGCCGGCGGTGTTGATTGCCTCGGAGGCGTTGACGGTCAGGCCCTCGTACTGGGCGTACTGGCCGGCATAGCAGCCCATGTCATGCTGCTTCGCCACGGAGCATGCCGACACCAGCGCGTCCCAGGTCTTCGGCGGGGACGGGACCAGGTCCTTGCGGTAGTAGAGCAGGGCGCCGTCGCTGGTCTGCGGGAGGGTGAAGAGCGTCTTGTTGTAGGTGCCGGTCTTCACTGTCGCCGGCAGATAGCCGGCGGTGTCCACGGCGAACTTGCCGGTCAGCGGCTGCAGCCATCCCTTGGCCGCGAACTCGGCGGTCCAGACGACGTCGACGCTGACGACGTCGTAGTCGGCGTTCTTGGCCTGGAAGTTCTGCACCAAGTCGTCGTGCTGCTGGTCGGCCTTGTCGGACTGCTCCTTGAAGGTGACCTTCTCATTCGGGTGCGCCGCGTTCCACTTGTCGATCAGCGGCCGGATGACATTGTTGTTGTCCTTGCCCTGGACATAGGTGATCGGGCCGCGTGAATCGGTCCCGTTCGCCGCATCGGCGTTTGCGCCCGCCGTCGTGCCGCCTGCGCAACCCGACAGCAGCAGTGCCGCAACCCCCAGTGCCGCGGCGCTGATTTTCCTGCCAGCCTCCATGATGCCTCCTCGTTGAGTTCATCGTTCTTCGGTGAGTGTGATGTGCGTCATGCTACTGATACGCTGAACAGAAGTGCAAACGTTTACCTTCGACACGCCGGGACCGTTGCGACCTGGGGGTGCAGGCAGTGGAAACGTTTGCCCCGGGTCGGAACAACCCGGGAGACGACAAGCAGAAGGACAAGAGCATGAAGCAGCAAGCAGCCACCCTCCGGGTCGGCGTGGTCGGCCTCGGCTGGGCCGGGCAGCAGCACCTTGAGGCGTACAGCAAGATCGACGGCGTCCAAATCGTGGCCCTGGCCGGGATGGAGGAGGATCTGCTGGCTCAGCTGCAGGAGCAGTACGCGGTGCCGCATGCTGTGCGCACGTGGGAAGAGCTGCTTGCACTGCCGGACCTCGACGCCGTCAGCGTGGCGGTCCCGACCTTCCTGCATGCCCCCATTGCCATCGCCGCGCTCGAGCGCGGGCTGCATGTGCTCAGTGAGAAGCCGATCGCGCGCAACGGCGACGAGGGCCAGCGCATGGTCGACGCCGCGCGCCGTGCCGGACGGGTGCTCGATGTCGCCTTCAACCACCGCCGCCGCGGCGACATCCAGGTCCTCAAGGGCATCATCGACCGGGGCGAGCTTGGCCGGCCCTATTACGCCAAGGCCTCCTGGGTCCGCCGCTCGGGCATCCCGAAGCTGGGCAGCTGGTTTACGAACAAGGAAATGGCCGGCGGCGGCCCGTTGGCGGACATCGGCGTGCACGTCCTGGACTACGCGCTCTATCTCCTCGGGGAACCGAAGGTCCTGAGCGTCTCCGCCGCCACCTATGCCGAACTCGGGCCGCGGGGACGGGGCGGCAACGACCGCTACACCGCTCTGAGCACGAACTTTGCCTATGAGGTGGAGGACTTCGCGTCGGCCTTCATCCGGCTCGAGGGCGGGACCACCCTGGTCCTGGAGTCCGGCTGGGCGAGCTACCGCGACGAGGCGGACCTGATGGACTTCTCCGTCTTCGGGACCGACGGCGGAGCGGACCTGCGCGCCGTCGGCGCCTCCAACACGCCTGTGGCGGACCTGCGGGTCTTCACCGAGAAAGACGGCGTGAACGCCGACTACACGCCGGCGGCCGAGCCGGGCAGGGCCCACCAGGCCGTGGTCGAGGACTTCGTTGCCACCGTGCGCGCGGGGGAGAGTGTCTGGGGTGCCCATGACGGGTCGCTCGCGCTCAGCCGCGCCCGGGTCATCGACGCCTGCTACCAGTCCGCCGCCGAACACCGAGAAGTGGAGCTCTGAGCCATGTCAGCCGCGAACCTGTCCATCACCGTCTGGAACGAGGGCGTGCACGAGGCCCGCAACGAGCCGGCGAGCATGGCCGTGAACTATCCCGACGGCATCCACGGCGCGATTGCGCAGGGGCTGGCCGGGCACTTTCCGGAGGCCAGCATCCGCACCGCGGTGCTGGCCGACGAGGAGCACGGTCTCAGCGAGGAGGTGCTCGCTGAGACCGATGTGCTGCTCTGGTGGGGCCACATTGCCCACGACCAGGTGAGCGACGCCGTCGTCGAGCGCGTGCAGCGGCATGTGCTGGGCGGCATGGGGCTCCTGGTGCTTCACTCGGGGCACTTCTCCAAAATCTTTACCCGGCTGCTGGGCACCACCTGCTCCCTGCTGTGGCGCAACGAAGCGGAGCGGGAGCTCGTCTGGAGCGTGAACCCCACCCACCCGATCGCCGAGGGCATCGAGAGTCCGGTCATCATCCCCGAGCAGGAGATGTACGGTGAGTTCTTCGACATTCCCGCCCCGGACGAGCTCGTCTTCATCAGCTCCTTCGACGGCGGCGAAGTCTTCCGCTCCGGGGTCACCTTCAGCCGCGGCAAGGGGCGCATCTTCTACTTCAGCCCCGGGGACCAGGAGTACCCGGTCTACCACCAGGCCCAGATCCGGCAGATCCTGGCCAACGGTGTGAAGTGGGCTGCGCAGCCCGGTATCGAGCGGGTTGCGCCGCAGGTGGGCAACGCGCAGCGCGGCTGGTTCGGCGCATGAGCGGTCCCGGGGGAGCAGCCCGGCTGCGCGTCGCCGTCGTGGGGGCCGGCATGATCGGCGAGGTCCACCGCCGCGCCGCCGTGCTGGCCGGCGCCGAGCTCGCCGGCGTCATGGCCTCCAGCCCGGAACGTTCCCGCGAGGCGGCCGCCGCCTGGCGCACCCAGGCCTTTGGCGACATTGACGCCGTGGCGGCCTCCGACGTCGACGTCGTCCACATCTGTACGCCCAACAGCACCCACACGCCGTACGTGCTGCGGCTGCTCGAGGCCGGCAAGCACGTCATCTGCGAGAAGCCGCTGGCGACCAGCACGGCCGACGCCGAACGCATGGCAGTTGCCGCCGCCGAAGCCGGCGTCGTCGCGGCCGTCCCCTTCGTGTACCGCTACCACCCGCTGGTGCGCGAGATCAGGGCGCGGCGGCAGGCCGGGGAGTTCGGGCCGTGGAACCTGCTGCATGGTTCCTATCTGCAGGACTGGCTGCTCTCCCCGGATGCGTCCAGCTGGCGGGTTGATCCGGCGGCGGGCGGCGCCTCCCGCGCCTTCGGCGACATCGGCTCGCACTGGTGCGACCTGGTGGAATGGGTCAGCGGTGAACGGTTCACGTCGCTGACCGCGCAGACCTCGATCACCGTGCCGGAGCGTCCCGCAGGTTCCGGAGCCTCCTTCGGCGGCGAGTCCTCCGGCGACCGCGTGCCCGTGCAGACCGAGGACGCTGCCGCCCTGCTCCTGCGCACCGGCACGGGAGTCCTGGCCTCCGCGACCGTGTCGCAGGTCTCCGCCGGGCGTAAGAACAGGCTCTGGTTCGAACTGGACGGAGCGCTCGGCAGCGCCGTCTTCGACCAGGAAAATCCCGAGCAGATCTGGCTCGGCGGCGAGGAAGGCAGCCGGCTGCTGGTGCGCGATCCGGCGCACGGCTCGGCGGAGCAGCGCCGGCTGTCCGTGCTGCCGGGCGGGCACGCACAGGGCTACGCGCAGTGTTTTGAGGCGTTCGTCGCGGATACATACGACGCCGTCGCCGGGGGCAAGCCCGAAGGCCTGCCCACCTTCCAGGACGGGGTGCGCTCGGCCCGCATCGTTGAGGCGGTGCTCGCCTCCGCCGCATCAGGGCGGTGGACCGAGGTCGGCGGCGGGTCGCTGTCGTAACCGTTTGGACACAACCGGCGGCCACGCGGGCGTTTTTCTTTCGCCTGCCGAACGTTCTTCCATAAGCTGGGCTGGTGATCTTCAAAGCTGTGGGCGACGGCAGGCCCTATCCCGACCATGGATACCAGACCCCCAAGGACTGGGCGGCGGTCCCTCCGCGCCAGGTGAGGCTCGACGAGCTGGTTACCACGAAGCGGACCCTGGACCTGGAAGCTCTGCTCGCGGAAGACTCCACCTTCTTCGGCGACCTGTTCCCGCACGTCGTGCAGTGGAAAGGCACGCTGTACCTGGAGGACGGCCTGCACCGGGCGGTCAGGACGGCGCTGCATCAGCGCACGGTCCTGCACGCCAGGGTGCTGGTGATAGATGACTGAAGGCCCGGCGGACGAGAGGGCGCGGCGTAAAGCGGAGCGGCGCGACCCGGACTACTACCACGGACACCATGTGGTCAACGGCGACTACCTGCGTGAGGTGTTCGCCGAGGACCCCGGACAAACCCGGAACCCGGTCCGGTTCCGGCACCGGCTCACCCACGCCATCGTCCTGACCTTCCTGGTGGTGCTGCTGGTCTCCGCCGGGCTCACCGCGCTCGCCGTGTCCCGCGGGGACCTGAAGCTGCCGTTCCTGGAGCCTTCCGCGGCGCCGGCGCCCGCGCAGACCTGCCCTACGGCCACGTTCCGGTACCTGCCCAACAAGAATGTGACCGTCAACGTTTTCAACGGCACATTCCAGGAGGGCCGCGCCGCCTCCGTCGCGGCCCAGTTGAAGGCCCGCGGATACAAGATCGGCAAGGTCGGCAACAAGCCGACCGGTTCCCAGCGCGCCGCCGTGATCGTGTCCGGGCCGGCCGGGCAGGCGGCCGCCTACAACCTGCAGCGCAACATCGCTGGCACCGAGTACGTGGCCGACCGGCGCTCCGACGCCTCCGTGGATGTGGTGCTTGCTCCCGGCTATTCCGGGCTGGTCAAGGCCGAACGGGTGGACCAAAGCCAGGGCCGGCTCTCCTGCCCGCAGCTCTCGCCGTCGCCTGCGGCCACGTCGAAGGCTTCCCCCAAGGGCAAGTGACGCGCTAGGCGCTCTGCGCGGGAACCGTTCGGATCGGCTTGCCCGCCGCGTCGAACCGGGCGCCCACGCCGGACTGGATGAAGCGGACGGTGGAAGCAATGTGCTTTTCCTGGGCGTCCGTGTCCTCATCCGCCTGGCCGCGGGCCGCCGTCGCCGTCAGCGAGCCGTGCACCAGCTGGGCCAGCGCCCCGATGTCCGACGGCGGCAGGTAGCCCTCGCGGACGCCGTCGCGCAGGATGTCCTGCAACAGGGTGTTCAGGTCCCCGACATGCACAGCGAGCTTGCCGAAGGATTCCGGGGAGAGCACTGAGCGCATCGCGGGCCCGGGCGGGAGGTGGCGCCGGGTCAGGTCCTCAATCTGGGCACGGACGTACAGTGCGAGCCGGTCCACCGGATTGTCCAGGCGGCCGAGGTCGGCCTTGAGGTCCGCGAGGAAACGCTCGGTCTCGTCCAGGGCGTAGGCGACGAGCAGCTGCTCCATGTCCGCGTAGTAGTTGTAGACCGCGGTGCGCCCGACGCCGGCGTGCCGGGCGACGTCGGTCATGGTCAGACCGGGCAGGCCGCGGCTGAAAAGCAGGTCGCCGAAGGCCGCGAGGATCCGCTGCTGCGTGTGCTGCCGCTGGGCGGCATTCGTGCTGGCGGTGATCCGGGGCATACAGACACTTTAGCCCAGACTGTCACCAAAAGGTGCCGATTCTTCGGCCCGAACGGCCAGTTGCGGCGGCATTCCGCGCGCGGAGCTCACCACAACTGGCCGTTCGCGGGGCCTTAGTCCTGGTTGCTGAAGGCCGAGTCGAAGGACGCCGTCGGCTGCGGATAGTCGAACTTCCGCAGGTTGGCCAGGGCCTCGGGAGCCCCGTGCAGGCGGTCCATGCCAGCGTCTTCCCACTCCACGCTGATCGGGCCGTCGTAGCCGACGGCGTTCAGGGCCCGGAACGACGCTTCCCACGGCACGTCTCCGCGGCCGGCGGAGACAAAGTCCCATCCGCGGCGCGGGTCACCCCAAGGCAGGTGCGAGCCGAGACGGGTGTTTCGGCCGGTGATGCGGACCTTGATGTCCTTGCAGTCGACGTGGTAGATCCGGTCCTTGAAGTCCCAGATGAAGGAGACCGGGTCGATCTGCTGCCACATGAAGTGCGACGGGTCCCAGTTCAGGCCGAACGCGGGCCGGTGGCCGACAGCTTCGAGGGCGCGGACAGTGGTCCAGTAGTCGTAGGCGATTTCACCGGGGTGCACCTCATGGGCAAAGCGCACTCCGTGGTCGTCGAAGACGTCCAGGATCGGGTTCCAGCGGTCGGCGAAGTCCTGGTAGCCGGCGTCGATGACGGATTCCGGCACTGGCGGGAACATGGCGACGTACTGCCAGATGGAGGAGCCGGTGAAGCCGACCACCGTGTCCACCCCGAGGGCACGGGCGAGCTTGGCGGTGTTCTTCAGCTCCTCGGCTGCCCGGGTGCGCACACCCTCGGGGTCGCCGTCGCCCCAGACCTTGGAGCCGACGATGCCCTGGTGCCGGAAGTCGATCGGGTTGTCGCAGACCGCCTGGCCCTTGAGGTGGTTGGAGATGGCCCAGACCTTGAGGTTGTACTTGTCCAGCACGTCGAGCTTGGACTGGATGTAGTCCTTGTCGTCCCAGCGCCAGGCGTCAAGATGGTCCCCGGAGACGGCAATTTCGAGGCCGTCGTAGCCCCAGCCGGAGGCGAGCCGGGCGACTTCTTCGAACGGCAGGTCGGCCCACTGGCCGGTGAAGAGGGTGTAGGGGCGGGGCATGTACGGCTCCTTGGGGTGGTCGGCGGGCGAGGGGTCAGTTGTGGCGGGCTTCCGGCTCGGAAGCCCGCCACAACTGGCCGTTCGGCTGAGGTTCGGGAACGGACGGGCGGCGGAAGGGCCTCTAGCCCAACGGTACGGTGACGCTGTTGCTGGCTGCGGATTCCTCAATGGCGGCGAGGACCCGCTGCACCTGGAGGCCCTCCTCGAACGACGGCGACGGCGCGGTTCCGGCCGCAATGTGGTTGAGGAAGTCGCGGATCTGATGGGTGAACGTGTGCTCCCATCCGATGACGTGTCCCGGCGGCCACCACGCGGCCGCATACGGGTGGTCGGCTTCCGTGGTGAGGATCCGGGTGCTGCCGGCGGTCCGGCCCGGGACGCTGCCGTCGTAGAACTGCAGTTCGTTCGGGTTCTCCAGGTCGAAGGCGAGCGACCCGTGCGAGCCGTACACCTCCAGGCGCAGCGCGTTCTTCCGGCCGGAGGCGATCCGGGACACTTCCACCGAGCCGACGGCGCCGGAGCCCAGGCTCAGCGTGGCCCAGGCGGCGTCGTCGACCGTGACGGCTTCCGGACCGTCCGGGCCGGTCCGCTCGGTGACGAAGGTGTGCAGCCGCCCGGACACCGCGGTGGCGGCCGCACCGGTGAGGTGCTGGATCTGGTCGATGGCGTGCGAGGCGATGTCGCCCAGCGCGCCCGAGCCTGCGGTCTCCTTGCGCAGCCGCCAGCTCATCGGCGCTTCCGCGTCGGCCAGCCAGTCCTGCAGGTAGGAGGCACGCACCTGACGGATCGTGCCGAGCCGGCCCTCAGCGATGAGCTCCCGGGCCAGGGCCAGGGCGGGCACCCGCCGGTAGTTGAACCCGACCATGGACTGGACCCCGCGGGCGCGGGCGGCTGCCGCGGCTGCCACCATCGCCTCGGATTCGGCCAGCGTGTTGGCCAGCGGCTTCTCCACCAGCACGTGCTTGCCGGCCTCGAGGGCGGCGACGGCGATTTCCGCGTGGAGCCACCCCGGCGCGCAGATGTCGACAATGTCGATATCGTCGCGCCGGATCACCTCCTGCCAGTCGGTCGCCGCTTCCGCCCAGCCGTACCGGTGCGCGGCGGCCTTGACCGCCGCGCCGTCCCGGCCGACGAGGACCTGCTGGCTGAAGGTGGGCACGTCGAAGAACGCGCCCACGTTGCGCCACGCGTTCGAGTGGGCCTTGCCCATGAACGCATAACCGACCGCCGCCACACCCAGGGGGCGGCCCGGAGTGGTGTCCGTGCCCATGCCGTGCCTACAGCGTCGCCGCGTAGGGGTCCCAGTCCTCGGGCAGCGGCTCGGCGGCGGAAGCGCTGCTCTGCAGGCCCACGACTTCCCCGGACTGCACGGACTCGGAGATGGACACCATGGCGTCGAGCACGTGGTACGCCATTTCGCCCTGCGCCCGGTGCGGCCGGCCGGCCCGCAGGGCCCGCGCCATCTCCAGGACGCCGGAGCCGCGCGAGCTGGTGGCGCCGACGGAGTGGAAGGTTTCGGGCTCGTCCGAATCACGCCGGGTGATCGTGATGTCGCCGTCGAACATGTTCGGGTCCGGGAACGCGATGGTGGCCTCGGTGCCGGTGACCTCCACGAATCCGTGGCGCTTCAGCGGCGAATCGAAGCTGAAGATGCTCTGCGAGGACTCGCCGCTGGCGAACTGTGCCAGGGCGCTCACATGCGTGGGCACCGTGACTTCGAATTCCTCGCCCGCCCGCGGGCCGGATCCGATCACGCGGGTTTCGCGGGACTTGGAACCGAAGGCGGCAACGCGGGCAATCGGGCCGAAGGTCTGAACCAGCGTGGTGAGGTAGTAGGGCCCGATGTCGAAGAGGGGGCCGGCGCCTTCCTGGAACAGGAACGCCGGGTTCGGGTGCCAGGACTCCGGGCCGGGGGACTGCATGAGCGTCAGCGCGGTGAGCGGGATGCCGATGTCGCCGCGCTTGATCATCCGCAGCGCGGTCTGCAGGCCGGCCCCGAGGAAGGTGTCCGGCGCACAGCCCAGCCGCACCCCGGCGGCTTCGGCTGCCTTGAGCAGGCCGAGCCCGCTCTCGCGGTCCAGCGAGAACGGCTTCTCGCTCCATACGTGCTTGCCCGCGTTGACTGCCGCCGTGGCGATTTCCACGTGCGCAGTCGGAATCGTCAGATTCACGATGATTTCGACGTCGGGGTGCGACAGCGCCGCCTCCACCCCGCCGGACTGCTCAATTCCGAACTCCGCCGCGCGCTCCGCTGCGACATTCTCGAACATGTCGGCCACCACGTGGACCTTGACGTCCGGGAAGCTGGTGAGGTTCTTCAGGTATTCCTTGCTGATGACGCCGGCGCCGATGATGCCGACGCCGACGGGTCCGGTCCTGCCGGTTGGCTGCTGGCTCATGCGTTCTTTCCTGCCTTCAGGTAGGTGAGGCTGTCGGCGACGGCGTCGAAGATGTCCCCGCTGAAATCGTCGAGTTCCACCACTCCGACTTCCACGGACGCTGCCGCTTCGATGACGTCCCAGACCGGCATCTTGCCGGCGCCGACGGCGACCTGGTCCTTGTCTTCCTTGGTCAGCGGACCGTCCTTGATGTGGATGAACCTGACCCTGTCGCCGAGCCGGCGCAGCAGCGCGGCGGCGTCCTCGCCGCCGACAGCTGCCCAGTAGGTGTCCACTTCCAGCACGACCTCGGGATCGAGGTGCCCGGCGAGGACTTCAAGGGCGGCGCGGCCGCCGACCCGGGTCTCCAGCTCAAACTCGTGGTTGTGGTAGCCGACGCGGATGCCGTATTCGGCGCCCTTCCGGGCGGCGGCGTTCAGCGCCTCGGCCGTGGCCTTGATGTCCTCTTCTGTGGTCCACCGGGCGCGGTCCACGTGCGGGTCGATCACCGTGCCGATGCCGAGCTTGCGGGCGGCTTCGAAAATCTCGTCCTGGTCCGCGCGCAGCAGCGGCGCGTGGCCGCTCGGAGCGCTCAGCCCGTTGGCCCGCAGGGCCTCCGCGAGGGCGTCGGCGGTGGCCACGAAGTTGTAGGGCTCGACGGCGGCGTAGCCCAGGCCGGCCACCCGTGCGATGGTGCCGGGCAGGTCGGTTTCGAGCGGGCCGCGGACGGTGTACAGCTGGAGGGAATAGAGCACGGGCTCTCCTTGGGATCGTCATTGACCTGCGGGCTGCGGGACCCGAGGGATGGGGACTGCCGGAGCTTTGAAGGATTTCCGACGTCGTTCCTCAACCTAGGGCAGCTTTTGTCAGCGGTCAAGCAAAAGTCCGCCGTCATTTGTTGAACTTTCGGAATTGTGACAGGGAGAAGGGCGGCATGCTATTCCTTACTCCATGTCCACACCCCGTTTATCCGCGCCGTCCGGGGCCGAAGCCCCGGCTGCGGGCCTTTCGCGCGCAGGCGATCTCTTCCAGATCCTGCGCGACGGACGGGCCCGGACGCGGGCAGAACTGGCCGCGATGACCGGGCTGGCCCGCTCGACCGTGGCGGCCAAAGTGGACGCGCTCACGGCTTCGGGGCTGATCGGACCGGCCGGGGAGGCTGTGTCCTCCGGCGGCCGGCCGCCCTCCCGGTTTGCCTTCCAGCCCGCGGCAAAGGTGGTGCTGGCCGTCGATATCGGTGCCACGCACGCCCTGGTGGCGCTGACCGACCTTGGTGCCCGGGTGCTGGCCGAGGCGAGCGCCGCGATCGACGTCGCGGCGGGACCGCAGGCGGTGCTGGACCTGGTGTGCGGGCTCTGCACGCAGGTCCTGCGCGAGGGCGGCCGCCAGGCCCGGGAGCTCGCCGGCATCGGCATCGGCCTGCCGGGCCCGGTGGAACACTCCAGCGGCCGTCCCACCAACCCGCCCATCATGCCCGGCTGGGACGGGTTCGATGTGCCCGGCTATGTGCAGCGGACCTTTCCGGTGGACGTGCTGGTGGACAACGACGTCAACATCATGGCGCTGGGGGAACGTGCGGCCTACTGGCCGGAGGATGACAATCTGCTGTTCATCAAGGTGGCCACCGGCATCGGCGCCGGGATCGTCAGCAGCGGGGTGCTGCAGCGCGGCGCTGTCGGCACGGCGGGGGACCTGGGGCATGTGCGGGTCCCGCGCGGGGACACTGTGCTGTGCCGGTGCGGCAACTACGGCTGCCTGGAGGCGCTCGCGTCCGGCCCCGCGATTGCCGCGGCGCTGGCCCGGACGGGACTTGCCGCAGCCACCTCGGACGATGTCCTGCTGCTCGCACGGCAGGGAAACCTGCAGGCCATCCAGGCCCTGCGCCAGGCCGGCCGCGACGTCGGCGAAGTGCTGGCCATGTGCGTGAACCTGCTCAATCCCTCGGTAATCGTCATCGGAGGCCGGCTGGCTGCGGCGGGGGAACACCTCATTGCCGGTGTGCGCGAGGTCGTCTACCAGCGCTCACTGCCGCTGGCGACCTCGAGGCTGCGCATTGTGCAGTCGATGGCGGCGGACCAGGCGGGCGTCCTGGGCGCGAGCCGCATGGTGATCGACCATGTCCTTTCCGCCGACAGCGTCGAATCCCTGCTGGCTTCCTAACCTCCGGTCTTCTGGCCGTACTCTTGGTATTCGGGCGCCCGAACAGGTAGGGTGCAGTCACAGGGGAGGGCGGCCGTGGGCCGAGTCACGATCGCGGGCCTGGCCGAGCAGCTGGGGATCTCCAAGGCTTCCGTCTCCTACGCCCTGAACGGACAGCCGGGCGTCAGTGAGCAGACCCGGCAGAAGGTCCTCGATCTTGCTGCCGAGCTCGGGTGGTATCCCAGTTCCAGTGCCAGGGCCCTTTCGAAGTCCCGTGCGGGCGTGGTGGGCATCGTTCTCTCCCGCGAGCCCGAACTGATCGGCGCCGAGCCCTACTACATGAGCTTGATCGCCGGCATTGAATCGGTCCTGATCACGACCGAGATCAGCCTCCTGCTTCGCGTGGCCGGTGCCGAAGAAGGCAAGGACCTCGCCGTGTACCGGAGGTGGGCGGGGGAGCGCAGGGTTGACGGGGTGATCCTTTTTGACCATCTCATCCAGGATCCGCGCCCGGCCCTGCTGGACCGTCTCGGCCTGCCGTTCGTGCTGCACGGCACCTCAGCTCCGGATGCGCGGTTCGCATCGACGACGGCGGACCAGGCCGCGGACGCGGCGACCATCGTCGGGCATCTGCAGGCGTTGGGCCACCGGCGGATCGCCCACGTGACCGGGCCGCTGCGGCTGCTGCACGAACAGGCGCGGCAGTCGGCCGTGCGGCTCCATGCGCAGCGTGCGGGGATGGAGGTGCTCGACGTCGAGTCCGACTACACCGTCGACGGCGGCTCGCGCGCCGCAGAGGAGCTGCTCGGCGGCCCGGACAGGCCGACGGCGATCATCTTCGGCAACGACCTGATGGCGATGGGCGGGATCATGGCCGGGCGCCGGAACCGGACGGCGGTGCCCGGTGAGGTTTCACTGGTCAGCTGGGACGACTCCATGCTCTGTTGGATCGCGTCGCCGTCGGTGACCGCGCTGCAGCGCGACCCGGTGGAGCAGGGCCGGCAGTCGGCGCGCCTCCTGCTGGAAGTGATCGACGGCCATCAGCGCCGCAACATCCAGGCGGCCCCCAGTGCGCTGGTTCCGCGCGAGAGCACGGCGCCTCCTGCCGCACCCGGGCCCCGTCCGTGACAACGGATCCGGGCCGGGATCCGTTGGTTAACTGAACCGGTTAGGTTACACTCGTCACATTGCCGGAGACCACCCCGGCCGCGTCCGAAAGGCCCAGAATCCGCCCCGGGACGCCGGCAACGGCGTCGTGTGGATACTGCACGCCCATCTTTCATTTTTCGGACGCTAAAAGAAGACAAAGAGTTGGCATCTTTTGATTGACGCCCGGCAGAAGTTCCTTTAGCTTGAAGACATGCCGGCTCCCTGGCTCAAACAGGCGCACTTTGAACAGACAAGGAAGTCATGAAGTGAAAATTCGTACCCTCGCCGCGACTGCGGCGATCGCGGCCCTGGCGCTGACCACCGCAGCATGCGGCGGCGGCAGCAACAGCAGCAGCTCCAGCTCCTCCGACAGCTCCGGGGGGAAGACCCTCACCTACTGGGCCAGCAACCAGGGCACCAGCTTGGACAACGACAAGGAGGTGCTGACGCCGCAGCTGCAGAAGTTCCAGCAGCAGACCGGCATCAAGGTAAACCTCGAGGTCATCGGCTGGAACGACCTGCAGACCCGCATCCAGACGGCGGTGACCTCCGGCCAGGCCCCCGACGTCGTCAACATCGGCAACACATGGGCCGCGTCGCTGCAGTCGACCGGGGCGTTCATGCCCTTCGACAGCAGTGCCCTCGACGCCATCGGCGGCAAGGACAAGTTCGTTAAGACCGCGCTCGACACGGGTGGTGCGCCCGGCCAGGACCCGACATCCGTGCCTCTTTACGGCCTGGCCTACGGCCTCTACTACAACAAGGCCATGTTCTCCTCCGCCGGGCTGAAACCGCCGACGACCTGGGAAGAGCTCGTCACGGACGCCAAGAAGCTCACCAGCGGCGACAAGTACGGCTTCGCCCTTGCGGCCGGCAGCTACACCGAGAACTCGCACTTCGCCTTCATCAACGCGGCGCAGAACGGCGCCGACCTCTTTGACTCCAGCGGAAAGCCCACCTTCACCTCCGATGGCGTGGTCAACGGCATCAAGCGCTACCTGGACCTGATGCAGACGGACAAGGTTGTCAACGTTTCCAACGTCCAGTACGACAACGGCACCAAGGCCGTGAACGACTTCGCCACCCGCAAGGTCGCCATGATCCTGAACCAGAACAACGCCGACAACAGCATCCAGGCCAACGGTATGAAGTCCAGCGAGTACGGAGTGGTTCCCTTCCCGGCTCCGGAAGGCAGCGCCACCAAGGTTGCCAGCCACGTCGCCGGCATCAACCTCTCGATCTTCAAGAACACGAAGAACAAGGATGCGGCACTGCAGTTCGTGAAGTTCATGACCAGCCCGGAGACGCAGACGGCGCTGGACAAGAAGTTCACCGCGCTGCCGGTGCTCAAGGACGCCACCCCGAACTTCACCGACAACGCTGAAGAGGCCAAGACCTTCGCGGACATCTACGCCACCAAGTCCAAGCCGCTGCCGCTGGTCGCCTCCGAGGACCAGTTCGAAAGCACCGTCGGCAAGGCCATGAACCAGATGTTCGCCAAGATCGCCTCGGGCGGCACCGTCAGCACGAGCGACATCCGCTCGGCCCTCGACACCGCCCAGCAGCAGGTCGCGGCGGCCGGATAGCTTCCGCAGAAGGGCGGGCCGCCCCCTGGTGGCCCGCCCTTCCGTGCACGTCCGGACAATCACAGAAAGGGGAGTGCCTCGTATGTCCGCTGCGACTGCTGCTCCAACAACACCCAAGGCTGCAGGACACCGGGCCGGCAAGCCGCGCAGGCCACGGCCCGCCGGCTGGTGGCTGCCGTACGCGCTCCTGGCCCCCGCCGTCATCTTCGAACTCCTGATCCACGTCATCCCGATGTTCACCGGCATCTGGATGAGCTTCATCAAACTCACCAAGGCCTTCATCGCCAACTGGGGCAATGCCCCCGTCACGGGTGTCGCCAACTACAACGTGGCGCTCGACTTCAACGGCGCGGTGGGCGCCGGCCTGCTGCGGTCCTTCCTCGTCACCTGCGCCTTCACCCTCCTGGTGGTGGCAATCTCCTGGGTGCTGGGCATGGCGGCAGCCGTGGCCCTGCAGAAGAACTTCTGGGGCCGCGGGTTCATCCGCACCCTGTTCCTCGTCCCGTACGCCCTGCCGATGTACGCCGGCATCATCGCGTGGAAATTCATGCTCCAAAAGGACACCGGGGCGATCAACCACTTCTTCTACGACAACCTCCACCTCGGCGGCGACAAGCCGTTCTGGCTGATCGGCGACAACGCGTTCATCTCCGTGGTCATCGTGGCCATCTGGCGGCTCTGGCCCTTCGCCTTCCTGATGCTGATGGCCGGCCTGCAGTCCATCCCTTCCGACGTCTACGAGGCATCCGCCGTCGACGGCGCGAAGCCGTTCCGGCAGTGGCGTTCCATCACGCTGCCGATGCTCAGGCCCGTGAACATGGTGCTGATCCTGGTCATGTTCCTGTGGACCTTCAACGACTTCAACACCCCGTTCGTGCTGTTCGGCAACGGCCAGCCGCCGGCCGGGGACCTGATCTCGTTCCACATCTACAACGCCTCGTTCCTGACCTGGAACTTCGGCTCGGGAGCGGCCATGTCGGTGCTGCTCCTGCTTTTCCTGCTGCTCGTCTCGGGCATCTACCTGATTGTGCTGAACCGGAGGTCGCACCGTGCGTGAAACACAGGGAGCCAGAATCTTCCGCATCGTGGTGGTCGCCATCCTGGTGGTCTTCACCGTGGTGCCCATCTACGTCATGGTGACCTCTGCACTGAAGCCTCTCAGCGATGTTCAGGGCCCGTTCAGCTGGTGGCCGTCTTCGATCACCTTCACGCCGTTCGTCGAGATGTGGAAAACGGTGCCGCTGGCCAGCTACTTCGTCAACAGCCTGATCGTGGCAGGAGCGGCGACGGTGATCAGCCTCATCATCGCCGTCTTCGCCTCCTTCGCCATTTCCCGCTACCGGTTCCTCGGCCGGTCGATCTTCTCCACCACCGTGCTCTCGACCCAGATGTTCCCGGGCGTGCTGTTCCTGCTGCCGCTGTTCCTGATCTTCGTGAACATCAACACGGCCACCGGGATCCAGCTCGTGGGCACCCGCGGCGGCCTGATCATCACCTACCTCACGTTCTCGCTCCCGTTCTCCATCTGGATGCTGGCCGGCTACTTCGACGGGATCCCGCACGACCTGGACGAGGCCGCGAAGGTGGACGGGTGCGGGCCGATGGGGGCGCTCATCCGCGTGGTCCTGCCGGCGGCGCGTCCGGGCCTGATTGCGGTGGCCATTTACAGCTTCATGACCTCCTGGGGTGAAGTGCTCTTCGCCTCGGTGATGACCACTGATGCCAACCGCACGCTGGCCGTCGGCCTGCAGCTCTACTCGACCCAGACCAACGTCTACTGGAACCAGATCATGGCGGCGTCGCTGGTGGTCAGTGTCCCGGTGGTGGTCGGGTTCCTGCTGCTGCAGCGAAACTTTGTCGCCGGCCTCACCGCCGGCGCGGTGAAGTGACCGAAGGAAAGGGCACCTTCATGCAACGACATTTCGAAATGGTCCAGGGCCCGGACGGAACCGCCGTCTGGCTCGGCGCCAACTTCTGGTCCCGCACCGGCGGTCCGCTCATGTGGCGCAACTACGACGGCGCCGTGGTGCGCGAGGAGCTGAAGGTCCTCGCCGACAACGGGCTCAACCTGACGCGTTCCTTCTTCTACTGGCCGGACTTCCAGCCCGCCCCGGACACGGTGGACGAGGAATCGTGTTCGCACTTCGAGGACTTCCTCGACGCGCACATCGAGGCCGGGATGACGACGATTCCGACCTTCATCGTCGGGCACATGTCCGGGGAGAACTGGGACCCGGCGTGGCGGGCCGGCCGCAACCTCTACACCGATGTTTGGTTCGTGAACCGCCAGGCCTGGTACATCAAGACGCTGACCGCGCGATACGCCGCTCATCAGGCGGTTGCCGGGTGGCTCATCACCAACGAGATGCCGATCTACGGCGGCGAAGCGAGCCGGCCCGAGGTCGCCGCCTGGGCGGAGCTGATGGTCAATGCGGTCCGGGCAGGAGGCGGCAGTCAGCCGGTGTCCGTGGGCGACGGCGCGTGGGGCATCGAGACCACCGGCCATGACAACGGGTTCACCATCCGGGATCTGGCCCCGTTCGTCGACTTCGTCGGCCCGCACGTCTACCGGATGGAATCCGACGTCGTCCGCCAGCACCTGAAGGCCGCGTTCGTCTGCGAGATGTCCGCCATCAGCGGCCAGCCCGTGGTGATGGAGGAATTCGGGCTCTCCAGCGACTTCGTCTCCGCCGAGAATGCCGGCCACTACTACCGTCAACTGCTGCACAACACGCTGCTCGCCGGTGCGACGGGCTGGATCGCGTGGAACAACACCGACTACGACCACATCATCACCCAGCGGCCCTACAGCCACCACCCGTTCGAGCTGCATTTCGGCATCACCGACGCCGAGGGTGCACCCAAACCGGCGCTGCGGGAGCTGAAGGCCTTCGGCGGGACGCTTGCGGCCATCGACCTGCCGCGGCTGAAGCGGTCCGAGGTCTCCGCGGCGCTGGTGCTCACGTCCTACCTTGCCGCGGACTACCCCTTCACGGAGGAGGCCGAACGCGAGCTGGTGGTCAAGACAGCCGAGCAGGCCTACGTGGCCGCACACGAGGCGCACCTGCCTGTCGCCGTCGTCCGCGAGGCCGAGGACGGGCCACTGCCGGAGGGCTACGGGCTGTACCTGCTGCCCTCGATCAAGGCGCTCACCGGCCCGTCCTGGGCGCAGCTTCCGGGGCTGGCCGCCGGGGGCGCCACCGTCTACGCCTCCTACTGCGTCGGCGAGACCGGGACCCAGCGCGGGCCGTGGTGGATCCGCACCGAGGAACTTTTCGGCGTGGAGCGGCAGCTGGTGTACGGGCTGAACAACCCCATCCGGGACGACGTCGTCGAATTCACCTTCACCGAGGACTTCGGGGGCATCAGGGCCGGCGGGACGCTGCGCTTCCGCGCCGCCGGGAACGAACACTCGCGCGCCTTCCTGCCGGTGAAGGAAACGGACGGCACCGTGGTCGCCCGCGACCAGCATGGCAACCCGGCGGTGGTGGTGAAGCGCCACGGCGAGGGCCGGGCCGTGCTGTGCACCTATCCGCTGGAGTACATGGCTTCCGTCCAGGGCGCCGTCAACCCGGAGGAAAGCTACCGGCTGTACGAGGCGCTCGCGGACGTGGCTGGCATCCGGCCGCCGGTCGAGGTCCCGGACCCACTGGTGTTCGTGGACTCCCTGATACACGAAGACGGACGCAGGTTCATCGTGCTGGTCAGCCAGCACAGCGAGCCGGTCGAGGTGCCGCTCAAGGCTGAGCGCGCCCTCCGAACGCTCGACGGCGCGGAGGCCGCCAGCGTCGCGCTCGCACCCTACGGGGTGGCGGTACTCCAGGGCTGACCCGGGCGGAGCCGGATAGGCCGCGGTCCAGCAGGCGGGCGGAGAGGAAACCTCCGCCCGCCTGCTGGCAGAATGGAGAAATCCTATAGGACCGCTTCCGAGGGGATCTCCATGCTCAGCGAAACC
Organism: Paenarthrobacter sp. DKR-5; assembly: GCF_018531425.1. Classification (GTDB taxonomy): domain Bacteria; phylum Actinomycetota; class Actinomycetes; order Actinomycetales; family Micrococcaceae; genus DKR-5. Next base: position 250,314 of record NZ_JAHBOI010000005.1, read on the forward strand.
CGGCCGTCGTGAAGGCGCTGCTCCGGCGCCGGCCGGGATGGGTGCTGCTCGCCTGCATCGGACTCGTCGCCCTGAGCCTGCGCGGCCCCATCGTAGCGATTGCGCCGGCGGTCGGCGTCCTGCGCCGGGAACTGGGGATGTCCTCGGCGGAGGCGGGCCTGCTCACCAGCATCCCCGTGCTCTGCTTCGCGCTTGCGGCGCCCCTCGCGGCGCTCGTCATCAAGCGTTTCGGCGCCGAACTGGCGATCACCCTGACACTGCTGGGAGTCCTGGTAGGCGTCTGCGTGCGCTCGGCAGGCGGCGCAGGCGTTGCGATGGTGGGGACGGTGCTGATCGGCCTGGCCATCACGCTGGGCAACATCACGGTGCCGCTGATCATCCGCCGCGACTTCCCGCAGCACCGGCATGCGACTGCCACCGGGGTCTACACCGCGGCCCTAAACATCGGGTCCATGCTCACGTCGCTGCTCACCGCCCCGCTGGCGGACGCTTTGGGCTGGCGGCTCGCGCTCGCCGCCAGCGCCGTGTTCATCGTCGCGGGGGCCGTGAGCTGGGTCGCCGCCATCGGACCACGGCTGGCCCTGCGGGCCTCCGCGCCCGAGCAGTCGAAGGAACCCGGCCGACCGCGGCTGCCGGGCGGACGCTGGATCGTCGCGGGGCTGACGGCCGGCTTTGCGGGGCAGGCCTTCGCCTACTACGGCGTGACGGCGTGGCTGCCCACCTACCTCTCGGAGGTCACCGACATGACGGCGGTCCAGGCGGGAGCCGGGTCGTCCTTGTTCCAGGTCCTGGCCATCGTCGGCGGGCTCGGCGTTCCCTTGGCCGCGCGACGGCTTCGCACGGCGACCATCGCGGTCGTGCTGGGCATCCTGTGGGCGGCCGTTCCGCTCGGCCTGCTGTTCGCGCCGGGTCTGTGGTGGCTCTGGACCGTGGCCGGCGGCATCGCCCAGGGCGGCGGCATCACCACGATCTTCATCGGTATCATCGAGTTCGCGCACGACAATGCCGCTGCCGGTCGGATATCCGCTGTGGTCCAGGGAGTGGGGTACGGTTTTGGAGCGCTCTCAGCCACAGTGGTCGGCTTCGTGCACACCGCGGCCGGGTCCTGGCCCGCTCCGCTGCTGGTGATTCTCGCCGCCGTCCTCGCCTTCGCGGGCTGCACGACCTTCTCGGTGCGGAGCATTGCCCGGCGCGCCGGGCGCGAACGTGCTGGTGTGCCGGAGCCGGCAGGCAGCTAAGGGCTTGGTCCCCGGAAAGGGGCAGGCTAGATCGCGCAGCCGTCCGGGCCACAGGCCTCGCCGCCCTCGGACGGCACCATGACCAGCGGGTGCGCTTCCTGCCATGCCTCCTCGAGCACCTGACGGAAGAGCTCGGACGGCTGGGCCCCGGAAACGCCGTACTTGCGGTCGATCACGAAGAAGGGGACCCCGGTGATGCCCAGCTCCTGCGCCTCGGCAATGTCCGCGCGGACGTCCTCGGCATAGCGCTCCTCTTCCAGGGCTGCCACAGTCTCGGCTTCGTCCAGGCCGAGCGCGGAGGCGGCCCGCAGCAGGAACTCCCGGCTGCCGATATCCTCGCCCTTTTCGAAATGCGCGGACAGCAGGTACTCTTTCATTCCGTCGGCCTTGCCGTGCGCACTGGCCAGGTGCAGCAGCTGATGGGCGGCGAAGCTGTTCGCCACGACGAGTGCATCGAAGTCATACCGCAGCCCGACGCCGGCCGCCTGCTCCGCGACCTGGCCGAACATGCCCGCGACCCGTTCGGCCGGCAGGCCCTTGCGCTCGCTCAGGTACTGCAGCTCGGTGCCCTCATAGTGCGCAGGAAGGGACGGGTCCAGCTGGTAGCTGCGCCACCGGACCTCGACGTCGTCCTTGTGGGCGAACCCTTCCAGGGCTGCTTCGAAACGGCGCTTGCCGATGTAGCACCACGGGCAGGCAATATCCGACCAGATCTCAATCTTCACGATCCTGACAACCCTGAGCATCGCCGGAGTATTCCGGCCGCGCCCGGCTCCGGTCCGCCGCCGTCAGCCGCCGGTCCCGAACTGGATCAGCGAGAGGAGGTCCTGGGCGGTCCCCGCAGCCAGCACGAGACCACCCAGCACGGTCGCGGTCCAGACGGCGAACGACCGTTCCCGGTAGTGCAGGATGCCGATCAGGCCCAGGAAGAAGGCCGCCGCAGCGGGCATCATTTCGATCACCCCGGCTCCCGGCAGCATGAACGGGGGTCCGTCCGGGGCTCTGCGGGCCAGGCCGAGCGCGAGGCCCAGCACGAGGGCCGCAACGAGGACGAGGCCGAAGACCGAGGTCCAGCGGCCGATGGGGGAACGGGGCAGAACGGAACCGGTCATGGCGTCCTAATGCGGGAAGACGAATTCGCCGAGGAAGAAGTACAGCAGGAACACGGCCGGCAGCAGCATCAGCACGAGCACCAGGAGGGAACGCTCGCCGTAACGGAGCATTGAGAGCAGCCCGGTGGCGACGGCCGCGAAGGCGGCGGCAAAGGCGGTGGGTGCAAGCCGCAGGAACAGCAGCACGAACCCCGCGGCGAAGAGACCCACGGTCCACCGGCCGACAGGCGTCCGCGGCAGGAAGTACGTTGCCTCTGAACGGGACCGGAACATGGCCAGGAAGCCAAGGACTCCCGACACCAGGGCGAACAGGAAGGCCAGTGTATAGACGGCGGCGTTGCCGGTAGCGGCGCTGACGACGACGCCGGCGGCGGCCACAATCCCGACGGCGGCGGCCCACCAGCCCAGCGCCGTCCGCGGGAGGCGCGGCCCGGAAGGGTGCGACGTCGGAGAAATACCCACGTCGGTATTCTCCCCCAGGTGCGCGGCCGGGAACAGGGCGCAAAGACCCGGGCCGCATACGTTCAACCCCCGCTGGGCAGCAATGACGCGGCTCCCCGCTTATGACACGCTTTTTTCGGTGTCATAGGCGGGAAACCGCGTCATAAGTGGCCGGGCTTCGGACTCAGGCGGCGACCGGTTCCTTCGCGCGCTCCGAGGCCTTTTCGGGCTGCTCGGCCAGGAACCGGGCGTACGCCGGCACTGTCAGGAACGTCGGGAACTCCTCGCCGAGGGCAACCTCTTCGAAGATCTCCCGGGCGTCGTCGAACCGGTCGCCCTCGAAGCGGTCCAGCGTGCCGAACTCCTCGTCGGTGAGCTCCTGGAGCCACGGCCGGGTCACGATCTCACCCTCGTCGGTCACGGCGCTGGCGTAGATCCACTGCCACAGCTGCGACCGGGAGATCTCCGCCGTCGCTGCGTCCTCCATCAGGTTGTGGATCGCTGCCGCACCGTTGCCGCGCAGCCAGGACTCGATGTACCGGATGCCGACCTCGATGTTGGTGCGGATGCCGCCCTCCGTGATCGTGCCGTGCAGGCCGGAGATGTCCAGCAGCGCCTTGTCGTCGGGCCGGACGTCCTCCCGCAGGCGGTCCACCTGGTTCGGGCGGTCGCCGAGGACGCCGTCAAACACCTCCCGGCAGACAGGCACGAGGTCGGGGTGGGCCACCCACGAGCCGTCGAAGCCGTCGTTCGCCTCCCGGGTCTTGTCCGCGCGCACCTTTTCGAACGCCGCCTGGTTGGCTTCCTCGTCCCGGCGGTTGGGAATGAAGGCCGCCATGCCGCCGATGGCCATCGCTCCGCGCCGGTGGCACGCCCGGACGAGCTGCTCCGTGTAGGAGCGCATGAACGGCGCCGTCATCGTCACCTGGCTGCGGTCCGGCAGGACGAAGCGCGGGCCGCGGGTCCGGAAGTTCTTGATGATGCTGAAGATGTAGTCCCAGCGGCCGGCGTTCAGGCCTGCCGCATGGTCGCGCAGTTCGTAGAGGATCTCCTCCATCTCGAACGCGGCCGTGATGGTCTCGATCAGCACGGTCGCCCGGATGGTGCCCTGCGGGATGCCGAGCAGGTCCTGGGCGAGGACGAAAATGTCGTTCCACAACCGCGCCTCGAGGTGGTTCTCGATCTTCGGCAGGTAGAAGTAGGGCCCGCTGCCCTGGGCGATCAGCCGCCGGGCGTTGTGGAAGAAGTGCAGGCCGAAGTCGACGAGGCCGCCGGCAATCGGCTTGTTGTCGATCAGCAGGTGCTTCTCCGGCAGGTGCCAGCCGCGCGGCCGGACCACGATGGTGGGAAGCGACTCCCCGAGCCGGTATTCCTTGCCTTCCGGCGAGGTGAAGTCGATCCGGCGTTCCAGCGCGTCGATCAGGTTGATCTGGCCGCGGATCACGTTGCCCCAGCTGGGCGTGGAGGAGTCCTCCATGTCGGCGAGCCAGACCTTCGCGCCGGAGTTCAGCGCGTTGATCGTCATCTTGCGGTCCACCGGTCCCGTGATTTCGACGCGCCGGTCCTCCAGGCCCGGTGCCGGCGGAGCGACCCGCCAGCTGTCATCCTCGCGGATGTGCCGGGTCTCGGCGAGGAAGGACGGATCCGCGCCGTTGGAGATCCGGGTTCGCCGGGCCTGGCGCAGCTGCAGCAGCTCCTGCCGCCGTCCCGCCGTCGCCCGGTGCAGGCGGCCCAGGAACTCCAAGGCGTCGGGGGTGAGGATCTCGTCCTGGCGGTGGATCGGCTGCGCGGACAGAGTGATGCCGTTGATGGTGAAGGTATCGGTGAAGGTGTTCATGGGAGGTCTCCTGGGTTTAGTGGAACTGCTGGGCTTCGGTTGAACCGGCCAGCGCGAGGGTGCCGCTGTTCGGGTTCAGAGCCGTGGAGACCAGATCGAAGTAGCCTGTTCCGACTTCTCGCTGGTGCTTGGTGGCGGTGTAGCCGCGCTCTTCGGAGCCGAATTCGCGCTCCTGCAGTTCGACGTAGGCGCTCATGCCGTTCCGGGCGTAGCCGTGGGCAAGGTCGAACATCGAGTAGTTCAGGGCGTGGAAGCCAGCCAGGGTGATGAACTGGAACTTGAAGCCCATGGCGCCCAGTTCCCGCTGGAACTTGGCGATGGTGTCGTCGTCCAGGTGCTTCTTCCAGTTGAACGACGGCGAGCAGTTGTACGCGAGCATCTGGTCCGGGTACTCGGCCTTGATGGCTTCGGCGAACTTGCGGGCGAGGGCGAGGTCCGGTGTGCCGGTCTCCATCCAGATCAGGTCCGCGTACGGCGCGTAGGCCAGGCCGCGGGCGATGCAGGGCTCCAGTCCGTTCTGGACCTTGTAGAAGCCTTCGGAGGTGCGCTCGCCGGTGATGAACGGCTGGTCACGCTCGTCGACGTCGGACGTGATGAGGGTTGCCGCCTCGGCGTCGGTACGGGCCACGATAACAGACGGAACGCCGGCGACGTCGGCGGCGAGCCGGGCCGCGTTGAGCGTGCGCACGTGCTGCTGGGTCGGGATCAGGACCTTGCCGCCCAGGTGGCCGCACTTCTTCTCCGAGGCGAGCTGGTCCTCCCAGTGCACGCCCGCGGCGCCGGCGGCGATCATCGACTTCATCAGCTCGAAGGCGTTCAGCGGGCCGCCGAAGCCAGCTTCGGCGTCGGCCACGATGGGCACCAGCCAGTCGATTTCCTGGCCGTCGATGACGGTCTGCTTGCCTTCGGAGAACTCGATCTGGTCCGCGCGCAGCAGCGCGTTGTTGATCCGGCGGACCACTGTCGGCACCGAGTTCACCGGGTAGAGCGACTGGTCCGGGTAGGTGTTCCCGGAGGTGTTCGCGTCCGCGGCGACCTGCCAGCCGGAGAGGTAGATGGCCTTCAGGCCGGCCTTGACCTGCTGGACGGCCTGGTTGCCGGTCAGCGCCCCGAGCGCGTTGATGTAGCCCTCGCCGCGCAGCTGTTCCCAGAGCTTCTCGGCGCCCCGGCGTGCCAGCGTGTGCTCCTCGGTGACACGGCCGCGCAGCTTGACGACGTCGGCCGCCGAGTAGTCGCGGCGGATTCCTTCCCAGCGCGGGTTGGCGGCCCACTCCAGCTCAAGTGCTTCGGCTCCGTCCGCGGCGGACCGGCCCGGGTTCTGGGGGTTGGGGGACTGCGTCATGATGGTGCTCCTTTGCAACGGTGTTCCTCGTGGAATCAACTTTTCGGCAAACGCAACAGGGTTTCCAGACCAAAAGGGTGGAAAGATTTGCAGTTCTTCCCATATTGTTCAGAAATGGCTTCTGGAACTTGGAACACCCCCGCGATCGCCTCCGTACCGGATACCGCGGATGAACAGCTGGACCCGATCAGCTTGGGCCGGCGCGTGCGCCACCTCAGGAAGAACAAGGGCCTCACACTGGAGGACCTCGGCGCCGCCGTCGGGAGTGCGCCGTCGCAGCTGAGCCTGATCGAGAACGGCAAGCGGGAACCCAAGCTGGGCCTGCTGCAGTCCCTCGCGCGCGCCTTAGGCGTCTCGATCGACCAGCTCCTTGGAGCCGAGCCGCCGACCCGCCGCGCGGCCTTGGAGATCGAGCTCGAGAGGGCCCAACGGGGACCTCTCTACGAGTCCCTTGGGCTGCCCAAAGTTCGCGTCAGCTCGCGGCTTCCGATGGATGTGCTCGAGTCCCTGGTAGGCCTGCAGCACGAGCTCGAGCGCCGCCTCAACGAGCAGGTGGCCACGCCGGAGGAAGCCCGCCGGGCCAACACCGAGCTGCGCCGGAAAATGCGCGAACGCAACAACTACTTCGCCGAGTACGAAGCCGAGGCGCAGAAGGTGCTCAGCTCGGTCGGCCATAGCTCCGGCCCGCTCTCGCAGCATGTCATCGCGGACATCGCCGCGCACCTCGGTTTCAGCCTCCACCACGTCTCGGATCTGCCGCATTCGACCCGGTCGGTGACGGATTTGAAGAATCACCGAATTTATCTCACGCAGAGCCAACGCAGCGAGCATGACCCGCGCTCGGTGCTGCTGCAGGCGCTGGGCCACTACGTGCTCGGCCACGAAACTCCGAGCAGCTACGGGGAGTTCCTGCAGCAGCGCGTGGCGACGAACTACTTCGCGGCGGCCCTGCTGCTGCCCGAGAAGGCCACCGTGGAGTTCCTCCAGCGCGCCAAGGCGGCCAAGGAAATCGCCGTCGAGGACATCCGGGACGCGTTCGCCGTTTCCTACGAGACGGCCGCGCACCGGTTCACGAACCTCGCCACCGAGCATCTGGGGATCCAGGTGCACTTCCAGAAGGTGCACGAAAGCGGCATCATCTACAAGGCCTACGAGAACGACGGCGTCACCTTCCCCAGCGACCACACCGGCGCCATCGAGGGCCAGCCCATCTGCCGGTTCTGGACCTCCCGGGAGGTGTTCGACGTCGCGGACAAGTTCAGCGCGTACAACCAGTACACCGACACGCCGGCAGGGACCTTCTGGTGCACGGCCCGGACCGAGCGGAGCTCCGGCGGTGAGTTCTCGCTGAGCATCGGGGTGCCGTACGCGCAGGTGAAGTGGTTCCGGGGCAGGGAGACCACCGAACGGTCGAAGTCCCTGTGCCCTGACGAGAACTGCTGCCGGCGTCCTCCGCGCAGCCTGGCGGACGACTGGGCCGGCTTCGCCTGGCCCAGTGCGCGGGCCCATTCGCACCTGCTGGCGGCGCTTCCGCCGGGCGCCTTCCCCGGCGTCGACGAAACCGAGGTCTACTCGTTCCTGGCGGCCCACTCCGGACAGTAGTCCCGGCTGCACCCCGGCGAACGGCCAGCTGCGGCGGGCTCCGGCGCGAACATCCCGCCGCAGCTGGCCGTTCGCGCCGGCCTCCCGCTGCGGTTCAGCCGGGCCGGCTACGGCCGGTTTGTCGCACCCACCTTCAGGCTGAGCACCTCGGCCTTGGCGCCGGCCACGGGTCCGCGCTCGTGGCTGCTCTCGCCGTGCCAGCCGCGGTCGTTGTGCTCCGTGGTGCCGGCGAGGTTGCCGCTCGCATTGTGCAGGTGCAGGAACAGGGCACGGGTGGCCGTGTCCTTCGCCATACGGTGCGCGGTGAGCTTGGCGCCCGGTGCGTCGACGAACAGCGCGTCCGAGCCGGCGCCTTCGAACCAGAGGGCCGGCTTCACCGGATCGAAGCCGATCCACGCGGTGCTGTCCACCGGGGCCTGCCGTCCGTTTGCGTCCACGCTGTACGAGGTGTAGGTCGTCACCTTGTACTTCAGCGGCGAGGACTTCGCGGGGTCGATACCGAGCACCGAGGCGGGCACCGGCAGCATCACCGTGTTGGTGTCCATCGTGTTCGAGTCCGTGTCCCCGAGCAGCCCGTTGGCGGGCTCCTGGTCCACCAGGCGCGAGGTTCCGTCCGCGTTGACCTGCAGGACGTTCACCAGCACCAGGTCCAGGCCGGGCGCGGCCGTCGTGTAGGCCACGAAGTCCGTCTTGCCGTCGCCGTTGGTGTCAATCTCGACGTCGATCTCGGAGTTCGGGATCAGCGTCGCCCAGTTGCCCCAGGTGCTGATTCCGAAGTTCACCGTGCCGTTGGCGAGGTTGCCCTTGCTCTTGGCCAGCGCCGGGATGGTCGACGACGCCCCGACATACTGCAGGTCCATCGAGCGGTTGGTCGTCGCGGCGACCTTCGACTCCGGGTTCCGTGCGCTGGCGGCCCCGAGCTGGAACGGCGCCACCAGTGAACGGTAGCGGGATGCTCCAGTGCCTTGGTCCAGTCCGCGCCCGGCCAGCGTGACGGTGGCGTCGGTGGCGTTGGCGTTCTTGAAAGTGATCTGATCGCCGGCGGTCATCGCGGAGACCGGCTTCGCTGCGGCGTACACCGGAACGCGCAGGTTGGGCAAGCCGGGGGACGCGAGCTGCACCCGGCCGGACGCATCAGCAATGAACTGGCGCGGGATGCCGGACTGGGTCGCGGGGGTGGTCGGGTCGAGCGACTTCGCCAGCGCCTTCGGATCGGCGATCGAGAGCGTCACCTTGACCGACGCGGAACCGTCGGCCGGGACGGTGACGCTGCCGCTGGTGCTGTAGCTCACGCCCGGTTCCGCGGTGGCCGGCAGGTAGCTGACCGCGTAGGTGCGGGGCTGGTCCGACTTGTTCACCACGGTGATCTTCTTTGTGACCGTGACAGGCTTGTCCGCCACCTCGATCACGCCGAAGTTGACCGTGGTCAGCTTCGGGTCATCGGCGGCGAACGCCAGCACCGGGCTGCTCAGCGCGTCAACGGCCACTACGCGGCCGGAGCCGACCCGGTTCGGGCCGTAGGCGGACCCGTTGGAGGCAAGCACGTCGATGTTGGCCGTGTTCATGATCAGGCTCTTCACCTCGTACGGGGTGAACTGCGTCGCGCTGTACACCAGCGCCGCGATGCCTGCCACATGCGGGGTGGCCATCGAGGTGCCGCTCATGACCTCCACGCCGTTTCCGGAGGCGACGCCGGCAGAGCCGATCGATGTGCCAGGGGCCGCGACGTCGGGCTTGACGATGCCGTTCGAGCCGTGCACGCCGCGGGAGGAACTGGAGTTCAAAGTGTCCAGCAGGCCGGTCTGCGCCGTGGCCGTGCCGCGGTAGGAGGGGTCAAGCTTCAGCTGCAGGGTTCCGGCGACGGCGGCAGGGCGCAGTGCGTCGCTGGAGGACTTGGTCAGCTGGACGCCGGGAATGCCGGTGTTGCCGGCGATCCCGGACTCGAACACGGCCCGCGGGGAGTCCAGGACGACGCCGGTCGCGCCGGCGGCTTGGGCGTTGTTGAAACGAACCCCGGACCCGCAGGGGAACGCGCCGTTCTCTTCCCACTGCAGCCAGACCCATTTGCCCTTGAGCGAGCCGGGGGCGAACGGCTGGCAGCCGAACTTGTTGGCGGCCGGGCCCATCACCACCGTGCCGGTGAGCTGGGCATCGGTGGCCTTGGAGTAGTCGAAGTTCACCGAGTACTGGCCGGCAGCCTGGCCGGCCTGGTCCGCCGGAGCAAGCACGTCGACGCGGTCCACGGCAGCCGTGGAACCGACGCTGTTGGCCACGGTCAGAGCGGAGCGGGCATTGCCCGGCGAGCCGCCGACGTCGTAGGTATCCCCGGCGTTGCCGGAGGCGACCACGGAAAGGATGCCCTGCGCGGTGAGGTTCTCCACGATGTCGTTTTCGGGGTCGTCTGTCGGGGAGTAATCGGACCCGAGGGACATGTTGACGATGTTCGCGCGGTCATCGAAGTTGCCGTCCCCGTTCGGGTCCAGCACGTCGTCCAGCGCCTGGCCGACGACGTCGCTGGAGCCGGAGCAACCGAAGACCCGCAGCGAGACGAGCCTGGCGTTCGGGGCCGAGCCCGGGCCGATCCGCATGCCGTTCACGTCGCCGCTGGTCAGCGTCGAGTAGTCGCCCGTGAAGGTCTTGCCGTCGGCGCCCACGCCGTAGCCGGCCGCCGTTCCGGCCACGTGCGTGCCGTGTCCTGCGGCCGCGCAGTCGAGCGGGTTCGAATCCGGGTGCGGGACGGGCTGGTAGGCGGCGCCGGCGGCCGGGTTGGCGTTGTAGTCGTCGCCGACCAGGTCATAGCCGCCGATGAACTTCTTCGGGTCGTACAGGCCCGAGTCGGGGGCGGGCAGGGACGTGGAGGCCTTGGCCTTGGCGTAGGCCGCTGCGGTCCCCGGTCCGCCAAAGTCGGCGTGCGTGTAGTCCAGACCGGTGTCAATGACGGCGATCGTGGCGCCTTCGCCGGTTTCCTTCTTCTGGACCCAGGTGTTGAGCGCCTTGGTGTCGATGTCCGTGCCCTTGTTGCTGTAGGTCTTCGGAACGATGGGGGTCAGCTTCACGACGTCGGACCGGGCGGCGAGCGCACGGATAGCTGCTGCGTCGCCACGGACGGCGACGCCCGGGATCGTGTTCGTGGTGGCGTACAGCTGCGTGGCGGAGGCGGCCCTGGCCACCTGCGAGGCCGTGGCCTCGATGTCGCGGCGCAGCTGCTTGACCTTCACCGACGCGTTGACGGGCTTGGCCCGTCCCTGCTTGACCGCGGCCGGCTGGGTGGCGTCGAACGCGCCCTGGCCGGCGAACTGGACATAAACAGAAACCGGCCCGCTGGCGGTGGCCAGGGTGCCGGAAATCTTCTGGGCGGCCGTCAGCGGCTGGCTGATCCGTTGCGCGGGGACGCCCGCGGCGGCTGTCGCCGTGCTGTCGGCGGCTGACGCCACGCTGCACACACTGGCTGCAAGGGCAACCCCCGTGGCGACGGCCAAAACCCGGAAGCCTGCGTGTGGCTGGAGTTTCCTTCTCATCGATCCCCTCAAACTGATTGCGGCGCAACGTCCGCCCGGAAGCGGCCCTCAAACCGTTGTTGCCCTCAATGCGATGAATTCCCAAAGACGCCGACACGGTGGGCGGCAGCGCTCATTAAACCCCTGCCGGGGTTCATGGTTTATACCCTGCGGTCTGCGCCCGCACATGTCAAAGGTTTATTCGGGGGACGTTTTCAAACCTTGTTGCTTGAAGTTGACAAGATTTGTCATGGGTCATCCGGCAGGCATAGCCTGTCCAGCGGCGGCGTTCCGAGCCGGCCAAGGACGCCCGGAGGGGGATGGGACGATGAGCGCACTGACCGAAGAAGCCCGCAGCAGGACGGTTGTCGGGAACATCCTGAAGGGTTCGCTTGGCAACCTGGTGGAATGGTTCGACTTCTACAGCTTCACCGTATTCGCCGCCTACTTCGGCGCCGCGGTCTTCAACAAGCACGATGAAGCCTCCAGCCTGCTCGACGCCTACAGCGTCTTCGCTGCCGGCTTCCTGTTCCGTCCCGTGGGCAGCTGGTTCTTCGGGCGCTACGCCGATCGGCGCGGCCGGCGCGCGGCGCTGACCCTGAGCATCCTGCTGATGGCCGCAGGCTCATTGCTGATGGCGCTGGTGCCCTCCTACGCCGTCGTCGGCCTTGGCTCCCCGGCGCTGGTTTTCCTGGCCCGCGCCGTGCAGGGCTTCTCGGTCGGCGGCGAGTACGGAACCAGCGCGACCTACATGTCCGAGGCCGCCACCCGGGGACGCCGCGGCTTCTACTCCAGCTTCCAGTACGTGACCCTCGTGTCGGGCCAGGTCCTTGCGCTGCTGGTGCAGATCCTGCTGCAGAACACCCTCTCGGAAGGGGACCTGAAGAGCTGGGGTTGGCGCATTCCGTTCGCGATCGGGGCGGCTGCCGCGCTCACGGTGCTTTGGCTGCGCCGCAGCATGGCGGAGACCGTCCCCGCGGAGCAGATGCACGCCGCGCGCAGCGCCGCCAAGGGGGAGGCCGCCCCGGGCACCTTCCGGCTGCTCGCCCGGCACTGGAAGCCCTTCCTGGTGGTGTTCGGCCTGACCCTGGGCGGAACGGTGTCGTTCTACACCTACACAACGTTCATGCAGTCGTGGATGAGCCACGGGATCCCGGACAAGAAGGTCGTCACGCTCATCAACTTCTGTGCGTTGTTCCTGTTCATGATCCTGCAGCCGGTCTACGGCGCGCTCTCGGACCGGATCGGCCGCAAGCCGCTGCTGATCTGGTTCGGCATTGCCGGCGCCGTCTTCACCTGGCCGATCCTGGCCGCCATCTACACCAACAGCAACCCCTTCGTCGCCTTCCTCCTGATGATGGCGGCCCTGCTGATCGTGCTCGGTTATACGTCGATCAACGCCCTCGTGAAGGCCGAGCTGTTTCCCAGCAGCATCCGGGCCCTTGGTGTCGGCCTGGGCTACGGGCTGGCCAACGCGCTGTTCGGCGGCACTGCGCCCTATGTCGGCCAGGCGTTCAAGGACGCCCACAACAACGAAGGCTTCTATGTCTACGTGATCGTCTGCATTGCGGTGTCGCTGGCCGTCTACATCTGGGCCTTCTCCAACAAGAGCGCCACCTACCTCGACGCCGAACAGGGCCATGCGTACGGCCGGCCGCAGGAGCCGGAAGCCGAGCCGGCGCTTTCCAAATAAGGTAAGCAGGCTTAGGATTTAGTGCTCCAGGAACTTCGAAAGATCCCAGGAGGTCAAGGTCATGGCTATTGGTGACGGCATCAAGCGGGCTGCGGAAGCGGCCGTGGAAGATCTGGCGGCGAGCAGCAGCGAGGCGCGCAACTCGGAGCACTACGACACGCACGGCCGGGCCGACCAGGGCGAGGTGGTCCCCGGCGAGGAGCAGGAGCGGTCGGAGGAACTGGGCCGGCCCCGGGCCGCGGAAGAGCAGCTTCGGCGTGCCGGGGAAGACCAGCAGCCCGACGGGGATGGGAACACCGGCCGGACGCGCGAGGCAGGAACAGCCGACGGCGGCAGCGGGGCGGACCTGTCCTCCGGCCTCGACGGCGAGCGGCCGACCAGCGCCTTCGCCAACTCGCTCAATGATCCGAGCGGACTGGAAACCGAGGCGCCCGGCGAACCGGACATTGGAAGCGCGCGGGACGCCGGCGCCAGTTAGGCTGCTGCTCCGGCGGCACTCAGGGGGTGTTGCCGGAGTAGTAGCGGCCCAGGAACTCGGCCTTGAACTCGAAGAAGGTGCCGTCCTCGATCGCCAGCCGCGCGTCGTCCACCAGCTTGACGATGAAACGCTCGTTGTGGATCGAGGCCAGAGTGGCAGCGACCATCTCTTTTGCCTTGAACAGGTGGTGCAGGTAGGCGCGGGTGTAGTTGGCGCAGGCGTAGCAGTCGCAGCCCTCGAAGATGGGCGAAAAGTCCCGTTTGAACCGCGAGCCGGCGAGGTTGAACCGGCCGTCCGGGGAGTAGACGGCGGTGTTGCGGGCCACGCGGGTGGGGGAGACGCAGTCGAAGGTGTCCGCGCCGTTCTCCAGCGCGGTGAAGATGTCGTCCGGCTCGGAGATCCCCAGCAGATGCCGGGGCCGGTCCTCGGGCAGCTCCTCATTGCACCAGCGCACGATGGTGCCGAGGTTCTCCTTCTCCAGCGCCCCGCCGATGCCGTATCCGTCGAAGTCCATCGCGCCCAGGTCCCGGCAGGCAGTGCGCCGCAGGTCCTCGTACTGTGCGCCCTGGATGACGCCGAACAGCGCCTGGTACGGCCGGTGCGAGCGCTCGGCGGTGAGCCTGCGGTGCTCGGCGAGGCAGCGCTCGGCCCAGCGCCGGGTGCGCTCGAGCGACTCGACCTGATAGGCCCGCGAGTTGTGCAGCGTGGTCAGCTCATCGAAGGCGAACATGATGTCGGCGCCCAACTGGTGCTGGACCTGCATCGAGATCTCCGGAGTGAAGCGGTGCCGGTCGCCGTTGAGATGGGACTTGAACCAAACGCCGTCGTCGTCAACGTGGGCCAGGCGCTCCTTGCCGGCCGCGACGTCGTCATCGGCCCCGCCCTGCGCCACCGAGCCCATGTCAATGACTTTCTTGAACCCGGACCCGAGCGACATCACCTGGAACCCGCCGGAATCGGTGAAGGTGGGCCCCTGCCAGTTCATGAATCGGCCCAGGCCGCCCGCCTCGTCCACAATGTCCGCGCCCGGCTGCAGGTACAGGTGGTACGCGTTGGCCAGCAGGGCTTGTGCGCCGAGTTCCTTCATCGAATCGACCAGCACGGCCTTGACCGTGGCCTTGGTGCCGACCGCGATGAATGCCGGTGTTTGGATCTGCCCGTGGGGGGTGGTGATGGTTCCGGTGCGGCCGAGGAACGCGCCGCCGTTCGCGTCCACGGCCGACGGCGAGGGGCTGGCGGTCTCGCTGAGGCGCTTGCCCACGGTGAAGGAAAAGTCTGACTGCGGCACCGTTACAGTCTGCCAGCAAAAGACACGCCGCCCAGCCCGGATGGAAATGCCCTACCGGAGAGTATGTCAAGTGTTTATTCTGATCATGGGCCGGAGCGGTGCGCGGTCCGTCAGGCCGCCCGGCAGCTCCTGGGAACCCTCCCCGGTCCGGGGGGCCGTCTCAGCGAGGAGGCGTCCATGTCCAGTCCTGATGTACCCACCAGGGGCCCGGCGAGGTCCGGCCCGTATGTGATTGCCGGCGTGCTGCTGGCCATCTCCATCCTGGTGCCGTTGTTCGTCCCCGCCTACGCGAGCGACAACCCGCGGCTGGCGGGCATCCCGTTCTTCTACTGGTACCAGATGCTGTGGGTTCCCATCACTGCGGCGCTGGTGGGCATCTCCTACCGCCTGGTCACGAAGGAAGACCGCCGCCGCCGGGAAGCCGTGCGGGGCGTACGGACCGAGGAGCAGGACCGATGAGCGCTGTTCTCCTGCCGATGGCAGCACCTGACCGGCCCGTCAACGGGGTCGCGCTCACGGTCGTGATCATTCTTTTCCTCGTGGTGGCCGCGATGGGCTTCCTGGCAGCCAGGTGGCGGGCCGGGGAGAAGACCGGCCTGCACAGCCTTGACGAGTGGGGCCTGGGTGGCCGTGGCTTCGGCACCTGGGTGACGTGGTTCCTGCTCGGCGGGGACCTCTACACTGCCTACACCTTCGTCGCCGTCCCAGCCGCCATGTGGGCCACCGGCGCCGTCAGCGGGTTCTTCGCTGTTCCTTACACCATCGTGCTCTACCCGATCGTCTTCCTGCTGATGAGCCGGCTCTGGTCCGTCTCGCACCGGCACGGTTTCGTGACACCGGCAGACTTCGTCGGCGGCCGCTACGGCAGCCGGGTGCTCACCGTCGCCGTCGCGGTCACGGGCATCGTCGCCACGATGCCGTACATCGCGCTGCAGCTGGTGGGCATCAAGTCGGTCCTGACCGTGCTCGGCCTGGGAAGCGCCCAGAACGCGCTGCTGACGGACCTTCCGCTCATCATCGCCTTCGTGGTGCTGGCGGCCTACACCTACACCTCCGGTCTGCGCGCGCCGGCGCTGATCGCCGTCGTCAAGGACCTGCTGATCTATCTGGCGGTGATCGTGGCCGTCATCTACCTGCCGATCAAGTTCGGCGGATGGGACAACATCTTCGGTGCGGCCCAGGCGAAGCTCGGTACCGTGAGCCAGGCGACGGGCAAGCCGGCGGGCGTGTTCATCCCCGGTGCCACCAGCTACTCTGCGTACTGGACGCTGGCGCTGGGCTCGGCCCTGGCACTGTTCATGTACCCGCACTCGATCACGGGCGTGCTGGCGACCAAGAGCCGGAACACCATCCGCAAGAATGCGGCGGTGCTGCCGCTGTACTCGCTGATGCTCGGCTTCCTGGCGCTGCTGGGCTACGTCGCCATCTCGGCCGGCACCAAGCCCATTGACCTGAACGGAACGGTCAATCCGCAGCTGGTGGTGCCGCAGCTCTTCCTCGACCATTTCCCGGCCTGGTTCGCCGGGGTCGCGCTCGCCGCCATTGCCATCGGCGCCCTCGTCCCCGCAGCCATCATGTCGATTGCCGCCGCCAACCTCTTCACCCGCAACATCTACCGGGACCTGATCCGGCCGGACGCCGACCCGCGGCAGGAGGCGAAGGTCTCCAAGATCGCTTCCCTGGTGGTCAAGTTCGGCGCCCTGGTCTTCGTCATCGGAATGGACCAGTCGGCGGCCATCAACATGCAGCTGCTGGGCGGCATCTGGATCCTGCAGACCTTCCCCGCAATCGTCGCCGGTCTGTACACCCGCTGGTTCCACCGCTGGGCCCTGTTCGCCGGGTGGGCCGCCGGCATCCTCTACGGCACCATCGCCGCGTACAACGTGGTGAACCCGGCCACCAAAGCCCACTTCGGCGGTTCGGTGGCGGCCATCCCGGGGACCAACATCCAGGTGTACATCGCGATCGTCGCGTTCGTGATCAACCTGCTGGTGGCCGCCGTGCTGACGCTGGTGTTCCGGGCGATGAAACTGGCCGACGGGCGCGACATCACCCGCATCTCGGACTACGGCGCGGACGAAAACGATCCGAAGGTGGCCCAGCTGGAGCGCGAGTACCCGCTGAGCGAAGCCGGAGGCGCCACGCTCTGAACCGGAGGCGCAGACAGTGAAGCGGGCGGCGTCCCTCGCCGCCCGCTTCGCTGTGTGTGGGCCGGTGACCGCGTGATTCCGGCAACACCGGGGCCGCCCGCGCGCCTGCTGCCGGCCGGGCCGCCCTAAGCTGGGAACGAAGGGACAGCGCCGTCGAAGCACCAGAGAGAACAGCGGTGGAAGCATGAGCGCAGCAGCAGGGCATATCCGGGAGTACTTCCGGGTGGGGCCGGCGAACCGTGACCATCTGCCCGCCCTGCGCGTGGCGATCGGCGTGGCTGTTCCGCTGCTGACGCTGCTGGCGATTGACCGCACGGACTTGGCGATCTACGCGATCTTCGGCGCCTTCACCGGGATCTACGGCCGGGGTGAAACCCATCAGCGCAGGCTCGGACACCAACTGCGGGCCGGGTCGCTGCTGCTGGCCAACGTCCTGGCTGGAATCGGCCTCTCTCTGGCGCACCCGGGCCCATGGGCGTTGGTCTGCGTGATCGCCGTCGCCACGGCCGCTGACTCGCTCCTGGCGGACGCGCTGCGGCTGCGGCCGTCGGGTCCGTTCTTTGCCCTGTTCGCGCTCGCCGCCTGCGCCTCCATCCCGCTCTCGGCCCCGGCGTGGCAGGCCGCGGCCGCCTGCCTGGCGTCCCTGCTGCTCTCCGTCGTGATCGGTTTCGCCGGCTGGCTCCGCCACCGGGTCTGGGCGGCGCGTCGCCCGCTTCCGCCGGCGGGCGGCAACGCGCGCACCCGGGCTCAGCTGATCCATGCGCTGCGCTATCTGCTCGCCGTGCTGGGGGCGGGGGTGCTCGCGCTGCTCACGGGGCTGGGCCACACCTACTGGGCGATGCTCGCGGCGGCGATTCCGTTGGCGGGCGCGAGCATGGGCAGCCGGATCAGCCGGGGCATCAGCCGCGTCGTGGGCACCTTCGCGGGCATCGGGGTGACCGCGCTGCTGCTCGTTCCGCACTTCGGCGGCTGGCAGCTGATCCTGATCGTGGTGCTGCTGCAGTTCGGAGCAGAAATGTTCGTGATCAGGCACTATGGCCTGGCGCTGCTGTTCATCACCCCGCTGGCCCTGCTGATGACCGAGCTGGCGCACCCGTCCGCCCCCGGACCGCTCATGCTCGACAGGGGCCTGGAGACGCTCATCGGTGCCGCCGTCGGCATCGCCGTCGTCCTCGCCCTGCCCGACCGGCGCCGCGCGGCTTAACCGCGTCCCCTCCACCTGAGCCGCATTCGATCAGAATGCGGCTCCCTTGACGAGGGCGATGAGCTGGTCGCTGGTCTGGCTGGCGGTGGGACCGGTCGGGGAGATCAGGATTTGCGCGGTGAAGATCGCCATGTTCCGGCCGCGGGCCACCATCAGGGACAGGTACGTGAGCGGTACGGCACTGGGCGGCCGGAGGGACTTCGGGCCGCCGGGCTCGGACCGGACGACGAGGATCGCGCTGTCTCCGACGCCTTCGATCCTCCGGCCGTCGGGCGGCACTGGCCCGGACACCAGCGAGGCACCGCCGGGGTGGGATTCGATGGAGAAGATGAGCGAGTCGGGCCCCGGCGTGCCGGGCGCGCCGAAGGTGTACCGGCAGCTGCCCTCGCCCGGAAGGACCTGAGCCCGCGTCTTCGCGCCGAACGCCTGTTTGACCGCGTCGGCGCTGAGGAAATTGCACACGGGGTTGTTTGTGGCGGCCTGCGGTCCCGCAGGGGGCGCCGACGGGACGCTGAGCGCACTGCCGTTGCCCCACCCGGCCTCGACCGCCGCCCGGGCCAGGGCGCGGGCGGCGGCGTTGCCGTCGGGGAGCGGCCCGGTTGTCGTGGACCCGGGGATCGTGGGCGGAGGGACCAGGTAGCGCAGGTCGAGGGATTCGGTGCCGCGGACCGCTTTGAGGATGGTGTTGGCCGATGCCCCGCCGCCCTCGCCGCGGAACCATCCCGACCATTGGAAGCACGCGAAGTCGCCTATGCCCGCCACAGGCGAGCAGTCAGGGGTCCTCCTCGTTTCGGCGAGCTGCGCGGACGACGCGGGCGAGATCAACGCAACGGATATGTTGCTGAGGCCCTTGGATTTGCTCATGTAGCCGCAAAGGTACGCGGGGCTGCCCGGCGGCTTGCCCGTCTGGATCTGGCCCGTGTCCTTGAAGGCAGGGTCCACCGTGGCGGCGATCTGCGGCGTGATGAGATCACAGGCCGGATTGCCGCCGGGGGCCGTCGGCGGCCGGGACGACGACGGCGGGCTGCCGCCTTGCCCGCATGCGCTCAGGGGAACGGCGAGAACGCAGAAGCAGACGAGAACCTTCCGGGCATGGATCCGATGAGCACGCATGGTCTCCCCAGCTTTCCGAACGCCGCCCTGTCCGGTCTGAGGGCGGCCGCGATGACCGTAGGTTACGGATCCGCGGCGGGGCGCCAACAGAGGCGATGGGCCCCGGCGGGCCCGGCGGTCCCGGTAGGCGGCCGAGGTTCAGATGATGCAGGACTTCCCGCTCCTTCGGTCATTCCGCGCGGATCTGCGGGCTCTCCCGGACCGGAAACGTTCTGCCGCAACTAAAGTGCGAATGCCTGGGGCCGGGAGGGACCTCGGTCATCATTGGGGGACCGAGGTCTCTCCTGTAACGCGGTGAGCCGGTCTGGAGGTCTTGGCCACCGGGCGGCGGCGGAGAGCTGTTCAGCGAGCAAGAGTCCCGGGCGCAGGGGAGGCACTGGGCGTTCAGGCCCGGAGTGTTTGGCGAAGGCGGCCCAGATGACCCTCCATTACGGAGGCGTTTTCCCTCAGCTCCCGCACCCCCAGGCCCGTTGTCTCCTTCAGCGCCCTGCGCAGAGCCTGGGTGTTGGAGAAGCCGGCGCGCGCGGCGATCCAGTCAACGGGCTGATGCCGCCACTCCTGTCCAAGGAGCAGTTCCAGGGCCCGTGCCGCCCGCAGGACGCGCAGACGCGCACCTATGCCCAGCTCCTCGCCTTCGAAGAGGCTGAACAGCGTGCGCCGGGAGATGTGGAAATGCTCGGCGATCGCCTCGGCGCTTAAGTCCGCGGAGGCATAGCTTCGATCGAGATAGGCCCTGACCGCGAGGCGTCGCGCCGGTTCAAGCGACGCCGGTTCCGCAGCAACAGCGAGTAACGAGGATGCCAGCGCGGTGACGGCAGAGCGCAGGACGGCACCTGAAGCTGCCGCGTGCGCTTCCATGCCTGCTGCTCTGCAGTTCAGAAGGACAGGCATCAGCAGGGACCGCAGAACGGGATGTTGGATAAGGTTCTCCACCTCGGCCAAGCGTTTCATGGCCTTGCCGTCCACTCCGATGCCGGTCCTGTCGACGTTGAGCTGAATGATGTGCATCCCTGCCGGAGCACGGAACGCGCCGTCACGGGAGAGGTCCAGGAACCGGATCCGCGGCGCGCTGATCGGGGCCGGTTCGCCGGAAAAGTCGTAAGTCGCTGACGGGGCCTTCACGAAGTACGCCAGGCGCAGATCGTTCAGGTCCGGGTTCGCGCCCCAGAAACCGGCCGCGGGCCCGTTGCGGAGCTCGATCAGGCTGAAGCCGGGCCCGGTGAGGCTTGCGGCGGAGGGCGAGAAGCGGAGGGAAACCGGCCCGGTTGCTTCAAGCCGCACGGGGGTGTCGACCGCCTGGCCGTACCAGTGCCGCCAATGCTCGAACCGTTGCGACGGGCTCAGCCGCGCCGGAACGTCGTAGAGCCGTCGGAAGCCGTGGTCAGGACCCACGTTCTTCACTGGCCCCGTTGGGGAACTGCTGCTCTGACCATGACTGGATGATAGTTGCTTCCACGCGCAATACGACATCCCAAGGCCGCGGCAGGGACCGTGGCGGCTACCGGTAACCGCCCAGCATGTGAGACGCGCCGCTACACTACGAAGAGAGTTGCGCCGCCGGAAGGGCCGCCCAAACATCCAGCCGGGGGAGACATGGTTCAGGACCGCGAGCGCGAGATACCGCTGATGAGGGCCGCGAACGGGAAGAACACCCTGATTGTGCGAAACGGGGTCATTGAGTCGCGCTGGCGCCCCGGCTGCGCGGTTGACGTCGAGGACGCACGCGATGCCATCCGTGCCGCCGCACAGGCGAGCGAGGGACGCCCCATGCCCATGCTGTCCGAAATGACCGACGTGGAGATCAGCCCGGCCGCGCGCTACGTGTTCGCCCAGGCCAAAGTTGTCAGCGCGATCGCCGTCCTCGGTTCCAACGTCGTTGATCAAGTCCTTGCCGCTGCCATGAACCGGCACACCGAATATCCGCACCGGTTCTTCACCTCGCGGGCCGCGGCGGAGTCCTGGCTGCAGACCCACCGGACAGACACGGAGAGCCCCGCCGCGCTCCAGGGGTCTCCCGCGTGAGGGAAGGCGCTTCCCGCGGGGACGAGCGATTCATCGCCGGCGACCCCTTCACTACCGAGGGGCTCGCTGACCCGCGAATCCTCGAGTGGAACGCCGTCCGCTTCGACTAACCGGGCCCGCGTCCGTCCTGTGGGCCGAAGGAAGCAAGCGTTGCCCGTTCAGCGCCGGACGGCCGCCAGTTCGTTGCCGATCCGCCGTGCCAGGTCCTCGGCTGTGTAGGACCGGGACCCCCCGTGCGCGCGCAGGAACAGCAGCTGCCCGAGGCGGAGCAGCCGCCAGTCCCGTTCCGCGGCGTGGTCGCCGTTGTCGATGGAGCGGAACACTTCCTTGTCATACAGATTCGGTTCGTTCAGGGCGCGCTGCCGGACCCGGGCGCTGATCCGGGCCTTGAAGGCGTCCTCTTCGGGCTCCTCGGAGGCGTGCAGCAACGCGTCGTAGGCGGCCGAGCGTTCGGGCTCGCCCTGTTCGGCGGTGATGTAGCTCGCCAGGGCCAGTGCGCCCTCGATGGACGCCCAGCGGCCGGGGTTGCCGTCATACGGCAGCACCGTCAGGAGGTCGGCGACCGTGAGTGCACCTTCCGGGTCCTCAAGGTCGATGTAGAGGGCGTAGGCGAGGTCGCGCAGGTCCTTCAGGCAGGCGCCGGACTTGAGGTTGACGCTCTTGGCGAGGCGGTCCGCCAGCTCCTCGATCGAGCGCTCCGCGGGGTGCCGCGCGGCCACCTCCGCGACGATGTCCTCCGGGTTGCCTTCGGGCGCGGGAATGAGCGCCAGTTCGGCAGGAGGCTGCTGCTCCGCCCCGGCTCCTGCCTCAGGGGAAACCACGGGGGCCGGGGAAGCCGCTGTCGGCGGGTTGGCCGGGGGCTCGGGCACGCTGAAGAGCACATCTGCGGGCCGGCCGGCGCCGGTTGCCACCCGGATCATGGATCCTGCGGCGATGCGCAGGCTGGAATCGTCCTCGAACGTGGCCAGCACCAAGGCCGGGGTGCCGAAGTCGTCGTCCTGGACCTGGATCTCCCGCACCGGAGCCGAAGAAGCACCCCCAGGGGTCATCACCCGGATGCCCGGCTTTATTTCGTCGGCCCTGATGGTCTTGCTCGCCGCGTCCACAGCATTTTCGGTCACGTGGGAACCTCTACATCCTGTTGCCTAACCCATCCAGTATAGGAGGGCGCCGCTGCCGGCCCGCGGGGGCTGCCGGGACCGCCGTCGTGCGCGGGCCTACCGGCAGAGCCCGGCGAAGGCGAGTGCCTGGCGCACCAGGTCCCCGCGGCCGCCCGAAAATTCGCTTTGCACCGCGGGACTGAGCACTTCCTCCGGGCTCATCCACGTCAGCTCCAGCGCGTCCTGGCGGGGATTGCAGTCGCCGGTCACGGGGATGATGTACGCCAGCGCGACGGCGTGTTGCCGGTCGTCGGTGTAGCCCGTCTGCGAAGGGGAGGGGAAGTACTCGGCCACCGTGAAGGGCACAGGGCTTACCGGCAGCTGCGGAAGTGCGAAGGGACCCAGGTCCTTTTCGAGGTGGCGGATCAGGGCCGCCCTGATGGTCTCGCGGTAGAGCACGCGCCCGGACACCAGCGAGCGGACCATTGAGCCTTCCTCATCCGCCTGCAGGAGCAGGCCCACCTCGTTGACGTATCCCAGCGGATCGAGGCGCACCGGCACGGCCTCCACATAGATCATGGGCAGCCGGTTCCGGGCTTCATACAGGTCCTCGTCGGAAAGCCAGCCGGGGTAGGGGTCGGGAGTGCGTACGCTCATGCTCTTGTTTTATCCCATGCCGGCGGCAGGGGACAGCCAGCCACTCCGGCCTCAGGCGACGGCGGCGGGCGGAGCGGCACCGGGCTTGGCCCCACGGCCCGCGAAGCGGCGGTAGCCGAGGAAGATGACGACGGCGAGGCCCACCGCCACCGTGATGAATGTGGTCCGCGAGTCGCCGGAGGCGAAGCCGCGCCCGACGCCGTACACCAGGGTGAACAAGCCGCCGAGCATCAGCCCGTTCGCCAGCACATTGGTCCGCCGCTCGAGGAGAAGACTGGCGCCGAGCAGCAGGACGGCGGAGGAGGCGGCAATGATCGAGACGTTGCGGTTGTAGGGTTCCATGGCCTTCTGGTAGTCCTCCCAGGCCCGCTGCATCGTTGCTTCCTCCTCGGCGGTCGGCTTGGAGGACACGGAGACATTCGATGGCTGCGCAGGTGGCGGGTAGAACGTGTCAGTGCCCAGGCCGACGAACAGGGCCAGCATCACCCCGAGGAAGAAGGTGTAGACGATTTTGAGCACTTTGGTTTCCATGCCTCATGCTACGAACGCGGCGGCCCTGCCGGTAGGGCAGGTCGGCCCCTACCTGCGGGTGGACCAGACCGCCATCGCGCCGCTGTCCCCGACCAGGACGATCTGAACCGTCGCAGCGATGGCGAGCACGAGGCCGAGGGCCACGGCGGCCGGCTGCACCCACCGGGCGGCGAACAGCCGGGTCCTCAGGTCCGCGACGAAGGCCGGCCGGGGCAGTTCCAGCAGCGCCAGCACGGCAAGCACGCCGCCGGCGGCGAAGACCAGCGGAGCGATGGGTCCGGCCAGCTCCGCGTGCTCAGTGATCGCCGGGTTGCTCGGCAGCGATTCCTGCAGGCCCTCGCCGCTCTGCCGGGCCAGCACCACGAAGATGAAGGCGATGACACCGGTGATGCCGGCGAGGACCGTCATCGTCCTGCGGATCCGCTTGACGAAGATCAGCGCGGCAAAGAGCAGCATCAGCGGGACGAACACGACCGCGCCGTGCACGATGAGCGGGTGGACCGGAATGCCGTTGATGGTCATGCAGATTCCTTCTTGGTCGGTTGATGCGGTTCCCCGGCGTCCTGCACGGGAAGGATCGGTTCGGTTTCGCCAGCGCCTGCCGCCGTGGAACGGGGCTTGCGGACCCGCCAGACGAAGAGCGCTGCCGACACGAGGAAGAGCAGGCCGGACACCCAGGTGTTCACGCGCAGGCCGAGGATGAGGTTCGCGTAGTCCGAGCGCATCAGTTCGAAGGCGAAGCGGCCAGCGGTGTACGCCGCGGCGTAGAGCGCGAAGACGCTGCCGGCTCCCAGGCGGTACTTGCGGTCCAGCCACAGGATGAACGCAGTGGCGGCGAAGCACCACAGGGACTCGTACAGGAAGGTTGGCTGGAAGTAGCCGAGCACCACCGGGTTTCCGGCGCTGTCGGTGACCGCTTGGGCCGCCTGCTGGTCCATCTGGTGGATCTGCAGCTTCCAGGGCAGGTCCGTCGGGTCACCGTAAAGCTCGTTGTTGAACCAGTTGCCCCAGCGGCCAATGCCCTGGGCCAGCAGCACACCCGGAGCGATGGCGTCAGCGAAGGCGATGAAGGAGACTCCGGCCCGGCGGCAGCCTATCCAGGCGCCCAGCGCGCCGAGGGCGACCGCGCCCCAGATGCCGAGACCGCCGTCCCAGATCTTGAAGGCGTCCCACGGGTTCTTGCCGGGGAAAAAATACAGCTCCGGGTCGGTGATAACGTGATAGATCCGACCGCCGATGATGCCGAACGGCACCGCCCACACGGCGACGTCGAGGACCAGCCCGTCCGCCCCTCCTCTTTCCTTCCAG
Source organism: Paenarthrobacter sp. DKR-5 (assembly GCF_018531425.1). Lineage (GTDB taxonomy): Bacteria > Actinomycetota > Actinomycetes > Actinomycetales > Micrococcaceae > DKR-5. Next base: position 274,927 of record NZ_JAHBOI010000005.1, read on the forward strand.
CGCCTGCCCGCCAGCCAAATGGCGGCCGCGATTCCCGCAAGGATGCACAGTGCGTAGAAATGGATTGTTAAGGGCCCGAGGTGGAACCCGCTCACGGTGGGGGAGGGCAGGAACGGATCCGAGGCTGGGACAGTGGTCATCAGCGGCAGATTATCAGGCTAGCCTCCAAGCTCGGTGCGAACGGGGGTCAAGCGGACGGTCCGCAGGACCGGGGCGGCTGGATCTTGGAAAATTCTCAGAGACGTCCGCAAGGATGGAAGACAGCCGACTATGGGCGGCGGGAAAGGGATGCACACGTGACCGGGACGGACGGGGCGGAGCCGCGCGCCAAGACGGAGGAGCCGAAGGCACGGAAGCTGGTGCTCCCCGGGCGGAAGATCTGGGGAAACCGGTGGGTTGCGTTCATCAGCGCGAGCATCCTGTGCGGCGCGCTCCTCGCCGGCGCGCTGACGCCTGCAGCGGCCCTGACCAGCGCCTTCGCGTCGGATTCGCAGGACCTTTTCAACAGCCTCCCGGACGAACTGACCGGGCCCCCGCTGGATCAGTCCTCCAAGGTGCTGGCGGCGGACGGGACAACGGTGCTGGCCCGGTTCTACACCGAGAACCGCGTCCCGGTGACCCTGGACAAGATTTCCCGGTCCATGCAGAAGGCCATCGTGGCCACGGAGGACGCCCGCTTCTACGAGCACGGCGCCCTGGACATGCAAGGCATCCTCCGCGCCGGGTTCAACAACCTGGTCAACCCGGACCGGCAGGGCGCCTCGACGCTGACCCAGCAGTACGTGAAGAACGTGCTGATTGAGTCCGCCGTCGCCAGCGGGACCACCGGCAACATCAACCTGGGCGCGGACCGGGGCCTCAGCGACAAGATCAAGGAGGCGCGCCTCGCCGTCGGCGTCGAGAAGAAGTACAGCAAGGATGAAATCCTCGACCGCTACCTGAACATCGTGTTCTTCAACGCCAACGCTTACGGCGTCCAGGCCGCGGCCCGCTACTACTTCGGCACCGAAGCCAAGGACCTGACCCTTCCCGAGTCGGCGCTGCTGGCCGGCATGGTGCAGAACCCGGCACTGTTCGACCCGGTGACCCACCCCGCGGAAGCCAAGGCACGCCGGAACACCGTGCTGGGCCTGATGCTCGCACAGGGCAAAATCACCAAGGCCGAGCACGACAAGGCGGCCGCCTCCAAAATCAGCCTGCACATCACCCCGGCCAAACAGGGCTGCGCTTCCTCGACGATGGCCCCGTACTTCTGCAGCTATGTCGAGCACGTCATCACCGGCAGCAGCGCCTTCGGAACTGATGTGACCGAGCGGGAGAAGCTCCTCCAGCGCGGGGGCCTGACCATCCGCACCACGCTGGATCCGCGCCTGCAGCGCGTCGCGCAACAGCAGGTCCAGGCCGCGGTGCCCGCCACCGATCCCTCCGGCAAGGGTGCAGCGCTTGTGACAGTGCAGCCGGGGACAGGGAAGATCCTGGCGATGGCGCAGAACACCGTCTACGGCACGGGGCAGGGCAGCACCGTGCTGAATCTCTCCGCGGACCAGAACATGGGAGGCGGCGTCGGCTTCGCCCCGGGGTCCACCATGAAGCCGTTCACCTTTGCCGCCTGGCTCGCTGACGGTCACTCGATGAACGAGATCGTCGACGCGTCCAGGCGCGACTATCCGGCCGGCTACCCCTGGAAGGCCAGCTGCGCCCCGGACAGCGCCTACTTCGCGCCCTACGACGCGCTGCAGAACGACGTCCCCGGCTACTACCGCCCGATGAGCGTCCTCTACGGCCTCTACCAGTCGATCAACACGGCCACTTTCGCCTCCGCCGCCCAGCTGGATCTGTGTGACATCCAGAAGATGGCCGACGCCGCCGGACTGCATCTGGCCGAAAACGGAAAGCCGGTCGACATGCTCAACCCCGCCAACTTCATCGGCTCGGACGCCGTATCCCCGCTGACCATGGCCGCGGCCTATGCTACTTTCGCCAGCGGGGGCACCTACTGCACCCCCGTGGCCATCACAAGCATCACGGATTCGCGCAAGAAGCAGTACCCGGTGCCGTCGGCCGGCTGCAAGCAGACGATGAGCCCCGGCGTCGCGGCCGGCGTCGACGTGGCGCTGCAGGACGTGCTGAAGAAGGGCTCGGGCTACCAGATTCCGTTGGACGTGCCGGCGGGTGCGAAGACCGGCACGAGCGACTACTCCAGCCAGACCTGGACGGTGGGTTACACCTCGGGCCTCGCGACGGCGTCGTGGGTCGGCGGCTACCAGGACAACGGGCCGATGCGCGACATCGTGATCAACGGGAAGTTCTACAGCCAGGTGGACGGTGCGTACATCGCCGGCCCGCAGTGGCAGCACTACATGAACAAAGTGGCGCCCCTGTATTCCACCGCGGAGTTCCCGCAGCCGCCCGCTTCGATGGGGGCGGACCTGGGCACCGACAACTGACGGTCAGCTCCGGTGCCGCCCGGTGCCCGCATAAGCCAGGGCGCCGGCCGCGAGGGCGAGGAACACCAGGAGGAGGACGGCGGCGTTGAAGCCCGCTGTGGCACTCCCGGCGTCGAACAATCCGTGCCCGCGGCCGCCCGCCGCGAGGGCGTAGACGGCAGCGGGCACGGCCACGCCGAGAGAGGTGCCGATGCCCCGCGTCATGTTCAGGATGCCGCTGACCATGCCGGCCTGGTGTGAGTGGCCCGCGGAGGCGATCGAGGCGTTGTTCGCCGGCGTGAACAGTCCCAGCCCGGCGCCAATAACGGCAAGGGCGCCGGCCATTCCGACGGGGTTGCCTGCGGCCGCAAGGTGCAGCGCGAGGCCGGCGGCGGTGAGGGCCATCCCCGCCGTCGTGGGGAGCCGTCGGCCGTGCCGGTCGGCAAGCAAGCCGCCGAAGGGGGCGGCGATGCCGAGGCCGACAGGGAGGACAGTCAGCAGGATGCCAGCCGCAGCAGGCGGCAGGACGGCGGCGGACTGCAGGTACAGCGGGGTCACGAAAAGCACGCCGAAGAGCACGAGGTAGCTCAGCAGTCCGGAGGACAGGCCCAGCCCGAAGCCGGGGGCGCGGAACAGGGAGAGGTCCACAAGGGGCGACGGCGTGCGCCGCTGCCTCGCGATGAAAGCGGCGAGGGCGGCGACGGCGAAGGCCAGCAGGCCCAGCACAAGCGGCGATCCGAAGCCGGACCGGCTGGCCTCCGAGAAGGCGAGCAGCAGCCCGGCCAGGGCGGGCAGCAGCAAAGCGAGACCGGGAAAGTCGAACCGGGTGCGCGGAGCGAAGACCCGGGTGCGCGGGAGCAGGAACCAGCCCAGGGCAAGCCCCAGGATGCCCGCCGGCAGGTTGACGAGGAACACCCAGCGCCAGCCCCCGAGGCTGATCAGCAGGCCTCCGGCGGACGGGCCGAGGGCCAGCCCGATTGCCTGGGCGGCGCCTTGGATCCCGATCGCGCGTCCGAGCAGGTGCCGCGGAACACTGGTGCGGATCAGGGCCACGCTGTTGGCCTGCAGCATGGCGGCGCCGAGCGCCTGGACGCCGCGGGCGGCAAGGAGCCAGCGCAGGTCCGGGGCGAGCGCGCAGGCCAGGGAAGCGGCCGTGAACAGCCCGAACCCGTAGGTGTAGAAGAGTTTGCGTCCCGCCATGTCCGCGAGCCGGCCGATTGCCGGCAGGCTGCCGACGAGGACCAGCAGGTAGACCAGGGCCACCCACTCCACCGCGGCGAGCGCGGAGTGCAATTCGCGCTGGATGTCCGGAACGGCCAGGGTCACTATGCTGGCGTCGAGCTGGCCCATGAATGCGCCGACGGAAACCGTGGCCACCACCAGCCACGGTGCTGCGGGGTGGGTGCGGATGCGTTCGGGCCGGGCGGGCTCGGCGAGCAGGCGTCTCCAGCCATGTTGTTCTGACACAGAACTATTTTACCGCTCCTGCTGCATAGACTGGGACGGTGCCCGGCTCAACCCCCGCAGACCCCGCCCCCGCATCCTCGGCCGCATGGCAGCTCACCGACGTCATCACGCGCCTGCGCCGGGTCCTCCGTTCCAGCGTGCGCTCCGACTACCCGTGGGAGTCGCTGCCGATGGCGCAGGTGGAGATCCTGCAGCGGCTCACCGACGAGCCCGGGATCAGGATCAGCGAGCTGGCAAGGCGCCATCGGTTGGCTACCAACACCGTCAGCACGCTCGTGCAGCAGATGACATCTGCCGGGCTGGTCGAGCGCGGGGCGGATGCGCAGGACCGGCGCGCCGTTGTCCTCACCATCACCGACGCCGGGCGCAGCAGCCTCGCGGGGTGGCGCCAGGCCAACGAAACCCGGCTCGAGGCGGCGCTCGCCGTCCTGGCCGCACCGGACCAGGCCTCCATCCAACGTGCCCTTCCCGCCCTTGGCCGGCTCGTCGCGCAGCTCGAGTCCGCCGAACGTGAGGCCCCGCAGGGGTAGGCCTAGGATGCGTGCGGCGGCGCCGAAGTCAGCGCGCAGTGAGCGCCTCCAGCATCCGGTCCAGGGTCTGCGCGAGGACGGGCCTGGGCGTGCCGAAGTTCAGCCGCACGAAACCGCGGCCGGCTTGGCCGCATTCGGCACCGTCGGTGAGGGTGACGCCGGCGCGCTCGGCGAAAAACTCCGCCGGCGGCTGTTCCAGGTCAAGCGCCCGGCAGTCAAGCCACGCGAGGTAGGTTCCGCTGGGGGCGGTGTACCCGATCCCCGGCACCTCCGAGAGCGCCTCGGCGAGGTACCCGCGGTTGCCGTCGAGGTAGTTGATAACCTCCTGCAGCCAGGGTCCGCCGTCGGCGAAGGCCGCCGCGTTGGCGGCGACGCCCAGGGTGCTCGCGCCGTGCTCGGCGAACGTCCCGACCTCCGCCCAGTGCCGGGCATCGGCGTCGTTGGAGAGGATCAGCTGCGCCGTCTTCAGCCCGGGCAGGTTCCAGGCCTTGGAGGCGGAGGTCGCGGTGACGGTGTGCCCGGCGGTGGCGGGGGACACCGAGGCGTACGGCACGTGCCGGGCCCCGGGGTACACCAGCGGGGCGTGGATCTCGTCGGCAAAAACCCTGCCGCCGTGCTGCTCCACGACCGCGCTGATGCGGACCATTTCGTCGGCCGTGTAGACCTTGCCGATCGGGTTGTGCGGGTTGCACATCACCAGCAGCCCGCCGCCGGCAGCGAAGGCGCGGTCCAGCCCGTCGTAGTCGAAGGCCCAGCCCTCTGCGGACGGGAGCATGGGCAGCTCGATGATCTCCCGGCTGAGGGTGGCCGGAACCTTGAGGAACGGCATGTAAGCGGGAGTCGGGAGGATGATCTTGCTCCCGGGCGCGCTGAAATGCTCCACGGCGGCCGTGAAACCTGCCAGCACATCCGCCAGCGGCCTGATCCGCTCGGCCGGAACGTCCCAGCCGTACGCGTCCCGCTGCCATCCGGCGCAGGCGGCCGTCATCGTGTCCAGCAACCAGCGGGGAAGGTAGCCGAACAGTCCGCGCCCGACGGCGGACTCCAGCGCCCGGGTAACGGCGGGGGCGGTGCCGAAATCCATCTCGGCCACGAAGGACCCGATCCGGTCCGGAAAAGCGGTCCACTTCAGTCCGCCGGCGCGGCGAAGCTGCTCAATGGTGATGGCATCAAACTGTTCACTGAAACCCAAGGGAGTCCCTTCCTGTGCCGGTCCGGTGGCTAATACAGTAGCGGCATGCCCATCGACCTGCCGGAACTGCTGCTGGCCGACGCGGCCGCCTGGCGCGCCTGGCTGGAGGAGAACCACCACGTCCACCCGGGGGTGTTCCTGGTGATGCATAAGAAGGGCGGCGCGGTCACGGCATTGACGCAGAAGGCGGCGCTGGACGAGGCGCTGTGCTTCGGCTGGATCGACGGACTCATCCGGCGCCGGGACGAGGGCAGCTACCTCACACGGTTCACCCCGCGCGCCGCGCGCAGCAGTTGGTCGCTGGCGAACGTCGCCAACATTGAGCGGCTCCAGGAGCAGGGGCTGATGCGGCCGGCGGGGCTCGCGGCGGTGGAGGCGGCAAAGGCGGACGGGCGGTGGGAGCTTGCGTACGCCGGCCAAGCCACAGCCGAACTGCCGCCGGACCTGGCGGCAGCGATCGCCGTCGTCCCCTCCGCCGCACAGATGCTCGAGGTCCTGACCTCGCAGAACCGCTACGCGCTGATCTTCCGGCTCAGCCAGCTCCGCCCGGGCGCAGCGCGGGACCGCAGGATCGAACAGTTCGTGCAGATGCTGGCGCGCCACGAAGCCCCCTACCCGCAACGGCGGCAGCCGACCCGTCCGTAGCGCCCTCCGGCCCACCGGCGCGCTCAGCTGGGGGCGCCCCCGTTGCCGGAGTCCATCGGGAAGGCGACGCCCTCGCCGACGACGCGTAGGCTCAGTTCGCTGCCCGGCCGGGCCAGCATGGCGTTCCAGTGCCGGATCGTGATGATCTCCCCGCCCTTGGGCTGGTGCGGGTCCGTGCTCAGCGCCGCCGGCAGCGGCAGCAACTGGATGCGGACAGTCGTTTCGGGCCCGAAGTAGTCCGTGTCGACGACGCGGCCGCGGATCGGCCCGTCCTCGGCGATGCGGATCTGCTCGGGCCGGAGCATCAGCTGGACCCGGCCCTGGGCCGGCGGTCGGCGCACCGGGATGCCGCCGAGTGAGCAGACGGCCAGTGAGCCTTCCAGCCACGCTTCGAGGATGACGGCGTCGCCGAGGAACTCCGCCGTGGCGCGGTCCGCAGGCCGCGTATACACGATGAAGGGGTTGCCGATCTGCGCCAGCCGGCCGGCGCGCATGACGGCGACCTGGTCCGCGAAGGAGAGTGCCTCGGCCTGGTCGTGGGTCACCAGGATGGTGGTGACGCCTTCGTCCGCGAGGGTCTTGGCGACGGCCCGGCGCGTCGCGAGCCGCAGGCCGGCGTCGAGGGCACTGAACGGTTCGTCCAGCAGCATCAGCTCCGGCTCGCGGGCCAGGGCACGGGCCAGCGCCACGCGCTGCTGCTGGCCGCCGGAGAGTTCGTGCGGCCTGCGCCGGGCGTAATCCGGATCCAGGGACACCATCTCCAGCAGTTCCCGCACCCGTTTGCGTGCCCCCGCGCCGCGGACGTCGAGGCCGAAGGCCACATTCTGGGCCACCGTCAGGTGCGGGAACAGCGCACCGTCCTGAGCAACATAGCCGATGTTCCGGCGGTGGGCCGGGACCCACTGGCCCGGGCCCGCGACGACGTTGCCATCGAGGGTAATCGTGCCGGAGTCCGGCGCCTCGAAGCCGGCAATCAGCCGCAGCAGCGTGGTCTTGCCGCTGCCGGAAGGACCGACGATCGCCGTCGTCCGCCCCGCCGCGACGCCGAGGTTCACACCCCGCAGCACCTGGGTGCCGTCAAAGGCCTTGGTGACCTCGTCAATCTCCAGGTGGTTGTTGGTGGTGGGTGCCACCGAGGCTGCGACGCGCGGTTCCGGCAAGCGGGGGAGGGTCATTGTCCGGCTGCTTTCTTCGACTGCTGGAAAAGAAGGTAGGTCATCGGGGCCGAGAGCACGATCATCAGCAGGGCGTAGGGTGCGGCGCCCGCGTAATCGATCTCGCTGCTCAGGCTCCAGAACTGCGTGGCCAGGGTGTTGGTGCCGTTCGGGGACAGCAGCAAGGTGGCGGTGAGCTCGTTGACAATGCCAAGGAACACCAGCGCGGCACCGCCCGCCGCCGCCGGCGCCGTCAGCCGCAGGGTCACGCGCAGGAAGGCCGCGAGCGGCGGCTTCCCCAAGGCCTGGGCGGCCTCGTCGAGCTCCTTCGGGGCCTGCGCGAGGCCAGCCCGCAGGTTCACCAGCGACCGCGGCAGGTAGAGCAGGACGTACGCGGCCACCAGCAGGAACGTTGTCTGGTACAGGTCCGGCGCTGCCTTGATGGCGATCGTGACGAAGGCCAGGGCGACGACGATGCCCGGCATCGAGCTCGTGACGTAGTTCGAGGCCTCCAGGACCCGGCTGAAGAGGCCGCGGTGCCGGACGGCCAGGTAGGCCATCGGGAAGGCGACGAGCGTGGTGGCGAGCGCGCCGGCAACCCCGTAGCCGAGCGTCTGCAGCAGCGCCGGGAGCAGTTCGTCCGGGGCCCAGATGGCGGCGCCGCCGGCGATGGTCCAGCGCAACACGTAGAAGAGCGGGATGCCGAAGGCGAGCACCGTCAGCCCCGCCAGGGCCAGCTGGCCCGGCACGTGGTAGCCGCCCAACGGCAGCCGCGTGGCCCGGCCCTGGGTGCCGGACCCGATCCGGGCGTAGCGGGCGTTGCCGCGGGTCCGGGTCTCGGCGAGCAGCAGCACCAGGCAGAAGAAGACGAGCACGCTCGCCAGCATGTTCCCGGCCGTGCCATTAAAGGTGGAGCGGTACTGTTCCATGATCGCCGTCGTGAAGGTGTCGAAGCGGATCATCGCGAAGGCGCCGTACTCGGAAAGCAGGTGCAGTGACACCAGCAGTGCGCCGCCGGCCATCGCCAGGCGCAGCTGCGGCAGGACCACCCGGAAGAACACCCGCCACGGACCGAGGCCAAGGGAAGCGGCGGATTGCTCCAGTCCCGGATCCAGCCGGCTGAGCGTGGCCGCGGCCGGAATGTAGACCAGCGGGAAATAGGAAAGGGTCGCAATGAGCACGCCGGAGAAGATGCCGCTCAGCTGGGGGATGGCGCTGACCCAGGCGTAGCTGTTGACGAAAGCGGGCACGGCCAAGGGAGCAGCAAGGGCGATGGCCCAGATCTTGTGCCCGGCAAGGTTGGTCCGCTCCACGAGCCAGGCCCCGCCGACGCCGAGCACCACGCACAGCGGGACGGTGATGACGATCAACAACAGCGTGTTGCCCAGCAGCTGGCCCACCCGGGGACGGAAAATCAGGGCCGCGGCCGTGTCCCAGCCGGTGGCCACGGTCATCGCCGCGACATAGCCGAGCGGAAGCAGGGAGAACAGCGCAATGAGGCACGCCAGCAGGACGACGACGAAAGGGGGGCGGGAGCGCTTGCCCCTGCCCCCCGCCGTCACAGCCGCGGCGCCGCCGGGCCGTTGAATCGATCGGGTGGAAGTCACAACGTTTACAGGAGTCCTGCCTTGGTCATCAGCTCAACAACCTTCTTGCTGTTCAGCTTCGCTGGGTTAACCTTAGGCGCGTCCAGGTCCTGCAGCGGAGTCAGCTTGCTGTTGGCCGGGACCTTGCTGCCCACCGGGTACTCGAACGAAGTGCCGTTCTGCAGCACTTCCTGGCCCTTCTTGCCGGTGATGAACTTCAGGAACGCCTGGGCGTCCGCGGAGTGCTTGCTCGAGGCCAGCACTCCGCCGCCTGAGACGGAGACGAACGCGCCCGGATCCTGGTTCTTGAAATAGTGCAGCGCGACGTTGTTGCTGTTCTCGCCGGTCTTCGCCTGGTCGCCGAAGTAGTAGTAGTGGTAGATCACCGCACCGTCGACCTCGCCCGCATTGACAGCCTTCATGGCGGTGCTGTTGCCCTTGTACTGCTTCGCGTTCTGCTTCATGCCCTGCAGCCAGGCCAGAGTGGCGTCCTCGCCCTTAAGGTCCAGGACCGCCGAGACGATGGCCTGGAAGTCCGCACCGGAAGGGGACGCGGCCCAGCGGCCCTTCCACTTCGGGTCGGCCAGGTCGGTGAGCGACTTGGGCAGGTCGCTGTCCTTGAGCTTGGTCTTGTTGTAAGCGAACACCGTCGAGCGCGCCGCGATTCCGGTCCACTTGTTGGTGGACGGGCGATACTCCGCGGGCACCTGAGCCACGGTGGCGGGGTCGACGTCGGCGAACAGCCCGGCATTCTCGACCTGCGTCATTGCGGGGGAGTTCTCGGTGAGGAAGACGTCGGCCGGGGACGCCTGGCCCTCCTGGATGATCTGGTTGCTCATCTCCGTGTCGTCGCCGTTGCGGACGGTGACCTTGATGCCCGTTTCCTTGGTGAACTCGTCCACCCATTCCTTGGTGAGGCTCTCGTGCTGCGCGTTGTAGACCGTGATGCTGCCTGCACTCGAGGAGCCTCCGGCTCCGCCGCAGGCGGTCAGGCCGAGCGCGGCCGCGCAGACAATGGTGACGCCGGCCAGGGCGTTCAGGCGGTTCTTCATCAAGGGCCTTTCGCGGAAATTCTTCTCGGATTTGCTTGGCGGCAGAGCCGCCGGGGAGGCCCTGTTCCTCGATTGACTGTAGGTTAGCCAATCCTAAGTAACCAAGCCTGGAGACTCGATTGTGACAAGGATCATGCCTATTACGCAAACCCGATGTGACGTAATTGCCCAGGGGTCAGCGAGGGATGCGGGCGGCTACCCTGGCCGCGGCCTCGAACGTCATCCAGGCCTGCAGCTGGGTGGACAGTTCGACGGCGGCGCCGGCCGCTTCCGCATGTTCCCCGGTGCCGGCCGGGAACACCTCCGGATCCACGCCGCTCCGCCCGGACCAGAGGGCCTCGGCGGTTCCCAGCACGAGGTCCCGTGCTGTCGCACGGGTCTGCGCCGGCAGGCCGGGATGCAGTGCGGCGTCTGCGAGGTTGCGGACGAGTATGCCTGTGAACAGGCCGCCGTCGCCGCCGCCGTGGGTGCGCAAAGCCACCCCGGACGGCACCGGGACCGTGAGCCGGTCCGCGACCGCGGACACCAGGGCGGATGCCGCGGCCAGGTTCCCGGCCCCGCCGAGTTCGAGCAGGGCGCCGAGCACCGGACCCTGGTTGTACGTGAAGACCGCCGGTTCCAGCATCACACCCGCCCCAGTGATGCGCAGCCCGTCAAGGAACAGGCCCTGGTCCCTGTCCAGCAGGTTCTCCACGAGCCAGTCCACCAGCGCCTGCGCGGTGTCCCGCCTGCCGCTGCGGGCGAAATGCAGGGCCGCAGGGGCCGTGGCGGCGGTGTTCTTGAACTTGCGCTTCGTGTTCCAGAACAGGCCGCCCCCGAGCTCCGGCGTGTTCGCTGCGTCGAGCCGGGCTTCGAGGGTGCGGACAGCACGCGCGGCCCGCGGCAGGCCGGGCCCGGGAAGCGTTCCCGCCAGTGCCGCGGCCCGGGACGCCGAGAGCGCGAGCCAGGCCATGTCGTCGAAATAGCTGTTCACCAGGAAGAAGAAGTTCCGCAGCCGAATGCTGCGCAGCAGCTGCGATGCCTTCGTGAGCGACGGCGGCCAGCCGCCCGCGGCTCCTCCGCTGTCCCCGCGGGCCGCGAGCTCGCGCTCCGCGGCGTCGACCAGGCAGTCCAGATAGTGCGCCTGCCACCAGTAGTGCCACGGGGTCCACGGCAGGGCGGCCCCGGGGCGCTTGACCGCCGCGATCCACGTGCCGGGCAGGCCCAGCAGCCGGTGGCCGAACCGCCGGTCCACGGCTTCCGCAGCGGCCCGGGCGCGGTCCGAGAGGACTTCCGGCGAGAGTGAAGGCGCGTCAGAACTCATCAACCTAGGCTAACGGTGCCGTTCCCGGCATACAGGGGGCGCCTTCCTCAGTTAGGCTTCATTAACGGTTTGCTCGTCAAGGAGGATGAATGGACATCAAGGGTGCCGTGGCGCTGGTCACGGGGGGTGCCTCCGGCCTGGGGGCTGCCACGGCGGAGCGCCTCGTGCGCGCCGGGGCCGACGTCGTGCTGGTGGACCTGCCGTCCTCCCCGGGAGCGGACGTGGCCGCGCGGCTGGGCGGGCAAACGGTCTTCGCCCCCGCCGACGTGACGAACGAGGCCGAAGTCCGCGACGCCGTCGACGCCGCCATGAGCCTGGGCCCGCTGCGCATCGTCGTCAACTGTGCCGGCGTCGCCACTCCGGGCCGCGTGCTCGGGCGGGACGGCGTGCTGCCGCTGGAGACCTTCAACCGGGTCATCCAGATCAACCTCGTCGGCACTTTCAACGTGATCCGGCTGGCGGCTGAGGCGATGGCCGGGACCGAGCCGGTATCCACCGAGCTTGGCGGCCCGGAACGCGGCGTCATCATCAACACGGCGTCCGTCGCCGCGTTCGACGGCCAGATCGGGCAAGCCGCCTACTCCGCGTCCAAGGGCGGCGTGCATGCCATGACCCTGCCGATCGCCCGGGAGCTGGCTCGCTCGCTGATCCGCGTCGTGACGGTCGCGCCGGGCATCTTCGAGACCCCGATGATGGCGGGCCTGCCGCAGGAAGCGCAGGATTCGCTGGGCCGGCAGGTGCCCCACCCGTCCCGGCTCGGCCGCCCCGCCGAGTACGCCGCGCTCGCCGCGCACATCGTGGAGAACGCGATGCTCAACGGCGAGACGATCCGGCTCGATGGCGCCATCCGCATGGCGCCCAAATAGGAGCCGGCGTGCCAACCCCTCCGCCGCTGCCCGGGGCGGACTTCTTCGCCGTCGAGCAGCTGCTTGTGCCCTCAGAGCGGGCCAAACTCGCCGCGCTGCGCGGATTCCTGGCCGCGGAGGTGGCTCCGTACGCCGTCGACTGGTGGAACAATGCGTCCTTCCCGGCGCAGATCCTGCCCGCCCTGGCCGAACTGGGGCTGAGCTCGATGGCCCAGCAGGGCTACAGCCACCTTTTCGCGGGACTGGTGATCGCCGAAATGACCAAGGTGGACACGTCCCTGGCGACGTTCTTCCTGGTCCACCACGACCTGTTCGTCGAATCCCTGCACCAGTTCGGCTCCCAGGAGCAGCAGGAGCGGCTGCTCGACGACGCATTGAAGCTCCGCATCACCGGCGCCTTCGCCCTCACCGAGCCCGACCACGGGTCCGACGTCGCCGGCGGCATGGCGACCACGGCCACCCGCGCCGGCGACGGCTGGATCCTCAACGGTGCCAAGCGCTGGATCGGCAACGGCACCTTTTGCGACTACATGCTGCTCTGGGCGCGGGACACCGCCGACGGCGCCGTCCGCGGGTTCATCCTCGACGCCTCCCTGCCGGGCGTGCGGCGGACCCGGATCGAGAACAAGATCGCGCTGCGCACGGTGCAGAATGCGGACATCGTGCTCGACGGGGTGCGGGTGCCCGAACGGGACCGGTTCGCCGGAATCAACAGCTTCCAGGACACCAACCAGCTGCTGCTCGGCTCCCGGCTGATGGTGGCGTGGCAGGCAGTGGGGCAACAGCTGGCGGCCTTCGAAGCGGCACGGGACTACGCCGTCGAACGCCGCCAGTTCGGCAAGCCGCTGGCGTCTTTCCAGCTGATCCAGACCCAGCTGACGGAAATGCTCGGCAACGCGACAGCCAGCATGGCGATGATGGTGCGGGTGGCCCAGCTGCAGGAACAGGGCGGCGCGGGGATGGCCCAGGTGGCACTGGCCAAGGCCCAGACCACCGCGCTGATGCGGCGCACCGTCTCGCTGGGCCGCGGCATCCTTGGCGGCAACGGCATCCTGCCGGAATACCGCATGGCGAAGATTTTCGCGGACGCCGAGGCGATTTACACCTACGAGGGCAGCCATGAGATCAATTCGCTCATCGTCGGCCGCGCGATCACAGGCCTGTCGGCGATCGTCTAGGGCGTTTTTTCCCCGGCCTCGATCCGCACACCCAGGCTGTTGTTGCGGGTGGGCATCGGGCAGGTGCCGTAGGGGCTGAACGCGCTGGGATAGTTGATGGCCCGATTGAAATCCAGCTCCACGGTCCCGTCGGGCCTCGGCTTGGCGGTGCTGACCTTCCGCCACTCGTCCGTGGTGTCGCCGTTGGTCTCGTCGTGGAAGGTCACCGTCAGGCCGCCCAGCTTGTCCTCCTCGGCAGTGAGCCGGTAGTGGTGTCCCTTCAGCTCGAACACCAGCTCCCCGGCGGCCCGGTGCACCCCCTCGACCAGCGGGTTCGCGGTGCCGATGGGAATGTCCCGCGGTTCCGGGTAGCGCTCGAAGGACGCCTGGACCACGAAGGACGGGTCGTACTCGTAGGTCGGCACGTGCTCGAAGTCGGTGAAGGTGGGGGACTGGGCATCACGCGTGCGGATCGCGTACCTGCCCCCGCGGACGGCCAACTCGACGACGATGGAACGGTACCGCACCCAGTTCAGTGACTCCTCGTCGGCCAGCTCGGCGGAGTAGGTCCCGTCGACCTGCTCGCCCGATTCGACGAAGACGAACCCGTCCTCGGCGCTCGCCGTGAGCGTGGCCGTCTTCCGGTCCGTGCTCCACAGGCCGGGGACCAGTTCAAGCGGCCCGGGCTGCTCCGGCAGCCATTGCAGCGAGGTGAGGGTCAGCCACCCGAAGTCGCTGGCCAGCGCCGCGTCCCGGTGCTTGCGGAAGCGCCGCCAACGTTCCACGGCGGCCGGGTCGGCAGCGGGAAGTGAAGCGGGGGGTGCGGTCTCGGTCATGGCCGTCCTTTGACGCTGGGATGCTCACTGCCGGCAACGGCCGGCGCGGAAAGTCTATTCCCGGCCGCCGAGCCGGAACAGGGCCGCAAGGACCGGTCCCGGACCTGCCGTCTTCCCCGGCCGAACGGCCAGTTGCGGCGGCCTCGGCGCGCGCGAAGCCGCCGCAACTGGCCGTTCGCGCGGGTCCTTTCCGGGGAGCGTCGGACCCCGCGCAGGCGACACTATCTGAGACGGATTGCGGCATGACGCAGGTCACTCGGTAGTATCCCAAGGGCAATGACCGTGCTCAACGTATCCAGCGCAGCATACGAGCATCATCGACAAGGATTGGTTCCATGAGCTCTGCTGCGACGCCCGAAAACGACATCGACGCCGGCCTGCGCAAGGACGTCCGCCGCGTCAGCACCCTGCTGGGCGAGTCCCTCGTCCGCCAGCACGGGCAGGAGTTGCTGGACCTGGTGGAGCAGGTCCGCCTGCTGACCAAGGAGTCCAAGGAAGCGGCCCGCGGCGGACTGCACGCCACCGGCCCGTGGACCGCGCACGACGTCGCGGCGCAGGTCCGCGAACTGCTCGCCTCCCTGCCGCTGGACAAGGCCACCGAGCTGGTCCGTGCCTTCGCGTCCTACTTCCATCTGGCCAACGCCGCCGAGCAGGTGCACCGGGTCCGCGGGCTGCGCACCCGTCCCGAAGAAGAGGGCTGGCTGGCCCAGGCGGTCAATGGCATCGCCGAGCAGGCAGGGCCTGAGGTGCTGCGCGAGGTGGTGGGCGAGCTCGATGTGCGGCCCATCTTCACCGCCCACCCCACCGAGGCGTCGCGCCGGTCGGTGCTGGACAAGCTGCGCGGGATTTCGGACCTGCTCGCCGAACCGACCGAGGAAGGCACTGCGGCCCGACGCCGGCAGGACCGCAAGCTCGCGGAGATCATCGACCTGATCTGGCAGACCGATGAGCTGCGCCAGGTCCGGCCGACGCCTATCGACGAGGCCCGCAACGCCATCTACTATCTGGCCAACATCCTCACCCGGACGATGCCGGAGCTGCTCTCGGACCTCTCGGAGCTGCTCGGGGAACACGGGGTCAGCCTCGCCGGCGCCGATGCCCCGGTGCGGTTCGGTTCGTGGATCGGCGGGGACCGGGACGGCAACCCGAACGTGACCGCCGCCGTCACCCGCGAGATCCTGCAGATCCAGAACCAGAGCGCCGTGCGCATCGCCATCCACTTCCTCGACGAGCTGATCTCGGCCCTGTCCACCTCCACCGCCATCATCCAGGTGGAGGAGGACCTGCTCGCCTCCATCGAGACGGACCTGAAGAACCTGCCGCGGCTGGACCGGCGGGTGCTGGAGCTGAACGCGCAGGAGCCGTACCGGCTGAAACTGACCTGCATCAAGGCCAAGCTGCTCAACACCGCCGCACGGGTGCAGAACGGGACCGCGCACGAGGACGGCCGCGACTACACCTCCACGGCCGAGGTGCTGGCTGATTTGGCGCTGGTGGAGAACTCGCTGCGCAAGCACTCCGCCGCGCTGGCGGCCGACGGCGTCCTCGCGGTGACCCGCCGCGCCATCTCCTCCTTCGGCCTGCACCTGGCCACGCTGGACATCCGGGAACACGCGGACGCGCACCACGCCGTCGTCGGCCAGCTCATGGACCGGCTCGGGGAACTGGAGAAGCCGTACGCGGAGCTGGACCGCCAGGAACGGCTCAAGGTCCTGTCCGGCGAACTCGCCTCGCGTCGGCCGCTCGCGCCGAACCCGGCCCCGCTGGACGCTGCCGGGCACAAGACGTTCGACGTGTTCGGCGAGATCCGGTCCGCGCTGGAAACCTACGGGCCGGACGTCGTCGAGACCTACATCGTCTCGATGACCCGCGGGGCCGACGACGTGCTCGCCCCGGCCGTCCTCGCCCGCGAGGCAGGCCTGCTGGACGTGTACGGCAACGGTTCGCCGGGCTTCGCGAAGATCGGCTTCGCACCCCTGCTGGAGACCGTCGAGGAACTGCGCGCGTCCGAGCGGATTGTCGACGAGTTGCTCAGCGACCCGACCTACCGGGAGATCGTGCGGCTGCGCGGAGACGTGCAGGAAGTGATGCTGGGATACTCCGACTCCAACAAGGAGTCCGGCGTGATGACCAGCCTGTGGGAAATCCACAAAAGCCAGCGCAAGCTGCGTGACATTGCCGCCAAGCACGGCGTACGGCTGCGCCTTTTCCACGGCCGCGGCGGATCCGTGGGGCGCGGCGGCGGGCCGACCTACGACGCGATCCTGGCCCAGCCCAACGGCGTGCTCGAGGGCGAGATCAAGTTCACCGAGCAGGGTGAGGTCATCTCGGACAAGTACTCGCTGCCCAGCCTCGCCCGCGAGAACCTGGAGCTGAGCCTGGCTGCGGTGCTGCAGGGTTCGGCGCTGCACCGCACGCCGCGCACCTCCGAGGACCAGCGCGAACGGTACGGGGAGGTCATGGAGACCATTTCCGACGCCGCCTTCGCCCGGTACCGCGCGCTGATTGACGACGACGACCTGCCCGCCTACTTCGTGGCGTCCACGCCGGTGGAGCAGCTCGGCTCGCTCAACATCGGCTCGCGCCCCTCCAAGCGTCCGGACTCCGGCGCGGGCCTTGGCGGACTGCGGGCCATCCCCTGGGTGTTCGGCTGGACCCAGTCGCGGCAGATCGTGCCGGGCTGGTACGGCGTCGGCTCCGGGCTCAAGGCCGCCCGCGAGGCCGGACACGAGACCGAGCTGCGCGAGATGCTCGAGTCCTGGAACTTCTTCCGCTCGGTGCTCTCCAACGTGGAGATGACGCTGGCGAAGACGGACATGGACATTGCCTCGCACTACGTCACGTCGCTGGTGCCGGAGGAGCTGCGCCACCTGTTCGAGGACATCCGCGCCGAATACGAGCTCACCGTCGCGGAAGTGCAGCGGCTCACCGGCGAGACGCAGTTGCTGGACGCGCAGCCGACCCTGCGGCGCTCCCTGGAAGTCCGCGACCAGTACCTGGACCCAATCTCATACCTGCAGGTGGAACTGCTCCGACGCATCCGGGAAGCCGCCGTTGACGGCTCGGAGGCGCAGATCGACGAGCGCCTGCAGCGGGCCATGCTGATCACGATCAACGGCGTCGCCGCCGGCCTGCGCAACACCGGCTAGACCCCGAATCGCTCCGAATACCCCGGCGCCCCGGAGCCCTCCGGATCACTCCGGCGAACGGCCAGTTACGGCGACCTCCGCACCCGCGAGGCCGCCGCAACTGGCCGTTCGCGCACCGGGGGCGGGCTTTCAGGGAGGGCGTCAGCGCGGGGTGTCGGCGGGTTCGGCCTCGCGGGCTGCGAGTCCAGCCGCCAGCCGAGCACGCCTCGCCCGCAGACGCAGGACGCCCGCTGCGGCTGCGCCGCAGAGCAGGCCGAGTGCGATGCCGACCAGCGACCCTACCCACCAGGGCAGTTCCTTTACGCTGCCGGTGGCCCAGCCGAGGCAGAACATCCACAGCGCCCACAGTGTGGATCCGATGGCACTGGCAGACGCGAGGCGCCGGGTTTCGACCCCGGCGAGGCCGGCTGCCGCCATCGACGCGGTCCGCCCGGCGGGCAGGAACCGGACGGAGACGAGGGCTGCGAACGTCGAGGAGTCTCCGGCGCGCAGGGCCGCGTCCCGGGCTCCGCGGTGGGCGGCGCGCCCCCAGCGCCAGCGGTCGAGCACGCCGGCGAGGCGGCGCTTGAAGAGGTAGTAGACGAGCAGATCGCCCAGCCAGGACCCGAGCGCCGCGGCGGCGCAGGCCAGCACGGGATTGAGCTGGCCCCGGGCGGCGAGGGCCGCGGAGGTGATGACGACGACTTCCGCCGGCACGGGCGGGACCAAGGCATCGACGGCGACAAAGAGCACCGTGAGCAGGTACACGGCCCCCGACAGGCCAGCGAGGCCGGAAACGTCCACGCTTAACGCTAACCCCGCCGGCTGTAAGTGTGCTGAGAGTTTCACGGGCGCGGCGGCTGGCAGACTGGAAGGATGCCGTCCTTCCGCGCGACCCTGCAGATCCACGGCCTCCGGCCCGGCCACGAGCCCGAAGAGGTGATGGACACGGCCATCCGCACGCTTGCCGAACGGCACCTCGTCGAGGCCAACCAGCTCGACGTCGTCGCCGGCGTCCCGCGGATCACGCTGCGCTTCCTGGTGGACACCAGCACGGATCCGGAGGAGGACGCCGCAGCGTGGCAGGCGGCAGCGCGCATGCGGGCGGGGGTCGAACAGGTGGCGGTCACGGCGAGCCCGCAGGTGCTCCGCCGGCGCCGCGGGAAGTGGCTACCGGCGCGCCGCCCGTCGTCGTAGAGCCAGCGTCAAGGTCACCGCCGCGCCGGCGACGAGGCCGACGCCGATCCCGATCAGGGAGCTGGCCCAGAACGGCAGGTTGGTGGCCGCGCCGGTGACGTACCCCAGGCCTGTCAGCCACAGGGCCCACAGCACGGACCCGGCCGCGCAGCACAGCAGGACCGGGCGCGTGGGCGCGTCCGCCATTCCCGCGGCCGCCAGGGTCGCCGTGCGGCCGGCCGGGAGGAACCGGCCCGCCACCAGGGCCGCGTACCGGGACCCCGGGCCGGCCTTCAGCACCGCGGCGTGCAGGCCGCGGTGCACCTTCCGGCCCCAGGCCCAACGGTCCAGCAGGTGGTTCAGGCGGCGCTTGAAGAGCAGGAAGACCATCGCGTCCCCGGTGAGCGAACCGGCGATGGTCGCGGTGAGGGACAGGGCGAGATTCAGGTGCCCGGTGACGCTCATCGCACCCGAGGTCACGACCATGACTTCCGAGGGGATCGGGGGCACGGCGGCGTCGCCCACCACCATGAGCGCCATCAGCAGGTACAGCGCCGGGCCCCATCCTTGGAAGCTTGCCGGATCCATGGTCCCAGAGTAGGGCCTGGGAGGGAGCAGAATAACAGTATGGACGTCTCTATTCTGACCGGTGACATCACCACCCGGGCCGTCGACGCCGTCGTGAACGCGGCCAACTCTTCACTGCTCGGCGGGGGCGGGGTGGACGGCGCGATTCACGCGGCGGCGGGTCCGGGCCTGCTGCGTGCCTGCCGCGAGCTGCGCGCCGGTCTGCCCAACGGGCTGCCCGTCGGCCAGGCGATAGCGACCGAGGGTTTCGACCTGCCGGCCCGCTGGGTGATCCACACCGTCGGGCCGAACCGGCATGCCGGGCAGACGGACCCGGCAGTGCTGGCGGCCTGTTTCAGCAACAGTCTCGCCGTCGCGGAGGACCTGGGCGCCGCGTCCGTGGCGTTCCCCGCCGTCAGTGCCGGCATCTACGGCTGGGCTGCGGAGGAGGTTGCCGAGATCGCGCTCGACGCCGTGCTCCGGCACCAGGGCGACGTCGAGCTCGTCGAGTTTGTGCTGTTCAGCGCCCCGATGACGAGGATCTTCGAAGAAGCCGCCGCGCGCCGGAGTTAGACACCGTCCGCCGGAGCTGCATATGTCAGGCGGGCGCCTCGGCGAGCTGCAGTTGGCTGCGGTACTCGACGGGTTCGCGGGTGAGCGGGTCCTTGAACCGGATGGCCCGGGCGAGCAGCTGCAGCGGCTTGGCGTAATCGTCCGGTGCCTGGGGGAGCAGCTCGGGGTAGAACGGGTCGTTGCGGATGCCCAGCCCGAGCGAGGCCATGTGCACGCGCAGCTGGTGCGTCTTGCCGGTGTGCGGCTCCAGCCGGTACAGGCCGCTGGCACCGTCCGCGCGCAGCAACTCGATCCGCGTCTCGGCATTGGGCTCGCCCGGGACCTCCTGGGCCAGCAGGTAGGTGCGGGACTTGATCATCCGGCTGCGGACGGTGAGCGGAAGCTCGAGGTCCGCGCGGACCGGGGCCACCGCCTCGTATTCCTTGCGAACCTGCCGGCGTTCGAAGAGCACCTGGTACTTGCCCCGGGTTTCCGGGTTGACCGCGAACAGCAGCACCCCGGCCGTCATGCGGTCCAGCCGGTGGATGGGGACCAGATCGGGCAGCCCCAGCAGGTTCCGCAGCCGCACCAGCGCCGACTCTGCGACGTACATGCCCCCGGGCGTGGTGGGCAGGAAATGCGGCTTGTCCGCCACTACCAGGTGCTCGTCCTGGTGCAGAATGTCCAGTTCCACCGGCAGCCGGGTTTCCTGGGGCAGCTCACGATAGTACCAGATGAACGTGTGCGCGTTGAGCGGGGTCGACGGCGTCAGCCGGCTGCCGTCGAAGGCCGCCACCTCGCCGCGCTCGAACCGGTCCACGATGCCGTCCGGGTCCACATGGCCGAAGCGCTCCAACACATAGTCCATCGCTGTCGCCCACGGCCCCGTCTCCGGCAGGCGCAGGCGGGTCGCGTTGACGCCGTCGCGCACCGGAAGCGGGGATTTCATCACCCCTCCAGCGTACCGGGGCCGCCCGCAGCCCCGGTCGCCGGGAACCCCGCGGGCTCAGTCACCCGCGTAGCTGCCGGTGCCCTCCGCGCCCGGCGCCGGGGGCGGCTGGCAGTGCGGACAGAAGTACGTCACCCGCAGCTCCAGGTCGCTGGCGCCCAGTTCGGCCTGGCGGATCGTGGTTCCGCAGCGCAGGCATGGCTTGCCGTCCCGCCCGTACACCCAGACCAGGCTGCCGCGGCCCCGGGCGGCACCAGCGCTGCCGGCGGTGGAGCGGCGTTGGCGGTTCCGGTTGAACTCCAGCACCTGTTTGGAGAGCGCGACTAGCCGGCGCAGGTCCGGCACTGCGGAGACGGGGGAGAGCGGGTGCACGCCGACGAGGAAACAGAGTTCGTTGCAGAAGACGTTGCCGATCCCGGCCAGGTTGCGCTGGTCCAGCAGCGCCACCCCGAGGGCGCGGTCCGGTGCGGCAGCGAGCCGGCGCTCGGCCTCGGCGGCGTCCCAGTCCGGGCCCAGCAGGTCCGGGCCCAGATAGCCCACGGTCTGCTCCTCATCGTCCGTCGGGATGATTTCCAGCAGGCCGAGCTCGAATCCGACAGCGGTGGAGGCAGCGTTTTCCAGCACCGCGCGGGCCTGGAACGCCGGGCGGCGCCACCGGTCCCCGCGCGGGTACACCTGCCACTGGCCCTCCATCTTCAGGTGCGAGTGGATGGTCATCCCGTCGGCGCGGATCAGCAGGTGCTTGCCGCGCGCGACGACCTCCTGCACGGTGCGCCCGGCGAGGTCGGCGGTCGCGAACTTGGGCACCCGGAAGTCCGTCTTGGTGAGCACCTGCCCGGCGAGGGCGGCGTTGAGGCGCTGGGCAGCCTGCCAGACGGTGTCGCCCTCAGGCACGGATCCGCACCCCCCGCGGCGTCGAATAGAAACCGGCCCCTTCGAGGGCCGCGGCCAGCGCGGTGCCGAGGATTTCGGCGCCGTTGGCCTTCTCGACGGCGAGTTTGTCCACCGCGCCGCGCTTGACGACGCCGGCCAGCTCGCCCGCCGCGAGCCGGATCGCCTCCTCGTCGTCCGTGAAGGTCAGCAGGGTCTTGCCGCCGCGTTCAACGTACAGGGTGAGCGCGCCGTCGACGAGCACGACCAAAGCGCCGGCCTTCCGGCCCGGCCGGTGGCCGACGTCGAGCGCGGGCCACGCCAGCGCGGCACCGTAGGGGTTGGCCGGGTCCGTGGCGGCGAGGATCACGGCCTTCGGCTCAGGCTTCTTCAGGGCCGCGTCTTCGGTGAAGGAGCGCAGCCGGTCCACGGTGGCGGGGACCGCGAACTGCGCCGCGCCGAGCTGTTCGATGAAGTAGCCGCGGCGGCACCGGCCGCTTTCCTCCAGCCGGGACATCATCTTGTACATCAGGCTGAAGCCGCCCGGAATGTTTTCGGAGACCACTGAGCCGCGGGTGACCACGCCGTAGCGGTCCAGCAGCAGCTCGGCGGTGGCATGCGCCTGCACCGTCGGATCCAGCTCCGGTTCCGGCAGCACCGACCAGCGCCCGGCGGCCTTGGCCGGCGCCTGCCGGACCGGCCCGCCGGCCAGGCCTGCCCCGAAGCTGCCGCCGAGCGAGCCGCCCAGCCGGCCGTAGCGGCCGGCGGACCGCAGCCGCGGCGGCCGCTGCCGCTGGCGGTGGGCGGTGGTCCCGCCGGCCAGCAGTGCGCGGACCGGGTTGAAGGTGTCGTTGCTGACCCGCCCGGCCCAGACCAGGTCCCAGAGGGCGGTCACGACGGCGTCGTCACTGAGCACCGCGTCCATGCCGCCTGCCGCCTCGGCGAGCTGCCGGAAGAAGAACGCCCCGCCGCCGAGATAGTCGAGGATGCGCTGCTGCGGCTCGGTGGGCTCGAAATCCGGCGTCCGCGTGAGGGTCAGCGGAGCCGATTCGGCCAGATGCAGGCAGATCCAGCCGTCATTGCCCGGCAGCGCGCCGGCGCCGGACCAGAGCACTTCCCCCGTGGCCATCAGCTCGTCGAGCAGGGCCGGCGTGTAGTTAGCAACGCGGGTGCCCAGCACCAGAGGCTCCCACGCCGAGGCGGGCACGGGCACGCCGGAGAGCTGGTCGATCACCGTCGCCACGCCGTCGAGCCCGCGCAGCCGGGACCCCACGTTCTGCCAGACCGGCAGGAAGCGGCCGTAGACGGCGGGATCCACCGGCTCGACTTCCGAGCGGAGCGCGGCGAGGGACCGGCGCCGCAGTTTGCGCAGCACTTCGGCGTCGCACCATTCCGAGGCCGGCGGACGCGGCACCGCGTCGGACGCCGCCTCGGTCCCCGCCGTCTCTTCGGCCGGTGGCGCGGTCGGAGTGGGACGGAACTCGCCCTCGACCACCCGGCCGTCCGCGGCCAGGCGCTGCAGGGCGGTGGAGACCACGGCCACGCCAAGCCCGAGCCTGGCGGCGGCCTCGGCTGCGGTGAACGGTCCGTGCGTGCGGGCGTAGCGGCCGACCAGGTCCCCCAGCGGGTCCGCCACCGGTTCGATGAACGCCAGCGGAACGCCCATCGGCAGCGGCACCCCGATCGCGTCCCGCAGCCGGGCGGCGTCCTCGATGGCGGCGAACCGGGCCTCGCCCGCGATGGAGACCTGCAGGGCGCGGTTGGTCCGTACGAGGTCGGTGAGCCACGCCGCGTCGAACTCCTCGGTGCGTTCGGCGGCCTCGGCTTCGGTCAGGGGGCCGAGCAGGCGCAGCAGGTCCGCCACGCCTTCGAGGCCGCGCACCTTCCGGTCCTCCTGCAGCCGCTGCAGCTCGGCCTCCGTCCGCTCAATCACCTTCGGATCCAGCAGCTCGCGCAGCTCAGCCCGGCCGAGCAGCTCGTTCAGCAGGGTCGCGTCAAGGGACAGAGCTGCGGCGCGGCGCTCGGCCAGCGGGGAATCGCCCTCGTAGAGGAAGGACGCCACGTACCCGAACAGCAGGGTGCGCGCGAACGGGGAGGGCTGCTTGGTGGTGGTCTCCACGACCCGGAGCTCGCGCCGCTCGATGCTGGAGGCAATCTGCTTCAAAGCCGGCAGGTCGTACACGTCCTGAAGGCATTCGCGGACGGTTTCGAGCACGATCGGGAAGCTCGGGTACTTCCGGGCGACGTCGAGCAGTTGGGCGGAGCGCTGGCGCTGCTGCCACAGCGGGCTGCGCTTGCCCGGATTCTGCCGCGGCAGCAGCAGGGCCCGGGCGGCGCACTCCCGGAACCTGGACGCGAACAGCGCAGAACCGCCCACCTCGGCAGTGACGATCGAGTCCAGCTCCTCGGGATCGAACAGGAACAGCTCGGCCCCGGGCGGCTCGTCCTCCATCATCGGCACCCGCAGCACGATCCCGTCGTCGGCCGCTACCGCCGACCCGTCGATGCCGTACCGCTGGTGCAGCCGGGCGCCGACGGCGAGGGCCCACGGCGCGTGCACCGGCATGCCGAACGGGCTGTGCAGCACCACCCGCCAGTCGCCGAGTTCATCGTGGAAGCGCTCGACGAGCAGCACGCGGTCGTTTGGGACGACGTCGGTGGACTGCTGCTGCTCGAGGAGGTAGGCCAGCAGGTTCTTCGCGGCGAACTCGTCCAGGCCCGTTGCCTCCAGCCGGGCCAGGCCCGCGGCCTCCTCGGTCTGGGCGAGTTCCCGGATGAAGCCGCCCAGCGCCCGGCCCAGCTCGACCGGCCGGCCGAGCGAGTCCCCCCGCCAGAACGGGAGCTTGCCCGGCTGGCCGAACGCGGGGGAGACCAGGACCCGGTCGTGGGTGATCTCCTCGATCCGCCAGCTGGTGGCACCGAGCGCGAACACGTCACCCACGCGCGACTCGTAGACCATCTCCTCATCCAGCTCGCCCACCCGACGGCCGCCCTTGGCGCCGCTGCCCTCAGCCTCGGAGCCCACGATGTACACACCGAACAAACCCCGGTCCGGGATGGTTCCGCCGGAGGTGACCGCGAGACGCTGGGCCCCCGGCCGGCCGGTGATTGAACCTTCGGTGCGATCCCAGACGATGCGCGGACGCAGCTCGGCAAATTCGTCGGAGGGGTAGCGGCCGGCAAGCAGGTCCAGCGTCGCGTCGAAGGCGGAGCGGGGGAGCGTGGCGAACGGCGCGGACCGGCGGACCATGTCGAACCATTCCTCGACGTCGATGCTGCCGAGGGCCGCCGCCGCGACGGTCTGCTGGGCCAGGATGTCCAGCGGGTTGGCCGGGATGGCCAGCGCCTCGATCTTCCCGGCGAGCATCCGTTCGACTGTGACGGCCGCATGCACCAGGTCCGCGCGGTGCTTGGGGAACAGCACGCCCTTGGAGACCTCGCCGACCTGGTGGCCGGCGCGGCCCACCCGCTGCAACCCGCTGGCCACCGACGGCGGGGATTCGACCTGGATCACCAGGTCCACCGAGCCCATGTCGATGCCGAGCTCGAGGCTCGAGGTGGCCACCACGCAGCGCAGCCGGCCCGACTTGAGGTCATCCTCGATCAGCGCGCGCTGTTCCTTGGACACGGACCCGTGGTGTGCCTTGGCCAGCAGCGGGTCCGCACCCTTGGTGGCGCCGGCCTGGGCCATCAGTTGGGCGGGCGGGCCGCCGGCACGTCCTCCGGCCGCCACCGTTTCCGGCTCCTGCGCCGGCACATCCATCCAAGGGCTGGAGTCCATTTCGAGGCGCTGCTCGTGGATCTCGTTCAGCCGCGCCGTCAGCCGCTCCGCGAGCCGGCGCGAGTTGGCGAAGACGATGGTCGACTGGTTCTGCAGGATCAGATCGACGATCTTCTCCTCGACGTGCGGCCAGATCGACTGCGCGGCGGCACCGGAATCCCCGCCGTCGGCCGTGACACCTTCCACGGCAGGGGCCGCACCCAGCTGCGTCATGTCCTCCACCGGAACGGAGACGGTCAGCTCCCAGCTCTTCTTCGAGGCGGGAGCAACAATCTCCACGGGGGCGTTCCCGGCGAGGAACCGGGCGACGGTCTCGCGCGGCTCGACGGTGGCCGAGAGGCCGATCCGTTGGGCAGGCTTGGGCAGCAGCGCGTCCAGCCGCTCGAGCGACACCGCCAGATGGGCGCCGCGTTTGGTGCCTGCGACGGCGTGCACCTCGTCGATGATGATGGTTTCGACGTCGGTGAGCGTCTCGCGGGCGCGCGAGGTCAGCATCAGGAACAAGGATTCGGGAGTGGTGATCAGGATGTCCGGCGGGTTGCTCAGCAGGGAGCGGCGGTCCGCTGCCGTCGTGTCCCCGGACCGGACACCAACGGTGATCGACGGCGCCGGAAGTTCCAGCCGCTTGGCGGTCTGGCTGATGCCGATCAGGGGCGCGCGCAGGTTCCGCTCGACGTCGACGCCGAGCGCCTTCAGCGGCGAAATGTAGAGTACGCGGGTTCCCCGCCGCGGCTCCTTGGGCCGGCGTCCTTTGGCCGGAACCGGTTGCGCGGGGACGGGTACCTGGGCGCCGGAGGCGAGCAGCCGGTCCAGCGCCCACAGGAAGGCGGCGAGCGTCTTGCCCGACCCGGTCGGTGCTACGACCAGAGCGTGCGAGCCGGCGGAGATCGCGTTCCATGCCCCTTCCTGCGCCGGTGTGGGCGCAGTGAAAGCGCCCCTGAACCACTCGCTGGTGGCAGGGGTGAATCGGTCCAGCACGTCAGGCATGGCCGGCTCCGGCAGGGTTGCTTACCACAGCATCATCATCCCCTACGCTACCGACATTCCGGACCCGGGCCCGGCATCCACTGTCCGGGGTCCGGCTGGTTGTAATCTGTCTGAAGCCGGGCGCGCTGGTCTCGCCGCCCGGTGCGGGACGCTGCGTGCGCCCGCAGTGGGTCTTAGCAGTGGGTTTTCTTAGGATGGGGGCGCCGTGGACGCGCGGCAGGTAGGTAACAGCTGGGTGCCCGTGCTCGGGCTGGGGGTTCTTTTTCTTACGGGTGCCGCGGCCGACCTGATGGATCCGGAGGGCGACGGCGCGGTGGCGCCGCATTACGTCGTCGGCACCTTGCTCCTGACATTGCTCACCGCGCTTTGGTTCCTGCGCCATCCTCCCGCCCTGCGCGGCACCAGAGGTGCCTACGGGCTGGTCGCCGTCCTGATTGAGGCGGGTGTGCTGTTCGGCGGGGCCGGCGGCGGCCTTCGGGGCTGCATGCCTTGGCTGATCCTCGGGCTGGGGACGGCCTGGTTCGGCCGGCTTGAACGTGCGCGGGCCATCGTGACCGCCGGCGTCGTCACAGCCTGCGCGGGACTGCTGGCGGTGCTGATTGACGTCCCGGTGCTTTCCGGCGTCCTGCAAGGGCTGACGGCGACGGTCTTCGGCGTGCTGGCCTGGCGGCTGTACGTGATGAAGCACGGCCGGCGCGAACCACCCCGCGGTGTCGACCTAGCCAGCCTGAAGCTGCGCTGAGGGCTCCTGACCAAGCGGCTTCGGCGGCCCGCGCCCTGCCGGGAGGCCGAGCCTCCGCCGGAGCCTACATCGGCTGGAAGGCCCCGATGGTCAGCAGGTTGATGTCGGTGTTGCTGCAGGCGATCTGCGGGGAGGTAACGAAGAGCTTGTCGGTCGCGCTCGGCGGGTAGACCCGGAAGGCGTCGGCCTGGACCTGCTGGCAGCGGGTTCCGTAGTTCTGCGCGTTCGTGTACCGCAGGACGGCGAAGGACTTGGCGCCCGGGGCGAGTTTGACGGCGACGGCGGTGGTGCTGTTGTCGCGAACGGCGGCGGCACCGAGCTGCGTGGTGTGGTCCTTGGCCACGAGGGACACGCCGGGGAAGCCCTTGATGGTGCAGGCCGCGCCGGAGGTGTTCGTCACGATCAGCTTCATGTATACGCTGCCCGCGGCACCTCCGCCGGTGGCGTCCAGCGAGCCCTTGAGCATGGAGGCGGCGCACAGGCCGGCCGGGGCCGCGGGAGTCACCGCCGGGGTTGCCGAAGCGGTGGCGGATTCCGTCGTCGGCGACTCGGACGCCGTCGAGGAATCAGAGGCGGTTGCTGTGTCCGCCGCGGACGCCGGCGCGGATGACCCGGCGGAGGAAACCGCAGCCGGACCAGCCTGATTGGCGCAGCTGCTCAGCGCCGTTACGGAGAGCAGCGCAGCTGCAAGAACGAGACCCTTTTTGCCCACCCAGACACTCATGGCACCAGACTCTACCGGAGCAACCCGACGGTCAATCGGCCGTGCCGCAACGGGCCCGGAATGACACCCGGATCGTAATCAAGCCGGGCTCAGGCGGGCGGGTTCGCTGCCGCTGCCCGCCGTGCGGACCACGCGGCCCCGAGCACGGCCAGCAGAACGGTGACCAGGGCGCCCAGGATCACGGCGGCAGCCTCGCCCGGCACCAGCAGGCCGAGCTGCGAACCGATCGTGGCTGCGGCCACCGGGACGCCCAGCTGTGCCGCCGCCATCATGCTGAAAGGGGCCGGCAGGCCCAGCGGCACGCTCGCCGCGTGCACCAGGACGGCCCCGACTCCTAGCGCCAGGCCGAGCAGGATTAGCTGCGGGTGCTCGACGAGGTCCCGCAAATTAAGGGACGCGCCGAGCCAGACGAAGAAGAGCGGGCCGAGGAACCCGTCGTTGAGCGCGAACAGCTGCCGGGCGAGCCGCCGCGGCTCACCGACGCCGGCCACCGCCAGACCGAAGGAGAACCCCGCCAGCATGATCGACACGTGCGTGAATGTGGCCAGGGCGGCGAGGGCGAACAGCAGGGCCAGCTGGATCCGCAGTTCGAGGGCGAATTTGCGGGTCTCGGACAGGTTGTGCACCCGCCTGCGCCGCCCGGCCCTCTCGGCCGCCCTGAGCCCAAAGAACAGCAGCGCCGCGCACGCGGACACGACGACCGATCCGACGGCGGCCCGCCCTGCATTAGGAGGATCAACGACGAGAGGCAGCGCGAGGATCGCGGCGACGTCCGCGACAGCGACCTGTGTGGTCAGCTCGAGCACGCTCTGGCCGGTCAGGCGCAGGGAGTCGATGACGGGCAGCACCATGGCTGCCGACGAGGAAGCGAGCAGGACGACGTACAGCGGCGCATGAGCGACGCCGAAAGCGGTTGCGACGGCGATTCCGGCCAGCACCGCGGGCACGGTGACAGCAAGGGCGCGCAGCGCTCCGCGGGTGACGGCGCCGCGCAGGGCGGCGTCCCGCACCGGCACATGGGTTCCGGCGACGAACATCAGCAAAGCGAAGCCGATCTGAGCCATCAGCGTGAAGGCGGGGTCACCGGAGTCCACCCACTGCAGGCCGCTCCGGCCGACAGCAAGGCCGGCCAGCAGTTCGCCGAGCACTACGGGCAGGTGCCATCTGACCGGGACGGCCAGGAGCGGGCCGGCGATGCCGACGACGGCGATGAGGGCCAGCCAGACGAAGCTCAACCGGACCGCCCGGGCCGCGTCTTCAGGCTCATGCTGCCTTCTTTGCCTCTGCAGGGTGCGGCCCCGCGCGGCCGCTTGGTACCGAGGATAGACCGAAGGCGGGGGCCGCGGGCCCCTGAAGGGGCATGGACAGGGGTGGAGACCTGAGGGCCTCCGGCAATTGGTGCCGGAGGCCCTCCACGCAGTTGCCGTTGGCCGGCGGCCGCGCCGGCGGTTTAGGCCAAGCGGGTGAGAAGCCCGGCCGCGAGGGCCGCCCGTTCGAGCATCCCGGAGATGCTGACCCACTCGCTGCGGGCATGGGCGCCGGCTCCGACAGCTCCCAGTCCGTCCAGCACTGGCAGGCCGAGGGCTGCGGCGAAGTTGCCGTCGCTAGCGCCCCCCACGGAAATCTCGTCCAGCTCGAAGCCCTGTGCCGCGGCTACTTCGTTTGCGGTCTCAAACATGCGTACCGTGTCGGAACTGCGGGGCATAACCGGGCGATTCCATCCCCCACTGACTGTGAGCTCGGCCTGCGGATTGTGTGGGCGAAGCGAAGCGAAGAGAGCATCGATTCGCCGAGCCTCCTCGTCAGAGCTGACCCGGACGTCCACTTGGGCCGTGGCGCGGCCGGCCTTGACGTTGGTTCGTGTTCCGCCGTTGAGGACGCCGACGTTGACGCTGGTTCCTTTGTCGAGATCCGTTGCGGCATGCAGCGCGAGCACCACCCGGGAGATTTCGTCCACGGCACTGGCTCCCGCTTCCGGGTTGAGGCCGGCGTGGACTTCTTCGCCCCGGGCTTCCACCCGAAAGATGCCGACCCCCTTGCGCGCGGTTTTGAGAGCGCCGTTCTCGCTGGCCTCGAATACCAGCACTGCCGCACTGCGGACTACTTCCTGCTCGATCACCGGACGGGATGCCGGGCTGCCGGTCTCCTCGTCACCGTTGAGCACCAAGCGAACATGCGGGCGTGGAAGTTCCAGCGCCTCGCACCCCTTCAGCGCCCAGACAAGCTGGACGAGGCCAGCCTTCATGTCAAAAGCGCCGGGCCCCGTGAAGCAGTCGCCGTCGATTGTGGCGGCCCAGTCGGCAAGTGTCCCTGCGGGCCATACGGTGTCGTAATGACAGAGCGTGGTTACCCACGTACCGTCGGGGGACGACGTCGAAGGGTAGTCGAGGACGACGGTGTCGCCGTGTTCACCGCCGTCAAAGATCCGCCGGGCCGCGGGCTCGCCCAGGCGCGCACCCAGCCACCGTTCCACCCAGTCGAGGCCTTTGATGAGCAGGTCCTTGTCATCCGACGGCGTTTCCTGGCTCACGTAGTCCGTGAGGTCCAGGACCATCTCGTTCCGGTGGGCTGCCATCCATGAGGGTAGGGCCGAGGATGTTCTTGAAGGAACCGCGCTCACGAGCGCACCGCTACCTTTGCGTCGAGGGCAGCGAGGTGCTCCTCGCCCATCTCGATGGTGGCGGTTTCCAGTTGCCCGATGAGCGCGACCATCTCCTCCAGCAGTGGAACGCTGATGCCGTGTTCGCGTGCCGTGGCGATCACCGGCCCGTACTGAGTGGGGACCTCCGTGGGGCGCTTGCGCACGGCGATGTCGCGCCAGATGCCCGAGCGGGTTTTGGATTGGGTCGCCAGCCACGCCACGAGGGCGTCGGTTGCACGTTCGCGTGCGTCGTCGTCGGCCCCGCGGCGGTAGACGGCCGGATCGAACGCGTCGAAACCTTCCAGAACGACGCCTTCCGCGCCGGCAACGTCGAAGACCTCTGCGGCGAGTTCAGCCATCCCCGGCCGGTGCCGGTCAATTAGCTCGCTCATGTCTGCATCGGCCAGCGCGGTGGCGGTGAGCATGGCGCCGAAGCCGAGTTTCGACCACAGGAACCCCGCCACATTGTCCGTAACCACGGGGGAGCCCCAGTGTCGCAGGTCGTGGGCGAGCTGGTGTACCCGCTCGCTCACGCCGCCGGCGTATTCGCCCAGCGCCATGCCGCCGGCACCCCCGTCCTTGATAACGCCCGGCTCCATAACGTCGGCGAACAAGTCCACGAAGGCGATGACGGTGCGCTCGGGACCGACATGGGCAGCAATCGTCGCCTCGTTTAGCCCGTTCTGTAGGGAGGCCACATAGCCGTCGGGTTCGAGCCTGTGCGCCACCCACGCCGCGGCGGCATCTGTCGCCTGGGCCTTCACGGCCAGGAGCACCCGTCCCAGCCGGGCCGGGGCGTCGTCGAGGCCGAAGACGGGCAGATGTGCCGTGCGGGTGCCTTCCGGGGTCTGCAGTTGCAGGCCCCTGCGGCGGATCGCCTCCACATGGGCAGCGTCGGCGTCCACGAGCTGGACAGGTACACCCTGTGCGTCCAGATGGACGGCAAGCGTGCCGCCGATGGCGCCAGCGCCGACGACGGTATAGGGCATCTCAGTAACTGGCTGGCTCATGCGTCAACTTCCTTCAAGATGGTTGGGGTCCAATGCAGCGGCAAGTTCATGGCACCCGTGGATGCGCCGCCGTCCACCCGCAGCACCTCGCCGGTGACCCATTCGGCTTCGTCGCTGCAGAGCCAGAGCACCGCCTTGGCGATGTCATCCGGGCGCCCGCGGCGGCCAAGTGGGTTGGCGGAGACTGCTGAAGCGTATTCCTCCGTGACCGGATTGGCCTCGCTGTCCACGGTGACGAAGCCAGGGGCGACGGCATTCACTCGGATGCCCAGCCGCCCCAGTTCCAGCGCCGAGGCACGGGTAACCATTTCCAGGGCCGCCTTGGATGTGGCGTACGGGGCAGCCCCGGGGCGGGCACGCAGGGCCGCTCCGGAGGAGATGTTTACGACGACCGGTTTGCAGCCGCTCTCGCACGCCAACCGGGCCAAGGCGACCGTGGTGAGCAACGGAGCACGGACATTCAGGTGCTGCACTGCGTCCCAGGTGGCTGCATTCAACTCAAGGAATGGGGTGGCCGGGTAGACGCCAGCCGAGTTAACCAACACGTCCACCGGCGCAGTGGCCCAAGCCTCGGCGATCGCCTCCGCCGGCGCTTCGGGATCCCGCAGGTCGGTCGTGTGCACGTGCACCGCCGACGCACCGAGTTCCTTGGCTTCCGCTGCGACGGTGGCTGCCGCGTCCCCGCGGAAGTCCACTAGGGTCAGTGTCCCGCCGTGTTCGGCGAAACGGAGGGCGATCTGGCGTCCGATGCCGCTGCCGGCACCGGTGATGACGATATGGCGGTTCAATCCAGCTTCTTTCCCTTGGTTTCAGGCATAGTCAGGTACACGGCGACGCCGATGGCTGCGGCGATGGCGCAGTAGAGCCAGACCCAGCCGCCCAGCCCGCTCGCATTGAGCCAGGTGGTGATGTAAGGCGCGGTGCCGCCGAAGATTGCCACAGCCAGGGCGTAGGGCAGTCCGATGCCGGTGGCGCGCAGGGCGGCGGGGAATTGTTCGGCCATGATGACTGCGCAGTTGGCCGAGTAGCCGAGCAACAGCACGATTCCGATGATCTCGATGATGAGCAGGCTGACGAAGGATCCATTGAGGAAGTGGAATGCCGGCCACGCGAAGATAAGGAAGCCACCGGCGAACGCCGTCATGGTGGGTTTGCGGCCGATCTTGTCCGAGAGAAGCCCAGCGAAGGGCAGCAGCACCAGGAAGATCAGGATGGCGATGAAGTTGGCAAAGAGGGCCTGGTTGAGCGGAATGTGGGTGGAGACGGCCGCGTAGGTCGGCATGTAGGAGGCCCACATGTAATAAAGCAACGTGCCGGCGATGGTGACACCGAAGACGCGGAGGGTGGCCCGCGGGTGGTCGACGAACATGCTGGCCACGATCCCGCGGCGCTGTCCGATGCTTTGGAGGGCGGCTGATTCGGTCGCTGCCTTCGCCTTGGTGAAGGATTCGGTCTCCTCTACGGACGAGCGCAGCCAGAGCCCAACCACGCCGAGGAGGGCACAGATAATGAAGGCCGCGCGCCAGCCCCATGCATCAATGTCGTTCTTGGACAAAGTAGAGGTAATGATGGTGCCAAGTCCCGAGGCAATCAGGATGCCGGCGCCCACGGACACCTGCTGCCAGGACCCGGCGAAGGCGCGGCGTTGCGGCGCCGCAGATTCAATCAGGAACGCCGAGGAGGAGCCGAACTCGCCGCCGGCTGAGAAGCCCTGTGCCATCCGCGCCAGTAGGAGCAGCAGAGGTGCTGCGACCCCGATGGCGTCAAACGTCGGGATCAGGCCGATGACCAACGATGCGCATGCCATGAGGCCGATAGTGAGCACCAGGCCCTTCTTACGGCCGTGCCTGTCAGCGTAGGCGCCGAGCACCGCCGCGCCCACTGGGCGCATGATGAAACCGACAGCGAAGATGGCCAAGGTGCCGAGCAGGGCGGCGATGGCGTTGCCTGCCGGGAAGAAGTGGTGCGCGAAGACGGAGGAAAAGGTGGTGTAGACGGACCAGTCCACCCACTCCACGGTGTTGCCGATGGAGCCAGCGATGATGGCTTTGCGGCCGCGGCTGGACAGTTTGGTCTGGTGAACGCTTGCTTCATTCACGGTCAGTTCGCTCATGATGTGGTGTCCCTAGGAGTGAGGTTGGCGGAGACATGGTTGGCCAATTCGGCGTGCGTCGTGACCCAGACGTCGTCGAAAGTGCGGATGTGTTGCAGAAGTTCTTCGAGCACCACCAGCCGGGACCGGTGGCCAATGATGTGTGGATGCATGGTCAGCTGGAAGACGCCGCCGGCGGCGTAAGCGCCGTCGAACTCGTCCTTCCAGATCTGCAGCAACTCGCGCGGTGGCGTATAGGGCCGCAGGGAAGCGAACCGGTCCATCATCAGGTAGGGGGCGTCGTCGCGGATCCACTCAACCGGTATTTCGACAATGCCGGTCGCCTCGCCCTGGGCGAGGAGTTCGTAGGGCTCGTCGTCAGCCATGAGAGATGAGTCGTACATGAGGCCGAGTTCACGGATCACGTCCAGAGTGGAGTCGGAGAAGTCCCAAGACGGTGTGCGGATACCGGTAGGTCGGACGCCCGCCTGTTTGTGGAGCACGTCGACGGCGCGACCGAGCAGGTCCAGTTCCTGCTCGTAGTTCAACTGGGTGTTCCGTTCGTGGATCCAGCCATGTACGGCCACCTCGTGTCCGGCTTCGGCGTAGGCGGGGACTTCATGGGGCCGAAGCAGGGCGCAGACCGCGGGAATGTAGAAGGATGCCGGCGCCTGATAGCGCTGCAACAGTCCGAGGATGCGTGGCACGGCCACCCGGATGCCGTATTCGCCGGCCGCCATCTTTCCTGGGCTGGTTTCACCGTCGCGCAGCGAAGGGGTTTCGTGGTCGGAATCGAAGGAGAGCAACACGGCGCTCTTTGCGCCTTGCGGCCAGCGCTTGGCGGCGTCGGTGTCCATGAGGGGGCGCCCGGCTCGGACACGCTCGACATGTCCTCTCCAGGTTGTTTCTGGCCACTGCCACGGTTGTTCGGTACTCACGCTTAAACCTCGTTTCGTGCTCGGGTGGGGCTCGGCAATCCCGTGGACCCCCGGATGGGAAATAGTGTGACCTCGCTCTCGGAAAAGGCTAGGAGAAAGTCTTCCCCGTGACAAGAGTTTTTGGTTTTTTCTTTCAAGACTCAGACTGAATGTGAATTATTCGACCAGAAGGTGGCCGCAAAGTGTTACTGTTCCTTCATGACCGCTGAGCCCGCGCTGGAGGCCGAGGATGCATCAGTCATCACGGACCCCGTTGATCTGGATATCGTCGCCGCGCTGCAGGTTGCTCCTCGGGTGCCCGCGACTACGCTTGCGGAGATTCTGGAGCAACCGACAACGACGGTGACGCGGAAGCTTAAAAGGCTGCAGCGGGATCGTGTTGTCAAGGTGATCGGTCGTTTTGCCTGGCCGCTTATCACGTCGGGCAACCCGCTCCAGATGTGGATCCGCTGCCAGCCCGGGCGCTCCTACGAAGTGGCCGAGCGGATGAAGGAATTCCCTGAGATCCAGTTCCTGCTTGTCACCTCGGGAAGCGCGGACATTTACGCGGATCTGTTTCCGCTTGTCGGCTCGGACGCCAACGACTTGATCAGCCGCAGAATTCCTTCCATACCAGGCATCGCCTCCGCGCAGAGCCAACTCGTGCTGAAGAGCCCGCGCGTTGGCCAGTCCTGGCGGCTCAACCGGCTTACGGAGCAGCAGCACAATGCGTTGGAAGGCTACGCCGACCAGGTAGTGCTTCCCGCGATCTCGCGGATCGATGACCTTAACGACATCGACTTCCGCACGTTGCTGGAATTGGGGCACAACGCGCGCATCTCAGCAGCTGAACTTGCCCGTAAGTTGTCGGTAAGCAGCTCCACTGCTTACCGCAGCATGCAGACGATCCTGGGTTCCGGCGCTATTTCTCCCCGGGTCGAAGTGGAACCAGGCGCGGTCGGGTTCCCGCTGAACGCAATCATCTCCCTGCAAGTCGACCCCTCAGCGATCCCCGCAGTGTTGACGGACCTGAGCCAGCACCCGTCCGCGCGCATGGTCTCCATGGTTGCCGGCAGCACCTCGGTGATTCACAACGGTGTCTTCGCAGGGCCCTCTGAGCTGGCGGATTTCATCACCGAGGATATCGGCGCCCTGGCGGGCGTTCATTCCATGGACATCTGCGTGGGAATGAGTGTGCTGCGTCGGTACTGGATGGACCGCGACGGGCTCCGTATCGGAGACCAGGTCCGCGGACTTCTCAAACCGCGGGGATAACGCTTCAGCAGCCTCTAAGCAGCGGTGCCGCCCGGCGGCGCTGCGGCGTAGCATCGGAACTGTTCCGGTTTCCGGGCGCTTCGTCCCGGGTCAGGTGTCGCAGGAGGTTCGTCCCATGGGTGAGTTCAGGCTGTACACGGATGAGGAGAAGGCCAGCTACGTCGCGCCGAGCTGCGAACTGTGCGGCCAGCACCGGCACATCCGCTGGACCGAGGCGGAAAAGCCGGAGGGCGGTGCGCACTGGCTCCCGCGCGATGCCGGCTGCAGCAACGAGGCGTGCCCCGACTTCCGGTGAGGGCCGGCCGGCTTCCTTTTAGCGGGAGCCGAGGCATGGGTACCACTCCCCATCGCGGCAAACGCCATCTGCGCTTAGTCTCGTGAGGGATACATGGGCATGAGGGGGCATGAGACGTGGCGTTGGACGGGTATGACATCAATGCGGCAACCTGCCGCTCGATCCTGGGGGCGGTCGACGCCGAGAACGAGCAGCTGGCGGGCCAGCGGGCAAAGCTCAGCAGCGCCGTCGACGAAGCGATCGGGGCCTCCGCGGGCGGTCCGGTGGCTGGCGCCCTGATTACGCTGTGGAATGACGTGTTGGCCATCCAGTGCGAGGCGGCTGCCACACGGATCGAAAATGCCACCGGGGGAGTCCGCGAGGCGGTCGCTGCCTATGAACTTGGTGATGCCCGGATGGCGCAGAACGGCCGCAACCAGATGAGCCAGGCACCCGCCATCGTGCTCGAGGACGCGAAGAAGTAGCCGTGGGATTGGACACGAGCACGCTCGACGGATGGGCGTCCCCGGCAGCCTTGGATGCCGCCGCGGCCCGGATCCGCAAGGAGGGTGAGGCGGTTTCCTCGGCGGTAGCAGGGGCTGCCGATACCTGGACAAGGCTGAATGGAAACTACCGGGCACCGGAGCAAAATGAGGTGCTCTCGGTGTTCCGCAACATCAACCCGCACGGGGACGCGGTCCGGACGGCGTCGCACCAGGCAGCCGCAGCGCTGGAAGACTTTGCGGCTGAGATCCAAACGCTGCAGCAGGAACGCCGGAACCTGCTCGCCGACGTCGCGGATTTCCTCGCGCGGCCCGCGCTCTCCGATCCACTGGGCGGCCTCGGTGATCCCCTCGGGGGCGGAAGCAACCCCCTGATCGGGGCTGAGAATGTGCTGCGGGCGCGGATCAGTGACCTGGCCGGAAGATACCGGCAAGCCGAGTCCGACTGCGCGGAAAGCATCGGCCGCATCGACGGCGTCCCTAAGCCGGGCATGGGGCTCTGGGCGGGCCGCAACTTTGCCGCATTCGTGGGAGCCGCCGACGGGTATTCGGACCTCTACACCTTCAAGTCGGTGCGGATAGCCGCGTACCACGAGGTCCCCGTGCCGTGGCAGGAGTTTGCCTTCACCCCGCTCCAGCCCGGCTCGCTGACGGCGGCGGAAGCGACAGGGGACCGGTACCTCACGGTGGCGGGCCGGGAAATCAGCATCCACAGTTCCGAGCACCCGGATTTTGGACGCACCCGGATGGAGCAGTACTGGCGTGACGGGTTCGCGACCAAGATGGACTGGCGTCCCGAGGTCAACAAGGCGATGTATGGAAACGTCGCTTGGTACCGCACGCGGGTCGACGCCAACCCGGTGAACTGGCGCCCGGAGGTTCCTGCTGCGGAAACACCGA
Organism: Paenarthrobacter sp. DKR-5; assembly: GCF_018531425.1. Lineage (GTDB taxonomy): Bacteria > Actinomycetota > Actinomycetes > Actinomycetales > Micrococcaceae > DKR-5. The sequence goes on from NZ_JAHBOI010000005.1 coordinate 312,229, forward strand.
GCTTCGCCGAACTGCCGACCGGGTTGAAGGGCCTCAAAGTTGGCGGCTGGGCCGTGTCCGCTGCAATGGCTGGAGTGACTTTCGTCGACGAGCGCGACCTTGAATACAACGAACTGCTCAAGGACGATCCCTCCATGAGCGAGTCGGCCCGTAATGCCAGGGCCGATGAGGTGGGCGCGGTGAAGACAGTGACCAAGACCGGCATGGACATCGGAGCCGGGATGGCCGGCGCCGCCGTCGGCACGGCCATCGGCGGCCCGGTGGGAACCGTCGTCGGCTTCGGTGTCGGCATGGGCATCTCCTACCTGAGCGACCAGCATCTGGATCTGTTGGGTGGAAAGAGCGTCAAGGATGCCGCCGCCGACGGTGCGGTGCACCTCTACGACGGAGCCAAGGATGCGGCCGTGGGGGCCTGGCATTCGCTCTTCGGCTGACCCCCGTTCCCGCCCTCGATTAGGCTTTGAGCAGTTGCCCGCCGCCTGACGCCTGAGCACCCGACCCGAAAGGCGCTTGTGATCAACCCCTATTTCGCCCTGTTTGTCGTCCCTTGGGGTCTCTTTCTTTTCGTGTGCGGCATTCTGCTGTACCGCAAAATCTGGCTGGGACTGCTGGCGCTCAACAGCGTGGCTCCCGGGCAGCCGGGGCTGGCTGCCACCTATATCGGTGCCTGGCTGGCGACGTTGCCGTTCGGCAACTGGTGGCTGTCATGGCACATTCCGGTGCTGCCCGCCCTGCTGTCGTTTGCGAATCTCGCCTGCCTGGTGATCGGCATCGTCGGGTGCTTCTGGATGCCGCGGTTCATGCAGCCGCGGTGGCTGAGGGAGACCAATGATGCAATTAAGCGCGGGGAAGACCTGTACACGCTCAAATACGGCCGGGGCGCCTCCAGGCCGGCTGCGGGTCAAACGAACCAGCCAACGCAAGCGCCCGACGGCGGCCGGGACACGGCGCCGTGACCGGCAGCGAAGCCGTGAGCGGTGAGTGGGTCCGGGAGCCGGCGGCCGGCGTGTCCGTGCCGCGGCTGCGAACATGGGAGCGGCTGCAGGACCCGCGGTCGGTGCTCGTATTGGCGCATCCTCCGGTCCCGGAGGGCCGCTTCCGCCCCAACCTCGTCATCCGCGTCCAACCGGACGAGGGTGCGACGCTGACCAGGCTCGCCACGGCGGCCATCGCCTCAACGATGGCGCTCGGCGAGGGCGTGCACGTCCTCTCCAACGAGGCAGTGCACGTCGGCCCGCTCCCGGCGCGGAAGCAGAAGTTTGTGTACCACGCGGCGGGGCAGACCGTTTGCGTTGACCGCTGGCTGCTGGTTGCCGGGGAAGAGGCAATCGAGGCCTCCGCGAGCTACGCCGTCCCGGACTACGTGGGCATGGAGGGCCTCTTCGCGCATATGATTTCGGGGCTCGGGTACGCGGGCAGCCGGGCGGAAGGGAACGGTGTTGCGGCTGGTGCGGCGGAATCCGGCGGAATCGGCAGCGTTGCCCCGCAGGAGCCCCGGCTGGACGAGCTCGCCTCAGCGGCGGCCGGGGAAGCGAGGGAGGACCTTGCCGCGATCCAGGCCGCGCAGCCCTACCGCTGCCAGGGGCCGGTCCTGACGAGCGTCGCCCTTCACCTGCTTATGGCTCTGGCCGACGGCGGCCGCGTGGGGCGCTTCGCCTCGGCCGCGGACAAGGCCGCACTGGCAGAGCTGGTCCAGGCGGGACTTGCCGGGAAGAACGGCCGCCTCACCGACGCTGGAGAGACCTTCACGACGCCGTGGCGAACCCCCGGTGCCGGGTTCATCCTGGCGGCCCGGCACGGAGAGCTCAGCACCGGGATCCAGGTGTGGACCGGCGACGGGCTCGCGATCCTCTCAGCAGGGCCCAGCCCCTTCCAGCCCGAGCAGTCCGCCATCGCTCCGGGAAATCAGCAACTGGACCTCGTCGATGCCGCGCAGCTGCCCATGCTCCTGGCGTCCTGGTGCGCCCTGGCACCCGCTTGGTCCCTCCCGGACAGCGGATTGACCATCCCGGGGCCTGTGTTCGAGGCGCGGATGGCGTCGGCGGCCGAGCCGGTCCCTGCCGGCGTGGGCGACGGCGTCCGGCGGATGTGGGAGCAGCCCTGGACCGGGTGGAATCTCATGTACCCGGGCGCCCCGGCCAGCCAGAGCTGGCTCAACGCCGGCGCCGCCGGCCACTACGCCGTCCAGGCGGATGAAACCGGCGCCGTCACGCTGACGCCGTCGTCGTCGGCCGTCGTGTGGGACGGCCTGGTCCGCTTCATCCACGGCACCCTTAACGGTGCAGGTCGCTAAGACCAGCCCGCTGAAAGGGGAGCAGGTGACGGTGATCCCACCCTCGCCGGCTCCCCTCCGGAACACCGTCCCTAACTACCCTTGGCGGCGGCCGTCAGTTCCTGCCGACACCCTGCCCCGTGCGGTGCGGTGCGCCCTTTCCGAGAGCGAGGTCCTGCTTAAGAGCGAAATACTGCGGCTTCGGCTGGAGGTTCTCGTCGTAGATGTCAGCCGCTCCCTCGCCCCGGAAGACCCCCGGGACCCATGAGTCAGCGTCGCTGAAGCCCCAGACGGTGTAGGAGATGCACTGCCTCACGGCCATGCAGGCCTGCAGCGTCTGGGAGTATGCGGCGACCTGGGCAGACTGCGCGGTGGGGGTGACCGGCAGCGAGGTGCGCACGTCGACTTCGGTTTCGGCTACTTCGAGCCCGAGGTCGGCGAACCGCTGCAGGTTGTTCTGCAGGTCCGGCAGCGGGTACTGCGTGTCCAGGTGCGTCTGGAACCCGACCCCGTCAATGGGCACACCCTGAGCCTGAAGGTCCTTGACCAAGGAGTAGACGGCATTGCTCTTCGGCCCGGTGAACTCGATGTTGTAGTCGTTGTAGAAGAGCTTGGCCTTGGGGTCCGCTTCGTGCGCCCAGCGGAAGGCATCGGCGATGTACCCTGGGCCCAGTTTCTGCAGCCAGATGCTGTTCCGGAGGGTTCCGTCGTCGTTGAATGCTTCGTTGACTACGTCCCACTGCCAGATTTTGCCCTTGAAGTGCGTCACTTCGTCGGTGATGTGCTTGTGCAGGATTGCCCGCAGCTGGTCCGGGCTCATCTGTGCAGCTGCGGCGTTGAGCCAGTCGGGCAGCTGGTTGTGCCAGACAAGGGTGTGGCCGCGCACAAGCTGGTGGTTCGCTTCGGCAAACGCCACAAGCCGGTCGGCAGCGCTCCAGTCATAGTTGCCCTGCGTAGGCTCCACCAGCTGCCACTTCATGACGTTCTCCGCCGTTACCGTCGAGAACTCGGCCGCAGTGATGTCCCGGTAGGCCTCGTTGCTCGCGAGCTGATCCGTGTTCACTGCTGTGCCGATGCGCAGGCCGATGTTGGCGGCCAGCGAGCGAAGCGAGTCGGAGTGGTGCGAAGCGCCGCCGGCCTCCGAGGGGCCAGGCGCGGCCATGGCCGCGGCCGGGGCGGCGAGGACGGCGCACAGTCCGAGGGCGCCGATGAGCAGGGGACGATGTATAGCCATGGATACTCCTAAATTGGTTGAGTACTGCACGGGAGGGGCTTGGGTTCTCCTTTCACGCCCCCGGCCTCGCGGGCTCAGGGGTTCTTCCGGACCGTCCGGGAGAGGAACTGGCGCATCAGCTGCTCATCCTCCGGGCCGCCGGCCTCGTGGCCGTTGTACGGCCACACCTGGATCTCCTTCTCGCCGTCGTAGGCATTAAAGGCAGCGAAGACGGTGGACGGCGGCGTGATCGGATCCATGAGTCCGACCGAGAAGAAGGCCGGATGCCTGGACCGGGTGGCGAAGTTGACTCCGTCGAAGTAGGTCAAGGTCTCGTGGACGGCGTCGTGCTCGGTGCGGTGGGTGGAGAGGTAGTCCGCGATCTCGCGGAAGGGGTAGGCGTCGGTGATCACCGTCGCGCGGGGGAAGTCGCAGAGGAAGGGGACGCTCACTGCGACGGCGGACAGATCGGGCACAAGCGCGCCGACGGCCAGCGCGATGGCTCCGCCCTGGCTCCCGCCCGTGACGGCAACGCGGGCCGGGTCGACCAACCGGAGGGTCCGTGCGGCGTCGACGGCGCGGACCCCGTCGGTGAAGAGCCGGCGGTAATAGTAGCTTTCCTTGCTGCTGATGCCCTTTGTCATCACGCCGGGCACTTGGGGGCCCGAGGGGGCGCCCGTGTCCGGTGTGTCGCCGACCGACCATCCGGACCCCTGTCCCCGGGTGTCCATTTGGAGATGCGCGAAGCCCGCCGAGGCCCAGAAGAGGTTCTCCCACGGGCGTCCGCGGCCTCCGCCGTAGCCGACATATTGGACGACCGCCGGCAGCGGGGCCGCCGGGTTCTTCGGTGTCCGCAGCCATGCCTTAACGGGATGGCCCCCGAATCCCGGGAAGGTGACGTCGTACACGTCGACGGTTTCCAGGCCGGTGTGGACTGGTTCGACCGTGACGTCGCCGCCGGCCCGGCGGGCGTCGGCAAGAGTCTGCTCCCAGAACGAGTCGAAATCCTCCGGGCAGGTCTGGGCGCTCTTGTAGGTGCGGAGTTCCGGTTCGGGCAGATCGTTGTGCATCGGGTTCCTTCAGCGGTCGGAGTGGAGGGTCTCGTGAACCTGGACGGTGTGGCCCGCCACCCGGCGGTCCTCCGCTGTCACGGCATGCTCGGGTCCGGTGATCGTGAGCGTCGCCGCGGCGTCGCGGACGTCGCAGGACGGACCGACCCAGAGTTCGACGTCGCCTGGTTCGACGATGCGGGCACCGCTGCTACCGGTGAAGGCCAGCCGGGCAGTCGGCACGTCGAACGTGACCAGTGCGCTCCCGCCCGGCTCGAGCGGAACCCGCGTGTAGGCAAGCAGTTGGGCGACGGGCCGCGTGACGCTGGCGTGGACGTCGCGGGCGTAGAGCTGCACCAGGTCCGTGCCGGCGCGTTCGCCCTTGTTTCGCACCGTGACGGCTGCGCGGAAAGACTCCCCGGCGGCCACGGAGGCATCCGCATAAAGGTCAGTGCGCTCGAAGGTCGTGTATCCGAGGCCGTGGCCGAAGGGGAGCACCGGCGTGCTGTCGGCGCTCGTGATCTCGGACGGGCCGCCGAGCACGGGGTGCAGGTAGGAGAACGGCTGTGCGCCGGCGGACCGGGGCAGCGAGACCGGCAGATGCCCGGAGGGTGCCACCCGTCCGGAGAGTACGGAGGCGATGGCCCGGCTGCCCTCCTCTCCCGGGAAGAAGGCCTGCAGGACGGCGGCCGGCGCGTCGGTTCCTTCGATGGCCCAGCCGATCGCGTACGGCCGGCCAGACAGGACCACCATGATGGTCGGGGTCCCTGTCCGGACCACTGCCTCCACCAGCTCCCGCTGGACGCCGGGCAATTCCAGGCTCTGGACGTCGTTGCCCTCGCCCACCGTCCCGCGGCCGAAGAGACCGGCGCGGTCGCCGACGACGACGACGGCCACCTCGGCGTCGGCGGCGGCTGCCGCTGCTTCCGCGATGCCGGACCGGTCCTCGCCGTCCACCCGGCAGCCTTGGGCGGTTGACACCGTGGCCCCGCTGAACTCCTCCCGCAGTGCCTCCAGCACCGGCGTGATTGCGAAGCCGATGGGCACATCGGGGTGGTGCGCCAGCACGTGGTTGGCGAACGAGTAGCAGCCCATGAGGGCTTCGACGGCATCGGCGTTCGGGCCCAGCACCGCGATCCTGCCGGCGGTCGCAGCGAGCGGCAGGACGCCGTCGTTGGTCAGCAGCACCAGGGATTCCTCCGCGAGGCGCAGCGCCAGCTCGCGGTGCCGCGGCGTGTCGAGGTCGATCTCGGCCGGCGGCGTCTCGAAGGTCGCGTCGAGCAGGCCCAGCTCCTCCTTCTGCGCCAGCACGCGCAGCACCGCGCGGTCCACCAGCGACTCTTCGGTCAGGCCGGCGCGGACGCGTTCGGCGAGCGGGGCCAGGAACGTGTCACCGGTCGGCAGCTCCACGTCGATGCCGGCGAACAGAGCCAGTTCGGCGGCCTCGCCGCGTCCGGCGGCGACCCGGTGCATCGTGTGCAGGAAGGCGACCGCAAAGTAGTCGGAAACGACGGTGCCGTCGAAACCCCATTCGTTGCGCAGGATTTCGGTCAGGTACTCAGGGTTTGCGGCGACCGGGACGCCGTCGATCTCCGAATAGGAGTTCATCACTGACCGCACGTGCCCGTCGCGCACTGCCATCTCGAACGGCTGGAGCAGGACGTCCCGGATCTCCCGTGTCCCGGCGTGCACCGGGGCGTGGTTGCGGCCGGCCTGCGACGCCGAGTAGCCGACGAAGTGCTTGAGCGTTGCGTGCACCCCGGCGGACTGCAGGCCGCGCACATAGGCCGTGCCGATCGTGCCGACCACGTAGGGGTCCTCGGCGATGCATTCGTCCACGCGGCCCCAGCGCGGGTCGCGGACCACGTCCAGGACCGGGGCCAGCCCCTGCTGGATGCCCAGTTCGCGCATTGAAGCGCCGATGGCGGCTCCGACCTGCTCGACCAGCTCCGGGTCGAACGCGGCTCCCCAGGCCAGCGGGGTGGGGAATGTGGCTGCCTTCCAGGCGGCCAGGCCGGTCAGGCACTCCTCGTGGACGAGGGCAGGGATGCCAAGCCTGGTCTGCTCGCGCAGCCGGCGCTGCTCGGACCACAGCCACTGCGCCCGTTCGAGGGGATCGACGGGACGGGTGCCGTACACCCTCGTGAGGTGTCCGATGCCGTTGGCAGTCGCGTCGGCGTAGCTGGTGGTAGTGGTGAACTCGCCGTCGAGCGGCGCCACGGTGTCCTCGCCCTTGTCCACCCAATAGCCGACCAGTTGGGCCAGCTTCTCCTCGAGGGTCATCCGGGCGTGCAGCCGCTGGACCCGCTCGGAGACGGCAGGGTGGGCGGGGAGGTTCTCTGGGATGCTCATGCTTCTTTCCTAGGGTGTGGCGCCGTCAGCCCTTGACGGCCCCGGTGAGTCCTCCGACGATCCGGCGTTCGAACAGGCTGAAGAACACCAGCGCGGGGATCATGGACAGGGATGTGAACGCGAGCACTTGTGCGGTGTCCGTGGAGTATTGCGACGAGAACGCCTGCACCCCGAGCGGGAGGGTGAAGGAGGCCTCGTGGTTCAGGATGAACAGCGGCAGCAGGTAGCTGTTCCAGCTGCCGATGAAGACCAGGATCCCGGTTGTGATCACACCCGGCAGCGAAAGTCGCAGCACCATGCGGAAGAAGAACCCGAGCCGGCTGCAGCCGTCAATGAACGCGGATTCCTGGATCTCGTCCGGGATGGCGCGCAGGAACGGCACGAGGATGATGATCGTCGTCGGCAGCGCGAAAGCGATCTGCGGCACGATGATGCCCACCAGCGAGTTCATCAGGCCCAGGTTGCGGACCACGATGTAGAGCGGCGTGATCGCGACCGTGATCGGGAACATCAGCCCCGCTGCGAAGAGCGAGTACAGGGCACCGCGTCCCCGGAACCGGTACCGGGCGAGGACGTAGCTGGCCATCAGGCCCAGGCCGACGGCTCCCACGGTGGTCGCCGCGCCGACGATTGTCGAGTTCAGCACCTGGCGCCAAAACACACCCCCGCCGATGACGGAGAGGTAGTTGCCGACGTTCCACGGGTTCGGGAAGCCGGCCGGGTCGGTCGTGATCTGCGCGTTGGTGCGGAAGCCGCCGAGGATGATGTACGCGATCGGAGCGAGCATCAGGGCGATGACGACGAGCGCCACGAAGTAGACGACGGGGGAGCCCCATGGCAGGCCCTTCTGCTGGGCCCGGCGGTGCGCCCGGGCGGAGGCGACGGCGGTCATCGCGCCTTCCTTTCTGTTAGGGCACCCTCGGTGTCGCGGCGGAGCACGAAGCGCTGGTACAGCAGCGCCACCACGAGGGAAATGAGGAAGATCACCACGGCGACGGCATTGCCGTACCCGTAGTTGCCGGCGTTGCGGCCGTTGGTGACCATGTAGGTTGCCATGGTCGAGGTGCCGGCGGTCGACGAAACGTACTGGCCCCAGATGATGTAGACGAGGTCGAACAGCTGCAGCGCCCCGATGATCGACAGGAACACCCAGATCCGCAGCGTCGGCCCGAGCAGCGGGAGGGTGATGCGCCGCTGGATCTGCCAGTAAGAAGCGCCGTCGAGCGCGGCTGCCTCGTAGAGCTCCTCCGGGATGCTCTGCAGGCCGGCGAGGAACAGGATGACCGCAAAGCCGATGTACTTCCAGGTGAGGATGCCCATCAGCGTCCAGACCGCGACGCTTGGATCAGCGAGCCAGTCGTGGGCCACCCAGCCGAGTCCGGCGTTCCTCAGGAAACCGTTGAGGCCGCCGTTGGTCTGCAGGATGAGGCTCCAGCCGGTGCCGACCACGACCTCGGAGATGACGTACGGCACGAAGATCAGCACGCGGATGATTGACTGGCCGCGCATCTTGCGGTTCAGCAGCAGTGCCAGGAGGATGGCCGCCGGGCCCTGGAGCACGAGGGACATCACGACGATTACGGCGTTGTGGCCCAGGGCCTGCAGGAAGGCCGGGTCCTGCAGGATCACCAGGTAGTTCTGCAGGCCGACGAAGTTGGTCGGCGGTCCGTACCCGGCCCAGCGGAAGAAGCCGTAGTAGGCCGCCATCACGACGGGGAAGATCACGAAGGCGACAAAGACGACGACCGCCGGTCCCGCCAGGATTGCGATCTCCAGCCGGCCGGACCAGTCGATGCCGCGGCGGCGCGGCTTCGATGGGAGCGGCGCGACTGCGCCGCTCCCATCACGCCGCGCGAGATCCGCTGTCGACACGGGGCCGGCCGAGGTTGTCTCGCGGGTGTTGCTCACGGAAGTTCCTCTTAGCCCTTCTTGGCGGCGTCATTCGCCGTCTGGATGAACTTCTGCGGGTCGCTTTTGCCGGCGAGCATGTCGACGACGGCGACGTTCAGCGCGTTGCCGATGTTCTGGCCGAGCACCGTGTCGAGCCACTGGGAGACGTAGGGCGCCGCGTTGTAGGCCTTGAGGATCTCCTTCAGGTACGGCTCGGTGACCGACTTCTGTGCCTCGGAGTTCACCGGGGGAGCGTTGAAGGCCTTGTAGTAGGCAACCTGCTGCGGTGTGCTTGCAATGAAGTTGAGGAAGTCAACGCATTCCTTCGGGGCCTTCACGGAGCACGAGAACCCGTCAACACCGCCCATGATCGCGGCCGGGTCGCCCTTTCCGCCGGAAACTCCGGGGAAGGGGTACCACGAGAGGTCAGGCAACGGCTTCTGGTTCGGCGTAAGCGAAGCGATCACTCCGGGATCCCAGGCGCCCATGAGTTCCATCGCCGCCTTGTGGTTCGCGAGCAGGCCGGCGGAGCTGCCGGCACCCTGCTGTGCCGACGTCGTCAGGAAGCCGTCGTTGAAGGGCTTGGTGGCTGCGAAGCTCTGCACATCCTGTGCTGCCTTGAGCCAGCACGGGTCGGAGAAGTCCTTCGAGTCGGCCGTCTTCTGCATCGTCGCGGCGTCGCACTCGCGCATCGAGAACCAGTAGAACCACATGGCGGCCGGCCAGGCATCCTTTGCGCCCAGTGCGACGGGCGCCGCACCCGTCGACTTCAGCTTGGCGACGTCGGCTTCCAGGTCGCTGATGGTGGCGGGTGCCGAGGTGATCTTGGCCGACTTGAAAAGGTCCTGGCTGTAGAACAGACCGCCCGGAAGCACCGCGAGCGGCATTGCCCAGACTTTGTCCTGGTACGTTTCCGCCTTGAAGGAGCCGTCCGAGATCACCTTCTTGGTGTCCTCGGATGCCTTGCCGGTGAGGTCCATCAGCTGTCCTGCCTGGACCATGGCGGCCATCTTGCCGCCGCCGCGCTGCATGAAGATGTCGGGAGCATCCCCGGAGTTGAGGGCTGTCTGGAGCTTGCCGTCCAGATCCTCGTTCTGGATCGCTTGGATGTTGATCGTGACATTGGGGTGTGCCTTCTCGAAGTCCGCGACAGCGGTCTTCCAGAACTGCAGCCCAGGGCCGGTTGTGGAGTTCTCCCAGAGCGACATGGTCACCTTGCCGTCAGAGGAGCCGCCGGAAGGGCCGCCGCAGCCGCTGAGGGCCAGCGAGCCCAACACCAGAACCGCTGCCCCTGTCAGGAGCTTTTTGGCTTTCATCTAATTCCACCCTGTTCTCTTCGTTGAGCGGCGCCCCGTCTGGGCGCGCTTAGGAGGCAGGATCGTGCCCGGGAATGAGAGAGGATGAGTCCTTCAGCTTCAGCCGGGTCCGACCTAAAAGTGTCCCGGATCACTCCGGACCCCTGAAGCTTCGCAAGGGCCGAAGGGCCCGTCAAACGTTTTCGAAAACCTTTTCCATGAAGTACGCTCGGGCCCTATGAGAAGGCGCGCAACTATCCGTGACGTGGCCGAGGCAGCCGGCGTTTCGGTCTCCACCGTGTCCAAGGCGGTCAACGGCCGCTACGGGGTGGCAGTGGAAATGACCGAACGGATCCTGCGGATCGCGCGGGAGCTCGGCTACGAGTCGAGCCTCGTCGCCAGCAGCATGCGCTCCCGGAAGACAGGGGTTATTGGCGTCCTCGTGGCCGGTTTTGAGCCGTTCAGCGCGGAAATCCTGAAGGGTGTCGGGTCCGCCCTGAGCGGTTCCGGGTACGACCTTTTGGCCTACAGCGGGTCGCGCCAGTCCTCCTCCGAGGGCTGGGAACGGCGATCGCTCAGCCGCCTGAGCGGCACCCTCATCGACGGTGCCATCATGGTCACGCCCACCGTCGTGAACGTGAGCGCCGAGGTACCCATCGTCGCCATCGACCCGCACACTGGCCGCGTGGATCTGCCGACCGTCGAGTCCGACAGCCTGGGCGGCGCCCGGAGCGCCACCAGGTTCCTGATGGAACTGGGCCACCGAAGGATCGGTTTCGTCGCGGGCCGGCCAGACCTGCGCTCAGCCGCCGCCAGGGAGGCCGGTTACCGCCATGCCCTCTCTGAGGCGGGGATCCCGTTCGACCCCTCGCTGGTCGTGGTCGGCAACTATGAGACGGAATCTGCCCGGGAAGCAGCGCACCGCCTGCTCAGTAGGCCGGACCGGCCGACCGCTGTCTTCGCCGCCAATGACCTCTCCGCGATCGTCGTCGTCGAAGTCGCCCGGGAGCTCGGTCTGGAGGTGCCGCGCGACCTCTCCGTGGTGGGCTTCGACGACATTCCGGAGGCCGCTCGGCACGCCCTGCCGCTCACGACGGTGCGCCAGCCCATGGGCCGCATCGGCGCCGCCGCAGCCGCCCTCGTCGTCGCCCTGATGAACGGCGAGACCCCTGAAACGACCCAGATCAAGATGCCCACAAGGCTCATTCCCCGCGCCACGACGGCGCCGCCCAGCCTCCCCGGCCGCAGGGCCGTTTAAACAGGTTTCCCCTTGCCAGACGTGCCGGCAAGGGGAAACCGAAATGTGTCGCGGTGTGCCCGCGGGCGCGGGTCAGGCCTTCTGGACCGTGATGGACCATTCCGCGTCGCCGGTCTTGCTGAAATCCGTCACCGGGTACCCGTTCTCGGCCGCCCAGCGCGGAATCGCGTCCGTGGCCTGCGTGCAGTCGAAGTTGATCACCAGCTCGTCGCCGCCAGTGAGGGTCGCCATGGCGTCCTGCGCTTCAATGAGGGGGAACGGGCAGACTTCGCCGTTGGTTTCGAGGGTTACCTTTGCCATTATGTGTGACCTTTCGGGGCCGGGTCCGGCCCGCTTTGAGAGTGATCCGAATGCGAGGAGAACTAGGCGTTGCTCAGCACGCGGGCAGGTGCTCCGGTGGAGGCGGGGGCGCTCCGCCGCTTCGGGATGGTCAGCTTCGCGGCCACTCCGGTGCCCAGGAGCATGAAGACCAGCGCCGTCCAGCCTTGGAAGCTGAACTCCGCGGTCTGGACCATGGCGTTGCCGATGGTGCAGCCGCCGCCGAGCGCCGCGCCGATGCCCATCAGGGCTCCGCCGCCGAGGCTCTTGAGGACCGTCGTCGCGTCAGGGACCCGGACGCGGAACTCTCCGCTGCCCTTCGCCGCAATGAAGGAGCCGAGCAGAATGCCGACCACGAGGAAAACGCCCCAGTCAATGAGGCTGGTCTTGCCGCTCACGAGATAGTTGACCAGGTTCGAGGAGGGAGTGGTGATGCCAAGTCCGTCCTTGCGACCGCTGGCCCAGCTTAGCGGCCAAGCGGCGATCGCGATCAGGCCGATCACGACGGCCGTGCCGAAAGCGCCCCACCGCTTCTCGAACAGCAGGTGCGCAAGCCCCGTACGCGACGCCGGAAGGGCGGCGAACTTGAGTTTGGGCTTGCTGAGGTGGTGCCGGACGGCCAGCCCGACGCCGACCGCGAGCAGTGCTACCAAAACCCAGGGGGAGACCCCGAGGACCTGGTAGAAGTTGTTCTCCTTGATCGTCACTGAGCGCACCGCGGTGTTGAAGCCGGAGAGCGCGCCGGTCTTCATGATTGCGCTGAACAGCGCGTACGTGATCAGCGCGAGCCAGCTGCCGACCAGGCCTTCACCCGAGCGGTAGTAGGTGCCGGTTGCACAGCCGCCGGCGAGCACGATCGCGAAACCGAAGATGAAGCCGCCGACGATGGTCGCCAGCCACGGGAACGCCGGTGTCTGCAGGTGGATGACGCCGAGGGCGTCGAGGGCAAAGACCCCCACGCTCTGGACGGCGACGACCAGCAGGAAGGCACTCAGCCAGCGGGTGTTCCTGTTCACCCACACGTCACGGAACGCGCCCGTGACGCAGAATCGTCCACGTTGCATCGCAAAACCAAGTGCGATGCCAACGAATAAGCCGGAAATAAGCATGTGGGCCCCCTTTAGGTCGCGCGGCAGAATGCTCGCAGCTTCAGTACGCTAGGCCTCCCGCAGCAGGGCGGTAAAGCTGTATTGCGCCGCGTGAACGCGTGTGAACTCCCGTGACGGCCTGGCTTGACGGTGTGTTTTGGGGCGGTCCGATGCTGAACGCAACGGCCGTTGGGCCCGGGACAGCCGGAGCGGCGAGGAGTTGAATGTGCTCCAGTGCGTCAACGCACTGCCGATTGCAGCCGCCTCCCCCGGGGGCGGTCTGCTTTGCAAAGGAGCAAAGGATTATGGCAGGAATCGAAGACCATTTCGACATGGCGTACCACGGCAAGTCCGGTGAGGAGCTGGCCTCCTCGCCCGTCAGTGCGCTCAAGGGCGTGACGGACGCGGACGCAGAACATCTGAAGGCAGCATTCGGCATCACCACGGTCAAGGACCTCGGGACCAACAAGTTCTTCCTCTGGGCCCAGGAGGTCGCCAACGCCAAGTGAGCGCTGGAGAGTATGACCGGAGAAACGGGAATGCCCCCGGTGGAAACCGGGGGCATTCCCGTTTGTCCCTCAAGGGACAAACGGGGTTTAGACGCTGTTCGAAATCTCGACGCTGGCAGGAACGGGCACGGGGCCTCCCTGGCGGCCGGCCCTGCGGCAACGCGCCGCGTATGAATGCCGACACACGCGGAGTTTAGGGCTTGCACTGCAACGCGGCGAGGCTCGAAAGGCCTGCGGTGCGGTGGGGAAAAGAAGGTGGCGCCAGCCTTCTTCTTAAGCCGACACCACACAAACCCCTCGGCCGGGGCGCTGGCCGCAATCGTTGCTGTCCGGTACGTCCACGGAGTTGAGGATGATGACGGTCCGTACGAACGCAGCGGACCGCCACCACTAAATCCAGCATATTGAATGCCGGAAAAGTACACGCCGAGGCCTCATGTGTTCTTCCTCACGGGCGAGCTCGGAGGAACTGCGGCCCCGTCGTCGGTGGAAGGGTCCCGCCGCCGTGGGTGTGCGCCCGCGTGGAACGCCGTGTGACGCGCACGAATACCGGCTCAGCGGCCGCGGACCCGGTTCAGGAACAGCTGGCTGCGGGACTGAACGCCGAGGATCTGTCGCTTCACGACTTCTGCCGGGTCCGGGTGGATGCCGTTGGCGGGCGGTTCAACGCGGGCGTTCGCGGAGCATTCAAAGCCGGCGCAGATCAGCGTCCCGACGGTGTTGCCGTCGCGTCCGGGCTTGCCGGCCCGCCGGGCGACCCACAGGAGCACGTCCTCCTTGGAGAACACGTCGCGACAGATTTCGCACAGCACTGAGCGGTTCTTCTTGGCCCCGCCCTCGGGGGCGCGGAGCATGATGCCGGTGAGTGCACCGCCGTCGGGGATGATGAGATAGCCGCGCAGCGGCATTTTTTCGTCACGCCAGCCCAGGAAGTCCAGCGCCTCCCAGTCGAGGGTGTCGAAGTTTTTGGGCAGGTTGAGCCTGGCCGCTTCGGAACGGCTCGCGTTGATGAATGATGACCGGATCTGCTGGGCACTGATTTTTTGCATGGTAGAGCTCTTTCAGGAAGGTTCGCTGGTGCCCCGAATCACTGAGGGAGGGGGCCTTGTTCTGCGAATCAGCCGATCCAGCCGCTCCGGACCCGTGTAAGAGGGCGATGCCTCACGACGGGTACAGCGAGGAACGCACGCGGGTGCCGGCGGCTAGCGCCGCACCGGGGTGCCGGACCGGGCTGATGACGAGGACGCGATGCAGGCCACAGCGGCCACCTCGCTCACCATGGCTGCACTTGCCGATGCGGCGTGCATGCTCATTCCCCCTGTCCGAAAAGCCCAACGTTTGTCATCCTCGCAAATCGCGGTGCTTCCCGCAATGCCGACGCCACCTTAAGGCGATCCGGCCGACCGGCCGGTCGGCCGCGGGCCTGGACCGGCTAGCCCTCCATCCGCCAGGTGATGAGTTTCAAGGTCCCGTTGCCAGCGCGCACGGCGGTTGTGAGGTTGTTCGAAGTGGGCACGGCCAAAGCAATTTCACTGACCGCGCCAGCCTTGTCGTCACTGTCGCCCGTTCGTTGGATGGTGCCGCTATTCGGGTCGACGTCCCAGCTGATGAGCTTCAGGGAGCCGTTGCCTGCACGCACCGCCGTCACGTATCGGGCTTCGCCGAAACGGGAAATGCAAATACAGGTGGCCTCGCCGGCTTGACTGCCGCTGTCGTGGAGACGCTTGATCTGTGTACCGTCGGCCGACATCGACCAGCTGATGAGCTTCAACGAGCCGTTGCCCGCCCGGACCGCTGTGAGGAGTCCGGCCATCGCGATTTCGCTCACTTCTCCGGCTTGGTCGTCGCTGTCACCTAGCCGCGAGATATTTCGGCCGTCTTCGGAGATGCCCCAGCTGATGAGTTTGAGGTTGCCGTTACCCGCCCGAACCGCTGTCAGCACAATGTTCGGCGTCGGGACCGATACTGCGATGAGGCCACTTCTCCGGCTTGGTCGTCGCTGTCGCCGAGGCGGGTGATGACTCCTGTGGCGCCGTCGAGCGCCCAGCTAATCAGCTTCAGCGAGCCGTTGCCGGCCCGAACTGCCGTGACCAGGTCCGCTGCTGTCTTCGCCGGGCCGGGGACGATGGTAACAATGCTGGCCGCACCGGCATGACCGTGCGTGTCCTTGAGGCGGGTGATGGGTCCCGAACCGTTCCCGTCGTCCCAGGAAATGAGGAGCAAGTCTCCGCTGCCATCCCGGACGGCTGTCACGGTGCGGTTCCGGTTCCTCGTGACGGAAATTGCGCTTACCGCTCCCGCCTGGTTGTCGCTGTCGGAATCCCGGGTGACCGGCCCGGGACTGCCGGTGCTCCAATTGATCAGTTTCAGATCACCGGATCCTGTCCTCACTGCCGTCAGTGAGTAAAAGCCGAGGTCTTCAACAGTGATATCGGTGGCCTCGCCAGCCAGCGCTCCGCTGTCGCCAATCCGAGTGAAAGTAGTCATGGCAAAGCCCCCTACAGAATCCCCGCTCTGAAGAGCATTCCCGATCCCTCCGGCGAGCTGCCAAACGCGGGACGGAGGATCGAGCGCCCCAAGTAGGCGATATGGTTCGCCCGATCGTTGGCACTGTCAAGGGCATCAAGACACCCGTTGCCCTCGTCCTGACAGGCATGGTGGCCGGGCGGCAGCTCTGATCAGTCTTGAGCCTGCTTCTGAAGTTCCACCCATGCCTGGAAGCCGCTGACGAGATCGGCCGCTTGGGTCAGCCCGAGCCGTTGGAGGGTGTGTGGGCGGCAAGGCTTGAGCTGTAGCCCTCGTTGCAGACGATCACAATCCGTCGAGCGTGGTCGTCGGTGGATCTGCTCCCATGCGGCCCCACCGCAGGGCCATGGGGGCCGTGTTCTGAAGCCAAAAGGTCCGCCGTGGCTGCTGGCCGATTGTCTGGGCACGGGCGGCAGAGCCACCATGGGCAGCGCGGAGCTCGGGGACGCCGGAGGTCCGCTGCTGGTCGGCTCCGCCGCTGCCCTCGCCGGGACAGGCTGGGGCCTTGCCGCCCTCGCCGTCCTGGTCGCCGTTGCGGCCGGGGCGCCCCGGGCACCCGGGCGGGCGAAACATCTCCTTCGCTTCACCGGAAGCGGCCCGTGCCCTGAGCGTGGCCGGCAGCCTCCCGCAACGGCTTCGCTGGCCGGTGCCGGCAGCGGATAAACGACCGCGTGTCGGGGGTGGGCGTATTGTCGAAGGACAGGTGGCCGGTGAAGGACAGGCTTTGCCGCCAGGGCCGGCCGTGCAGGGGGCCCGGGCAAAACACACCGGAGGAGCGCCCTCTTGAACAAGCATTATCCAAACGAAGGACCTTCCGGCCGTCTCCCGGACCGGGGCCGCTCTGAGCGGTTGTCCTGATGGGCGGCTTCGTTGACAGGATCCTCAACGTCAGCCCGGTCCTGGCACTGACGCTGGTAGGTTTGCTGGTCTTCGCCGAGGACGCCCTGTTTGTCGGGTTTGTGATCCCGGGTGAGACCGCAGCGGTCCTGGGCGGCGTCGTGGCCAGCCGGGGGCACGTCCCAGTGTGGTCGATGATGGCACTCGTCGTGGTTGCCGCAGTGGTCGGGGATACCGTCGGCTACGAGATCGGCAAGCGCTTCGGGGCCCGGGTGCTGAACCTGAAAGTCATGGACAAGCGCCGGGCGAAACTGGAGAACGCGCAGGAGTTCCTGCGCCGCCGCGGCGGCTCAGCGGTGTTCCTGGGCCGGTTCGTGGCGTTCTTCCGCGCCGTCATGCCCGCGCTGGCCGGTACGTCCCGGATGCATTACCCGAGGTTCCTGGCCTTCAACGCGGCAGGCGGACTGGTGTGGGGTGCAGGGTTCGTGCTGCTGGGTTTCCTGGCCGGCAACTCCTACGAGACGGTGGCGAAAGCTGCAGGACGGGACGTAACGGCAGGCGTGGTCATTCTCGCACTGATTGTGTTCATCACTTGGCGGATACGCAAGAGCCGTGCCAGCCCCGCCGGGGGCCGAGTTGCCCGCCAACATACCGACGAACCACAGCGGTAAACCACTAAGGCCGTCGCTACGCTTCTGTGATGGGCCTTCTGTACCGGGTGAGGGACGCAGCCTCTGGCCCTGCATCACCGCCCGCCTGCTCATCGAGGCCGTGCAGTGAGGGTCAGTTGGCGAGAGCGGGGCTGAGGGAACCTTTGGTCAGTTGGCTCGCGGCGCCACTATCCGCGATGACAGTTGCTGATGAATGTGCTCGGAGGTGTGAAGCAGGCGTGGCTGGATCCGTTGGCTCGTGCATGGCTGCTTTGAGTGCTGCCGCTTTGGGATACCCGGAGGCCACGAGGAGGATCTGCCGGGCCCGCAGGATGGTTCCGATACCTTGCGTGATGCTGTGCTTCGGGACGTCCTGAAGGCTGTTGAAGAAGCGAGCGTTGTCCTGTCTGGTCTGTTCGGTCAGGTCGACGACTCTGGTTTCCGATGCCGGGTCGGAGCCGGGCTCGTTGAAGCCGATATGGCCGTTGCTGCCGATGCCAAGGATCTGAAGGTCCACTCCGCCAGCGTCTTTGATCGCGCGCTCGTAGCCTAGGCATTCAGCGTTCAGGTCGTATGCGCAGCCGTCCGGGACGTGGACCAGGGCGGGGTTCATTCTTAGCGGCTCGACGACTTCACAGCGAATCACGTTTCGGTAGCTCTGCTGGTGCTCGGCGCTGAGACCGACGTATTCATCGAGTGCGAACGCTTGGACCCCGGAAAGGTCCAGTCCGTTTCTAACCCGTCGTGCGAGGGCGGCGTACACGGGAAGCGGGGATGATCCGGTTGCGATCCCGAGGACTGCACGGGGGTTCGCGCGTATGACGGACTCGATCATGTCGGCCGCTGTTTCGCCGAGTTGCCGCTGATTTTCGACTATCCGGAGCTGCATCGTGCTATCCCTTGACCGCGCCTGAGAGCATACCGGCGATGAAGTGGCGCTGCATGACGAGATACAGCAGCACGATTGGCAGTGCGATGAGTGTGCCGGCAGCGGCGAGAAGCGAGTAGTCGGTGATGTGCTGGCCTTTGAAGAATGCAAGTGCGAGAGGGGCAGTGCGCATGGATTCGCTGTTGATCATTACCAGCGGCATCAGGAATTCGTTCCAGGTCCACATGGCCACCAGCAGGCATGCGGTGGTGATGGCTGGACGGGCGGAAGGGAGGAGCACATGCCAAAGGATTTTCCGGTCGGCGGCTCCGTCGAGACGGGCAGCTTCAATGATCGTCCCGGGGAAGGAAAGGAAATAGTTCCGCATCCAAAAGATTGTGAAGCCCAATGACCAGGCCGCCTGGGGCAGAATGAGCGACCAGTAACTGTCGGTCAGGCCCGCGCCACGGAGGTTGTAGTAGAGCGGGATGATGAAAGCTTCTTCCGGGATCATGAGCCCGATCAGAATGACGAAGAAGATGACCTTCGATCCAGGGAACTTGAACCTGGCGAAGGCGAAGGCGGCGGGCACCGCCAGGACCATGGTTATGGCGACGGTGGCCGTCGTGACGATGACGCTGGAGGTCAGATATGACGAGAAGTTCCCCTCGTTCCACGCCGTTACGAAGTTCCCGAAGTCCAGTCTGTCCGGGACAGTGAAGCCGGGCCCCGACTGGTCCCTGGGCGTGAGAGCCGACAGCAGAACACCGATGAGCGGTACGAGGGTGACGGCCGTAAAGAGGCACAGCACAAGGTAGTTAAGGAGTTTCTCCCGGCGGGTGATTCTCATTCCTGGGGCTCCTTGGGCTGGATCTTTGAGATGGCGACCGTAATCACCAGAATGAAGGCAGTCAGGACGATGGCTATCGCAGCTGCGGAACCGACCTGGTTCGTGCCGAAGGCGCGGTTGTAAATTTCGTAGGCCGGAACGGTTGTGGCTGTTCCGGGACCTCCGCGCGTGGTGACGTAGACGATATCGAAACTCTTGAGTGCTGTGGTGGCGGTGAGGGTGAGGGCGACGGCGATGTGTCCGCGCAGCCCCGGGAGGGTGATGGAAAAGAATTCCCGTACGGCACCCGCTCCGTCGAGCCTGGCCGATTCGTAGAGCTCGGTCGGGATGCTGGAGACGCCGCTGACAAAAAGGACGAGACATAGCCCGATGCCCAGCCAGGTGCCGATCATGCCCACGGCGGGCAGGGCCGTGGAGATTGTCCCCAGCCATGCCGTCGCCGGGTCATGGACGCCAAAGACTGCTATGACCTGGTTCAGGAGTCCGTTCGGCGCGTAGATCGACACCCACACGGATGCGATGACGACCGTGGGCACCACCTGCGGAAGGAACAGCAAGGAACGGAATAGTGAGGCTCCGCGCATCCGGGCTGCACGGCTCATCAACACGGTCAGCACGAGTGCCAGGCTGACGGGAATCAGGGCGTAGAAGATGATCAGGATGCCGACGTGTGCGAAGCCGCCGAGGAGACCGGGGTCGGTGAAGATTTCTGCGTAGTTTGCCACCCCTGCCCACGTTGCCGCGGACAAGCCATTCCAGTCCCACAGGGAGTACCAGGCGGTTTGCAGAAGCGGGACGCCGAGAAAGGCCATGAAGACGATCAGCGCGGGAAGGACGTAGAGATAGCCCTTCCATTGAATCCGGCTCTTGTGTTCCCGGTGATTTCGCCATCCGGGCGTCTTAGAGGCGCGGTTGGTCTTTGGCCGTGTCGCTGTTGTCGTCATGGTCCTGTCTCGGCTTCCGTCCGGCTACTTCTTGGCTTGGAAGGCCGCGTAGTCAGTCTGCAGGGCCTGGGTGAAAGCGTCCGGGCTGTCCTGGCCTGCGATGAGGTTCTGAGCCCTTGCGGTCAGCGTGTCAAAGAAGGTGGGCGTGGTGTAGTCCAGGTAGGGGGTGAGACCGTCGGCTGCGTTGAGCTTCTTCCATTGGGCGGCGATGTCGGCTTCCAGGCTGCCGGTCTTCGGCGCCCAGTCCGCGGGAGGGACAGCGGGCAGGTTGCCGGTGTCGACGAGGACCTGGCTGGCGTTGGCATTGGTGATGAAGTCGATGTAGGCGGCCGCGACGTCGGGCTGCTTTGCCTTGCCAGTGACTGCCCAGGCAAGGCCTTCGCCGCCCATGGTTGCCGGCTGACCGGAGGTCGGGTCATTGAGCACGGTGAAACCGACCTGCTTGCCCAGAGCCTGATCCAGAGTTGCGAGCTCCCAGGTCCCCTGGACGAGGAAGAGGCTCTGGCCCTTTCCGAACGCTGCCGCGGCTGCGTCCTGCGAGACCCCGCTGGATCCGGATGAGACGTAGCCCTTTGCGGTCCAATCGGCCAGAGTTTTGGCGGCCGAGACGGTGGAAGGATCGGTCCACTTGCCTCCGGTGTTGAAGACCAGATCACGCACAGCCTTCTTGCCCGCTGTGGCGTCCTGGATGGTCCCGAAAATGTGGATGCCGGGAGTTTTCTCGGCGTTGCCGAATGAGAGTGCCTGGACGCCTGCGGCCTTGGCCGCAGCCATGTCGGACTGGAGTTCGTCCAAGGTGGTCGGCGCTTTCAGGCCGAGCTTGGAGAGGAGGGTCTTGTTGTAATAGACGCCGACCATTTCGCCGGTCTGGGAGACTCCGAAAAGGTTTCCGGTGTGCCAGGTCTTGCCATCCGGGGTGAACCGGTTGAGATCCAGGAGCGCTGACGGGTAACGGCTGTTCCAGCCGTAGGCGTCGGCGTAGCGGTTGACGTCCTGCAGCATGCCCGCCTGAACGAACGTTCCCATGTCCGGGTAGCCCTGGTTGGCCTGGATGACGTCCGGGGGTGTGTTGGAGGACAGCGCAAGCTTCAGAGTGGTCTTCAGATCCGAGAAGGTGCGGCTGACACGGTTGATGGTGACATTGGGGTATTTTGCTTCAAACTCGCTGTTGAGCTTCTTCTGTGCTGCATTGATGCCCCCGTCGGTGTTCTGGTCCCAGACCGTCAGGGTTACTTTTCCTGCCGCCGCGACATCCTTTGAGACTGCGCTGTGGCTGGCGCTGACGGGCGCTGAGGCGTTTCCGCTGCCCGGAGCGCATCCGGTAGCCGAGGCAATGACCATCGCCCCGACTGCGAAAGCAACGGCGCTGTTCTTTCGACTGATTTTCATGCTTGTATCCCTCCGAAGTGGTTGTTTTGTATCCGCTGGGTGGTCGTCGTGCCGGCCTTGTTCCGGCGGCTGGTTAGGCGTCTTCGGTGACTCGTCCGGTCCATTCCAGGATGTCTTGCCAGTCTCCCTCAGGCTTGGCGCGGAGGAGGAAGTCACGAAGTTCGGCTGGCCGGGGAGCGCTGGCTGCCCCGCCGAGGCTGCGCACCGAGAGGGAAGCGCTCAGCGACGCGAACTGCAGCCGTGTTCGAAGGCCCCAGCCTATTGATGAGGCAGCCATGAACGCGGAACTGAAGACGTCGCCGGCCCCGGTCGGGTCGACGGCGTCGACGGGCACGGTCGGCACCTCAACGTACTCGCCCGTGGCGCCGTCGATGGCCAAGGCCCCTTCGCGGCCGGTGGTGACGACGACGAGAGGGACGCGTTGGACCAAAGCCTTGGCCGCCAGGATCGGGGAGTCCGTCCTCGTGTAGCTCATCGCCTCCACTGCATTGGGTATGAACACGTCAACTTGGTCGAGGAGATCCAGTGTGGATGCTGCCCAGTGGCCGCTCGAGTCCCAGCCGACACCTCCGTAGATGACAGTGCCGGCCGCCCGCAGATCTCTTACCCACGGTGTGTTCGCTTCGGAGAGGGCAACCTGGCAGCTGCCGACCTTCGGCAGTGTCGAGGAAAGCCGGTCGGGCATGCCCGTGCCCTCCTTTTCGTAGGTGATGAAGCTGCGGTCATCAGCGCTGGCGAGCGCAACGGAGACCGGAACCATGGCCTCTCCGCGGGTTTCAACCCAATCGAGGCTCAGTCCAGGCTCGGCCGCGAGAAAGGACCGGACGTAGCTGCTCAGGGGGTCATCGCCGAGCACCGCGACCACCCCGGTCCGCATGCCCAGACGAGCTGCGGCAACGCAACGGTTCGCGGTACCGCCGACCGTGAGAGCAAAATCGGAGGCGTAGACTTCCTCGCCCGGCCCCGGCACCCCCGCTCCGGCGAAGACAAGGTCGCAGAAAAGAACCCCGCCGAATAGTGCATCGAGCGCCGCAGCCGGCGCTTCCTGTCGCACAGCAGGACCACTCTGCGTAAGTTGTTGAATCAACAGCTCTTCCAAACTTCTCGGGCCGCACGTACATGCCGTGCGGCTGCCGTCCGAATGACCGGACTCTGGTACATCAATGACTGACCCTGCGGGTTTCGATCATTCTCATGCATGACTTTGATCACGTCAAGGCGGCATTTTTCATCGTCTGACTGAAAGACGGCGCATGCGATGAAGTTACGTGAATATTTTGCGCAAGACGAGCAAACTTGGTCATTTTGCCTGCTATGGTGAGCACGTGATCTCGAACGCGCGGCGGTCCCGCATCCTTGACGCCCTTGCCCAGGACGGCGCTGCGTCCGTCCGGGAGCTTGCCGAGCGCCTCGACGTCAGTGAGTCGACGATTCGCCGGGATCTGCAGACGCTGGACAGAAATGGCGAGCTCGTCCGGACATACGGGGGCGCGGTTGTCCCTCCGCGGGCGACAACCACTACACCGGATGATCCGGAATCCGTTGAACTTCCCTGGGCGGTCGACAACGAGGTGGAGACTGCGTTGAAAGAAGCCATGGGTCTGCAGGCAGCGGCCCTGGTCAAGGACGAGCAGGTCGTCCTGCTGGACATAGGGACGACCACACCGTTCGTTGCGCGGGCCCTGCGGGGTCGGCCCGTAACCGTCATCACCAGCAACATCGGTGTGTTCGATGTCCTCCGAAACGATGACACGGTTCGTCTGGTGATGCTCGGAGGGGTACTTCGACGCAACTACCGAAGTCTCGTAGGGTCCCTGACCCAGAGTGCCTTGGAGCAGATTAGCGCGGACATTGTCTTTCTCTCCTGCACAGGCGTGCGTGAAAACGGCGCCGTGGTCGACAACATGGCAGTCGAGGCCCCGATCAAGCAAAAAATGATCGAAGTCTCCGACCGGTCGGTGTTGCTCGCGTCGGCGCGTAAGTTTCCCGGAACAGGGTCGCTGCGACTCTGTTCGATTAGCGACATCGACGTCCTCATCACCACCGAGGGCGCAAATCCTCTAACAACACAACTGTGCCGGGATGCCGGCGGGAAGGTCGTGCTCGCATGAAGCTGACCATTTTGGGGGGCGGCGGCTTCCGGACGCCCTACGTGTACCAGGCACTTCTCCGTGACACAGGATCCCCGCGGATCACGGAAGTGGCGCTCTTCGACATCGACGCCGACAAGCTCGAAGGCATGACCCGCGTCCTAAAAGAAATGGCTGCGGACTTCCCTGACGCACCCCGGCTCATCCCCTCCACCGAACCCCGCTCCGCCATTGAAGGCGCCGACTTCGTGTTCGCCGCGATCCGGGTCGGGGGCCTGGCCGAGCGCCGATGCGACGAACACGTTGCCCTGGATCTGGACGTCCTTGGGCAGGAGACCACCGGGCCCGGCGGTCTTGCCTATGCGCTCAGGACTATCCCGGTCATGCGCGAGTACGCCAAGCTCATCAAGGAGCTCGCACCGAACGCGTATCTGCTCAACTTCACCAACCCGGCAGGCATCATCACCGAATCGCTGCAGGAGATCCTCGGTGACCGCGTACTCGGCATCTGCGACACACCCTCAGGCCTCGGACGCCGGGTCGCGGCCCTGCTCGGTCTTGACCACGAGCGGGTCCAGATGGATTACGTCGGCCTGAACCACCTCGGCTGGATGAGGCGCGTGCTCTATGACGGCCGGGACATCCTCCCGTCGATCCTGGATGACGACCGCAAGCTGGGAGCGATGGAAGAGGGCCAGATCTTTGGCCTCGACTGGATTAGGACGCTCGGAGTCATCCCTAACGAGTACCTCTACTACTACTACTTCAACCGGGAAGCTGTCCGGAACGTCCTGGCGTCTCCATCCACCCGTGGGGACTTCCTCGAAAAGACGCAGGGCGAATTCTTCATGGAACTGGCCGGGCGTCACACCAACACGATCGAGCTGTGGCGCTCAACCGTGAATGCGCGCAGCGCGAGCTACATGGCAGAAGCCAAAGGCGGGACGCAGGACAACCCAAGCCACCCGGCACAGACCGAAACTGATCCATCCCATCAGGGTTACGCCGGCGTCGCTCTCGGCGTCATGCGTGCGATCAGCCGCAACGAGCCCGAAACGTTCATCCTTAACGTCCGCAACCGCGGAACCATCAGCGGTCTCCCGGATGATGCCGTCGTCGAAGTACCCACGATGGTAGACGCCAACGGTGTTCATCCCCTCAGCACCGAAGCACCCAGACTCGACCAAATAGGTCTGATGCAGCAAGTGAAAGCCGTCGAACGACACACCATCTCTGCAGCAGTGAACAGTGACCCCTCGGAAGCCCTGAAGGCCTTCTCACTGCACCCGCTCGTCAACTCCGTCAACGTTGGCAAGCAACTGCTGGACGGCTACATGGACCGCATCCCCGCTATCGCGGCCACTCTGGGGGTTCGGGTTAACGCCTAGTCCCAAGGTGAAGTGCGGCTACCAACCGGGCCGCCGCCGTTCGCGCCTCCGTTCGCTGCCGGTCGAGCGATTCGAGCGCGTTTGGCGGCGAAGAAGGCCAGGAGCCCTTTGGCCACGGGGCGGGTCCGAGTCAGGATCCCGTACAGCGTGGGCATCAAGCTCAGCTGCTGACGAGCTGGTCAATTCGGGAAAGCCAGACGGACACATCCGTCTGGCTTTTTCGTTCCGGGGGACGGGACGTGAACAGCGGAAAGGGTGCCGGGCAGGGGTGGTGGCAGAATGTGCCCATGTGCGGACGATTCGTGAGGAAACAGTCCAAGGCCGAGATCAGGAAGGCGTTCCAGATCTCCGTTGACGAGGCACCCGAGCTGGGTCCCTCGTACAACGTGGCCCCGACCCAGAGCATCGACCTGGTGCGCGAACGCCCGGCCCGCGACGGGAAGGAAAAGGCCCGGGAGCTGGACGCCCCGAAATGGGGGCTCGTTCCCGCGTGGGCCAAGGACCCCAAAATCGGGGCCAGGACCATCAACGCACGGATGGAGACCATCACGGAGAAGCCGATGTTCCGGCACGCTGCACTCAAACGGCGCGGGATCGTCCCGGCGTCGGGGTATTACGAGTGGATGAAGAACCCGGACGGGTCCAAGACTCCGATCTACCTGCACCCCGAGAACGAGGACGAGCTGCTTGGCTTCGCTGCGCTGTACGAGTTCTGGCCCGATCCCACCAAAGCGGAAGATGACCCGGGGAAGTGGCTGATGACCGCCACTATCCTCACCCGGGAGGCCACCGACGCCCTGGGCCATGTCCATGACCGGTGCCCGGTCATCCTGCCCGGACGGTTCATCGACTTCTGGCTCGATCCTGACCTGAAAGACAAAGAAGGGGTCCAGAAGCTGCTGCTCAACGTCCCTGAACCGCACCTGGTCCCGCGCGAGGTGGATAAGAAAGTCGGGTCGGTTCGGAACAACGGGCCCGAACTCATCAAACCCGTCACCGAGACCACGGCCCTGTTCAAAGCGGGGGAGTAGCCGGGGTTTGCGGGCTACTTGGTGACGACGGACTGCAGCTGTCAGCCCGCGCGGATTTGCGCGGCGGGGCCGTCTCTCTCCTAAGCGCGTCCGTTTCTCCTCGACACACTTTTCAAAAGAGCCACAGAGATGCACCACGAAGATCTCGGATATGCGAAAACCCCCGGTTTCCCGGGGGTTTTCGATGGCGGTGACGGTGGGATTTGAACCCACGTTGGCTTTTACACCAAACAACATTTCGAGTGTTGCACCTTCGGCCGCTCGGACACGTCACCAACGCGCCTACTTTACCGGGTGCACGCGGCTTAGCCCAAAACGGGCACCGCAGAGCCGGGCTAGAGCTCGACGACGTCGTTCTTGCCCGGGTCCGGGCGCTTGCCGGTGACCAAAGCGGCTGCCATCTTGAAGGCCGCGGCCACCCGCGGCTTGTCGTTGCTCCAGTATTCCGCGCTGTCCGCTTCCACGTGGATGAGGGCCACCTTGGGGTCGTCCTTGTCCTCGAACCACGGCTCCACCCAGGCGTTCCAGAGTTCGTCGATCTTGGCCTTGTCATGGCTTACCGTGGCCTTGCCGGACACCGACAGGTACCCCTTGCCGGTGTTCACCGCCACGTTCACCTGCGGGTTGGCCCGGATATCCGCCACCTTGGGTGAGGGGTCTTCGGTGAAGAACCACAGGTCTCCGTCGAACTCCGCCGCCTGCAGTGCCAACGGGCGGCTCACCAGCTGCCCCTCGCCGTTGACCGTGGTGAGCACGGCGACATTTGCGGAGGCGAGGAGTTTCCCGACCTCTTCGCGGCCCTGTTCCTGGTTGTGTTCCTGGTTCTGGTCGGTCGGGCCGTGCGGTGCGGGGTTGTTGCTCATCGGTGCTGCCTCCTGAGGTGTGAACGTCATTGTCTCGGCCCCATCATAAGCCTGCTTCCTATTTGCTGCGGGTTGCGGGCGATTGCTACGCTTCACGCTTTGCCAGCGGCATTCCTCCGGCTAGATTCATCAGCAGGATGATCAATACAGAACATGACAACGAGGCAACCGCCTACTGGACAACGGCGGCATGCAGCGGCGAGCTGCGCCGCGAAGACCTCCCCGCCGTCGGCCCCGGCGAAGCGTTGGTGCGTACCCTCTACTCGGGCATCAGCAAGGGGACCGAGCTGATGGTCCACGAGGGCAGCGTTCCGGCGAGCATCGCCGAGAGAATGCGTTCGCCGCACCAGGAGGGCAGCTTCCCGGCGCCGGTGAAGTACGGCTACCTCTCCGTCGGAGTGGTCGAGCAAGGCCCGGAGGAGTGGCTGGGACGCACCGTGTTCTGCCTCTACCCGCACCAGGACCGCTACGTCGTTCCGCTCAGCGACCTCACCGTCGTCCCGCCGGAGGTCCCGGCACGCCGGGCGGTCCTCACCGGAACCGTGGAGACAGCCGTCAACGCCCTGTGGGAAGCCGGACCGCGGCTGGGGGACAGGATCGCCGTCGTCGGGGCCGGCCTGGTGGGCGGCATGGTCGCCGCGCTGTTGCGCTCGTTCCCGCTGCAGCGGCTCCAGTTGATCGACGTCGATCCCTCCCGGGGCGCGCTGGCTGAAGCCCTTGGTGTGGACTTCGCGCTCTCCGCGGATGCCGCCGGTGACTGCGACATTGTCTTCCACTGCTCGGCCTCCCAGGAGGGGCTCGAGCGCTGCCTGGAACTGGTCGGCGACGAGGGGGACATCATCGAGATGTCCTGGTACGGGAACCGGCGAGTCACCATCCCGCTGGGCGAGGATTTCCACGCCCGCCGGTTGTCCGTGCGGGCCAGCCAGGTCGGCGTCGTCGCCAGGGCGCGCCGGCACCGCAGGACCGCGGCGCAACGGCTCGAGCTGGCGGTGTCGCTGCTGAAGGACCCGGTCTTTGACACCTTCATCACGGGCTGCAGCCCGTTTGCGCAGCTTCCCGACGCCGTGCACCGGCTGTCGGAGGGCGAACTGGCGGCCCTGTGCCACGTCATCGAATATCCGCAGCCCGAGGAACAGAGGTAGAGAGTTTGTTCAGCCTGACAGTCCGAAGCCATTTCATGATCGCCCACAGCCTGCCGGCGGAAGCCTTCGGCCCTGCGCAGGGCATGCACGGAGCGACCTTCGTCGCCGAGGTGACCTTCCGCAGAGAGGACCTCGACCGGAACGCGACCGTGATGGACATCGGCGTGGCAAGCGAGGTGCTCGACGCCGTCCTCGCCGGCCTGAACTACCGCAACCTGGACGAACATCCCGACTTCACGGGCCAGCTCACCACGACCGAGGTGCTTGCCCGGTACATTGCCGAAGCCGTGGCGTCCCGGTTGACCGGGGTCGAGCTGGCCGGCATCGACGTCGTCCTGCGGGAAAACCCCGACGCGTGGGCGGGGTATTCGCTGGACTTCGAGAACGCCTAACAGTCCCGTGGCGGCCCTTCGGCTGGTCGTTCCCGGCAACGTGATCCACCGTTCCGGCGGCAACCTTTACAACTCCCGGCTCGCCGACGCGCTGGGCGGCGCCGGCGCCGACGTCGAGATCCGCCGGGCCGACGGCGACTGGCCGGACGCGGGGAGCAGGGCCAGGGAACGCCTGACCATCCTGCTGCAGGGGTCCGGACCGGTGCTGGTGGACGGCTTGATCGCCTCCGGCGCACCGGACGAAATCCGGGCCGCCGTCCTCGCCGGCCGCCGCATCTGGGTGCTCGTGCACATGCCCGTCCTTGACGGGGAGGGCTTGGAACGCCGGGCCCTCGAAGCGGCGACCGGCGTTGTCTGCACCAGCTCGGACTCGGCCGAACGGCTGCGCACCCTGTACGGGCTGGAACGGATCGGCGTGGCGCTTCCCGGCACGGCGGCCGCCGCCGTGGCCACCGGGTCCCGGCCGCCGAGGATCGTGTCGGTGGCTGCACTGCTGCCCAACAAGAACCAGGACCTGCTGGTGCGTGCCCTTTCCTCGGTGCGGGACGCGGAGTGGACCGCCGAACTGGTCGGATCGACGACGGCGGATCCCGGCTACGTGCGGACCGTCCGCGCCACGCTCGCGGACCACGGTCTCGAGGGGCGGGTCCGGCTGACCGGCGAGCTCGCGGGGGAGGAGTTGGAGCGCCACTGGGCGGCAGCAGACCTGAGCGTGCTGGTCTCCGGCACGGAAACCTTCGGGCTGGCAGTAACCGAATCCTTGGCGCGCGGCATCCCGGTGCTGGTGCGCGGGGGCACCGGCGCGGTGGAGGCCCTCGGGTCGGGCGGCGGACCCGCCCTGCCGGGCGCCGCCGTCGAGCTGGACGAGCATCCGGCGCCGCTGGCCGCCGTCCTCCGCCGCTGGTTGGAAGAGGAAGAGCTGCGCCGGTCCTGGCGCGAAGCGGCCCTCGCCGCGCGGACACGGCTGCCGGGCTGGGACGCGACCGCGCGGACCGTGCTCGAACTGCTCAGCTAGGCGGTCCTGCAGGCGGCCCGCTGTCCGGCCGTTCCTCCCGGTGGGCGGCGAAGAAGCTGCGCAGCAGGGCAGAGCATTCGCCGGTCCGCACCTCCGGGTACACCTCCACCCAGTGGTTGAGCCGCCGCTCGCGCAGGATGTCGAACACGGAGCCGGCCGCGCCCGCCTTCTCGTCCCAGGCGCCGAACACCACCCTCGGGATCCGCGCCAGCACCGTGGCGCCGGCGCACATCGCGCACGGCTCAAGCGTCACCACCAGGGTGCAGCCGTCCAGCCGCCAGGAGCCGAGCGCCGCAGCCGCCTGCCGGATCGCGACCACCTCGGCATGCGCCGTCGGGTCGTGCGTGGCCTCGCGTTCGTTCCGGCCGCGGCCCAGCACGGTGCCGTCCGGCCCGACGACGACGGCGCCGATCGGCACGTCCTCGGTGGCCAGGGCTTCCCGGGCCTCGTCCAGGGCAAGGCCCATCCACGCTTCGTGCTGCGGGTCCGCGGGGCTCATGACTCCATCGTGCCCTATCGGCAGGGTCCGGTCCTGATAACTTGGACCCATGCGCGTTCTAGTTGCCGACCACCCTCTCGTCGCCCACAAACTCACGGTGCTGAGGGACAAGGACACCCCGTCGCCGGTCTTCCGGCAGCTGACGGAGGAACTGGTGACGCTGCTGGCGTACGAGGCAACCCGCGGCGTCCGCGTCGAGCCGGTGCAGATCCAGACCCCTGTGACGACGGCGGTGGGCACCGGTCTGGTGCGTCCGACCCCGCTGGTGGTGCCCATCCTGCGCGCCGGACTGGGCATGCTCGAGGGGATGACCCGGCTGCTGCCGACCGCCGAGGTGGGCTTCCTGGGCATGGCCCGCAACGAGGAAACCCTTGAGGCCGTCACGTACGCCGAGCGGCTGCCCGATGATCTGACCGGCCGCCAGGTCTACGTGCTCGACCCGATGCTTGCCACCGGCGGCACTCTGCGCGAGGCGATCAAGTTCCTGTTCAAGCGCGGCGCCTCCGATATCACCTGCATCTGCCTGCTGGCGGCCCCTGAAGGCCTGGAGGCGCTGAAGGAAGAACTGCACGACGCCGACGTGACGGTGGTGCTGGCCTCGATCGACGAGCGGCTCAACGAGAACGCCTATATCGTTCCCGGCCTCGGGGACGCGGGCGACCGGCTGTACGGCGTCGTCAACTAAGCCTCGCAACCCAGGGTCTACCGGCCACAGCTCGGTTTCAGCGGCTACCTATTCGCCGCACAGTCTCGCGGCGCACACTTGGATTATCAGTCAGCACTTGGTTGACCTTCGTCCAGGAAGGCGATGATCCGGATGGCCCCGCAGCCAGCATCAGCACCCCGCCCGCTCATTCCCTACCGCAGGACGCCCGAGCTCAAACCCCTGTCCGCGCGGTCCGTACGCTGGGTTCGGTCCGCGCAGCACCTGTTGAACGCCGTCGCGCCGCACCACCAGCACCGCGACTGAGGCTCCTGAGGCGATAATCGACGGGTGCCCTCCTTCGCCCCGCTGACACCCGATGCGCTGGTGTCCCTGGTCGCTGACCGCTGCCTGGCCCGCGCCGGCCGGACCAGGGTAGCGGTCGACGGTGCCGAGGCGGCCGCACCCGGCGAGTTCGCAACACGGGTGGCCGCGCGGCTGCGCTCGGTAGGCCGCCCTGCGGAAGTGGTGGAGCTGGCGGATTTCCTGCTGCCGGCCTCCCAGCGGCTGGAGTTGGGACGCGAGGATCCGGACAGTTACCGGGACCGCTGGTTCGACTACGCCGCGCTGGCCCGGGAGGTGCTGGATCCGCTCTCCGGGCCCGGGCCGGCGCAGTGGCTGCCGCGGCTGCGGGACCCGGCGACCGACCGCTCGATCCGTGCGCAGCGCCAGCCGGCTCCCGAGAACCTGGTGCTGCTGGTTGCCGGCCCGATGCTGCTCGGCCGCTGGCTGGACTTCGACCTGTCCGTCGCCCTGCAGGTGGACGAGCGCGTGCTGCGCGAACGCACCCCGGCGGAGCTGGGCTTCACGGTGGACGGCGTCCTTGAGCACGAGGCCGAGCTCGACGAGGAGCCGGACATCCTGGTGCGCTACAACCACCCCGAACGGCCCGCCGCCGCCCTCGCCAGCTGAGCAGGGGTACGGCGGACGGCCGGGCGCGTGCCTGCACGCGTGTCTGCGCGGGCGGAGCAGGGGCCGCCGGTAAAGTGGGACGGCGCCGCGCCCGGCGTCCTGCCCCGACCGTTGGAGGAGCCAGCCGTGTCCCCACTTTTCCGTACCGTCCGTCGAGCCGCCGCCTCCGGCCGGAGAGCTGCCGCCGCCGCGGCAGTGGCCCTGCTGCTGGCGGGCTGCGGCTACGGGGCCGGCGGCCAGGGTTCGCTGCTTCCCGGTGCGCCCGGACGGAGCGCGACGCCGGCGTCGTCATCCGCACCCTTGCCCCGGCAGGCGGCTCCCGCCACCGCCGGCAAGGCTCTCGCCGCCCTGGCCGGGCTGCCGGTGAAGGGCCGCGCACCGAAGACCGGGTACAGCCGGGCGCAGTTCGGCGCCGCCTGGGCCGACGTCGACCACAACGGCTGCGACACCCGCAACGACATCCTCAAGAGCCAGCTGACCGGCGTCGCCTTCGTTGGCACCAGCCGCTGCAAGGTGGCCCGCGGCACCCTGGCGGACCCCTACACGGGAACCTCGATCGCGTTCGTGCGTGGCCAGGGCACAAGCGAGAAGGTGCAGATTGACCACGTGGTGGCGCTCAGCGACGCGTGGCAGACCGGGGCCCAGCAGCTGAGCGCCCAGCAGCGGCTCGCGCTGGCGAACGATCCGCGGAACCTGCAGGCGACGGACGGGCCCACCAACCAGCAAAAGAGCGACGGCGACGCCGCCACCTGGCTGCCGCCGAACAAGGCCTTCCGCTGCACCTACGTGGCCACGCAGATCTCCGTCAAGGCTGCCTACCGGCTGTGGGTGACCCAGGCCGAACACGACGCAATGGCGCGCGTGCTCGCCGCCTGCAAGGGCTGATCGCTGCTGCAAACCCCGCGAACGGCCAGTTGCGGCGGCCTCCAGGCGTGGGAAGCCGCCGCAACTGGCCGCTCGTGCGGATTAGCCCGCCGCGTGCCGGTGCGTGCCGGTCCTGTGCCTGTGCCGGTGCTGTGGAGCCGGGGCGGTGGGCCGGCACTAAGCCGTTAACGGCGTCGGACCCCGGAAAATCCGGGGTCCGACGGGCGCAAAGGGTGGCTGGAACTCAGTACCAGTTGTAGGAGGTTTCGTGGTCCCAGGCGCCGCACGGCGAGCCGTAGCGGTCCTTGACGTACTGCAGGCCCCACTTGATCTGGGTCTGCGCGTTGGTCTTCCAGTCCGAGCCGGTGCTCGCCATTTTCTCCGCGGGCAGCGACTGGGCGATGCCGTAGGCCAGGCTGGACGGGTTGGTGGCGCTGGTGCGCCAGTCCGATTCCTTGGTCCACAGCTGGGTGAGGCAGGTCATCTGGTCCGAGGACCAGCCGTAGTTGCCGAGGATGCTGGCGGCGTAGGCCTTCGCCGCGTCCGGGTTGTCCACGGCGACGGCGGGTGCCGGGGCGGGGATCTCCTTCACCGACGACGACGCCGCACGGGTGTCCGCAGCGGGTGCCTCGGTCTTGGCGGGGGCCGGCTTGGACGCCGTCGGCGTCGCGGACGCCGGGGCTGCAGCCGAAGCCTTCGCCGTCGGAGTGGCGGCGGCCGACGGAGCTGCCGAGGGGCTCTCGGTCGGAGTCGTCATCGCGGCGCTCGACACGTCGATCGCGGAACTTTGGCCGGCGACGCCGATGCTGACGGCCACGCCGCACACGGCGGTGACCGCGGCGACACGCTGCACACGGGTGCCGGTGCGGGCGAGCTTGGACAGCGCCGATTTCTTCTTGACTACAGGGGCCCGGTGGCGGGCGATGTTTTTGCGCACGACAATTACCTCTCCACGCCTGCGAAGTTAGCTGTCGGATTCGGATGAGAGTCACCCGGTCGCCTGCTCGAAACGGAACGGATCCGCTGCCACACACACGACTTCACCCCAAGGATTTCGAAAACGAAATCCGGCGTTGGTTCCCCCGCCTCTGCCCGCTGCGAACGGAGCCCGGGCGGTGGCAGAGTTCGGCGATCCGCCCCGGCGCGCCATGAAGAAGCCGTGGCGCGGAGCCCAATCTACCCTAGGTGCGGGGCAATGTCACATTTGGATAACGGCAAGGTCTCGGAGAGGTCTCAACATCGTGCTTGGCCGGCGCGCCCCGCGCGCGTCCTGGACGGTTGTCTCCGGCCCGGGAGGTGAACCCGCCGGGCTGCGCGCGAGGCCGCCGCTGGAGGCGGTT
Organism: Paenarthrobacter sp. DKR-5; assembly: GCF_018531425.1. Taxonomy (GTDB): domain Bacteria; phylum Actinomycetota; class Actinomycetes; order Actinomycetales; family Micrococcaceae; genus DKR-5. The sequence goes on from NZ_JAHBOI010000005.1 coordinate 345,779, forward strand.
TCACCTCCCGGCGCGGACGCCCAGGGCCAGGATCCGGTTACGCCTGCGCGGCGGGCAGCCGGATGGCGAACTCAGTGCGCCCCGGCCGGCTGTTCACCTCGATGGTCCCGCCGTGCGCCTCCACAATGGCCTCCACGATGGCCAGCCCCAGGCCGGTGGTGCCGTCCGTGCCGGAGCGTGCGGCGTCCGCCCGCGCGAAGCGGGAGAAGATCTGTTCCTGGAAGGCCGGGTCGATGCCGGGGCCGTTGTCCGTCACGCTGAGCACCACGCCGCCGTTGCCGGAACGCTGCACCGAGGTGACCACCGTGGTGCCCGGGTCCGTGTGCTTGCGGGCGTTGCTGAGCAGGTTCATCAGCACCTGGCGCAGCTGCCCGGCGTCGGCGCGGACGGTAACCGGCTCGTCCGGCAGCTCCAGCTGCCAGCGGTGCGCGGGGCCGGTCACCTTCGCGTCGGTCACCGTCTCGATCACGAGCTGGCTCAGGTCCACGTCCTCCAGCTTGAGCGCATGGCCTTCGTCCAGCCGGGCCAACAGCAGCAGGTCCTCCACCAGCGCTCCCATGCGCCGCGACTGGGACTCCACCCGGGACAGCGACTGCTGGCCGCCGGCAGAGAAGTTCTCGGTCATTTTCAGCAGTTCTGTGTAGCCGCGGATCGCCGTCAGCGGGGTGCGCAGCTCGTGTGAGGCGTCGGCGACGAACTGGCGGACCTTGGTTTCGCTCTTCTGCCTCGCCTGCAGGGCATTCGCCACATTCTCGAGCATCTGGTTCAGTGCATGGCCCACGTTGCCCACTTCGGTATGCGGGTTGGAGGCGTTCGCCGGGACCCGGACGGCGAGAGCCACCTCGCCGGCGTCGAGGGGCAGCCGGGCCACCTTGGTAGCGACGGCGGAGAGCGTCTCGAGCGGGCGCATGGTGCGGCGGATGATCACTGTTCCGGCGATGCCCGTCAGGCCGAGCGCGGCCAGCGAGACCAGCACGATCGTCCAGACCAGCGAGGCGAGGGTGCTTTCCTTCGCGGCCAGCGGAAGGCCCGTGAGGATGACGTCCCCGTCGGATTCCTGCACGGAAACCAGACGGTAGTCGCCGGTGGAGAGGGACACGTCGCTGGGTTGGCTGTTGTGCGGCAGCGCGGCCAGCCGACCGGCGTCGGTGCTGTTCAGGGCGGCACGGGTACCGTCCAGGGCGAGCAGGCCGGCGCTGCTGACCACGCCGTTCGCGATGCGGGCATTGAGCACGCCCGCGCCCTGGCCCGGTGCGTCCAGCGGGTCCTGGCGCTCTGTCGGGGAACCTTGCGCGGACCGGTTGCTGAATTCGACGGCGCGGTGGGCGGCCTGCGCCAGCTGCGTGTCGAGCTGGGAGGTCAGGAAGACGTTCATCACCGCATAGCTGACGATGCCGACGATGCAGCAGATCGCGGTGAGCAGCGCCATGGTGGCGAGGACGAGCTTGGTGCGCAGATGCCAGGACTCCGGCTGCGCCCAGCGCCGGCCGGAACCGGGAGCCGCTCCGGCGAGAGTGGACACGGCGGAGCGCCTAGCCTGCCGGCTTGAGGACATAGCCGGCGCCGCGCACCGTGTGGATCATTGGTTCCCGCTCGGCGTCGACCTTCTTGCGCAGGTAGGAAATGTACAGTTCCACGATGTTCGCCTGGCCGCCGAAGTCGTAGTTCCACACGTTGTCCAGAATCTGGGCCTTGCTCACCACCCGTCGCGGATTCTCCATCAGGTAGCGCAGCAATTCGAACTGGGTGGCGGTGAGCTGGATCGGATCGCCGCCGCGGGTCACCTCGCGGGTGTCCTGGTTCAGCACCAGGTCCCCGACGACCAGTTCGGCCGAGTCCGCCGCCGCGACGCCGGAACGCTGCACCAGCCGGTGCAGGCGCAGCAGCACCTCCTCCATGCTGAAAGGCTTGGTGACATAGTCGTCCCCGCCGGCAGCGAGACCGGTGATGCGGTCCTCGATGGCGTCCTTCGCGGTCAGGAACAGCGCGGGCACCCCGGGGTCGAAGGCCCTGATCTTGCCCAGCACTTCGACGCCGTCGAAGCCGGGCAGCATGACGTCCAGGACCAGCACGTCCGGCCGGAACTCCCGGGCCTGGCGCACGGCGGACTGCCCGTCCCCAGCGACCTCCACGCTCCAGCCGGCCATCCGCAGCCCGATGCTCATTAGGTCCGCGAGGCTGGGCTCGTCGTCGACGACGAGCGCGCGGATCGGGCTCCCATCCGGATGGGACAGGCGCGGAAGGTTGTCGGTGAAATTGTTGGATGCGGAGGATCCGGAAACGGCCATGATGCAACTCTCCGTGGACGAGGTTGGTGCGCTCTATGGGAAAACTGTGTGTGCCCTGTGAGCTCAAGCTTAACGGGCTGCAGGGTCACAGCGGCGGCTCTCAGCCCGCACAGCACCGGCACAGATTCCGTTTCCAGACTGTTCGGTATCGACCCGACACCTCGCAGGAAAGAGATCACCATGTCCGCCGATGAGAGCCGCCCCGCACCGCGACCGGAACCCGTGTACGACCCCGGGGCTGCCGGCAACGACAGCGACGAGGCAGCGCCCGCCCGCGACGTGCCGTACCAGGAGTCCGCCGGATGGGGCGCTCCTGCGCAGCCGCGGACGGCCCAGGGCTGGTCCACCCGGAAGATGGTCGCCGCGGTCGCCATCGCCGTCGTGGTCGCTGCCGGCGGCGGCGCGGCCGTGTACGCGGGCACCAACGCAGCCAGTGCCCAGGCCGCCGGCACCAGCGGGAGCGCGGGCGACGGCCAGAACAGCATCGGCGGTCCGGATGGCGACGGCGGTCCCGGCGGGTCCGGCGACGGCGACCTGGGCCCGGGCGGGCTGGGGGCAGGCCTGCAGTCCGCCGTCCACGGCGAATACGTGGTCGAGAGCAACGGCTCCTACGTCACCATGCTGACCCAGACCGGCGAAGTGACGGCCGTGTCGGCGACGTCGCTGACGGTCAGGAGCGCCGACGGCGTGACCCGGACGTTTACCGTCAACTCCTCGACCACGGTCAGCAACCGGCCGGCCATGGGAGGCCGCATGGGCGCCCGGAGCGGTTCGGCCTCCATCAGCGACGTCACCAAGGGCAGCAAGGTGCGCGTGACTGCCACCAAGAGCGGGAGCACGCCGGCCGCCACCGCGGTGGACCTGGTGACGTCCACCGCGGCCACGGCCAATTAGGAAAGTTCGCCGCCAACGGTGCTCATCCAGGAGAGGGGCAAACTAAATACCTCCACGAAAAAACAGGAGGGACACCAACATGAAGTACACGAAGAGCGGCGGCCGGACAGGGGCGGGCCCCAAGGAATGGTTCACCGGCACCGTGCAGATCGACGGCATCCGCAACCCGGACGAGCAGTCAGCCATCGGCTGCGCACAGGTCCGGTTCGCGCCCGGTGCCCGCACCGCATGGCACCACCACCCCAAGGGCCAGACGCTGTACGTCACCGACGGCATCGGACTGGTGGCCCGTCGAGGAGGAGAAGTCCAGGAAATCCGTCCCGGCGACGTGGTCTACATCGAACCCGGAGAAGAGCACTGGCACGGGGCTACGCCGGACCGATTCATGGCGCATGTCGCCATGCAGGAAGCGGATGGGAACGGGGAAGTGGTGACCTGGCTCAGCCACGTCACTGACGAGGAATACGGGGCCTAGGCCGCGCCGCCTTTGCCGAGACGGGCCGCGATTTGATCCGCCCAGGCTTCGATGGCGGCCCAGTCCCGCAAGTCCCCGAAGCGTCCGCCGGTGAGCCGGAACAGGAGCCGCAAAGGTCGCGGCATCTGGGCAGCGTGGTAGACACCGGAGAAGAGCCGGTGCCCGCGCAGCGGGACTTCCCGGACCAGCGTCCTTGCCAGACGGTTCTCCTGGATTGCGGCCCCGCGGCGGCGAAACGGCTTGGGCAGCGCCTCCGCCATCCCGACGCTGAACGCCCAGACGGGGCGCCCGGCGAGCTCGGACGCGTGGCGGGCGAGGAAGAGCCGGGCCGGCGGCAGCCACGCCTGGTTGTGGATGGCGCTTCCGATAATGACGGCGTCATAGCCGGAGACCGGGCCGATCTCCTCAACCGACCGGCACTGCACCTCACCGAGTGCCGGTCGAAGACGGGAGGCCACGCGTTGAGCTATCTCCCGGGTTGACCCGAGAGCACTCGCATAGGCGACGAGGACAGTCACATTCAGGCCTCCTCTAGCCGGAGCCCGAGCCGGAGCCGGATCCCGGCCGCTCATACCTCAGCGACCACGGCTGTGCGCCGCGGAACGTCTGCTGCCAGCCGTCCCGGGCCAAATCCCGCTGCAGTTCTTCCAGGGCCGCCGTCATGCCCGGCGCCCACGGCTCTTGCGGCGCGGTCTCGCCCAGCGATCCGGCAACAGGGAACGTCGAACTCCTGTACCGGGTCTTCCCCTCCACCTGGCCGATGAAGCGCCGCTGGGTGCTGCCGTACTGGGATCCCAGAATGGTCAGGATCCTCGCCCACCATGAGGTGGAGCCCACATCCTCCAGCAGCACTGTCAGCGCTTCCGGCTGCCTGTTCACCCTCCAATGGTCGCTGCTGGCCGGCGGGATGTATAGGGGGACCGCGGGGATCGGCCGGCCCTCGCCGTATGCGTGTCCTGCATCACAATGGGACGTTCCATCTCAGCATTCGGACAAAAGCGCCCAATGTTACTTGCAAGTTCAGAATGTTACGTTGCAGACTGCAACTGTGAACATCATCTCAACAGCATCTGCAGCCGCAGCGATCCTTGCCAGCACATCTGCTGGTCCGGACATGTGCTGTTATCGAATGCAGGCCTGACTCAACACCCCCGAGACTCAGCCACTCTTCCCGCCCAGCGCCGGGCCGACCCCTTTTCATTGCGGGGTCCTCGTTCCAAGCATTCGAGCCGCGATGACGGCCATTCACATTGAGGTACTCCCATGTCTGTTGCATCCGGATACGTCCACATCTCCCTCCGGAACCCTTCCCGGTCCGCCCGGCAGCCGTTCGCTGCTGTCCAGCAGCCCTACACGGGCCAGGGGTACGCGCCCCAGCAGTACAACCCGCAGCCGGTCGGCGCGGTGAATCCGACCCCGCTCCGCTCGGTGGTCCCCGAATCCGAGCCTGCGGCGACCGGCCCGCTGCCTGCCGCGGCGCAGCCGGAAGCGGTCGAACCGCGGGTTGCCTCGGGGGACACCGCGGCCCGCGGCTTCGTGCTGTACGTCGGCGTCGACGAGGACACAGCGGCCGCGGCGGGCACCTCGCTGGCCAAGCTGGCGCAGGACATCCGGGCGTACGCGCAGTCCCTGGTCCCCGGCGCGCAGAGCTATGCCGCTGTCGCCATTGCTCCCGCCAACGCCCCGGGCAGCTCGCTCGACGTCGTCCGTTCCACCTTCGGGGACCCGACGGTCGCGTCCCGCCAGCGCACCGATGCCGCCCGGGCGCAGACCGTGCAGGATTCGCGGCCCACCGGTGTGCTGATCGACCTGGCGCGCCGTGAAGTGCACCTGGATGGCGAGTCTCTGAATCTGACGTTCAAGGAGTTCGAACTGCTGAACTACCTCGTGGAGAACGGCTCGCGCACGGTCAGCCGCGATGAGCTGCTCGGCGGCCTCTGGAAGAATGCCGACGAGGTTCCCAACGAGCGCACAATCGACGTCCACATTCGGCGGCTGCGCTCGAAGCTCGGACGCCTCGCGAACACCGTGCGGACGGTCCGCGGCCAGGGTTACCGCTTCTACGAGCACCCCGAGGTTGTCGTCTGGGCCGCCCCCGAATACTCGATTTAGCCTGCAGGGGCCGCCGCTAGGATGGGGCTGTGAGCAACTCCCATCTCAAACGGCTGCTGATTCTGCGCCATTCGAAGGCGGCCTGGCCCATGGGGGTCGACGACCACGAGAGGCCGCTGGAGGAGCGGGGTCACCAGGACGCGCCCGAAGCCGGGCGGTGGATGGTGAAGCACGGGCTGATTCCCGACTTCATCCTCTGCTCCTCGGCGCTGCGCACCCGGCAGACCACCATCTGGGTCTGCGACCAGCTGGGGGAGAAAGCCCCCACGCCCAAACTGGAAAGCCGGCTCTATGCCGCCTCCGCCGCGCGGATGCTCTCGGTCGTCAACCATGTGCCGGACACGGTCCGGACTCTGCTGCTGGTGGCCCATATGCCCGGCGTGCAGGACCTGGTGCTGCGCCTGGCATCCCGGGATTCGGACGAGGAATCCTACATGGACGCCGCCTCACACTTCCCGACGACGGGCCTCGCCGTCCTGGAGCACGACCTGCCTTGGGCTGAACTGGACGGCCAGGACGCGCGGCTGACGCATTTCGCGGTGCCGCGGGCCAAGCACCACCACGGCCACAAACGGTAGGGGCCCGGCCGGCTAGCGGCGCGGGCTCCGGCCCTGCGGATCGACTGGCCTCGTACCGGAGACACCCTGGCGGGTGCCCGAAACCTGGCGGGGCGCCCCCGAACGAGGCGCGGGACGCGGGGTTGTCTGGCGGGGAGCGGAGGTGCGGGGAGCCGGCTGGCGCTGGGCCGCCGTGCGCGGTGCAGCCGGCCGCGCCGCTGTCCGCGGAGCCGGACGTGCAGCCGTCCGCTGCGCCGTTGCGCGCGGTGCGGGCCGTGACACGGGACGCCGTCCCTGAGGCCAGAAGGCGCCGAGGAACAGCAGCCCCATCATTGCCACGAAGGACCCGGCGGCGATGTAGAAGTAGAGGTTGGACTTGTGGCTGTCCACTGCCGAGGTCAGGGATGCCTCCATGGGTGCGAAGGCCAGGCCCCACAACTGAAGGAAGGCGAGCCCGCAGGCGACGAACGCCGTCGCTGCGACGCCCGCCAGCAGCAGCAGGACGTGGCGGCGCGCGTGCACCGTGGCCACCAGGGCCGCCAGGAACACCGCACCCAGTGCCATCAGCATGCCCAGGCCCCAGGCGTCGTCGTACGGCAGGAACAGGAACGCCGCCGCGAACAGCACGCCCACGACGGCCGCCACGAGGGTGAACCAGGCAAGGGGGGAGAGGCGGCGCATGCCCTTAATTCTGCCTTAGGTAGCCGCGCATGATGGTCATGACCGCAGCCACCGCCTCGGAGCGGGTGCGTTCGGGGTGGAAAACCTGCCGGTCCAGGCCAAGGATGAAGGTGGCACCGAAGACGGCACCGACCACACCTTCGACCGGCACATCCGGGTCCACCGGCTGATCGGCCGCAACCCGCCGGACCGCGTCCGCGACGATGCTGACCAGCCGTTCGCGCAGCAGCGTCAGCGTGCCCCGCCATTCGCTCGGCGTCCGCCACATTTCGCTCACGAGCAGCTGCGCGAACGAAGGGTAGTCGGCGAAGAAGTCCAGGGCCGCGGCGACGGTGAGCTCCAGGGCCTGCAGGGGATCCCCGTCCTCGGTCCGCATCCGTTCCTCCAGCAGCTCCACCCCGTGTTCGAGGAGCTGGGCGATCAGGTCGGATTTGCTGCCGAAGTTGTAGTACACGGTCCCTTTGGAGACTCCGGCCGCGGCGGCAATTTCGTCCACGGTGACATTCCCCGGCCCGCGCTCGCCGATCAGGCGCATGGACGCGTCAAAGAGCTTCTGGCGGGTGGACTCGGTGCGGGCCGGCCGGCGCGACGGCGCGGCTTTGGCCGGTTCGCCGTGCGTGGCCATGCTCATTTCCTAAACCTCGATCTCCGGCTGCAGCCGCTTGAGTGTCCAGAACTTGTGCCGGTGCACCGCCAGCGTGGACAGGGCTGCGCCGAACGCCGTGTAGAGCAGCAGCCCGACGGCTATCGGTGCGACGGCGGCGACGTCGGACCCGTAGATCAGATGGCGCATGCCGGAGACGACGTAGCCCATGGGAAGGATATCGTGCATCAGGTGCAGCGGCCCCGGCGTCGTCTCCCACGGGAACGTGCCGCCGGAGGAGACCAGCTGGAGCACCAGCAGGATCAGCACCACGAACTTGCCCGGGGTGCCCAGCAGGGCGACGATGCCCTGGATGATCGCGCTGAAGGTCATCGCCCCGAGCAGCAGGAACAGCCACGTGAGCACCGGGTGCGCGGGGTCCAGGCCGAGGCCGAAGCGGACGACGAGCATGAGCAGCGACGCCTGGACGGCCGAGACCGCGAAGAACGGCAGCCAGCCGCCCATGGCGATCTTCCATGACCGCGCATTCGAGGCGAGGGCGCGCTGGGTGACCGGGCGCATTGCCTGCACGAGCATGAAGATGCCGATCCACATGGCCAGGGTCAGGAAGAACGGAGCGAGTCCGGCCCCGTAGGTGCCGGCCTTCGCCTGCGAGAGGGTGTTGACGGAGACCGGGTCGGCGATGACATTCGAGACGTTCTGCTTCTGGCCGGCGTCCGGGTTGGGGACCTTGCCGGCTCCCTTGTCCAGCTCCGCAGCCAGTTTCCCGGAACCGTCCGCCAGCTTGGCGGCTCCGGTCCGGGCGGACGCGGCACCGTCGTTGACCTGTGCCGCGCCGTCGGCCAGTTTCGCTGACCCGTCCAGGGCGGACCGCTGCCCGGCAGTGAGGTCCTGCGCCCCGGAGGCGAGGCTGGCGGCACCAGCGTTGGCCTGGGTGACGGCCGAGTCGAGTGCGGGCGCCGCGGCGGAGAGCTTCGCCGCACCGTCTGCGACCGCTGCCGAGCCGGCCGCCAGTTGCTGCAGGCCGGCCGTGTCCGCGGCGAGCTTCGCCTTCGTGCCGGCCGTTGCCGCGGCGGCGGTCGAGTCGAAGCCGGCCAGCACCTGGTCCGCCTGGGCCTGGGTGAGGGCGCCGGCAGCCACAAGGCGCGAAGTCGTCCCGGCAACACGGGCATGGTTCGCTGCTTCGAGTTCGTCCACCGTCCCGCCAAGGGACTGCACCTGGGCGTTCAGCTTGGCGTTGCCGGCGGCCACCTTGGCGGCGCCGTCGGCGAGGGCTGCGGCGTCCGCGGGAAGCGTGGAGGTATTCGCGTGCAGCTGCGACAGGCCCGAGCTGAGCCGGGCGGCGCCCGAGGAGAGCTGGTCCGCGCCGGCCGTGAGCTGCTGCTGCCCGCTGTGCAGGGACCGGGCGCCGGTCAGCAGGCGTCCGGTGCCGTCCGCGAGCTTGGCGCTGCCGTCCTTGAGCTGCCCCGCGCCGTCGGCGAGCCTGCCGGCGCCGTCCGCCGCTGAGACCAGCTGCGTGTGGATAGTGCCCAGGCCGGTGAGCAGCTGGTTGGCCGTTTCCTGGCCCACCTCTTTGGCCACAGTGTTGTGGACCGAGCCGGTGAGCTTGTCCACGATCGTGGAAAGCAGGTAGTTGTTGGCGTCGTTCGTGGTGACGTTCAGCATGGCCTGGCGCGCCGAGTCGAAGCTGGACGGGGACGCGAGGTTGCGGGAGAAGTCCTTGGGGATCTTCAAGGCGAACGCGTACTTGCCGCTGCGCACGCCTTCATCGGCCGCCGCGGCGCTGGGGACCCGCTGCCAATCGAAGGTCTTCGCGTCGACGAGGCTGGAGGTGACCCTGCCGCCGACGTCGAGCTGCTTGCCGCCGGCGGCGGCACCGGTGTCCTCGTTCACGAGGGCGGCCTTGATCTGGTCCAGGTGCCCGTACGGGTCCCAGTTGGCATAGAGATAGACGGCGCCGTAGAGCAGCGGCACCATGACCAGGGCCAGCACTGTGAGCTTGGGAAGCAGGCCGCCGGTCATCCGTTTCAGTTCGGATTGGGCGAGTCGGAGAACGGTCATCAGGCAGTCATTTCCTCGGTGGGAGCGGGGCCGTTGCCAAGGCGCGCGGAAGGACCGTCCCAGCCGGCGGGGATGGAGGCGACGACGGCGACCACGCAGAGGGCGCGCTCGGCGGCGGCAAGGTCCCGGGCCTGGGCCAGCCAGCCGGTGCCGGCTCCGTGGCGGTCAGGACTGTCCAGCACGAGCAGGTCCACGCGCGGGTCGGCCAGCGCCAGCGCGGTGAGCAGGCGGAAACGGTCGCCGCCGTCGAGCTCATCCGTCCAGCTGTTGGCCAGGCCGGCAAAACCGGCATCCTTTAGCCAGGCGCCGGGGCGCGGACGCCGCCCGCTGCCGGCCGGAATGAGCGAGAGGTCCTCCGCGGCGAGGTCCCGGACGCGCAGATGGCGCTCCGGTGCGTTCACCGCGGGCGAGTCGATCAGGGCGCTGTGCCGGCGCGGGCCCCGCGGCTGCGGCCCGTTGCCCCAGCCGGCGCTTCCCGAGGTCGGCTTCATTCTGCCGCTGAGCAGCAGGGACAGCGCAGTGCGGCTTTCCTGGCCGTCCCCGGCGACAAGGAGGACCTCGCCTCCGGCGGCCTCCAGGTCGGTGGGCGGCACGAGGTCTCCGTGGCGGCCGGCGAAGTGCAGGCTGCGGGCGTTGAGCACGGGGGTCCTTTCCTTGGCAACACCCACCATGCTAACTAAACTGACCAGTCAGTTCAAATAAGCTCCATGCCCACCCGAACGGCCACCAACGGCGGGGTCCGTCGGCGCGAAGCCGCCGTTAGCGGCCGCTCGCACCCCCCGGGATGAACTTCGCGGCGAGGGACTCGCTCGCCCGGGCCAGCAGCAGGACGTCGGCACCGACCAGGATGAACGAGGCGCCGGCAGCCAGGTAGGCCCGGGCAATGTCCTCGTTGAACGCGTTCACTCCGGCCGGTTTGCCGGCCGTCTTCGCAGCAGCCAGGCAGCGTTCGACGGCGGCGCGCACGTCGGGGTGCTCCTGCTGCCCCAGCAGCCCCATCGAGGCGGCGAGGTCCGCCGGGCCGAGGAAGATGCCGTCGACGCCGTCGACCGCGAGGATCTCCTCCACCGCGTTGACCGCCGCCTCGGACTCGATCTGCACGGTCAGGCTCACGGTGTCACCCGCACTGGCCAGGTAATCCGGGATGCGGTTCCACTGCGACGCGCGGGCCAGGGCCGAACCGACGCCGCGGACCCCGTGCGGCGGGTAGCGCACAGCGGCGGCCGCGGCCTCCGCCTCGGCGCGGGAGTCCACCATGGGCACCAGCAGGTTCTGTGCCCCCAGGTCCAGGTACTGCTTGATCAGGGCCGTGTCGTTGACGGGCGGCCGGACCATGACGTCGACCGGGAAGCCGTGCACGGCCTGGAGCTGGGCGAGCACCGATTCCAGGCCGTTGGGGCTGTGCTCGGCGTCGATGAGGATCAAGTCCAGCCCCGCCCCGGCGCAGATCTCGGCCACGAGCGGGCTGGCCGAGCACACCCACATGCCGGTGAGCGGACGGTCGGCCGCGGCCAGGGCCTGGCGGAAACTCGGGCGGGCTGCTATTCGAATCGGCATGTGACGGCTCCCAGTGGTCCGTAGTCGGCGTGGACGGTGTCCCCTTTGTAAACCCAGAGCGGGCGGGTGAAGGAGCCGGCGAGGATCGTGTCGCCTGCCTTCAGGCCGTCGCCGTGGGCGGCGAGCTTGTTGGCCAGCCAGTGCACGCCGGCGGCCGGATGATCCAGGACCCCGGCGGCGACCCCGGTTTCCTCCACGGTCTGGTTCCTGTACAGGATCGCGGCGACCCAGCGCAGGTCAACGGCGTCGGGCCGGGCGGGGCGGCCGCCGGTCACCATTGCGCCCATCGCGGCGTTGTCGGCGATGGTATCCACGATGGTTCGGCCCTCCATTTCGATCCGCGAGTCGAGGATCTCCAGGGCGGGAACGACGTAGCGGGTCGCGTCCAGCACGTCGAGCAGGGTGCAGCCGGGTCCGGAGAGGTCCCTGTCGAGCACGAAGGCCAGCTCCACCTCAACCCGGGGATGGGTGTACCGGTCCCACGGCACCGTGCATCCGGTCTCCAGCACCATGTCGTCGAAGATCGCGCCGTAGTCCGGTTCGGTGATGCCGGTCGCGGTCTGCATCGCCTTGGAGGTCAGGCCGATTTTGCGCCCCACCAGGCGCCGGCCCGCAGCCTCGTTGCGCCGCCGCCACAGCTGCTGCACCGCGTAGGAGTCCTCCACGGTCATCTCCGGGTGCCGCAGGCTCAGCCGCGGAACCGGGGTGCGCGTCAGGGCCGCCTCGAGCAGTTCGTCGGCGATCTGTTCGATCGTTGCTCTCCCAAGCACGGCGTCAGACCTGCGCGCCCATTTTGAAGCCGCGTTCCTCGCCCGGTTCCCGGGTGTAGGAGAACCCGTCGGCGCCCACGGTGACGGCCATCTCCGACGCGTCGGTGCGCTGCACGACGGGCTGGGGGTTGCCGTCGAGGTCCAGCACGAGGGAGGCGTCGGTGTACCAGGAGGGAACGACCGGGTTGCCCCACCAGTCGCGGCGCTGGTTGTCATGCACGTCCCAGGTGACCGTCGGATTGTCCGGGTCGCCGGTGTAGTAGTCCTGCGTGTAGATCTCCACCCGGTGGCCGTCCGGGTCGAGGATGTACAGGTAGAAGGCGTTCGAGACCCCGTGCCGGCCGGGGCCGCGCTCGATGCGGTCGGAGATGCGCAGGGCGCCCATCTTGTCGCAGATCTGGATGATGTTGTGCTTTTCGTGGGTGGCGAATGCGATGTGGTGCATCCTGGGCCCGTCGCCGCCGGTGAGGGCGGTGTCGTGGACGGTCTGCTTGCGGTGCAGCCATGCGGCGTAGGTGACGCCGTCGGAGTCCTTGATGTCTTCGGAGACCCGGAAGCCCAGGTCCTCCAGGTACTTGCGGCCGCGGGGGACGTCCGGCGTGACCTGGTTAAAGTGGTCCAGCCGGACCAGCTCCCCGGCGGAGTACAGGTCGTAGCGCTGGGTCAGCCGCTCCACATGCTCGGTCTCGTAGAAGAATTCGTACGGGAAGCCCAGCGGGTCCTCGACCCGGACCGCGTCGCCGATGCCCCTGGTGAAGCCGCTCCTGCGGCGCTCGGTCCGGCAGCCCAGTTCCCGGTAGTACGCCTCGGCGGCGTCGACGTCGCCGGGGGTGCGCACCCGGTAGGCGAACGCGGCCGCCGCGGCCACCGGGCCCTTCCGCAGGACGAGGTTGTGGTGGATGAACTCCTCCAGCGAGCGCAGATAGATGACGTCGTCGTCCTCCTCCGTCACGTGCAGCCCCAGCACGTCCACGTAGAACGCCCGCGAGGCGGCCAGGTCGGTGACCACGATGTCCATGTAGGCGCAGCGCACGATGTCCGGCGCGGGGGCGGAGGGCTTGGGGATTTCGGTGCTCATCGTTGTTCTCCCTTGTCGATGCGGCCGAATGCGGGCGTGTGCACCATTCCGAGCGTGATGTGCACGGCCTGCTGGTGGGTATAGAAATCAATCGAGCGGTAGCCGCCCTCGTGGCCGAGCCCGGAGGCCTTGACGCCGCCGAAGGGGGTGCGCAGGTCCCGCACGTTGTGGCTGTTCAGCCAGACCATCCCGGCTTCCACGCCGTCCGCGAAGGTGTGCGCGCGGGCCAGGTCGGTGGTCCAGAGATACGCGGCCAGCCCGTACTTCACGCCGTTGGCCAGTGCCAGGGCCTCCTCGTCGCTCTCGAACGGGGTGATGGCGACGACGGGGCCGAAGATTTCCTCCTGGAAGATCCGCGCGTCGGGGGCGACGTCGGCGAAGACGGTCGGGGCGATGTAGTTGCCTTCCGGGAGATGCTCCGGGCGGCCGCCGCCGGCCAGCAGCCGGCCCTCGGACTTGCCGATCTCGACGTAGGAGGCCACCTTGGCGTAGTGCTCCGGGTGGACCAGGGCCCCGACCTCCGTCTTCGGGTCGTGCGGGTCGCCGACGACGATGGTCTTCGCGCGGGCCGCGTACTTCGCGCAGAACTCGTCGTAGATGGCCCGGTCGACCAGGATCCGGGACCCGGCGGTGCAGCGCTCGCCGTTGAGCGAGAACACGCCGAAGAGGGCCGAATCGATCGCGGCGTCGAGGTCGGCGTCGGCGAACACGACGCAGGGGGATTTGCCGCCGAGCTCCATGGACAGGCCCTTGAGGTTCGCCGCGGCGTTGCGGAAGATTGTCTGCCCGGTGGTCGTCTCGCCGGTGAAGGAGATCAGCGGCACGTCCGGGTGCTTCACCAGCGCGTCGCCGGCTTCCTCGCCGAGACCGTTGACCAGGTTGAACACGCCGTCGGGCAGCCCGGCGTCCTGGAAGATCCGTGCCCAGAGCGAGGCGGAGAGCGGGGTGAACTCGGCCGGCTTGAGCACCACCGTGTTGCCGGTGGCCAGCGCCGGGGCCAGCTTCCACGACTCGAGCATGAAAGGCGTGTTCCACGGGGTGATCAGCCCGGCGACGCCGATCGGCTTGCGGTTCACGTAGTTGATCTGGGACCCGGGGACCTTCATCGCGTCGTCGAACTGGGCCACGATCAGGTCCGCGAAGAAGCGGAAGTTCTCCGCCGCCCGCAGAGCCTGCCCCCGGGCCTGGGTGATCGGCAGGCCGGTGTCGAAGGTCTCCAGCTCGGCGAGCCGGGTTTCCTGGGCCTCGACGGCGTCGGCAATCCGGTTCAGCACGCGGGCGCGCTCGCGGGCCTTCAGCTTCGGCCACGGTCCGTGCAGGAACGCTTCCCGTGCTGCGGCGACGGCGCGGTCGACGTCCTCGGCCTGCCCGGCGGCAGCGGTGGCGTAATTGGCGTTGGACACCGGATCCAGGACATCGAAGGTCTTGCCGCCGGCCGAGTCGACGAATGTGCCGTTGATGAAGTGCTGCAGGTGGGTGGGAAGGTCCGCGGGGCGGTGGGCGGAAGCGGCGGCGGTGAACGTCATTGTCTGTCCTTGCTGCTCGGGGGCGGGGTGGTCGGACTCAGGGTGCTTGGGTGTGGGCGAGATAGGCGTCGAGGGTGGCGCTGCGGTGCCGGCGGGCGGCGCGCTCAATCTCCTCGGCGGCGGCGCGGTCTTCGATGAGCTTCAGCAGCGCTTCGTGTTCGTCCACGGATTCGTGCGCCCGTCCCGGGACGAAACGGAACGTGGAGGAGCGCAGCGAGGCCAGCCGGTTCCAGCCGCGGTGCACCAGGTCCAGGATGTGCGGGTTGGGGCAGCGCTCGAAGAGGATGCTGTGGAAGTCCAGGTTCAGCTGGGTGAAGCGCTCCGGGTCGAAATGCTCAAGGCAGCGCCGCATCTGCTCGTTCACGCCGCGGGCGCGGGCGATGTCCACGGCGTCCACCAGCGGCGCCGAGAGAGCGGTGGCCGCTCCCTCGATGATGCTCAGCGTCTGCATCGTGTACAGGTACTCGGTGGGATCGATTCCCGAGACGGTGGCTCCGACGTTGCGTTCGAAGGTCACCAGGCCCTCGGCTTCGAGCCGGCGGATCGCCTCGCGCACCGGCACCGGGCTGACGCCGAGCTCCTCGGCGATCCGGCCCAGCACCAGCCGGTAGCCGGGGGTGTACACGCCGTCGACGATCCTGGCCTTGACCGTGCCGTAGGCCCGCTCCGATTTGCTGAGCGTTGTCTTAGCTGCCACGCTGCGCCGTCCACTCCTGGAAGCGGGCCCGCCAGGCGGCGTTCAGCGGGTACAGTCCCTCGACGCTGTGGCCCTCGCGGACCATTTCGGCGATGAACGTTTCCTCCCGCTCCTGGGCGAGACTGTCCTCGGCGACCTCCTCGGCCAGCGCCGGCGGGATCACCAGGATCCCGTCCGCGTCGGCGACGATGATGTCCCCGGGCTGCACGGTGGTGCCGCCGCAGGCGATGGTGATGTCGGTGTCCCACGGAATGTGCCGGCGGCCGAGCACCGCGGGGTGCGTGCCGGCGAAGTAGGTGGGGATGTCCAGGCCGGCGACGGCCGTGTAGTCGCGCACGCCGCCGTCGGTGATGATCGCTGCGGCGCCGCGGACCTGGGCGCGCAGGGCCAGGATGTCCCCGATGGTGCCGGTGCCGGTTTCGCCGCGGGCCTCCATGACGAGGATCTCGCCCTCGTTGACGGAGTCGATGGCGCGCTTCTGCGCGTTGAAGCCGCCCCCGTGCGCGGCGAACAGGTCCTCGCGGTTGGGCACGTAGCGCAGCGTGCGGGCGACGCCGACGACGCGGCGGTCCGGCCGCGTGGCCCGCAGCCCGTCGATGCTGACGTTGTTCAAGCCGCGTTTGCGCAGCTGGGACGAGAGCGTGGCAGTGGCGACGCTCTCGAGCTTTTTCTTCAGGGCCGGGGCGAGGACGGGTTCGGCGGAAGGGAGCCCGGCAGCGTCCCGGGAGCCGTAGGCTTCCTCGCGCTGGACGTCATCGGCCCGCGGCAGGGCGCCGTAGGGGGCGAACGGGATGCTGCCCTCCCGGACCCTCGTCGCCAGCCGCCCGCTGCTCAGGCCGGTGCCGGGCGCATCCACTTCCACCTCAAGCAGGTCCCCGGGCTGGGCCACCGACGCCCCGGCCGGAGTCCCGGTCAGGATGATGTCGCCTGCCTCCAGAGTCAGCAGCTGGGACAGGTCCGCGACCAGCCGGGCGAACGGGAACAGCAGGTCCCCGCTGGAGTCCTCCTGGACCAGTTCCCCGTTGTGCCAGGTGCGGATGCGCAGGCCGGCAGGGTCCACCTGGGTTGCGGGAATGAGGCCGGGGCCGACAGGGGTGAAACCGTCGCCGCCCTTGGACCGCAGGTTGGAGCCCTTGTCCGCGTAGCGCAGGTCGTAGACGCCGAGGTCATTGCCCGCGGTCACCCCGGCGACGTGCGTCCATGCCTCTTCGGGACTGACCCGCCGGGCTGCGGTTCCGATGACCAGGGCTATCTCGCCTTCAAAGCCGAGCAGCTCGCAGCCTGCGGGACGCTCCACGTCGGAGCCGCTCACGGCGAGGGACGAAGGCGGCTTGAGGAAGTAGGAGGGCTGCTCGGGGATGCGTCCGCGCTGGGCGGCGCGGCTCGGGTAGTTGAGGTGCACCGCGACCACCTTGCGTGCGCGGCCCAGGACCGCCTCGTCGACGTCGCCCACCCGACCTCCTCGTCGAAGTACGAAATTGTATACGATCCAGCGTGGGCCGCAGCAGGAAGCCTGTCAACCCCTCCCGCCCGGGAATCCGCGGGCTGACCTTGCGGGGCGTGGTGGAAGATGGTGCCATGGACGCCGTCGACGCACTCAACGAGATTGCTTTCTGGCTGGAGCGGGAACTCGCACCGTCTTTCAAGGTGCAGGCCTTCCGCAAGGCCGCCGTGCTCATCCGGGACCTGGACAGCCAGGAGCTCGCGGCCCGGGCGGCCGACGGCAGGCTGCAGCGGATGAAGGGCATCGGCGGAAGGACCTTCGAGGTGATCAGCCAGGCCCTCACCGGAGTTGTCCCGGACTACCTTGAGAACCTGCGCGAGCGCGGCGCGGCGCCTTTGGCCGACGGCGGCGCGCTGCTCGGCAAGCTGCGCGGGGACCTGCACAGCCACAGTGACTGGTCCGACGGCGGGTCGCCCGTGGAGCTGATGGTCGCAGCCGCCGCAGCCCTGGGCCGGGATTACCTCGCCCTGACCGACCATTCCCCCAACCTCAAGGTGGCCAACGGGCTCAGCGCCGAACGGCTCGGCGACCAGCTGGACCTGGTGGCCCGCATCAACAAAGCACGGCCCGGAGTGCGCGTGCTGACCGGGATCGAGGTGGACATCCTCGAAGACGGGACGCTGGACCAGACGGCGGAGCTCCTGGACCGGCTCGACGTCGTCGTCGCCAGCGTCCACTCGAAGCTGCGCTCGGACTCCCGCACCATGACCCGCCGCATGCTCGGCGCAATTGAGGACCCCCACACCAACGTGCTGGGACACTGCACCGGCCGCCTGGTCCAGGGCGGCCGCGGCACCCGCCCGCCGTCGGACTTCGACGCGAAACGGGTCTTCGCGGCGTGCGCGGAGCACGATGTCGCCGTCGAGATCAATTCGCGTCCGGAGCGCCAGGACCCGCCGGACGAGCTGATCCAGCTGGCCCTCGATGCGGGCTGCCTGTTCAGCATCGACAGCGACGCCCACGCCCCGGGCCAGCTCGACTTCCTGCCCTACGGGGCCGAGCGCGCGGAACGCAACGGCGTCCCGGCGGACCGCGTTGTGACGACCTGGCCGCTGGAGCGGCTGCTCGACTGGTCCGGCGGGGGCGATCGCTAGAGTCCGCAGGCCTCCAGCAGGCGGAGCCAGACCTCGCTGATCGTCGGATAGGAGGGCACCGCGTGCCAAAGCCGGTCCAGCGGGACCTCCCCGACGACGGCGATGGTCGCCGCGTGCAGCAGCTCGGCGACATCCGGGCCGGCGAAGGTCGCTCCGACGATCACGCGCCGGTCCTCGTCCACCACCAGCTGCGCCCAGCCCTTGTAGTTGTCCGCGTGCAGCGAGGAGCCGGCGACGGCGATCTCCAGGGAGAGCTCGTTCGCGTTGATCCCCGCGTCCCGGGCCTGTTCCAGCGTGCGGCCAACCATCGCGACCTCGGGGTCGGTGAAGACCACCTGCGGCACCGCGGCAACATCCGCCGTGGCGGCGTACTTGCTCCAGTCGGGTGCCTCGCCGTCGAGGTTCCCGGCAGCCCGGGCACTGATGGCGTCCCCGGTGGCGCGCGCCTCGTACTTGCCCTGGTGGGTCAGCATCACCTTGCCGGCCGCGTCGCCGACGGCGTACAGCCAGCCGCCGTCGACGCCGGCGACCCGTCCGGTGGGGTCCGCGTGCAGGGCCGCGACGTCAAGGCCGAGTTCCTCCAGGCCAAGGCCCGCCAGGGACGGTTTGCGCCCGAGCGCCACGAGCAGCTGGTCCCCGCTCACGCGGCGGCCGCCGGCGAGCTCAAGCTCGATCTTCCCGTCAGCGGCGCGGCCGACCCGGGAGACGTCGGTGTGCGTGCGCAGGTCAACGCCGTCGGCCCGCAGACCCGCCGCGACAAGCTTGCGGGCCGGTTCGGGAAACTTGCCCAGCAGCTCCCCGCGGGCGACGAGGGTCACGTTGGCGCCGAGCCGGGCGTAGGCCTGCGCCAGCTCAGCACCGGCGACGCCGCCGCCCATGACGAGGAGGTGATCGGGGACCGTGGAGGAGGAGGTCGCTTCCCGGGTGCCCCAATGCGGCACGTCGGACAAGCCGGGCACCGGTGGAGCGACGGGTTTGGAACCGGTGGCGAGCACCACGGCCTGCCGGGCCCGCAACAGGTGCTGGCTGCCGTCGCGGCCGGCCACCTGCACCTCGCGGGCACCGGAGACCGTAGCCCGGCCGCGCAGCACGTCGATGCCGGTGTTGTCCGCCCATTCGATCTGGCTGTCGTCCTGCCAGTGCGAGGTGAACGAGTCGCGGCGCTTGAAGACCGGGTCTGCGGCCAGGGTGCCGGTGACGGCCTCGCGGGCTCCGGCTACCGACTGCGCGCCGAGCAGGGCCGTTCCGGGCCGAAGCAGGGCCTTCGAGGGCATGCAGGCCCAGTAGGAGCATTCGCCGCCCACCAGGGCAGCTTCGACCATGATCACCTTCAGGCCGCCCTTGACGACCCGCTCGGCCACATTTTCGCCGACGGCACCGCCGCCGATCACCACCACATCCGTTGCATGCTCCTCAACCATGACCTGAGCCTGCCATCCCGCCGTCCCCCGGGCAAGGAAACCCGACGCGCCCGGGGCTGCACGCGCGGTCCTGCCGGCGAACCCTCCCCGGGGTGGGCGGTCTAGACCGCGGGACGGCACCTGCGGAGTCGCTCCGGCGTCCGGGGCTCCGTGACTTTGGAGGCAATGACGCCTCAATCGGTGCTGAGGCGTCATTAGCTGGGCGGGCAGTGGGAGACCCCGGCGCTTGGCGGCGCGGGTGGCCAGGCTGACGACGTCGCCCGGCGAGCGACCCCTAGCCCGCCCCCAACCCCAGGAAACACAAAAGCCCCGAACCGGGGTTGCCGGTTCGGGGCTGCTGTGCGCGCGAAGGGATTCGAACCCCCAACCTTCTGATCCGTAGTCAGATGCTCTATCCGTTGAGCTACGCACGCTTGGCTTCAAGGCCAGATACAACTTTAGCGTGTAGCGCGGGGGACGCCAAATCGACCAGTGTTGCGACACATGGACTAGACCGGTCTACGTGACATTCATCACAAACCCTCTCAGTTGCTCAATCGTAACTCCTTGAAATTCCGCGGAAAGGCGGATTTTCGCCCGAGGACATCAGACATGTACCCCCTCCTCCGCGCGGCCGGCCGCCCCTAGCCTTTTTACACACCACTGGCCCAACGAAGGGAAGAGTCATGGGCGATCAACCGCGTCTGCAGGTACTGGAGAAAGTTCCGACCACCCACGCAGCACTGCTGTCCTGGGTGAACGAGGTCGCGGAGCTGACCGAACCTGCCCGCATCCACTGGGTCGACGGCTCGGCGGAGGAAAACAAGCGGCTGACCGATGAGCTCGTCGACGCCGGCACGCTGGTGCGGCTGAACGAGGAGAAGTTCCCCAACTCTTTCGCGGCCTTTTCGGACCCGAAGGATGTCGCCCGCGTCGAGGAGCAGACCTTCATCTGCTCGCAGAACGAGCACGACGCCGGATTCACCAACAACTGGATGGACCCGGAGCAGATGAAGCAGAAGCTGCGCGGCCTGTTCCGCGGGTCTATGCGGGGCCGCACCATGTACGTGATTCCTTTCGTCATGGGACACCTCGACGACGACGATCCGAAGTTCGGCGTCGAGATCACGGACAGCGCCTACGTGGTGGCCTCGATGCGCATCATGGCCCGGATCGGCACCGAGGTGCTGGACAAGCTCACCGAGCTCGACGCGTTCTTCGTCCCGGCACTGCACTCCCTTGGCGCACCCCTGGAAGAGGGACAGGCCGACGTCGCCTGGCCGTGCAATGACGAGAAGTGGATTGTGCACTTCCCCGAGGAGCGTTCCATCTGGTCGTTCGGCTCCGGCTACGGCGGCAACGCGCTGCTGGGCAAGAAGTGCTTCGCGCTGCGCATCGCCTCGGTGATGGCGCACGATGAGGGCTGGCTGGCCGAGCACATGCTCATCCTCAAACTCACCAGCCCGCAGGAGAAGACCTACTACCTCTCCGCGGCCTTCCCGTCCGCTTGCGGCAAGACCAACCTCGCCCTGCTGGATCCGACCATCAGCGGGTGGAAGGTCGAGACCCTGGGCGATGACATCACCTGGATGCGCTTCGGCAAGGACGGCGAACTGCGGGCGGTCAACCCCGAGGCGGGCCTCTTCGGCGTCGCGCCCGGCACCGGCTGGGGCACCAACCCCAACGCCATGCGTGCCATCGCCAAGGGCAACAGCATCTTCACCAACGTGGCCCTCACCGACGACGGCGGGGTCTGGTGGGAGGGCATGACCGAGGAGGTCCCCGAACAGCTGACGGACTGGACCGGCCAGCGGTGGACCGCCGAGTCCGGCACTCCCGCAGCGCACCCGAACTCCCGGTTCTGCACGCCGATCGACCAGATCGACATGCTGGCCGAGGAGTACTACACGCCCAACGGCGTCCCGCTCTCGGCCATCCTGTTCGGCGGCCGGCGCAAGACCACCATCCCCTTGGTGACGCAGGCGCGTGACTGGAACAACGGCATCTTCATGGGCTCGACGCTCTCCTCGGAGACGACGGCGGCAGCGGCGGGCCAGGTCGGCGTCGTCCGCCGCGACCCGATGGCGATGCTCCCGTTCATCGGCTACGACGCCGGGGACTACCTCAACCACTGGGTGAACCTGAGCAAGAACGCGGACCCGGAAAAGCTTCCGCAGATCTTCCTGGTCAACTGGTTCCGGCGCCGGGCCGACGGCGGATTCGCCTGGCCGGGGTTCGGGGACAACGCCCGCGTGCTCAAGTGGGCCATCGAGCGCCTCGAGGGTGCCGCCGACGCCGTGGAAACCCCCATCGGATTCGTGCCGGCTGCCGACGCGCTCGACTTGGAGGGCCTGGAGCTGACCCCGGAGCACGTGGCCGAGGCGGTCAAGGTTGACCCCGAGGAATGGGCTGTCGAGCTGGAGAGCATCGAAGAGTGGTTCGCGAACTTCGGGGAGTCGCTGCCGCAGGAGCTCGCCGCGGAGCTGGACGGGCTCAAGGCCCGGCTGGGGCAGCGGGCCTAGCGTCCGGCAGCCGCCGCGACCGGCAGCAAGAAAAAGAGGGAGGGCACGGCGTACCGTTCCCTCCCTCTTGCGTTGCCGGCTGCGGCGCTACTGGCGCACGAGCTCCAGGACGCGGTCCCGGACGCGTGCCATGGTCGCCTCGTCCCGGGCTTCGGCGTTCAGGCGCAGGAACGGTTCGGTGTTGGAGGCGCGCAGGTTGAACCACCAGTCGCCGGCGTCGTCGGTGAAGGTCAGCCCGTCAAGCTCGTCAATGCTCACGCCCGGCCGTTCGAACTCGCCGCGCACGCGGGCCACGGCCGAAGGGACGTCCTCCAGCTTGGAATTGATCTCGCCGCTGGACATGTACGGCTCGTACTCGCGGCCCAGCTCCGAGAGCGGTCCGTCCTGCTCGCCGAGCGCGGCGAGGACGTGCATGGCGGCGAGCATGCCGGTGTCCGCGTTGTAGAAGTCGCGGAAGTAGTAGTGCGCCGAATGCTCGCCGCCGAAGACTGCGCCTTCCTTGGCCATCACGTCCTTGATGAAGGAGTGGCCCACGCGGGTGCGGACGGCCCGGCCGCCGGCGGCGTGCACCAGTTCCGGCACGGCGCGGGACGTGATCAGGTTGTGGATGACCACCGGTTCGGTGATGCCCTCGGCCTTGGCGCGGGCGATCTCGCGCATCGCGACCAGCCCGGTCACGGCCGACGGCGAGACCGGCTCGCCCTTCTCGTCGATCACAAAGCAGCGGTCCGCGTCGCCGTCGAAGGCCAGTCCGATGTCCGCGCCATGCTGGACGACGGCCTTCTGCAGGTCGCGCAGGTTCTCAGGTTCCAGCGGGTTGGCCGGGTGGTTCGGGAAGGAACCGTCGAGCTCGAAGTAAAGCGGAATGATCTCGAACGGCAGGGCGGCCAGCAGCTTGTCGCCCAGCACGGCCGGCGTCGTCAGGCCCGCCATGCCGTTGCCGGCGTCGACGACGATCTTCAGCGGCCGCGAGCCGCTCAGGTCCACGAGGCTGCGCAGGTAGACGGCGTAGTCCTTCAGCACGTCCTTGACCGAGATGCGGCCGCGCGTCCCGGTCTCCGGGATGCCCTCCGCGAGGTAGCGTTCGGCCAGGGCCTGGATTTCCTTCAGGCCGGTCTCGGAGGAAACGGGAACCGCCCCGGCCTTGGCCATTTTGATGCCGTTGTATTCGGCGGGGTTGTGGCTCGCCGTGAAGGTGGCTCCGGCGGCGTTGAGCGTGCCGCAGGCGTAGTAGAGCTCGTCAGTGGAAATCAGGTCCAGCAGCT
The DNA here is from genome assembly GCF_018531425.1 of Paenarthrobacter sp. DKR-5. Lineage (GTDB taxonomy): Bacteria > Actinomycetota > Actinomycetes > Actinomycetales > Micrococcaceae > DKR-5. Next base: position 368,864 of record NZ_JAHBOI010000005.1, read on the forward strand.
TGACGTCGGCGCCACGGGCCGCGGCCCCGTTCGCGAAGGCCTTGATGAAGTCTGGGGAGGACGGGCGCATGTCCCCGCCGGCGAGCACCGTCTGGCCGGCGAGCCCCAGCACGTCGACAAATGCCGCGCCAACCGCCTCGACGATGTCGTTGGTGATCGTCTCGCCGACGATGCCCCGGACGTCATAGGCCTTAAAGGAAGGCGAAAGGTCCACGGAGCCGGAGGTGTTCTCTGCGTTTTCTGTGCTGGTCACCCGAACATCCTAGCCGACAGCCCCCGCGCGCCAGCGGTGAAGGCAAGGGGAATCCGGCCGCGAACCGGCCTGTCGGGGGCGGCTGGGATACTGGGGGAATGCAGACAGCAGCACCCGCTCAGTCCACGCACGCCCAGGCCCTTGCCGTGCTCCGCACGCTGGTGGGGAGGGGCGACGCGCAGTTCCATGACGGCCAGTACGAGGCGGTGGAGGCCCTTGTCGACGGCGGCCGGCGCGCGCTGGTGGTGCAGCGCACCGGCTGGGGCAAGAGCGCCGTGTACTTCGTCTCGAGCCTGCTGTTGCGCGGCCGAGGCGCCGGACCCACCCTGATCGTCTCCCCGCTGCTGGCCCTCATGCGGGACCAGATCGCCGCCGCTGAGCGCGCCGGCGTGCGGGCCGCCGCCGTCAACTCGGCCAACCAGTTGGAGTGGGACGACGTGCGCCAGCGGCTCGCGGACGACGACGTCGACGTGCTGCTGGTCTCGCCCGAACGGCTGAACAACCCCCGGTTCCGCGAGGAGCAGCTGCCCGAACTGATCCGGCGCACCGGGCTGCTGGTGATTGACGAAGCGCACTGCATCTCCGACTGGGGCCATGACTTCCGCCCGGACTACCGGCGGATCCGGGAGCTGGTGGCCGCGCTGCCGGCCTCCGTGCCGGTGCTCGCGACGACGGCGACGGCGAACACCCGGGTGGTCGCGGACATCGAGGAGCAGCTCGGGGCTGGGGCGGAGGTGCTGACCATCCGCGGGCCGCTGGCGCGCCGGTCGCTGCGGCTGGGCGTGCTGCGGCTGCCGGACGCCCGCACCCGGCTCGCATGGCTCCTCTCGCACCTTGGCCAGCTGCCGGGAAGCGGCATCATCTACACCCTCACCGTCTCGGCGGCGGAGGACACGGCGCGGCTGCTCCGCGAGGCAGGGCACAACGTGCTGGCTTACACGGGCCGGACGGACCCGGCGGACCGCGAGGTGGCGGAGCAGCGGCTCAAGGACAACGAGGTCAAGGCCCTCGTCGCCACGAGTGCGCTCGGGATGGGCTTCGACAAGCCGGACCTGGGCTTCGTGCTCCACTTGGGGGCGCCGTCGTCGCCGGTCGCCTACTACCAGCAGGTGGGCCGGGCGGGCCGCGCGACGGACAACGCGGACGTGCTGCTGCTGCCGGGCCGCGAGGACAAGGACATTTGGGCCTATTTCGCGACGGCCTCGATGCCGACGGAAGACAAGGCGCTGCAGGTGATCAGCGCCCTGGCGGAGGCGGGCAGCCCGCTGTCCGTGCCGGCCCTCGAGGTGCAGGTGGACCTGCGCCGGTCCGCGCTGGAACTCATGCTCAAGGTGCTCGCGGTGGATGGCGCCGTCGAACGGGTTCCGGCGGGCTGGCGCTCGACCGGGGTGCCATGGCGGTACGACGAGGAGCGGTACCGCCGGATCGCGGAGAGCCGCGACGCCGAGCAGGAAGCGATGCTCGAATATGAGCGCACGGACGGTTGCCGGATGGAGTTCCTCGCCCGGATGCTCGACGACGGCACTGCCAGTGCCTGCGGCCGCTGCGACAACTGTGTGCGGGCCGCGGGAGGCGAGCGCTGGTACCCGGCGGCCGTCGACGACGCCGCCGCCTCGGCTGCGGGCGCGAGCCTGCAGCGCGTGGGAGTGGAGATTGAGCCGCGCAGCACCTGGCCCTCGGGCATGGCCCGGCTGGGCGTGCCGGTGAAGGGACGGTTCTCCGGCGACGAAGTCAACCAGCCGGGAAGGGCCCTGGCGCGGTTGACCGACCTGGGCTGGGGAGGCAGGCTGCGGGAACTCTTCGGTCCCGGCGCTTCCGACGCCCCTGCCGACGAGGCGCTCATCAAGGCCTGCGTGCAGGTCCTCGCCGGCTGGGGCTGGGACGAGCGCCCCGCCGCGGTGGTCAGCGTCCCGTCGCGCTCCCGGCCGCAGCTGGTCGAGTCCGTGGCGGCGGGCCTGGCCGGCGTGGGGCGGCTGCCCTATCTGGGGTCACTTCAGTTCGCCGGGGACGGGCCGACCGGGGGAGCAGGCGGCAACAGCGCGTACCGGCTCGCCGGAGTGTGGGAGCAGTTCGCCGCAGGAGCCGCCGTGACCGAAGCCCTGCAGGGGACGCCCGGTCCGGTCCTGCTCGTCGATGACCTGGTGGACAGCCGCTGGACACTGACCGAAGCCGGCCGCGTGCTGCGCCGGGCCGGCGCCTCAGCCGTGCTGCCCTTCGCGCTGGCCCTGCGCGGCTGAGGAATCCCCGGTGCCGCCGCGGTCAGCGGCGGCACCGGAACTTCCCCGGACTTCCCGGGTTCGGCAGGTCCGGTTCTAGCGGCCGCCCTCGATCTTGCGGCTGCGCTGCTCGATCGCCGGGGTTCCGTACGGGTACTCTGCCAGCTGCGGTGCGCTGACGGCGTCGAGCTTCTCGGTTTGCTCGGGGGTCAGGTGCAGGTCGGCGGCCTTGAGGTTGTCCGCGAGCTGCTCCTGGTTCCGTGCTCCGAGGATCACCGAGGTGACCGCCGGCCGGTGCGCCAGCCAGCTCAGGGCGATCTGGGACGAGGAGACGCCGTGCTCGGCGGCAACCTCTCCGACGGCGTCGATGATCTCCCAGGTGGTGCTCTTCTCGTTGCGGCCCTCGTAGGCTTCCATTCCGCGATTGGGGTTCTCGCCCAACCGGGTGGCGCCGGTGGGAACGGAGTCCCGCTCGTACTTGCCGGTGAGCCAGCCGCCGCCCAGCGGTGACCAGGGCAGCAGGCCGATGCCGGCGTCGAGCGCCGCGGGCACGACCTCGGATTCAATGCCGCGCACCAGCAGCGAGTACTGCGGCTGCAGCGTCACCGGCGGGTTCCAGTGGTGCGCCTTGGCCTCGTAGACGGCCTTGGTCAGCTGCCAGCCGAGGAAGTTGGAGAAGCCGTAGTAACCGATCTTGCCGGAGGCGACGGCGTCGTTGAGGAAGTGCAGCGTTTCCTCCAGCGGCGTGTACGGGTCCCAGGCGTGCATCTGGTACAGGTCAATGTGGTCCACGCCGAGGCGGCGCAGCGAGTCGTCGAGCGCCTTGCGCAGGTGGCGCCGGGAGGTGCCGAGGTCGTTCGGCCCCTTGCCCATCGGGAAGCGGCCCTTGGTGGCGATGACGAGCTGGTCGTGCTTGTCCGGGTTGGCGGCGAGCCAGCGGCCGATGATCTCCTCGGAGGTGCCGGAGGAGTAGACGTCGGCGGTGTCAATGAAGTTGCCGCCGGCGGCCACGTAGTCGTCGAGCAGCGCGTGGGAGGTGGCCTCGTCCGACTCGGCGCCGAACGTCATCGTGCCGAGGGCGTAGGAGGAGACGACGGCGCCGCTGTTGCCAAGCTTGCGGTATTCCATAGGGTGGTCCTTCCGGTCTTCCTTGAACAGTTGGTCAGTGACCCAGCCTATGCGGACATCAGACATCCAGGGCGGCCCAGCGTGGCCCTGCCAGACCCACCCGGATCCGCCCCGGTTTAAGCGCGCGAACGGCCAGTTGTGGCGGCTTCCGCGCGCCGGAGCCCGCCACAACTGGCCGTTCGCGCGCAGGACCGGGCGCGGGAAGGCTGCCGCGGACACCAAAAAACCCCCGGAAAAATCCGGGGGTTTTCGTGGCGGAGACGGGGGGATTTGAACCCCCGGTCGAGTTTAACCCCGACCCTTCATTAGCAGTGAAGTCCATTCGGCCGCTCTGGCACGTCTCCAGTGCTATTACTAGCCCCCCAAGATTAGCCGGAAGCGGCCGCCGATAGCAAAAACGGTCACGCGAGCTGCTGCCAGAGGAACTCGTGGCTGTAGCAGTGCAGCCGGGCAGCCTGCTTGTTGTCCGCCGCGCCCGTGTGGCCGCCCTCCAACGACTCGTAGAACCAGGCGTTCGCGTGGCCGAGGCGCTGCAGCCGGGCGGCCATCTTCCGGGCCTGCACCGGACCAACCCGGTCGTCGCTCGTTGCCGTCCAAATGAACGACGGCGGGTACTCGGCACCGGCGCGGACGTTGTGGTACGGCGAGAAGGTCCGGATGAACTCCCACTGCGCCGGATCGTCCGGGTCCCCGTACTCGGCGATCCAGGAGTGGCCTGCGGAAAGACGGGTGTAGCGGCGCATATCCAGCAACGGCACGCCGCAGGAGACGGCACCGAAGAGCTCCGGGTACAGGGTGAGCATGTTCCCGACCAGCAGGCCGCCGTTGCTCCGCCCCTCGCAACCCAGATGCCCGCGCGAGGTGACCCCGCGCCGGGTCAGGTCCTGCGCGACGGCGGCGAAGTCCTCATAGGCGCGGTGGCGGTTTTCCCGCAGCGCCGCCCGGTGCCAGGACGGACCGTATTCGCCTCCGCCGCGGATGTTGGCCACCACGTAGACGCCCCCGCGGCCGTCGGGCGTCCGCCGTTCCAGCCAGCTCCGGCCGACCGCTCCGCTGTAGGCCGGGGTCCGGGAGATCTCGAAGCCGCCGTACCCGGACAGCAGGGTCGGGTTGCCGCCGTCGAGCACCAGGTCCGCGGAGGCAACCTGGAAGTACGGCACCCGGGTCCCGTCCCGGGAAACCGCAAAGTGCTGCTCCACGCGGTAGCCACCGTCATTGAAGTACGACGGCGACCGTTTCACCGGTTCCGCAGCGGCGCCCCCGGCTGCTGCGGCGGTGCCGCGGAGCAGCGACGTCGGTGTCGTGAAGCCCGTCGCCACCAGCCAGTAGTCATTGCCGCAGCTCTCGTCCTCGTCGTCGACGGCGGACACACTGACCGATTCCAGCGCCGGCATCCCGGTCACGACGGACCTGGCCCAAGACCCCTCGCGCGGGGTGAGCACCTCAATGCGGGAGCTGACGTCCTGGAGCAGGTTCAGCAGCAGGTGGTCCTTCGTCCAGCTCCACGCCTCCAGGGCGGTGTGCTCATCGGGGGTGAAGAGCGTGGTCAGGGCGCGCTCGCCGGCCAAGAACCGTTCGAGTTCCACGACCAGCAGGGAACCCGCCGGATGCAGCGTTCCCCCGCATTCCCAGTCCTGCCGCGGCCGCAACACCAGCCACTGCCGGTGCAGGTCAACGTTCACGTCCGTGGGAACCTCGATCAGGTCCCAGCCCCCGTCGCGGCGCAGGTGGACGCGGCGGTTGTAGAAATCGATCATGTCCACGGCGACGGTCCGCTCGAACCCGGGTGTGGAATCGTGCACGGCGAAGGCCATCACATGCTCGGCGGGAACCTCGAAGAACGGCTCGGCGTCCGCTGTCGTGCCGCCTCGGCGGAGGACGCGCACGGTGCGCGGGTAGGACGAGGCGGTCATCGATCCGGGGCCGAAGTCGGTCGCGACGAGCAGCGTGTCCTCGTCGAGCCAGGAGACGTTGGTCTTGGCGGCCGGAAGCCTGAAGCCGCCGTCGACGAAGCTGCGGGTATCAAGGTCGAACTCGCGCACCTCCTTCGCGTCGCCGCCGTCCGGGGACAGGCTCAGCAGCGCGCGCCGGTACTCCCGGCCGCCGTCGGCGGGCCGCAGCAGCTGCGCCCCCGCGAACACCCAGTCCCGGCCCTCGGACCGCCCCAGCTCGTCCAGGTCAAGCAGCACATCCCACTCGGGAGTCTCCTGCCGGTAGCTGTCCCAGCCGGTGCGCCGCCACAGCCCGCGCGGGTTGGCCTCGTCGCGCCAGAAGTTGTAGTACCAGTCACCGCGCTTGGTCGCCATCGGAATGCGGTCCGAGGAATCGAGCACCTCAAGCACGGAAGCCTCCATTCGCCGGTACTTGGCGGACACCAGCAGCGCTTCCGTGCGCGAGTTCTGTTCCCGCACCCACGCGAGCTGCTCGGCGCCGTGGATGTCTTCCAGCCAGAGGAACTCGTCCTCCTCGCCGGCCTGCGGGGTGGGGCTGGCCTGCGGGGTGAGGCCGTCCTGCGGGACGGAAGCATTCGGTTCAGGAAGGGTCATCCGACCATCCTAGGCACCCGGATGTGGCGCCCGCCGGATGCGGCCTCCGGGCACCTGCCGGCAGCGGCGCAGCCGATAAGCTCGGAGCATGGCAACGGACGGAACGACGACGGTGGCCCTGGTGGGCGCCGGCCCTCGAGGCACGTCCGTGCTCGAACGTCTGATCTCGCACTGGGCAGCGGCGCGCACAGCGGACGGCGCTCGGCTGCGGATCCACGTCATCGACCCCTTCCCGCCGGGGCCCGGCCACGTCTGGCGCCAGGGCCAGTCGCGGCTGTTCCTGATGAACACGCAGTCGTTCTTCCCCACGGTGGTTCCCGGCCACGGGATGCGGCCGCGGCCGGTTGCGGGGCACAGCTTCGACGAATGGCGGACCCTGATGCGAGCGGACGGCGCGGATCACGGGCTGCGGGCGGATGGCGACCTGGACGAGCTGTGGAAGCTCGAGTCCACGGACTTCCCCAGCCGGACACTGTATGGCAGCTACCTGCGCTGGACCTTCGAGCAGCTTAGGGCAGCGGCGCCGGAGACCGTGTCGGTGGAGATCCACCGCACGTCCGCGCTCGCCGTCCGCCGCGCCGGGACAAGCTTCACCGTCGAGCTCGACGGCGGGGGCAGCGTGGCTGCCGACGCCGTGGTGCTCTCGCTCGGGCATCTTCCGTCCCGGCTTCGGCCGGACCAGCGCCGGCTCGCAGAGGGCGCCCGCGCCGCCGGGCTGCGCTACTGGCCGCCCGCCGTCCCCGCCGACGTCGACTGGGCGGAAGTGCCCGGGACCGAGCCCGTCCTCGTCCGGGGGATGGGGCTGAATTTCTTCGACGTCATGGGCCAGCTCACCGAAGGCCGCGGGGGCAGGTTCGTTGGCACGGGCGCCGGCCCCGGAGCTGCGTTGCGGTACGAGCCGTCCGGCCGCGAACCGAAGATCATCGCGGCGAGCCGCCGGGGTGCGCCGTACAGTGCCAAGGCGCGGCTGCAGAGCTACTACCCGCGCTCGCTCCGGCTGCGCCATTGCACCGAGCAGGCCGTGCGGCGCTTCGCCGCCGCGAACATCACGCCCGGATTCAACCATGACCTGTGGCCGCTGCTGCACAAGGATGCCCTGTGGGCGTACTACAGCACCCTCGCCAAGGCAGCGCCGGATGCCTTCACCTCCGACCCGGACGGGTTCCTGGGCCGGCTGGACGAACTGCTCGGTCCCGCCGGAGCGGCCCCCGCCCACGGCTGGGAGCAGGCCGTCTCCGAACTGGTCCACAGCGGGATTGCTCCCGGCGAGCGCCTCGACCTGGAAGCGCTGGCGGCGCCCTTCCGCGGCCAGTCCTTCCCGTCGCACGCGGCTTTCGACGACGCCGTGCTGTCCTACCTGGAGCAGGACGCCCGACGCTCCGCGGAGGGGGAGGCCGACCCGGTAAAGATGGCGGTCGGTGCCCTGAATGCGGGGCGCGCCGTGATCAAGGACATCGTCGCAGACGGCGGCATCACCGACGAGTCTTGGGCGGGGGAGCTCCGCGGCTGGTTCGAACCCTTCGTCGAGGGCCTGGCCAGCGGGCCGCCGGCGCTGCGCGCCGAGCAGCTGGCGGCGCTGGTCCGTGCCGGCATCGTCAGTTTCGTCGGGCCGGACCCGGTCTTCAGCATGGATCCGGAGACCGGCTGTTTCAGCGCGGAATCGGCGTGGGTGGACGCTCCCGCCTTCACGGCCCGCAGCATGATCGAGGCGCTGGCACCCGCGAACCGCGTGGCGGTCAACGAATCCCCGTTGCTGGAACAGCTCCTGCAGGACGGGCTGGTGCGTCCCCGGCTGATGATGCTCGCCGAAGGAACCCCGGTGCAGACGCCGGGACTGGACGTCACCCGGCCCCCGTACCGGCCGCTGGATGCGCACGGCCATCCCGTCGACGGGCTCTATGTCCTGGGGCTGCAGCTTTCCTCCGCGCAGTGGGGCACCGCGATCGCAGCGGAAGCGAACCCGCGTTTCCGCAGCGGGGACAGGACGCTCCGGGATGCCGACGCCGTCGCCCGCGACATCCTGTCCTGAACCCCCGGGGCTCCTGGACCCTGGCGCTCCTGGGCGCCGGACTCGTCGAGCTGACCCTGTTTGGGTTTCACATCAGGTGAGTGTGGTGGGGCCGTTGTGCTCCGGCGCCTCGTCTCCAAGGGCCTCGGTGGGGATCAGCCCCACGTAATCCTCCACGGCGTAGAGGTGGTTGGCCATGCGCGTGCGGGCCCGGTCGACATCGTGTCGTTCCAGAGCTTCCAGGATCCCTAAGTGCTCCCGGTGGGTGGCAAGAAGGCCATCGCTGTCATGCAGCGAGCGCCAAAGCCGGTCGCGAAGGGTCCGCGTGGATACGGTGTCGATCAAGGCTGCCAACACGTGATTTCCCGAGGCACTGGCTATGAGGTGATGGAAGTCCATGTCGGATTGAAGTGCTGCATTGTGGTCGGTCGGCTGCCCATGGATTGCTTTCCCGGCGCGGTCGAGGATGGCGGCGGCCGCTTTGAGTTGATCCTCCGTGATGCAGGACGCCGCAGCGGCTGCGGCCTCGGTTTCCAGAGCCCGACGTACCGTATGAACCTGGCTGGCCCTTTCGCCGTCCTGCAGGCCCACCCAGAATTCCATAGCCGAGAGGAGCGCGGCCGGCTCGAGCTTCGTGACGAAGGTGCCGGCTCCCTGGCGGGTCTCCAGGATCCCCACCGTGGATAAGGCCCGGATGCCTTCGCGAAGCGACCCGCGTGAGACGCCCAGCTCCGCCGCCAGATCCCTCTCCACCGGCAGCCGGTCCCCGGGAGACAGCCTTCGGGTTGAGAGCATCTTCTTGACGCCGGAGATGACGACGTCTGTCTGGGACATGGTCGGCTCAGGCATCGTAGGGGTCCTTTTCTCGATCGCGCGGCGGCAAGTCTTTGGTCAGTCTACCGTTTTCATCAGATGTATCTCTTGGCTCTCTGGGGTATCTGGGCTAGCCTAAGCCGCAGGTCGGCAAAGTCATCCGATCTTTTATTGTTGGCAATGCCCCGGACCAAGACTCCCGCTGGAGGTAGTCCCTTGACACAGATCATCGGATACGACGTGTACGACGTGCGTTTCCCAACTTCGCTCTCAGCCGACGGCTCCGACGCGATGAACAAGGACGGGGACTATTCCGCGGCCTATGTCGTGCTGAAAACTGACGACCCGTCCCTATACGGCTGCGGTTTTACATTCACGATCGGTCGAGGGAACGACCTTTGTGCCGCAGGGATCGAGGTGAGGAGCCGGCCGTTGCTGGGGCGCGACGTGGGTGAGATTTGCGAGGCCCTAGGGACCACCTACCGCGGGCTGAAGTCCGATTCGCAGTTGCGTTGGCTTGGGCCGGACAAAGGTGTTGAGCATCTCGCCCTGGGCGCGGTCATGAACGCTGTGTGGGATCTCGCTGCCCGCCGGGCCGGGAAGCCTCTTTGGCAGTTGCTGGCGGACATGACTCCGGAACAGGTTGTTGAGGCGGCCGACCTGAGCTATCTCTCCGACGTCCTGACAAAGGAAGAAGCCGTCGGCATTCTGAGGGCTCTGGTCCCGTCCCGTGACGCGCGGCTGGCGGAACTGCAGCAGCGGGGCTATCCCTGCTACACCACCTCTGCCGGATGGCTCGGCTATTCCGACGAGAAACTCCGCCGGCTTTGCCAGGAAGCCGTGGACGAGGGGTACCGGCACATCAAGCTCAAAGTGGGTGCCTCGCTGGAGGACGACATCCGCCGGCTGGGCATCGCGCGCGAGGTGATCGGCCCGGAGGGCAACCTGATGATCGATGCGAATCAGGTCTGGGACGTTCCGGAGGCGATCGAGTGGGTCAAGCAACTGTCGGAGTTCCGTCCGCTGTGGATTGAGGAACCCACCAGTCCGGACGACATCCTCGGCCACGCCGAGATCCGCAAGGCGGTTCAACCCGTGGGCGTTGCAACCGGGGAGCACGGTATGAACCGAGTGCTCTTCAAACAACTCTTCCAGGCGGGCGCCATCGACTTCTGCCAGCTGGATGCATGCCGCTTGGGGAGCGTGAACGAGGTCCTTGCCGTCCAGTTGATGGCAGCGAAATTCGGGGTGCCGGTCTGCCCGCACGCCGGAGGCGTGGGCCTGTGCGAACTCGTGCAGCATTTGTCGATCTTCGATTACCTGGCGGTTTCCGGCGACCTCACCGGGCGGGTGACTGAGTTCGTGGACCATCTTCACGAGCACTTCGTCCAGCCGTGCATCGTCAACGAGGGGGCCTATGTGCTTCCCGATGCGCCGGGATATTCGGCGGAGATCCGCGAAGGCACACTGCAGAAGTATGCGTTTCCCCTCGGCGACTACTGGAAAGCCTCGGCCGTTGGCCGTGCCGAGCAGGCTCGGAGGGCGACCCAGACTTCCCTGGGAACAGCGTTCGCCACCGGACGGATTGAAGACCAGGCATGATCAATTACGGCCTGACTCATCCCGGCCTGATTCGCGCTCTCGCCGAGTCCGGGCATGGGTCGCAGATCCTCATCGCCGACGGCAACTACCCGCACAACACCGGGGCCCCGGCTTCGGCCGCGCGCATCGCGCTCAATCTGAGGCCTGGACTGCTCACCGTGGACCACATCCTCGAAGTACTGATCGACGCCGTACCGATCGAGGCGGCAGCGGTCATGGCTCCGCCTGACGGTCGATGGACCGAGGCGGTCCGCGGGTACCAACGGGCGCTCGGAGCGGAAGTGCCGTTCACGTCCCACGAGCGCTTCGATTTCTACAACGCCGCCCGCAGCCCGGACGTCGCCGTCGTTATCGCGAGCGGAGACACTCGTCCTTATGCGAACCTTCTGCTCACCATCGGCGTGGTGGCCGATGGCACGGACCGGCGGGGCGCCGATGAAGGTTCTTGACGCTCATGTTCATGTCTGGGACCCGGCACGGCTCGACTATGGCTGGTTGGACAACGAACCCCGGCTGAACCGTCCGTTCCTTCCGTCGGATGTCCCGTATTCGGACGGCGACACGCGGGGGAGCGTCTTCGTGCAGGCGGCCTGCTCGGATCGGCAGTGGCTTGCTGAGGTCGATTGGGTGACGAGCCTCGGCCCGACGTGGCCGCAGCTGTCCGCCATCGTCGCCTTAGCTCCGATCGAGCGCGGCGACGCGGTGAGCGCGAACGTCGAGCAACTGCTGCAGCGGCCGCTGGTCCGGGGAGTCCGGCGGCTCTTCCAGGATCAGGATGATTCCTTCATCCTGGCGGCCGACACCGTTGCTGGTGCAGCAAGAGTTGCGAGGTCCGGATTGACGTTCGACGCCTGTGTCCGGCACTCGCAGTTGCCGGTGCTGGCCGAATTCGCCAGCCGACTGCCCGGACTCAGCATTGTGCTGGACCATATGGGCAAGCCTCCGATAGCGGACGGGTGGGGTGCCGCCGCTTCTACTGCCTGGGCGGCGGACCTTCGGCGGCTTGCCGTCCTGCCGAATGTCAGCGTGAAGCTTTCCGGAGCGGGCGCCGAGGCTGCGCCCGACATCCCTTTGCGAGGCCAGGCGCTGCCCTTCCTCGAGGAGACCCTGCTGATCTTTGGTCCGGAACGGTGCATGGTCGGCAGCGACTGGCCGGTCTCCTTCGCCGGCCGTTCCGGATACTCCGAATGGGTGGACCTCGTGCTCAACACGGCGCTCAGGGGCGCCGGGGACGAAGACCGGAAGGCGGTAGCCTGGCGGACCGCCGCACGCTTCTATGGGCTCGACGAACATCTATCCGACGACAAGGACTAAACGTGCAGACAGCAATGCAAACCCGGACCATCCCCGGAACGGCGCTCGCTCTCACCACGCTCGGTTTCGGAGGGGCGCCCATCGGCAATCTCTACCGCAGCGTTGAAGATGAGGATGCGTACGCCGCCCTCGATGCCTCCTGGGAGGCAGGCATACGGTACTTCGACACGGCACCCCACTATGGTCTTGGCCTGTCGGAGCGCCGCTTCGGTCAAGCATTGCGGGACCGACCCCGCAACGAGTACGTGCTCTCGACCAAGATCGGCCGGCTGTTGCGGGCCAACCCGACGCGGGGCGGCCGTGACACTGAAGAATTTGACGTTCCGGATGACCTGATGCGGGTGCGTGACTACTCCGCGGACGGCGTGAAGCGGTCGATCGAGGAAAGCCTCGAGAGGCTCGGCACCGACCGCATCGACATCGTCTACATCCATGACCCTGATGACTACTGGACGGAAGCGATCAACGGCGCCGTGCCCGCGCTCGCGGAGCTCAGGTCCCAGGGAGTGATCGGCGCGTACGGGGTTGGAATGAACCAGTCCGAGATGCTGCACCGCTTCGTCACCGAAGCCGACGTCAACGTCATCATGCTGGCAGGGCGCTACACCCTGCTGGAACAGGGGGCGTTGCGTGACCTTATCCCGGCCTGCGCTCAAAGGAACGTAGGCATCGTCAATGTGGGGGTCTTCAACTCCGGGCTGCTCTCAAAGAACCGGCCGGCCAGCGACGCTACCTACAATTACGCTCCTGCGCCGGAGCGGGTGCTCGCGCGTACCAATCTCCTGGCCGACATCTGCGAAAGGCACGGCACAACCCTTCCCGCAGCGGCGCTCGCCTTCTCCTTCCGGCAGCCGTCGGTGCTCAGCGTCGTCGTGGGCATGCGGAACGCAGCCCAGGTGGAACAGAATCTCGCCTTGGTGCAGCAAGGCGTTCCCGACTCCCTCTGGGCGGAGCTCCACCAGCGCGGACTCATTGCCGAATCGGAGGCGGAGCTGGAGGGCCTAACACCAATGGAAACGACAGGAACGAAGGCAGGGGCGGATCAGTGAAATTCATGCGGATCGGCGACGCCGGCCACGAGCGGCCATAAGATACCTGGCCAGCCCGCTGAGCGGATCAACAGCCGCGGTTTCACTTGCCGTCGACGGAGGCATGCTGGCACCCTAGCCGGGAGAGGTGCAGCGGTGGCACGCTAGGCAGACCACCGCAGACGGGAGCAGATTCCATGAGCGAACTCAAATGCAAGCTGTGCGGACATCCGTTCGTCATGCACCGGATCGTTGAGATGGAGTACGGCGAAAAGAGCGCCCAGGACGACGTTCCGCACCACTGCAGCAACCCGGCGTGCGAGAACAGTGACCCTGAGCGTGTCACGGACGCTTCCTACACCGAATAGACGAAAGCCGCGAACGCCCTAGCCGGTGCCGGATTTTGGTGACAAAATCGAGAGCGCTGGGGCCCCAGCATGGGAAGTCCCTCCGGTCTCAACCGTATGGGGAGGGCTTTCCGGGCAATCCGGCCAGGCTGCCCCCTTGGCCGGATTGCTTCGCGTCCGGGAACTTTTCCGGGAAAGAAGGAGCGGAAGGTAAGGGATTCGAACCCTTGGTACGGGGTTACCGCACACTGGTTTTCAAGACCAGCTCCATCGGCCGCTCGGACAACCTTCCTTAGCTAGTAGTGTTTCATAGCGGGCTCGGCTCAGACAAAAGCAGAAACAAACGCAGCCGGGCGCGAAAGACTAGCGGAGGATAGGCATGAAAGCGGTTGTCATCGCGAAGCCCGGCGGTCCCGAGGTGCTCCAGGTCCAGGAGGTCGACGCCCCTGTGCCCGGCCCCGGGGAAGTGCTGATCGACGTCGTCGCTGCCGGAATCAACCGCGCCGACGTGCAGCAGCGCCGGGGGTTCTACCCGCCGCCGCCCGGCGCATCCGAGATTCCCGGCCTGGAAGTGTCCGGGCGCATCGCCGCCTTCGGGCCGGAGGTGACCAAACCGTTCACCAAAGGGGACCCCGTCGTCGCACTTCTCTCGGGCGGCGGGTACGCCCAGCAGGTGGCGGTCCCGGCCGAGCAGGTCCTGCGGGTGCCCAAAGGACTGGACCTGGTCAGCGCGGCGGCGCTGCCGGAGGTGGCCGCCACTGTGTACTCCAATCTCTATATGACCGCGCAGCTGCAGCCCGGGGAGACGGTGCTCATCCACGGCGGTGCGGGCGGCATTGGCACGATGGCGATCCAGATGGCCAAGGCCTTCGGCTCGACGGTGATCACCACGGTGGGAAGTGCCGAGAAGTTCGGCACCACGAGATTCCTCGGGGCCGATGTCAGCATCAACTACAACGAGGACGACTTCGTGGCGGAGGTGCGCGAGCACACCGACGGGCGCGGGGCCGACGTCATTCTCGACGTGATCGGTGCGAAGTACCTGGACCGCAACCTCGATGCGCTGGCACTCTACGGAAGGCTTGTGGTGATCGGGCTGCAGGGCGGCGCCAAGGCGGAGCTGGACCTTGGCAAGCTCATGGCCAAGCGTGCTGCCGTCATCGGCACGACCCTGCGCGCGCGCCCGGCGGCGGAAAAGGGTGCGATCATGGCCGCCGTGCGCGAGCACGTGTGGCCCCTCATCGAGGACGGGTCCGTCCAGCCGCAGGTCAGCCGGACCTTCCCGCTCGCGCAGGCTGCCGCCGCGCATGAGTATTTCGACTCCGGGGAGCATGTGGGCAAGGTCCTGCTGCTGGCCTGAGCGCAACGCAGCACGTGCCGGGGAGCGCCGGCAAGGGGACCCGGCTGGACCGATCGTCGCACCGGATGCGCCGCTCACCGATCAGGCGCGGTGGCGCCCCGCCCGCGGGCCCGGATACCCCCAGGGGGACTGTTAGCCTCGTGATGTAGACCACTCCACAACATCACGAGGGGAAATCCATGTCTGAGCGCGATCAGCGCACTTCAGCACGCGGCGGCGCGGGGGACCACGCTGTGCTGACCCAGGACCCGGCGCTCCCGCCGGTGGTCCTGGACCCCGAAGCGGAACGCAAGACTGCCAAATGGACGCCGGCGAGGATCGCCCTCTGGGCTGCGATCTCCCTCCTGGGCGGCGTCGCCTGGGTGGTGCTCGCCGTCGTCCGCGGTGAAAGCGTCAACGCGATCTGGTTCGTGTTCGCCGCCGTCTGCACCTACCTCATCGGCTACCGCTTCTATTCGAAGTACATCGAGAAGTACCTGCTCAAGCCGGATGACCGGCGCGCCACCCCGGCGGAGTACAAGGCGGACGGCAAGGACTTCGTCGCCACGGACCGCAACGTCCTCTTCGGCCACCATTTCGCCGCCATCGCCGGAGCCGGCCCCCTGGTGGGACCCGTGCTCGCAGCCCAGATGGGCTACCTGCCGGGGACCATCTGGATCATCGTCGGGGTCGTCCTCGCCGGCGCCGTCCAGGACTACCTTGTGATGTTCTTCTCCATGCGCCGCGGCGGCCGCTCGCTCGGCCAGATGGCGCGCGAGGAGCTCGGGCTCATCGGGGGCACCGCGGCCCTGGTGGCCACCTTGCTCATCATGATCATCATCGTCGCCATCTTGGCGCTGGTCGTCGTCAACGCCCTGGGTGAGAGCCCGTGGGGCGTCTTCTCTGTCTCCATGACCATCCCGATCGCCCTCCTGATGGGTCTGTACCTGCGCTTCTGGCGCCCGGGCAAGGTCACCGAGGTCTCCATCATCGGCTTCGTCCTGCTGATGGCCGCGATCATCGGCGGCGGCATCGTCTCCAAGACCGAATGGGGCGCCGCCTTCTTCCACCTGGACCGCACCACCATCGCGTGGGGCATCATCATTTACGGCTTCATCGCCGCGGTCCTGCCGGTCTGGCTGCTGCTCGCTCCCCGGGACTACCTTTCGACCTTCATGAAGATCGGCACCATCGTCATGCTCGCGGTGGCCGTCGTCGTCGTCCGCCCCGAGATCAACGTCCCCGCGTTCAGCGAGTTCGCCGGCAAGGACAACGGGCCGGTGGTCTCCGGAGCGCTCTTCCCGTTCCTGTTCGTGACCATCGCCTGCGGGGCGCTCTCGGGCTTCCACGCGCTAATCTCCTCGGGCACCACGCCGAAGCTGATCGAGAAGGAGCGTCAGACCCGGTTCATCGGCTACGGCGGCATGCTGATGGAATCCTTCGTGGCCATCATGGCGCTGGTCGCCGCGCTGTCGATTGATCGCGGCATTTACTTCGCCATGAACGCCGCCCCGGCTGCGACCGGCGGGACCGTCGAAGGGGCCGTCTCCTTCGTGAACTCGCTGGGTCTTACCGGAGTGCAGCTCGACGCCGGCACCCTGGCCCAGACGGCCAAGGACGTGGGCGAGCAGAGCATCGTCTCGCGCACCGGCGGCGCGCCCACCCTCGCCGTCGGCCTGGCCCACATCATGCACCAGCTGTTCGGCGGGCCGGCCCTGATGAGCTTCTGGTACCACTTCGCCATCATGTTCGAGGCGCTCTTCATCCTCACGGCGGTCGACGCCGGCACCAGGGTGGCGCGCTTCATGCTGCAGGATTCGATCGGCAACTTCGTGCCCCGTTTCAAGGACACCTCCTGGCGTCCGGGTGCCTGGCTGACGACGGCGGTCATGGTCGCCGCCTGGGGCGCCGTCCTGCTGATGGGCGTGACCGACCCGCTCGGCGGCATCAACACGCTGTTCCCGCTGTTCGGCATCGCCAACCAGCTGCTCGCGGCTATCGCCCTCGCGGTCTGCCTCGCGATCGTCGCCAAGCGCGGCAGTTTCAGGCACCTCTGGGTGGTGGCGCTGCCGCTGGCCTTCGCCGCCGTGGTGACAATTTCGGCATCGTTCCAGAAGATCTTCTCTCCGGTTCCCGCCGTGGGTTACTGGGCGCAGCACAACGCGTTCCAGCACGCCCTCTCGCAGGGCAAGACATCGTTCGGCACCGCCAAGACCGTCGCCGCCATGGAGGCCGTGGTGCGCAACACCACCGTCCAAGGCACCCTGTCGATCGTCTTCGTCGTCCTGTCCATCGTCGTCATCCTCGCCGCGCTGCGGGTCACCTGGCGCGCATTCCGCAACGGGCCGGCGTCGTTGGGCCCGGATACGGAGGACCCTGCGGTTCCGTCCCGCATCTTCGCTCCCGCCGGCATGATGGCCACAAAGGAGGAGAAGGCGGTCCTCGCTGAGTGGACCGAAGCGGGCCGCGAACCGGTGCCTGCCGGAGCCGGGCATTGAGCACTGCACCGGCACGGCTGGGACGCGGGCTGAAAAGCCTGGGCGCCTACCTTAAGGCGGTACTGGGCGAGGACGCGTATGAGCAGTACCTCGCCCACCACCGACGCACCGCCTGTGAGGCGCCGGCCATGACCGCGAAGGAATTCTGGCGCGACAAGACGGACCGCCAGGACGCCAATCCGCAGGGCCGCTGCTGCTAGGGAGCGCTGCTGCAGCTGACGGCACAGCGACCGTATGGAGGCCGCGGCGGGACACTCACAATGTCCCGCCGCGGCCTTCGCGCTACCGAAGGACGGGGCAGAACCGACGTGAGAGTATGAACCCATGAGTGAACAGGATGAGACTGTTACCGAAGGCCGTGTCACGGACGGCCACGCCGACGGCCCTGAGCACCGCATCGAACAGCACCAAGGCGGTGAACCCCCGCAGCTCCAGGAGCTCGTTGACCAGCCAGCCAAGGTCATGCGCATCGGCACGATGGTCCGTCAGCTGCTCGAGGAGGTGCGCAATTCCCCGCTCGACGAGGCCGCCCGCACCCGGCTGGCCGAAATCCACGAGCGGTCCATCCGTGAGCTCGAGGACGGCCTTGCCCCCGAACTGGTCGAGGAGCTGCACCGCATCCACCTGCCGTTCACCGAAGCCCAGATTCCGTCCGACGCCGAGCTGAGGATCGCCCAGGCACAGCTGGTGGGCTGGCTCGAGGGGTTGTTCCACGGCATCCAGACGGCGTTGGCGGCCCAGCAAATCTCGCTCCAACACGCGGCTGCGCAGCGGCAGTTCCGCGAACTTCCGCCCGGAACCGTGATTGCGCCCGGCATCGTCATCGGAGAAAACGGCCAGCCCCGACGCGCCGCTCCCGGCCGCGAGGGCAAGCAGCCTCCTGGTGAGGCCACCGGCCCCGGACAGTACCTCTAGGCGGAGCGGTTGGCTTTCTTCGCCGCGGCACGGCAGGCCCGGCGGGACGACGCCGAACTCGGCAAGGGCGTGTGGCGGCGCGCCCACGACCGCTTCCGCCGCGGCCTGGATCGCTACCACCAGGTGCTCGAGGGGGTGGACGACGACGCCCTCTATAACGACCTGGCCGCCCTCGCCAACGACCTGGCGGCCTTGCTGCCGCGCGTGCGGGCGGTCTGCCGCGAGGCGCATTACCGGGCGCCCAGTGAGGAACTCGACATACCCGGGGCCCTGATCGAGGTGCACCGGGAACTCTCGCGGGCCGGAAACTCCTTGGCGACGACGGCGGAGGCCGCGGCCATGGCTCGGCTGGGTGTGGCCGATCCGTCCACGCCCCGCCGCCGCGCCCAGGCGGTCTTCGACCAGGTCGCCGCCTGCGAAAGCCTGATGCGGCGCTGACCCCGCCGCGCCCGCTACTCCGAGGCCTTGCGTGTCTTCTGCTCGTTGGCCTTCCTGATGGCCTCGACCAGTTCGGGTTTGGACATCGAGGAGCGGCCGGGCACATCGAGGCGCTGGGCGATCTCGTAGAGGTGGGCCTTCGAGGCGTTGGCATCGACGCCTCCGGCAGTCGAAGCCGGGCTGTTCCGGCCTCCCGCCGCCCGGCTATCCGAGGGACCCGGTTTGTCCTTCTTCTCCCAGCGGTCGCCGACCTTCTCGTGCGTGTGCTTCAGCGCGCTGTACGCCACCCGGTGCGCGCGCTCCTCGTCGGAGTACTCCGCAGCCGCGGCATCGTGGGCTTTGGCGAATGTCTCCTGCGCCTTGCGGTCCGAGCGCTGCAGCGTACCGGGCAGTTCGTTCTGCCGTGCCGTGCCGCCCTTGTCTGTCTTCGGCATTCGCTTCTCCTGTCTCCCGCTGAGCCGGCGCTACTCGATCAAACACCATCGTTCATACCCTAGGGGGTATTATTGTTTTAGGGGCGCCGCATCGGAGGCGCCCGACGACATATCTGACGAAGGAGTTCATTATGTGTGCTGCAGTTGGCTGCAATCGTTGCGGCAAGGTCACCTGGGCCGGGTGCGGGGAACACGTCGACCTGGTGATGGCCGACGTTCCGCAGGAACAGCGCTGCACCTGCAACGACTGATCCTCCCGGGCTAGTCCTCGTGCTCCGGCGGCTCGCCTGCCAGCCCGCGCTGGGCCCGGTCGGCCCGTTCGGATGAGCCAGGCGGCAGCGGGTCGGTCGCCCCGGGAACTTCATCGGGGGCATAGTCGGCGAGGCCCGCGTCCACCCGCTCCTGTTCCGTGGCGAGTGCCAGCGCGTCGTCGTCGACGTGGTCGTGCATCTTGGAGTGGCCGTAGCGGGACTTGCGGGGCAGCGCGTCGTCATGAGGTTCAATCACATCGTCGAGCTCGGACGGCCCGTCGTTGGTGGAGCTGGACATCATTCCTCCTCCGTTTTCGAACGTCTTCCCAGCCTAGACCGGTGCCCTGCGACTGTCGACGGCGGCTGTGGTTCCGGGTGTGCCGGAACCACAGCCGCCGACGGGTCTTCCTAGGCCACGCCGAGGAAGATCGGGTTGCTCAGGGCGGCCATGGGCCCGAGCAGCAGGGTCGTGCCCATGGCGGTTCCGTTGCTGGGGCTGCCATCGGCCATGGGGTGGCGGACTTCGACGCGCACGTACGCGGCGAGCTGCGGCGTCGTGACCCAGGTGCTGGTCCCTTCGCCGGTTGCCGGGAGGGTGACCTGCTGGGTCTGGCCCTCATCGGTGATGAAGCGCACCACGCCGTTCGGGACGCCGGTGACCTTCGCCGTGACCGTCACCCGGGCGTCATCGGCTGCCCTGAGGCGCTCGCCGACGCCGGCAGTGCGGCCGCCTGAGCTGACGGTGAAATCGAGGGAGATGTCGGCGGATTCGGCGATCCAGCTGCGGCCCTGGCGGATGCCGTCAAGGAGCGCATCCCGTGACAGGGCGGCGGCGTTGACCACGTTGTGCGGCAGGCCGATGACCTGGGGGACGCTGTGGGCATCGCTGTTGCCCATGGCCGGCAGCCAGCGGTCGCCGGTGCGGACGGACTGGGCGAGCATGGAGTCCCAGCTGTTGATGGCGTACTCGTCGTCGGCGGTCCACGGACCCGTCCAAACTTCCACCGCGTCGGCGTTGTCGTAGCCGAACTTCCAGCGGCAGGCGACGTACGGGCAGTAGGGGTGGGCCGGTACCACGATGCCGCCGGAGGAACGGATGCGCCGGGCTTCCTGCTCGAAGCCCTTGTCGCGGGCGCGGTAGCGCCAGTCGATCCATTCCCCGGGTTCGAGGCCGAGCGCCAGGTAGTGGCCGTTGCGGGTGGTGACTTCCTCGCCCGTGAGGATCAACAGGTCGTTGCCGGCGAGTGGACCCCATACCCCGTGGGAGGCAGGAGTGTTGTGGTCGGTGCTGATCATGAAGTCCAGCTTCGCCGCCCGCGCGCCCGCCGCCACTTCGGCGGGGGTGCGCTTGCCGTCGGAGTAGACGGTGTGCAGGTGCGCGTCCCCGCGGTACCACCCGGCGCCGCGGCCGGCGATCTGCTGCGCCGGGTACTGCGGGCGGAACGCTGCGCCGTCGGGCCCGTAGTCGAGGGTGACGTTGACCGTGTAGTCCATTCCCTGCTCGGACACCTGGTACGGTCCCAGGGCGATGTTCCAGGTGCCCTTCCCCACCGGCCCGGGCAGGTAGCCGGGGGTGGCTTCTGCGGCGCTGATAAAGAATTCGGTGCGGAAACCGCCGGACCAGCCGCGGAAACCCTTGCCGGCGAGGTCGGTGCCCTTTTCGTCGAAGACGCCGATGTCGCAGGCGTTGGTCAGCAGCCCGGAGGCCACTGCGGGCTTGCTGTAGCTGTAGGAGACGCTGATCTTGTTGACGCCGGCCGGGATCTGCACGGGCAGGTACACGAAGTCCGCGGCGCCGGGGTCCAGATGCCCGGTGATCGTCTTGGTCCGGCTGGTGCCGGTATCAGCCGCGGCGAAGGACATCGGGGCCAGCGTCAGGGCGGCTCCGGTCAACGCGGCGGCCAGGAAACCGCGGCGCGAGGGGGACAGGGAAACACTTTCGCCCGCATGGGCTTTGCATGGTGAACTCACCCGCCCGATTCTCACCATGCGGACTGAACCGACGGCGACGCAGGGGCTAACGGCAGTTGAACTGTGCGGCAGCGTCGCGTCGGCTTGAACTCTGCCGCGGCGGCGCATAGCGTGGCGCACATCATGGAGCGGACCGGAGCGGTACGGCGGTTTTTCGGGCTTCCAGGGGCGCGCGGCGTCGCCGGGGCCCTTGCGGAGCTTGCCCTCTGGTGGGTCGCCGGGACCTTGTCATGGCTGGCGACTGCCTCCACGGTGACGCTCCCCGAAGCCGCAACGGCCGGCGCGGCTGCCCTTGCCGGTGCGGTGCTGGCCCGGGCGGCCCGGCTCGCGATGGGCTTCACCGCTGCGCTGAGGGGAGCCTGGTTCCGGTGGGTCGCCCTGGTCCCGGCCGCCGCCGTCGCGGACACGCTTCGGCTCGCCCGCTGGCTGCCGGGGCCTCAGACGCAGGACCTTGGTGAAAAGCCGATGCCCGCCGGTGACAGCCCCGCCGCCACCGGTTGGCGGGCCGGGGCGATGGTCGCGCTTTCCGCGACGCCGGGCTCGGTGGTCTTCGATTCCGATCCGCGGCAGCACCGCGTCCAGGTGCACACGCTGGTGGAGGGATGGCCGCGGCTGGATGACCAGGTGGCCGCGGAGTCACGGCGGGAGAGCTGAATGGAAGCCTCCGCCGTCTGGCTGGCCGCAACGCTGGCCCTTCTCGTCGTGGCCGTGGCCCCGGGCCTGCTGCTGGCACTGCGCGGCAGCAGCATTCAGCGCCTGGTCGGACTGCAGTTGCTCTCCGCCTGTGGCGTCATGGTGCTGACGGGGCTTTCCGCCGCCGTCGGCCAGTCCTCCTACTTGATCGTGCCCCTGGTGCTGGCGGTGCTGGCCTCCACGGGGACCCTCGTCTTCACGAGGCTCCTCAAGCGCGGAATCGACGAGGGACGGGACGAGGAGCAGGCGGTGAGTGAGCAGTGATCCTGGTGGTCCTTCAGGCAGTTTTCGCCGGGCTGGGGGTGCTGGCCGCGGCGTTCGGCTGCCTCGGTGCCGCATTCGCCAGGGATCCGCTCGCCCGGCTGCACTTCGTCGCCCCGGTGACTACCTTGGCCGTGCCGCTGATGGCAGTGGCAGGGGTCATCTACTTTGGAATCTCGCTGGCCAGCGCGACCATCGTCCTGACCACGTTGGTGGTGGTGTTCAGTTCGCCGGCGGTGACGGTGGCCGTCGGGCGCAAGCTCGCCGAGGAGCGGGGCCTGGACGTGGGGCGGTCACCGGAATGACAGGCGGCGTCCTGGGCAACGTACTGATTGCCGTAAGCCTCACGCTGGTGCTCGTCGGTGCCGCCGCCGTCGTCTTCACCCGGATCCCCTCGCGGCAGGCCGTCGTCCTCTCCTGTTACGGCGTTCTGCTCTCCATCATGTTCGTGGTCCTCCAGGCCCCCGACGTCGCGCTCAGCCAGATAGCAATCGGCACGGCCGTGGTCCCGCTGATCGTGGTGCTCAGCATCCGGAAGATCGACATCATCCGGCGTGAGCGCGAGAAGGCCGCGGGCGGTGAGGAGCAGCCATGAGGCGCAGCGCGCGCCTCGGTGTCCTCGGGGCCGGCCTTGCCGTGTTCGCCGCCATGATGGCCCTGGCCTTCGCCGGCCTGCCCGGGTTCGGCGGGAGCACCCACCCCTACCGGGATGCGGCCGTTGCTGCGACCTACGGGCACAACACGGCGAATGCCGTCTCGAGCATCAATTTCGACCAGCGCGGCTTCGACACCTTCGGCGAGGAGACGATCCTGTTCTGCGCAGTGGTAGGCGTCGCGGCGCTGCTGCGGCCGGTGCGCGGCGAACGACGCCGTGAGGTCAAGGACAGCGGGCGTGTGCTCGAGTCGACGAGCCTGCTGGTCTATGTCCTGTTTCCGCTCACCATCGTGCTCGCGGCGAACGTCGTCGCGCACGGGGCCGTCACCCCCGGCGGCGGGTTCCAAGGCGGCGTCGTGCTCTCCACCGGCATCCACCTGCTCTACGTCGGCGGCCGGTTCTCGCTCCTGCACAGGCTGCGGCCGCTCGACTGGTTCCACCAGGGCGAGGCGCTCGGCGTCGTGCTCTTCGGTGCCTTGGGGATCGCCGGTGCGGCCTTCGGGTCCGCCCTGTTCGCAAACGTCGTCCCGCAGGGTCAGCTCGCCGACTTCGTGTCCGCGGGGACTGTGCCGCTGTTCAACATTGCGGTGGGCATGACCGTGTGCAGCAGCGTCGTCATTCTGCTCTCCAGTTTCCTTGACCAGACGCTCGCCATCCGCGCGGACCAGGGCGGCCGAACCGGGCCGGGGCCCGAGGAGGGGGCTGCGACGTGACTTACTACGCATATGCCGTCGCCGCGGCGGTGATGCTGCTGGGCATCTTTGGCGTGGCCACCAGCCGCAATCTGGTCCACACCGTCGTCTGCCTGTCGGTGGCACAGTCCGGCACCTACGTCCTGCTGCTGGCCGTCGGCTTTCAGTACGGCGGGCTGGCGCCCGTTTTCGGCAGCCAGGTGGGCCGGAACACCCCGGTTGTTGACCCGGTGGTGCAGGCCCTGACCCTGACGGACATCGTCGTTTCCGCAGCGGTGACGTCAATGCTGCTCGCGCTCGTGATCCAGATAGCCAAGCGGCACCGGGATATCGACCCGGACCGTCTCGGCCGGCTGGAGGGTTGAGAGATGGTTTCCCCCTCCGTGCTCATGCCCACGGCCGTGATCGTGCTTATTCTGGCCGCCTGCGCGCTGCTGTCCGTCGGCCGCTACCTTCCGCGCCGGGCCGCCGACGTGATCGCCGGGGCCGCTGCGCTCACGGCGCTCGTGCTCGACGCCGTCATGCTCGCGGCGTCCGGGTCGGAGCGGCTGGTGTACTGGATGGGCGGCTGGCAGCCGCACGGGGGCCGCGCGGTGGGGATCGCGCTGGTCGGTGACCAGGTGGGCACCGGGCTGGCGCTGCTCGCGGCGGTGCTCATGATCGCCTCGCTGGTCTTCTCCTGGCGCTACTTCCAGTCCGACACTGTGCACTACCACGGCCTCATGGTGCTCTTCCTGGCCGGGATGACGGGCTTCGCGCTCGCGGGGGACGTGTTCACCATGTTCGTCTTCTTCGAGCTGATGGGGGTGGCCGCCTATGCCCTCACCGGCCTCAAGAGCGAGGATCCCTCGGCGGTGCACGGCGCCATCAACTTCGGCATCATCAATTCGCTGGCCGCCTATATTTCGCTGATGGGCGTGGCGCTGCTGTATGCCCGGACCGGAAGCCTGAACCTGGCCGCGCTCTCGCAGGAGCTGGCCGGGGACCGCAGCCCGCTGGTGGCGGTCGCCTTCATCCTGCTCTGCACGGGCTTCCTGGTGAAGGGTGCCGTCGTCCCGTTCCACTTCTGGCTCGACGACGCGCACGCCGTCGCGCCGTCGCCGGTCTGCGTCCTCTTTTCGGGGGTGATGGTCGAGCTCGGACTGTACGGGGTGGCACGGGTGTACTGGGCCGGGTTCAGCGGCACGGGCATCGCGTCCTCGGCGCAGCATGTCTTCCTCGTCCTAGGGGTGGCGACCGCCGTCGTCGGCAGCATCATGTGTTTCCTGCAGCGGCACATCAAGAGGTTGCTTGCCTACTCGACCATCGGCCACATGGGTGTCTTCATGGTCGTCCTGGGGTCCGGCTCCTCCGAAGCGCTCGGCGGCGTTGCGGTTTACGTCCTGGGCCACGCCGCGGTCAAGGGCGCACTGTTCCTGCTCAGCGGCATCATGCTCAACAAGTACGGCAGTGTCGACGAGTACACGCTGTACGGGCGGGGGCGGGATGCCCGACTGCTCGGCACCTTATTCCTGGCCGCCGGGGTCGCGCTCGCCGGAGCTCCGCCCTTCGCCGTCGGGCTTGGGAAGGGGCTGGCGGAGCATGCCTTGGCCAGCGACGGCGGGATATGGGGGCCCGTGCTCATGATGGCGGTCTCGGCGGTGACCGGAGGCGCCGTGCTGCGCGTCGGCGCGCGGATCTTCCTCGGCGCCGGCGGCCCGCCCCACGGCGTCGAGGCCGAAGGAATGAGCGGGGACGAGGAACAGATCGAGGTCCCAATCGGCCAGCACGGTACCCCGGCGTCGATGGTGGCTCCGGCAGCCGGGCTGCTCGCCGGAGGCCTGGCGCTCGGGCTTGTCCCGGCGCTGGGTGCTGCGGCGGTGGAAGCAGCCGGCCGCTTCATGGATCGCAGCGGCTACGTGGCTGCGGTGCTCGAGGGTTCCGGCGCGTACGCGGCCAAGGCCGCTGAGGCGGCCGCGTGGTGGGAGCCGTCGAGCGTCGGGCTCGGGTTCCTGACAGCGGCGGCTGCCGCTGGGATCGCCGCGGCCTCCCTCTACAACCGTCGTCGCTTTGCCGCGTCCGTGGTCGAGGTGGCGGTCCGGCCGGTGGTCCGCGTGCTCAGGGGCGTGCACTCCGGTCGCGTGGGGGACTATGTCGCGTGGCTGCTGGCCGGGCTTGCGGCAGCATGGGCGGTGCTGTTCGCCTAGGAAAGTCCCTCATCGCAGGGCCCTTCAGCCGCGGGGAGGCCGCTGCAACCGGCACAGCCCACGGACACGAGACTGCTCACTGAGATCTGAGCCAACTCGCTCCAGGCGGTGCGGCCGGGACAGTCTCGGTCCCGGCCGCACCTAACCGGGGCGGGACGAACTGCCCGGTCTCAAAGGGCCTCCCGTCCCGGCTGCCAGCCATGATTCCAAGCCAAGCTTCGGAGGCACTCCGGGAACCGGCAAGAAAGCCTCAAGTTTCCCGCCTGTCCTCCTGTAAGCGAAGGTAGGCGAGAGGCGGCGTGAGGTTTGCTCGCGTCAGGAACCGCTGAGGGTTGTCCAGATGCCCACGACGCCCGCTCCGGCCATGATGGCGGCGGTGGTCCAGCCGACTGTTGCGGCGACGCGGCCGTTGACGTATCGCCCCATGATCTTCTTGTCGCCGGAGATGAGCATGGTGACGACCAGGAACGGGGCCGCTGCGATGCCGTTGAGGACTGCGGTGAATACCAACAGTCCGATGGGGTTATCAACGAACAGCGCGATGAGGACGCCGCCGAGGGTCCCGACGCCGAGCAGGATGTAGAAGGTTCTGGCCTTCCGGGGGCTGCGGTCGAAGCCCCACCGGGTTCCGGTGAGTCCGGCGAGTCCGACCGAGGCGGATCCTGCCAGGACGGGGATCCCCAGGATGCCGGATCCGATGAAGCCGATGGAGAACAGGATTTTGGCGGCCGGGCCCGCGACCGGCTCCAGCGCCTTTGCTGCATCGGCGGCGGAGTTGATGTCCGTGCCGTTTCTGCCGAGGGTGGCCGCTGTCGCGGTCATGATGGCGAACATGACCAGCACCGAGAAGAACATGCCCACGAACACGTCCGCACGCGCCGCGCGCAGCTTGCTGCGGGCTTCGCTGTCCTCGCGGTCCGGCAGAGCAAGGGGGCTTTTGCCGCCGAGGTCTTCGGCACGCATCTCTTCAACACGGTGGGCGGATTGCCAAAAGAACAAATAGGGGGAAATCGTGGTGCCCAGGACGGCAACCAACAGGCCGAGGTATTTCCAGCTCCACTGGAAGTGCAGGCCGAGCAGGCCTGCTCCCACGTCTTTCCAGTCCACGTGGGCGGCAAAGAGCACTGCGACGTAGGCCAGAAGGGCCACGCATAACCATTTGAAGAGTCGGGCGATCAGGGAGAAGGACCCGGTCATCAGGGTGATGGCAATGCCAATTCCGGCCACCGCACTCCAAATGTGGTCGGGGCCGGCTCCAAGAAGCTCCATTCCCTGGCCGATCGCCAGAAGGTCCGCGGCGATGTTGAAGGTGTTCGCTATCAGGAGGGCCACGACGAGGATGCCGATGAGGATCCGGGGTTTGCGGGAGAATTTACGACGTATGAGCGTTCCGAGACTGGCGCCGGTGGCCAGGGCCGTGCGATCGCAGATTTCCTGGATCACTGCCATCATCGGCAGGGTCACGGGTGCCGTCCAGAGCATCCCGTTGGAGAAGGTGGCCCCGGCTTGGGCGTAGGTGGCAATGCCCGAGGGGTCGTCGTCGGCCGCTCCGGTGATGAGTCCGGGACCCAGCAGCCGCAGTAAACGCGGCCTCCGTTGCCTGGGAGCCTCAGGGTGGGCCAGCGTCCGACCCGAACGCGAGCCGTCATCCGGAGCGCGTCCTGGATTCCGCCCCGTATCCTGATGATCGGCCACCGTTTGTCCTCCTCCGCTGCAGATAACGGTAAGCAACCTTAGCATTCCAGAGGTTGGCACTCCCTGGGTACACGGCAGGTGGTCAACCCGGAGCCGCCTGGACGGGGTCGCGCCCTCCCCGAGTGATGAGGGGACGTGGGCGGCCGCTACAATTCGCAAGGACCCGCCGCGGCGGGGAAGGGCCAAGCAGCGACAGGATCGGACACAGGTGGGCGAAGAACAGCTGCTGCGCGCGGCGAACGGGAAAAACACCTTGATCGTGCGGAACGGGGTGATCGAGTCGCTATGGCGACCGGGGTCCGCCGTCGACGTCGAGGAGGCCCGGGACGCCATCCATGCCGCCGCTGCATTGGCCGGCGGCCGGCCCATGCCGATGCTTTCGGAGATGAGCGACGTCGTGATCACTGCAGCCGCACGGCGACTTTTCGCCCAAGCCACGCACGTCAGCGCCATCGCGGTCCTGGGTTCCAACGACGTCGACAGGGCCGTTGCCGCGGCCGTTGAGCAGGAGGCCGGCTACCCGCACCGGTTCTTCAGCTCCCGCGCTGCCGCTCTGGCCTGGCTGCAGGCCCTGGCGTAATGCACCGACGGGTGAAAGCCCCGGCCACATTGTTCTATCTCCGGAACGGTTACGCTCTAAGGGCATTGACCGGGTCAACGAACATGTTCTGGAAGGATTTAACGTGAGCGACGTCCAGCACATCACCGCTGACATGCTGCCTTACACCTACCGCGAAGGCTGCCCCGTCGCCGTCTCCGACCTTCGCGCTGTTGTCTTCGACCATCTCGGCTTTGATGAAGCACTCCACCAGGGCACGATCATCGTCCACAAGGCAATTGCGTCCCCTCTGCTGGAAGGAATGGCCGCCGCGCGGGAGCTGGGTTTCCCGATCCAGCAGGCGGTGCCGATCGACGACCCGGCCTACCGCGGCGACGACAACGCCTCGATGGCGGCTAACAACTCCTCCGGCTTCAACTACCGCACCATTGCCGGCACCGATCAGGTATCCCGGCATTCGCTGGGGCTGGCCGTGGACATCAACCCGTTGCTGAACCCGTACCTCGCGCATGACGGGGTTTGGTACCCGGAGGCCACCCACATCGAGCGCGCAGACCGCCCCGGGGTCTTCACGGCGGACCACCCGCTGACAAAGTTCCTCACCGGCCTCGGCTTCGAGTGGGGCGGGTCCTGGGCACGGCCCGATTACCACCACTTCGAATGGGCCCGGCCACTGCAGCGGTGAGGGCTGCGGGTTGCCTCCCCAAGCGCTTACGGCAGTCAAAGCTTGCCGTGCGTGAGGGCAAAGAATGTAAAACCCCTGAAAACTGAGCCTCCTGCCGGAATCGAACCGGCGACCTTCTCATTACGAGTGAGACGCTCTACCGACTGAGCTAAGGAGGCCTGCGGTCGAGCCGGGAGTGTACCGGCGCCGTCACGCAAGAGATAACTGTATAAGAGCCGCGGGGCACGGTCAAAACAGCTCCCGGCGGCTCCGCCACGGCTTGCACCATGAAAGATTAGCGGGCCCCCAGCTGCCCGCTAAGCCTCCCCGGGTGCCAGGGTGGCGGCTCCCGCGGAAGCAGTTCGACCGCGGCAGTGTCTCTGCGCTCGGTGGCGGCCGGCCCGTGCCGGCGTGGCGGCGGTCCTCGATCCGTTCCCTTCAGGGGCCGGCTAGAGAACCACTGTCACACCGCGGAACGCCGCTCGCGTCAGGTCAACGCCCGGTCTGGTCTGCTTCCGGAAGTTAAGAGCGCGGTTCCCGCGGCCCATGACGCGGTTTCGGGAAGAAATTTCTCCAGCCCTCTCCGCGAGGACGTTTGAGTTCTGTTCATCCGGCGTCCGTGCCGGATTCAGCCGCCGGCCCGCGGCGGCGGCGAGCATTCTTCCTAACCGCGGCGCCAGCAGGGCAGCCGCAGCCGAGGGAGGTGCGCCGATAATGGCCACAAAGTGCGGGCAGCAGCCGCTGCGCCTGGCGGTACTGGACATGGCGGGAACGACTATCGCCGACGACGGTCTGGTCGAACGCGCCTTCGCGGAGGCATTCGCGTCCCAGGGTGTTCCGGCCGGAAGCCCGGCCCACGACGCGATGATGGAGCGGGCCCGGCTGACCATGGGAACCGCCCGGATCAGCGTCTTCAACGACCTGCTGCCCCGTGACCAGGCGGCGCGGGCCAACAGCATGTTCGAATCGGCCTACGACCGGATCATTGCGGAGTCCGGGGTTGCTGCCGTGGCGGGGGCCGAGACGGCCATTGGCGAACTGCGCGACGCCGGGATGCAGGTCTGCCTGACCACAGGGTTCGCCCGTCGCACTCAGAACAGGATCCTGGAATCACTCGGCTGGATGGGCCTGGCGGATCTGAGCCTGTGCCCGGACGACGCCGGCCGGGGCCGCCCGTTCCCGGACATGATCCTCACGGCCGTCCTTGCCCTCGACCTGCCGGACGTGCGGGAAGTCCTCGTCGTGGGGGACAGCAGCGCGGACATGCTGGCCGGCCGCCGCGCGGGCTCACGCGCCGTCGTCGGAGTCCTCACCGGGGCCCACCGGGAGGATGCCCTGCGCGCGGCCGGCGCCGACGACGTCGTCCCCTCCATCCGCGAAGTTCCGGCCTTGGTGAGGGCGGCCGCTCCCGTCAGCTAGCGGAAAGCCCAGCTCTCCGGCTTAGCACTGGGTCTTGTCGGCCGGCACCTTGCCGTCCACCAGATAGCCGTCGACGGCGTTGTCCACGCAGGTGTTGGACCGGCCGTAGGCTGTGTGGCCGTCGCCCTTCCACGAGACCAGCACGCCCGAGGCGAGCTGGTTGCGCAGCGAGACCGCCCACGGGTACGGCGTGGCCGGATCGTCACTGGTCCCGACCACGACGATCGGCGCCGACCCGGCGGCGGTAATCCGGTGCGGCTTGCTCTTGGGCGGGTAGGGCCAGTCCTGGCAGTTGTTGCCGGCCAGATAGTAGCCCAGCGTCGGGGAGGCCTTCATCAGCTCCTTTTGGTCCTTGCGCAGCACGGCCAGGTCGCTCACGCTCGGGTAGTCCAGACAGCCGATCGCCGTGAATGCCTCGTTTGAATTCGAGGTGTAGTGGCCGTTCTCGTCGCGGTCGGCGCTGAAGTCGGAGAGCGCGAGCATCGCGGTGGGGTCGCCCTTGAGGGCGTCGCCCAGCGCCTGTTCCAGCAGGCTCCAGGTGGCGGTGTCGTAGAGCGGGACGATCAGGCCGCTGACGAACATGTTCGCCGTCACCTCGCGGCCGTCCTGGGCGCGCATCGGGTGCTTCAGGATTGAGTCGAGCAGGTTCTGGATATCCTTGATGCTGCTGTCGACCGTCCCGGACAGCGGGCACCCGGACTGTTTCAGGCAGTTGGCGGTCCAGTTCCGCAGCGCCTTTTCGAAGCCGGCGGCCTGGCCGAGGGTGAGTTCCTCGTTGCCCAGGGCCGGGTCCACCGCACCGTCGAGCACCACCCGGCCGGTGTTCTTCGGGAACAGCTCCGCGTAGGTCGCGCCGAGGAAGGTTCCGTAGGAGAAGCCGAGGTAGTTCAGCTTCGCGTCGTTGGCCGTGGCGCGCAGGATGTCCATGTCCTTGGCGGCGCTGATGGTGTCCACCTGCCCGAGGACCGGCCCGGTCCTGGCCTTGCACTGCGCGTTGAAGGCGTCCGCGTCCGCCTTCGCCCGGGCCATGTCGGCATCCGAGTTCAGGTCGTACATCTTCGCGCGGTATGCGTCCTGGCCCTTGTCGTCCAGGCACTGCACGGGGGCGGAGCGCTTCACGCCGCGGGGATCGAAGCCGATCACGTCGTAGGCCCGGCGCACCTTCTGCGAGATCTTCGACGCCGCGCCCTGCAGCACGAAGTCGTAGCCGGAGGCGCCGGGGCCGCCCGGGTTGACGAGCAGGCTGCCGAGCTTTTGGCCGGAGGCAGGGAGCTTGATCGCCGCGATCTCGATGCTGCCGCCGTCGGGCTTCGCGTAGTCGAGCGGCACCTTGACCTTGGCGCACTGGAACGTCTTCTCGCACGGGCTCCACGCCACCGACTGCGAGTAGAACGGCTTGAGGTCCTCCGGCGCTCCGGCAACCGCGGTCGCCTGCGGCGTCGTCGTTGCTCCGCCCTGCGTGCCGCCCGGGAGCAGGCTGCAGGCCGAGAGCACGGCGGCGGCCGCTGCCGCGGTCGCGGAGAGTGCCAGGGCGCGCCACCGGCGTCCGGGGCGGGATCGATGGGGGCGCTGCGGGGTCACACTGTTCTCCTGGGGTCCGGCCGGTCTACAACAGGCTGACGGTCATGGCTTCGACCGCGAGCAAAGGGGCGACGTTGGTCGTGGTCACCCGTTTGCGGGTCGAATTGACCGCGTCCATCCGGGCGAGGGTGGTTTCCGGCCTTCCGGAGCCCGCGTAGCGCGAGAGGTCCTCGCGCAGCGGCTCGTTGACCAGTTCGACGGCGTTGCCGAGCTGGATCATCAGTACGTCGCGGTAGAAGGAGAGCAGGTCCGTCAGGGCCCGGTCCAGATAGTCGGTCACGGAGCGCTTGGCCCGGCGCTTCTGGTCCTCTTCCAGGCCTCGGATCTGGCTGCGCATGGACGGCGGCAGCGGGCCCTTTTCGGGTGCCCCCAGCGAGCGCAGCAGCATTTCCCGTTCCTCGGCGTCGCGCTGTTCGTTCGAGCTGGCGGCCTCCGCGGTGGCCAGCTCCACCAGGTTGGCGGCGGCCACCATGGCGGCCGAGACGCCGTCGAGTCCGAGCGGGAGGCGGACGATCCGGTCGCGCCGGCGCCGGGACTCTTCGTCCTGGGCCAGCCTTCGGGCCACGCCCACGTGGCTCTGCGCGGCCCGGGCCGCAGCCCGCGCGAGCTCCGGGTCGATGCCGTCACGGCGCACCAGCAGGTCGGCCACGTCCTCCACCGGCGGGACCCGCAGGCTCACGGCCCGGCACCGCGAGCGGATCGTCACCAGGACGTCGGCGGGGCTGGGGGCGCAGAGCAGCCAGATGGTCCGGGTTGGAGGCTCTTCGATGGCCTTGAGCAGCACATTCGTGGTGCGCTCGGGCATGCGGTCTGCGTCCTCGACGATTACCACGCGCCAGCGGCCGGAGGACGGCTTGTCCTGGGCCTTGGTGACCAGCTCGCGGGCCTCCTGGATGGTGATGATGGACTTCTCCGTGGCCACGAAGGTCACGTCGGCATGCGTGCGGGCCATCACCGTGTGGCAGGCGTGGCACCGGCCGCAGCCGCGGTCCTCAAGCCGGTCCTGCTCGCAGAGCAAACCAGCTGCGAACGCGCGGGCGGCGTTGGAACGGCCGGACCCGGGCGGACCGGTGAAGAGCCAGGCGTGGTTCGGGACCGGCGCCGCGGCGGCGGCCCGCAGCTGTTCGACGACGGGCGCCTGGCCTGAGAGGTCCTCCCAGACACTCATTGCGCGACGCTTCCGCGGCCGGCAAGCAGCTGCTCCACCCGTTCGAGGATGGCGGCGGCAAGCTGGTCGACGGGGGAGTGCGCGTCGAGCACCAGATAGCTTTCGGGAGCGGCCGCAGCGAGGTCGAGGAAGGCATTGCGGATCCGCTGGTGGAACTCATCCGGCTCCGACTCCAGCCGGTCCTCCGCCGCAGCGCCGGCGGTGCGGCGGTGCCGTCCGTGGGCCGGGTGCACGTCAAGGAGCACCGTCAGGTCCGGCCAGAGCCCGTTGGTGGCCCAGCCGTTCAGGGCCTTCACGTCGCCGGTCCCGAGCGAACGGCCGGCGCCCTGGTACGCGACCGAGGAATCGATGTAGCGGTCGGTCACCACCACTTCGCCGCGCTCGAGCGCGGGCCGGATCACCTGCTCCGCGTGGGCGGCGCGGGAGGCCGCGAAGAGCAGCGCCTCGGTACGTGCGTCAATGGCTCCGTGCCCGTGGTCGAGCACCAAGGAACGCAGCTTCTCACCGATCTGCGTCCCGCCCGGCTCCCGGGTGGCCAGCACCGTCAGGCCGCGCCGCGTCAGTTCCTGGCACAACAGCCCGGTCTGCGTGGACTTTCCGGCCCCGTCCCCGCCCTCGAAGGCGATGAACAGGCCGCGCCCGGAGGCTCCCTTGGGGGGAACGGAGCCGGCGGAAGGAAGGCCGGACGGCTGGCTGGGAAGAGTCACGTTAACAGCCTAGCGACATTTAGTTTTCCGGACCGTTGCGCCCCGGCTAGCCTTGGGGCATGAATGCTGCCGAGGACTCCCGCCTCCTGCTTGCTCCGGACACCGTCGTCGTCTCCGCCGGCAGGCCCGCCCGCGAGCATGACGCGCCGGTGAACCCGCCCATCGTCCTGTCCTCCACCTATGTCGGCACGGGCACCGTGGTCGACGGTGACAGGGCCTACGGGCGCTACTCCAACCCGTCGTGGGACCCGTTTGAGCAGGCCCTGGCCCAGCTCGAGGGCGCCGAACTGCCGGCGCTGCTCTACGCCTCCGGCCTGGCCGCCGTCTCTTCGGCGCTGTCCCTCGTGCCGGCCGGCGGGACGCTGGTGATGCCCCGGCACAGCTACCAGGGTGCGCTGGTGATGGCCTCCGAACTGGCGCAGCGCGGGGCGCTGATTCTGAAGACCGTGGATATCGCCGACACCGAGGCGGTCGAGGCGGTTCTGGCCGAGGGGCAGGTCAGCATGCTGTGGCTGGAGAGTCCGACCAACCCGATGCTCGAGATTGCCGACGTGCCGCGTTTGGCGGGTGCGGCCCGCGCGGCCGGCGCCCTGGTCGTCGCGGACAACACCTTCTCCACGCCGCTGGTGCAGCGGCCGCTGGAAGCCGGCGCCGACGTCGTGCTCCACTCGGTCACGAAATACCTGGCCGGGCATTCCGACGTCGTGCTCGGCGCCCTTGTCACCTCCAATGCGGAGCTGCGGGCGGAGCTGCTGCACCACCGGTCCATCCATGGCGGGATCGCCGGGCCGTTCGAGGCGTGGCTCGCGCTGCGTGGGCTGCGTACCCTGGCGCTGCGCATCGAGCGGTCTCAGGCATCTGCCGCGGAGCTGGCCCTCCGGCTTCAGCAGCACCCGCAGGTGGACGGCGTGCGCTATCCCGGCCTCGCAACGGACCCCGGCCATGACCGCGCCAAGGCACAGATGGACGGCTTCGGTTCGATCCTGGGCATCGAGGTGGCCGGCGGCCAAGTGGCAGCGGAGAAGGTCGTGGAGGCCCTGCAGCTCTGGGTGCCGGCGACATCCCTCGGCGGTGTGGAGTCGCTGATCGAGCGGCGCCGCCGCCATGCGAACGAGCCGGCGTCCGTGCCGGCGAACTTCCTGCGGCTCAGCGTCGGCATCGAGAATGTCGAGGACCTGTGGGCGGACCTGCGCCAGGCGCTGGACGCGCTGTAGCCGGACAGCGCCGTCGGGCACGTGCCCTGCGGCGGGGGAGAAACCGCTAGGCTTTGGGTGTGCTCATCAATCTTGTGACGTACTGGGTCTACCTGCTGCTGACCCTGGTGTGCTCCGCCATCGAGGTGTGGGCCCTGGTGCACTGCCTGAGCACGCGCTCGCTCGACTTCCAGCGGGCGTTCAAGCGGACCAAGGGCTTCTGGGGCGGCCTGACCGCAGCCGCCGTCGTGGCCGGTTTCCTCACCAACCCGCGGCCGATCGGCCTTGACGTCCTTCCCCTCTTCTTCCAGCTCGCCGCCGTGACGGCGGCCGGCGTGTATCTCGCGGACGTGCGCCCGGCGGTGCAGGAGGCTCGCCGCGGCGGCCGCGGCTCACAGGGTCCCTACGGCCCCTGGTGATCCGGCGCGGCTTAGGGCGGCTGCCCAAGGCGGATGCCCTGGCTAGGACATTCTAGGCGGGGGCGACAGCGTCCCAGGCCACGGTGACTTCGCCGAGCCGCCAGCGTGCCGGGCCGTCCAGCAGCGGCCACCCGGCGTCGGCGACCGTCCGGCAGGCGGTGACGAATCGCTGCCGGTTGCCGAAGGATGCCAGCGGGGCAGCTTCCAGCCACGCGCGGTCCAGCGCCTGCAGATACTCGTGGATCCGCTCACCCGGGACATTGCGGTGGATCAGCGCCTTGGGCAGCCGCTCGGCGACATCGGAGGGCAGCACGAAAGCACCGAAACGCAGCGAAATCGTCAGTGAGACGGGCCCTTGGTCATCCAGGGCCGCCCACGAGGACCGCCGGCCGATCTCGTCGCACGTCCCGTCCACGAACAGACCGCCCGGGGCCAGCCTGGATTGCACCAGCGCCCAGTGCTCGGCCACCTCCGCCTCGTCGTACTGGCGCAGCACGTTGAAGGCACGCACGACGACGGGCTGCCGCCGGGTGGGAATCTCGAAACCGCCCTGCCGGAACATGAGCCCCGGCCGCTCCAGCGGCAGGGCCGCACGCACGCGCTCGGGCTCAATTTCGATGCCGACCACCCGCACCTCGGGCTGGACGCGGCTGAGGCGTTCGTGGAGTTCGACGGCGGTGGTCGGGGAGGCCCCGTAGCCAAGATCGACGACGAGCGGGCGACCATGCCGCCTCAGGCGCCAGCCCTGCGGGCCGGCAAGCCAGCGGTCCACCCGGCGCAGGCGGTTGGGGTTGGTGGTGCCGCGGGTCACGGTGCCGACGGGCCGTCCCGGCCGTCTGGTTCTCGCTCCCTGCACGCCGTTAAGCGTAGCGGGACGGAAGCCCCCTCCCTTGCACGGTGTGCCACCGTTCACAGTTCGGCCGCGATGTGCGGGCCCTTCGGCCGATGGGGCAGACTTATGCCATGACCACTTACAAGTTGATTCTGCTGCGACATGGCCACAGCGAATGGAACGCGAAGAACCTCTTCACCGGGTGGGTGGATGTGGACCTCAACGACCAGGGCCGCGCCGAGGCCGTCCGCGGCGGCGAGCTGCTGGTGGAGAACAACCTCCTGCCGGACATTGTCTACACCTCGCGCCAGAAGCGCGCCATCAACACCGCCAATCTGGCCCTCGCGGCCGCCGACCGCGGCTGGATCGACGTCAAGCGCAGCTGGCGCCTGAACGAGCGCCACTACGGTGCGCTGCAGGGCAAGGACAAGGCGCAGACCCTGGCCGAATTCGGCGAGGAGCAGTTCATGACCTGGCGCCGGTCCTACGACACCCCGCCGCCGCCCCTGCCGGACGACAGCGAGTTCTCCCAGGTAGGGGACCCGCGGTACGCCGAACTCGGCAACGACATTCCCCGGACGGAATGCCTCAAGGACGTGCTGAACCGGCTGCTGCCGTACTGGGAATCGGACATCTCCAAGGACGTGAAGGCGGGCAAGACCGTGCTGATCGCCGCCCACGGCAACAGCCTGCGCGCGCTCGTGAAGCACCTGGACGGGATCAGCGACGAGGACATCGCCGGCCTGAACATCCCCACCGGCATCCCGCTGGTGTACGAACTTGACGAGGACCTCAAGCCGGTCAAGCGCGGCGGGACCTACCTGGACCCGGAAGCAGCCGCAGCCTCGATCGAAGCGGTCAAGAACCAGGGCAAGAAGTAGCGGTAAGAGCAAACGGCGGGGCGGATCCTTTCGGATCCGCCCCGCCGTTCGTGTTGCTGCACGGTGTGTCCTGCGGCTACTGGTGCGTGAAGCCCTCGGGCTGCCACTGGCCGGTGACCAGATAGGTGACCTTGCGGGCGACCGAGACCCCGTGGTCCGCGAAACGTTCGAAGTAACGGCTGGCCAGGGCGACGTCGACCGTCGTCGAGGGGGACTCAGCCCAGTCGGCCGCGGCGATGGCTTTGAACACGCTCAGGTGCAGTTCGTCCACGCGGGCGTCAGCGGACTGGATCTCCGTGGCCAGGGCCAGTTCGCGGGTCTCCAGCAGGCGGGTGACCTTCTTGGCGATGTCGATGTCCAGATGAGCGAGCTCCCGGAACGTCTCGGCCAGCGGGCCAGGAATGACGTTCGCGGGGTAGCGCAGGCGGGCGAGTTGGGCCACATGCCGGGCCAGGTCTCCCATGCGCTCCAGTGAGGCGCTCATTCGCAGCGCGCCGACGATCATGCGCAGGTCGCTGGCGACGGGTCCCTGCAGGGCGAGGATGTCGATGGCGCGCTCATCGAGGTCGTTCTGGAGGAAGTCGATCCGTGCGTCGGCCGCAATCACATCCTGCGCCAGTTCCGTGTCAGCGCTTTCGAAGGCGGTGACGGCCTTCTCCATTGCCTCGGAGACGAGGGTGCCGATCTCGATCAGCTCTTCGCCAACCTGGGTCAGCTCGGCCTGGAATACCTTGCGCACGGAAAAGTCCTTTCACTGATGTACCTCTGCCACAGCAGAGCTGCCACAGTCCTGCCGGCCAGAATTCCAGTGCCAGGTGAACAGACCGGCACGGTTAAATGAACGTTAGTTGAACCGTGCCGGGATTGTCATTCCTGCAGATCCCGGGCGTTTTCATGAGCATAAGCTAGAGGCGTGGATCCTGTGCTCATCGGCGTCATCGCCGGCATTGTCGGCCTGGCGCTCGGCGTGTTCGGGGTACTCGCCTTCAACCTCAGCGAGCGGCAGCGCAAGGAAATCGTCGACGTCGGCGAGCCGACCCTGCCGGACGGCGCGGCGGAGGTGCTCTCCGTCGTCGGCAAGGCCTTCGTCGTGGTGGACACGGTCGACGGCGTCGTCCGGGCCAGCCCCGCCGCATACGCTTACGGCCTCGTCCGCGGGCACACCGTGGTGCACCGCCAACTGTTGGAAATGACCGGCCGGGTCCGCCGCGACGGCGTCATCGAGGAACGCCAGCTGGAGTTGCCGCGAGGACCTTTCGGGCAGGGCGCCATCATTGTGCAGGTCCGGGTGGCGCCGCTGGGGGAGGAGTACATCCTGCTCCTGGCCGACGACCGGACGGAAATCACGCGCACCGAGGAGATCCGCAACGATTTCGTCGCCAACGTCTCGCATGAACTGAAGACGCCCGTGGGCGCCATTTCGCTGCTCGCCGAGGCACTCGAAGCCTCCCCCGACGACGAAGAAGCGGTGCGCCGGTTCGCGAAGCGGATGCACAAGGAATCGGCACGGTTGGCGGCCTTGGTGCAGGACATCATCGAACTCTCCCGGCTGCAGGGCGCCGACATTGTCCAGCAGGGCCATCCGGTGCAGCTCGGCGCCGTGCTGACGGAAGCCGTGGACCGCTGCAAGCTCCCCGCGGAGGCAAAGAACATCCGGGTGGTGCTCGGCAACGGAGCCGACTGCGTCGTCTTCGGGGACGCGGACCTGCTCGTCACTGCCTTCCGGAACCTGATCGACAACGCCATCCGCTACTCCCCGGAGAACACCACTGTGGGGGTTGGTGTGCGGGTGAAGGACGGGCTCGTCGCCGTCTCCGTCACCGACCGCGGCGACGGGATGACCGAAGAGGAACAGGAGCGCGTCTTCGAACGGTTCTACCGCGTGGACGCCGCCCGTTCCCGGCACACCGGCGGCACCGGACTCGGCCTGAGCATCGTCAAGCACGTGGTGTCCAACCACGGCGGCGAAGTGAGCGTCTGGTCCCAGCCGGGCCAGGGGTCCACTTTCACCGTCCGGCTGCCGGAGATGGACCGGGGCGAAGCGGGCACCACTGCCGCCGTCGGGCCGCGTGCCGCTCAGGGCACGGAGAACAAGCAGGACGCCGGTTCCGGCGTCCCCGAACAAGGAGTCACTGCGTGAGCAGGATCTTGATAGTGGAGGACGAAGAGTCCTTCAGCGACCCGCTGTCGTACCTGTTGGGCAAGGAGGGGTTCGAAGTCGCCGTCGTCGACAACGGGACCGACGCCCTGCTCGAATTCGACCGGGCCGGCGCCGACCTGGTGCTGCTGGATCTGATGCTTCCGGGCACCTCGGGCACCGAGGTGTGCCGTCAGCTGCGGCAGCGCTCCAGCGTGCCGGTGATCATGCTGACAGCCAAGGACTCGGAGATCGACAAGGTGGTGGGCCTGGAGCTGGGAGCCGACGACTACGTCACGAAGCCCTACTCCTCGCGCGAACTCGTGGCGCGGGTCCGGGCCGTCCTGCGCCGGCAGGGCGAGCCGGAGGAGCTGATGACCTCGACCGTCCAGGCGGGTCCGGTCCGAATGGACGTGGAGCGGCACGTGGTGTCCGTGGGCGGCGAACAGGTCTCGCTGCCGCTGAAGGAATTCGAGCTGCTGGAAATGCTCCTGCGCAACTCGGGCCGGGTGCTCACCCGCGGCCAGCTGATTGACCGGGTCTGGGGCTCGGATTACGTGGGGGACACCAAGACCCTTGACGTGCACGTGAAGCGGCTGCGCAGCAAGATCGAACCGGACCCCTCCAACCCGCGCTACTTGGTGACGGTCCGCGGCCTCGGCTACAAGTTCGAGCCCTAAGCCTCGGCCGCGCGCCTGACGCTTAACAGGTGAGGGTCCCGCCAGCCGGCGGGACCCTCACCTGTTTAAGCCATGAAGCCTAGCTGGAAGCGCTCGGGGACGGCGTCGCGGACTCGGAGGCTCCCGGGGTTGCCTTCTCGGTGCTGGACGCTTTCTCGGTGCTGGACGGCTTGGCCGAGCCGGACGGCGAGGGCGTGGGCAGGTACTGCTGGTACTCCTTCAGCGTCCCGTCCAGGACGGGGATCTTCACGTCCTGGCTCTGGTTCGTGCCGCTCTCGGAGAAGTTCAACTGCACCAGGGAACCGGGCTGGCCGCCGGTGGTGCTCAGCATCGCGGGATCGGAGGCCTCGGTCAGGAGGGTCTCGCCGTTCGCCTTGACCGGGACCGAGGTTTCTGAGCCGGTCGCGCCGCGGACCGTCAGCGTGACGCTCTGGGAGGAGGAGTTGAACACGGCGCCGATCAGGCGGCCCGGCTTGTTCTCCCCGGTGGAGACGATCACCATGTTGCGCAGCTGCAGCGGCCCGACGTTGGCGTTGATGCCGTCAGTGACGTTCTGGATCTTCGTCGTTTCCTGGGGCGTGATGTAGCCGCAGCCGGTGACTGACAGCAGACCGACGCCGATCGCTGCAATCACGCTGGCTCGCCGGGCTTGGGTCATGGCGGCGAATCTCACGTTTGTAACTCCTCAAAAGGGGGAAAACACTTCAGGGCTGTCACCGCATAGCCTATCGTTATTCGCCGTCCACTCCCGCCTCCGTGTCGGTGTGCACGTTCACATCCGAGCCGGTGCAGGCGCGCGCGATGCACTTTTTCGGCGCCCCGTCAAGGGTCAATTTTGGGTCCGGCGGACCGCCGCCCGGCCTCTGACCTGCACAAACGCATTCTGTAGGTATCCGAATCGTGATAAACTTGCCTGTGGGAAAGGGGAAAATCCACATGGTATTTGAGGTCGGCGAGACAGTTGTTTACCCTCACCACGGCGCAGCGAAGATCGAGGAGATCAAGATGCGCACCATCAAGGGCGAAGAGAAAATGTATCTCAAGCTCAAGGTGGCCCAAGGTGATCTGACCATCGAAGTACCGGCAGAGAATGTTGACCTGGTTGGGGTCCGCGACGTGGTCGGCAAGGAAGGCCTCGAGCACGTGTTCGACGTCCTCCGGGCTGAATTCACCGAGGAACCCACCAACTGGTCGCGCCGGTACAAGGCAAATCTGGAGAAGCTGGCTTCCGGCGATGTGATCAAGGTTGCGGAGGTCGTCCGCGACCTGTGGCGCCGCGACCACGACCGCGGGCTTTCAGCAGGCGAAAAGCGCATGCTGGCCAAGGCGCGTCAGATTCTGATCTCCGAGCTCGCGCTCGCTGAGAAGACGGACGAGGAAAAGGCGGCCGAGGTCCTCGACGAGGTTCTCGCGTCCTAAGTTTCCGAGCTATTCATTCTGTCCCGGGCACCCCAGGTGCCTGGGACATTGTGTTTTAAGGGACGGGTCGCCGTCCCCCGAGCCTCCTCGCCGTCGCCGGGCCCGCCGCCGTCGTCGCCCGGGCCGCGGCGCGGGGAGGTGGAAAGCCCGTGCCGCGCGCGAAGCTGCCGCTTTCGGAGCTTTGTCCTCCTCCCGCGAAGTTCAGGGTCCGCGCACCGGTCCGCGGTTTGGGGGTCCGGAGCAGCCCCCGCTGCCGGTCGGGTAGCGTCCGGGAGGCGCGTCCGGGCGGCCCGGCGCTACGCTGTGGTCATGAGCAACGTGCCCATTGAGCCTGACTCGTCCCGTCCCGTGTTCGCCATCGTCATCGTCGCAGCCGGCTCGGGCGAGCGGCTGGGCTACGGCATGCCCAAGGCGAAGGTGCCGCTGGGCGGCGAGCCGATGCTCGTTCACGCCCTGCGGGTCGCGGCTGCCTCAGGGGTGGCCCGCAAGATCTACGTCGCGGTACCGCGCGGGGACGAGGAACTGCGCCGGATCTGCGCCGGCGCTGCAGAGGCACTTCCGGAAGGCTCGCCCACAGTCAGCTGCGTCGACGGCGGCGCCACCCGCTCGGACTCGGTGCGCTCCGTGCTTGGCCAGCTCGACGCCGGCATCACCGCCGTGCTCGTCCACGACGCCGCCCGTGCCCTCACTCCCGACAGTGTCTTCCACCGGGTCGCCCACGCCATCCGGCAGGGGGCCAAGGCCGTCATCCCGGCTATCCCGGTGGTGGACACGGTCAAGACCGTCGCGAGCTCAGAGAGCGCGGACGCCGCCGTCGCTCCGGAAATCGTCGTCGGGACCACCCCGCGGGAGCGGCTGCGCGCCGTGCAGACGCCGCAGGGTTTTGACCTGGCAACGCTGCGCGAGGCCCATCACGCCGCCGGGCTGTTCACCGACGCACAGGCCGCGGCAGTCACCGATGACGCCATGCTGGTGGAATCGCTCGGCATCCCGGTGCACGTCGTCCCCGGCTCGGCGCATTCGCTGAAGATCACCACGCCCACCGATCTGCTGATCGCGGAGGCCCTGCTCGCAGGACCGCGGGCCCCGCGCTGGGTCGAAGGCTGAGGGGAGTACCGGAATGGACCTGACCAAGCTGCCGCGCACCGGCATCGGCCTCGACATCCACGCCTTTGACCCCGGAGAGAACCCGCAGCCGTTGTGGCTCGCCGGACTCCTCTGGGACGGTGAGCGCGGCCTGGCCGG
Organism: Paenarthrobacter sp. DKR-5; assembly: GCF_018531425.1. Classification (GTDB taxonomy): domain Bacteria; phylum Actinomycetota; class Actinomycetes; order Actinomycetales; family Micrococcaceae; genus DKR-5. The sequence continues at coordinate 411,051 of NZ_JAHBOI010000005.1, forward strand.
GCACTCGGACGGGGACGCCGTCGCCCACGCCGCGGCTGACGCGCTCTTTTCCGCGGCCGGCATCGGCGACCTCGGAACCCACTTCGGCACCGACCGGCCCGAATACAAGGGTGCCTCGGGGGCGACGCTGCTCGCCGAAGCTGCCCGGCTCGTGCGGGAGGCGGGTTTCGGCATCGGCAACATCGCCGTGCAGTTCGTCGGCAACCGGCCCAAATTCGCTCCCCGGCGCACCGAGGCGGAAGCGGCGTTGAGCGCGGCCGCCGGCGCCCCGGTGAGTGTTTCGGCCACGACGAGCGACCGGCTCGGCTTCGCCGGCCGGGATGAAGGCATCGCCGCGGTGGCCACCGCCCTCGTCGTTCCGCTCTGAGGTTCCGCCAAGGTGCCGGCGCCCCCGCTCGGAGGCCGAAAGGCCAAGTCGGCTAATCTAGAGCAGTGACCCTGCGCTTCTATGACACCGCCACGGCCGAAGTCCGTAACTTCGTCCCCCTCCACGAGGGCAGGGCGTCCGTCTACTACTGCGGTGCCACGGTGCAGGGCGAACCGCACATCGGGCACCTCCGCTCGGCCCTGGTCTTCGACCAGCTGACCCGCTGGCTCGAGTACAGCGGCTACCGCACCACAGTGATCCGCAACGTCACCGACATTGACGACAAGATCCTCGCCAAGGCCCTCGACGGCGGCGAGAACTGGTGGGCCCTTGCCTACCGGTTCGAGCAGGCCTTCGAGGACGCCTACGACGCGCTCGGCGTCGGCCGCCCGGACTACGAGCCTCGGGCCACCGGCCACATTCCGGAGATGCACCGCCTGATCCAGGAGCTCATCGACGGCGGCCACGCCTACCCGGCGTTGGACGGCTCGGGGGATGTGTATTTCGACGTCCGCTCCTGGGGCCGGTACGGATCCCTCACCCACCAGTCGGTGGAGGAAATGCAGGACGCGCCCGACGCCGACCCGCGGGGCAAGCGCGACCCCCGCGACTTCGCGCTGTGGAAGGGGCACAAGGAGTCCGAACCAGAGTCGGCGGCGTGGACGAGCCCGTGGGGAGCGGGCCGGCCCGGCTGGCACCTGGAGTGCTCTGCGATGGCAGGCAAGTACCTCGGCGACGCCTTCGACATCCACGGCGGAGGCCTTGACCTGCGCTTCCCGCACCACGAGAACGAGATGGCCCAGTCGCAGGCATCAGGACGCGCCTTCGCGACTTTCTGGCTGCACAACGGACTGGTGACCTACGCCGGCGAAAAGATGAGCAAGTCGATCGGCAACACCGTGGGTCCGCGCGACCTCTTCGAGCAGGCCCGGCCCCTGGTGGTCCGCTACTACCTCGGCCAGGCGCAGTACCGCTCAGTCCTGGACTACCGGCCGGAGTCGCTCACCGAGGCGGCCGCCGCCGTCGAGCGGATCGAAGGGTTCATGCTCAAGGGCACCCGCAAGCTTGGCTCCGGCTGGACCGCACCGGACCGCGCGGAGTGGGCTGTCCCCGAATACTTCGCAGCGGCCATGGACGACGACCTCAACATCCCGGCCGCGCTCGCCGTCGTGCACGAAAGCGTGCGCGCCGGCAACACCGCGTTGGCGGCGGGGGACGACGACGCCGTCCGCCAGGCCCTCGCGGACCTGACCGCCATGCTCGGGGTGCTCAACATCAACCCGCTTGACGAGCACTGGAGCGACTCCGGCGGCGACGGCGCCGCCCACCGGGCGCTGGACGCGCTGGTGCGGTCCCGCCTCGACGAGCGCCGTCAGGCACGCGCCGACAAGGACTGGGCGCGGGCCGACAGAATCCGCGATGCACTCGCAGCCGCGGGAATCAGCGTCGAAGACACAGCAGACGGGGCCGACTGGAGCCTTGGAACGGGAGCACATGATGGCCGGTAAGCAACGTCCGGGAGCAATCCGCAAGGCAAAGAAGGGGCCGACCACCGGCACCGGCGGCCACGGCCGCAAGGCCCTCGAGGGCAAGGGCCCGACCCCCAAGGCCGAGGACCGTCCGTACCACAAGGCCTACCGCGGCAAGGAACTGGCGGCGCGTTCGGCGGCCAAGCAGCCCAGCCGCGGCCTGCGCCAGGCCGCTGCCGGACGGCGCGGCAAGCCCACCGAGGAGATGGTCACCGGGCGCAACTCCGTCGTGGAGGCGCTGCGCGCCAACGTGCCCGCGAAGACGCTGTACGTCGCCGTCCGGATCGAGATGGACGACCGGGTCCGGGAGTCGCTGCAGCTGGCGGCGGACCGCAACGTGCCCGTCATGGAAGTGCACAAGCCTGAACTGGACCGCCTGACGGGCGACGCCGTGCACCAGGGCCTGGCCCTGCAGATTCCGCCCTACGAGTACCCGGACGCCGTGGACCTGGCCCAGGAGACCATCGAGAAGTGGAAGAAGGGCTACATCAACAACGCGCCCCTCTTCGTGGCGCTGGACGGAATCACCGACCCGCGCAACCTCGGCGCGATCATCCGTTCCGCCTCGGCGTTCAGCGGGCACGGCGTGGTGGTGCCGGAACGCCGCTCTGTGGGCATGACCGCCTCGGCGTGGAAGACCAGTGCCGGCGCGGCGGTCCGCGTCCCGGTCGCCAAGGCCGCCAACCTGAACAGCACCCTGAAGACCTTCAAGGACATGGGAATCTACGTGCTCGGCCTCGACGGCGAGGGCGACGTGTCGCTGCCGGACCTGACGCTGGCCCGGGAGCCGGTCTGCATCGTCGTCGGATCCGAAGGCAAAGGCCTTTCGCGGCTGGTGCGCGAGAACTGCGACCAGATTGTCTCGATCCCGATCGACTCCGCCATGGAGTCGCTCAACGCCTCCATGGCGGTCGGCATCAGCCTCTACGAGGTTTCGCGGCGCAGGTCCGGCAAGGACTGACCGTTCCGGCGGGTCACCGCTTACAGGAACGTCGCGGTGAAGCGCTAAGCTACCGGCAATAGACTGCGGCCGTACACTCGGTTGCCCCAGGGGCAGTGGTAATGAGGTTCCACCAGATGGTCATGACGGAAACTTTGGAGCCGGGCGACGGCGAGGTGCCCAGTGCGGAGCACTCGTTCGCCTATCCGCTGGGGGTCAGCCCGGCCGGCCACCGCCACGTTCCTGCTTTCCGGCTGCCGGACGCGGCCAACGTCGCCGTTTACGCCCCGGACCACGCGGCACTGAAGGTTGTGTTCCAGGCGCCGGGCGAACCGTGGCGGGAGATGGTCCTGCCCGGTTACAGCGACGGGGTGCACCACGGACTGGTCCCCATCATGCCCGCGGGCACGCGGTACGGATTCCTCCCAGCGGGGGCCGAGGTCACCAACCCCGACGCCGAAGGGGTCCAGCTTCTCCTGGACCCTTACGGGCGGGCCATTGACGAGCGCGCCGGGCAGCTGACCTCGGTGCGGGTCGGAAGGGACTTCGACTGGGGGAACGACCGTGCGCCCCGCACACCCTGGCGCAACACCGTCGTCTACGAAGCCCACGTCAAGGGCATGACCAAGCTGCACCCGGACATCCCCGCCGAGCTGCGGGGCACCTACGCCGGCATGGCGCATCCGGCCATGATCGAGTACTTGGTCTCGCTCGGCGTGACCGCAGTCCAGCTGCTCCCTGTTCACTACCACCTGGACGAGCCGCACCTGAAGGGGCTGGGGCTGACCAACTACTGGGGGTACAACTCGATCGGCTTCTTCGCCCCGCACCCGTCCTACGCGACGGAAAGGGCCCGGGCTGCCGGCCCGCACGCGGTGCAGGACGAGTTCAAGGGCATGATCAAGCTGCTTCACCAGGCAGGCCTCGAAGTGATCCTCGACGTCGTCTACAACCACACGGCCGAGGCGGGCAGGGACCTGCCGACGCTGAGCTGGCGTGGCCTGGCCGAGCAGCGCTATTACCGCGTGGACGGGCACGGCCGGTACATCGACACCACCGGCTGCGGCAACAGCCTCAATTTCAGTGAACCGCGGGTGGTCCAGCTGGTGCTGGACTCGCTGCGCTACTGGGTGGAGGAGTTCCACGTCGACGGGTTCCGCTTCGACCTGGCCGTGACGCTGTGCCGCAACGCGGCCAACGAGTTCGACCCGCATCATCCGTTCCTTGTCGCCGTCGGAGCGGACCCGGCGCTGTCCGGGACGAAGCTGATCGCCGAGCCGTGGGACGTCGGGTACGGCGGGTGGCAGACCGGACGTTTTCCGGTCGGATGGGTGGACTGGAACGACCACTTCCGGGACAACGTGCGCACCTTCTGGGTTTCGGACCGCGGGTCCCTCGAAGGCGGGGGCCTGGGATCATCGGTGGCGCGCCTGGCCGACGGGCTTTCCGGCTCCGCGGCCCTTTTCGCCGCCTCCGGCCGCGGCCAGCTGGCCTCGCTGAACATGATCACCGCCCATGACGGCTTCACCCTGGCGGACCTCGTGTCCTACGACCGCAAGCACAACGAGGACAACGGCGAGGAGAACCGGGACGGCCACAACGACAACCACAGCTACAACCACGGCGTCGAGGGCCCCACGCAGGTCGAGGAGATCCTGGCTGCCCGGGCGCAGACCAGCCGCAACATGATGGCCACGCTGATGCTCTCCCTCGGGGTGCCGATGCTCACCGCGGGCGACGAGCTCGGCCGGACTCAGCACGGCAACAACAACGCCTACTGCCAGGACAACCAGATCAGCTGGATGGACTGGACGCTGGACAAGCGGGCGCACGACATGCTGCGCAGCACAAAACGGCTGATCCGGGTCCGGCGCGAGTTCCTGGCTGCGCAGCCGTACTCCTACCCGGCCCGGAAGGACAGTTCCTACCTCTTCTGGTTCGACGAACACGGCGAAGCGATGGGCATGGACCGCTGGAACGACCCCGGGAACCGGGTGGTCCAGCTTGTCCTTGGCTCGCAGGACGGGCACCTGGACGGCCTGGTGGTCGTCAACGGCAGCGGAGCTGACCTGCAGGTGACGCTCCCGGTCTTCACCAACGATGCCGGCACCAGCCCGGCCAAATTCGAGCTGCGGCTCACCACAAGCCCGCTTCACGAGCGGCGCCAGGGCGTGCGCGTCGCGGCCGGCGAGCGGGACCTGGTCGAGGCGTTCTCGATCAACGTCTACCGCGCCTGAGCCAACGCGGCGGGCTCTGGCACAATGGCAGGCGTGCGCCGACAATCAGCAAGAGTGGCTGCGGGGCTGGCCGCACTGGCAGCCGTTGCGCTGCTGGCCGTGCTGCTGGGTTTCTTCGCCCCCGGCGCCCCCGGCGCCCCCGGCGCCCCCGGCGGTTCACGCGGGACGGCGTTGGCGCCTCCGGCGGCCTCCCCGTCGCTGACAGCCGCGCCATCGCCGTCCCCCTCAAAGCCGGCGACGGCGAATCCGTCGTCGTTGCCCCCGGTAAAGGAATCCGCGCTGCCGCCGGAGGGACGGCGGACGCTGGTCCTGATCCGGCAGGGAGGACCGTACCCGTACGCCAGGGACGGGGTGGTCTTCGGGAACCTCGAGGGGCTGCTGCCCCGCCGAGCCCGCGGCTACTATCACGAGTACACCGTCCCCACTCCGGGTTCCCCGGACCGCGGCGCACGGAGGATCATCGCCGGCACTGGCGGCGACAAGTACTACACCGCCGACCACTACGTGAGCTTCTTCTTTATCCTGGAGGGCCAGTGAAAGACCTCCACGGCGCCGGAACGTCGGCCGACGACGCCGCGCAGCAGGCCCGCAGCGCCGGCGCCCGGGTGTTCGTGGTGGACCCGGCGGACACCAAGGAACAGGTACTCGAGCAGTTCGCGCAGTCGCTGGACTTCCCCAGGCACTTCGGCCACAACCTCGACGCGCTCGCCGACTGCCTGGCCGACGTCGTGGACGGCTCGCAGGGCGGCACGACGATAGTCTGGCGGGTCTCCCCGGCCTTCCGGCGCACGCGCAGCTTCGTCCTGATCAAGGGCCTGCTCGCGGACACGGAGGACTACTCCCGCCGTCCGGACCCGGCAGCAGCACCCGGAGCTGAAGGCGGCGCAGGGCCGCGCCGGACGCTGCAGGTGCTGCTGGTCGACGACTGAGTCCGGTCCGGGGCCCGGCACCGGCCTCAGGCGTTGACGATGAGCCCCAGCTCCGCCTTTGATGCGAGCGCGGGGTGGCTGGGCAGCACCCGGACGGTGTAGCCAAACGGGCCGGACCGGTCGATGGAGATGTTGCCGCTGAACAACCAGCGCCCGTTCCCCAGATGCTCGGCCGCCGGGAGCTCCATCATCGACACGTCCTGCAGCTCGTCGCTTTCCAGGGCCTGGCCGTATGCCACCTCCACGCTGACGTCCTCGGGGGTGAGATCATGCAGGACCACGTAAGCGTTGACCGTGAGGGTGTCGCCGATCTGCGGGTCCTCGGTGACGCCCACCGAGTCCACGTGCTCGACCATCAGCTGCGGCCAGGAGCGGCGCACCTTTTGGACCCAGGCGGCCAGCTCCTTGGCCTGCTTGAAGCTTTCGGCGCCCGCCGCGCGGCCGGCGACGGCGGCCGGCTGGTACAGCTGCGAGACATAGTCGCGCAGCATCCGGTCCGCGGAGACGGCGGGGCCGAGGGTGGCGAGCGTGTGCTTGATCATCGCGATCCACTGATGCGGGAGGCCCTCATGGTTGGGCTCCGACGGACCGGCGGCGCCGGCTCCGACTGCGCCCTCGTCGCCGTAGAACCGCGGAGCCACATGGTTCTCCAGCAGCTCGTACAGGGCGGACGCCTCGATGTCGTCCCGCAACGTCGGGTCCGCACCGTTGTTGGCGGTCGGAATCGCCCACCCGTTGTCGCCGTCGTACATCTCGTCCCACCAACCGTCGAGCACGGAGAGGTTCAAGGCCCCGTTGATGGCAGCCTTCATCCCCGAGGTGCCGCACGCTTCCAGCGGCCGCAGCGGGTTGTTCAGCCATACGTCGCAACCCGGGAAGAGGGTGCGGGCCATCGCGATGTCGTAGTTGGGCAGGAACACGATGCGGTGCCGGACCTCGGGGTCGTCGGTGAACCGGACCAGGTCCTGGATCATCCGCTTCCCCGAGTCGTCCGCCGGGTGGGACTTGCCTGCCACCACCAGCTGGATGGGGTGGTCCTCGTTCAGCAGCAGCGCCTTCAGCCGTTCCGGTTCACGCAGCATCAGGGTCAGCCGCTTGTAGGTGGGCACGCGACGCGCGAAGCCGATGGTCAGGATGTCCGGATCGAGCACCGAATCCGTCCACGCCAGCTCGGCGTCGGCTGCACCCCGCTTCTTCCAGGAGGCCCGCAGGCGCCGCCGGACGTCCTCGACCAGGGCCACCCGCAGTTTCCGCCGCAGGGCCCACACGTCCTCGTCACGCACGTTGTAGACCAGGTCCCAGCGGCCGTTGGCCTCGGCGTCGGCACCGAAGCGCTCGCGGGCCAGTCCGCTGATCTTCGGGTCCACCCAGGTGGGGACGTGGACGCCGTTGGTGACCGAGGTGATCGGCACTTCCTGGTGGTCGAAGCCCGGCCACAGTCCGGCGAACATTTCCCGGGAGACGACGCCGTGCAGCTTGGCGACGCCATTGGCCCGCTGGGCCAGGCGCAGGCCCATGACCGCCATGTTGAAGACCCCGGGAGTGCCGCCGTCGTAGTTCTCGGCGCCGAGCGCCAGGACGTTGTCCAGCGGGACCGCCGGTGCCAGGCCCGCCGCGAAGAAATGCCGGATCAGGGCTGCGTCGAAACGGTCGATGCCGGCCGGGACAGGGGTGTGCGTGGTGAACACAGTGGAAGCACGTCCGGCGGCGAGAGCCTCGTCCCAGCTCAGCGGGGAGGAGGTGACCTCCGGGTCCATCAGCTCGCAAATGCGCTCGATGCCCAGGAATCCTGCGTGACCCTCGTTGGTGTGGAACACTTCCGGTGCCGGTGCTCCGGTAATGCGCTGGAAGATCCGCAGTGCCTTGACGCCGCCCATGCCCAGCAGCAGTTCCTGCTGAAGGCGGTGGTGGGCGCCGCCGCCGTAGAGCCGGTCGGTCACCCCGCGGGCCGCGTCGTCGTTGCCGGGGACGTTCGAGTCGAGCAGCAGCAGCGGCACCCGGCCGACGTCGGCGCGCCAGATGTGGGCCAGCAGCCGGCGTCCGTCAGGCAGCGGCAACTCGATCTGCGCCGCGCTGCCGTCGCGCTCGCGGAGCAGCGTCAGCGGCAGGCCGTCCGGGTCAACCACCGGATAGGTTTCCTGCTGCCAGGCGTCCCTGGAAAGTGACTGCTTGAAATAGCCTGCCTGGTAGAGCAGGCCGACGCCGATCAGCGGCACCCCGAGGTCCGAGGCGGCTTTCAGATGGTCGCCGGCGAGGATGCCCAGGCCGCCCGAATACTGGGGCAGCACCTCCGTGATGCCGAACTCGGGGGAGAAGTAGGCAATGCACCGGGGAGCGGATTCGCCCAGGCTCTGGTACCAGCGCGGTTCGTCGAGGTACTCGTTGAGGTCCGCCGCGGCTTCCTGCACCCGTGCGACGACGCTGCTGTCATTCGCCAGGCGCTGCAGCTGGGACCGGGAGACTGAGCCGAGGAAGGTGACCGGATCCCGCCGGCTCTCCTCCCAGAGAACCGGATCGAGACTGGCGAAAAGCTCCCTCGTCGGCTGATGCCAGGACCAGCGCAGATTGACGGCAAGTTTCGCCAATTGCGCGATCGATTCGGGAAGCACAGTGCGGACGGTGAACCTACGGATTGCCTTCACGAGCGCAACCCTAACGCACATACCTCGCGGCCAGAACAGCAACAGATTTCTTTTTGCTAAATGACAGCCGGCGGCACGGCGCGGGGCCTTAAAAGGGAAGGACCCTTAGCAATTCCTCAGGATTCTCGCTAACGTTCAGGGTGTGACGAGTCCCAAGGTGTTGCAAGCAGAGGAAGCTTCCGCAGGGAAGATGGAGAACAAAGCGGCGCCGGTATCCGCGGCAACGGCAAAGCCCGGGTTCACGGACGGACTGCGGTTCGGCCGGATCCCGATCACGGCCGTGTCGCCGGTGGTCGAGGGCGGCCGTTTCGCTGCCAAGGCGCTGCCGAACGAGGAAATCGAGGTGGCCGCGACGGTCTTCCGGGAGGGCCACGACCACCTCGGCGTCTCGGCGGTCCTGCTTGACCCGCGCGGGCGTGAGAAGGAACGCGTCCGGCTGCGCGAGGTCGGCAAGGGCCTGGACCGGTGGAAGGGCACCCTGACGCCGACGTCCGTGGGCAACTGGTCCTTCGTCATCGAGGGCTGGTCGGATCTGTACGACACCTGGCACCATAACGCCGTCGTGAAGATCGAAGCCGACGTCGACGTCGAACTCATGCTGGCGGAAGGCTCGGCCCTGCTGGCGAAGGCGGCGCAGGATACCTTCCGCAGTGCCGCCGACCGCAGGACCCTGCGCGCGGCCGCCATCAAGCTCGCCGAACCCGACACCGACGTATCCGAGCGTCTCCGCGCCGGCATCAGCGCCGACGTCCTCGCGGCCGTGGAACGCCAGCCCATCCGCGACCTCGTCACCGTCAGCGAGGCCTACCCGCTCAAGGTCGAACGGGACCGGGCCGGCCGCGGCGCCTGGTACGAGTTCTTCCCCCGCTCCGAAGGCGCCCGCTTCGACCACGAGTCCGGCAAATGGATTTCCGGCACGTTCGCGACCGCCGCACACCGGCTCGACGCCGTCGCAGCCATGGAGTTCGACGTTATCTACCTGCCTCCGATCCACCCGATCGGCACCGTGCACCGGAAGGGACCGAACAACTCACTGGTTGCGGGCCCGGACGACCCGGGCTCGCCGTGGGCGATTGGCTCCGCCGACGGCGGCCACGACGCGATCCACCCGGACCTCGGCGGCTTCGGCGACTTCGACGCGTTCGTGGCCAGGGCCAACGAGCTCGGCCTTGAGGTCGCACTTGACCTCGCACTGCAGGCTGCCCCGGACCACCCCTGGGTGAAGGCACACCCGGAATGGTTCACCACCCGCGTGGACGGCAGCATCGCGTACGCCGAGAACCCGCCAAAGAAGTACCAGGACATCTACCCGCTGAACTTCGACAACGACCCCCAGGGCCTGTCGAAGGAGATCCTGCGCACCGTGCTGCTGTGGATCCGGCACGGCGTGAAGATCTTCCGTGTGGACAACCCGCACACCAAGCCTGTCTGGTTCTGGGAGTGGCTGATCGGCAAGGTCAACGCCCGCCACCCCGACGTCGTTTTCCTCGCCGAAGCCTTCACCCGTCCGGCGATGATGCATGCGCTGGGCCGCGCCGGCTTCCAGCAGTCCTACAGCTACTTCACCTGGCGCAACACGAAGGAAGAGCTGGCGGAGTACCTCACCGAGGTCAGCCACGAGAGCCCGGCGTTCTACCGGCCGAACTTCTTCGTGAACACCCCGGACATCCTGACCGAATACCTGCAGTACGGCGGTCCGGCCGCCTTCAAGATCCGGGCCGTGCTGGCAGCCATGGCCAGCCCGCTCTGGGGGGTCTATGCCGGTTACGAGCTCTACGAGCACGTCGCCCGGCCGGGCGCGGAGGAATACCTGGACAACGAGAAGTTCCAGTACCGTCCCCGCGACTTCGCCGGCGCGGAAGCTGCCGGGCGCTCGCTGGCGCCGTACCTGACCCGCCTGAACCAGATCCGCCGAGAGCACCCGGCCCTGATGGACCTGCAGAACGTGACCATCCATTCGAGCACCGACGACGCGACCCTGGTGTTCTCAAAGCACAAGAACATCCGCGGGCCCAAGGGCGACGTCGTGGCCAAGGACACCGTCATCGTCGTGGTGAACCTCGATCCGCACAGCGCCCGCGAAGGCGCCGTGGACCTGGACCTCGCCGCCCTGCAGCTGGATCCGGACGAAGCCAACCCGGACGGCACGTTCCGGGTCGATGATCTGCTCAGCGGTGAAAGCTGGCAATGGGGGCAATACAACTACGTCCGGCTCGATGCACACACTGAGCCGGCGCACATCCTTTCCATTCGGAGGTCTCAGTGAGCTTCGGTTCGCAAAACACGGCAACACAATTCAATCTCAGTGCCCCCGGCCTGCAGCACGACCCGAACTGGTACCGCAAAGCGGTCTTTTACGAGGTGCTGGTCCGCGGGTTCGCCGATGCCAACGGGGACGGCTCCGGCGATTTCTCCGGGCTCATCGAACGGCTGGACTACCTGCAGTGGCTCGGCGTCGACTGCCTGTGGCTGCCGCCGTTCTTCCAGTCTCCGCTGCGCGACGGCGGCTATGACATCTCCGACTATTACTCCGTGCTGGACGAGTTCGGCACCATCAGCGATTTCAAGCGCCTGGTCGCCGAGGCCCACGCCCGCGGCGTCCGCGTCATCATCGACCTGCCGCTGAATCACACCTCGGACCAGCACCCGTGGTTCCTCGCGTCCCGGGAGGACCCGGAAGGTCCCTACGGGGACTTCTATGTGTGGAGCGACACCGACGAGAAGTACCAGGATGCCCGGATCATTTTCGTGGACACGGAGGAATCCAACTGGACCTTCGATCCGGTCCGCCGGCAGTTTTTCTGGCACCGGTTCTTCAGCCACCAGCCGGACCTGAACTTCGAGAATCCGAAGGTCGTCGAGGCCGTGTTCGACGTCGTGAAGTTCTGGCTCGACCAGGGCATCGACGGCTTCCGCGCCGACGCGATTCCGTACCTCTTCGAGGAAGAGGGAACGAACTGCGAGAACCTGCCCGGCACGCACGAATTCCTGCGGAACCTGCGGGCCATGGTGGACGAGCTCTACCCGGGCCGCGTGATCATCGCGGAGGCCAACCAGCCCCCGCACGAGGTGGTGGAGTACTTCGGCACGGAGGAAGCGCCGGAATGCCACATGGCCTTCCACTTCCCGATCATGCCCCGGCTGTACTACGCGCTGCGGGACCAGAAGGCCGCGCCCATCATCGACACGATGGAGGACACCCCGGACATCCCCGAGGGCGCCCAGTGGGGCACCTTCCTGCGCAACCACGACGAGCTTACCCTCGAAATGGTCACCAACGCCGAGCGTGAGGCCATGCTCGGCTGGTACGCACCCGACTCGCGGATGCGCGCCAACATCGGCATCCGCCGCCGCCTGGCGCCGCTGCTGGACAACTCGAGGGCCGAAATCGAGCTCATCAACGCGCTCCTGCTGTCGCTGCCGGGCAGCCCCTTCCTCTACTACGGGGACGAGATCGGCATGGGCGAGAACATCTGGCTCGAGGACCGCGACGCGGTTCGCACACCGATGCAGTGGAACCCGGACCGCAACGCCGGCTTCTCCAGCGCCGATCCCGGAAAGCTGTACCTGCCGGTGATCCAGTCGCTCGTCTACCACTTCAACCACGTCAATGTGGAGGCCCAGGCCGCGCACTCCGGGTCGCTGCTGCACTGGACGCGGCAGATCCTCAACGTCCGGCGCGCGCATCCTGCCTTCGGCCTTGGCGGTTACCGCAACGTGGAGACGGACTCCGAGTCGGTGCTCGCCTACCTGCGCGAACTCCCCGAGTCGAACGCGGCGGGGGAGCAGCCGGAGTCCATCCTGTGCGTGTTCAACCTGTCCCAGCACCCCGTGGCGGCGACGCTGCGCATGCCCTACTTCTCCGGCCGCGGCCTCCGGGACGTCTTTGGTGGGGTGCCGTTCCCGCAGATCGGGGAGGACGGGACGCTGACCCTTACCCTGGGAAGCCACGATTTCTACTGGCTGCGCGTGCGTTCGGCGGCGTCGAACCCGTCGTCGCCGCTGACCCAGGCAATACCGGTAATTCCATTGCCGCGAGCGAAAGCGGTAGAAGGAGGCGAAGTCGGATGACCACGGAGGCTGCCCTGATCCCGCCGTTGGCGGAACTGCTGAGCGCCTGGCTGCCCGCCCAGCGCTGGTTCCCGGCCAAGGGACAGGAGGCAGCCGTGCGCCTTTTGGGCGCCATCCGCCTCGAGGATCCTGCGGGCGCCGTCGGGCTGGAAATCCAGCTGGTCGCCGTCGACGCCGGGGACCGCACGGTCGTCCTGAACGTGCCGTTGAGCTTCCGGACCGAGCAGCTGTCCGGCGCCGAACTGGCCCTTGTCGGCCAGACCGGCTACGGGGACCTCGGTACGCGCTGGGTCTACGACGCCGCGCATGACCCGGTCTTCATCGACGCATGGCTGGACTTGATGCGGTCGGGTACGACGACGGCGGACGGCGGCGCCGAGGGCCACGCAAGCGCGGCGCTGAAGGCAGCGAAAGGCCATGGGGGTCTGGGCCGCAGCCGGGTGCTGACCGGAGAGCAGTCGAACACCTCGGTCATCGTCCCCGACGGGGACATCCCCCTGATTCTGAAGTTCTTCCGCGTCGCCGCCGCCGGCGGCAACCCGGAGGTGGAAGTCGGCGCCGCCTTGACGGACATCGGCTGCAGCGAAGTGCCGGCGACCCACGGGTGGGTCACCGGCCGCTGGCAGGACGCCACCGGCAAGGAAGTCAGCGGACACCTCGGCGTCGCCAACGAATTCGTCAGCCGCAGCGAAGACGCGTGGCGGATCGCTTCCGCCGCCGCTGCCGGCCGGAAGGACTTCAAGGAAGCAGCCGGCCAGCTGGGCGAGGCGACCGCCGTTGTCCATCAGCGCCTGGGCCAGGCGTTCGGGAGCAACGCGCCGGACGACGCGCAGCGGCGCACCTTCCTGGACGCCCTCAGCCGGCGAATCACGTGGGAGTGGGCTGAGGTCCGGACCGCCGTTGGCCCCTATGACACTGCCATCAACAAGGTCCTGGCGGACCTCGACACGGTGGGCGACCTGCCGGAGTTGCAGCGGATCCATGGCGACTTCCATCTGGGCCAGGTGCTGTACGTACCCGACTCGGAGCACCACCCTTGGCGCATCCTCGACTTCGAGGGAGAGCCCCTGCGCCCGGTGGCGGAACGTCACGCCAACGATGTCGCGCTGCGCGACGTGGTCGGCATGATCCGCTCGTTCGACTACGCCGCCGGCTCGGCGATGCTCGCGGGATTGAGCCAGGAAGCAGCCGTCCAGTGGTCCGACGCCTGCAAGGAGGCCTTCCTGGCCGGTTACCGCAAGGTGCTGCCCCAATCCGCCGATCCCAGCGGGCCGCTGTTCCGGGCATTGTGGCTGGACAAGGCCTTGTACGAAGTGATTTACGAGCTGCGCAACCGGCCCGACTGGCTGAAAGTGCCGGTGGAGAGCATCCGCCGCGAACTTGCGCCGCTGCAGACCAAGACGACTGAAGAAAGAGGTGCCTCGATGATGGGCGAGAAGAACCGGGTGGACGAGACGGCCCCTGCGCAGGTGCCCGCCCAGCTCCCGGGAAAGGCCGCCGAACCGGTACAGGCCGCGGCGCCGACGCCCCTTCACGTGGACGAGGACCTGCTGCGCCAGGTGGCCGACGGCGTGCACCACGCCCCGCATGCGGTGCTCGGAGCGCACCTGGACGACAATGGCAAGGTCACGGTGCGCACGCTGCGCCACCTGGCGACCGAGGTGTCTGTCGTCACCGCGACCGGCAGCTACCCGATGGAGCACGAGTACGGCGGGATCTGGGCCGCCGTCGTCGAACCCGAGGAATCAGGGCACGTGCCCGACTACCGTCTCGAGGTCACGTACGGCGACGGCAGCGTGCACACGATGGACGAGCCCTACCGCTTCCTGCCGACGCTGGGCGAGCTGGACCTGCACCTGATAGCCGAGGGCCGGCACGAGACCCTCTGGACTGTGCTCGGGGCCCATGTGCGCCACTACCACTCGGCCCTGGGCGACATTGACGGTGTTTCGTTCACCGTGTGGGCGCCGAACGCGAAGGCCGTGCGGGTGATTGCGGACTTCAACTCGTGGGACGGTCGGCACCACGCGATGCGCAGCCTCGGCTCCTCCGGAGTCTGGGAGATTTTCATCCCGGCGGCCGGCGCCGGCTCCGCGTACAAGTTCGAGATTCTCACGCGCCACGGGAACTGGATTGAGAAGGCGGACCCGATGGCCTTCGGGACCGAGGTCCCGCCGCTGACCGCCTCGCGCGTCGTCGAGTCCAGCTACAGCTTCAAGGACGGCGACTGGCTGGCGAAGCGGGCAGCTTCGGATCCGCACAACGGCCCGATGAGCGTCTACGAAGTCCACCTGGGCTCCTGGCGCCTCGGCCTGGGGTACGAGGAGCTGGCCAAGGAACTCGTCGAGTACGTGCAGTGGATGGGGTTCACCCACGTCGAGTTCATGCCCGTGGCCGAGCATCCCTTCGGCGGATCCTGGGGCTACCAGGTCACCTCGTACTACGCGCCGACCTCGCGGTTCGGGCACCCGGACCAGTTCAAGCACCTTGTCGACGCGCTGCACCAAGCGGGCATCGGCGTCATCATGGACTGGGTGCCGGCGCACTTCCCGAAGGACTCCTGGGCGCTGGCGCGGTTCGACGGCGACCCGCTCTACGAACACGCCGATCCGCGACTGGGGGAGCACCCCGACTGGGGAACGCTGATCTTCGACTTCGGCCGCCGCGAAGTGCGCAACTTCCTGGTTGCGAACGCCCTGTACTGGCTGGAGGAGTTCCACATCGACGGGCTGCGTGTCGACGCCGTCGCCTCGATGCTCTACCTCGACTACTCCCGGGAGGCCGGGCAGTGGGCGCCCAACCGGTTCGGCGGCCGGGAAAACCTTGAGGCAATTTCCTTCCTGCAGGAAATGAGCGCCACCGCCTACAAGCGCAATCCCGGCATCGTCACGATCGCCGAGGAATCCACGGCATTCCCGGGTGTCACCAAACCGACGAGTACGGGCGGCCTGGGCTTCGGCCTGAAGTGGAACATGGGCTGGATGCACGACTCGCTCGGCTACATTGCCGAGGACCCGATCAACCGCGGCTGGCACCATAACCAGGCGACGTTCTCGCTGGTATACGCCTTCACAGAGAACTTCCTGCTGCCCATCAGCCACGACGAGGTCGTGCACGGCAAGGGCTCGATGCTGCGCAAGATGCCGGGGGACCGCTGGCAGCAGTTGGCCAACCTGCGTGCCTTCCTGGCGTTCCAGTGGGCCCACCCCGGCAAGCAGCTGATCTTCATGGGCACTGAGTTCGGCCAGGAAGCCGAATGGTCCGAGCAGTACGGGCTGGACTGGTGGCTGACCGAGACGCCGCAGCACCGTGGCCTGCAGCTGATGGTCCGCAGGCTCAACGAGATCTACCAGCGGACGCCGGCGCTCTTCAAGCGCGACAACGAGCCGGCCGGTTTCGAATGGATCAACGCGAACGACGCCGAGCGGAACGTGCTTTCCTTCGTCCGCTGGGACGACGCCGGCAACCCGCTGGTCTGCGTGGTCAACTTCGCGGGCAACCCGCACCACGACTTCCGCGTCGGCATGCCGCGGGAGGGCGTGTGGACCGAGGTCCTCAACACGGACGACGAAGAGTTCGGCGGCTCAGGGGTGACCAACGGCGGAGAGGTCGAGGCAGTGCCTGAAGGCTGGGACGGAAAGCCGGCATCCGCCGTGCTGACCTTGCCGCCGCTTGGCGCGGTATACCTGGCACCCCGCAAGGCCTGAGGCATCCTCGTCCGAGGCAGGAGCCGGTTCGGATCCGAAAGGGTCCGAACCGGCTTTGTGTCCCGGGCGGAGGAGTGGTAGAGTTTATTCCCGCGCTGGTCGAAGAAGTTGGGTCAGCGGGGTTCAGGCAAACCGTCTTCCGGGCGGTCGTGCAGGTCAGCGGCATACGCCGCGAGGACGCTGAAAACCGCGGATTTGACGCCAACGGACGGCGCAGGTAAGTTTGAAAAGTTGCTCTTGCGGGATGAACCGAAAAGACAAATCGAACCGGAAACGGACGATTTGACGGGGAAGACGCGAGAGAGTAAGTTAGAGAAGTTGCCTCGGAGCGAAACGGAACTGAGAAATCAGACCGCTGAAACCGAGTGCTCCTGTTGTTTGAGAACTCAATAGTGTGCCAAGTTTGTTGATACCAAATTTTTGTTTGGTTGATTTGCTCTCCGGCCTGCCCCTGTGGGTTGGAGGGTTTTTTGGCCTTGATCGGATGTGCACCGGCTA
>NZ_JAHBOI010000006.1 GCF_018531425.1 Paenarthrobacter sp. DKR-5
TACGGCGGTCATAGCGTGGGGGAAACGCCCGGTCCCATTCCGAACCCGGAAGCTAAGGCCCACAGCGCCGATGGTACTGCACTCGCGAGGGTGTGGGAGAGTAGGACACCGCCGGACCACACTTAGAGTGAGGGCCCCGCACCACCAGGTGCGGGGCCCTCACCACTTAACCACCACACCACCCCCGCAGCCGCCACTTTGCAGCCGGCGACCCCACCCCACGGGCGGAACCCTCACCAACCGCACCCCCGCGGCACTTCGCGACTGGCCAGGCGTGGAAGCAATGCTTAGATGTTGAAGTAGGTGTTGTGTCTTGGGGTTTGGGTGGGGTCGAGGTCGGGTGGTGGTGTCCACCAGGGGATGCCGTTGCGGAGGCTGATGTGCCAGCGTTCTTTGTGGAGCAGGTGGTGGTGGTAGGCGCAGGCCAGGGCGGCGTTGTGGATTCCGGTGGGGCCGCCGCGGGACCACCACTGGATGTGGTGGGCTTCGCACCAGGGGGCGGGGACGGTGCAGCCGGGGGCGGTGCACCCGCCGTCCCGGGCAACCAGGGCTTTGCGCTGGTGCGGCGGGAACGCCCTCGCTGAGCGTCCGACGTCCAGGACCTGGCCCTGGCCGCCGAGCACGATGGGCAGCACCTCGGCGTCACAGGCAAGGCGACGGATGCTGCGGGCGGTGACGGGCCCGGTGAACACGCACCTCCCCGCACCCCCGCCGTCTGTCCCGCCCCCTTTTCCGCCGTCTGTTGTGTTGGTGGTGAGGTCGTTGAGCAGGTCCTGGTAGCCGATGGTGACCATGACCTGCGGGCGGAGCCCTCCGGTGGCGGGCAGACCGCCCGCGGCCAGCGCCGCCTGGCAGCCGGCGATGAGCCCGTCCAGGAGCTGCTGGGCCCGGGACCGGCGGTCAAACACCCCCGGCACACCCTCGCCCGCCCCGCCGCTGCTGCCGTTGCCCCCCCTGGTGGTGGTTCTGGGGTTGGTGGCGGTGTGGATGACGGTGGCGATCTGTTCGTATTGCTCGTCGGTGGCGAAGATCTCCAGGTGGTGCAGGCCGCGGTGCCGGCGGCGCAGGAACAGCCCCTGCCGGTGCCGCAGCTCCTCCTCGGAGGGTTCGGGCCCGTCCTGGTCGATTGCCGCGACCCAGCGTTGGGCGGTGCGGACCAGGAAATCCTGGTCGTTGAGGGCGGCGGTGGCGGTGAGGTCCTGTTCGATCCGTTCGGCGGTGTCCGGGGTGCAGAGCCCGCGGATATGGTCCAGGGTGTGGGTGATGGTTCCGGCGGCCTTGCCGGAGACGGTGCCGGCGGCCAGTTCCGCGCCGAGGTGTTCGTGCACCGGCGGGACCGGTTCCCCGGTCAGGCCCGTGCGGGGCAGCAGGACCGCGGCCTGGGCCAGCCGGCGGCGGGCTTCGGCGATACTGATCCGCAGCCGGGCGCGCAGGAACTCCGGGGCCGAACGGTACTCCTCGAACACGGCCGCCTCCGGGGCCGTCTCCGGGGGCTGGTCCGCGGGCTGCACCAGCGCCCCTGCAGTGCGGGCTTGGCGGTGGGCGCGTTCCACGGCCCGGGCCGCGGCCAACTGGAGGTACTCGACCGTGCGGGAGAGTTCCTCCACCGCCGCAGCGAGCACCACTGCCTCCCCGGCGCCCAGCAGCTCCGCGGCCGCGGACGCGTCCCCGGCAGCGGCCCGCAGCCAGGCCGCGGCCGCAGCCACCTCCGCGCACACACCTGCCCCCGGACCGCCAGCCACGCCCACGCTCGGGCCCGCGTCACCGGCCGGCCCCGGAACGGAACCGGGAACCGGGGTGGTAGGCGGCGGAACGGTGAGGACCTCCATGGCCTCACTCTTCCACCTGCCGCCGACATTTCCGGCGGACTGTCCCGCCCCGGCCGCCGGGCAAGCAGACGTCACCCCTGACCCCGGATACCAGGGCGCTTGATGGGGCCAAAGACGGGGGAGCGGTGAGGACCTCCATGGCCTCACTCTTCCACCTGCCGCCGACATTTCCGGCGGACTGTCCCGCCCCGGCCGCCGGGCAAGCAGACGTCACCCCTGACCCCGGATACCAGGGCGCTTGATGGGGCCAAAGACGGGGGAGCGGTGAGGACCTCCATGGCCTCACTCTTCCACCTTGCTCCCACAAAACTTCGAAGCTTTCGCCTTGCCCGCGACGGTCTGGATTCCGCGCGCTTGAGCCCGCGAAGGGGCCGTGATGGTCGTCCAAGGACCCGGTTTCGCCAACGCTTCCCCTTTACATCTCGGCTGAAGATTGTAAGCTTGCTTATAACTTCGGTAAGCATGCTTACTGAATACGCATTGCGACCGCATATCCGGTTGCCGTGCGGGCTGTGAAACCAGCGCGGCGTTCATCGCAACAGGCAAAGGAGACGATCATGACAGATCCGTTCACCACCGGCCCGGTCGAGAACCGGACCGGCGAATCAAAAACCGCCACTGCCACCGACGAGGCCAAGAACGTGGCGCACGAAACCGCTTCTGCTGGTTCCGCCGTGGCGCAGACGGCCAAGAGCGAGGCAGCGGATGTCGCCCATGAGGCGAAGTACCAGGTCAAGGACCTGATGCACCAGACACGCCAGGAGCTCACCGACCAGGCCGCGGCGCAACAAACCAAGGCCGCACAAGGGCTACGCTCGCTCCATCAGGAGCTGAACTCCATGGCTCAGAACAGCGAGGGTTCCGGCCTCGCCTCGGACCTGGTGAGCCAGGCCGCCTCACGGGCGGGATCGGTCGCCGACTGGCTGGACAACCGTGACCCCGGTTCTTTGCTGGAGGAAGTGAAGTCCTACGCCCGTCGGCGTCCTGGCACCTTCCTCGCAATCGCAGCAGGCGCAGGACTGTTGGCCGGCAGGTTGACCCGATCCCTCACCGCTGGCGCGCCGGACACGACTCCGGACACGACGGCACGGACCGGAACGACCTACCCGGCCAGCACCACCTCTGCAGCCGGCGCGGGTTACCCCGGGGGAGAGACCTACCCCGGCGGACAGACCTATCCAGCGGGAGACACTTACCCAGCTGGTGCGGCCTATCCTGCCGGCGTGGCCTACCCGGGCGCTCCCGCCTCACCCGGTGCCGTCGGCGCCCCGGTCGAACCCGAGTACCCGATGAGCGAGGGATATGTCGGGGGCGCCGGCTACGCCTCGGAAACCGGCACGCCGCTTGCCACGCCGTATCCTGGCGAACCGTATCCGGGTGAGCCGGTACCCGAAGCACCCTACGAGGATCCCACCGCTGAAAGCCCGTCCGCCGAGACGCGACTTCTTCCTCCGGCCCCTGGGGGTAGGGAGGACCTGCGATGAGCCACGCACCCGGCTACGAATCGTCAGCCAACCCTCCCGGGCCGCCACCGGGCTACGCAGCCGGCACCGCCGGGGACTACCCCGCCACCGCCCCAGGGGTTGGCGCGACACCCCCGGCGGAGGAGAAGGCCGCGACCACCTCATTGGGTGAGCTGCTTTCGGACGTGACCTCCGATTTGTCCACCCTGCTCCGCCAGGAGGTGGAGTTGGCGAAGGCCGAGGCGAAGCAGTCGGCCACGCGCGCCGGCAAGGGCGCGGGCATGTACGCCGGCGCCGGAGTCGCAGGACACTTCGTTCTGCTGTTCCTCTCGCTGGCACTGTGGTGGTCGTTGGGCTTCTACTTGATCGGTCTTGGCTGGTCCGCCGTCGTCGTCGCGGTCATTTGGGCCATCATCGGAGCCGTTCTGTATTCCCGAGGCAAGAAGGAGATGCAGTCCGTCAAGGGCCTTCCCCGAACCGCCGAATCCGTAGGCAAGATACCCGAAACCCTCAAACCGAGTCAGGAGCCACGATGAGCGAGAACCCTGAGGTCATCAGAGCAAACATCGAACAGACCCGACAGAACTTGAGCTACAACGTTGATGCGGTAGCTGACAAGGTCAGCCCCTCCCACGTCGCCCACCGGCAGACCGAGAAGATCAAAGACGCGGTGTTCGGCGCCAAGGACAAGATCATGGGTGCCGCTGACGACACCTCCGGGCGGGCGGGCGACGCCGTCTCCGGTGCCGGCGAGGCGGTGGGCGAGGTCCCGCACCGCGTTGCCAGGCAGACCCGAGGGAACCCCTTGGCCGCAGGGCTGGTCGCGTTCGGCGTGGGGATGCTGGTTTCGTCCCTGATCCCGCCGTCGGAGAAGGAACAGGAGCTTGCCCAGACGGTGAAGGAAAAGGCTGAGCCGCTCACCGAACAGGTCAAGGGCGCGGCCTCGGAGGTTGCGTCCAACCTCAAGGAGCCGGCCCAGCAGGCAGCCCAGTCCGTGCAGGCAACCGCCACGGATGCGGCTTCCAACGTCAAGGACGAGGCCCAAACCCAGACCTCATCCGTCCAGGACCGCGCCCAGGAAGCGACACAGAACGTCCGGGAGAGCTAAGCAGTAAGGGCCGCCCGCGGCTCAGCTTTCCCTCGTTCGGTGAGGGCCAGGACCTGCCGGGTCCTGGCCCTCACGAGCGAGCACGGATTTCGGCACTGTACGGATTTCGGCACTGTAACGAACACATCAAGGGAGACGTCGATGAACCAGCCCGTCCAGCAGCAGGAAGTGCCAGGCACTCAAGCGAAGATGACACCGACGCCCGATTGCGGCGAGAAGAGCTACCGGGGCAGTGGAAAACTCACCGGCAAAGCCGCCGTCATCACCGGCGCGGACAGCGGTATCGGCAGGGCAGTAGCGATTGCGTATGCCCGCGAAGGCGCGGATGTTTTGATCTCCTACCTGAACGAGGAGGACGACGCGAAGGACACGGCCCGGCTCGTCAAAGAGGCCGGCCGGAAAGCGGTGGTTGTGGCGGGCGACCTCTCCAGCGCGGAGCATTGCCGCGACATCATCGCCACGGCGGTGCGGGAGTTCGGCAAGGTCGACATCCTGGTGAACAACGCCGCCTACCAGATGACCCACGAATCCCTGGACCAGATTTCCGAGGAGGAATGGGACTACACCTTCAAGGTCAACATCGGGGCCATGTTCCACCTCGTGAAAGCTGCCGTGCCGCACATGGCGCCGGGGTCAGCCATCATCGGCAGCTCATCCGTCAACTCGGACATGCCCAGTCCGGCCCTCGCGCCCTATGCCGCCACGAAGGCCGCCATCGCCAACTTTGCCGCGAGCCTGGCCCAGATGCTGGGCGAGAAGGGCATCCGGGTCAACAGTGTGGCACCGGGCCCGATCTGGACGCCGCTCATTCCGGCCACGATGCCGCCGGAAAAGGTCGAGTCCTTTGGCCAGGACACGCCTCTCGGCCGGGCCGGACAGCCGGCGGAGCTCGCACCGGTCTACGTGCTGCTCGCCTCCGACGACGGCAGTTACGTCTCAGGAGCGAGGGTCGCCGTGACCGGAGGCCGCCCCATCCTGTAAGGGCACTCCCGGACACCTGCCCAACCGCTGCGCCGCCGGCCATCGTGCCCGAGGCAGTGCCCGGATGGTGGGTTCAGAGATGCCGTCACCGCTGACCAAGAAGGAGCCGGATGGCGCCGAAAAGCCAAAAGATTGAACGCGTGGCGCAGGAAGAGTTTGGGTGGGAGACGCTGCGGCCCGGGCAGCTCGAGGGAGTCGAAGCCGTCCTGAGCGGCCGCGACACGTTGGTGGTGATGCCAACCGGCAGCGGAAAATCCGCCGTGTACCAGCTGGCCGCGGCCATGTCGGACGGCCCGGCGGTGGTGGTTTCGCCGTTGATCGCCCTCCAGGAGGACCAACGTGAAGATCTGAATGCCGGTCCCGGCCGGTTGCGCGCGGTAGCTGCGAACTCGTCGCATTCGACGGCGGAGCAGGAACGGGCTTGGGCGGCCGTGGCGGACGGCGAAGCGAAGTTCCTGTTCCTGACCCCGGAGCAGCTGGCCAAGGACGACGTCGTGGAGCGGCTCAGGGACGTCGAACCGGCTCTGTTCGTTGTGGACGAGGCCCATTGCGTCGCGTCCTGGGGCCACGACTTCCGCCCGGACTATCTGCGGATGGGAGAGGTCCGGGAGCGGCTGGGAGCGGTGCCGGCGGTCGCCTTGACTGCCACCGCCTCGGCTCCGGTCAGGGAAGAGATCGTTACCCGCCTGCGGCTGAGGGATCCGCTGGTCGTCGCCCAGGGCTTCGACAGGCCGAACCTGTGCTTGACGGTAGTGCGGCACCATGAGGACGCCGGGAAGCGCTCGGCGGTCCTCGACCAGGTGACGGACCTGCCGAAACCCGGACTGCTGTACGTGGCAACGCGCAAGGACTCCGAGGAATATGCGGCCGAGCTGTCCCACCGGGGAGTGCGGGCTGAGGTCTATCATGCCGGCCGGAAGGCTTCGGAGCGCGAAACCGTGCATCACGCTTTCCTGGATGACGAGGTCGACGTCGTCGTCGCCACGACGGCCTTCGGCATGGGCATCGACAAACCCAATGTGAGGTTCGTCGTGCACGCCGACATCCCCGATTCGCTCGACAGCTACTACCAGGAGATCGGCCGCGCGGGCAGGGACGGCGGCGACGCGGCGACCTTCCTGCACTACCGGTCCGAGGACCTGGGCATGCGCCGGTTCTTCAGCACCCATCATGCCGACGAGGACGCCCTTCGGACAGTGCTGAAGGCGTTCACGCAGAACGATGAGTCGCTCCGGCTGGCGGACCTGAAGGAATCCCTTGGCCTCACTCCCCGGAAGGTCACCAACACCGTCAACCTTCTCGAGGCTGCCGGCGTGCTCACCGCAGAGAAGAGCACGTTCAGGCTCACCGGACCGGTCCGCATCCCGGAGGCGGTACGCCAGTCGGTGGAGGCGGCCGAGGCGCGGATACGCTTCGACCGGTCAAGGATCGAGATGATGCGCGGCTACGCCGAGACGGACGGCTGCCGGCGCCAGTACCTGTTGGGGTACTTCGGTGAGGAACTCGCAGAAAGGTGCGGCAACTGCGACAACTGCCTGGCGGGCACAGCCGAGGATCTCGCCCCCGACGACGAAGACGAGGAATTCCCGGCCCGGAGCGCGGTGGTCCACCGGGAGTGGGGTCCCGGCCTCGTCATGAGCGTCGAGACGGACCGGCTGACGGTGCTCTTTGAGCAGGAGGGCTATAAGACGCTCTCACGTGAGGTGCTCGCCGAAAACCCCGTCCTCCGACGCCGGTAGCCCGGCAGACGCCGGTAGCGGGCATCCTCAGCCGCGCAGCGCCTCCAGCATGGACGGCAGCAGGGCGTCGGACCTGCCCCAGCGGGGGTCGAAGGCCTCGAGGTACCAGAGGCCGGAGAGCGTATCCGCCAGGACCGGGTTGGCCTCCTCGGCCCACAGCTCCCATCCTCCGTCGAGGTTCATCCCCTTGGTGCGCCCGAGCCACCGCGCGGGCGCACCGTCCTTGGCCGCGGCAGGGATGTTGGCGTGGTTCTCAGTGCCCGGCGCGTGCCCGGCAATGACCAAGTCGGACCGGCAGCTCAGCGCCAGCAGCTTTCCGGCAGTGTCTTCCGTGCCGAAACCGACCACGAATTGCCTGCTTCCGGAGCCGTTCTCCAAGGGGCGCCCCTGCCTGCCGTCAATCGTGAGCAGCCCCGCGCGGTTCAGTGCGGCCATACCGTCCAGATCGGGGCAGGCAGCGGAGTTGGGCGACGGGGCGTGCATTCCCGGCATGTAGGAGAGCTTGCCCTCGAACCACCGGACAGCCAGGTCCAGTGCTGCCTCGAAGGTCTGGCAGGTCTGCCACAGTCTGGCATCGGCGAGCTTCCTGCCGTACTCGTCGCGATCCGGTCCTTCAGTCATAGCCAGATCGTAGCCCCCGGTTACTCAAAAGTAACGAGCACCAGGTCCCGGTCCGCACGGGTTGTCAGCTGGCCGCGCTACCCGTCGGCGAAGGCGGCCAGGTCCATCCCGGTGAGGACTGCTGCCGGGTGAGGTCCGGCCGCGAGCAGGGCAGCGGTCCACTCCGGGTTCCACGCCTGCCGGCCGCCGGCAAGGATGATGTTGCCGGGGTAGCGTCCGGTGAACATGCTCTCCTGGGCCAGCGCGGCGACATCGGTGACCGCGGACTGCAGGGCCTTGACCTGGCTGCGGGCGAAGGTGAGGGGCGGATCATCCCCGACGTTGACGACCAGGATGCCGGCGGGTCCCAGCAGGCGGGCGGCCTCCGCGTAGAAGTCCGGGGTGGTCAGGTGCGGCGGAGCCTCAGGACCAGCAAAGACGTCGAGCACGATCACGTCGAACTTGGGCAGTTTCCGGAAGGCGGCCAGCTGCGCACGCGCATCTCCGTGGTGCATTTCCAGCCGCGTCTCCGGGGCCAGCGGAAGCTCCTTGAGTACGAAGTCCTCGAGTTCCCGTTCAAGTTCGACGGCGTACTGTTCCGAGCCCGGGCGCGTCGCCTGAATGTAGCGGACCAGGGTGAGGGCCCCGGCGCCGAGGTGCAGCACCCTGAGCCGCTCACCCGCCGGTGCGACGACGTCGATGATGTTGCCGATGCGCCGCAGGTACTCGTAGAAAATGTGTTCCGGGTGCTTAAGGTCAACGTGGGACTGCTCGGCGCCCCCGATGCTGAGGATGAAGGCGCCGTCGGTGAAACCATCCGGTTCGATGACGGCGTGCTGGCCGCTGAGCTTCATCAGCCGGCTTCGGCGGTGCTGCATTCAGAGCCTGTCTTTCAAGGTCGCGAGCCGTTCGGCGGCCTCGCGGAGGACGTCTTCCTTTTTGCAGAACGCGAACCGCACCAGGGAGCGGGTGCGCTCGGCGCCGTCGGCGTGGCAGAACACGGACACCGGTACGGCGGCGACACCCACCAGCTCGGGAAGCGCGCGCGCCAGGGAGGTTGCGTCATCGAAGAGGCTGCCGGAAATCAGCGGTTCCGCGTCGGCGACGACGAAGTATGTGCCCTGCGGGGTGTAGACGTCCATGCCCGCCGCGCGCAGGCCGTCGCTGAGCAGGTCCCGCTTGGCGCGCAGGGCGTCCGCGGCACCGGTGAAGAAGGCGTCCGGCAGTTCCAGGCCCAGTGCGACGGCGTCCTGGAAGGGGGTACCGGAGCTGTAGGTAAGGAACTGCTTGACCGTGCGCACAGCTGCGACCAGGTGCTCCGGACCGCTGAGCCAGCCGACCTTCCAGCCGGTGAAGGAGAACGTCTTCCCGGCCGAGGAGATGGTGATGGTGCGTTCGGCCGCGCCGGGGAGCGTGGCGACCGGGATGTGGCGGACACCGAAGGTGAGGTGCTCATAGACCTCGTCGGTGACAATGACGGCGTCGTGCCGGTCGGCGAGCCGGACGATGTGTTCGAGGACCTCACGGCCAAAGACGGCGCCGGTCGGGTTATGCGGGTTGTTGACCAGCACCACGCGCGTCTTGTCGCTGAACGCGGCCTCAAGGGCGTCAAGGTCCGGCTGGAAGTCCGGGGCGAGCAGCGGCGCCGTCACATGGCGGGCGCCGGCGAGGGCGATGACAGCCCCGTAGGAGTCGTAGAAGGGCTCGAACGTGAGGACCTCGTCGCCGGGTTCGACGAGGGCCAGCAGCGTCGCGGCGAGTGCTTCGGTGGCGCCGGTGCTGACGATGATCTGGGACTGCGGGTCCGGGGTCAGTCCGTAGAAGCGTTCCTGGTGTGCCGCGACAGCTTCGCGCAGGCGTAGGTTCCCTTTGCCGGGCGCGTACTGGTTGGCGCCGGCGGCGATCGCGGCCATGGCGGCTTCCTTGATCACGGCCGGCCCGTCCTCGTCCGGGAACCCCTGCCCGAGGTTGATGGCACCGGTGGCGACGGCGAGGGTGGTCATTTCCTCGAAGATCGTGACGCCGAGGGTTCCGTCCTCGCCAAGGAGGTTGGCGCCGGCGGCAGTTCGCTGCCAGGGCGCAGGGTGGTTCGAGTGCTGCATGGGGGCCTTCCGAGACGTGTGCTGCAAGGCGAGCATAGCGCCGCCGCGCGGGTTGAGGCTCCTTTGCCGCCGCAACGTTGTGAAGTAGATTCAAACAATGCGACGCGCGGTGTGCCCCGGATCCTTCGACCCTATCCATAACGGGCACCTCGAGGTCATTGCCCGGGCCAGCGGCCTCTTTGATGAGGTCATCGTTGCGGTCTCCACCAACTACGCCAAGCGCTACCGGTTCACGCTGGAGGAGCGGCTCGGCATGGCGCGCCAGACCCTGGCCTCACTGAAGGGCATCGTCGTCGAGCCGATGGGCGAAGGGCTGCTGGCAGAGTACTGCCACGACCGCGGCGCCAGCGCGATCGTCAAGGGGCTGCGCTCGTCGTCGGACTTCGACTACGAACTGCCGATGGCGACGATGAACCGGCACCTCACCGGCGTCGAGACCGTCTTCCTGCCCGGGGAGGGCCACTACGTGCACCTTTCCTCTACGATCATCAAGGAGGTCGCCTCGCTGGGTGGGGATATCTCCGACTTCGTGCCCAAGGCGGTTCTGCGGGCCATGTCGCAGGAGCAGTCCGACGCCGCCGGGTGAGCCTGCCCTGCGCCTCGCCATAGGGTGCGACGATTTGGGTTGATGCCCGAATCCGGGCTAAGATTGCTAGTCGGTCCCGTGTTCTTTAGGAGTTTCCATTCACCGCGAAGAAAGTTCGCCCCTGACGCTCGACGTCAAGGACCTCGGGCGCAGCCCGGGGACGATGCGAACGCTTACCGAACATGTACCCGCGCCGAAGGATTTCGGCGTGGCGCTCATCGGCGTTCAGGAAGGCTCGGAACTGAGCCTTGATCTGAGGCTGGAGGCCGTACACGAAGGAATTCTGGTTTCCGGAACCGTAGACGCCCATGTGACGGGCGAATGCGGCAGATGCCTGGATCCCCTTGAGTATGACCTGCAGGTCGATGTGCAGGAGCTTTTCGCCTACGAGGATGCCGAGCATTTCGAGGGCGAGGACGAAGAAGAACAGCGTCGAATCGAGCACGACGAAATCGATCTCGAGCCGGTGCTGAGGGACGCAGTGGTAACAGCACTGCCGTTCCAGCCGGTGTGCCGGGAAGACTGCCAGGGTTTGTGTTCCGAATGCGGAATCCGCCTGGAAGACGAGCCGGGGCACCACCACGAGGTCCTGGACCCTCGCTGGGCGGCCCTGCAAGGCTTAACCGGCAAAACCGACGACCAATAAGACGAGAGAGAAAAGAGTAAAGCCGTGGCTGTTCCCAAGCGGAAAATGTCCCGCTCGAATACCCGTGCCCGCCGGTCCCAGTGGAAGGCCACTGCGCCCAACCTGGTGAAGACCGTTGAGAATGGCCGCGTGACCTACAGCCTGCCGCACCAGGCCAAGGTTGTCACCGACTCCGCCGGCACCGCGCTGTTCCTTGAGTACAAGGGCCGCAAGGTAGCGGACGTTTAAGGTCTGCCCGCAGTTACAGTGGCAGAACCTGCAGAACTTCTGAAGCGTCTCGGCGTCGACATCGACGCCGGGACGCTTCGTCTTGCCCTCACCCACCGTTCGTATGCGTACGAGAACGGCGGCATCCCCACCAACGAGCGCCTCGAGTTCCTCGGCGACTCCATCCTGGGTTTTTCGGTCACCGATGCACTGTACCGTGACCACCCCGACCTGCCCGAGGGCGATCTGGCCAAGCGGCGCTCTGCCGTGGTCAGCACCCGCGCTCTTGCCGGCATCGCCCGGGAGCTCGGTGTGGGCGAGCACATCCTGCTCGGGCAGGGTGAAAAGCTCACCAAGGGCAACAACAAGGCCTCGATTCTGGCGGACACGATGGAAGCTCTCATCGGGGCCACCTTCCTGGCGAACGATCTCGAAACCGCTCGCCAGCTCGTGATGCGGCTTGTCGGCCCGCTGCTGGCCGACGCCGGTGCCCTCGGGGCCGGGACGGACTGGAAGACGAACATCCAGGAGCTCGCCGCCAGCCGGCACCTGGGCAATATCCAGTACCAGGTCACCGGCTACGGCCCGGACCACGCCCGCACCTTCGACGCCACCCTGCTCATTGGCGGCACCGCCTACGGGAAGGGCAGCGGAAACTCCAAGAAGGAAGCGGAGCAGGAAGCCGCCGAAGACGCCTGGCGGTCCCTTACGGCCACTCCTCAGGGCGCCTCACCTCAGGGCGCCGCCGCCGGTGCCTGAGCTGCCCGAAGTCGAGGTCGTCCGGCGCGGTCTTGAGGGCTGGGTGGCCGGGCGCACCATCCTCGAGGTGGATGTCCTCGACCCGCGCTCGGTGCGCCGCCACGGGCTCGGGGCCGAAGACTTTATCGGAAACCTCACCGGAGCAACCGTGCTCGACGTCGTGCGCCGCGGCAAGTTCCTCTGGCTACCGCTGCGCGGGGAGGATGCGCCCGCTGACGCCGCGCCGACCGTGGCGCTGGTGGCCCACCTGGGCATGAGCGGTCAGCTGCTGATGCAGGACGCCTCCGTACCGGATGAGAAGCACCTGAAGGTCCGGCTGCGCCTCTCGCACCGCGAGGACGCGCCGGAGGAACTGCGGTTCGTGGACCAGCGCATCTTCGGCGGCCTGTTCCTTGACGACCTGGTCCCCACCGACGACGGCCTGCCCGGCGGCGAATCGGCGTCCGCCGCACCGCTCGTGGCAGCCGCGGCGTCGCACATTGCCCGGGACCCCCTGGATCCGGCCTTCTCCTTCGAGCTGTTCTACCGCAGGCTCCGCCGCCGCACCGGCTTGAAGCGCGCCCTGCTGGACCAGGGGCTCGTCTCCGGCATCGGCAACATCTACGCGGACGAGGCGCTGTGGGCGGCGAAGCTGCATTTCGCGCGGGCCACGGACACCCTGCGCCGCGCAGAGGCCGAGCGGGTGGTCGACGCGGCCCGCGAGGTGATGCTGCGCGCCCTGGCCGCCGGCGGCACCAGCTTCGACTCGCTGTACGTGAACGTCAACGGGGCCTCCGGCTACTTCGAACGATCCCTCAACGCCTACGGCCGGGCCGGGCAGCCCTGCCCGCGCTGCGTCGAGGAAGGACGGGCCGCCGAGGGCAAGGGCGGGATCATCCGCCGGGACTCGTTCATGAACCGGTCCTCCTACACCTGCCCGGTGTGCCAGCCCCGGCCCCGCAACGGCCGCTGGTAGGGCTGCCCTCTTTCCGCGAGAGCGCAGCTCGCGCCGCGTTTCGCCGTGGCCCTGGCTCACCGGTTCCGGTAGTGCTCCGCCAGCTTCGCCAGGCCTTCGTCGAGGCTGACTCCCGGGGTCCAGTGCAGCAGCTTCCGGGTCTCGCGCTGGTCGAACCAGTGGGCGGTGGAGAGCTGCTCGGCGAGGAACCTGGTCATCGGCGGCTCGTCGCTGCGGCCGGCGCGGAGCCACACTTTTTCCACCACGGAGCCGGCCGCCCGGGCGAGCCTGCCGGGCACGCTCCACGCCGGCGGCCGGACGCTCCCGGCGGCGCAGATGCCCGCCAGCAGCTCGCCGACCGGGCGCGGTTCGCCGTTGGTGACCACGAGCGCGCGGCCGCGGATGTGTTCCATCCGATGCAGGGCAGCGACGATGGCCGAGGCGGCGTTGTCCACATAGGTCGTGTCGATCAGGGCTGCGCCGGCGTCGAGCAGCGGCAGCCGGCCCTGCGCGGCGCGCTCGAGCACCCGTTCGACGAGCTGGGTGTCGCCCGGGCCCCAGACGATGTGCGGGCGGACCGCGGCGACGCGGAAGTCCGGGCCGTCCGCTGCGAGTGCGAGCAGCTCGGCCTCGGCCTTGGTGCGGGAGTAGTCGCCGTGCGCGCGCACCGGGTCCGCCGGCTCGGCGCCCAGCCCTGCGATGGCGGCCCCGGAGTTGGCCACGGACGGGGACGAGACGAAGACGAAGTCCCGCACTCCGGCGCCGCGGGAAGCGGCGAGCAGCCGGCGCGTACCCTCGACATTCACCTCGTCAAACTCCGCCGCGCGTCCGGTGAAGGAGACCTTCGCTGCGAGGTGGATGACTCCCTCGGCGCCGTCAACGGCGCGGCGCAGGGCGGCATCGTCCGTCACAGATCCGGGAAGGTCTGTGGCGCCGTCGACGCCGGAGGGGCGGCGTTGGAAGGTCGTGACCTCGTGGCCTTGGCGAACCAGCAGCCGGGCCGTTTCCCCGCCCAGCAGGCCGCTGGCCCCGGTGACAAGGACCTTCACGGCCTGCCCGGCCGGCCGCCGGAGAGGACCCGCGACGCCCAGCGGGCCAGCCGGGTCCTGTCGATCTTGGCGTTGTGGCGGATGTCGGTCGGTTGCGAGGGGACGGCAAGGACGGCCGAGATGCTGACACCGGCCTGACGGGCTGCGTCGCGCACCCGGCCGGCCAGCTGCGGTCCGGCGGGTCCGGCGCGGCGGGCCGGGGGCACGGTTTCGACGACGGCGGCGACGGCCTGGGTCCCGGCCGGGCCGACCCCGACGACGGCGGCCAGTGCGACGTCGTCGAGCCGTTCGATGGCCTGCTCGGTGCCGACGGGGGTCACCACGGCGTCCGGCGCCGTCACGACGTGGGCCAGGCGGCCTTCCACCCAGAGCCTGCCGGCGGCGTCGAAGTGCCCGACGTCCCCGGTGCGGTGCCAGCCGGGGGTGCGGATGCTCTCGCGCTGGGTCAACCACAGCCGGTCGTAGGCCTGCTTCACGTGCGGGGCGCTGACGAGGATCTCCCCGGTGACCCCAGGTTCCGTGACGGGGTCGTTGCCGGGGGCGGTGCCGTCCGACGCCAGCGGGATGACGGCGACGCGGGCGCCGTGCACCGGCAGCCCCACGCAGACACCGTTGCCCGCTCCTGCCACCGTGCCGGCCGCGGCGTCCGCCTCCGCGGTATGGATTTGTTCAAGGCTGATGTCGGTGACGGGCAACGCCTCGGTCATGCCGTACGGGGTGTGCAGCGAGGCTGCCGGAAGCAGCTGCTGCACCTGCGCGAGCAGGGGTTCGGGCACCGGTGCGCCGGCCGAGAGCAGCATCCCGACCCGGGCCAGGGCCTCCTGCCCGGCGGGAGCCAGCGCGTCCCGCGTGGCCAGGACGTTGCGCAGGGCGGCGGGGGAGGCGAAGACAACGGTGGCGTCGATGGCTCCGGCCGCGTCTGCCAGCGCGCGGGCGGTCAGGGTGCGCGGGGCGGTGACGTCCATGGCCGGTGTCACCGAGACCGCTCCCAGCGCCGGCCCCAGCAGCGCAAACGGTGCGAAGGCGGCCACCAGCCGTGCTCCCGGGCGTATGCCCAGGGTCGCGGCCACGGTGTCCCGCATCGCGGCGAGCTGCCGGTGCGTGTACAGCACGCCCTTGGCCGGGCCGGTGGAGCCGGAGGTGAAGAGCACCGCGGCGGGGGAGTCGGGGGCGGGGGCCTCCGCTGCTGTTGCGGGGCCGGGCGCCGCCCCCCGCGCCTGAAGGTCAGCCAGGGAGGTTTCGACGCCGAGCACGCGGCGGCGGCCTGCGGGCAGGGTGCCCACGCTGATGCGCCGGCCCGGCCAGCCGAGCACGGCGGCAGCGGCGAGTGCCTTGTCGATCCCGATCAGGAAGTCCGGAGTCGCCCCCTTCACGGCCCGGCTGAGGCCACGGGTGCCCAGGCCTGCATCTGCCACGACCACTACTGCGCCAAGCCGCAGGCAGGCGTACAGCACCACCGTCAGGTCCACGCCCGGGGGCACCATCAGGCTCACCCGGCTGCCGGGTGTCACCCCTGCGTCGCGGAGCCCGGCGGCGAGGGCAGCGACCTGGTGTTCCAGTTCCCGCCAGCTCAAGGACCGCGCGATCCGCCCGTCCTCGCCCATCTCCGCCACGGCGGTCTGTGCGGAGTCCGGGCCAGCTGCCAAAGCTGTGAGCGGTGCCCAGAGCGGGTCGGTGTCGGTGGCCGGCGGGGCGGCCGTCGGGGTGTCAGTGCGCTCGGCGAGCCACTCGAAGATCGGGGTGGCAACGTCCCGGTCCTCGGCGACCAGATGGCCGGCGCCTTCGAAGCGGTGCACCTTGGCGTGCGGCAGCCGTCCGATGAGGTCCTTGAGGTACCGGTCGGAGAAGATCGGGTCCCGCGGCCCCCACAGCATCAGGGCGGGAACCGTCAGCTCCCGCAGCCCTTCGGCGAGGCGGATGAGTGCGGGGAAACTGGGGTGGGATTCGTCAGCCGGGATGTCCGCCACGAAGTTCCCGACGCCGGCGCGCCGGTCCGCGCCGCGGTAAGGGGCCATGAAGGCGCTGCGGACGTCCTCGGCCAGCGGCGGATGCGCCAGGGCGTGCGTCACGCGCAGGAAGGCGTCCGACGTCGTCGTGCCCCACCGGTGGACGGCGGGGTGCAGGGCCAGCCGCAGCGCCGGCGGGATGCGCGAGCCGGCGGGCTGGTGGACGGCGGTGTTGGTCAGCACGACGCCGGCGAGCTGCTGCGGGTGTGCCAGCGCCCAGCCCAGGCTGATCACGCCACCCCAGTCGTGGCCGACGGTGACGACCGGGCCGCCCAGGCCGAGGGCTGCGGTGAGGTCGCCCAGGTCGCTTATCCGGTCGGCCAGCCGCCGGAAGGTGCCGGTGCGCTCGGAGAAGCCCATGTCCAGCTGGTCCACCGCCACCACGCGCCACGGGTGGGCGGGATCGGAGCCGGCGGCCAGCAGGGTGCGCCACAGATAGGACCAAGTCGGGTTGCCGTGCACGCAAAGCAGCGTGCCGGCCGGAGTCAGGCCGCGGCGGGAGAGCTGGGCGCCGTTGTCGAGCAGGTGCCAGCGGCGCACTGTTCCGGGCTCATCCGCGGCGGAAGTGGAGGCCACATCGATCTCGCGCGACCATTCCGGGTCGACGCCGGGCCAGTCGGCGGCTACCAAACGATTTCCACCATGGCGGTGTTCAGCCCGGAGCCGACGCCCATGCACAGCACACGGTCCCCGGCACCGAGCGTCTGGGCTTCGGCAGCGAGGGTCATCGGCAGCGACGCGGGCCCGACATTGCCCCAGTGCGGGAAGGTAATCGGAACCTTCTGCGGGTCCAGGTCGATGGCGTCGATGATGGCCTGCGTGTAGGCGTTGCTCACCTGGTGCGTGACGTAGCGGTCCATCGCGGTCCAGTTCCACTCCGGCTGGGCCTCGTGCCAGGCGTCGACGACGAGCTGCAGGCCGCCGTCGAGCAGGCCCTTGGTGTCGGTGTTCATGCCGTCGATGCCGCCCACGCAGAGTTCGTGGTGCTCGGTGCCGGCGCGCATGACGCCGCCGACAATCCGGTGCGCCCCGGGGTGCTGGTCCGCCGGGCCGAGGACGGCCGCCGCAGCGCCGGACCCCAGGGTGAGGGTCGCGAACTCGCGGTTGAAGTCCTCGCGGGTGGTCTCGGGCCGCTGCAGGCGCTCCAGGGTGGCCTCCTGCGTGGCCTGGGCGTCCTCGCCGTTGACGATCACGGCGTACTTGATCTGGCCGGAGTCGATCATGTTGGCGGCCAGCGTCATGCCGTTGACGAAGCCGAGGCACGCGTTGGCAAGGTCGAAATTCATCGCCGACGACGGCAGGCCAAGCCCGTGGTGGATCTTCACCGCGACCGACGGCTCCAGGTTGCGCCGCGTGACGGACGTGTTGATCAGCAGTCCGACTTCGGAAGCCTCGATGCCGGACTCGGCCAGCGCCTTCGCGCCTGCCTCAATGGCGGCGTCGTCGAACGAGGTCCCCGGGGCCCACCAGCGCCGGTGCGTGATGCCGGCGACCCGTTCGAGCAGCTTCGGTGGAAATTTGAGCCGCCGCAGGGTGGGGGCCAGCCTGCGGTCGAAATCGGTGGAACTGACGATCGTCGGAGCTTCGACGCTGCTCACCGAAAGCAATGCGGTATTGCGGTGCCGGAATGTCGCATTCCCTACCAAATCAAGCCCCTGTTCATGTCCTGCCCGTGCTCCGGCGTCTTACTGCACCTTCCAGCACAAGCCCAAGAGGTTAACTATGCCCGGTGCAGGCCCCTTCGTGCATATGCCGCCCGCGGCATCCGCAGGCGGCGCTTCGCACCGGTGCTGCACGGAGTTGTCGCAGGTCCGCAGTAGATTGTAGATGTCCCAGCACGCTCCGAGCAGGAGAACCCGAAGACATTGCACCTGAAAAGTCTGACCGTCCGCGGCTTCAAGTCGTTCGCTTCGGCGACCACTTTCGACTTTGAGCCCGGCGTCACCGCGGTGGTCGGGCCCAATGGTTCCGGCAAGTCGAACGTGGTTGACGCGCTCGCCTGGGTGATGGGGGAGCAAGGCGCCAAGACGCTGCGCGGCGGGAAGATGGAAGACGTCATCTTCGCCGGCACCGCGGGCCGTCCGCCGCTCGGCCGCGCGCACGTGTCGCTGACCATCGACAACTCCGACGGCGTGCTGCCGATTGAATACAGCGAGGTCACCATCGCCCGGACGCTGTTCCGCGCGGGCGGCTCGGAGTACTCAATCAACGGGAACAACTGCCGCCTGCTGGACATCCAGGAGCTGCTGTCCGATTCGGGCCTTGGCCGCGAAATGCACGTGATCGTCGGGCAGGGCCAGCTGGACAAAGTGCTGCACGCCACTCCGGAGGACCGCCGCGGCTTCATTGAGGAAGCCGCCGGCATCCTCAAGCACCGGCGCCGCAAGGAAAAAACTGTCCGCAAACTCGAGGCCATGCAGGCCAACCTGCAGCGGCTGACCGACCTCACCGCGGAAATCCGCCGCCAGCTCACGCCGCTGGGCAAGCAGGCCGAAGTCGCCCGGCGCGCCCAGCAGGTGCAGTTCGAGGTCCGCGACGCTCGCGCGCGGCTGCTGGCCGATGACCTGGTCACGCTCACCACAGCGCTGGAACAGGAAGTGGCGGACGAGGCAGCGCTCAAGGCACGCCGGGCCGAGGTGGAGCACGCCCTCGAGGACGGCCGCCGCCGCCAGGCCCAGCTGGAACAGCTCGCGGCGGAAGCCACACCACGGCTGAACGCCGCCCGCGACACCTGGTACCACTTGTCCTCCACCCGCGAACGGATGCGGTCGCTGGGCAATCTGGCCGCCGAGCGCCAGCGCCTGCTGGGTTCCGAGGACGCCGTCCCGGACTCCGGCCGCGACCCGGACGAGCTCGACGAGCAGGCGGAGATGGTCCGCGAGGAGCAGGCCGAACTCGAGGACCTGATCGAGGACCGGCGTGAAGCGCTCGCGGACGCCGTCGATGCGAAGGCCGAGGCCGAACAGGCTGCCGTCGAGGAAGACCGGCGGCTCGAGGCACTGCTGCGCGCCTCGGCTGACCGCCGCGAAGGGCTTGCCAAGCTTGCCGGCCAGGTCGGAGCGGCCCGCTCCAGGGTGGAAGCCGCGGAGGCCGAGGTCGGCCGGCTGCGCACGTCCCTGACGGAGGGCGAGGAGCGCCGGCGCCAGGCGCAGGCGGAGTTCACCGCGCTGGAATCCCAAGCGGCCGGCGTGGAGGAAGGCGAGGAGGGCCTGGACGCCGAATACGAAGAGGCCAGCGCGCAGCTGGAGGACGTGCTCGCGGAGATCGAGAAGCTCAACGCCGAGGAGCGCGAGGCCGAACGCGAACGCAGCGCGCTCACTGCCCGGCGCGATGCGCTCCAGGTGGGGCTGAACCGCCGCGACGGCTCGTCGGCGCTGCTGGAGTCAGGCCTGGACGGGGTGCTCAGCGCGGTCCCGGACCTGATCACAGTGGAGCCCGGCTATGAGGCCGCCGTCGCGGGCGCGCTCGGGGCAGCGGCGGATGCCGTCGTCGTCGTCGACGCTGACGCGGCCGTGCGGGCGCTGGAAAGACTAAAGGATGACGACGCCGGGCAGGTGGGGCTGCTGCTCGCCGACGCCCCGGAGGGCGGGGCGGAAGCTCCGGCGCAGGCGCCAGGGGAGTTGCCGGACGGCGCGCGCGCCGCCGGGGACCTGGTCTCGGTGAAGGAAGGCGCACGTGCCGCGGTGGCGTCGCTGCTGGGCCGGTTCGCCGTCGTCGAAACCCTCGACGCCGCGAAGGCCCTCGTCGCAGCCCGGCCGGAGCTGACCGCGGTCACGCTCGCCGGGGACGTGCTCGGGGCTGTGGCCGCGCGTGGCGGGTCCGCGTCCACCCCGTCGCTGATCGAGGTTCAGGCGGCGGTGGACGAGACCGGTGTGCGGCTGGCCGAGGCGCAGGCACGCGGGGAGCGCGCCAGGTTCGCCCTGGCCGCAGCCCGGTCCCGGCGGGAGGAGCTGCAGCAGCGCGCGGACACCGCGTTGGAGCGCCTGCATGATTCGGACGCGCGGCTGGCCGCCGTCGCCGAGCGGCTCGGGAACCTGGGGTCCACGCTGCGCTCGGCGGTGGGCGAGAGTGAGCGCCTGACGACGCTGCTGGAGGCCGCGGAAGCCGGAATCGTCGCTGAGCAGGAGAATCTTGCGGCCGTCACCGCCAGGCTCGCTGCCGCCCAGGATGCCCCGGTGGACGAGGAGCCCTCGACCGCGGTCCGCGATGCGCTCGCCAATGCTGCGACCGCTGCCCGCGCCGCCGAACTGGAGGCGCGGCTGGCACTGCGCAGCGCCGAGGAACAGCTCACGTCCACGGCGAACCGCGCAGCCGCGCTGGAGCGGGCCGCGGCGGCGGAGCGGCAGGCCCGCGCCCAGGCCGCCGAGCGCGCCCGCCGTCGCCGGCTGCAGGCTGCCAAGGCCGCCGCCGTCGCCCGGGCGGTGCAGCAGGTGCTGAGGTACATGGACGTCTCGGTTGCTGCGGCCTCCCGCGAGCGGGACATCGCCGAGGAGGTCCGTGCCGAGCGGGACCGCGAGCTCGCGCAGGTGCGGGGCATCAACGAGGAGCTCACCACCGAGCTCGCACAGCTGACCGATTCGGTGCACAAGGACGAGATGGCGCGCGCCCAGCAACGGCTGCGGATCGAGGCGCTGGAGAACCGGGCCATCGAGGAACTGGGGCTGAGCGTCGAGCACCTCGTCGCCGAGTACGGGCCGGACCGGCTGGTACCCGGGCCGCCCGCCAAACCCGACAAGTGGGCCGCGCTCGGGCCGGCCGAGGAACCTGAGGGCAGGCTCTTTGTCCGCGAGGAGCAGGAGAAGCGGCTCAAGCGCGCCGAGCGCGACCTGTCCGCGCTGGGCAAGGTCAACCCCCTCGCGCTGGAGGAATTCGCGGCGCTGGAGGAGCGGCACCAGTTCCTCAGCAGCCAGCTCGAGGACCTCAAGGCCAGCCGCAAGGACCTGCTGGACATCATCCGCGAGGTCGACGAACGCGTGGAACAGGTCTTTACCGCGGCCTTCAAGGACACCTCCGAGCAGTTCGACCACGTCTTCGCGCGGCTCTTTCCCGGCGGCGAAGGACGGCTCGTGCTCACCGACCCGGACGACATGCTCACCACGGGTATCGAGGTCGAGGCCCGGCCGGCGGGCAAGAAGATCAAGCGCCTGTCGCTGCTCTCCGGGGGCGAGCGCTCGCTGACCGCCGTCGCGCTGCTGGTGGCGATCTTCAAGGCCCGGCCCTCGCCCTTCTACGTGATGGACGAAGTGGAGGCCGCCCTCGACGACACCAACCTGGGCAGGTTGATCACGATCTTCGAGGAGCTGCGCGAGTCGAGCCAGCTTATTGTGATCACGCACCAGAAGCGCACCATGGAGGTCGCGGATGCCCTCTACGGCGTCACCATGCGCGGCGACGGCGTCTCGACAGTGATCAGCCAGCGGCTGGCCCCCGCCGGGTAGGACGGGGCTGGGGCTGGGGCTGGGCCGGGACTGGCGGGCGGCGTCAGCGGATTCCGCTGCTGTTTCGGTCCGGCGCCCCGGTTGCAGCAGCAGCGGCTGACCGGAACGGCAGCGGAAGACAGGACCAGCAGCGGCGCCCGGGCAGGTCCACAGCCCCGGTGCCTCGTGAGAAGCTTGTGGCGTGATTGATCTCTCGGCTCTGCTCCCCGTCATCATCCTCATCGCCGTCGGCATGGTCGTCGTGGGCGGCATCATCGTGGGCCTGGTCCGCGGCGGCCGCAAACCGCGCGGCACGGTGTACCCGACCACGCGCGACGAGAACGACGTCGCCCTTGGCGGCACCGGCACGCTCACCGAAGAGCGTCCGCGGACGGGCGCTACACAGGTGCCCTCCGCGCCGGCCGGCACCGAGGTGCAGGACCACGCCCTCGTCGAGGAAGTGCCGGGGATCGAGACGCCGGCGCCGGTTGCGGGCCGGCTGGTGCGCCTGCGCGAGCGGCTCGCGAAGTCGAACACCGCGTTCGGCAAGGGGCTGCTCGCACTGCTCTCCAGCGACAAGATCGACGAAGACGTCTGGGATGAGATCGAGGAGACTCTGCTGCTGGCCGACCTCGGCCCGGAGCCGACCACCGAGCTGGTGGACGCGCTGCGTGAGCGGGTCAAGGTTCTCGGCAGCCGCGACCCGGAGCACGTCCGGGCCCTGCTGCGCGAGGAGCTCATCAAGCTGATCGATCCGGCGATGGACCGGTCCCTGAACACTTCCCGCCATGATGGCCGCCCTGCGGTGCTGATGGTTGTCGGCGTCAACGGCACCGGCAAGACCACCACGGTGGGCAAGCTCGCCCGGGTCCTGGTCGCCGAGGACAAGGACGTGCTGCTCGGCGCGGCGGACACGTTCCGCGCGGCCGCCGCGGAGCAGCTGGCGACCTGGGGCCGCCGCGTCGGCGTGCCCACGGTCAAGTCCGACGTCGACGGAGCCGATCCCGCCTCGGTCGCGTTCGACGCCGTGCGCGCCGGCATCGAGGGCGAGGTCGACGTCGTCATGATCGACACCGCCGGGCGTCTGCAGAACAAGGTCGGCCTGATGGACGAGCTCGGCAAGGTCAAGCGGGTCGTCGAGAAACTGGCGACGGTCGACGAGGTGCTGCTCGTGCTCGACGCCACGACCGGCCAGAACGGCCTGAACCAGGCCCGTGTGTTCTCCGAGGTCGTCAATATCTCCGGCATCGTGCTGACCAAGCTGGACGGGACCGCCAAGGGCGGCATCGTCGTCGCGATCCAGAAGAGCCTGGGCGTGCCGGTGAAGCTGATCGGCCTCGGCGAGGGCGCGGACGATCTGGCGCCGTTCGACGTCGAGAACTTCGTGGACGCGCTGCTCGCCTGACCCGCCCCCTTAGGGCCCCCGACGACGGCCCCCGACGACGGCCCCCAAGGCGCCCTGGGCAGGCATCCGGGCTGGTCAGGGCGACGTCGAAACACCGGCGAAACATCCCCGAGACCCACCATTTACTTCGGAGAGCTTCTTGTAACAACGCGGCAATGTTGACCCCGAACAGGTGAAACAACCATTGACCATTCTCATTACTGAGCCACATTGCGCGGGGGCGGAACGCGGCAGGCATCCAGTAAATGAGAAAGGGCAGTGACCATGAACACTGGCGACACAGCTTGGGTCCTGGCATCGGCGGCACTTGTGCTGCTGATGACTCCGGGCCTTGCGTTCTTCTACGGCGGCATGACCCGTGCCAAAGCCGTACTGAACATGATGATGATGAGCTTCGGAGCAATCGCCCTGGTGGGCGTCCTCTGGGTCCTCTTCGGCTACTCCATGTCCTTCGGCACCGATGCTTTCGGCGGCCTGGTGGGCAACCCGTTTGAAAAGTTCGGACTCAGCAACATCCTGTCCACCGGCAAGGACATGCCGCTGGTCGGCACCATCCCGGAAATCGTGTTCGTCGGCTTCCAGGCGGTCTTCGCGATCATCACCGTCGCGCTGATCTCCGGCGCCATCGCGGACCGGACCAAGTTCGGTTCATGGATGGTCTTCGCCGGACTCTTCGCGGTCATCGTCTATTTCCCGGTTGCGCACTGGGTCTTCGACTTCAACAAGGACGCGGCCGGCAACGCGGTCGGCGGCTGGCTGGGGCAGGGCCTGGGCGTCATTGACTTCGCCGGCGGCACCGCGGTGCACATCAACGCCGGCGCGGCCGGCCTGGCCCTGGCGCTCCTGCTGGGCAAGCGCCGCGGCTTTGGCAAGGACCCGAGCCACCGCCCGCACAACCTGCCCTTCGTGATGCTCGGCGCAGGCCTGCTGTGGTTCGGCTGGTTCGGTTTCAACGCCGGCTCAGCGCTGGCTGCCAACGGCATCGCCGGCTACGCCTGGATCAACACCCTCGTCGCGCCCTGCGCCGCGGTCCTCGGCTGGCTGGTCGTCGAGAGGGTCCGCGACGGGCACGCCACCTCCCTCGGCGCCGCTTCCGGTGCCGTGGCCGGTCTGGTCGCCATCACCCCGGCCTGCTCCGCCATCACCCCGTTGTGGTCGATCGTGCTGGGCCTGCTCGCCGGAGCGGTGTGCGCCATGGCCATCGGCCTGAAGTACAAGCTCGGCTACGACGACTCGCTCGACGTCGTCGGCGTCCACCTGGTCGGCGGCATCGTCGGCACCCTGTTCATCGGCCTCGCGGCGGATCCGGGTTCGCCGGCGGCCGGCGACGGCCTGTTCAGCGGCGGCGGCTTCGAACTCCTGGGCAAGCAGGCCATCGGCGCCGGCTCGGTGCTGGTGTACTCCTTCGTCCTTTCCTTCGCCATCGGCTGGGTCATCAAGAAGACCATGGGCTTCCGGGTCAGCACCCAGGACGAGATTGACGGCGTGGACCTGAGCCAGCATGCTGAAAGCGCCTACGAATACGGCGGAGTCGGGGTGGCCGGAAGCTTCCAGCCGCTGCACGATCAGATCCAGCACGGTTCGCACAAGGGGAAGGACGCCGACGCCACCGCCGGGTCCAAGGAAAGGATCGAAGCATGAAACTGATCACCGCCATCGTCCGCCCGGAGAAGCTCGATGACGTCCGCAGCGCGCTCGAAAGCTACGGGGTGCAGGGACTGACCGTCAGCGCGGCGAGCGGGTACGGCCGGCAGCGCGGGTACACCGAGGTCTACCGCGGTGCCGAGTACAAGGTGGATCTGCTCCCGAAAGTCCGGATCGAGGTCCTGGCGACGGACGAGCAGGCAGATGACATCCTCGACGTGATTATCGCCAGCTCCAACACCGGCCGCGCCGGCGACGGCAAGGTCTGGACCGTCGACGTCTACGAAGCAATCCGGGTCCGCACCGGTGAACGCGGAGCAGCCGCGGTCTGACGCGGCCCCTGGTTCACCGAAGTTCGACGGCGAGGCCCGGCAGGACAAGTTCCTGCCGGGCCTCGCCGCGTCCGGGCTCCTACCGCCTGGCGGGCCAGTCCGCCGCGCCGCCGGAGCCGGCCGCATACTCGTCCATGGGCACGGTGCCGGCTTTGAAAGCCGCCAGCACCGGGTCCACGATCCGCCAGCACTCCTCGGCCGTGTCCCCGCGCACGGAGAGCAGCGGGTCTCCGGTGAGGACGCCCTCGAGGACCTCGCCGTAGGGGAGCAGCTTTGAGCCGCTGAGGTCCGCTTCCAGGCTCACCCTGTCCAGCGTGAAGATGTCGCCGGGCCCGTTCACGTCCACCTCGAGCTCCAGCCGGTCGGGGCCGAATCCAATGTGCAGGCTGGTCGGGCGGTCGATGCCCTTCAGCCCCACCGGCAGGTGCGGAACCGCCTTGAAGGTGATGACGGCTTCCTTGCGGGCTGATCCGAGGGCCTTGCCCGAGCGCAGGATGAACGGGACGCCGGCCCAGCGCCAGTTGTCGACCGAAACCTGCACCTCGGCCAACGTTTCGGTGTCGTTCGCGGGGTCGACGCCGTCTTCGTCCACATAGGCCGGCACGGACCGGTCGCCGAGCTGGCCGGCGGTGTAGCGGGCGCGGCGGGTGCTGCGGGCGTATGGCCCGCGGACCGAGCTGGCCCGCAGGACGGCCGCGATGCCGTCCCGGACATCGCGTTCGTTCAGGGTGGCCGGTGCATCCATGGCGATGACGGCGAGGATCTGCAGCAGGTGGCTCTGGATCATGTCCCGCAGCGCGCCGGCCTTGTCGTAGTACCGGGCCCGGTTTTCCAGCGCGAGATCCTCGTCGAAGATGATCTCGATCTTGTCGATGTGGTTGTTGTCCCAGAGCGGTTCCAGGATGCGGTTGGCGAAGCGCAGGCCCAGGATGTTGAAGACAGTGGACTTGCCCAGGAAGTGGTCCACCCGGTGGATGTGGTCCTCCGGCACCAGTGAGGCCAGCGTGCGGTTGAGTTCGCGGGCGGAGTCCTCGCTGGAGCCAAACGGCTTCTCCATGACCAGCCGGGTCCCGGCAGGAAGATCCTCGGCCGTGAGCACCTCGCAGGCCTTCTGGCTCACGGCAGGCGGCAGCGCGAAGTAGACGGCGACAGGTCCCTCCAAGCTGCGCAGCAGCTCCGGCAGTTCCCCTTTGGCAGTGACGTCGAGCCGGTGGTAGCTGGTGTCGACGGCGAGGTCCTTCAGGGCCGACTTCCCGTCGTCACCGGCGTCGTCCGCGGCCCCCGCGGCGGCGTCCTCGACGCGTTGCCGCCACTGCTCCTGGCTCCAGCCGTCCGAGCCGGCACCGACGACGTGGACGCCGGGCGCACCTCCGGTGGCCACCAGCCGCGCGACCCCGGGCAGCAGCAGCCGGCCGGTGAGGTCGCCCGAGGCGCCGAGGATGAGCAGCGTCCTGACCTGGGCTGCATGGGGGTGTTCAGCTGCGGGCGCGGTGTCCTGGGTGGTTTGAGTCACAGGCCCAGCATGTCACTCCCGGCTGGAAATGTCCGGTGCGCACGCCCCTCCACGCTGCCCTCCCGCGCCAACTCTGCCCGCGGCCGGGGCCAGGAACCGG
The DNA here is from genome assembly GCF_018531425.1 of Paenarthrobacter sp. DKR-5. GTDB lineage: Bacteria > Actinomycetota > Actinomycetes > Actinomycetales > Micrococcaceae > DKR-5. The sequence goes on from NZ_JAHBOI010000006.1 coordinate 26,421, forward strand.
GCCAGGGACCGGCCAGGACGCCCTGATACCGCCGCCGCAGGGGGACCGGCGGGCAGAGTTGGCGGTGCCGCCCTGAAGCGCCGTCGCGAGGCCGCGTGCGCACTGCCCGCAGGACCGGCGCGGGTGTTGGTAACCTAGGTAGTTGAGTCCCGCGGGGCTCTGTTGACTGCCGGACCCGCCGGGCCCGGTCTCCGACGTCCTGAAAGAAGTGCACGGCACGTGTTCAATTCACTCTCTGACCGGTTGACAGCAACCTTCAAGAACCTGCGCGGCAAGGGCCGGCTCTCCGAGGCCGACGTCGACGCCACGGTGCGGGAGATCCGCCGCGCGCTGCTGGATGCCGACGTCGCCGTGCCCGTGGTGCGCGCGTTCACCGCCAAGGTCCGCGAACGCGCCCTGGGTGCGGAGGTCTCGGCGGCGCTGAACCCGAGCCAGCAGATCGTCAAGATCGTCAACGAGGAACTCGTGCAGATCCTCGGCGGCGAGACCCGCCGGATCCGCTTCGCCAAGAACCCGCCGACCATCATCATGCTCGCAGGCCTGCAGGGCGCCGGTAAGACCACCCTCGCCGGCAAGCTCGGCAAGTGGCTCAAGTCCCAGGGCCACAGCCCGCTGCTGGTCGCCGCCGACCTCCAGCGCCCCAACGCCGTCACCCAGCTGCAGGTCGTCGGTGACCGCGCCGGCGTCAAGGTCTTCGCACCGCACCCGGGCACGACGTCGGACCTCGACGTCCCCACGGGCGACCCGGTGCAGGTGGCCCGCGACGGCGTGGCCGAAGCCAAGGCCAAGCTGCACGACGTCGTCATCGTCGACACGGCCGGACGCCTCGGCGTCGACGCCGAAATGATGGAGCAGGCGCGGCAGATCCGCCGGGCGATCATCCCCAACGAGGTGCTCTTCGTCCTCGACGCGATGATCGGCCAGGACGCCGTGAACACCGCACTCGCCTTTGACGAGGGCGTCAACTTCACCGGCGTCGTGCTCTCCAAGCTCGACGGCGACGCCCGTGGCGGTGCCGCCCTGTCCGTGGCGCAGGTGACCGAGAAGCCGGTCATGTTCGCCTCCACGGGCGAGGGCCTCGACGACTTCGAGATGTTCCACCCGGACCGGATGGCCTCGCGCATCCTGGACATGGGCGACATCCTGACCCTGATCGAGCAGGCCGAGCGCAGCTGGGACAAGGATGAGGCTGCCCGGATGGCGAAGAAGTTCGCCGACCAGGAAGACTTCACGCTTGAGGACTTCCTCGCGCAGATGCAGCAGATCCGCAACATGGGCTCGATGAAGAAGATGCTCATGATGATGCCGGGCGCGCAGAACATCCGGCAGCAGCTGGAGCAGTTCGACGAGCGGGAGATCGACCGCGTCGAGGCGATCGTGCGCTCGATGACTCCGCACGAGCGCGTTGCGCCGAAGATCATCAACGGCTCGCGCCGCGCCCGCATCGCGAAGGGCTCGGGCGTCACCGTCACCGAGGTCAACGGCTTGCTGGAGCGTTTCGGGCAGGCTCAGAAGATGATGCGCCAGATGGCGCGCGGCGGCGGCATCCCGGGAATGCCCGGCATGCCCGGTCCCGGCGGCTTCGGCGGAGCGCGCAAGGCCAAGCAGCAGGCGAAGGGCAAGTCGAAGGGCTCCCGCTCCGGCAACCCGGCCAAGCGCGCCCAGGAAGAAGCAGCCGCGGCCGCCCGGCGCAGCCAGCAGAAGTCCGTGCCGACCGGCGCGTCCTTCGGCCAGGGTGCTCAGGACTTCGACCCGTCGTCCCTGAACCTGCCCAAGGGCTTTGACAAGTTCCTCGGCGGCAAGTAATACCTGTTCGGCCCCGGCCCGTGTGTCGGCGGCGGAGACTAGGATCCAGACGTGGCCAAAGAGCGGATTGTGTTCGTGCACGGAGCGGGGCGCTTCGGTGCTGCCGCGTGGCCGAACCAGCACAAGCTTGCGCTCGAGTATGACTGCCTGTTCATGAAGCGGCCCGGCGGTGACGGCAGCTTCGCGGCCGACGCCGACGCCCTTGCCGAGCTGCTCGGGGAGGGCGGGCACGTCGTCGCCCACCACGACGGCGCGGTGCCGGCGATGCTGGCGGCCGTCGCCCACCCGGATACCGTGCGGTCGCTGACGCTGTTCGAGCCCGCGTGCCTGTCGCTGACCCGGGACCTGCCCGCCACGGAACGGTACGTGGCCGCTCACGCCGGCGAAGCTTCACCGGTATGGGAAGCTCCTTTGCACATTGTCCCGGGCGTGCCGACCCTGGTGGTCACCGGCGCGTGGGAGCCGCTGTACGAGGAGATCGCCGGGTATCTGGCGACCACCGGGGCAGTGCACGTTCATGCCGCCGGGGACCACCGGCCGCAGGACTCGGCGCAGGGCCACCAGGCGCTCGTGGATTTCATCCGGGTCCACTCCCTGTAGCCCGACGTTCCGGGCGCGAGCGGCCGGTTGCGGCGGGCTCCCGACCGGGAAACCCGCCACAACCGGCCTCTCGGCGGCGTCAGGGCTTGCTGAGGCTGGGTTCCGGCAGATAGACCTTTCCGCCGGACTCCCGGAACTGAGCGGACTTCTCCTCCATCCCCGCGATGATCGCCTGTTCGGTGGTGCCGCCGAACTGGTCGCGGATGTCCTGTGAGATGCGCATGGAGCAGAACTTCGGCCCGCACATCGAACAGAAGTGGGCCGTCTTCGCCGGCTCCGCGGGCAGCGTCTCGTCGTGGAACTCCTCGGCGGTCACCGGGTCCAGCGAAAGCGCGAACTGGTCCCGCCAGCGGAACTCGAAGCGGGCCTTGGAAAGCGCGTCGTCCCGCTCGTTCGCGCCGGGGTGGCCCTTCGCGAGGTCCGCCGCGTGCGCCGCGATCTTGTAGGTGATCACGCCGGTCTTGACGTCGTCCTTGTTCGGAAGGCCCAGGTGCTCCTTCGGGGTGACGTAGCAGAGCATGGCGGTGCCGTAGCGGGCGATCTCGGTGGCGCCGATTGCCGAGGTGATGTGGTCGTAGCCGGGGGCGACGTCGGTCACCAGCGGCCCGAGCGTGTAGAACGGCGCGCCGTCGCAGAGTTCCTGCTGGCGTTCCACGTTCTCGCGCACGAGGTGGAACGGGATGTGGCCGGGACCTTCGACCATCACCTGCACGTCGTACTCCCAGGCGCGCTTGGTCAGTTCGGCGAGGGTGTCCAGCTCGGCGAACTGGGCGGCGTCGTTCGCGTCCGCCGTCGAACCTGGCCGAAGCCCGTCCCCGAGCGAGAACGCGACGTCGTACTGGGCGAAAATCTCGCACAGCTCGTCGAAGTGGGTGTACAGGAAGTTCTCGCGGTGGTGCGCGAGGCACCAGCCGGCCATGATGGACCCGCCGCGGGAGACGATGCCGGTGACCCGCTCGGCCGTGAGCGGGACGTAGCGCAGCAGCACGCCGGCGTGGATCGTCATGTAGTCCACGCCCTGCTCGCATTGCTCGATCACCGTGTCGCGGAAGATTTCCCAGGTCAGCTTGTCCGCCTCGCCGTTGACCTTCTCCAGCGCCTGGTAGATCGGAACGGTGCCGATGGGCACGGGGGAGTTGCGCAGGATCCACTCGCGGGTGGTGTGGATGTCGTCCCCGGTGGAGAGGTCCATGACCGTGTCCGCACCCCACTGGGTGGCCCACTGCAGCTTGTCGACCTCCTCGGCGATGGAGCTGGTGACCGCGGAGTTGCCGATGTTGGCATTGATCTTCACCAGGAAAGCCTTGCCGATGATCATCGGCTCCGATTCCGGGTGGTTGATGTTGTTGGGGATGATCGCCCGGCCGGCGGCGAGCTCGGAGCGCACCAGCTCGACGTCGCAGTTCTCGCGCAGGGCGACGAAGCGCATCTCCTCGGTGATGAGGCCCTGCCGTGCATAGTGCATCTGCGTGACCCGTCGGCCCTCCAGCGCCCGGCGGGGGACCGGCTTGGCGCCCTTCCATTCCGCTGAGGCCTCTCCGCGGCGGATGGCGGACCGGCCGTCGTCGAGCAGGTTCCGGCTGCGTCCTGCGTAGGCCTCGGTGTCTTCCCGGCCCTCGATCCAGGCCGAGCGGAACGGCTCGAGGCCGACCACCGGGTCGCTGCCGGGGCCCGCCGTCCGGTAGACGGTCAGCGGCGGATTGGCAGAGCCGTCGGGCGAGTTCTCCAGTTCGATCTCGGTCACGGGCACGCGGATGCCGTGCCCGTGGTCCTCGAGGTACGCCAGAGTGTGTGAATTCATGGAACTCATGAGGGATTCCTACTTCCTTCGCCGGCATGACCCGGACAGGTTCGACGGTCGCGGGCTGCCTCAGCCCGATCTCAGCCCCTGCAAGGGCTCCCGTGTGGATGCAACCGAGGTTACCGAACCGCGTGCCCTCGGACCAACCGGCGACGCCCGTGCGGCGTCGCAGTCAGGCTTGATATTCACCGGAGGGAGTGCCGCGATGGCGGGTAGGGCCAGGGCGGGGAGTGAGGGCAGGGCCGATGTGCCGTCCCGGATCGGTCTTCCCGGCACAATCCTGCGTGTCGGGCTGGGATGCTTCCGTGATGGGATTCTCGCTGCGGCCGGCGCACCCGCAATTCCTGGCAGGCGGCTGCGCCGGACGCCGGCTGATCCAGGCCGTTCGCGCAGGGCTGAGGCGCCTGACGTGGCGCCTCTAGCCCCTGCGGATGCGCGGGTGTAATCTGAAGCACATACCCCCTAGGGTATCCACAGGTCGCCATATTGGAATCGGCGTCCGCATTGAGGCGCGACGCTGCGAATCGCAGAAAGGCTTCTGAGTCATGGCTATGCACCACGAGATCCTAATCATCGGAGGCGGCAATGCGGGGGTGAGCGTCGCCGCCCGACTCCGCCGGGCAGGAAAGACCGACATCGGCCTGATCGAACCGAGCGAGCGGCACTACTACCAGCCGCTGTGGACCCTGGTGGGAGGCGGTTCCGCCCGACAGGAGGAAACGGTGCGGCCGCAGGCGTCCGTCATGCCCCAAGGGGTTGCGTGGATCAAGGATGCCGCGACAGACATTGACCCTGAACGCCGCACCGTTTCCCTCGCTGGCGGCGGCTCGGTCAGCTATGACTACCTGGTGGTATGCCCGGGCATCCAGCTGGACTGGGACAAGATTCCGGGGATGGCGGAGGCAATCGAAACCCCCACCGTATCGAGCAATTACCGGTTCGATCTGGCCCCCAAGACCTGGGACATGATCCGGAACCTGAAGTCCGGCACCGCCGTCTTCACCCAGCCCTCCGGCCCCATCAAGTGCGCCGGCGCTCCCCAGAAGATCGCCTATCTGGCGGCCGATTATTGGCGTCAGAAGGGCGTGTTGGGTGACATTCGGGTGGTCATGGTGCTGCCGACGCCGAGTATGTTCGGCGTGAAGGTATTCGCCGATGAGCTTGAGCGGGTCGTGGCCAAGTATGGCATCGAGGTCCGCTTCAACAGCGAGATGACCGAGGTGGATCCCGCCGGGAACAAGGCGGTGATCAGGGACAACGCATCCGGCGTCACGGAGACGTTGCACTACGACCTGCTGCACGTGGTCCCGCCGCAGTCCGCACCGGACTGGCTCAAGCGCACCCCGCTCGCGGATCCGGCCAACCCCGCCGGTTACGTTGACGTTGACAAGCACACGCTGCAGCACAAGCGCTACCCGGAAATCTTCGCCCTGGGCGACGCCGGCTCCACGCCGAACTCGAAGACCGGCGCCGCTATCCGCAAGCAAGCCCCGGTGCTCGTGAAGAACCTGCTCGCCGCCATGGACGGCCGCACCCCGTCCGCGCAGTACAGCGGCTACGCCTCGTGCCCGCTGACGACCGCACGTGGAAAGATGCTGCTGGCCGAGTTCGACTACACGCTGCAGCCGGCTCCCAGCATCCCCTTCATCGACACCACCAAGGAGCGCAGCGACATGTGGCTGCTCAAGCGCTATGGTCTGCCGTTCATGTACTGGCGCCTGATTCTGAGGGGCCTGGCCTAACCCGGGGCCCCGGGCCGGCGAACGGCCAGTCGGGGCGGGTTCGCGCGCGAACAGCCCGCCACATCTGGCCGTTCGCGCAAGTGGACACACGGGAGCGTGCTGCAGGAGGCGAGGCTTACGCTGGCTTCATGGCAGGAATCATCCACTTCACCGGCCCCGTCCTGGTCGGACCGGCCGAACAGCGTGCCGAGGCCTGGGCGGTCGACGGCGTGCTCACCTTTCGCCGCCCGCGGCGGTGCGCGGAGACCACCCTTGAGGGCTGGGTGCTGCCCGGGTTCGTGGACGCGCACTGCCACATCGGCCTCGATGCCCGCGGCCGCGTCCCGGACTCGCTCGCGGAGGAGCAGGCCCTGACGGACCGCGACGCCGGGACGCTGCTGGTCCGCGACGCCGGGGTCGTCAACGACACCCGCTGGGTGCAACAGCGGGAGGACCTGCCCCGGCTGATCCGCGCGGGCAGGCACGTGGCACGCACCCGCCGTTACCTGCGCGACTACGCCGTCGAGGTCGAGCCGGACGGGCTGGTCGAGGCGGTGCGGAAGCAGGCCCTTGCCGGCGACGGCTGGGTCAAGCTCGTGGGGGACTGGATCGACCGCGACGCCGGGGACCTGACGCCGGCATTTCCCGCCGGCGTCGTGAAGGACGCCGTCGCTGCCGCGCACGCGGAGGGAGCCCGGGTGACCGCTCACTGTTTTGCAGAGCAAACCCTCGACGACATGCTCGACGCCGGCATCGACTGCATCGAGCACGCCACCGGCATGCTCGAGCGGCACATTCCCCGGTTCGTTGAGCAGCAGGTGCCGATCGTGCCCACCCTGATCAACATCGACACGTTCCCCGACATCGCCGCGCGGGCCGACGCAAAGTTCCCCGTCTATGCCGCCCATATGCGTGCGCTCTGGGGCCGCCGGCACGAGCGCGTCCTGCAGGCCTGGGAGGCCGGCGTGGAGATCTACGCCGGGACGGACGCCGGCAGCACCATCGCGCACGGCCGCCTCGCCGACGAAATTCTCGCGCTCGCCGAGGCCGGACTGCCCGCGGCAGCGGCCCTGGACGCCGCCACCTGGGGTGCACGCCGCTGGCTCGGCGCCGGTGCCATTTCCGAGGGGGCCAGCGCCGACGTCGTGCTCTGTGCGTCCGATCCGCGCATCGACCTGTCCCAGGTGGGCCGCCTGAAACACATCGTGCTGCGCGGGAATGTAATCCGCTGACCGCACGTTAGAACTTACGTGAACCTTCAAGTAAATCCCCAGGATCTCCTTTCCGCCGGCCTGTCCATGGGCACCGTGATGCTCAAGGTGGGCGACCTGGCGCTCATGCAGGACTACTACCAGCGTGCCCTCGGCCTCGATGTCGTCGCCGAAGCCGACGGCGGCGTCTACCTCGGGCGCGGCAGCACCCCGCTGGTGCACCTGCAGCCCGCGCACGGCCTGCCGGTGGCCGCCCGCGGCGAAGCAGGGCTCTTCCACACCGCCATCCTCTTCCGGGACCGGGCATCCCTGGCAGCCACCGTTGCCTCGGCCGCCAGGTTCAACCCGCGCTCCTTCGCGGGCAGCGCCGACCACCTGGTCAGTGAGGCGTTCTACTTCACCGACCCGGAGGGCAACGGCATCGAGCTCTACTACGACAAGCCCCGCGAGGGCTGGCAGTGGCAGGACGGTTCAGTCGTGATGGACAGCCTGTTCCTCCCGCCGCAGGAATACCTCTCCACCAACCTCACCGAAGAGGCGGTCGCCGGCCAGCATGCGGCGGGGGCCGACGTCGGGCACGTGCACCTCCAGGTCGGCGACATGCAGACCGCCCAGGAGTTCTACGTGGATACCCTTGGCTTCGAGCGGACGGCGGGCTGGCACGGCCAGGCCCTGTTCGTCTCTGCCGGCAAGTACCACCACCACATGGCCATGAACGTCTGGAACAGCAAGGGGGCCGGCCCGCGCAAGGACACCCTGGGCCTGGGCGAGGTGCTGATCCACCTCCCGGCTGAGGACGACCTTGGCGCGCTCGCCGACCGGCTGAAGCACCGCGGCATCAGCTCGCACCACACCGGACTGGAACTGCGCTTCGAGGACCCGTGGCGCAACAAGCTCCGTGTGGCCGTGGCCTAGCACGCCGGTCCCCGGTGGACCGGCGTCCGCCGGGGACCGTAGGCTGTTGACGACGTCTTGCCCACTGACTCGACAGCGGAGGTCCCCATGTCGCTTTCCTCTCAGATCTTTGTTGCCACGCACTCGGACGCCCTGCGCTTCGCGGACGCCCTCGACACCGGCTCCATGCCGCCGGAGTTGCCCGAACGGGTCGACGCCGGTGAACTGACCGATTTCGAGTTCGAAGCACTCGGCGCGATTGCCGCCAAGGCGGTGCACGCGGCCGGGATTGACACCGACCTGGCCATGGTCGATGTCGCGCGCGAGGCGCTCTACGTCGTCCCGGACCCGCTGGCGGAGGTGCTCGCGGAACTGACCGAACTTGAGGACCCCGAAGGTCTGGAGGACGTGGCGCGCGAGTGGGCCGGGTCCGAGGAGATGGAAGACCTGGACATCGATGCGCAGCCCCTCGTGGAGCGCATTGCTGAGCTCGCGGCAGCGGCCGGCGCTGACCGCGCCCTGGATCTGTACCTGTGGTCAAGCGGGGCCTGAGCTGTCCCGCCGGCGCCCGGCCGCGGACCGGGCGCGCCGAATCGCGCAATTCGGGCTGATCTGGCACAATAGACAGGTACTCGATCGGCGCGGCCCCTCTCTCCGCGTGCGCATCTTGTCCTTTTGAACCCTATGAATCGGCCCGCCCCACGGGAGCGTGAAGCAGGGTTCGCCCTTTTTCAGAACCAGGAGTGACCACAAAAGTGGCCGTAAAGATTCGCCTCAAGCGCCTCGGAAAGATGCGCGCCCCGTACTACCGCATCGTCGTCGCGGACTCGCGCACCAAGCGCGATGGCCGCTCGATCGAAGAGATCGGCAAGTACCACCCGACTGAAGAGCCCTCGTTCATCGAGGTCAACTCCGAGCGCGCCCAGTACTGGCTCGGCGTCGGCGCCCAGCCGACCGAGCAGGTTGCCGCGATCCTGAAGATCACCGGCGACTGGCAGAAGTACAAGGGCTTGCCGGGCACCGAAGGAACCTTGAAGACCAAGGCTCCCAAGGAAAGCTTCGTCGTGCCGGAGAAGGGTTCCGTCATCGTGAAGGAAGCCATCACTCCGAAGGCCAAGAAGGAAGAAGCGGCTGAGGAAGCCGCCGAAAGCACCGAGGCAGAGTAAGTTGCTGGCCGAAGCGCTCGAGCATCTGGTCCGCGGGATCGTCGACAGCCCTGAGGATGTCAAGGTCAGCGTGAAGAGCAACCGCCGCGGGGAAACCCTTGAGGTGCGCGTTCACCAGGATGATCTCGGACGGGTCATCGGCCGCCAGGGGCGCACCGCGCGTGCGCTTCGCACCGTCGTCGCGGCTCTGGCCGACGGCGAACCGGTGCGGGTGGATGTGGTCGACACCGACCGCCGCCGCTAAAGAGCAGCAGCTTCGCTGATTCTTCAGAACAGTCAGACATTCGGCCCCGACACCAGAAAATGGTGGCGGGGCCGAATGCCTTAACCGGCAGTTATAACCGGAGGGACAGATATGCAGGTACAAGTCGCCAGGATCGGCAAGCCGCACGGCATCCGCGGCGAGGTCACCGTCCAGGTCCTCACCGACGTGCCCGAGGAGCGCTTCGTGCCCGGCACCGAGTTCGTGGTGGAGCCGGAGAAGCTCGGACCGCTGACCGTGGAGTCGGCCCGCTGGAACAAGGACATCCTGCTGCTGGCCTTCGAGGAGGTCCCGGACCGCAACCGCGCCGAGGAACTGCGCGGGGCCCGGCTCTACATCGACACCGACGAGGTTGCCGACGACGACGAGGACGCCTGGTACGAGCACCAGCTGGTGGGACTCTCGGTGCGCGTCGGGGAGGAAACCGTAGGCACAGTGGCGGCGCTGAACACCCTGCCTGCCCAGGACCTGCTCGTGGTGGAGGGCCGGGACGGACAGGAGATCCTGGTGCCGTTCGTCGAGCAGATCGTTCCTGAGGTCAACATCGAAGCCGGTTACATCCGGCTCACCCCGCCCGACGGGCTGTTTGAGCTGAACGCCGAGCCCTCCGCCCCGGATGAGGGCGGGGACCGCTAGGTGCGCATCGACGTCGTCAGCATCTTCCCCGAGTACCTTGCGCCGCTGGAGCTGTCCCTCATCGGCAAAGCCCGGCAGGACGGCCTCCTGGACCTGAAGGTGCACGACCTGCGCTCGTTCACCACCGACCGCCACCGGACGGTGGACGACACTCCGTACGGTGGGGGCGCCGGCATGGTGATGAAGCCGGAGCCGTGGGCTGAAGCACTGGCGGCGGTCGGCGGGGATGCCGCAGCCCGGCCCGTGCTGATCGTTCCGTCCCCGGCGGGGGAGCGGTTCACGCAGGCCATGGCCTACGAACTGGCCGAAGCGCCGCAGCTGGTGTTTGCCTGCGGGCGCTACGAGGGCATCGACGAGCGGGTGCTCGAATGGGCCGCCGGGCACTTCGACGTGCGCCCGGTCAGCCTGGGCGACTACGTTCTCAACGGCGGAGAGGTGGCGGTGCTCGCCATGGTCGAGGCTGTCGGTCGCCTGCTGCCCGGCGTCGTCGGCAACCCCGAATCCCTTGTCGAAGAATCCCACTCGGACGGCCTGCTCGAATACCCCGTCTACACCAAGCCGTCGTCCTGGCGCGGCCGGGACATCCCCGAGGTGCTCTTGAGCGGAAACCACGCGAAGATCGCCCGGTTCCGGCGCGACGAGCAGTTGCGCCGCACGGCGGACCGGCGTCCGGACCTGATCGAACGGCTCGCGCCGGAGAGCCTGGACAAAGCGGACCGGGCACTGCTCGACGAACTGGGGTACGACGTCGCCGACGGCGGCCCGCGGCGCCGGGCCGAAGCCTGAGGGCTTCGTTTGGCGGAGCCTGCCCCGCTGTGGCAAAATTGAGCTTCGTGCCTACTGGGTTCGCCCCTGCCACAGGGGGAGCGCAACCAACAGTCAGGCACACCGGCGCAGGACCTTCCTTGGACCGGCCGGTGAACCCAGCTTCGGCAGTATCCCCCGTGCGTGAGCGCGGGTTTTACCGCCGCGACCAACGTGAATGACCTGTGGCGTTCACCAGGAGTGACACTATGCACATCCTCGACAGCGTAGATGCAGCCTCGCTGCGCAACGACGTTCCCGAGTTCCGCGCCGGCGACACCATCAAGGTGCACGTGAACATCATCGAAGGCAAGAACTCCCGCGTCCAGGTCTTCCAGGGCTTCGTCCTGGGCCGCCAGGGCGACGGCGTCCGCGAGACCTTCACGGTCCGCAAGGTCTCCTTCGGTGTCGGCGTCGAGCGCACCTTCCCGGTGCACTCGCCGATCATTGAGAAGATCGAGCTCGTGAGCAAGGGCGACGTTCGCCGCGCCAAGCTGTACTACATGCGCGCACTGCGCGGCAAGGCAGCGAAGATCAAGGAAAAGCGCGACTTCAGCACCTCCAAGTAACCAACTGCTCGTCCTTGAAGGCTGCCCGCGAGGTCAACCCGCTGGGCAGAACCAAGGAACCGCACATGGAACACACGAAACGCCAGCCTGCTCACCCGGGCTGGCGTTTCGTGTTGCTGGCCGTGTTCCTCGCCGTGCTCATCAGCGCCCTGGTCCGGGCCTTCCTGGTGGATGTCTACTACATCCCCTCGGCATCGATGGAACCCCTGCTGCACACGGGTGACCGCGTGCTGGTGCTGCGCACCGACTACCTCACCTCGCCCGTGCGGCGGGGGGACGTGGTGGTCTTTGACGGCCGCGGCTCGTTCGCACCGCTGCACAGCGGCAAGGGGCCGCTGGCGGACGGAGTGCAGACGCTGGGGGAGTGGCTGGGCCTGGCAGGCAGCGACACGGTGTACGTCAAACGTGTCCTCGGTGTGGCGGGAGATCACCTCCGCTGTTGTTCAGCGGACGGCAGGATCACCGTTAACGGCACCCCGGTCACCGAGCCGTACCTGTATCCAGGAGACGCCCCGAGCGAGTTGAAATTCGATGTCGTGGTCCCGCAGGGTAGGTTGTGGATGATGGGCGACCACCGCTCGGTCTCCGCTGACTCGCGGTCACTGCTCGGCGCGCCCGGCGGAGGATTGGTGTCAGAGGACAAAGTCATCGGACGCGCCGTGCAACTGATCTGGCCGCTGGACCGGGCAGCCCCTGTTCCCCGCGTGAGCGTACCGGCCGACCAACAGAAAGACACCCGTTAGATGCCGCAAAACACCCCCGAAGCGCCCCTCCCCAACGACGAAGACCCCGTGCGGCCGCGCCGCGACGGAGAGCAGGCACCGGGACCGGCGGAAGAGATCCACGGTGCGCACGCGGAGGCCGGCCGGCGGCGGAATCCCGTACTGTCGTGGCTGAAGGAAATCGCCACGATTGTTGCCATCGCGCTCGTGCTCTCCTTCCTGATCAAGACCTTCCTCTTCCGGGCCTACTACATTCCCTCCGGGTCCATGGAGAACACTCTGGAGGTGCAGGACCGCATCTTCGTCAACCTGCTGGTGCCCAACCCGATCGCGCTCAAGCGCGGCGACGTCGTCGTGTTCCGTGACACCCAGGGCTGGCTGCCGGCGGCTGCGCCGAAACCGACAGGACCGGGGACCTGGCTGAAGGACGCATTGACCTTCGTGGGGCTGGTACCCGACGAGTCGGAGCAGCACCTCGTCAAGCGCGTCATCGGCCTTCCGGGTGACAGGGTGATCTGCTGCGACGCCCAGGGCAAGCTCACCGTAAACGGTGCGCCGCTGACCGAGCCGTACCTGTACCCGGGTGCGCAGCCCTCCGACAAGACCTTCGATGTGACCGTCCCCGCAGGTAAACTGTGGGTCATGGGGGACCACCGGAACGAGTCGGCGGATTCCCGCGAACACCAGAACCTCCCGAGCAAGGGTTTCGTCAGCATTTCGGACGTGGAGGGCCAGGCCGCGGTGATCGCGTGGCCGTTGAACCGCCTCGGCTCCGTGGGCAGCTACCCGGACGTCTTCAAGAACGTCCCCTCACCGGCGGCGACAGGCAAGTAAGTTGGCACGAAGCGCAGCACCGAACCTGAAGTTCGAGCAGTCCCTGCTCGGCTTTGGGCACCGCTACGTCGTCGGGTGCGACGAGGTGGGCCGCGGAGCCCTCGCCGGGCCCGTCAGCGTGGGCATGGTGCTCGTCGACGTGGCTGAGCAGCGCGGGCTGCGCAACGTGCGGGACAGCAAGCTGCTGACCAGGGCCGAGCGGGAGGCGCTGGTGCCCTCAATCCGGCGCTGGGCGCTGGCTTCGGCCGTCGGGCATGCCACTGCCCGGGAAATCGACACGGTCGGGCTGATCGCCGCCCTGCGGCTGGCCGGGCTCCGGGCGTGGGAGCAGATCGCGGTCGCCGGGCTGCTGCCGCACGCCGTCCTGCTCGACGGCAACCACAACTGGCTGGCTGCCCAGCTGCAGGCTTCACTGTTTGATGACGAAAGTGCTGCGGATCCGGCCGGCATTGCTTTTGAGGCGCCTGTCTACACCAAGATCAAGGCAGACCTGCAGTGCCTCAGCGTCGCCGCCGCGAGCGTGCTGGCCAAGGTCGAACGGGACAACCTCATGATCGAGCTCGACGCCGCCCACCCGCAGTTTGGCTGGTGCGAGAACAAGGGCTACGCGACCGCGGCGCACCGGGAGGCGATCCGGGTCGGCGGTCCCAGCCCCTACCACCGGGTCAGCTGGCGGCTGACCGGCCCCGAGCTCGACGCCGACGACGCCGCGCCCGGAGGCGACGACGCCCTTGAGGAGGAGCTGGCGGCACCCGGCGCGGGCCCGCTGCCGCAAGTGGGATGATGGGTCTATGAGTGCCGAGGATCTCGAGAACTACGAAACCGACATGGAGCTGCAGCTCTACCGCGAGTACCGCGACGTGGTGGGGCTCTTCAGCTATGTCGTCGAGACCGAGCGGCGGTTCTACCTGGCGAACCACGTCGACCTGCAGGCGCGCTCGGCGGACGGCGAGATCTACTTCGACCTGACCCTGCAGGACGCGTGGGTCTGGGACGTCTACCGCTCGGCCCGCTTCGTCAAGAGCGTCCGCGTGATCACGTTCAAGGACGTCAACGTCGAGGAACTCATCAAGTCCGACGAGCTCGAAGTTCCCAAGGACGGGCACCTGGGGCTCTGACACCCGCCGCTGCACCCGGTAATCCGCGCCAGTGCGCTAGCCGACGGCTTTCTTCAGCAGCTCCAGCAACCGGTCCTGGTCGGCCGCGTTCAGCTTCGCCACGGCGTACGACGTCGGCCAGAAGTCGCCGTCGTCGAGCTTCGCCGCATCCTGGAAGCCGATGGTCGAATACCTGGCCTTGAACTTGGCCGACCGTTGGAAGAACACGATCACCTTGCCGTCCGCATTCGCGTAAGCCGGCATGCCGTACCACGTCTTGGCCCTCAGGCCGGTGTGCTGCTTGATGAGCTGGTGCAGAATCTCGGCTGAGTCCTTGTCCGCGCCCGTCATCCCGGCAATCGCGGCGAGGCACGCGGCCTCCTGGTCCGCGCCCTCCCGCGCCGCCTTCGCTTCCGCGACCGCTGCCTTCATGGCAGCTCTTTCTTCCTTGCTGAAGTTCTCGCTCATCCTTTACCCCTTTCAATGGGTGACGATACGGCCCATCCTAGGGGGACCAGGAGCCGCCGGCACGAAGAGAGGTGCGTGCGATGAAGATCGCCCTTACGAGTGTGTTCGTCGACGACCAGCGGGCCGCCCTCGCCTTCTACACCGAGGTGCTCGGCTTCACCAAGCGCCAGGACGTCCCCCTTGGCGGGAACTTCTGGATCACCGTCGTGTCGCCCGAAGTGCCTGACGGCCCGGAGCTGCTCCTGGAACCGTCGGACCACCCCGCAGTGAAGCCGTTCCGGGATGCCCTCGTCAGCGACGGGATCCCGCTCGCCCAATTCGCCGTCGGCGACGTCGGCGCCGAGTACGAACGGCTGACCGGAAAAGGCGTCCGCTTCACCATGCCTCCGACCGACGTCGGCACCGCTGTCGTGGCCGTCTTCGACGACACGTGCGGCAACCTCATCCAGATCATTGAACAGAAACGACCCGATCCCGGACCCGGGCCCGGTGCGCACTGAGCTTGCCGCACAATAGCCAGGGGACGGGTGTCGAATTTCGGCGGCTGCGTTCGTAGCAGTGGTAGACAGCCGCCTCAGAGGGGGCGGTCCGAGGCGAAGGAGATAAGCGAAGATGCAGTATCTGGTTTCCGTCATCAATGACCGGGCCGGCCTGGCCACCCCGGAGGAGATGGCCGCCATCGACGAGTTCAACGACCGGCTCCAGGTCGAGGGGCACTGGGTTTTCGCGGGAGGCCTCGGGGCGCCGGGATCGGCGACTGTTGTCGACAACCGGGGCGCGGAAGCAGTCGTCAGCGACGGACCGTTCTTGGAGTCCAAGGAGTTCCTCGCCGGTTTCTGGATCCTGGACGCCGCCGACCTCGATGAGGCTCTCCGGGTGGCGGCCGCGGGGTCCAAAGCATGCAACCGGAAGCTTGAGGTGCGCCCGTTCCTGTGAACAGGTCCGAGGTCGAGGACACGATCGCCAAGGAGGAGGCTGCGGCTGAGGCCTTCGCGACCGCCGTCGAGCGGTGGCTCACCGACGGGGCGACACGGGTAAGCAGAGGGAAGCCCGGAGGCTGCACGACGACGATCGGCCGGCGCCCACCGGCCCCATCATCGACGAACGGCTCCGGCTGATCTTCACCTGCGCCCACCCCGCGCTTGCGATGGAGGCCCGGGTCGCGCTGACGCTGCGCATGCTCGGTGGCCTCACCGTCCGCGAAATTGCGAGCGCCTTCCTCGTGCAGGAAACCACGATGGCACAACGAATCTCCCGTGCGAAGGCGAAGATCAAGGCAGCAGGAATCCCGTACCGGTTACCGTCCGCGGGGGATCTGCCGACGCGTGTTTCCGGCGTCCTTGCGGCCTCTTCCTTGTCTTCAACGAGGGCTATCTGGCGACGAGCGGGGACTCGGACCCCGTACGGCGGGACCTGACGGACGAAGCGATCCGGCTCACCCGCCTGCTTCGTGACCTGATGCCCGACGACGGCGAGGTGAGCGGCCTGCTGGCGATGATGCTCCTCACCGAGGGCCGCCGCGCCGCCGGCGTTGGCCCGGACGGCGAACTGGTCACCCTGGGCGAACAGGATCGCAGGCCGTGGGACGGGGACCTGCTGGCCGAGGGTCACGCCCTGGTGCGGGAACGTCTCACCGCGGCCAGGGACGGGGCGAGTCCTGGCCGCTACCAGATCCTCGCGGCAATCAACGCCGTGCACACCAGTGCGAGCCATGTCCCCGACACCGATTGGGCGCAGGTGCTGGCGCTCTACGACATGCTCCTGCGTCTCGACCCGTCGCCGGTTGTCCTGCTCAACCGGGCGGTCGCCCTCGCCGAAGTCGACGGCCCGGAGGCCGCGTTGGCTGTAGTGGAGCCTCTCGAGGCGAGGCTGGGCGGGTATCACGCCTTCCATGCCACTCGCGCCGACCTGATGCGCCGGCTCGGGCGCGGCCAGGAAGCGCGGTCCGCCTACGACAAGGCCATCGAGCTGGCGGGCAACACTGCCGAGGTCGCCTATCTTGCCCGCCGCCGCGACGAGCTGGGCTAGCGGCTGCCGGCCGGTGTAGGCCGTCCTCTTCCTCCACAGGCGGTGGTTGTCCGGGGCGGCTCCACATGGACGTCTTCCGCCCTGCGCCATAATGCCTCCGTGCCGCAGGCTGGTTCCGGAGGTGGCGATGAGGGCGAAGGACGTTCTGGGCAGGGAAGGCGAGGAGTTGGCGGCGGTGTACCTGCAGGAGCAGGGCATGCGGGTGCTGGCGCGCAATTGGCGTTGCCGGGCGGGGGAGCTGGACATTGTCGCGCTCGACGGGCATGAGCTGGTGGCCGTCGAGGTCAAGACGCGGCGGTCTCTGGCTTATGGGCACCCTTTCGAGGCGGTCACGCCGGTGAAGCTGGCCAGGCTGCGGGCCCTGGGACTCGCCTGGCGCGCGGAGCACGGGGTGAGGTTCCCGTTGCGGATTGACGCAGTCGCGGTGGTGTCCGACGGCGGCGCCGACCCCGTGGTGGAGCATCTGCGGGGTGTGGGCTGAATGCCTCTTGGACGGACGTTCTCCGTGGCGCTCCTCGGCTTGAACGGGCACATCATTGAGGTCGAGGCGGACATCGGACAGACTCTCCCGGGCTTTGTGCTGCTCGGGCTGCCGGACGCGTCCTTGAACGAGGCGAGGGACCGGATCCGGTCCGCTGCGCAGAACGCCGGTCTGCCGTTGAGCCGGCGGAAACTGACGGTCAACCTGATTCCCGCGTCGCTGCCCAAACGTGGCTCCTCCTTCGATCTGGCGATGGTGATGGCGGCACTGCGGGCCGCTGGCGATGTGCGGGACACCGGAGGGACGGTCTTCCTGGCTGAACTCGGTTTGGACGGGCGGCTGCGGCCGGTGCGGGGGATCCTGCCGGCGGTTATGGCTGCCTGCAAGGCGGGGTACCCGGACGTCGTGGTGGCGGCGGCCAACGAAACAGAGGCGCGGCTGGTGCCCGGGGTGCGGGCACGCGGGTTTTCCAGCCTGGCGCGGGTTGCCCTCGAGTTCGGGGCAAACCCGCAGGAACTGGTCCTTGACGACGACGACGGCGCCGGGAGCCCCGCCGGTTCAGCAGAGACAGCTGAGGCCGCCGCGGCGCCGGACATGCGGGATGTGGCCGGCCAGGTGGAGGCGCGCCGCGCCCTTGAGGTGGCCGCTGCCGGGGCGCACCATCTGATGATGACCGGCCCGCCCGGCGCGGGTAAGACGATGCTCGCTGAGCGGCTGCCGGGGCTGCTGCCGGACCTGCCGGATGACCAGGCGATGGAGGTCACCGCTATCCATTCCCTGGGGGCGCTGAGGCCCGGGACGGCACAGCTGGTCCGCCGGCCGCCGTTTGAGAACCCGCACCACACCGCTTCCGCGGCAGCGGTGATTGGCGGCGGGTCCGGCTTCCCGCGGCCCGGCGCTGCCTCGCGCGCGCACCGTGGGGTGCTGTTCCTTGACGAGGCACCGGAGTATGAGCGGCGCGTCCTGGATGCGCTGAGGCAGCCGTTGGAGAGTGGGGAACTGGTCCTGCACCGGACCGGCGGCTCGGCTGCGTATCCGGCGCAGTTCCAACTTGTGTTGGCTGCGAACCCTTGCCCGTGCGGCCGCGCCGTCGGCAAGGGGGCCGACTGCTCTTGCACGCCCCAGGCACGCCGGCGCTACTTCGGCAAGCTCTCCGGCCCCCTGCTCGACCGCGTGGACATGCAGATCCAGGTCCAGCGGCTCTCGGTGGCCGAGCTGGCGCGGCCGGAGCCGCAGGAGGACACCGCAACGATTGCCGCCAGGGTGGCAGAGGCCCGGCAGCGCCAGCAGGAACGCCTGCGGCACGCCGGCTTCGCCACCAATTCCGAAGTGCCGGGGAGGATGCTGCGCGGGCCTCTCCGCCTCTCGGCGAAAGTGACCGCGGCGCTGGACAGAGCCGTCGAGGTCGGCACCCTGACGGCCCGGGGGTACGACAGAGTGCTCCGTGTGGCCTGGACGCTGGCGGACTTGGGAGGCAGGAGCTGCCCGGACGTCGACGACGTCGGGCGTGCCCTGCTCTACCGCCAGCAACTGCAAAGCCCCTGACCGTGCAGGTTGCACACCCGCGATCAGCGCACAGTCACGACGCACGACAGCCAACCGACCAACGGAGGAAGCATGCAGGACAAGCAACGCGTGGCCCGTGCGGCCTTGTCACGCCTCATGGAGCCATCCGACACCGCAGGGCTCGCGCTCGTCAGCGTGGCTGGACCCGAGACGGCGCTGGCTGTGGCGACAGGCCAGACGCCCGGCGATGCCGGACTGGAGAGGGAGGTGGCGCGCTGCCTGGAGGAGGAGGGCGTTGGCGGAGGGTGGACAGGCCTCGGACCGGCGCTGCGCCGATGGGCACCCAGGGTCGCGGATCTCGCCCCGGAACGCGACTTGGACACCGCCGCGCGGCTGGGCGGCCGCTACCTCGTGCCGGAGGACGAGCTCTGGCCGGAGGCGCTGAATGATCTCGGCCTGATGACCCCGCTCGGACTCTGGTGGCGCGGCGCTGAAACTCCTCTCCCGCAGGCCCGCTCGTGCGTCGCCGTCGTGGGATCGCGGGACAGCACCAGCTACGGGGCATCCGTCACCGGGGAGCTGGCCCACGGTCTCGCGCAGCGCGGGTACAGCATCGTCTCCGGCGGGGCGTACGGAATCGACGCGCACGCGCACCGGGCCGCACTCGCCGGCGGAACGTCGGCCCTGCCGACAATCGCAGTGATGGCCTGCGGGGTGGACCGCTACTACCCGGCCGGCAACGAGGACCTGCTGCGGACGGTTGCCGCCCAGGGGGCTCTGCTCGCCGAGGTGCCCCCGGGATCTTCTCCCACCAGGTGGAGGTTCCTGCAGCGCAACAGGCTCATCGCCGCGCTCGCCGGAGCGACAGTGGTGGTCGAGGCCCGCTGGAGGTCCGGCGCGTTGAACACGGCGCACCACGCCGACTCACTGAGCCGTCCCGTTGGAGCCGTACCAGGGTCGGTGTACTCGGCCAACTCCGCCGGCTGCCACCGGCTGCTCCGGGAGGGCAGCGCCGTCTGCGTCACCGATGCGTCCGAAGTCGCGGAACTGGTCTCGCCGGCCGGCAGTGCCCTCGCGGATGAGTTCGGTGGGCACGCGGCTCGTGCTTCCGACCACGACGGGCTGAACCTGGAGGACCTGCTCCTGCTGGACGCGCTGCCCGTCCGGGCCGCGAGCAGCCCGGAGAAGCTCTCCACCGTTGCCGGGCTCGATGTCGACACGGTCCTCGCCGGACTGGGCAGGCTCCAGCTCCTGGGGCTGGCGGAGGCCTCGGCCGGAGGCTGGCGGCGCAGGAAGGCCGCGGAATGAAGATGCGCCACGCCGCGGGGCTGCTTGAACGCGAAGCTCAACGGGGGGACAGTTGCCCAGTGACCACCCCTCCCGTTCCCGAGAGCTTCGCCCGGATCCTGGCCGGGTTTGAAAAGTACCTCTCGGCGGAACGGGCACGGTCGGAGCATACGGTCCGGGCCTACTGCGCCGACGCCGAAAGCCTGCTGGGTTTCGCCGCGGCCGAGGGCGTGCACACCCTGCGCGAGCTCGAACTGGGCACGCTCCGCCGCTGGCTCGGGGAGCAGAGCGCATCCGGTCTGGCCCGCGCCACGCTGGCCCGTCGGGCCGCGACCGCCAGAACCTTCACGGCATGGGCGCTCCGCGAGGAGCTGATCGACGTGGACCCGGCGCTGCGGCTGAAGGCCCCGAAGAGGGACAAGTCCCTGCCCGGCGTGCTGCAGCAGCAGCAGGTCGGCAGGCTCTTCGACCGGGTTGAGGAGGCCGCGCACGAGGGGGACCCGGTGGCTGTGCGGAACCGCGCCATGATCGAACTGCTCTATGCGACGGGCATCCGTGTCGGGGAACTGGCCGGCGTTGACGTGGACGATCTGGACCTGGACCGCCGCACCCTGCGGGTCCTCGGCAAGGGCAACAAGGAACGCACAGTGCCGTTCGGCGTCCCTGCCTCCGTCGCCGTCGATGACTGGCTCGCGCGCGGCCGCCCCAAGCTCGTCACCGCGACGAGCGGGCCGGCGCTCTTCCTGGGCCGCCGCGGGGCCCGCGTGGACCAGCGGCAGGTCCGCGCCGTCGTCGATGAACTCCTGCAGGCCTTGGGGGACACCTCCGCCTCGGGTCCGCATGCCCTCCGGCACACCGCCGCCACGCACCTGCTGGACGGGGGAGCGGACCTCCGGGCGGTCCAGGAAATCCTCGGGCACAGCAGCCTTGCCACCACCCAGATGTACACCCACGTCTCCGTCGAGCGCCTGCGCAACAGCTACCGGCAGGCGCATCCGCGGGCGTGACGACACGCCCGCGGCTCACCACGGCGGGCAACGGCGGGCTGTGATAAACCGCACTGGCATAATGATGAGCGATACGGCACAATGAAGACCACGCTGCGCTGAATTGCACAAACATTGAAGCGCAGCACTGAATCTGCCAAATTCATATCGGAAACGGGACTGGTGACGGGCCCGCGGAAACAGTTCCACTCCAGGTAGAAGGTCGTTGGGGAAGACGTACCTACAGCTATGGAGGATGGAATGTCTGTTGTAATGACCCGCGGTGTGTTGTTCGTCCACTCAGCGCCGACTGCTCTGTGCCCGCACATCGAATGGGCCATCGCGTCCGTCGTCGACAAGCGAACGGACCTGGAGTGGACGGCGCAGCCTGCCGCGCCCGGAATGTACCGGGCGGAGCTCTCCTGGACCGGCGCGCAGGGCAGCGGAGCGCGTCTCGCATCGGCCCTGCGTGGCTGGGCTCACCTGCGCTACGAAGTCACCGAGGAACCGAGCGCCGGGGTCGACGGCGGCCGCTGGTCCCATACCCCCGAACTCGGCATCTTCCACGCGGTGACCGACGTCCACGGCAACATCATGGTCTCCGAGGACCGTGTCCGCTACGCCTACGAAGCCGGCGCCGGCGATCCCGCGGCCGTCTACCACGAGTTGTCCCTCGCCCTCGGCGAGGCCTGGGACGAGGAACTCGAACCCTTCCGCCACGCGGCCGAAGGCGCCCCAGTCCGCTGGCTCCACCAGGTCGGCTGAGCCAGGCGGCGCACCGAATCCCCGTAACAACCTTTCCATAGCAACGTTGAAGGCCCCCGCCAAACGGCGGGGGCCTTCAACGTTGCCAGGCGACCCTGCTCAGTAGCTGCGGACCACGATCACGGCGTTGTGGCCGCCGAAACCGAACGAGTTGCTCAGGGCGACGATGTCGCCGGCGGGCAGTTCCCGGGCTGAAGTGACGACGTCGAGCGGGATCTCGGGATCCTGGTTTTCCAGGTTGATCGTCACGGGCGCCTTGCGCTCGTGCACGGCGAGGACTGTCATGACCGCCTCGACCGCGCCGGAAGCGCCGAGCAGGTGCCCGGTCTGGGACTTGGTCGCCGATACGGCCACGTTGTCCACGTGGTCGCCCAAGGCAGCCTTCAGGGCGGTGTACTCGGGCTTGTCGCCGACCGGTGTCGAGGTGGCGTGGGCGTTGACGTGCACGACATCGGTGCCCTGGGCGCGGGCGTCGAACAACGCCGCCTTCAGCGCGCGGGTGGCGCCGAGGCCCTCCGGATCGGGAGCGGTGATGTGGTAGGCATCGGCCGTGACCGACGTGCCCGCCAGTTCGCCGTAGATTCTGGCGCCCCGGGCCAGGGCGTGTTCCTCGGCCTCCAGCACCAAGGCGCCGGCACCCTCGCCCATGACGAATCCGTCACGGTCGATGTCGTAGGGCCGGGAGGCGTGCTCCGGGTCATCGTTGCGCCGCGACAAGGCCTGCATCGAGGCGAACGCGGCCATGGGGAGCGGGTGGATCGCCGCTTCGGCGCCGCCGACCATCACGACGTCGGCCTTGCCGGAGCGGATCAGGTCGAGGCCCTGGTGCATGGCTTCGGTGCCGGAGGCGCAGGCGGAAACCGGCGTGTGCGCGCCGGCGCGCGCACCGAGGTCGAGGCTGACGGCAGCGGCGGCGCCGTTGGGCATCAGCATCGGCACGGTCATGGGCAGCACGCGGCGCGGGCCCTTCTCGCGCAGGGTGTCCCAGGCATCGAGCAGAGTCCACACGCCGCCGATGCCGGTGGCGAAGGCCACCGCGAAGCGGTCGTGGTCGACCTCACTGATGCCCGAGTCCGCCCAGGCCTCGCGCGCGGCAATCACGGCGAACTGGCTGGACGGGTCGAGGCGCTTGGCTTCGACGCGGGTGAGAACCTCGCTGGCCGGGTTGGAGACACGGGCCGCAAAGGTCACGGGAAGCTCGTACTTGGCCACCCAGTCATCCGTGAGCGTGTGCGCGCCGGAGACGCCTTTCAGGGCGTTGCGCCACATCGTGGGAACGTCGCCCCCGATCGGCGTCGTGGCGCCGAGTCCGGTGATGACTACTTTGCGTGCCATGTTCCTACTTTCTGAGGAATTGTGCCCCGTTGCACGGGTGCAGGTGTTGCAGACAGGCGTGCCTGCCCGGGGCGGCGGCCGGGCGCCCGGAGGGCCCGGCCACCGGCGGATTACTCCTGGGCGCCGGAGATGAAGTTGACGGCGTCGCCGACGGTCTTGAGGTTCTTGACCTCTTCATCCGGGATGCGCACGCCGAACTTCTCCTCGGCGTTGACCACGATGGTCATCATGGAGATCGAGTCGATATCCAGGTCATCGGTGAAGGACTTGTCGAGTTCGACAGCCTCCGGGGCCAGACCGGTCTCTTCGTTGACGATCTCGGCCAGGCCGGCCAGGATTTCTTCGTTGCTAGCCATGATGGCTCCTTTTCTCGTTGTGCCGGCACTCCCACCGGCTTAGGGGTGTCAAACCGCGGTTGACGGCTTGGCTTGTGAAACCTATTCAGTTTGCTGCATTCGGCGGCACGGAGCTGCCGCTCAGGGCAGCACCACTACCTGGGCGCCGAACACGAGGCCCGCGCCGAAGCCGATCTGCAGCGACAGCTTGCCGCTGAGCTCGGGGTGTTCCTTGAGCAGCCGGTGGGTTGCCAGCGGGATCGAGGCGGCGGAGGTGTTGCCGGCGTCGGCGATGTCGCGGGCGATCACCACCGACTCGGGCATCTTCAGCTGCTTGGCCATTTCATCGATGATGCGCATGTTGGCCTGGTGCGGCACGAAGGCGGACAGGTCATCGACCGTAACCCCGGCGGCATCGAGAGCGCGCTGGGCGACCTTGGCCATTTCCCAAACGGCCCAGCGGAAGACTGTCTGGCCGTCCTGGCGCAGCGTCGGCCAGAGCTTGGCTTCGGTCTCCAGCACCGCGGCGGCGGTCCGGCCGTCGGATTCGGCGGCGAGTGAGAGGTCGCGCACCTCGAGCAGCGAATGGGTCATACCGATCGTGTCCCACTTGCTTCCGTCCGACCCCCAGACCGACGGACCGATGCCGGGCGTGTCGGAGGGTCCGATCACGACAGCGCCGGCGCCGTCGCCGAGCAGGAACGAAATGGTGCGCTCGGTGTTGTCGATCAGGTCCGAAAGCTTCTCCGCCCCGACGACGAGCACGTATTCGGCTGCGCCCGAGCGGACCAGGGCGTCCGCCTGGGCAATGCCGTAGCAGTACCCCGCGCAGGCGGCCGAAATGTCGAACGCGGGGGCAGGGGTGGCGCCGATGCGGTCGGTGAGCAGTGCGGCGGCCGACGGCGTGGCGTACGGCAGTGAGACAGTGGACACGATGACCGCGCCGAGCTGCGACGCCTCGATGCCGGCACTCTTGAGGGCGTCACGCGCGGCACCTTCGGCCATGTCGACGACGCTCACCTCGCGCGGGGCGCGGTGCCGGGTCACAATGCCGGTGCGCTGCCGGATCCACTCGTCCGAGGAGTCGATCCACTGGCAGACGTCGTCATTGGTGACGATCACCTCCGGCCGGTACGCGCCGATGCCGACGATGCGGCTGTACTCGCGGACGGGTGCCTGCTTCAGGCTCGGGACGGTTTCAGTGCTCACGCGTTACCTTCTTCGTGCTGTGCCGGGGTGCCTGCGTGCTCGGCCACGAAGGCCCGGGCGGCGTCCAGGTCCGCAGGCGTCTTGACTGCAACCGTAGCAACTCCGGGCAGGCCGCGCTTCGCGAGCCCGGCCAGCGTGCCGGCAGGGGAGAGTTCGAGCAGCCCGGTGACACCCATGGCGGCGAAGGTCTGCATGCACAGGTCCCAGCGCACCGGGCGGGAGACCTGCGCAATCAGGCTGGCGACGGCGTCGTCGCCGGAACGGACCTGCGCGCCGTCGAAGTTGGACAGCAGCGGCAGCGCCGGGTCCTGCGGGGAGAGGCTGGGGCGCAGTGCCTCCAGCGCGGCAACGGCGGGCGCCATGAAGGAGGTGTGGAACGCTCCGGCAACCTTGAGCGGGATGATCCGGGTCTTCGCGGGCGGGTTCTCAGCAAAAGCCTTGAGGTTCTCCAGCGTTCCGGCGGCTACCGTCTGGCCGGCGCCGTTGACGTTAGCCGGGGTGAGGCCGGCCTCCTCGATCGCCCGCCGGACCGCGTCGGCGTCGCCGCCCAGGACGGCGCTCATGCCGGTCGGGGTGGCAGCCGCTGCCTTGGCCATGTTGTTGGCGCGTTCGCGGACGAAGGTCATTGCTTCGGCCTCGGTGAGCACGCCCGAAAGCGCCGAGGCCGTGATCTCACCGACGGAGTGGCCGGCGACGACGGCGGGCAGGCCGGCCGCTCCGCCGGCACCGAAGATTTCGCGCGCCGTCAGCAGTCCCGCGGCAACGATGAGCGGCTGGGCGACCGCAGTGTCCTTGATGGTTTCCTCGTCGGAGACCGTGCCGTGCGCGGCGAGGTCCACGGCCGCAACGTCGCTAAGCTCGGCGAGGTAGTCCCGCGCGCCGGCCAATTCGAGCCAAGGAGCGAGGAAGCCGGGGGTCTGGGAGCCCTGTCCAGGGCAGACAATTGCAAGCACGTTACCAGCTTTCCAAAAAGGGAGGGCTTGGCCCGGTACTTTCGTGCACCAAGCTCATCGAGCCGCTTTGTAGGAAGTCTACAATGACCGGTTGTCCTGCCTACCGGCCCGCGGGGCGTTCCTGAGGTGGTTTCGGCGGTGTTGCGAGCCGGCCGACCATCAGGGCTGTCTGCAGTACGAAGGCTTCACGGGGGAGCAGTGGATCCCACCCGGTCACGTCGCAGACACGGCGCAGCCGGTACCGCACGGTGTTGGCGTGCACGAACAGTTCCCGCGCGGTGGCCTCCAGCGAGTGGCCCAGGGCGAGGTAGGCACTTAGCGTCTCGACCAGCCCGTTCGAGGCGCTGACAAGCGGCCGGTAGATGTTCTTGATCAGGGAGCGCCGGGCGGCGTCGTCGCCGGAGGCCACCCGTTCCGGCAGCAGGTCGTCGGCGGCCACCGGCCGCGGCGCCGACGGCCAGGCCCGGGCCGCCGTCAGGCCCGCGAAGGCCGCCTGGGCGGACGCGCTGGCTTCCACGAGCGAGCCGGCGCGCGGGCCGTAGACGACCGGTCCCGGAGCGAAAAGTTCGCTGAGCTTGAGGTAGGCGGTGTCCTGGTCCGCCACACCGCCAAGGATCAACGTGAGCCGGTCGCCCTGGATGCCGACGAGGGCATCCTCCGCGTGCCTGGCGGCGGCGCGGCGCAATTCGTTGACGAACCCCGCATTTGCCTCGCTCGGGGCGTTGCCGACCATGACGGTGAATCTGTCCTGCTGGGCGTTCCAGCCCAGCGCGGCGATTCGGGAGCGCAGTGCGTCGGTGTTCTCGCCGCGGATGATCCCGTCCACGATCAGCGCCTCAAGCCGTGTGTCCCAGGAACCGCGGGTCTCCGCGGCGCGGGCGTACACGTCCGCGGCGGCGAAGGCCACCTCGCGGGAGTAGCGCAGCACGGCTTCACGCAGCGCCGCCTGGTCGCCTTCGGCGGCCAGGTCGGGCACCTGGTCCTCAACCAGCTGGACGACGACGCGGATCAGCTGGAGGGCTTTCTGCAGGCTGATCGAGCGGGTGAGCTCCGTCGGGGCGGTGCCGAAAACGTCGCTCAGCACCCAGGCGGGGGAGGTCTGGCGTTCGTACCAGGTGACGAAGGAAGCGATGCCCTTCTGCGCTACAAGCCCCAGGGCGGCGCGCTCGTCGGGCCGCAGCCCGCGGTACCAGGGCAGCGCCGAGTCCAGCTGCTTGAGGGTGCTGGTGGAGAGGGTGCCGATGCTCTGCCGGAGCCGCTCGAGCGTGCGCTTGCGCTCGGCGGCGCCTGCCCCGGCGGTCCTCGGGGACGCCGGAGCCTTCGCGGCAGAAGTGGTGTTGGGCTGGGCCATGCATCGAGCATACGGCTAACCCGCACTGCCCTCCATTTTGTGCGAAGGCTACAAGTCAGACGACGTTCCTTCCGGGCGGTTAAACGCCGGAGGGCGGCCGACCTGGTGTCGACCGCCCTCCGAAGTGCCCGTGCCTAGCTTTCGCCGCCGGCGTTGCCGGTGGTTCCCGCATTGACGTCGTGCAGCTTGTACTTCTCGATGGCCTGGCCCGGCGCCTTCCAGTCCACCTCGCCGCGGCGCGCGAGCATTTCGAGCGCGCGGACGACGATGGAAGGTCCGTCGATCTTGAAGAACCGGCGGGCGGCGGCGCGGGTGTCGGAGAAGCCGAAGCCGTCCGCGCCCAGGCTGGCGTACTCGTTGGGCAGGAACTGGCGGATCTGGTCCGGCAGGTCCTTGGAGTAGTCGCTGACGGCGACGACGGGGCCGGTGGCGCCGGCCATCTGCTCGGTGACGAACGGGGTGCGGACCTCCGCACCGGGGTTCAGGAAGGCCTCTTCCTCGGCGGCGAGACCGTCGCGGCGCAGCTCGGTCCACGAGGTAACGGACCAGACGTCAGCGGATACACCCCAGTCGTCGGCGAGCAGCTGCTGGGCTTCCAGAGCCCACGGCACGGCGACGCCGGAAGCCAGCAGCTGGGTGCGGGGTCCGTCGATCTTGGCCGGGGCGAGCAGGTAGATGCCCTTGACGACACCTTCCACGTCGAGCTCCTCGGGAGCCGGCGGCTGGATGATGGGCTCGTTGTAGACCATCAGGTTGTAGATCCAGTTCCGGTCCGTGGAGTCCGGTCCGTACATCTGGTCCAGGCCGTGACGGACGATGTGCCCGATCTCGTAGCCGTAGGCCGGGTCGTACGTCTTGACGGCCGGGTTGGTGGCGGCGAGCAGCGGCGAGTGTCCGTCGGCGTGCTGCAGGCCTTCACCGGTCAGCGTGGTGCGCCCGGCGGTCGCGGCGATCAGGAAGCCACGGGTCATCTGGTCCGCGGCGGCCCAGATGTAGTCGGCGGTGCGCTGGAAGCCGAACATCGAGTAGAAGACATACACCGGGATCAGCGGCACGTTGTGCGTGGCGTAGGCGGTGCCCGCCGCCGTGAAGGCAGCGATCGAGCCGGCCTCGTTGATGCCCACGTGAACGATCTGGCCCTGCGGGGACTCCTTGTAGGCCAGGACGAGGTCGCGGTCCACCGAGAGGTAGTTCTGGCCCTTCGGGTTGTAGATCTTCGCCGTCGGGAAGAACGAGTCCATGCCGAACGTGCGGGCCTCGTCCGGGATGACGGGTACGACGCGCTTGCCGAACTCCTTGTCCCGCATGAGGTCCTTCAGCAGGCGGACGAACGCCATCGTCGTGGCGGCCATCTGCTTGCCGGATCCGCGGTTGGCGACCTCGTAGGCCTTCGCGTCCGGCAGATGGATCTCGTCGTGCTTCGGACGGCGCTCGGGGACGAAGCCGCCGAGCATCTTCCGGCGCTCGAGGAGGTACTGGATCTCCGGCGAATCCGGGCCCGGGTTGAAGTACGGCGGCAGGTAGGGGTTTTCCTCGAGCTGCTCGTCCGTGATCGGGATGCGCAGGTGGTCACGGAAGTCCTTCAGGTCCTGCAGGGTCAGCTTCTTCATCTGGTGGGTCGCGTTGCGGCCCTCGAAGTGCGTGCCCAGTCCGTAGCCCTTGACGGTGTGCGCCAGGATGACGGTCGGCTTGCCCTTGAAGTCCATGGCGGCCTTGTACGCCGCGTAGACCTTGCGGTAGTCGTGGCCGCCGCGCTTGAGGCCCCAGACCTCGTCGTCGGAGAGGTCAGCGACCATGTCCTTGGTCTGCGGGGTCTTGCCGAAGAAGTGCTCGCGCACGAAGGCGCCGGACTCGGCCTTGTAGGTCTGGTAGTCGCCGTCGAGGGTGTCGTTCATGATCCCGACAAGCGCGCCGTCCTTGTCCTTGGCCAGCAGCGGGTCCCACTCACGGCCCCAGACGACCTTGATGACATTCCAGCCGGCGCCGCGGAAGAAGGCTTCGAGCTCCTGCATGATCTTGCCGTTGCCGCGCACCGGGCCGTCGAGGCGCTGCAGGTTGCAGTTGACCACGAAGGTGAGGTTGTCGAGATTGTCGTTCGCCGCGAGCTGCAGCAGCCCGCGCGACTCGGGCTCGTCCATCTCGCCGTCGCCCAGGAAAGCCCAGACGTGCTGGTCCGAGGTGTCCTTGAGCCCGCGGTTGTGCAGGTACTTGTTGGACTGCGCCTGGTAGATGGCGTTCATCGGGCCGATGCCCATGGAGACCGTGGGGAACTCCCAGAACTCGGGCATGAGGCGCGGGTGCGGGTAGGAGGACAGGGCGTGGCCCTCGCGCGACTTCTCCTGGCGGAAGCCGTCGAGGTCCTCCTCGCTGAGGCGGCCTTCAAGGAACGCGCGGGCGTACATGCCGGGGGAGGCGTGGCCCTGGAAGAAGATCTGGTCCCCGCCGCCCGGGTGGTCCTTGCCGCGGAAGAAGTGGTTCATGCCCACCTCATAAAGGGTCGCGGCGCCGGCGTACGTGGAGATGTGGCCTCCGACGCCGATGCCCGGCCGCTGCGCGCGGTGCACGAGGATCGCGGCGTTCCAGCGCAGCCAGGCGCGGTACCTGCGCTCGATCTCCTCATCGCCCGGGAATTCCGGTTCCTGGTCCGCCGGGATCGTGTTGACGTAGTCCGTGGTGGTAACCATCGGAACGCCGACGCTCTGAGCCCCGGCGCGCTGCAGCAGGGAACGCATGATGAACTGGGCGCGCTCGGTGCCCTGTTCCTGGATCAGCGAGTCCAGCGACTCGATCCACTCGGCGGTTTCTTCGGGATCACGGTCGGTCAGCTGGTTTGTCAACCCGCTCAGGATGTGGGTGGTTTCTTCTCCGGCCACGTCCAACCTCTCTTACATGCAGTTTGTGTCTGCGGTGATTCTGTCCTGGGGCCCGGCTGCTGTGCGCGTCGGGCGGCTTTGGAACGAGCGCCAAGACCCTCGGTTAGCGGAGGCCGGAGCGGTTCACCATGTCACTCTAGCCCCGCTGGCGCGGCGATGCGTAGCCGCAGACCGCGGTTGCCGAAGTGTTGCGGCGCCCCGTGTTGCCCGGTATGCGGTGCGTGTGCGGTGCGGAACTGGCCGCAAACCCGGCCCGGCGCGCCTAAATGGCCCTGACGCGTACTGTCCGGCTTGAAGCGGGGGACTTTTAGGTGTTGGCTTGTAGTAGTGCACATCACTACGCCGTCCGGAGGCAATCCGGGCGGCGTCACCGGCAGTAGGAGGAAAAGCGTGAGCGAGGCCGACGCCGCCACGGACGTCAATGTGGCAGGCAAATTGGGTTTCAAGAGCGGGGATCTGGTTCAAGAGTTCGGCTACGACGACGACGTCGACTTCGACCTCCGCGACGACATTGAGGATCTCACCGGCTCCGAACTGCTCGATGAAGACGACCACGAAGTTGTCGACGCCGTCATCCTGTGGTGGCGCAGCGAAGACGGTGACCTCGTCGATGCCCTCGTGGACTCCTTGACCACCCTCGGCGAGGGCGGCGTGATCTGGGTCCTCACGCCCAAGTCCGGCCGGGACGGCTATGTGCCGCCATCGGAAATCCAGGAAGCAGCCCCTACGGCCGGGCTGCACCCGACTTCCACTGAAGGCGTCTCCCGCGACTGGGCGGCCACGCGGCTCGTCGCGCGCCGCAAGAAGTGACGCTCGCCGTCGGGGACACGGCCCCGGACTTCGAGCTTTCCAACCAGTTCGGGGAACCGGTGCGTCTGTCCTCGTTCCGCGGGGAGAACGTCGTCGTCGTGTTCTACCCCTTCGCTTTTTCCGGAATCTGCACCAGCGAGCTGTGCGAACTGCGGGACAATCTCCGCGCGTTCGAGGCCGACAACGCCCGCGTTCTTGCGGTTTCCGTCGATTCCAAGTACACCTTGCGGGCTTATGCCCGGGCCGAGGGGTACGAGTTTGACCTGCTCAGCGATTTCTGGCCGCATGGGGCGGTGGCTCGCGAGTACGGGGTCTTCAATGAGGACCGCGGCATGGCCGGGAGGGGCACGTTCATCGTGGACGCCAACGGAATCATCCGGGACATCACCCTCAACCCAACCGGGGAGGCGCGCAGCCTCGACGGTTACCGGCAGGCTCTGGCCCGGCTGAGGGCCGCCGTCTGAACGGGCGGACGCGAAATGACGGGCCACTAACGTGAGCGCCGTGCATTCCTCCGGGCGCGGCGACGATCCGCGCCTGGCGGAACTCGTGGAGCAGGCCGTGCGGCTGCTCGGAAACGTACCGTTCACCGTGCTGACAGGCGCCGGAATGAGCACGGATTCCGGCATCCCGGATTACCGCGGCCCGGACTCGCCGCCGAGCAACCCTATGACCCGGCAGCAGTTCATGGGCAGCGCGGATTTCCGCCGGCACTACTGGGCGCGGAACCACGTCGGCTGGAGGCATCTGCGCCATGCGCTGCCGAATGCGGCCCACCAGGCCCTGGCCACGCTGGAGCGGCGCGGCCACCTCGCAGGCCTGATCACCCAGAACGTGGACCGGCTGCACGAGAGCGCCGGCAACCAGAATGTTGTGGACCTGCACGGGCGCTACGACGCCGTTGCCTGCACCAACTGCTGGACCGTCATCACCCGCCAGCAGCTAGCGGACAGGCTCGAAGCGCTCAACCCGGGTTTCATTGAGCGGCTGGAGGCGGCCGGTAAGGTGCGCATCGCGCCGGATGCGGACGCGGTGGTCGAAGACACCTCCGGTTTCGCTGTCGCTGACTGCGAGGTCTGCGGCGGCATCCTCAAGCCGGACATCGTGTACTTCGGTGAGAACGTGCCCAAGGAGCGCGTGGACCGCGCCTACCGGATGGTCGACGACGGCGGGGCACTGCTGGTTGCCGGCTCCTCGCTCACGGTGATGAGCGGCCTGCGGTTTGTCCGCAAGGCGGCCAAGGACGGCAAGCCGGTCGTCATCGTCAACCGGGGCACGACCCGCGGCGACGACCTGGCGGACCTGCACATCGACGCCGGCGTGTCTGAAACGCTGTCCCTGCTGGCAGATCTCCTGCCGCCCCGGTAGCTGCGCGGCGGTTGGCGGAACCCGGCGCCGATCGGGTACTGTTGGTCCTCGTCGGAGAGCATGATCACCGGCACTGTGAGTCGCTGGCGAAGCGGCCAACGGGTCTTTAGCTCAGCTGGTAGAGCGCCACGTTTACACCGTGGATGTCATCGGTTCGATCCCGGTAGGACCCACCGAACAAGCCCCTGGCCGCCGTGCGGCCGGGGGCTTTCTGTTCAGCTGAAGCGCACGGTCCCGTCCTCCTGCACCGTGAGCGAGGGGTTCCACGCGATCTCCCAGCGGAAGCCGTCCGGGTCGGCGAAGTAGCCCGCGTAGCCGCCCCAGCTCTGCTCTGCGGCCGGACGCACGAGCACGCCGCCGGCTGCGACGGCTTCAGCGATCACCGCGTCCACCGCTGCGGCCGACTCCACGTTGTGGCTCAGGGTCATCGGGGCGTGCAGGGCGGACCCGGGCATCCCCGCCAGGTCCGGAAGGCCGGCGTCGTCGACCATCCTCTCCCGCGACCACAGTCCGAGCAGGAGGCCGTGCCCGGCCTGGATGAACACGACCTCGCCCTCGACCTCCAGGGCGGCTTTCCAGCCCAGGCCCTCCACATAGAAGCGGCGGGCGGCGTCGACATCCTTCACGCCCAGGGTGATGATGCTGATCCGTGGTTCCATGGGCCCACTATGCCACCGGTTGGTTCAGGTTTGGCCGAACCGATACGATCGAGGATGGCTGGAGGCGATCACCGTACATCGCCTCTGAGGAAGCCGTACAACGAAAAAGGAGACCTCGTGTCAGTGCCAGAAAACATCACCCTCATCGTCGACGGCGAAGAGAACGTGGTGACCACGGGCACGACCGGCGCCGACCTTTTCGGGGACCGCCGCGACGTCGTCGTCGTGCGCGTCGACGGCGAGCTGAAGGACCTGGACCAGCCGATCCCCGCGGGCGCTGAGGTCGAGCCGGTCACCATCGCGTCGGCGGACGGGCTTAACGTGCTCCGCCACTCCGCCGCGCACGTCATGGCCCAGGCCGTGCAGCAGCTGCGCCCTGACGCCAAGCTGGGCATCGGACCGTACATCACCGACGGTTTCTACTTCGACTTCGACGTTGAGGAGCCGTTCACCCCGGAGGACCTGAAGCAGCTCGAGAAGAGCATGCTCAAGATCGTCAACAGCAACCAGAAGTTCCGCCGCCGGGCGGTTTCCGAGGACGAAGCCCGCGCCGAGATGGCCGAGGAACCCTACAAGCTCGAGCTGATCGGCCTGAAGGGTGCCTCCGATGAAGCCGGGGAAGGCGCCGACGTCGAGGTGGGCGGCGCTGAGCTGACCATTTACGACAATGTGGATGCCCGCAGCGGCGATGTGGTTTGGAAGGACCTGTGCCGCGGCCCGCACCTGCCCAACACCAAGCTCATCTCCAACGCCTACGCACTGACCCGCTCCGCAGCCGCGTACTGGCGCGGCAGCGAGAAGAACAAGCAGCTCCAGCGCATCTACGGCACCGCCTGGCCCACCAAGGACGACCTGAAGGCCTACCAGGAGCGCCTGGCCGAGGCCGAGCGCCGCGACCACCGCAAGCTGGGCAGCGAACTGGACCTGTTCTCCTTCCCGGATGAACTCGGGTCCGGCCTGCCGGTCTTCCACCCCAAGGGCGGCATCATCCGCAAGGCGATGGAAGACTACTCCCGCCAGCGGCACACCGAGGCCGGGTACGAGTTCGTCTACACCCCGCACATCACCAAGGGCCACCTCTACGAGGTTTCCGGACACCTGGACTGGTACCGGGACGGCATGTTCCCTCCGATGCACGTGGACGCCGAGCTGAACGAGGACGGCACGGTCCGCAAGCCCGGCCAGGACTACTACCTGAAGCCGATGAACTGCCCGATGCACACCCTGATCTACCGCTCGCGCGGCCGGTCCTACCGCGAGCTGCCGCTGCGGCTCTTCGAGTTCGGATCGGTCTACCGCTACGAGAAGTCCGGCGTGATCCACGGCCTGACCCGCGTCCGGGGAATGACCCAGGATGACGCCCACATCTACTGCACCCGCGAGCAGATGAAGGACGAGCTGACCGGGACGCTGAACTTCGTGCTGGGCCTGCTCAAGGACTACGGGCTGGACGATTTCTACCTGGAGCTCTCCACCAAGGATCCGGAGAAGTTCGTCGGCTCCGACGAGCTCTGGGAGGAAGCGACCCGCACCCTGGCCGAAGTCGCCGAAGCCTCCGGGCTGGAACTCGTGCCGGATCCGGGCGGAGCGGCGTTCTACGGCCCGAAGATCTCCGTCCAGGCCAAGGACGCCATCGGACGCACCTGGCAGATGTCCACCATCCAGCTGGACTTCAACACCCCCGAGCGCTTCGGGATCGAGTTCCAGGCCCCGGACGGAACCCGCCAGCGTCCGGTAATGATCCACCGCGCACTCTTCGGCTCCGTCGAACGCTTCATGGCCGTGCTGACCGAGCACTACGCCGGCGCTTTCCCGGCCTGGCTCGCTCCCGTGCAGGTGGTGGCGATTCCGGTGGCCGAGACCTTCAACGACTACCTGTTCGACGTCGTCGACCGGCTGAAAGCTGAAGGCATCCGCGCCGAGGTCGACATCAGCTCGGACCGTTTCCCGAAGAAGATCCGCACCGCGAGCAAGGACAAGGTCCCGTTCGTCCTGATCGCCGGCGGGGAAGACGCCGAGGCCGGCGCCGTGTCCTTCCGCTTCCGCGACGGTAGCCAGGACAACGGCGTGCCCGTGGACGAAGCGGTGCGCCGCATTGTCGAAGCGGTCCGCAGCAGGGCGAAGTAGGGCGGCCGGATCCGCGCATGAGCGAAGACCGCAAGGAACAGCCCGGCCAGCCGTCCGTCGACGACTTCGAACTGCCCGGCGTCCCGGACGCATTCCAGCGCCTGTGGACGCCGCACCGGCTTGCCTACATCAAAGGCGGCCAGCACCAGTTCAAGGACGAGAACGACTGTCCCTTCTGCGCGGCCCCGGCGCGCAGCGACGAGGAGTCGCTGATCGTGCACCGCGGTGAGCGGGCGTTCGTGATCCTGAACCTGTTCCCCTACAACCCGGGCCACTTGTTGGTCTGCCCCTACCGCCATGTCCCGGACTACACGGACATCAGTGGTGAGGAGACGGACGAGATCAGCAGGCTCTCGCAGACCGCCATGCGTGTGCTGCGCAAGGTGTCCAGCCCCACCGGTTTCAACCTGGGCATGAACCAGGGTGTCACGGGCGGGGCAGGGATCGCCGGGCACCTGCATCAGCACATCGTGCCGCGGTGGGGCGGCGACGGGAACTTCCTGCCGATCATTGCCCAGACCAAAGCGATCACGCAGACGCTTGGCGAAGTGCGGCGCCAGGTCGCCGAAGCGTGGCCCTCCGAGGGCGAGGGGTAGGAAGTTGCTGAACAAGTACGCCCGCGCACTCTTCGCGCGAATCTTCACGCCGCTGGCGAACCTGCTGATCCGTCTGCACGTGTCCCCGGATGCAGTGACCATCGTGGGCACTCTCGGTGTCGCCGCCGGCGCCCTCATCTGGTACCCGCAGGGACAGTTGTTCTGGGGGACCGTCGTCATCACGCTGTTCGTGTTCTCCGACATCGTGGACGGGCTGATGGCGCGTGCCCTGGGCCGCTCCGGCCGCTGGGGAGCCTTCCTGGACTCCACCTTGGACCGGCTGGGGGACGGGGCGGTCTTTGCCGGCCTGATCGTCTGGTTCTATACGGGCGGGAACAATCACACCATCGCTGTGCTGGCGCTTGCCTGCCTCATCCTCGGCAGCCTGGTGTCCTACGCGAAGGCGCGGGCAGAAGGCCTTGGGATGCGCGCCGACGTCGGCGTGGCTGAACGCTCGGAGCGGCTGGTCGCGGTGCTGGTCACCACAGGCTTCACCGGCCTGGGGTTGCCGGAGACGGTGCTGCTCGTGGTGCTGGTGCTGTTGGCGGTGGCCAGCCTCGTCACCATCTTCCAGCGGGTGTCGCTGGTCCGCGCCCAGGCCCTCGTGCCGGAGGACGGCGGGAACGGGCTCTAGGTTCGGAGCGAATCCCGGCGAGGGCTAGTATGGACATGTTGGTTTGAGCCTTGTTCAAGGCAGTCATCTTTCTACCCATAGGGGTTTCTTGTGTCTACACCTGATGTAACGTCCGGTGCTGCTCCCGTCACGGGAAGCAGCCGAGTAAAGCGCGGCATGGCCGAAATGCTCAAGGGCGGCGTGATCATGGACGTGGTTACACCGGAACAGGCCCGCATCGCCGAAGATGCCGGTGCTGTTGCGGTGATGGCCCTCGAGCGCGTTCCTGCGGACATCCGCGCCCAGGGCGGCGTGTCGCGCATGAGCGACCCGGACATGATCGACGGCATCATCGAGGCCGTGTCCATCCCCGTCATGGCGAAGGCCCGCATCGGCCACTTCGTCGAGGCGCAGGTGCTGCAGTCCCTCGGTGTCGACTACATCGACGAGTCCGAGGTGCTGACCCCGGCCGACTACGTGAACCACATCGACAAGTGGAAGTTCACCGTCCCCTTCGTCTGCGGCGCCACCAACCTCGGCGAGGCCCTGCGGCGCATCAACGAGGGCGCGGCCATGATCCGTTCCAAGGGCGAGGCCGGAACCGGCGACGTCTCGAATGCCACGGGCCACATGCGCAAGATCCGCGCCGAGATCGCCCGGCTGTCCTCCCTGCCCGAAGACGAGCTCTACGTCGCGGCAAAGGAACTGCAGGCCCCGTACGAACTGGTCAAGGAAGTTGCCCAGGCCGGCAAGCTCCCGGTGGTGCTGTTCACTGCCGGCGGCATCGCCACGCCGTCGGACGCTGCCATGATGATGCAGCTCGGTGCGGACGGTGTCTTCGTCGGCTCCGGCATCTTCAAGTCCGGCAACCCGGCTGAGCGCGCTGCGGCGATTGTGAAGGCGACGACCTTCCACGACGATCCCTCCGTGATCGCCGAGGTCTCCCGCGGACTGGGCGAAGCCATGGTCGGCATCAACGTCGAAGAGCTTCCCGAGCCGCACCGCCTCGCCGAGCGCGGCTGGTAAGCAGTTCAGGTCTCAGGCCGAAGCCGGCCTGAGACCGGAGTTTTTGGAGGGGCCGTCCCGGAAGGGGCGGCCCCTTTTGCGTTCCGAGGTATGCAGCGGCGTGGGTGCTGTTGCGGGAGCCCTTAGCGGGGGCGGTGCCGGGAGCCCTGCTGTGTCCTCGGGCGGCCCGCAATCAACCACAGGATGCCGCCGACGACGCTTCCGAGCACGATGATGACGAGCCACACCGGCTGCGGGAAGGAGCGCACATCACGCGCGTCGGTCCGGCTGAAGTCCACGATGCTGTACGCCCAGAGTCCGAGCGCTGCGGCAAGGACGAGGACGGTCAGCAGGTCGGTGACCGAGAGGCTCATGGAATCAGTATGCGCCGGCTTGGGGTGAAGGAGGAGGGGTGAGTCTCCCTCCACAAGCACCGGCGTGGAGCTGGTTTTCCACTTGTACGCCGGCCTCCTCCTGCGCCCTCAAACTGTCGGAGCCAGGTGGCAGAGTGAGGTTATGGAGGTACTTGAGGTCCGGGAGCGTCGCCAGCCGCGGGTAGCGGCGGGGGATCCGCTGCTGTCCGAACTCGATGTGTTGGAGGGGCGTCTGGCCGGGTTGGTGGCGGACGGCGGCTTGGCGGGTCTGCGCTCGGACGCGGAGGCGATGGAATTCGCGGCCGGTGTGGAGCGGGTTTCCCGGGTGATCGGTCGGCTGCAGGTGATGGCGGCGGCGGAGCTTGATGCCCGGCGGGCTGCCGGCTCCGGGGGTTCGGGGGCGGCCGGGCCGCTGGTGCCGGAGGCGCCCGGGGCGGATTCCGGTGCGGGCGCCGGCCCGTGCGCCGGTGCGGGGGCCGGGTCGGTGTTTGAGGGGTTCCGGAACACGGCGGAGCTGTTGCGGTCGGTGCTGCGGATCAGTGTCGGCGAGGCGCGCCGGCGGCTGGCCCTGGGCGAGGCGGTGCTGCCCTCGGCGGGTTTGGGCGGCCAGGACGTGCCGGCACGGTATCCGGTGTTGGGGGAGGCGTTCCGGGACGGGATGCTCGGCTCGCGGGCCGCGACCCTGGTCGCGGTTTGCCTGGAGAAGACCCGCCGCCTGTGCACGCCGGAGACGGCGGGGCGGATGGAGCAGGCGCTGACTCTGACGGCGTCGGAGAGTGATGAGGATTTCCTGGTCCGGATGGCGCAGCGGTGGGTGGCGGCGATTGACCAGGACGGGCCGGAGCCCTCGGAGGAGGAGCTGCGGCACCGGCAGGGGTTGTTTCTGCGCCGCCGGCACCGCGGCCTGCACCACCTGGAGATCTTCGCCACCGACGAGCAGTACGAACAGATCGCCACCGTCATCCACACCGCCACGAACCCCAGAACCACCACCAGTGAAGCGGCACAACGTGGCGTCGAATGCGGCGCTGGCGGAAACGGTTCTGCGGGTGCGGGTGTGCCGGGTGTGTTTGATCGCCGGTCCCGGGCCCAGCAGCTCCTCGACGGGCTCATCGCCGGCTGCCAGGCGGCGCTGGCCGCGGGCGGTCTGCCCGCCACCGGAGGGCTCCGCCCGCAGGTCATGGTCACCATCGGCTACCAGGACCTGCTCAACGACCTCACCACCAATCACCAGGCACACGGGGACGGCAGAAACGACGGCGGGACAGGCGGGGGTGGAGGGCGGTTCGTGTTCACCGGGCCCGTCACCGCCCGCAGCATCCGTCGCCTTGCCTGTGACGCCGAGGTGCTGCCCGTCGTGCTCGGCGGCCAGGGCCAGGTCCTGGACGTCGGACGCTCAGCGAGGGCGTTCCCGCCGCACCAGCGCAAAGCCCTGGTTGCCAGGGACGGCGGGTGCACCGCCCCCGGCTGCACCGTCCCTGCCGCCTGGTGCGAAGCCCACCACGTGCAGTGGTGGTCCCGCGGCGGCCCCACCGCGCTCAACAACGCCGCCCTGGCCTGCGCCTACCACCACCACCTGCTCCACAAGGAACGCTGGCGCATCACCCTCCGCAACGGAATCCCCTGGTGGACACCACCACCGGAACTCGACCCCACCCAAACCCCCAGACACAACACCTACTTCAACATCTGAGCGCTGGGGTGCCCGACGAATCCTTCCCGGCGGTGTGCGAGCCCTAGTTCAATCCCCGACGTTCCAGCAGCGGGGCGATGTCGGCGTCGCGGCCGCGGAAGGCGCGGAAGGACTCCAGCGGATCCCGGCTGTTGCCGCGGGAGAGCAGCTCGCGGCGGAAGTGGTCACCGTTATCGCGCTGCAGGCCACCGTTCTCCTTGAACCATTCCACCGTGTCAGCGTCGAGTGCCTCGCTCCAAATGTAGGAGTAGTACCCGGCGGCGTAGCCGCTGGCGAAGATGTGCTTGAAGTAGCCGGTCCGGTAGCGCGGGGGCACCAGGGGGTAGGCCACTCCCGCAGCCTCCAGTGCGGTTGCCTCGAATTCGAGCGGGTCGCCGGGCTCAGCGCCGGGCGCCAGCTCATGCCACGCCAGGTCGAGCAGTGTGGCGCCGAGGTATTCCGTGGTCCCGAAGCCCTGGCCCCACAGCTTTGCCTCCTCGAGCTTGTCGACGGTTTCCCGTGGGAGCGCCTCACCGGTGCGGTGATGCCGGGCGTAGTTGGCGAGCACCTCGGGCCAGAACATCCACATCTCGTTGACCTGCGACGGGTACTCGACGAAGTCCCGCGGCACGTTCGGGCCCGAGAACAGCGGATAGGTGACATCGGAGAGCAGGCCGTGCAGCGCATGCCCGAATTCGTGGAACGTCGTGCGGACCTCGTCCAGTGTCAGCAGGGCCGGTTCACCCGCGGGCGGCTTCGGGATGTTGAGGTTGTTGACAACGACGGGTTTCTGCCCGAGCAGCCGGGACTGCTCGACCAGCGGGTTCATCCAGGCACCCCCGACCTTGGTGGGCCGGGTGAAGTAGTCGCCCAGGAACAGCCCGAGTCCTGCGCCGTCGGCGTCGCGCACCTCCCAGACACGCACGTCGGGGTGGTAGCCGCTAAGGTCGCTCCGCTCCTCGAAGCTCAGGCCGTAGAGACGGTTAGCGGCGAAGAAGACTCCGTCCTGCAGCACCCGGTCCAGCTCAAAATAGGGCCGCAGCGCCCCCCGGTCGAGGCTGAACTTCTGCTGACGGACCTGCTCGGAGTAGTAGGCCCAGTCCCACGGCTCCAGATCGTGGCCGGCGGCCTCGGCAAGAGCTTCCGCTTCCGCACGGGCATTCCTCACAGCAGCCGGAGTGATCGTGGCCAGCATTTCCTTCACCGCGGCATACGACGGCGCGGTCTGGTCCGCGGTCGCGCACTCCGCGTAGTTGCCGTAGCCCAGCAGTTCAGACCGCTCGGCACGGAGCACCGCCATCCTGGCGCCGATGCCGACGCTCTTGTTCGCATTCTCCCGCGAGCCGCGAACGAGTGAATTCTCCATGAGCCGCTTACGCGTCGCGCGGTTGGCCAGCGAGGCGAGGGCCGGCTGGCCGGAGGGAGAGAGCAGTGTCAGGAGGTACTTTCCCTCATGCCCGGCGTCGGCCGCAGCCTGCCGGGCCGCCGCGAGGTCATCGGGGGAGAGCCCAGCCAGCTCGTCGGCATCGTCGACCAGCAAGGCAAGGTCGTTGGTGTCCCTGAGCACCGACTGGCTGAACCGCGTGCTCAGCTCCGAGAGTTCCTCGTTGATGGTCCGCAGACGCTGCTGGCCGGAGTCGTCCAGCTGCGCGCCGGCACGCCGGAAGCGGCGCAGGTACTCCTCAAGCAGGCGCCGCGACTCGTCGTCGAGGTCCTCGGCGTCGGCATCGACGGCGGAAAGCCGGGCGAAGAGGCCCTTGTTGAGGTAGAGGTCGTCCTCGTGTGCGGCCAGCCGCGGGGCGATGACTGTTTCAATCTCCTGGACGCTGTCGGTCGAATCTGCGGAGGACTTGTTGAAGAACACAATGCTGACCCGGCGCAGCGTCGCGCCAGCCCGCTCCAAGGCCTCGGCAGTGTTGGCGAAGGTGGCCGGCTCGGGGTTGGAAGCAATGGCATCGATTTCGGCGGCGTGCTCGCGGATACCCGCTTCGAACGCAGGCAGGTAATGCTCATCGCGGATCTGCTCGAACGGAGGCAGCTCGTAGTCGAGCGTGCTCGGGCTCAGAAAGGGATTCGTCATGAAGGAACTATTTCACAATGCGCCGGGCCG
Organism: Paenarthrobacter sp. DKR-5; assembly: GCF_018531425.1. Classification (GTDB taxonomy): domain Bacteria; phylum Actinomycetota; class Actinomycetes; order Actinomycetales; family Micrococcaceae; genus DKR-5. Next base: position 67,455 of record NZ_JAHBOI010000006.1, read on the forward strand.
GTAGGGAAACAGGCGCTCAAACGCCGGCGAGCGGCCAGTTGCGGCGGCTTCCGGTGAGGAAAGGCCGCCATAACTGGCCGCTCGCGCGGGGAGAGGCAGGAAGCGGGCTGCTGGCGCTACTCCTTGGAGCGGAACACCAGCGACATCGGAGTGGTCTCCGTGGTCTGGCCCTGCGGGTTGTCTTTGAAGATGCCCTCGACGACGTCCTTGGCCAGGCCCGTGTCGTGGCCCAGGGCGACGACGCCGAGGTCGTTCGCGTCCATGATCGCGGTTCCTGCGAAGGTTGCCGCGTACTCCGGCGGCACTGTGTTGCGCACGAGGGCGCTCAGCCGGCGGGCGACGCCTTCGGGATCCTTCGGCGCGAGCTTCACCGAGTGGGTCGAGGTGCCCACCTGGTAGCCGGCCGCGCCGTCGATGGCGTTGATGTCATGGCCGACGACTTCGTAGAAGACGCCCTTCTTGCCCTGGAGCTTGCCGATGACGCTGCGCGCGGAGGCATAGAGGATCTTCGGCAGGCCCACCTCGCCGATGGCCAGCTGCATGGACCAAGGGCTACCCAGACCGATGCCGGCGGAGGTGCGGCTGACGAATTTGCTGAGAACGCGTGCGGCGGGGGAGACCTTGATGTCCCACACCGGGATCGAGCGGCCCTGGGTCATGGCGACGATCTTCTCGCTTACGAACAGGTACCAGGGGGTGTCCTTCGTGGCTTCCGCGTGGTCGTTGCCGGCGTCCGGTAGGCCGTCGAAGAACCTCTTGACGTACCCGGCGATGGCCGGATCGAAATCGGTTTCCTTGTAGAAGACATCGGTGCGCAGGGGGTAGCGGCGGTAGGTGTTGCCGTCCGCCGGCACGGTGATCTCCAGCTGCTTGTCGGCGTTGGGCACGTAGTCGCTCTTGCCCTCGATGCCGGCCTTGACCTCGGGCTCGTCGAAGAACTCGCGCAGCCAGAGCTCGGTGTTGAGCAGGCGCCAGAAGACCATGGTGTTGGCGCTGTTCTTGCCCTGCAGGTACTCCTCGAAGGCGTACAGCACGGCGTCCTGGTCCCAGTACGGCCGGTACTCGAAGGAGCTGGAGAGGAAGACCTGGTAAATCTTCTCCTTCATCAGCTTGAACCACTCCGCCTCGGGGGTGGTGAAGCCGATCTTGTTGCGGCGGTTGCTGATCATCTCCGGCAGCAGTCCGCGGGTGGCGTCGCGCAGGATGCGCTTGTTCCAGCCGCCCTTGATGATGGACTCGTCATCGAGGCTGAAGAGGAACTTCACCACTTCCTTGTCGAGGAACGGCACACGCCCCTCGAGCGAGAACCGCATGGTGTTCTTGTCCTCGTAGCGCAGCACCGCCGGCAGCGACTTGTGGAACAGATCATCGATCAGGCGCAGCTTGAGGTTGTCCGGGATGTTGCTGAACGTCTCCGACTTGAACTGCGAAGTCCAGTCCTTGCGCAGCAGGGTGGAGACAGAGAGGCTCTTCTTCGCCGTGAGCATGCCCTGCAGCCGGAACCGGCCGAGCCGGAAGAAAATGTCGGTTGCCGACGCGATCTCCTTGGCCAGCTTCGCGTTCTGTCCGCGCTTCTTCAGCTGCCGCAGGTAGGCGAAGTAATAGGGAATGTAGCCGGCCATCATTTCGTCGGCGCCCTGGCCGTCCAGCAGAACGGTGACGTGCTTGGAGGCTTCCTGCATCACGCGGTACTGCGCGTACGGACCGGAGGAAATGATCGGCTCCTCCTGGGTGCGCACGAAATCCTCGAGGTCCTCGGCGAATTCGTGCGCCTTCGGCAGGATCTTGTGGCTGGTGACGTTGCCCTTGCAGATGTCCAGGACGGCGTCGGCGTACTTCTCTTCGTCGTTGATCGAGTTCGGGAAGATCGCCGAGAAGGTCTGCTGCGAGGCGCCGAGCGAGTCGGTGGCGGCGGCCTTCTCCTGCATGAGCTTGTTGATCGTGACGACGACGGCGGAGGAGTCCAGGCCGCCGGAGAGGGCCGTGCCCACCGGAACTTCGGACTGCAGCCGCAGGCGCACGCCTTCGGTGAAGCGGCGGCGGTACTCGTCGATGACGTCCTGGCTGTACGGCGTCTCGATCTTGGAGAGCTCTTCGAGTTCCTCACGCAGCCGGGTGAAGGGGCTGACGGCGAACTGGCCGGTGGCGGTGTCGATCACCATCTTCTCGCCCGGCATGAGCTTGTAGATGCCGTCGAAGAAGGTCTCGGCTTCCTCATCGTGGATGCGGAACTGCAGGTAGCGGTACAGGATGCGCTCGTTGACCTTGCGCTCGAGTTTGTCCGCGGCCAGCAGCGGCTTGATTTCGGAGCCGAAGAGGATCTTCGGTTCGACGTCGGTGCCCGCGTTCGCCCAGTACAGCGGCTTGATGCCGAAGTGGTCGCGTGCCAGCACGAGCCGGCTGTTGCGCCGGTCGTAGATCGCGAACCCAAACATGCCGTTGAAGCGGTCGAACGCGTCGTCGCCCCACTGCTCGTAGGACTGCAGCACCACTTCGGTGTCGGAGTTGGTGCGGAACGTGCGCCCGAGCGCCTCCAGTTCGGCCCGCAGGTCGAGGTAGTTGTAGACCTCGCCGTTGTACACCAGCACGGTCTCGCCGTCGGCGCTGATCATCGGCTCCTGGCCGTGGGCGACGTCGATGATGGACAGCCGCTTGTGGGCCAGGCCCACCTGTCCGTCAGTGAAGTAGCCCTCGCCGTCGGGACCTCGGTGCTCAATGCACTTGTTCATGGCCTCCAGAAGACCTTGGTCTTCCCCGAAGCCGTGGTATCCGGCGATTCCGCACATACTGCCAACCAATCTTTCGCTGAAGTCGTCCCGGTCCATGCTACTTGCTTGGGCCTTGCCGCCCGGCGCCGGGCGGCGTCCCGGGCGGGCCGGGCCGCATCAGCCCGGGGTCCGATTTGGCGGCCCCACTATGATGTTGGAGTGAGTATTTCAGTATCGACGGCGGCCCGGGAGACGGTTTTGGACAAGGCCCCGTCGCCCTCAGAGAGGCCTTTGGTCGGCGTGCTGGCCCTGCAGGGCGACGTGCGCGAACATGTCCACGCGATCGAGGCATCCGGCGGCCGCGCCATCACTGTCCGCCGCCCGGCCGAGCTTGAGTCCGTGGACGGGCTCGTTATTCCCGGCGGCGAGTCGACCACCATCGACAAACTGTCCCGCATCTTCAACCTCGCCGACCCGATCCGGGAACGGATCGCCGCCGGGATGCCGGTGTACGGCTCCTGCGCGGGGATGATCCTGCTGGCCGACGAGATCACGGACCCTGCGACGGACCGCGGCGGCAACCCGCAGCAGACCTTCGGCGGGCTCGACATCGCGGTCCGCCGCAACGCGTTCGGCCGGCAGCGGGAATCCTTCGAGACCGACCTCGACTTCGCGGGGCTGCTCCCGGCCGAGGACGGCAGCGTCGAACCCGTGCACGCCGTGTTCATCCGCGGTCCGTGGGTGGAGCGCGCCGGCGACGGCGTCGAGGTCCTGGCCCGGGTCGAGCCCACGGGATCGGCGCAGGAAGCCGCCGTCGAGGGGGCCGCTAGAATTGTCGCAGTACGATCGCGGCAGCTGCTGGCCACCTCATTCCATCCGGAGGTCACTGGAGAGCTCCGGATCCACGACCTTTTCATTCGCATGATCAGAGGAGAAGCGTAACCATGTCGGGCCACTCCAAATGGGCAACCACCAAGCACAAGAAGGCCGTCATTGACGCCCGACGCGCCAAGTCCTTCGCCAAGCTGATCAAGAACATTGAAGTCGCCGCGCGCATCGGCGGCCCCGACCTCGCCGGGAACCCGGCACTTGAGCTCGCGGTGCAGAAGGCCAAGAAGACCTCGGTGCCGAACGACAACATCGACCGGGCGATCAAGCGCGGCTCGGGGCAGCTCGGCGAAGCGGTCGACTACCAGACGATCATGTACGAAGGCTACGGCCCGCAGGGCGTGGCCATCCTGATCGAGTGCCTCACCGACAACAAGAACCGCGCCGCCTCCGAGGTCCGCCTCGCCGTGACCCGCAACGGCGGCAACATGGGCGACCCCGGTTCGGTGGCCTACATGTTCACCCGCAAGGGCGTCGTGAGCCTGCCGAAGAACGACCTGACCGAGGATGACCTGCTGATGGCCGTGCTCGACGCCGGTGCCGAGGAAGTCAAGGACAGCGGCGAGAACTTCGAGGTCATCTCCGAGCCGCAGGACCTGCCGGCGGTGCGCGCGGCGCTGCAGGAAGCCGGCATCGAGTACGACACCGACGAGGCCGGCTTCGTGCCCTCGATGGAGGTCCAGCTCGACGTCGACAGTGCCCGGAAGTTCATGAAACTCTACGACGCGCTCGAGGACCTCGACGACGTGCAGAACGTGTACTCCAACGCGGATGTGAGCGACGAGGTCATGGCGGCGCTCGACGCCGAATAGCGGTTTCCGGTGAGCCTGCGCGTGCTGGGGGTGGACCCGGGCCTGACCCGTTGCGGGCTTGCGGTGGTCGATATTGCGGCAAACCGCCAGGCCACGCTGGTTGCCGTGGGGGTGGTCGGCACTCCGCCCGAGGTGTCGCTGGACCGCAGGCTGCTGATGATTTCGACATCGATCGAGGAGTGGCTGGACCTGCACACGCCGGCCGTGCTCGCGGTCGAGCGGGTGTTCTCCCAGCTGAACGTCAGCACCGTGATGGGGACCGCGCAGGCCTCCGGCGTCGTCATCGCTGCGGCCGCCAAACGCGGGGTGCCGGTGGCGCTGCACACGCCGACCGAAGTCAAGGCCGCCGTGACGGGCAGCGGCTCCGCCAACAAGGCAGCCGTCACCAAGATGGTGACAAAGATCCTGCGCCTGCAGGAAGCCCCGAAACCCGCGGACGCTGCGGACGCCCTGGCCCTGGCGATCACGCACGCGTGGCGGTCCGGCCCGACCTCCGCGCCCGGCTCGCCGTCGTCGGCAGGGCTCACCCCGGCCCAGAAGGCCTGGGCGGCGGCGGAGGCCAAGGCGCGCCGGCGCTGACCAGCTTGGCCGCCATCGGTCCACGGTGTGGCGGGACCGGGATGTCGGCGCTCGTTGCTAGGGTGTTCGTAGATATGTTCGGTTTTTCCGACCCGACCCTTTTTGCAGGAGCGTTCCGTTGATCAGTTTTCTCAGAGGCGCGGTGGCGCACGTCGGGCTCTCCTCCGCCGTCATCGACCTCAACGGCTTCGGTGTCACCGTCAACGCCACACCGCAGACGCTCAGCACCTTCCGGCACGGGCAGACCGTCACCGTCTTCACCTCGATGATCGTCCGCGAGGACTCGATGACCCTGTACGGGTTCGCCGACACGGACCAGCGCGAGGTGTTCGACGTTCTGCTCGGGGTGAGCGGGATCGGCCCCCGCCTGGCTTTGGCCGTGCTGGCCGTCCACTCCGCCGAGGCGATCCGGGTCGCCGCCTCGTCCGGGGACGACAAGGCTTTCAGCAAGGTTCCCGGCATTGGCCCGAAGGGTGCGCGTCGCATTGTGCTCGAGCTGGCGGACAAGCTGGTGCCTACCGGGGAGACCGTCCCGGGCCCGTCCGCGCAGGAGCAGTGGAAGCCGCAGGTGATCGCCGCGATGACAAGCCTGGGCTGGTCCGAGAAGGACGCCGCCGGCAGCATCGATAAGGCGCTGGCCGCCGCACCGGAGGTTGCCGCCGGCGGCAACGTGGGCGAGATCCTGCGCACCACCCTGCGCTGGCTGGGCACGGACAACGCCAGGGCAGGCGTGCGGGCGGGAAGCAATGCCTGACCGGGGGGCATCCGACGCACCGTCGCTGATGACGGCGGGAGGCGAGCCCGAGGAGCGGGTGATCGAGGCGGCACTGCGGCCCCGCAACCTCGCCGACTTCGTTGGCCAGCAGCGCGTGCGCCGGCAGCTGTCCCTGGTGCTCGAGGCCTCGCGGATGCGCGAAAAGAGCGCGGACCACGTGCTGCTGTCCGGGCCGCCGGGCCTCGGAAAAACCACGCTCGCAATGATCATCGCCGCCGAGATGAACGCGCCGCTGCGCATTACCTCCGGTCCCGCCATCCAGCATGCGGGGGACCTGGCGGCGATCCTTTCCTCGCTGTCCGAGGGGGAGGTGCTCTTCCTCGACGAGATCCACCGGATGTCCCGCCCGGCGGAGGAGATGCTCTACATGGCGATGGAGGACTTCCGGGTCGACATCGTGGTGGGCAAAGGAGCCGGGGCGACGGCGATCCCGCTGGATCTGCCGCCGTTCACTCTCGTGGGTGCCACCACCCGGGCGGGCCTGCTGCCGGGTCCGCTGCGCGACCGCTTCGGCTTCACCGGCCATCTGGAGTTCTACTCGATCGAGGAGCTGGAGCTGGTCCTGCGCCGCTCGGCCGGCCTGCTGGACCTGAAGGTCAGCTCGGCTGGCTTCACGGAGGTCGCCGGCCGGTCCCGCGGCACACCCCGCATCGCCAACAGGCTGCTGCGCCGGGTGCGCGACTGGGCGCTGGTGCACGGCATCGCCGAGATCGACGCCCGCGCAGCCTCCGCCGCGCTGGATATGTACGAGGTCGACGCCAAGGGGCTGGACCGTCTGGACCGTGCGGTGCTCACGGCGCTGGTCACCAAGTTCCAGGGCGGCCCGGTCGGCTTGTCCACGCTGGCCATCGCCGTCGGCGAGGAGCCGGAGACGGTCGAAACCGTGGCGGAGCCGTTCCTGGTACGGGAAGGGCTGCTCGGCCGGACCCCCCGCGGGCGCATCGCCACTGCGGCCGCTTGGGAGCACCTGGGACTGCCCGTGCCGGAGGCCGCCGGCGCCCCGGCGCCGCTCTTCAGCCTTGACAGCCCGGCCGCCGACGAGGACGACTAGCAGGCGTTTTACAGCTTTTGAGCTTAGACTGGTATGACGCTCGGCACGTTCGCGCCCTCGGACCGGAGCAGTCCGGGACCCCTGGATGCCGCAGCAGCCCACCTTTGGATGACAAGATCGGACTTACCTGTGGATTTTATGACCCTTGCCCTGCTGGCGATCTTCGCCGTCTTCATCTTCATGACGTTCCGGCGTCAGAAGAAGGCGCAGCGGCAGCAGCAGGAACAGCAGGCACAGATGGGCCCGGGCGTCGAGGTGATGACGAGCTTCGGACTGTACGGCACCGTGGTGAGCGTGGACGACGCCGAGAACAAGGTTGTTCTTGAGCTCTCGCCCGGCAACACCGCCACGGTCCACCGCCAGGCGGTCACCAAGATCCTGACCCCGGCCGCGGACGCTGCAGCCCCCGCCGGTGCCACCACCGTCGACCCCACCGCCCCTGTCGTGCCCGACGATGCCTCCAGCCTGACCGGTGCAACCAGCACGGAGGACACGCTCCCCGGCCAGCCGGCCGAGCCCGCGCGCCCGGAGACGCCGGAGGAAACCCTGCGCCGCCTTGACCAGAACGAGAACAAGGACAAGTAGGCTTCCGCGAAGCAGAAGCTCAAGGACCGCGGTCATCGTTCCTCGGAACGACGACGGCGGTCCTGCGCGCGTCACCGACCGACGCGGCGGACAGCCCGCCGCGCACCTAGAAGGATCTTTAGATGCCACGAACTGGCCCGACCTCGATAGCCCGCCGGACGCTGATCTGGCTGGGCGTCATTTTCGCGCTCTGCGCCTTGGTGCTGGGAGGGGGATCGCTGTGGGGCGGCGCCAGCTGGGCGCCGAAGCTGGCGCTGGACCTCGAGGGGGGCACCCAGATGATCCTGGCGCCCAAGGTCGACGGCGGCGCCGCGATCAATGATGAGCAGCTCAACCAGGCGGTGGCGATCATCCGCCAGCGCGTGGACGGCTCGGGTGTCTCCGAAGCCGAGATCAGCACCCAGTCCGGCCGCAACGTCGTCGTCAGCCTCCCCGGCATCCCCGACTCGCAGACGCGCGCCTTGATCCAGGCCTCCGCCGACATGAACTTCCGCCCGGTGCTTGCCGCCGGGCAGGGCGGCGCCGTCGCCAAGGACAAGCAGCTGCCGGCCGCGCAGCTGCCCAAGCCCAAGGCCAAGCCGACCAACTCGAGCGACCAGAACTGGATCGACGGCACGCTCTACCGCCAGTTCGAAAACCTCAGCTGCGTCAACCCCGTGACGCCGCCGCCTGCCAAGGTCGATCCGGCCAAGCCCACGGTTGCCTGCGAGGTGGACACCGGCACCAAGTACATCCTTGGCCCGGTCGAAGTGCGCGGGAAGGACATCAGCGGGTCCAGCTACGGCCTGCAGCAGGGCAGCCGCGGCACCACGACGAACCAGTGGGCCGTGCAGATCCAGTTCGACGCGGAGGGCACGCAGAAGTTCAAGGAAGTCACGACCCGGCTGAACAAGTTCTACGTGGACTCGCAGGCCACGGGCGGGTCCGACCCCCGCTCCCAGTTCGCGATCGTGCTCGACGGCAAGGTCATTTCTGCTCCGCGCGCCCTCGCGGCCATCGCGGACGGCCGCCCGGAGATCACCGGCAACTTCACCGAGCAGTCCGCCAAGGCCTTGTCGGACCAGCTCAAGTACGGCGCGCTGCCGATCAGCTTCGATATCCAGAGCGAGCAGCAGATCTCCGCCACCCTCGGCGGGGAGCAGCTGCGCATGGGCCTTTTGGCCGGTGCCATCGGCCTGCTGCTGGTGGTCATCTACTCGCTGTTCCAGTACCGCGCCCTCGGGTTCGTCACCATTGCCTCCCTGGTGGTGGCCGGCGGCCTGACCTATCTGGCGATCGCAATCCTGGGCTGGACGGAGAACTACCGCCTGTCGCTGGCAGGTGTGGCGGGCCTGATCGTGGCAATTGGCCAGACCGCGGACTCGTTCATCGTGTACTTCGAACGCATCCGCGATGAACTGCGCGAGGGCCGCGGTCTGCAGTCCGCCGTGGCCAACGGATGGAAGCGCGCCAAGCGCACGGTGCTCGCCTCCAAGGCGGTGAACCTGCTCGCGTCGGTCGTGCTGTACTTCGTCGCGGTCGGCAACGTGCGCGGGTTCGCGTTCACCCTCGGCCTTACGGCAGTCGCCGACCTCATTGTCGTGTTCATGTTCACCCACCCGACCCTGGTGCTGCTGGCGCGGACGCGGTTCTTCGGCGAGGGGCACCGCTTCTCAGGCCTCGACCCGGCCAGGCTGGGCGCCATCCCGCTGTACCGCGGTGCGGGCCGCATCCGCACCCCGGAGGAGACAGCGGTCGCTGCGCGCACCAAGAACGCCCGGGCGGCCGCCGAGGCCGAGCGGCGCCAGACCATCGCCGAACGGCGCCTGGCGGAGCGGCAAAACCAGCTCGCGGCCAGCTCCAAGGGCGGATCGAAGGAGAGCAAGTAAATGAACACCCTGGCAACATGGGGCAACGACCTCTACTCCGGCAAGCGCTCCTACAACTTCGTCGGCCGGCGCCGGATCTGGTTCATCGTCACCCTCGTGGCGGTCGCGATCTCGATCCTGGTGCCGGTGCTGCGCGGCGGGTTCAACCTCGGCATCGAGTTTCGCGGCGGCTCCGAGTTCACCGTCTCCAACGTTAAGACCACCGACACCCTGGTGGGGGAGAAGGCGGTCAAGAACCTGATCGGCGCGCAGATCCCGCGCGTGACCAACGTCGCCGGCAACACGATGCGGGTGCAGACCGACAAACTGACCGACAACGAAACCGTTCAGGTGCGCGACTCCCTTGCGAAGGCCTACGGGGTGACGAACGAGCAGGTGACCTCGACGTTCATCGGCCCGACGTGGGGCGCTGATGTCACGAACCAGGCCGTCCTCGGGCTGATCATCTTCGTCAGCCTCGCGGCGGTGCTGATGGCGCTGTACTTCCGCACCTGGAAGATGTCGCTCTCGGCCCTTGGCGGCATGGCCGCGACCCTGATCATCACGGCCGGGGTCTACGCCGTCAGCGACTTCGAGGTGACCCCCTCGGCGATCATCGGGTTCCTGACCGTGCTCAGCTACTCGCTGTACGACACCGTGGTGGTCTTCGACAAAATCCGGGAAAACACTTCGCACATCGACTCCTCGACCCGCAGGACGTTCGCCGAGGAGGTCAACCTCGCGGTGAACCAGACCCTCGTGCGCTCGATCAACACGATGATGGTGGCCGTGCTGCCGGTGGCGGCGGTGCTGTTCATCGGCGCCGGGCTGCTCGGTGCGGGCACGCTGCGCGACCTTTCGCTGGCGCTCTTCGTCGGCATCATCATCGGCACTGCGGCGACCTTGTTCGTTGCGGCGCCGTTGTACGCGGCGCTGCGCAGCCGCGAGCCGGCGCTGGAGCGGCAGGCCAAGCGGGTGCAGTCGCGGCGTGAGGCTGCGAAGGCTGCCGGAAGTGCTGCTGCCGACGACGCCGCGAAGGGATCGCTCGCGCAGGCCTGAGCCGTTCCGGCCCGTTCCGGACCCCGCCGCCCGTCGCCGGGCGCACTGAAAGGTGCGCCGGCGGCGGGCGGCGCTGCATCCCGCCGGGTCCGCTGTACAGGCCGGGCCGGTCGGGGGCATAAACTGAACAAAACCAGTGTTGACGCAGAGGATGCAGCCGTGGACGAGCGAGTGAGTTCAACCGACAGGGTTGAGAATGCCGTTCCCGTGGACGCCGCAGGCTCCGGGAACGGATCGCTCGCGCCCGCGGTGACCAGGCAGCCCTCCGCGGCGGTGGACATCGCCGGCATCCGGCCCACCTTCCCCGGCCGCCGGGAACGCACCCGGGCACGGCTCGCGCGGCTGACGGGCCGCGGCAACGCCGGCTACTCGCCGATCCTCGAGCCGCTGCTGCGCACCGTGCGCACCAACAACCCCAAAGAAGACTTCGACCTGATCCAGCGCGCCTTTGCCGTCGCGGAGCGTGCGCACCAGGGCCAGAAGCGCAAGAGCGGGGACCCGTACATCACCCACCCGGTCGCGGTGGCGACCATCCTCGCTGAACTCGGCATGACGGGCACCACCCTCGCCGCGGCACTGCTGCACGACACGGTGGAAGACACCGACTACACGCTGGACATGCTGCGCGCGGATTTTGGTCCGGAGGTGGCGAACCTCGTTGACGGCGTGACCAAGCTGGACAAGGTCCAGTTCGGGGAAGCCGCCCAGTCCGAGACCGTGCGCAAGATGGTCGTCGCCATGGCCAAGGACATCCGGGTGCTGGTGATCAAGCTCGCCGACCGGCTGCACAACGCCCGGACCTGGCGCTTCGTCTCGGCCGAGTCCTCCGCCCGAAAGGCGCGCGAGACGCTGGAGATCTTCGCACCGCTGGCACACCGCCTGGGCATGAACACGATCAAGTGGGAGCTGGAGGATCTCTCCTTCGCCGCGCTCTACCCGAAGGTGTACGAGGAGATCGTGCGCATGGTGGGGGACCGGACGCCGGAGCGGGAGAAGAGCCTGAGCGTCATCCGCAGCCAGATCGCCGAGGACCTGCGCGCGGCCAAGATCAAGGCCACCATCACAGGCCGGCCCAAGCACTACTACTCGATTTACCAAAAGATGATCGTCAAGGACAAGGACTTCGACGACATCAACGACCTGATGGGTGTCCGCGTGCTGGTGGACACGGTGCGCGACTGTTATGCCGCCCTCGGCGCGATGCATTCGCGGTGGAACCCGCTTCCGGGCAGGTTCAAGGACTACATCGCCATGCCCAAGTTCAACATGTACCAGTCCCTGCACACGACGGTGATCGGCCCGGGGGGCAAACCGGTTGAGATCCAGATCCGGACGCACGAGATGCACCGCCGTGCCGAGTATGGCGTCGCGGCGCACTGGAAGTACAAGGATCAGCCTGCGCGAGGAGCGCAGGCGGTCGGCAGCCCGCGCGACGGCGACATGGGCTGGCTGCGGACCCTCGTGGACTGGCAGCAGGAAACGTCCGATCCGGGCGAGTTCCTGGACTCGCTGCGGTTCGAGATCAATGCGAAGGAAGTGTTCGTCTTCACCCCGAAGGGCGAAGTGATGGCGCTTCCGGCCGGGTCCACGCCGGTGGACTTCGCTTACGCGGTACACACAGAGGTCGGCCACCGCACCATTGGTGCACGGGTCAACGGCAAGCTTGTGCCGCTCAACAGCGAGCTCAACCACGGCGACTGGGTGGAGATTTTCACGTCCAAGGCGGAGGGCGCCGGTCCCAGCCAGGACTGGCAGCACTTCGTCAAGAGCCCCCGCGCGCGCAACAAGATCCGGCAGTGGTTCACCAAGGAACGGCGCGAGGAAGCGATCGAAAAGGGCAAGGACCTGCTCACGCGTGCGATGCGCAAGCAGAACCTGCCCTTGCAGCGCCTGATGACCCACGACGCGCTGCTTGGCGTGGCCCAGGAACTGCGCTACACCGACATCTCCGCGCTGTATGCGGCGATCGGGGACAGCAACGTCTCCGCCGCCAGTGTCGTGGAGAAGCTCGTCGACGCGCTCGGCGGCCATGAGGGGGCCCAGGAGGACCTCGCCGAAACCACGATAGCCACCGCTCCCCGCCGCCCGAAGTTCTCCAACTCCGGCGTCGTGGTCCGCGGCGTCGGCGATGTCTGGGTCAAGCTGGCACGGTGCTGCACGCCGGTGCCGCCGGACCCCATCATTGGCTTCGTCACGCGCGGCTCCGGGGTGTCCGTGCACCGCAGTGACTGCCGTAACGTCCAGGACCTGCGCGACCAGCCGGACCGCATCGTGCCGGTCGATTGGGCCCCGACGCAGTCCAGCGTGTTCCTGGTCGAAATCCAGGTGGAGGCGCTGGACCGCAAGAGCCTGCTCTCCGACGTCACCCGCGTACTTTCGGACAACCACGTCAACATCCTCTCCGCCAGCGTGCATACCAGCACCGACCGGCTGGCCATCTCCCGTTTCGTCTTCGAAATGGGGGACCCGAAGTACCTCAGCCACGTGCTCAGCGCGGTGCGGAAGATTGACGGCGTGTTCGACGTCTACCGCACGACGGGATCCAGCCGTCGCAAGACCTGAGGTCGCGGCCGGCAGCAGAGACGTGCTGCCGGGAGCAGCTGCCATGACGGTCCGTGTCCAGGTCCTGCGGAGCGCCGGGCTACGGAGCGCCGGGCCGCCGCACAGCTTCCAGCCGGTCCAGAGCGGCTCTCCGGCCGGGCACCCGGGGCCAGCTGAGTACGGCTCGGCGGACAAGATCGGCCGGGCAGTTCAACGCAGGATCGGCGGTCAGCCGCTGCAGGGCCGGCACCGACTGCTCCGGCATCACGTGCAGCGCCAGGTCGACCGCCGTGCGCAGCGGGCTCGTGACAGGCACGGAGCCCAGCATCACCACATCGAACCGGCCCAGCGACGCTTCGTGAAGGGTGCAGCCGCTGAACGGCCGCAGGGCCGAGATGCGCCGGCCGTGGTCCACCAGCAATGCCACCCTCGGCGGAGGCGGTGCGCAGCCGTACACCCATGCGGCGCTGAGCCGGCCGATCACGGTCCGGGCTGCAGCCGCAGCGGGAATCGCCGAGGCCACGGCCTGGGCCCGCAGCGCAGGAGTGGCCCCGGTTCCGGCGCGAAGGTAGGCATCCCGGATCACCTGGCGCACTACGCCGTCGAGTGCCATCGCGCGCAGCTCACCTGCCGTAAAAGGCTCCCCGGGCCGGATCAACCTGCGGCCGTCGCTGATCAGGGTTGCGCCCGCTGCTTCCTTGTAGTCCATTAGCCCAGCATGCCGCGGTCCCGGGACAGCAAAAAGCCCCGCACTGCCGGATGTGGAAAAGCGGCGGTGCGGGGCCTTCGAATGCCGGGCCGGGGCGTCAGGCCAGGTCGTCGGCGGCCTTTTTGATCTGCTCCAGCCAGGCTTGCCGCGCCTCGAGGGCTTCCTTGGCGTCCTTGACCTTGCGCTGGTCGCCGGCCTTCTCAGCGCTGGCAAGGTCTTCCTGCAGCGCGGCGATGGTGGCTTCCAGCTGGCTCAGGGCGCTGTTGGTGCGCGCCTTCGCTTCCGGGTCGGTCCGGCGCCAGTTCTCGTCTTCGGCGCGGCGGACAGCGTCTTCGACCTGCCGAAGGCCCGCTTCGATCCGGCCCATGTCCGCCCGGGGCACCTTGCCGGCGTCCTCCCAGCGGTCACGGATGGACTGAAGTGACTTCTTCGCGGCAGCGAGGTCCGTGATGGGCAGCAGTGCCTGCGCCTCGACGATCAGGGCTTCCTTTACCTTGAGGTTGCCGGCGTACTCCTGGTCGATGGCGGCGTTGGCTTCCTGCCGGGCCGAGAAGAACGCGTCCTGCGCGGCGCGGAAGCGTGCCCAGAGCGCGTCGTCGTCCTTGCGGCTCGCCCGGGGCGAAGCTTTCCACTGGTCCATCAGTCGGCGGTACTCGCCGGCCGCGTAGCCCCAGTCGGTGGAGCTGGAGAGCGCCTCCGCCTCGGCAATGAGTTTCTCCTTGGCCGACTTGGCCGCGGAGTTGTTGCTGTCCAGCTGGGAGAAGTAGGCCCGGCGGTGCCGGTCGAAAACAGTGCGCGCGGCACGGAACCGCTTCCAGAGGGCATCCTCCGTGCTGCGTCCGAGCCGGATCCCGCCCTTCTGGGCCGTCTTCCAGGTCTCGAAAAGCTCATTCATGCGGGCGCTGCTGGTCTTCCACTGCACGGTGGAAGGATCCTGTCCGGCGATGCTCTCGGCTTCAGCCACGATGGCCTCGCGGGCAGCAAGTTCGGCGCTGCGGGCGGCGTCATGCTGTGCGCGCTCCGCCTTCGCGAGCTCGCTGATTTTGCCGTCCAAGGTGTCAAGACGCGCCTCGGCTGACGCAAAATCCCCCACCATGGTGCGGGCGCTGAGCTGCTCGCGCAGGTGCTTGACGGTCTTGTGCATGTCCGCGGACGGAGCGTGCGCCTCGACGCGCTGCTCGAGCAGGGCGATCTGGGCGCTGACGTCCTCGAACTTGCGCGCGAAGTAGCTCAGGGCTTCCTCCGGGCTGGCTCCGGGATACTGTCCGACGCTGTGTTCCTCGCCGTCGACCTGGCCGAAGACGTTGCCCTCGTCATCGGCCCGGCCCCACTTGGAGGCTTCCTCCAGCGAGACGGCGGGGGCTGCGGCTGCCGATGCTGCGGCAGCCGGTACCGGCACCACCGCCGGCTTGGGGCGGGCAGCGAAAGCGGCGGGCGTGGGCCGGGGCCCGGGTGCCGGCGAGGGGACCGGGCGGCCAGCTGCCGCTTCGGCGGGCGCGGACTCGGCGGCGGGTGCTGCCTCGGCGGGCGCGGACTCGGCGGCGGCTGCTTCGGCGGGCGCTGCTTCGGGTTCCGTCACGGTTGCCGGATCCTGCTCGGTCGCCGGTGCCTGCACTGCTGTTTCGTCGGATTTCTGACTGTCTGTCACCGCTAAAAGTCTTTCGCTTGGGGGCGTGTATCGGCCGGGGGAGGCTGGCGCGGGCGCCGGCCGTTTACTTCACAGAGAACGAGTCTATCGTGACGGGGGTTTTCGGCGCCCCGTCGGTGGCGCCGGAGGTGCCGGGGGTGATCCCGCCGGCGGCGATCTTCTTCACCACGTCCAGGCCGCTGGTCACCTTGCCCATGACGGTGTAGCCCCCGGTGTCCTGCGGCAGGACGGTGTCCTTCCAGACGATGAAGAACTGGGTGCCGTTGCTGTATGTGCTGCTGCCGCGGGCGACGGCGATTGTACCGGCCGGGTACTTGCCGTCGGCCGGCGAGTTCTCCACCGGGCCCCACTCATAACCCGGATCCGAGCCGCCCTTGCCGTCCTTGGACCCGCACTGCAGTACGCCGAAGCTGGGAGCGTCGGTGAGCCGGTGGCAGGACAGGCCCTTGAAGAAGTTCTTCGCGGTCAGGGAGGCGAAGACCGCGGCGGCCTGGGGTGCCTTCTTGCCGTCGAGTTCGACCCCTAGCGGCGAACCGTTCAGCACCAGCTGGCCGGTGAAGGTCTTCCCGGCGGCGGTGGAGGCGGCAGGGATGTTCGGCCCGTTGGTCTGCGCCGGCGTTGGACTGGCGGACGCCGAGGGGCTGCCCAACCCGGCCTCGACAGCCTTGGCCTCGGCCTCGGTGGGGTTGTGGCTGAAGACCGCCAGCTGAAGGACGACGGCGAGCAGCAGGACGACGGCGAGGGCGCCGGCCGCCAGCAGATTGTCGCGCCGGCGGCGGCGACGCTGCTCTTCACGCAGCCGCTGCTTCGCTTCCATCTGTTGCACGCGCTTCTTGAGCTCGCGCGCGTCCCTCTTGCTGGCGGGCAAACGTCCTCCTCGGCCGATGATCCGGTACTGCAGCTTGCTTGCGTCGGGCTGCGCGCCCTTCATTGGCGGCACCGCGCACGGGCGCCCGTTCCCGGGGGCGTGCCCCGAGCGCATAAACTGGCTGCCGCACATAGTTTACGCACGGCCACCTGTACGAAGGCCGCGAATCCGCCGGAGGGCGGGTCGGCGGTGGCCGCAACGCAAGGAGAGCTCCCTCAATGGCACGTACCGCGTCCCTGTCCGGTTTCCCCGAGTGGCTGCCCCAGGAGCGTTTGGTGGAGCTCCATGTGCTGGACGTGCTGCGGCGGACCTTTGAGCTGCACGGCTTCGCCTCGGTGGAAACCAGGGCTGTGGAGACGGTCGAGCAGCTGCTGCGCAAGGGCGAGATCGACAAGGAGGTCTATGCGCTCAGCCGCCTGCAGGAGGATGACGAGGATCAGGCGAAGGCGGATCCGCACCAGCTCGCGCTGCATTTCGACCTGACCGTGCCGTTTGCCCGCTATGTGGTCGAGAATGCCGGCTACCTCGCGTTCCCGTTCCGCCGCTACCAGATCCAGAAGGTGTGGCGGGGGGAGCGGCCGCAGGAAGGCCGCGCCCGTGAATTCACCCAGGCGGACATCGATGTGGTCGGCGACGGCAGCCTGCCGTTCCGCTACGACGTCGAGCTCGCCCTGGTCATCGTCGAGGCCCTCGGCCAGCTGCCCATCCCGGACTTCCGGCTGCGGATCAACAACCGCAAGCTCGCCGAGGGCTTCTACCGCGGCATCGGGCTCACCGACACCGCCGGCGTCCTGCGCAGCATCGACAAGCTCGAGAAGATCGGTCCGGAGAAGGTTGCCGCGCTGCTGAAGGAGGAGTTGGGCGCCACCGACGAGCAGGCGGACGCGGCCCTGAAGCTGGCCGCGATCCGCACGCCGGACACGTCCTTTGTGCAGCAGGTGCGCGCCCTTGGCGTCAGCGATCCGCTGCTGGACGAAGGCCTGGACGAGCTGGAGCAGGTCATCGGCGAGGCCTCCCGCCGGGCCCCGGGCCGGGTGATCGCCGACCTGAGCATCGCCCGCGGGCTCGACTATTACACCGGCACGGTCTACGAGACAGTCCTGGTGGGCCATGAGCACCTCGGGTCCATCTGCTCCGGCGGCCGTTACGACTCCCTGGCGAGCAAGGGCAGCCGGACGTTCCCCGGCGTCGGCCTGTCCATCGGGGTGACGCGCCTGGTGTCCCGTATGCTCAGCCAGCGCTTCGCTGAGGCATCGCGCAGTGTGCCCACCGCCGTGCTGGTGTCGCTGGCAAACGACGAGAGCTGGAGCGAGGCCCAGGAAGTCGCGGCGGCCCTGCGCTCGCGCGGTATTGCCACCGAGGTCGCGGCCAAGGCGGAGAAGTTCGGCAAGCAGATCAAGTACGCGGACCGCCGCGGCATCCCGTTCGTCTGGTTCACCGGCGAGGACGGCACCCACCAGGTCAAGGACATCCGCTCCGGCGAGCAGACCTCGGCGGACCCCGCCGTGTGGATGCCGCCGGCAGAGGACCTCGTTCCCGCGGTGACCGCCGTCGAGGGCTGAGCGCTTCTACGTCTTCGAGCTGCGGAGCCGCACCAGCCGCAGGACGACGCCGACGGCGAACATCACCAAGCCGGCGATGACGGACGGACCCGGGAGGGTGGCGGCGAGGACCAGGCACGCCGCCGCACCGGCGACCTGCAGCCCGCGCGGGTACCGACGCTGCTCGCGCGGCTGGGTGAACGCCGCAACGTTCGCCACCAAGTAGTAGACGAGGACGCCGAAGGAGGAGAATCCGATGGCGCCGCGCAGGTCCGCCACCAGGATGATCGCGCAGACCGCTGCCGCCAGCACCGCCTCGGCGCGGTGCGGGACTTTGTACCGGGGATGGACCGCAGCCAGCCAGCGCGGCAGGTCGTTCTCACGCGCCATCGCCAGCGTGGTGCGGCCCAGGCCCGCGATCAGCGCCAGCAGGGCACCGAGCGAGGCGACCGCTGCGCCGGCCCGGACCACGGGGACCGCCCAGCCCCAGGACCCGGCGCCGACGGCACGGGCCAGCGGCACCGGACTCGCGGCGACGCCGTCCGGGCCCAGCGCGGCCAGCACGGTCACACCCACCACGGCGTAGACCGCGATGGTGATGGCCAGGGCAATCGTGATGGCGCGCGGGATGGTGTGCCGCGGGTTCTTCACCTCCTCGCCCAGGGTGGCGATTCGCGCGTACCCGGCGAACGCGAAGAACAGCAGGCCCGCGGACTGCAGGGTTCCGTACCAGCCCCCGGAAAGCAGCCCGGAAGGAGCCAGCGACGCGGTGTGCGCCGCGCCGCCCAGCCAGCAGGCGGCGACACCTGCCGCAAGGGCCAGGAGCACCAGCACCACGAGGATGCGGGTCAGGCCCGCGGTCCGGGTCACTCCGTGGTAGTTGACCGCGGCGAGGATGACGACGGCGGCCACGGCCACGGGCCGCTCCCAGCCGGCGGGGGCCGCGTAGGCTGCGAAGGTCAGCGCCATCGCCGAACTGCTGGCGGTCTTGCCAATGACGAACCCCCACCCGGCCAGGTAGCCCCACCAAGGGCCCAGCCGCTCCCTGCCGTAGACGTAGGTGCCTCCCGACGTCGGGTAGCGGGCGGCGAGCTGCGCGGAAGAGGTCGCATTGCAGTAGGCAACAAAGGCGGCCAAGCCAAGGCCCACCAGCAGTCCGGACCCGGCTGCAGCGGCCGCCGGAGTGAACGCGGCGAAGACGCCGGCGCCGATCATGGAGCCAAGACCGATCATCACGGCGTCGCCGGTGCCAAGGCGGCGTACGAGGTGTCCGGGGGCGCTCACGGAGGTTCTCCAAGGGTCGGGTGCTGGCCGGGGGCGGCGCCGAACGCGGGTAAACTCGGACGGAACGTCTTTTTTACGTCTTTTCCGGCTGGCGCGATCCGACGCCAGCTTAGTACCTGGAAGGAATGCTGTGCTGCGCACACATGACCTCGGCTCCCTTCGTGCCGGGAACATTGGACAGTCCGTGACTTTGACCGGCTGGGTGGCCCGCCGGCGGGACCATGGCGGCGTGGCCTTCCTGGACCTGCGGGACGCGTCCGGCGTCGCCCAGGTCGTGGTGCGCGAGGAGGAGGTCTTCCACGGCCTGCGCAACGAGTACGTCCTGCAGATCACCGGCACCGTGGAGAAGCGGCCCGCCGGCAACGAGAACCCGCACCTGGCCACCGGTGAGATCGAGGTCATCGCCGAGTCCGTCGTCGTGCTCAACACTGCGGACCCGCTGCCCTTCCAGGTGGACGAGCACGTTGAGGTGGGGGAGGAGGCCCGGCTCAAGCACCGCTACCTGGACCTGCGGCGCCCCGGCATGTCAGCCAACCTGCGGCTGCGCTCCGAGGCGAACCGTGTGGCCCGCCAGATGCTGCACGAGGACGGGTTCGTGGAGATCGAGACGCCGACCCTGACGCGGTCGACCCCTGAAGGCGCCCGCGACTTCCTGGTGCCGGCCCGCCTGGCGCCGGGGTCCTGGTATGCGCTGCCGCAGTCGCCGCAGCTCTTCAAGCAGCTGCTCCAGGTCGGCGGCTTCGAGAAGTACTACCAGATCGCCCGCTGCTACCGGGACGAGGACTTCCGTGCCGACCGCCAGCCGGAGTTCACCCAGCTGGACATCGAAGCCAGCTTCGTGGAGCAGGACGACATCATCGGCCTGGGCGAGCGGATCGTGAAGGCCCTCTGGCAGTTGATCGACGTCGAAATCCCGACCCCGATCCGCCGCATGACTTACTGGGAGGCGATGGCCAAGTACGGCTCCGACAAGCCCGACCTGCGCTTCGGCCTGGAGCTGACCGAGCTGACGGAGTTCTTCAAGGACACCAACTTCGGCGTCTTCAAGGCACCGTACGTCGGCGCCGTCGTGATGCCCGGCGGCGGTTCGCAGCCCCGCCGGCAGCTGGATGCCTGGCAGGAGTGGGCCAAGCAGCGCGGTGCCAAGGGCCTGGCCTACGTGCTGATCGGCGACGACGGTGAACTGCGCGGACCCGTCGCCAAGAACCTCACCGACGCCGAGCGCGAGGGCCTCGCGGCCGCCGTCGGCGCCAACCCGGGTGACTGCATCTTCTTCGCGGCCGGCGAGGTGCACGCCTCCCGGGCGATCCTCGGCGCCGCGCGCGTCGAGATCGGCCACCGTACCGGCCTGATCGACCCGAAGGACTGGGCCTTCGTCTGGATCGTGGACGCGCCGCTGTTCGAAGCCGCCGAGACGGCCGTGGCCGCCGGCGACGTCGCCGTCGGCGGAGGCAAGTGGACGGCCGTGCACCACGCCTTCACCTCGCCCAAGCCCGAGTTCATGGAAACCTTCGATACCGACCCCGGTTCGGCGCTGGCCTACGCCTACGACATCGTCTGCAACGGCAACGAAATCGGCGGCGGCTCGATCCGTATCCACCGGCGCGACATCCAGGAACGTGTCTTCGCCGTGATGGGCATCGACGAGCAGCAGGCCGAGGAGAAGTTCGGCTTCCTGCTCGAGGGCTTCAAGTTCGGCGCGCCCCCGCACGGCGGCATCGCGTTCGGCTGGGACCGCGTGGTCTCCCTGCTGGCGGGCGTGGACTCGATCCGCGACGTCATTGCCTTCCCGAAGTCCGGCGGCGGCTTCGACCCGCTGACCGCGGCACCGGCACCGATCACCGCCCAGCAGCGCAAGGAAGCCGGCGTCGACGCCAAGCCGGAGCCGCGGCGCGAGTCCTGAGGTCCGCAGTGCCCCTGCGGTCCACAGTGCCTGAGTTCGGCCCGCTGCTGCACCGCGCCTGGCCCGCCCCGCACACCGAGCTGCGCGGCGGCTGGGTGCTGCGCTCGGCGGAGGGCGTGACGCAGCGGGCCAACTCCGTTTGGCCGGCCGGCCCGGTGGAGGACCTGCGGACCGCCGTCGACGAGGCCGAGTCCTACTACAAGGCGCGCCGGCTCCCGCCGATCTTCCAAGTCCTCGATGAGCCTGCCATGGCGGCGCTCGACGCCGAACTGGACCGCCGCCGCTACACCCGGCAGTCCCGCACCCTCATCCAGACGGCACGGGTTGAGCCGGAGACGGTTGAGCCGGAATTGGTCGAGCCGGGGACGGTCGAGCTGGCGGATGCGCCGTCGGGCGAGTGGCTCGACCTGTGGTGGCACATGGACGGCAGGACAGGCGGTGCCGGGCGTGAAGTGGCGGTACGGATCCTCACCGGCTGCCCCGCGCTGTACGCTTCAGCGCGGACCGCGGACGGGCAGCTGGCCGCTGTCGGACGCCTGGCCCTGGTCGGGGAGTGGGGTGGGCTGTACTGCATGGCCACGGCGGCCGCCCACCGCCGGCAGGGCCATGCCCGCCGAGTCGCGCGCGCCCTGATGTCAGCCGGCGCGCCGCACGGGGTGCGGCAGTTCTGGCTGCTGGTCACCGAAGCCAACACCGGAGCGCGCGAGCTCTACGAACAGCTCGGTTTCACGACCGCCGGACGCTATCTGTTCCGGCAGGCGCCGCTGCGGCGGTTTCCCGCCGGCTGCTGAGCCGGTTGATTGCTGCCCGCGCTGATTGCTCGCCGGGCTGAGCGGCCCGGGCTGAGCGGCCTGGGCGGAACTGCTGCCTGCTCATGATGCGGGGCCGGGCGCGTCCGTGACGGTGATCCGCACAGCTGCCGCATCGGCGGCTGCCCGGCGGAGTACCGCCGCGGTGGGGTCCGGCACGTCGAGGAACCGCAGTTGGGGCAGTGTGCCCAGCCGCGCGGCTTTGGGCTCGGCCAGCAGTGCCCGGCACAGCGCCCGGTCCCCGCCCAGCACCAGGTATTCCGGGGCCGCCGGGAGCAGGATGGCGGCGGCGTGCCCGGCGGCGGCCTCGACGAGCTCATCGGCCTGGTTGGCGCGGCGGCGCGCGTACCGCTGCTGCGACCAGCCGCCGGCGGCCGTGCGGGACTGCACCCGGCGGCGTCCTGCCTTGGATGCCACCAGTTCACCTCCGCGCGCCAGGCCCACCGCGTAGCCCCCGCGCCGGAGCAGCACAATGCCCATGGTGCGGGCCTGGCCGGCGAGGGCGGCAAGCCGCTCGGCCGTGGTGGTCCCGGTACCCGGACGGCCGTCCTCCGGCCACGGGGCCTCCAGCAGCGCGGACGCACCGTCCTCAGCGGTGAGCTCCAGTGCGGTATCCGTCTGTTCGGCGGCAGCCGGTCCGTGCGAGGCCTCGAAGCGCCCGATCCATCCGGCGAGCCGCTCGCCCGGTACGAAGGCGGTGCGGCTCGGCGGCGTCGGGGTCTGGCTGCTCATCCCGCCAGCATCTCATTCCGCCCCGGCCGAACGGCCAGTCGTGGCGGCCTGGTGCGCAAACAGCCCGCCACAACCGGCCGTTCGGGGGACGGGAGGCCCGGCTGTCGGGACGAGTCGGTAGCCTTGACTGTTGTGATGGATCTATTCGGCCAGACCGGCGACGACGAAGCGGACGAGCCGCAGGACGGCGGCAACGCAACAGCGGCTGCCGCCGGCGACCGTTCACCGCGCAGCCCGCTCGCGGTGCGCATGCGTCCCCGGTCGCTCGACGACGTCGTGGGCCAGCAGCATCTGCTCGGCAACGGATCGCCGCTGCGCCTGCTCGCCGCCGGTGCCGGCGCGAGGGGGCCCGCCGGACCAAGCTCGGTCATCCTCTGGGGGCCCCCGGGCACCGGCAAGACCACCCTCGCGCACGTGATCGCGCGCGGCCCGGGCCGCAAGTTCGTTGAGCTCTCCGCCATCACGGCGGGCGTCAAGGACGTGCGCAAAGTCATGGATGAAGCACTGACAGCGCGTGACCTGCACAAGACCACCACCGTGCTGTTCCTGGATGAGATCCACCGGTTCAACAAGGCCCAGCAGGACGCGCTGCTGCCCGGCGTCGAGAACCGCTGGGTGGTGCTGATCGCCGCCACGACGGAAAACCCGTCCTTCTCCGTCGTGTCGCCGCTGCTGTCCCGGTCGCTGCTGCTGACCCTGCAGCCGCTGACCGCCGCGGACATCGAGGGCCTGCTGCTGCGGGCGGTCGACGACCCCCGGGGCCTGGCCGGCCGGGTGAAGCTCGAGGACGAGGCCCTGGCGCACCTGGTCCGGCTCGCCGGTGGAGACGCGCGCCGCGCCCTGACCGCCCTGGAAGCGGCCGCGGGTGTGGCCTTCGAGGAGCACGGCGCGGCCGATGATCCCGTCCCCGTGGCGCTCCGGCACACCGAACGGGCGCTCGACGTTGCGGCCGTGCGCTATGACCGGGCGGGGGACCAGCACTACGACGTCGCCAGCGCCTTCATCAAGTCGGTGCGCGGCTCCGACGTCGACGCTGCGCTGCACTACCTGGCGCGGATGCTCGAGGCCGGGGAGGACCCGCGCTTCGTTGCCCGGCGCATCGTGATTTCGGCCGCGGAGGACGTCGGCATGGCGGACCCTTCCGCCCTGCAGACCGCGGTGGCAGCGGCGCAGGCGGTGCAGCTGATCGGGATGCCCGAGGCCCGGATCGTGCTCGCGGAAGCCGTCGTGCACTTGGCGACCGCGCCGAAGTCCAATGCCGCGTACATGGGTATAAACGCAGCGATCGCCGACGTGCGGGCCGGCAGGGGCACCACCATTCCGGCGCACCTGCGTGACGCGCACTACCCGGGTTCCAAGCAGCTCGGCCACGGCAAGGGCTACAAGTACGCCCACGACGAGCCGCACTCGGTGGCCCGGCAGCAGTACCCGCCGGACGACCTCGTGGGCCGCAACTACTACGAGCCCACGGCCAACGGCGCCGAGCGGGAGATCGGGCCGCGGCTGGAGCGGCTGCGCTCGATTGTCCGCGGGGAGTGATTTCCGGTAGTCTTGACAGCTGACTGGCAAGCCAACGCTGCCGGCACAATCCTTTTCAGCCCATTACCGGGCCGGAGTGTGCTCAGCGTGCTGTAGCCAAGGGCAGCGGCAGCCCTAACTCTCCACTACCGGAGGCCAGGAAACAAGAAACACAGCCGGAGCACCGAGGTGCACCGGCCCGCCGCCAGAACCAAGATTGGATGACCAACGTGACCCAGGTTTCACGTGCAAAGCGTCAGGCCCGCGCTTCCCGCGCTCTCGGCCTCGCGCTGACCCCCAAGGCAGCCAAGTACTTTGAGCGCCGCCCCTACCCGCCCGGCGAGCACGGCCGTGCCCGCCGCAAGCAGGACTCCGACTACGCGGTCCGCCTGCGCGAGAAGCAGCGTCTGCGCGCCCAGTACGGCATCCGCGAGAAGCAGCTTGCCCGCGTCTTCGAAGAAGCCCGCCGCACCCACGGCCTGACCGGTGAAAACCTGATCGAGCTGCTGGAAATGCGCCTCGACGCCCTGGTGCTGCGCGCCGGCTTTGCCCGCACCATCGCCCAGGCCCGCCAGCTGGTTGTGCACCGCCACATCCTGGTCGACGGCGTCCGCGTGGACCGCCCGTCGTTCCGCGTTTCCGAGGGCCAGCTGGTCCACGTGCACAACCGCAGCGAGACCATGGTCCCGTTCCAGGTTGCTGCCGCCGGTGCGCACCGCGACGTACTGCCGAACGTTCCGGCCTACCTGGACGTTTCGCTGGACAAGCTCCAGGCCCGCCTGGTCCGCCGCCCGAAGCGCTCCGAGGTCCCCGTGACCTGCGAAGAGCAGCTCGTGGTCGAGTACTACGCCCGCTAAGCCCTCGCGGCTCAGCAACCCTTCGAAGCAGCCCGCGGCAAGCGCCGCGGGTTGCTTTGTATGTAAGGTACTTGAGGGCGCACGGCGGCACCGAGCCGTCCGCTGGCCCTGAACAGCAACACAGATTTCCTAAGGAGTGGCTGCCCATGAGTGGTGGGGATATCGCAGGCCTGATTGCGGCCGGGGTCTTCGCGGTTCTCGTCGCAATCCTGGCCGTCCCGGTGTACAAACTGGGCAAGGTCTTCGACGAAATCCGCGCGTCGATCCGTTCGCTCAGCGACGGCGCCACGCCGCTGATGGACGAGGTGACCGCGACCGTCTCCACCACCAACCTGCAGCTGCAGAAGGTGGACGGCATCGCCAACAACGTCTCCGACGCCTCGGCGAACATCTCGGCGCTCTCCTCGCTGGTCGCCGCCACGGTGGGTTCGCCGCTGATCAAGGTCGCTGCCTTCTCCTACGGAGTGCGCTCCGCGTTCGCCAACCGCGGACGCGGCGGCTCCGGCCGCCGCAGCCGCTGACCGCCGTCTTTTCACACACTGGAGCACACACGCATGAAGCGCATCTTCTGGATGGGACTGGGCGTCGCCGTCGGCGTCCTGGCCGTACGCAAGTTCAATGAAACCCGCAGCGCACTCGGCCCGGAGGGCCTGAACCGCGCGGTCGCCCGGCTGGCCGACGGGGTGCAGAATTTCGCCGAGGCCGTCCGCGACGGAATGAACCAGCGCGAGACCGACCTGCGGTCCGCGCTCGGCGTCGAGGCGGCGGAGCCGGCGCACCGCGCCTGAGCGGGCGCCCGCTGCCAAGGCCGGTGTCTGCCTGCCGGCCGTATTCAAGGCAGAATAGATTGTCTGCAGATTGGCTCGTGGCCGTCTGCGCAGGAAATTGAGAAGGGTTCTGTAGGTCCATGAAATCCCAAGAGATCGCACGCCGCTGGGTCGACTACTTCGTCAGCAAGGGTCACACCGCCGTGCCATCCGCCTCGCTGATTTCCAGTGACCCGTCCCTGATGTTCACGGTGGCGGGCATGGTGCCGTTCATCCCCTACCTCACCGCGCGCGAGGAAGCCCCCTACCGCCGGGCCACCAGCGTGCAGAAGTGCATCCGCACCCTCGACATCGAGGAAGTCGGCAAGACCGCCCGGCACGGCACGTTCTTCCAGATGGCCGGCAACTTCTCCTTCGGCGACTACTTCAAGGCCGAGGCCATCGGCTTCGCCTGGGAACTGCTGACCAAGAGCGTCGACGACGGCGGGTACGGCCTGCCCAAGGACCGGCTCTGGGTGACCGTCTACCAGGACGACGACGAAGCGGCCGAACTGTGGGCCTCGATCGCCGGGCTCCCCGCCGAGCGCATCCAGCGGATGGGCAAGAAGGACAACTACTGGTCCACCGGCCAGCCCGGCCCGGCGGGCCCCTGCTCCGAGATCTACTACGACCGCGGCCCTGCGTACGGCAAGGACGGGGGACCGGCGGTCGACGACGACCGGTTCATCGAAATCTGGAACCTCGTTTTCATGCAGTACCAGCGCGGCGAAGGCCGCGGCAAGGACGACTTCGAGATCCTCGGCGAACTGCCCAAGAAGAACATCGACACCGGCCTCGGGCTCGAGCGCCTGGCGCTGATCCTGCAGGGCGTGGAGAACTTCTACGAAACCGACCAGGTGCGCCCCGTCCTCGACGTCGCCGCCCGGCTCTCCGGCAAGGAATACACCAGCGCGGAGACCGAGGAGGACCCGCACCACGCCGACGACGTGCGGATGCGCGTGGTGGCGGACCACATCCGCTCCTCGCTGATGCTCATTGCCGACGGCGTGACACCCTCCAATGAGGGCCGCGGCTACATCCTGCGCCGCCTCATCCGCCGCGCCGTGCGCGCCATGCGGCTGCTCGGCGTCGAAAAGGCCTGCCTGCCGGACCTGCTGCCGGCCTCCCGCGACGCGATGAAGGGCGTCTACCCGGAGGTGGAGAAGGACTTCGAACGGATCAGCCGGATCGCCTACGCCGAGGAGAAGGCGTTCCTGCGCACCATCGCTTCGGGCACCGCCCGGCTCGAGGAGGCGGTGGCCGAGTCCAAGGCCGCCGACCAGCCGCTCTCGGGCGCCGACGCGTTCGCACTGCATGACACCTACGGCTTCCCGATCGACCTCACGCTGGAAATGGCGGAGGAAGCGGGCCTGCAAGTGGACGAGGCCGGTTTCCGGTCCCTGATGCTCGAGCAGCGCCAGCGCGCCCAGGCCGACGCCCGGGAGAAGAAGAGCGGGCATGCGGACCTGACCCTGTACAAGGACCTGCTGTCCGAGGGCGCCACCCTCTTCACCGGCTATGACGAACTCAGCGGTGAATCCCGCGTCCGGGCGCTGATCAGCAAGGGCCTGCACGTGCCGCACGCCGGCGCGGGCTCGGAGATCGAACTGGTCCTGGACGAGACACCCTTCTACGCCGAGGCGGGCGGCCAGGCTGCCGACGTCGGCCTCATCACCGGCAACGGCTTCGTCGTCGAGGTGCTTGACGTGCAACGCCCGGTGAAGGGCCTGAGCGTGCACAAGGCCGTCGTCCGCGAGGGCGAAATCGGCACCGACACCCTCGTCCGGACCGCCGTGGACGCGGAGCGCCGCCACGCGGCGGAGCAGGCCCACTCGGGCACGCACATCGTGCACGCCGCCCTGCACCAGATTCTCGGCCCGGAGGCCCTCCAGCGGGGTTCCTTCAACAAGGCCGGCTATCTGCGCTTCGACTTCGCCTGGGGCCAGGGCCTCAGCGCGGCCACCCGCTCGGAAATCGAAGAGGTGTCCAACCTCGCGATCCGCAGCAACTACCAGGTGCAGACCAAGGTCATGCCGCTGGCGGAAGCCAAGGCCCTCGGCGCCACGGCGCTGTTCGGCGAGGTCTACGGCAGCGAAGTGCGCGTGGTGGAAATTGACGGCGATTGGTCGCGCGAGCTTTGCGGCGGCACGCACGTCGGCTCCACCGCGCAGATCGGCAGCCTCACGCTGCTGGGCGACCAGTCGGTCGGCTCGGGCAACCGGCGTGTTGAAGCCTTCGTGGGCATGGACGCCTTCCGGCACCTGGCCGCAGAGCGCGCCCTCGTCACCGAACTGTCCGAAATGCTGAAGGTTCCTTCCAACCAGCTGCCGGACCGCCTTGCCGCGACGCTGAACAAGCTCAAGACGGCCGAAAAGGAGCTGGAACGCCTGCGTAAGGATCAGCTGACGGCCGCGGCGGCCCGCCTGGTCGAGACCGCCCGCGACCTCGGCGGCGTGCGGGTGATTGCCCATGACGCCGGCCAGGTCAGCGGTGCTGAAGACCTGCGCGGACTGGCGATGGACCTGCGCAACAGGCTCGGCTCGTCGGCAGCGACAGTGGCAGTGGCGGGGGTTGCGAACGGCCGCCCGGTGATCCTGGTGGCCACCAATGATGCCGCCCGGGAACTCGGCGTCAAGGCCGGTGCACTCGTGAAGCTGGCCGCCGGGATCCTCGGCGGCGGCGGAGGCGGCAAGGACGACGTCGCCCAGGGCGGCGGAACCGATGCCGGCAAGGTTGCCGAGGCGCTGAAGGCCGTCAGCGACGAGATTGCGGCGCGGCGCTAGGGCCCGGATGCCGGAACAAGACAACGCGGAACGGGCCAGCGCCGATCAGGCCAGCCCAGATCAGGCCAGCCCGGATCACGCCAGCGCCGGTTTCCCGCGCGGCCCCAAGCTCGGCGTGGACGTCGGAACCGTCCGCGTCGGGCTCGCGGCCTGTGATCCCGACGGCATCCTGGCCTCGCCGGTCAAGACCTTGAGACGGGACACCAAGAAGAACTCCGACATTGGCGTCCTGGTCCGCACTGCCGCCGAGCTGGGAGCGGTCGAAGTCTTCGTCGGCCTGCCGCGCACCCTCTCCGGCAAGGAGGGCGCCTCCGCGGAGATGGCAACCGACTACGCGCAGGAGCTCGCGGACCGGCTGGCCCGGTCCGGTTCCGCCGCCCAGGTGCGGCTCGTGGACGAACGGCTGACCACCGTCTCGGCCCACCGCTCCCTGCATCAAGCTGGCCTGAGCAGCCGGGAGCATCGTAAAGTAGTGGATCAGGTGGCTGCAGTCTCCATTCTTCAGCATGCCATCGACACCCAAAAAGCACGGGGGACCGACGTCGGCCGACAAGTGACGCCCGCCAGTGAGCAGTCGCGGCCAGCCTCTGAGCAGGCCGGTGCGTCGGGTGCAGCAGATCCGACCACCGAGCACGTGAAAGGGAGGCACTCGTGAGCCACCGATCGTCCGACCCCATGCCTCCGGGGGCCGGCGTGTACCAGTCGCGCCGCGAAAGGCGCGAAGCCGAAGCCGCCCGCCTGGCCGCCGAGGCCGCCGCCGGGAACGGGCAGGCAGACGAGCGCCGGCCCGAGGCGCCCGCCCAGGCGGCGCCCGCCGCCGATGCTTCCCGTCCTGCTGAGCATTCGCTTCCCGCGGCCCAGCAGCCGCCCGCGCCGCGGCACGAACCGGCCGCCGCACCGGAACCGGCGCCTGCCCCGGAACCGGCCCCCGAGCCCGCCCCCGAACTGGTCGACGCCCGCGGCGTCCCGGTGCACAGCGGGGCCCACCCGGCGTACCACGACGACCACGGCGTCCCCGTCTTCGAGGACGAGCACGGCCAGCACTACTATGCAGACGTCGACGGCGAAGGACATCCGGTCCAGTACGTCGATGAACATGGCGAGCCCGTGCGTTATGAGGACCACGAGGGCCACCCGGTCGCCTACGAGGACGCTTATGCACCCGTTGAGGCCTACCACCACGGCTCCGTCGAAACAGTGCCCCGCCCGGCCCGCAAAAAGCCGTCGAAGAAGGTGCGCCGCCGCCGCCGGACGCTCGCGTTGCTGCTTGTGCTCGCATTCTTCACCGCGGTGGTGTTCTTCGTGGCCCAGATGATCTCCCCGCTGCTGGCGACCAAGTCCGACGCGGACTTCCCCGGCCCGGGCCACGACTCGGTCAGTTTCCAGATTGCTCCGGGGGCCGCCACCCGTGCGGTCGCCGCGGACCTCGTGCAGCAGGATGTCATCGCTTCGGAGAACCCGTTCCTGAGGGCGCTCGGCAACGACCAGCTGCACCCCGGCACGTTCAAGCTCAAGAAGGAGATGAAGGCCGCCGACGCCGCCGCCATCCTCAGCGGCAAGGGCGGCCCCAAGACGGGATACGCCGCCGTGAACGCCGGCTCCAGGATCAGCGAGGTCTTCAGCTCCTTGTCGGACTCGCTGGGGATCCCGGTGTCGGACTTCGAGGAGGCGGCGAAGAACCCCCAGTCCTTCGGGCTGCCGGCGAAGGCACCCAGCCTGGAGGGCTACCTCGCTCCGGGTGAGTACACTTTCCCGGTGGATGCCAAGCCGAAGGACATCCTGGCCCTGATGGTCAAGCGGACCATGGACCAGCTCAAGGCGGACGGCATCACCGATCCGGGCAAGCAGTACGACATCCTGACCTTGGCGAGCATCATCCAGGCCGAGGCCGGTCCGGCGGACTACGGGAAGGTGTCGGGCGCGATCCAGAACCGCCTGGTGCCGAACAACCCGGAGACGCGCGGGCTGATCCAGTCCGATGCCACCGTGTCCTACGGGCTTGGCCGCAAGGGCTACGAGCTGACGGACAGCGAGAAGAACGACAAGTCCAACAAGTACAACACCTACGCCAATCCGGGGCTGCCGGTCGGGCCGATCGGCGCCCCGGGGCAAAAGGCGATCGACGCTGCGGCGAAGCCCACCAAGACGTCGGCCTACTACTGGGTGACCGTGAACCTGGATACCGGGGACACCAGGTTCGCCAAGACGCTGGCCGAGCACAACCAGAACGTGGCCTTGTACCAGAAGTGGTGCTCGGACCACCCCGGACGGTGCCAGTAGGACATGGCTCCAACTGACGGCCCGGAGCGGCGCGCGGCCGTGCTCGGGCACCCGATCGGGCACTCCCGGTCCCCGGCGCTGCACCGCGCCGCGTACCGGGCACTGGGGGAGCGGATCGGCTACAAGGCGGTCGATCTGACCGAGCAGACGCTGCCCGCCTTCATGGCGCGGGTCCGGCAGGAGGCCGGGTGGTGCGGGCTCTCGGTGACCATGCCGCTGAAGACGGCGATGATCCCCGAGCTGGACGAGCTCACCGGCTGGGCAGCCCGGCTGAAGGTGGTCAACACGGTGACCTTCGCCCAAGACGGCGGCGCCCGGCGGCTCACCGGGCACAACACGGACGTCGCCGGAATCGTGAACGCGCTGCGCCACGCCGGGGTGCGCCCGCAGCCGCGCGCCGGCATCCTCGGCGGCGGCGGCACTGCCGTAGCGGCCGTCGCTGCCCTGTCCGAGCTCGGGGCCCCGGCCGCGGACATCTTCGTCCGGGATCCGTCCCGCGCCGCGGCGGCCGTCGATGCCGCGGCCGCCGTCGGCCTCGCGGTGCGCCTGCTGCCGTTCGAGGACGCGGCAGAGGCCCTGCCGGCGCTCGACGTCGTGGTGTCCACCCTTCCGCCGCGCGGTGCCGACAGCCTGGCCGAGGAGCTGGCCGCCGTCCTCGCCGCAAAGGGATCCACCGCGCTCGACGGCGCCCGGCTGCTCGACGTTGCCTACGATCCGTGGCCCAGCCGCCTCGCGCAGGCCTGGCAGCAGAGCGGGGGCGGCATCGTGCCCGGGCTGGAAATGCTGATCTACCAGGCGGTGGAACAGGTGAAGCTTTTCACCGCCCGCCCGGAGCTGGCAGCGGCCGACATCATCGACCCGATGTGTGACGCGGTGGGAGCGCCCCGACGCGGCCGCTGAGCCCCCGACATGGCAGGATGGAGTTTATGTTGCGTTGGTTGACCGCCGGAGAATCACACGGGCCGGCCCTTGTCGGAATTCTTGAAGGCGTCCCCGCCGGCGTCGAGCTGACCAGCCAGCAGATCCGGGACGCGCTGGCACGGCGCCGGCTTGGCTATGGCCGCGGCGCGCGGATGAAGTTCGAGCAGGACGAGGTCACCATCCTCGGCGGTGTTCGGCACGGCCTCACCCAGGGCGGACCCGTGGCCATCCAGGTGGGCAACACCGAGTGGCCCAAGTGGGAGCAGATCATGTCAGCCGACCCGGTGGACCCGGAGCTGCTGGCCGACCAGGCCCGCAACGCGCCGCTGACCCGGCCGCGTCCGGGCCACGCGGACTTCACCGGCATGCAGAAGTACGGCTTCTCCGAGGCCCGGCCGGTGCTCGAGCGCGCCAGCGCCCGCGAGACGGCCACCAGGGTTGCACTGGGCACCGTCGCTGCGCAGTTCCTCAAGGGCCTGGGCATCGAGCTCGTCAGCCACACCGTCGCCATCGCGACCGTCGCCGTGCCCGAGGGCCGGCCGCTGCCGCACCCCGGCGACACGCTGGCGCTGGATCAGGACCCGCTGCGCTGCTTCGACCAGGACACCTCCGACGCGATGGTCGACGAGGTCGACGCCGCGCACAAGGAGGGCGAAACGCTCGGCGGCATCGTCGAGGTGCTCGCCTACGGTCTGCCGCCGGGACTGGGAAGCTACGTGCACTGGGACCGCCGTCTTGACTCGCGGCTCGCTGCTGCGCTGATGGGCATCCAGGCGATCAAGGGTGTGGAGGTCGGCGACGGCTTCCTGACGGCCCAGCGCCGCGGCTCGGCGGCCCACGACGAAATCGTCCGCGACGAATCGGGCCGTATCGCCCGCGCCAGCAACCGCGCCGGCGGCATCGAGGGCGGGATGAGCATCGGCGAGGTCCTGCGCGTCCGGGCAGCGATGAAGCCCATTGCGACCGTGCCCCGGGCACTGCAGACCATCGACGTCGCCACCGGCGCACCGGCGCGGGCGCACCACCAGCGCTCGGACGTCTGCGCGGTGCCGGCCGCCGGCGTTGTCGCCGAGGCCATGGTGGCGCTCGTGCTGGCCGAGGCTGTCACGGAGAAGTTCGGCGGGGACTCGCTGGCCGAAACCAGGCGGAACCTCGAAAGCTACCTCGCCAGCATCCCGGCGGCGCTGGATTCGGTCGGGCAGTGATGCCCGCAGCGCTGTCCCCGGACTTCCGGTCCGGGATTCCGCCGCGGCCGATCGTCCTCATCGGGCCGATGGCGGTGGGCAAGTCCGCCCTGGGCGAAGCCTTGGCCCGCGCGCTCGGCGTGGCATTCGTCGACACTGACCAGGTGGTGGTGGAGCGCCACGGGCCGATCCCGGAGCTGTTTGTCAGCCGCGGGGAACGCTTCTTCCGCGAGGAAGAGGCCCGCGCCGTCGCCCAGGTGCTGGAGACGCACCGCGGAGAGGAAATCGTCGTTTCGCTCGGCGGCGGGGCGGTGCTCGACTCGGGTACCCAGCAGCTGCTGCGCAGCTGCACGGTGGTCTTCCTCGAGGCGGACCTGGCCACCGTTTTCGAGCGGATCAACCGCAGCACCGGCCGGCCGCTGCTGGCCGGCAACGCGGCCGAACGGTGGCAGCACATGGCCGACATGCGCTGGCCCGTCTACCAGCGGCTCGCCGACGTCACCCTGGATGTGCGCGGCGGCGGGGTCGAGGACCTTGTCCGCCAGCTTCGCAGCGCACTCGACGGGCACGCCGAGGCATTGCGGGCCAAGGGTGCAGGCCCGCGGGACATGCAGCAAAACACATTGACGAAAGAACAGGCGTGAACACCTCAGCTACGGTCATCAAGGTCACCGGCACCACGCCGGCGGAAAACTACGACGTCGTCGTCGGCAACGGCCTGCTCGGTCAGCTTGCTCCGCAGCTGGGGGAGCGCGTCCGCCGGGTCCTCGTCGTCCATCCCCGGGCCCTGCGCCTGACCGGCGACCTCGTGCGCGAGGAACTGGCGGGCGCCGGGTTCACCGCGGTTACCGCTGAGATCCCCGATGCCGAGGAAGGCAAGCACATCCAGGTGGCGGCGTTCTGCTGGCAGGTGCTGGGCCAGAACGACTTCACCCGCTCCGACGCCATTGTGGCGGTAGGCGGCGGGGCCGTCACCGACCTCGCCGGCTTCGTCGCGGCCACCTGGCTGCGCGGCGTGAAGGTGATCCACATGCCTACGAGCCTGCTGGGCATGGTCGATGCCGCCGTGGGCGGCAAGACTGGCATCAACACGGCCGAGGGGAAGAACCTCGTGGGAGCATTCCACCCGCCGGCCGCGGTGCTGGTGGACCTGGACACCCTGCAGACCCTGCCCCGTAACGAACTGGTCTCCGGCATGGCCGAGGTGGTCAAATGCGGCTTCATCGCTGACCCGGCCATCCTTGCGCTGATCGAGGACCGGCCCGAGGCCGTGCTCGACGCCGGCTCCGCGGAGCTGCGCGAGCTGATCGAGCGCTCCATCGCGGTCAAGGCCGACGTCGTCTCGAAGGACCTGAAGGAATCAGGGCCGCGGGAGTACCTCAACTACGGGCACACCCTCGGCCACGCCATCGAACTCGTCGAGCGCTATTCCTGGCGGCACGGCGCGGCGGTGTCCGTGGGGCTCGTGTTCGCTGCCGAACTCGCCCGCAGCGTCGGCCGCCTGGACGATGCGGTTGCGGACCGGCACCGCACGATCCTCGAGGGCCTTGGCCTGCCCGTCACGTACCGGCGGGACCGCTGGCAGGGCCTGCTCGACGGTATGCGCCGGGACAAGAAGGCGCGCGGGGACCTCTTGCGCTTCGTCGTCCTGGACGGCCTGGCCAAGCCCGGAATGCTCGACGTTCCGGACACCTCGCTGCTGTTCGCCGCCTACCAGGAGATCGCCAGCTAAGCGGTGCCTTCGGGCGGCCAACAGCCTCCCGCACGGTGCCGGACGGCAGCCCGTGCCGAAACACGGTAGAATGGACTCTGGATTTTTGACAATTGCGTCGGTGCGCTGCCAGAGCGTGCCCTGCGCAGCTATAGCCGGCCAGCAGAAAGAGGCATCGTGGCAACCACAAACGACATCAAGAACGGCACAGTTCTGAACCTGGAAGGTCAGCTCTGGAACGTCATCGAATTCCAGCACGTCAAGCCCGGCAAGGGCGGCGCCTTCGTCCGCACCAAGCTCCGCAACGTGATGTCCGGCAAGGTCGTTGACAAGACCTTCAACGCGGGCCTGAAGATTGAGACCGCGACCGTGGACCGCCGGGACTACCAGTACCTGTACCAGGACGGCGCGGACTTCGTGTTCATGGACAACCAGGACTACGACCAGATCACCGTTCCCGGCGAGACCGTCGGCGACGCCGTGAACTTCATGCTGGAGAACCAGAACGTCAACATTGCCCTGCACGAGGGCGCCCCGCTCTACATCGAGCTGCCGCCGTCCGTCGTGCTGGAGATCACCTACACCGAGCCGGGACTGCAGGGCGACCGCTCCACCGGCGGCACCAAGCCCGCCACGGTGCAGACCGGCTACGAAATCCAGGTTCCGCTGTTCCTGGAAACCGGCACCAAGGTCAAGGTCGACACCCGCACGGGCGACTACCTGGGCCGCGTCAACGACTAGTGAGCGCCCGCGGTAAGGCCCGTCGCCGGGCCCTGGATATTCTCTTTGAAGCGGAGCAGCGCGCTGTTTCCCCCCTCGAGGCGCTCAAGCGCCGGCGGGAGTCCACGGACCAGATCATCGGCGAGTACACGATGGACATCGTCGAAGGCGTGGGTGAGAAGCAGCTGGCCATTGACGAGTTCCTCCAGACCTACTCGCAGGGCTGGCCGCTGGAACGCATGCCCGCCGTCGACCGCATCATCCTGCGGATCGGTGCCTGGGAACTGCTCTACAACGATGACGTCCCCGACGGCGTCGCGGTGAGCGAAGCGGTGGAGCTGGCCAAGATGCTCTCCACCGATGAGTCGCCGACATTCATCAACGGCCTGCTCGGCAGGCTGCAGCAGCTCAAGCCGACGCTCCTCGCCTAAAGGCCCGTCACCCGTACAGCACAAAGGCCGCACCCCGCACGGGGTGCGGCCTTTGTGCTGTACGGGGTTGGCTGCAGGGTCGCCGTCACCGGGCTGCTTGGCCCGGCGTCCGGCCGCCGTCGAGCCGGGCGAACAGCTGTTGCCGCGCCTCGGCGATGTCCTGCAGCAGCCTCTGCTCTTCGAGCCGGTTGCGCGGCACGTCCTTGCCGACCACGATCCGCTGCCGGGCGAACGCGAGCCGCGTCGCGGCGACGGCGAACCGCCTCATGATCCGGTCCGCGTCGAAGCCGCGCGCCCACCTGATCGCCAGTCGGCGCCCCTGGCCGGTGGCCAGCATGCCCACCTCCTGCGCGGTGAGCCAGCCGGAAGGCACATAGTCGCCCAGACGCTGGAACGTCAGCCGGGACTCGGCGCGGCGCATCAGGACGATGGCCAGCACGGCCAGCAGGAACAGCGGCAGTTGGAGCACGATGTACACGGCCAAAAAGGACTGGCTGATCAGGGTGCTCGAGTTCCACAGCGCGTGCAGCGCCACCGCCGGGATCAGACCGGCGGCCCAGGCCAGCAGCGCCGCGGGCGTGTTGCCGTAGCGCGCCGCCAGGCCGAGGATGGCGCCCATCGTGCCGGTGAACATCACGTGCGCGAACGGGGAAAGCAGCCCCCGCAGGATAAAGACCTGGACCAGCGTCCGGCCCACGGTGCCGCTGTCCGAGACGGCCGAGTAGAAGTAAATGATATTTTCCGTGAACGCGAACCCGGCCGCGACGGTGCCCGCGTAAACGATCCCGTCCACCGGTCCGTTGAACGTGGGGCGGCGGAGGAAGAACAGCAGCAGCACGCCGATGCCCTTGGCGGTTTCCTCGACCAGCGGGGCCTGCAGCACCGCGCTGACCACCGTGGGGTCGGCCGAGGCGACCGAAGCTATGACCATCCGGGTGACCACGCCGCCGACCAGCAGCGACACCGCAACCGACGCCCCCGCGCCCCACAGGAAGGCGCCGAGCAGCGCGAGCCTCGGCTCCGGCTCCCAGCGGTCGATCCAGTGCAGCACCAGCAGGCAGATCGCCAGCGGAACCAGGGCGAGCAGTGCGCAGAGAATGAACACCTGCGGCCCCATCCGCGCCGCGAAATACAGCAGCACGCCCACCACCACCACGGACACACCGCCAAGGAAGGCCGTGTTCAGCACCGCCCGGGCCGCGGGCCGGGGCTTCACCGGCCCCGGCCACGGCTCCTGCACCGGGCGCGTCGCGAGCGGGGTCGGCTGGGTCGCCGGCCCGGTGTTGAACAGACCCTCAGAGGCGCCCGGCGGCTGGGCCTGCCAGTGGTTCTCCGGGCGCCCGTCCTGCGGGCCGTGCGTCGTCATGCCTTCACCTTAGGTCCCGTGGTCCGGCGGCCCAAGGTGTTGCCGCGGCGCGGCAGGAGAGCACCGGCAGTGGTCTTTCTCACGCCCGGCACCGGACGCCGGCACAGGGGAAGAACCGGCCGCTGTGGTAATTTGAGGAAGCAATGATCCTTTTAATTCCGTCCTGTGAGGCGGGGAAAGGGGAAGCGGGACGATGAGCACATCCTCAACCGGTCCGACGTCGCGCGTGGTACTCACCGCGGCGGATATCGACCGGGCTCTGACTCGTATAGCCCACGAAATTCTTGAGGCGAACAAGGGTCCGCAGGACCTGGTGCTGCTCGGCATTCCGCGCCGCGGCTACCCGCTCGCCCAGCGGCTCGCACGCAAACTGGCGGCGACCGACCCCGGCATCGACCCCGAGCGGATCGTCGGCCTGCTCGACGTGACAATGTTCCGGGACGATCTCTCCCGCCAGCCCACCCGCGCTCCCGGGCCCACCCAGCTGCCGTCCACCGGCATCGACAACAAAGTCGTGGTCCTCGTCGACGACGTGCTGTACTCGGGACGCACCATCCGGGCCGCCCTCGACGCGATCGTGGACCTGGGCAGGCCGCGTGTTGTCCGGCTGGCCGTCCTGGTGGACCGCGGGCACCGCGAGCTGCCGATCCGCGCGGACCACGTGGGCAAGAACCTTCCCACGGCGTCCGCCGAGAAGGTCCGCGTCCGGCTGGAGGAAACCGACGGTCCGGCGAACGACGTCGTCATTGAGGCGGGCGAATGAGGCACCTTCTCTCCACCGAGGACCTGGGCCGCGGTGATGCCGTGCGGATCCTCGACACCGCCGAAGAAATGTCCGCCGTGGGGGACCGCGAGGTCAAGAAACTCCCTGCCCTGCGCGGCCGCACCGTCGTCAACCTGTTCTTCGAGGACTCCACACGCACCCGCATCTCCTTCGAGGCTGCGGCCAAGCGGCTCTCCGCCGATGTGATCAACTTCGCCGCCAAGGGCTCCTCCGTGTCGAAGGGCGAGTCGCTCAAGGACACCGCGCAGACGCTGGAAGCGATGAGCGCCGATGCGGTCGTCATCCGGCACTGGGCTTCCGGGGCGCCGCAGCGGCTCGCGAATTCGGGCTGGATCGACGCGGCCGTGGTCAACGCCGGCGACGGCACCCACGAACACCCCACCCAGGCGCTGCTCGACGCCTTCACGATGCGCCGGCACTGGTCCCGGCTCAACCGCAACGCTTCCACCGGGGCCGACCTGACCGGCCTGCGCGTCGCGATCGCCGGGGACGTGCTGCACTCGCGGGTGGCCCGCTCCAACGTCTGGCTGCTGCGCACGCTCGGCGCCTCCGTGACCCTGGTGGCCCCGCCGACACTGCTGCCGGTCGGCGTCGAGCACTGGCCCTGCGAGGTCAGCTACGACCTCGACAGCACGCTGGCCAAGGGCGTGGACGCCATGATGATGCTCAGGGTCCAGGCCGAGCGGATGAATGCCTCCTTCTTCCCCTCGGCGCGGGAGTACGCCCGGCGCTGGGGCTTCGACGACCGCAGGCTGGCCTCGCTGGACAGCCTCGGCCTGAAGGACACCATCATCATGCACCCCGGCCCGATGAACCGCGGCCTGGAAATTTCCTCCGCCGCCGCCGACTCGCCGCGCTCCACGGTGCTGGCGCAGGTGCGCAACGGCGTCTCCGTCCGGATGGCGGCGCTGTACCTGCTGCTCTCCGGCGACACACGCGAGGAACGGAACGAACTGACGAAAGTGAGCAGCTCATGAGCAGCGCGAACCCCGCCGGACAGACCCCGAACGCGGACCGGTACCTGCTGCGCGGCGCCGCGGTGCTCGGGGGAGAGCGCACCGACCTGCTGATCGGCGACGGCGTGATCCTCGAGACCGGCACCGGCCTCTCCGACGCCCGCGCGGCCGTGCTGGACGCGGACGGGCTCGTCGTGCTGCCGGGCATGGTCGAC
The DNA here is from genome assembly GCF_018531425.1 of Paenarthrobacter sp. DKR-5. GTDB lineage: Bacteria > Actinomycetota > Actinomycetes > Actinomycetales > Micrococcaceae > DKR-5. Next base: position 106,326 of record NZ_JAHBOI010000006.1, read on the forward strand.
GTGCACACGCACCTGCGCGAACCGGGCCGGGAAGACGCCGAAACGGTGGAGACCGGCACCCGCGCCGCGGCACTGGGCGGCTACACAGCGGTGCACGCGATGGCGAACAGTTCCCCGGTGGCCGACACCGCCGGCGTGGTCGAGCAGGTCTACAGCCTCGGCCGCGCCGCCGGCTGGGTGGACGTGCGCCCGGTCGGCGCCGTCACCGTCGGCCTGGCGGGCGAACAACTGGCCGAGCTCGGCGCGATGGCCGATTCCCGCGCCCGGGTGCGGATGTTCTCCGACGACGGCATGTGCGTGCATGATCCTGTGCTGATGCGCCGGGCACTGGAATATGTGAAGGCGTTCGACGGCGTCATCGCCCAGCACGCGCAGGAACCCCGGCTCACCGCCGGCGCCCAGATGAACGAGGGCAAGGTCTCCGCGGTCCTGGGCCTGACGGGCTGGCCGGCCGTCGCCGAGGAAGCCATCATCGCCCGCGACGTGCTGCTGGCCCAGCATGTGGATTCCCGCCTGCATGTCTGCCACGTCTCCACCGCCGGCTCCGTGGACATCATCCGCTGGGCCAAGGCGCGCGGCATCAAGGTCACGGCCGAGGTCACACCCCACCACCTGTGGCTGACCGAGGACCTGGTGCGCAGCTACGACCCGGTGTACAAGGTCAACCCGCCGCTGCGCTCCGACGAGGACGTGACGGCGCTGCGCGAGGCGGTTGCCGACGGCACCATCGACGTGATCGGCACCGACCATGCCCCGCACCCCTCCGAGGCGAAGGAATGCGAGTGGGCCCAGGCCGCAATGGGCATGACGGGCCTGGAGACCGCGCTGTCCGTGGTCCAGCACACCCTGGTGGAAACCGGAATGATCTCCTGGGCGGACTTTGCCCGCATCACCTCGGCCACGCCGGCGCGGATCGGCCAGCTGCAGGACCAGGGCCGGCTGGTTGCCGCCGGGGAACCGGCGAACCTGGTGCTCGTCGACCCTGCGGCCCGCTGGACGGTCGACCCGGCGGCGATGGCGACCAAGGGCCGCAACAGCCCCTTCGCCGGACGCGAGCTGCCCGGCGCGGTGAAGGCGACGTTCTTCCGCGGCCACGCCACGGTGCTCGACGGCGCGCTGAACACGCCGTACGACTTCGCCGGGGAACTCTAGGAGGGCGGCGGTGGAGAAACTCCTGCCAACCCTGTTCGCCGTCCTGCTGGTGCTGGTGGTCTTCGGCCTGCTGGCGCGCGGGTGGCGCAGCCGGCTCAAACGCCAGGGCAGCGTGCGGCTGCCGACCGTCCCGGAGGCCCTGACCGAACCGGTGCTGAGCGCCGAAGGCCAGTACGTGGTGACGACGACTGCCGGGGACTGGCTGGACCGCATCGCGGCCGGCGGCCTCGGCATCCGGTCCAACGCCGTCGCCAGCGTTCACCGCGAGGGGCTGCTGTTCAGCCGCTCAGGCGCCGAGGACCTGTTCATCCCCGCCGGGGACCTGGACAGCGTGCGGCTTGAGCGCGGCATGGCCGGTAAATTCGTTGAGAAGGACGGCCTTCTCGTGGTGCGGTGGCGGCTGGGGGAGCGGGAGCTGGACACCGGTTTCCGCACCCGCGCAGCGGCCGACAAACCCGCGCTCGCCAAGGCCCTTGAAACAATCCTGCCCGCTGCCCCGGGCGCAACTGAGCAGAGTGGAAAGAACCAATGACTGTGACAGACGAAACCAACCCCTCGACGTCGGCTGCCGTGCTGATCCTTGAGGACGGCCGCACCTTCCGCGGCCGCAGCTACGGGGCCACCGGAACTGCTCTGGGCGAGGCCGTGTTCGCCACCGGGATGACCGGCTACCAGGAGACGATCACCGACCCGTCCTACGACCGGCAGCTGGTGGTTCAGACGGCGCCGCACATCGGCAACACCGGCGTTAACGACGAGGACGCCGAGTCCCGCAGGATCTGGGTGGCAGGTTACATCGTCCGCGACGCGGCCCGCCGGCCATCCAACTGGCGCTCGCAGCGCAGCCTCGACGAGGAACTGGTGGCCCAGGGTGTTGTCGGCATCCAGGGCGTGGACACCCGGGCGATCACGCGGCACCTGCGCGAGCACAAGACCATGAAGGCCGGCATCTTCTCCGGCGGCGCCGCCGCCCGGCCCGAGCAGGAGCTGCTCGCCGAGGTGCGGGCTGCGGCACCGATGGAGGGCGCGCGCCTGGCCGAGGAGGTCAGCGTGGACAAGGCCTATGTCGTTGAGCCGAACGACCATGGCTGGGAGGGTGAGCCGAAGTTCACCATCGCGGCGCTGGACCTGGGCATCAAGGCCATGACGCCGCACCGCTTCGCCGAACGCGGCGTCCGGGTGCACGTCCTGCCGGCCACCGCCACCCTGGAGGATGTGCTCGCCGTCAAGCCCGACGGCGTCTTCATGTCCAACGGCCCCGGCGACCCGGCCACCGCTGACGCCCAGGTAGGGCTGCTGCGCGAGGTGCTCGACGCGAGGCTGCCGTTCTTCGGCATCTGCTTCGGCAACCAGATCCTCGGCCGCGCCCTGGGCTTCGGCACGTATAAGCTGCGCTACGGCCACCGCGGCATCAACCAGCCGGTGATGGACCGCCGCACCGGCAAAGTGGAGATCACCAGCCAGAACCACGGTTTCGCCGTAGACGCCCCCAAGGACGGCGCCGTCCAGGCACCCGAGGCCCGCTTCGGACGGGTTGAGGTCAGCCACACCAGCCTCAACGACGACGTCGTCGAGGGCCTGGCCTGCCTCGACATCCCCGCGTTCTCCGTCCAGTACCACCCCGAAGCCGCCGCCGGCCCGCACGACTCGGCCTACCTCTTCGACCGGTTCATCGACCTGATGGCCGCGACGAAGGAACGACCGGGCAGCACCGACGCCGCCGATGTCTCCAAAGCCACGATCGACGCCAAGGAAGAAAACTAATGCCCAAGAGAGAAGACCTTAAGAGCGTCCTCGTTATCGGCTCCGGCCCGATCGTCATCGGCCAAGCCGCGGAATTCGACTATTCCGGCACCCAGGCGCTTCGCGTGCTCAAGGAGGAGGGCCTGCGCGTCATCCTCGTCAACTCGAACCCGGCCACGATCATGACCGACCCCGAGTTTGCCGACGCCACCTACGTCGAGCCGATCACCCCCGAGGTGGTCGAGAAGATCATCGCCAAGGAGCGCCCCGACGCGGTCCTGCCCACCCTGGGCGGCCAGACGGCGCTGAACACCGCCATCGCGCTGGACAAGAATGGCGTGCTGGAGAAGTACAACGTCGAACTGATCGGCGCGAACATTGACGCCATCGAACTCGGCGAGAACCGCGAGAAGTTCAAGGGCGTCGTCGAGCGCTGCGGTGCCGAATCGGCCCGCTCCATCATCGTGCACTCCCTGGACGAGGCCTTCAGCGCCGCTGGCGAACTGGGCTACCCGCTGGTCGTGCGGCCTTCCTTCACCATGGGCGGGCTGGGGTCCGGACTGGCCTACAACGAGGAGGACCTGCGCCGCATCGCCGGCGCCGGCATCCAGTACAGCCCCACCAGCGAGGTCCTGCTCGAGGAGTCCATCCTCGGGTGGAAGGAATACGAGCTGGAAATGATGCGCGACAAGAACGATAACGTCGTGGTTGTCTGCTCCATCGAGAACTTCGACCCGGTCGGCGTGCACACCGGTGACTCGATCACGGTGGCCCCGGCGCTGACGCTGACCGACCGCGAATTCCAGAAGCTGCGCGACGTCGCCATCGCCGTGATCCGCGAAGTCGGAGTCGACACCGGCGGCTGCAACATCCAGTTCGCCGTCGAGCCCTCCACCGGCCGCGTCGTCGTCATCGAGATGAACCCGCGCGTGTCCCGCTCCTCGGCCCTGGCCTCGAAGGCGACCGGGTTCGCGATCGCCAAGATCGCCACGAAGCTCTCGCTCGGCTACACGCTGGACGAGATCCCGAACGACATCACCCAGCAGACCCCGGCATCCTTCGAGCCGACGCTGGACTACGTCGTGGTGAAGGTGCCGCGGTTCGCGTTCGAGAAGTTCCCGGCCGCGGACCCGACGCTGACCACCACCATGAAGTCCGTGGGCGAAGCAATGGCCATGGGCCGGAACTTCACCGAGGCGCTGCAGAAGGCACTGCGTTCCCTGGAACAGAAGGGCGCCCAGCTGGACTTCAGCCCGGTGCCGGAGTGGGAGGTCGCAGACCTGGTCGAGGCGGCGAAGCGGCCCACGACCGAACGCCTGAGCCAGGTGCAGCGGGCGCTGCTCGGCGGAGCCTCCGTCGAGGACCTGCACGCGGCCACCGGCATCGACCCGTGGTTCCTGGACCAGCTGCAGCTGCTCAACGAGATCGCCGGGGAGATCCGGTCGGCCTCGGCGCTGACCCAGGACATGCTCCGCACCGCGAAGCGGCACGGCTTCTCCGACGAGCAGATCGGCGCCCTCACGCACAACCCGGAGGCCGTGGTACGCGGTGTCCGGCAGGCGCTGGGCATCCGGCCGGTGTACAAGACAGTGGACACCTGCGCCGCCGAATTCGCCGCCTACACGCCCTACCACTACTCCTCCTACGACGAGGAGGACGAGGTCGGCCTGCACGCCAAGCCGTCCGTGATCATCCTCGGCTCCGGCCCGAACCGGATCGGCCAGGGCATCGAATTCGACTACTCCTGCGTGCATGCCTCGATGGCCCTGCGCAAGGCCGGCTACGAGACCGTAATGGTCAACTGCAACCCGGAAACCGTCTCGACCGACTACGACATCTCCACCCGGCTCTACTTCGAACCGCTGACCCTCGAGGACGTGCTCGAGGTCATCGGGGCCGAGGAGCGAACCGGCGGCGTGATGGGCGTCTTCGTCCAGCTCGGCGGCCAGACCCCGCTGAAGCTGGCCCAGCAGCTGGCCGACGCCGGGGTGCCGATCCTGGGCACCTCGCCGGAGGCCATCGACCTGGCCGAGCACCGCGGCATGTTCAGCCGCGTGCTCGACGCCGCAGGGCTGGTGGCGCCGAAGAACGGCACCGCAGTGTCCTTCGAGGACGCCAAGACCATTGCCGACGAGATCGGGTACCCGGTGCTGGTGCGCCCGTCCTACGTGCTCGGCGGCCGCGGCATGGAGATCGTCTACGACGAGGCCAACCTCGCCCGCTACATCGCCAACGCCACGGAGATCACGCCGGAACACCCGGTGCTGATCGACAGGTTCCTCGAGGACGCCATCGAGATCGACGTCGACGCGCTCTATGACGGCAAGGATATGTACCTGGGCGGGATCATGGAGCACATCGAGGAAGCCGGTGTGCACTCCGGGGACTCCGCCTGCGTGCTGCCGCCGATCACGCTGGGCGCCAATGTCATCGACCGGGTGCGCAAGGCCACCCTGGCCATCGCCGAAGGCGTGGGCGTGCGCGGGCTGATAAACATCCAGTTCGCCCTGGCCTCAGACGTGCTGTACGTGCTCGAGGCCAACCCGCGCGCCTCCCGGACGGTCCCGTTCGTCTCGAAGGCCACCGGCGTGCAGATGGCCAAGGCGGCCGCACTGATCGGCACCGGCGTGACCATCCACCAGCTGCGCAGCGCCTACAAGATGCTCCCGGAAACGGGTGACGGCTCGACGCTGCCGCTGGACGCGCCGGTAGCGGTGAAGGAAGCGGTGCTGCCGTTCAGCAGGTTCCGCACCCCGGAGGGCACCGTCGTCGATTCGCTGCTCGGCCCGGAAATGCGCTCCACCGGCGAGGTCATGGGGATCGACAGGTTCTTCGACACGGCCTTCGCCAAGAGCCAGGCGGCAGCGAACAACGCACTGCCGACCTCCGGCAAGGTGTTCGTCTCGGTGGCCAACCGCGACAAGCGGTCGGTCATCATGGCAGTCAAGCGCCTCGCGGACCTCGGCTTCGACCTGCTCTCCACGGGCGGCACCGCCGACATGCTGCGCCGCAACGGTATCCAGGCAACGACGGTCCGTAAGGTCGGGGAGGGCACCAGCGCCGAGGGCGAGGGCACGATCACGGACCTGATCGTGGCCGGCGAAGTGGACATGGTCTTCAATACCCCCTCCGGCGGCGAGGCCCGCGGGGACGGGTACGAAATCCGCGCGGCGGCGACCTCCATCGGCATCCCGTGCATCACGACCGTGGCCGAGTTCAACGCTGCGGTGCAGGCAATCGAGGCGATGCGCTCCTACGAGTGGAGCGTGACGAGCCTGCAGGAACACGCCGCCGGGCTGAAGGCCTCCGCCGGTGCGTGAGGACGGCGGGGAGGGCAGGTTCCTGCCCATGGATGCCCGCCGAACCCGGGAACTTGCCCTCCCCGCCGACCCGGGCCGAACCCGGGAACCTGCCCTCCCCGCCGACCCGGGCCGAACCCGGGAACCTGCCCTCCCCGCCGACCGGGCGGCGTTCGGTGCCCGGCTCGAGGCGGCGATGCTCGCGCGGGGTCCGCTCTGCGTGGGGATCGACCCGCACCCCGGGCTGCTCGCGCAGTGGGGGCTCAATGACGGCGTCGACGGACTGGAGCGGTTCTCGCTCGCCGTCGTCGACGCCGTGGCGGACCTGGCCGCGGCACTCAAGCCGCAGGTCGCGCTGTACGAGCGGCACGGCTCGGCCGGGATGGCGGTGCTGGAAAAGACGCTCGCCGCGGCTGCGGCAGTGGGGGTGCTGACCATCGCGGACGCCAAACGCGGGGACATCGGTTCCACGATGGCCGCCTACGCGGACGCGTGGCTGCGGGACGGTTCGGCCCTGGCCGCCGATGCGGTGACCCTGAGCCCCTACCTGGGCTTCGAGTCGCTGCGGCCGGCACTGGACCTGGCGGCTGAAGCTGGCAGGGGAGTGTTCGTGCTGGCCCTGACCTCCAACCCGGAGGGCGCCTCGGTGCAGCACGTGGGCGGCGACGAGTCCGTGGCACGGCGGATCACCGAGGCGGCCGAGTCGGAAAACCGGCGCTACGGGACCGGTCTCGGCTCAGTCGGGCTGGTGGTCGGCGCGACCGTCGGCTCCGCGGTCCGGGACCTCGGGCTGGACCTGGCGGCGATGGGCGGCCCCGTGCTCGCCCCCGGGCTCGGCGCCCAGGGAGCGACGGCGGCGGACCTGAAAACAACGTTCGGGGACGCCTACCCGCAGGTGCTCGGCACCTCAAGCCGGGACATCCTCGCCGCGGGCCCGTCACGGGAGGGCCTGCGCGGCGCCGCCCGCCGGACGCTCGACGCGCTGAGCTGAGCGGGTGTACTGAGTTGCGCCAGCCCCTCTCCGCCGCGGCATACCTGGCATCCCTCGCCGGAAGCATCGCCCTGCTGCGGGATGCGGCCGGAAGAGCCGACGCCTTGGGCAACCCGGTGCCGGCGTGCCCGGGCTGGAACCTCGGCGCGCTGCTGGGCCACGTCGGGTCGATTGAGCGCTGGGTGGCCGGTGTGCTGGCGTCCGGCGCGCCGGCCCCCGAGCCCGAGCCACCGGCCGGAGCGGAGGCGGCCTGGTTCCTGGACGGCACCGATGTCTTCCTGGCCGCGATGGCCGACGTCGACCCGAACCGGGAATGCTGGAACTTCGGTCCGCGACCGCGGACTGCGGGGTTCTGGCTCCGCCGCCAGGCCCACGAGCACCTCATCCACGCGTGGGACGCCGCCGCGGCGGCCGGCGAGGAAGCGCCACCGGTTTCCCAGGACCTCGCCCTGGACGGCACGGACGAAGTCCTCACCATGTTCCTTCCCCGGCAGCTGCGGCTCGGCCAGCTGCAGCCGGTGGCCGCGGCAGTGCGGTTCGAAACCCCGGGCGGAGACGCCTGGACCGTGGGCGAGGGCCCTGTTCGCGCCGTCGTTTCCGCTCCGGCGCCGGAGCTTTACTTGGGCCTTTGGCACCGGAGCGACCTTGCCTCAAAGGGCCGTATCGAGGGGAACCAGGCGGCCGCGGCCGCGCTCCTGCGGGCGCCCGTCGTCCCCTGAACCGGCGCAGCGCACCGAGGCCCAAGCGGATTGATTTTGGCTGGCGATAGCGGATAGGTTCATCAAGAGTCCAAACCCCCGAGCGCATCCACGCGCCACAACTGCACGGGAGAACCACGTGAGCCTGCGACCGTTGAGCGCCGATGAACGTTCCGCCGCTCTGGAGAAAGCCGCCGCGGCCCGCACCGCCAGGGCGCAAGTGAAGAACAAGCTCAAGGACGGCAGCGTCACCGTGGCCGAAGTGCTCGAGGCGGGCAAGGACGAGGAAGCGATTGGACGCCTGAAGGTCAGCGAACTGCTTGAGGCCCTGCCCGGCGTCGGCAAGGTGCGGGCGACGGCAATCATGAGCGAAGTGGGCATCGCCCCCACCCGCCGCGTCCGCGGGCTCGGAGTGCACCAGCGCAAGGCCCTCGTCGACCACCTGGGCGTGCGCTGATGGCCGGCGGACCGGATGCCCGCAGCCTCGAAGGCGGCCTGACAGTCCTGGCCGGGCCCACCGCCGTCGGCAAAGGAACGGTGTCCACCTACATCCGGGACAACTACCCGGAGGTCTGGCTCTCGGTTTCCGCCACCACCCGGCCACCGCGGCCGGGGGAGCAGGACGGCGTGCACTACTTCTTCAAGAGCTCCGACGAGTTCGACCAGCTCATTGCGGAGGGCGAGTTCCTCGAATGGGCGGTCGTCCACGGGCACAACCGGTACGGCACGCTGCGCAGCACCGTGGCGAAAGCCGTCGCCGAGGGAAAGTCCGTGCTGCTGGAGATCGACCTGCAGGGAGCGCGGCAGGTCAAGGCGGCAGTTCCGGGGGCACGCTTCGTGTTCCTGGCACCTCCGACGTGGGACGAGCTGGTGCGCCGGCTGGTAGGCCGGGGGACCGAAACTGTGGAAGAACAGCAGCGGCGGCTGGAAACCGCTAAACTGGAACTTGCTGCCGAACCGGAGTTCGATCACACCATCATCAACGATGACGTGCGCCGGGCGGCTGACGAGCTAGTTTCGCTGATGGGTCTGACCCCGCACCCGCGCTGACCGCGCCGCGTGCAGCCCACTGATTTTTGGAGAATTTCGTGTCTACACCTCTCGAAGGCATCATCAACCCGCCGATCGACGACCTGCTCAAGGCCGCCGGTTCCAAGTACTCCTTGGTGATCTTCGGGGCGAAGCGCGCCCGCCAGATCAACGCCTACTACTCGCAGCTGCACGAGGGCCTGTTCGAGTACGTCGGTCCGCTCGTGGACACCAAGCTGAACGAGAAGCCGCTCTCCATCGCCTTCCGCGAGATCAACGAGGGCATGCTGGTTTCCACGCCGGTCGAAGCCGCCGAGTAACCCGGCCGCGGCAGGGGCACCGGACGAGTCGTGCGCATCATTCTGGGGGTAGGCGGCGGGATCGCTGCCTACAAGGCGGCGCTGCTGCTGCGTCTGTTCACCGAAGCGGGCCATGACGTCACGGTGGTCCCCACCGAGGCCGCGCTCCGGTTCGTCGGCGCCGCAACCTGGGAGGCGCTGTCCGGCCACTCCGTCAGCGCCACGGTGTTCGACGACCTCGACAAGGTCAACCACGTCCGGCTCGGACACGAGGCGGACCTGATCGTCGTTGCCCCCGCAACCGCCGACCTGCTGGCCCGCGCGGCCACCGGCCAAGCCGGGGACCTGCTGACGAACACGCTGCTGATGGCTCGAGGGCCGGTGCTGTTCGCCCCCGCCATGCACACCGAAATGTGGCAGCACCCGGCCACGGCCGCCAATGTCGCCCTCCTGCGCTCCCGCGGCGTCACCGTCCTGGAGCCCGCCAGCGGCCGCCTCACCGGCCCTGACTCCGGCCCCGGCCGGCTGCCCGAACCGGAGGACATCTTCGCGGCCGCCCAGGCGCTGACGGCCGCGGCGGAACCGGCGAAGCTGGCCTGGCGGACAGTGACAGTGACCGCGGGAGGAACCCGCGAACCGATCGACCCGGTCCGCTTCCTGGGCAACCGATCCTCCGGCAAGCAGGGCGTGGCGCTGGCGCGGGCGGCCCTCGATGCCGGCGCGCGCGTGCGGCTGGTCGCCGCGCACATGGACGTCCCCGCTCCGGCCGGCGTCGAACTCATCAGCGTCGGAACGGCACTGGAACTGCGTGAGGCGACGCTTGCTGCAGCCCGTGATTCCGACGCCGTCATCATGGCCGCCGCGGTCGCGGACTTCCGCCCCGCTGAACTTTCGGCCACGAAAATCAAGAAGCGCGACGACGCGGCGGACCCTGTCATCACCCTGGCCCGCAATCCGGACATCCTGCAGGAGCTCGTCGCAGCACGGAACGCGGAAGGCCGCCGGCAGGGAATCGTCGGCTTCGCAGCCGAAACGGGGGACGAGCGCGGCGACGTGCTCAGCTACGCCCGCGGCAAGCTTGAACGCAAGGGCTGTGACCTGCTGGTGGTCAACGAGGTCGGCCACGACAAGGGCTTTGGCACGGACCTGAACGACGTACTCATCCTTTCGCGCAGCGGCGACGAACCACAGGCGGTCCACGGCAGCAAGGCCGAGGTGGCGGCCGCCGTCGTCGCCCGTCTCGCCCGCGAGCTGGACGCCCTGTAGCCGGTCCGGACCTGCCCGTAGCACGGGGTCATGAGCGCATCAGGGCCCGCCCCGAAACAAGTAGAGTGGATGAGTGACGACACCAATGCACAGCACGGACCCCAAGGCACTGCGCCTGTTCACCTCCGAGTCGGTGACCGAAGGCCACCCGGACAAGATCTGCGACCAGATCAGCGACGCAATCCTTGACGGGCTGCTCGCCCAGGACCCGGAATCCCGCGTAGCTGTCGAAACCCTCGCCACCACGGGCCTGGTCCACGTGGCCGGCGAGGTGACCACCGACGCCTACGTGGAGATCCCGCAGATCGTCCGCGACACCATCCTGAACATTGGCTATGACTCGTCCGCCAACGGTTTCGACGGCGCGCGGTGCGGCGTATCGGTCTCGATCGGACAGCAGTCGGCGGAGATCGCCGACGGCGTATTCCATTCCCTCGAGGTCCGGCAGGGCATCCAGAAGGACGACTACGACCTGCAGGGTGCCGGCGACCAGGGCATCATGTTCGGCTACGCGAGCGACGAAACCGCCGTCTACATGCCGACCCCGATCTGGCTCGCCCACCGCCTCTCCGAAAAGCTGACCGAGGTGCGCAAGGACGGCTCGCTGGCCTACCTGCGCCCGGACGGGAAAACGCAGGTCACCGTCGGCTACGAGGGGGACCGGCCGGTGTCCGTGGACACGGTCGTGATTTCCAGCCAGCACGAGCAGTCCGTGGAACTGGAGCAGCTTCGCCAGGACCTGGTCACGTACGTGGTGAACCCGGTGCTGGCCCAGTCCGACCTGGACATCTCCACCACCAAGCACATCCTCAACCCCGGCGGTGCCTTCATCATCGGGGGACCGGTCGGCGACGCGGGCCTGACCGGGCGCAAGATCATCGTCGACACCTACGGGGGCATGGCCCGGCACGGCGGAGGCGCCTTCAGCGGCAAGGACCCGTCGAAGGTTGACCGTTCGGCGGCCTACGCGATGCGCTGGGTTGCCAAGAACGTGGTCGCCGCCGGCTTGGCGCGGCGCGCGGAGATCCAGGTCGCCTATGCCATCGGGCAGGCCCACCCGGTCGGCACGTACGTGGAGACCTTCGGCACCGAGACGGTGGACCCGGAGCGGATCAGCGCGGCGATCGGCGAGATCTTCGACCTGCGGCCCCTGGGCATCATCAATGCCCTGGACCTGAAGCGGCCGATCTACACCAAGACCGCGGCGCATGGGCATTTCGGACGCGAGGACGCCGACTTCACCTGGGAGCGCCTGGACCGGGTCGACGCGCTGAAGTCCTACTTCAACGCCTAGAGCGTTGAGCGGCACGCCCGGCCCTGCGACGCAGCCCACGCTGCTGCACGGGTTTTCCTCCGGCCCCGTGGCCGCCGCGGGCACCGTCCTTGCCGGACGGCTGCCCGTGGCGCGGGTGCAGATCGAATCCGCGCTGCCGCACCTGGACCGGCCGTTCGACTACGCCGTTCCGGCAGAGCTGGACGAAGCCGCGCAGCCGGGCGTGCGGGTCAAGGTCCGGTTCTCCGGGCAGGAGCTCAACGGCTACCTGCTCGAACGCGCCGACCATGCGGACACTTCCGCGAAGCTCAGTCCGCTGCTGAAGGTGGTGGGCGCACCCGCCGTGCTCACCCCGCAGATCCGGGCACTGGCCGAGGCGGTTGCGGCCCGCTACGCCGGCACCCTCAGTGACGTCCTCCGGGTCGCCGTGCCGCCGCGCGCTGCACGGGTCGACAAGGAATTCACTGCCGGCGACCTCGGCCCGGCATCCTCGGAGTCCCCGGCGCCCTCGGAGTCCCCGGCGCCGGAACCGGTAAGCACCGAAACGCTTTTTCCCGGTTACCGCAATGCCGCCAGTTTCCTCGGGCACCTTCGCGACGGAGGCTCGCCGCGCGCGGTGCTGACGGCCCTGAAGGGGTACGGCGACTCAGGCTGGCCGCGGCAGCTCGCCGCGGCGGTGGCCGCAGTGCACGCCTCCGGCCGTGGCGCCGTCGTCGTCGTGCCGGACTACCGCGACCTCGAGCGGATGGAAGCGGCGCTGGGGGAGGTGCTCCCGGCCGGCAGTTTCGTCCGGCTGACGGCCGACGACGGCCCGACCCCCCGCTACCGCAACTTCCTGAAACTGCTCACCGGGGCGGCGGCCGTGGCCGTGGGCACCCGGTCAGCCGCCTTCGCCCCGGTGAAGAACCCCGGGCTCCTGGTCTGCTGGGACGACGGCGACGACCTGCATCTGGAGCAGCGCTCCCCGTACCAGCACAGCCGCGAGGTGCTGCTGCTGCGCGCCGAGCAGGAGAAGACCGGCCTGTTGCTCGCCGCGCATACCCGCAGCACGGAAGCCCAGCGGCTGGTGGAGTCTGGATGGGCCGGTCCGATCGAGCCGGACCGCTCCGCTGTCCGCGCGCTGGCGCCGCGGGTGGTGGCCAGCACCGACAGCTACGAGACCGCGCGGGATCCTCTGGCACGCACAGCCCGGCTGCCTCATGTCGCCTGGCAGAGCGCCAAGAAAGCCCTGGAAAAGGGTCCGGTGCTCGTCCAAGTGGCCCGGGCCGGGTACGCGCCGTCGCTCGCCTGCCAGGTCTGCCGCGAGCCCGCGCGCTGCCGGCACTGCGAGGGGCCGCTGGCGCTGACCACGGGCGGCAGCGGCGGCACGCCGACCTGCCGGTGGTGCGCGAAGCCGGAGCGGAACTGGGCCTGCCGCACCTGCGGATCGACCGCCCTGCGCCGGACCAGCATTGGGGCGACCCGCACGGCCGAGGAACTGGGCCGTGCCTTTCCCGGGGTCACGGTTGTCTCCTCGTCGGGGGACCAGGTCAGGGCCACGGTCCCGGACCGCCCTGCCCTGGTGGTGGCCACCGTCGGCGCGGAGCCTGTCGCCGAGAAAGGCTACGCGGCGGCACTCCTGCTGGACGGGGACGTGCTGCTGCGGCGCGAAGCGCTGCGCGCCGGCGAAGAGACCTTCCGTCGCTGGCTCAACGCCGGCGCCCTGGTGACCCCCGCGCGCGAGGGAGGCACAGTGGTGGTGACAGCCTCCGACGACGGCGTGGTCGGGCCGCTGGTGCGGTGGGACCCCGCCGCGTATGCCGCGTCCGAGCTATCGCTCCGGGCGCACCTTGGCCTGCCACCGGCGGTCCGGGTCGCAGCGCTGACCGGGGAGCACGACGCCGTGGAGGCGCTGCTGCACGCGGCAGGGCTGCCGCCGCAGGTCCGCGTGGTCGGCCCGGTGCCGGTGGCCGAGTCGGCCTCCGCGCACGGCCACGGCGCCGAGGCTCCGGAACACCGGGCACTGCTCTTCATCCCGTATGCGGCAGCCGCGGCGGTATCGGCGTCACTGCGGGCCGCGAAGGCAACCGCCGCAGCAAAACGCGCCGGCAGCCCGGTGAACATCCGGTTCGACGGGCCCGGTTTGCTGTAGGGCCGGGTTTGTCCTGGTGCCTGCCTGCTTCAACTGCGGCGCGCGGTGCGCAGGGCCACGGCTTCCCGGGCAACCTCCACCAGCTGTGCGGCCGAGGTGTCCCAGTTGTAGTCGGCTGCACGCAGCACGCTGGCGCGGGAACGCTCCTGCCAATGCCCCTCCGCCTCCAGTTCCCGCACGGCTGCGGCAAACGCGGCCGGCGACTGCGCATCCACGTAGACCGCCGCATCGGCGCCCACCTCGCGGAATATCGGCGTATCGCTGACGATGACCGGCGTGCCCAGCGCCATCGATTCGACCAGCGGCAGACCATAGCCTTCCGCCCGCGAGAGCGTGACGAGCGCAGTGCAGCGCAGCAGGAGCTCGTCGTATTCCTCGTCCGTCACGCCGTTGTGGAACACCACCTGCGCGCCGTCCGGGACCAGCGCCTCCAGCTCGGCGCGGCGCTCCGGGGTCACGCGGCTGAGCAGGTGCAGCGTGTAGTCGGGCAGTTCCTTCAGGCCCCGGATCATTGTCTCGACATTCTTGTACGGCATGAACGAGCCCATGTAGACGAGGGACTTCTCCGGCGCGAGCGACGGGTCGCGCGGCTGCCTGGCCGCCTGAGGGGCGTTGCCGACGATCCGGATCGGCCTGCGCGTCAGCCGGTAACGGCGCATCAGGGACTCGGTGGTGCGGCTGATCGTTGCGACGACGTCGGCCCGGTTCAGCAGGACCCGCTGCGGCCAGTACGCCTTGTGGTAGAGGCGCCAGAGCACGCGCACCGGCAGCGGCAGGAAGCCGGGCGGCGCCGGGTGTTCGTAGTAAATGAGGTCGTGCAGGGTCAGCACCAGCGCGTAGCGGCGGCCCCAGCTGCCCATCGTCTGCATCGGGCAGACCACGACGTCGACGCCGAGCTTGTTCACCTGGCGCGCGACGAACAGCTCGCGTGGAGACAACGGGCTGCCGATCTTCACCCATGGCACGTCGGGCAGCAGTGCGAGCTGGGGTTCGTCGGAGATCAGCATGACGACGTCGGCAATCCGGGACACGGCCGCGATCAGGCTGGAGCCGTACCGGCTGATGCCATCGTGGTGGTCGGTGCGGGTGAACCGTGCATCGATGGCAATCTTCACGCCGGGTGCCTCTCCAGGAAACTCGTGATGGACCGCGCGGCCTCGGCCGGCGTCTCGTAGTGAATCAGGTGCCCCACGCCGCCGATGACGCTCAGCTCGGCGTCCGGCAGCAGCTCCAGCAACTGGCGCTGCGTGGGCAGCGGGGCGATGTCGTCCTCGGCGCCGGCGACGAGGAGCACAGGCAGCGCGAGCCGGGGCGCAACCTCGCGGACGGTTCCCCCGATGGAGGCCCGGAAGGATTCCAGCAGCATGTCCCGGTTGGCGAAGGCACTGAAGTAGGCGGCGTGCTGGGCGTGGATGAACCGGCGGAGCTGCTTGTCGCGCGTCTTCGCCATCGTGATGCTCATCAGCCGCACGATCAGCCGGCTGCGCAGCAGGGCCAGGCCGGCCGGTTCGGGGAGCCGGGCTGCGGCCACGTAGTAGCCCAGGGCGAGCTTGGAGAGCACCCCTTTGGGCCCCTCGAGGGCGGGGGAAGCGATCGGGTTGACGAGGATCAGCGGGTTGACCCGCCCCGTACGGGACGCGACGAAATGGCTGGCCACGATCGAGCCGAAGGAATGGCCGAGCAGCACGGTATCCGGCCCCAGCTCCAAGGCGTCGAGGAAAGCCTCGAGGAAGGATGCGTACCCGGGCACATCGTGACGGATGCCGGCCAAGGCACCCGAGACACCGAAGCCCGGAAGGTCCGGCATGATGATGTGCTGGTCCGGCAGTTCCTCCACGACCCGCAGCAGCCCGTGGTGGTCGCCGCGGAATCCGTGCACGGCGACGATCGTCCGGCTGCCTTGCGTGCGGGCCGCCGGCAGGTATTCCCAGTAGTGGATCTCGGCCCCGCCCCAGTGCAACGTGCGGTGCCGGGTGCGCTCCTGCAGTTCCGCCGCCACCTCAGTTGACCTTGTCCGGGTGCGATCCGCTGCGCTGGTTGCGGTCCAATGCGTCGATCCGCTCCATCGCCGTCCCGTCGAGCGTGAAGTCGAAGATCCCGATGTTCTCCCTGATCCGGGCGGCCGAACTGGCCTTCGGAATCACCACGTTGCCGGTCTGCACGTGCCAGCGCAGGACCACCTGCGCCACCGAGCGGCCGGCTTCTGCCGCAATGCGCTCCAGCTCCGGATCGGCCAGCACCTGGCCCCGTCCGAGCGGACTCCAGGCTTCGGTGCGGATGCCGAGCTGGTCGTGGAGTTCGCGCAGCCGGTGCTGTTGCAGCCACGGGTGCAGTTCGATCTGGTTCACGGCCGGCACGACGTCCGTCGCATCCAGCAGGGTGCGCAGATGGTCCGGCTGGAAATTCGAGACGCCGATCGCCCGCACCCGTCCCTCGCGGTAGAGCTTCTCCAGCGCCTTGTAGGTGTCCACGAACAAACCGCGCTGCGGGCACGGCCAGTGGATGAGATACAGGTCCACGTAGTCCAGGCCGAGTTCGGCCAGGGACGCGTCGAACGCGGCAAGCGTGCGGTCGTAGCCCTGGTCGTCGTTCCAGACCTTGGTGGTGACGAAAATGTCCTCGCGCGCGGTTCCGCCATCCTCCTCGCAGAAGCGGCGCACCGCCTCCCCGACGCCTCGCTCGTTGCCGTACATGGCGGCGGTGTCGATGCTGCGGTAGCCGGCTTCGAGCGCCTGGGTCACCAGCCCGAAGGCGTCGCCCGGCGGGACCTTGTAGAGGCCGAATCCGAGCTGGTCCATGGCAATGCCGTTGTTGAGCCTGAGCGAGGGCACCGAATACATGCTTCGACTCTACCGAGGAATACCTGCCGCGCGGGTGCGGCGGCCGGTGTCGGGCGTGCGCTACTGCCCGTCGTCGGCCACCAGCCGGCGGGCCGTGCCTTCGTCGAGGATCAGGTCGGTGGCGAGGTTGGCGGCCAGCGCCCCGCGCAGCCCCTTGACCTTTGATGCGCCGGAGACGACGCAGATGCGCCGGCGCACCGTGCGCAGCAGGTCAAGGCTGGGGCCGGTGGTCCGGGCGTTCATCACAATCCCGTCGTCGGAACCGTCCGCACGGAAGAAGACGGTCGCGACGTCGCCGACGACGGCGTCCGCTGCCAGGGACTCCAGGTCCTCCTCGTCGAGGTAGCCGCCGGCGTACACATGGCTGGGCAGGTCGGCGTCGACGGTCCCGACACCGAAGATGGCGGTGGTCATCCGTTCCTGCAGGCCGAGGATGCGCTGGACGCTGCGTTCTGCCCACATGGCCGTGCGCGTCTCGGCGTGGTCGAAGAAGGCCGGGACGGGGAACTGTTCGACCCGGGCGCCGTAGGCGGAGCCGAAGCGGCGCATGATCTCGCTGGCGTAGGTGATGCCGGTGGTCTGCGTGTTGCCCGCCCCGTTCAGCTGCACGATGGTGCTGTCGTGCGTGATCTTGCGGGTGAGGTGGCGGCTGACCGCGCTCACGGTGGAACCCCAGGCGACCCCGACGATGGCGTTGGAGTCCACCAGCGGCCCGATCGTGCGCGCGGCCTGGATCGCTACCCTGTCCAGCACGTCCGTCTCGTGAAGGGTGTCGGGAACCGGGACAACGTGCACGTCGACCTGGTATTTCTCCCGCACCAGCCGCTCCAGCTCCGGTGCGCTTTCGAGCGGGCTCCGGATCTGGATCTGGACCAGGCCGGCGTCGCGCGCGGAGGAAATCAGCCGGGAGACGGTGGAGCGGGAGGTGCGCAGCTCCCGCGCAATGGCGTCCATCGTCAGGTCCTGCAGGTAATACATCTGCGCTGCACGCAGCGCCTCGGCGGTCCGGCCGACGTAGGACCCGGTGGGGGAAGGGGCGCCAGCCGGCGAACCGGCGGCGGGAGGTGTGGCTGGCATGAGTACCCTTACTCGCGTTGCACGTTTGTGCAGGTGGCTTGACTGTATTTTCCACCTTTCTCAAGAATAATGGGAGCAGGCGCCTCGGGGCGCGAAGTTCAAGCCCGAAGGAGTGGCTTTGAAGAACCAGGGAACCGCCGGACACTCAGGCTCACCCGCCGGCCGCCGCAAGGTCGACAATCTGCGGAACCGTCCGCAGGCGCAAGTGCTCATCATCGGCGGAGGCATCAACGGTGTTGGAACCTTCCGCGACCTTGCCCTCCAGGGTATTGACGTCGCCCTCGTCGAACGCGGGGACTACTGCCAGGGGGCCAGCGGCGCCTCCTCGCACATGATCCACGGAGGTATCCGCTACCTCGAGAACGGCGAGTTCCGGCTCGTGCAGGAGTCCGTCGTCGAACGCAACGGGCTGCTGAAAATCGCACCGCACTACGTCAAGCCGCTCAAGACCACCATCCCCGTCTTCAGCACCTTCTCAGGCATCCTCTCCGCGCCGCTGCGGTTCCTGACGCACAAGCAGGGCAAGCCCACCGAGCGCGGCGCCTTCCTGATCAAGCTCGGCCTGAGCATCTACGACTCCTTCTCCCGCAGCGGGGGAGAAGTGCCCCGGCACCAGTTCGTCGGAAGGCAGAAGGCACTGCAGGAGCTGCCGGCCTTGAACCCGGGCATCAAATACGCGGCGACCTACTTCGATGCCTCCGTGCACAACCCCGAGCGGCTGACGCTGGATGTGCTGCAGGACGGCGAACGCGCCAACCCGCAGGCCCGCGCCACGAACTACGTCAGCGCCGTCGGCATCGACGACTCCGGCATCCAGCTGCGCGACGAGCTCACCGGGGAGACCTTCAGCTTCGCCGCGGATGTCATCGTGAACACGACCGGCGCGTGGGTGGACCAGACGAACGCCGCGCTCGGCACGCCGTCACGCTTCATGGGAGGCACCAAGGGCTCGCACATCGTCCTCGACCACCCGGAGCTGCTGGCCGCCTGTGCCGGCCGCGAGCTCTTCTTCGAACACACCGACGGCCGCATCGTGCTGATCTACCCGATGGGGGACCGGGTGCTGGTGGGGACCACGGACGTCGACGCCGACATGACGGAAGACGCCGTCTGCACCGACGCGGAGATCGACTACTTCTTTGACCTCATCGGGCATGTCTTCCCGTCCATCCGGGTCGGCCGCGACAGCATCGTGTACACCTTCTCCGGCGTCCGGCCGCTCCCGCGCCACGACGAGACCCAACCCGGGTTCGTCTCCCGCGACTACCGCATCGAGCGCGGCGAGCGGCGGGTGGCCGGCAGGACCGTTCCCGCCCTGAGCCTGGTCGGCGGCAAATGGACCACCTTCCGTGCCCTGTCGGAGCACCTCACCAACGAGGTCCTCGGCCTGCTGGGCAAGACCCGCACCGTCTCCACCGCCCGCCTGCCCATCGGCGGCGGCGTAAACTTCCCCGCGACCGGAGCCGAGGAGCAGCAGTGGATCAAGGACCACATGACCCCGGCACTGGACGCGGCCCGGGTCGAGGTCCTGCTGACCCGCTACGGCACGCGTGCCGCTGAGGTGATCGACTACCTGCAGGCCGGTCCCGACCTGGCATTCGACTCGACCCGCGAACTGAGCTCGCGCGAAGTGGCCTTCATGGTGGAGAACGAGCAGATCGGCCACCTCGTCGACGTACTCATCCGGCGCACCTCCCTCGCCTTCCGGGGCCTTGTGACGGCCGAACTGCTGGCCGAACTGGGCGCGGTCCTGGCCGAGGAACTTGGCTGGGATGCCACCCGCGTGGCCGACGAGATCCGGCACGCCGAAGATGTCCTCCACCGCTACCACGGCGTGGAGGTGCAGCACTTGATCGCCTGAACCGCCAGGGACACACGGCGAGAGGCTCAAGAGGGCCGCCCGTTGAAGGCACGGCGCAACGGGCGGCCGCGGGGTGCGGGCAGGGTTTGGTCCGCCCCCACGGGGGCCCCAACAGGGGCCGCCTGAACAAATGAATAGAAACTGAGGAGTCAAAGATGTCTCTGGGTACTGTATTTATCTCCGAGGTGTTCGGCACGATGATGCTGACACTTCTGGGTTGCGGCGTGGTTGCCAACGTCGCACTCAAGGGCACCAAGGGAAACGGTGGCGGGTTCCTTATGGTGACCTGGGGCTGGGGTCTTGCCGTGTTTTCCGGCGTATTCGTCGCGGCGAAGTCCGGCGCCCACCTGAACCCCGCCGTCACGCTGGGTCTCGCTTCGAGCGGGATCAAGGAGTTTGTTCCCGGCATTCCGGTCGATTTCACATCGATCATCACCTACATCGGCGGCGAGCTGACCGGCGCCTTCCTGGGCGCCGTGGTCGCGTGGCTGGCCCACAAGCAGCACTTCGACCTGGAACCGGAGCCGGCCGCCAAGCTCGGCGTGTTCTCCACCGGCCCGGCCATCCGGTCCTACGGCTGGAACTTCGTCACAGAGGTCATTGGCACTTTCGTGCTGGTGTTCGTGATCAAGATGTTCGGTAACTCCCCGAACCAGCTCGGCCCCCTGGCCGTGGCCCTGCTCGTCGTCGTCATCGGCACCTCGCTCGGCGGCCCGACCGGCTACGCCATCAACCCCGCACGTGACCTCGGCCCGCGCATCGCCCACGCCGTTCTGCCGATCAAGGGCAAGGGCTCCAGCGACTGGGCGTACTCGTGGGTCCCGATCGCAGGCCCGATCGTGGGCGGCGTCCTCGCCGGGCTCATGTCCATGTGGCTTCCGCTGATCGTGCCCGCAGCTTCCTGAGAACCGGCTCCAATCCACTCCTACAGAAAGAAACAATGATGTCTCAGTATGTAATTGCCATTGACCAGGGCACCACAAGCACCCGTGCCATCGTTTTCGACCACAGCGGCAACATCGTCTCCTCGGGCCAGAAGGAGCACGAGCAGATCTTCCCCCGCGCCGGGTGGGTGGAGCACAACCCGGTGGAGATCTGGGACAACACCCGCGAGGTGATCGGCAGCGCCCTCTCGAAGGCCAACCTGACCCGCCACGACATTGTCGCCGTCGGGATCACCAACCAGCGCGAAACCGCTGTGGTGTGGGACAAGACGACGGGCAAGCCGGTCTACAACGCCATCGTGTGGCAGGACACCCGGACGCAGCCGATCGTGGACGAACTGGCGGCCGACGGCGGCGTCGAGCGGTTCAAGCAGAAGGTGGGCCTGCCGCTGGCTACCTACTTCTCGGGCACCAAGATCAAGTGGATCCTCGACAACGTCGAAGGAGCCCGGGAGAAAGCCGAGGCAGGGGACCTGCTCTTCGGCAACACCGACTCGTGGGTGGTCTGGAACCTCACCGGCGGCACTGACGGCGGTGTGCACATCACCGACGTGACCAACGCCTCCAGGACCATGTTCATGGACCTCGAGACCCTCGCGTGGGACGACGAGATCCTCGCCGCGTTCGGCGTGCCGAGGTCCATGATGCCCGCGATCAAGTCCTCCTCCGAGGAATACGGCACCGTGCACACCTCGCAGCTGCTGCGCGAAGTGCCGGTGGCGGGCATTCTCGGTGACCAGCAGGCCGCCACCTTTGGCCAGGCCGCGTTCGACGCCGGCGAGGCCAAGAACACCTACGGCACCGGGTGCTTCCTGATCTTCAACACGGGCGAGGAGATCGTCCACTCGAAGAACGGGCTGCTGACGACCGTGGGCTACCGGCTGGGGGAGGACAAGCCGCATTACGCGCTGGAGGGCTCCATCGCCGTCACCGGATCGCTGATCCAGTGGCTGCGGGACAACCTCGGGATCATCAACTCCGCCCCCGAGGTGGAGCAGCTCGCGGCGTCCGTCGAGGACAACGGGGGTGCGTACTTCGTGCCGGCCTTCTCGGGCCTGTTCGCCCCGTACTGGCGGTCCGATGCGCGGGGTGCCCTGGTCGGCCTGACCCGCTACATCACCAAGGCCCACATCGCCCGCGCCGCGCTGGAGGCCACGGCTTTCCAGACCCGCGAGGTGCTGGACGCCGTCAACGCCGACTCGGGAGTGCCCCTGACGGAGCTGAAGGTCGACGGCGGCATGGTGGCCAACGATGCGCTCATGCAGTTC
Organism: Paenarthrobacter sp. DKR-5; assembly: GCF_018531425.1. Classification (GTDB taxonomy): domain Bacteria; phylum Actinomycetota; class Actinomycetes; order Actinomycetales; family Micrococcaceae; genus DKR-5. The sequence continues at coordinate 128,197 of NZ_JAHBOI010000006.1, forward strand.
CAGGCGGACATCCTCGGCGTGCCGGTGGTGCGGCCGAAGGTGATTGAAACCACCGCGCTCGGCGCAGCCTACGCAGCCGGCCTTGCGGTCGGTTTCTGGAAGGACCTGGGCGAGTGCTCGGCCAACTGGGGAGAGGACAAGCGCTGGGAGCCGCAGCTCGATGAGGGCGAGCGCGACCGCCAGCTGCGTCTGTGGAAGAAGGCCGTCACGAAGTCGATGGACTGGGTGGACGAAGACGTGCGCTAACGTCCCCGGCTTTTCCCTGCGGCCCGTCCGCTTCCGGCCCGCCCGCCCGCGGCGCGTTCCGGGGCGGGCGGGCCGCTGCGCTGTCCGGGAGCCCGGCTGCGCTGTCCGGGAGCCTTGACTTGAACGAGCGTTAAAAGACGGCTCCCCGCCGTCGCTATTGGGGGATACGACGGTGGGGAGCCGGTGCCACCACGATACGCGGCCGTGTATCCTCGCGCAAGTGTCCTAAGTACCCAAAACGGTACGCGGAACATCGGGGACATGGCGGGAAGGACGCCGTGCCCGGGGTATTGACAGTGATCGGGCCCACCCCTAGGCTGTAATAAATATGATTTAAAGCCGGATGTCGCGTCATGGGAGACCCGTCCGGCGACCGCACGATGGAGTGGTAATGAACCAGGTGAACCTTCCGCCGATTATTGTCATGGGCGTTTCGGGGTCCGGCAAAAGCACGCTGGGAGCGCTGCTGGGCCAGCGGCTCGGCATTCCGTTCATAGACGGAGATGACCTGCACCCGGTGGCCAACAAGGAAAAGATGAAGGCGGGCCATCCGCTCGACGACGACGACCGGCGGCCCTGGCTCGAAACCATCGGGCGCACGCTGGCTGACAGCCAGGCCGAGGGGCACTCCAGCGTCGTGGCCTGCTCGGCCCTCAAGCGTTCGTACCGCGACCTGCTGCGCGCACTCGCCCCGGGCCTGGTGTTCGTCCATCTCACGGGGGACAGTGGCACGATCGCGGAGCGGATGGCCGCCCGCAGCCACGAATACATGCCGCCCGCATTGCTGTCCTCCCAGCTAGCAACGCTGGAACCGCTCGCGGCGGACGAAAAGCACCTCCTGGTGGACGTCCGCCAGACCCCCGCGGCGATGGTCGAGCAGATCGTGAGCGGGCTGGGGTGCGGGGCCCCGGCGTGAGCCGCTCAAACTCCCTCTTCGACCTGACCGGCCGCGTCGCGCTCGTCACAGGCTCCAGCAGGGGAATCGGGAATGCCATCGCGGCCGGACTCGCCGACGCCGGCGCCACAGTGGTGCTGAACGGCCTGGATTCCGGACGGCTGGAGGCGGCGCGTGCTGCGCTGCAAGCCTCCGTCGACGGCAGGCGCGTGCATGCGGCAGCGTTTGACGTGACCGACCCGAAGGCTGCGGCGGAGGGCATCGCCTGGGTGGAAGCCAACGTCGGCCCGCTCGACATCCTCGTGAACAACGCCGGCGTCCAGCACCGCGTCCCCATGCTGGACCTTGATCCCGCCGACTGGGAGCGGGTGCTGGCAACGGACCTGACCAGCGCCTTCCTGGTCGGGCGCGAAGCAGCACGCCGGATGGTCACCCGCGGCCGGGGCAAGATCATCAACATCTGCTCCGTGCAGGCTGAGCTGGCCAGGCCCACCATCGCGCCCTACGTGGCAGCCAAGGGCGGGCTGCGGAACCTCACCCGCGCGATGACCGCCGAGTGGGCCGCCAGCGGGCTGCAGATCAACGCCATCGCCCCCGGCTACATCCACACCGAAATGACCCAGAACCTGGTCGACGATGAGGATTTCAACTCCTGGATCCTTCGCCGGACGCCCGCTGCGCGATGGGGGACCGCCCAGGACCTGGTGGGACCGTCCGTTTGGCTGGCCTCGGATGCCGCCAACTATGTGAACGGCCAGACCATCTTCATCGACGGAGGAATGACTGTTGTCGTCTGAAGCCAGTGTGCCCGGGCCAGCCGGCCACTCGGAGGACCTCCCCGCCGAAGCCCTCGCCGTCGTCGCGCACGCGGCCGGGGACCTGCGAGTGCGGACCGTCCCGCTGCCGGTTCCTGCGCCCGACAGTGCTGTCGTCCGGATAGCCTTCGGCGGGATCTGCGGGTCCGACCTGCACTACTGGAAGCACGGTGCGGCCGGTGAATCAGTGCTGAAGGGACCGATGGTGCTCGGCCACGAGGTGGTCGGCACCGTGGTGCGGTCCGCGGCCGATGGCTCCGGACCGGCGGCAGGGACCCCGGTCGCGGTGCATCCGGCGACGCCGGGCGGGGCCGGCGCGCGCTACCCGGCGGACCGGCCGAACCTCTCGCCCGGTTGCACCTACCTGGGCAGCGCGGCGCGGTTCCCGCACACCGACGGCGCCTTCGCGCGCCATGCCGTCCTGCCTTCGCGGATGCTCCGCCCGCTTCCGCAGACGCTCCCGCTTCGCACCGCCGCACTCGTTGAACCCGCCAGTGTGGCCTGGCACGCCGTGAGCCGCGCCGGGGACCTGCGCGGCAAGCGCGTCCTCGTGGTCGGAGCGGGTCCGATCGGCGCCCTGGCCGTGGCGGTGTGCCGGCGGGCGGGGGCATCCGACATCACGGCCGTGGACCTGCACCGGAAGCCGCTGGAGATCGCAGCCGGGCTCGGGGCCACCCGGACCATCGAGGCAGGCTCCGATGACGCCGCTGCCCGCATTGCAGCCGTCGAGGCAGACGTGGTGCTCGAATCCTCAGGCAGTGCGCGGGGCCTGGCCTCGGCCGTCAGCGGCGCCATGCGCGGCGGCCGCGTGGTCATGGTGGGGCTGCTGCCCTCCGGTAACCAGCCGGTGCCGGTGTCGCTCGCGATTACCAGGGAACTCGAACTGGTGGGCTCCTTCCGATTCAATGACGAAATCGACGACGTCATTGCCGCCCTCGCCGACGGCTCGCTCGCGGTCGACGGAGTCATCACCCACGGGTTCGCCGCCGCGGACGCGCTCGAGGCCTTCGAGGTGGCCGCGGATGCGTCGGTCTCCGGCAAAGTCCTGCTGGAGTTCTAGGCGATGGAACCGAAAGCGCGGGTCTTGCCCTGCCAGACAGTCTCGAGTTCGGCTTCGGTGCGGCGCATGATGCGGTCCATGCCTTCGCGGGCCGCCTCCGGCCGGCGGGCGTGGATTGCTGCTGCCACTTCGACGTGCCACTGCATGGCCTGCTCGTGCGGGTGGTCCGGCATGAGGCCCAGGTCGGTCCGGCCGCGCAGGATCTCGGCAATCGAATCCGCGAGCCGGGCGAACATCTCATTTCCCGAACTCGCCAGCACCATCGCGTGGAACCGGATATCCAGCTCCAGGAAGGTCTGCAAATCGCCGGCGCGGCCGACCGCGCGCATCTGCTCGGCCGTCTCCAGCAGCTGCTGGCGGGTGCTGTCCGGCGCGTGCAGCGCTGCGAGTTCGGCGGCCATCGGCTCGACGGCGGTGCGCAGTTCGGTGAGGGAGCGCAGCTGCTCGCCGCGACCCTGGCCGGCCAGCCGCCAGCGGATGATCATCGGGTCGTACGCGTTCCAGGACGAGGGCGGCAGGACCCGGATGCCGACGCGCTTGGTCGCTTCGAGCATGCCCAAGGACTGGAGCACGCGGACGGCCTCCCGCACCACCGACCGGGACACCCCCAGCTCGGCCTCGAGTTGTTCGGCCAGAACAATGTCGCCGGCCGGGAGGTCACCCTCGACGATGCGGGTGCCAAGCCTTTCGACGGCTTGGTGGTGCAGGCTGCTCGGCATGGTCCCAAGCATAGCCGCGGGGCCGTCGGGACAGGGGGCGCGCAGCCGCCGAAGGCGGGAACGTGCCGCCGCCCTTATCGATTTGTTCAGCACAGCGTACGCTGTTCAATATATGGTCCAGCATTCGAGCGGGACTTCACCATCCCTCCGGCGCGCCCCTAGGCTGGAGGCAGTGCCCCCGGCCGCCCGGGTGCGGCCCGTACTTTCCTGGCAGCATCGGCTGCCCCCAGCAGTATTGGAGAAAGCATGACAGCCCAGATTGGTGTTACCGGCCTTGCCGTGATGGGGGCGAACCTCGCCCGCAACCTGGCCCGCAACGGCTTCACGGTCGCCCTTCACAACCGTTCCGTCGAGAAGACGGACGCCTTGCTGGCCAAGCACGGCGACGAAGGCAACTTCGTCCGCACCGAGTCCCTTCAGGAGCTCGTCGATTCGCTCGAGAAGCCGCGGCGCGTGCTCATCATGGTGAAGGCCGGTGCCCCGGTGGACGCGGTGATCGAACAGCTCGAGCCGCTGCTCGAGCCCGGGGACATCGTCATCGACGCCGGCAACTCGCACTACGAGGACACCCGCCGGCGCGAGGCGGCACTGGCGAAGAAGGACCTGCACTTCGTCGGCATCGGCGTCTCCGGCGGCGAGGAGGGCGCGCTGAACGGCCCGTCCATCATGCCCGGCGGCTCGAAGGAATCCTATGCGGCACTCGGTCCGCTGCTGGAAAAGATCTCCGCCCACGTGGACGGCAAGCCCTGCTGCGCCTGGATCGGCACCGACGGCGCCGGCCACTTCGTGAAGATGGTCCACAACGGCATCGAATACGCCGACATGCAGGTTATCGGCGAGGCCTATGACCTGCTGCGCAGCGGAGCCGGAATCGAGCCGGCCGAGCAGTCCAGGATCTTCGCTGAATGGAACAAGGGCGACCTGGCCTCCTTCCTCATCGAGATCACCTCGGAAGTGCTCGGCCACGTCGACGCCGCGACGGGCAAGCCGTTCGTGGACGTGGTCGTCGATGCCGCCGGCCAGAAGGGCACGGGCCGCTGGACCGTCATCTCCGCCCTTGAGCTCGGCTCGCCGGTGTCAGGGATCGCCGAGTCCGTCTTTGCCCGCGCCCTGTCCTCCCAGGCGGCGCAGCGCGAGGAGGCCCAGGGGCTGCTCGCCGGCAACGAGCTCGACGTGCAGGTGCCGGAGACTTTCGTCGAGGACGTCCGCCAGGCGCTTTACGCCTCGAAGCTGGTCAGCTACGCCCAGGGCCTCGACATGCTCACGGCTGCCGCCGCGGAGTACGGCTGGGACCTGAAGCTGGACGAGATCGCGTCGCTGTGGCGCGGCGGCTGCATCATCCGCGCCGAACTGCTCAAGGAAATCACCAAGGCCTACGCGGCGGCGGACAAGCCCGCGAACCTGCTGTTCGCGCCGGCGTTCAGCAAGGCCATCGCGGACGTGCTGCCGGCCTGGCGCCGTGTGGTCGCCACCGCGGTACAGCTGGGCATCCCGACGCCGGTGTTCTCCTCCTCGTTGGCCTACTACGACGGCCTGCGCCGCAAGCGCCTGCCGGCTGCCGTGATCCAGGGCCAGCGCGACCTGTTCGGGGCGCACACCTACAAGCGGGTGGACCGCGACGGAACCTTCCACACCCTTTGGGGCGAGGACAAGTCCGAGGTCGAAGCAGTCGACACGCACTAGTCCCGCCGGGACTCAAAAGGGGCCCTCCGCACCGTGAATCCACAGTGCGGAGGGCCCCTTTTGCGTGGCGTACGCCTTAGATGTACATGGCCGGGTCGATGTATTCGGCGGGATCGACCAACGGCTTGCGTTCCCGACTGGAATCGCGGTGCCGCCAGGTGGCCGGAATGCCGGTGATGATCGAGTCCGGCGGAGCGTCCTTGACGACCACGGCGTTGGCCCCGATCGCACTGTCCGGGCCGATGATGACGGGGCCGAGCACCTTGGCCCCGGCGCCGATCGTGACCCGGTCACCGATCGTAGGGTGCCGCTTGATGCGCGCCAGCGAACGCCCGCCGAGGGTGACCCCGTGGTAGATCATCACGTCGTCGCCGATCTCGGCGGTCTCGCCGATCACCACGCCCATGCCGTGGTCGATGAAGAACCGCCGCCCTACCGTCGCACCGGGGTGGATTTCAATGCCTGTGGCGAAACGCGCGAACTGCGAGAGCAGCCGCGCGGGGAAGCGCAGCTGGGGCCGCTGCCACATCCAGTGGGTGAGGCGGTGGATCCAGATCGCATGCAGTCCGGAGTAGGCGAAGAAATTCTCGACGGAGCCCCGGGCTGCCGGGTCATGCGACCTGGCAGCCTCGAGGTCCTCGAGAAGGCGTGAGACAAAGCTCTTGATCAAGAAGCTGGGCGCTTTCTGTTGGAGAGGTGCGGGCCCGAAGCCTAGCCGCGGATGTCGTCGTAGAGCACGGTCGAGATGTAACGCTCGCCGAAGTCACACACTACCGCCACGATCAGCTTGCCGGCGTTCTCCGGCCGCTTCGCCAGTTCCAGGGCCGCCCACACGATGGCACCCGAGGAGATGCCGCCGAGGATGCCTTCCTGGACGCCCAGTGCGCGCGCCGTCGCCACCGAGTCCTCGATGGTGGCGTCGATGACTTCGTCGTAGATGTCGGTGTCGAGGATCTCCGGCACAAAGTTCGCGCCAAGGCCCTGGATCTTGTGCGGTCCCGGGGCGCCGCCGTTAAGGATCGCGGAGTCCTTGGGCTCGACCGCGACGATCTTCACGCCCGGCTTGCGCTCCTTGAGCACCTGCCCGACGCCGGTCACCGTTCCGCCGGTGCCCACGCCGGCGACGAAGATGTCCACTTCGCCGTCGGTGTCATTCCAGACCTCCTCGGCGGTGGTGGCGCGGTGCACGGCCGGGTTGGCCTCGTTCGCGAACTGCTTGGCCAGGATGGAGTTCTCCGTGTTCGCGACGATCTCCTGCGCCTTCTCCACCGCTCCGCGCATGCCCTCCGCGCCCGGGGTCAGGACAATCTCCGCACCGTAGGCGCGCAGCATGACGCGCCGCTCGGTGGACATGGTCTCGGGCATCGTCAGGATGACCTTGTAGCCGCGGGCCGCGCCGACCATCGCCAGCGCGATGCCGGTGTTGCCCGAGGTGCCTTCGACGATGGTGCCGCCCGGCTTCAGGGCCCCGGCCTTCTCAGCAGCGTCGATGATGGCGACGCCGATGCGGTCCTTGACACTGTTGGCCGGGTTGTAGAACTCCAGCTTGACGGCAACCTGGGCGTCCAGGCCCTCGGTCAGCCTGTTCAGGCGCACCAGGGGGGTGCCGCCGACCAGTTGAGTGACGTCGTCGTAAATGCGTGCCATCGGGTTCCTGCCTGTCGTTGGATCGAGAATGCTGTCGTTGGTTCCGAAAGTGGACGGTTTGACCTGATGCTAACGGGGCTGTGGCTGCTTCGTTAAGCCACCAGCCATTCGGAGTAATATTTGCGGGCTTTGGCCAGCTTCGGGTTGATGATCACCTGGCAGTAGCCTTGCTCCGGATGCTTCGTGTAGTAGTCCTGGTGGAAGTCCTCGGCCTCGTAGAAGTCCGGCAGCCGCGTCACCTCGGTCACGATCGGGTCGCTCCAGTGTTCCTGGTTGCGGCTGATGGCCTCGTGGAACTGCTCCCGCTGGGCGGTATCGGTGTAGAACATGGACGAGCGGTACTGCGTTCCCACGTCGTAGCCTTGACGGTTCAAGGTGGTCGGATCGTGCGAAATGAAGAACATGTCCAGGATGACGTCCCCCGGAATCACCATCTCGTCGAAGGTCACCGCAACAACCTCGGCGTGGCCGGTCATTCCCGAGCACACCGAGTAGTAGTCAGGGTTCGGCATGAACCCTCCGGTGTAGCCCGAGACGACGTCCGTCACGCCCTTGGTCTGCCGGTACACCGCGTCCAGGCACCAGAAGCATCCACCGCCAAGTACAAAAGTCTTCACGGTTTATATCAATGTCCCGGGGCCGCGGAACATTCCCGCATCCGGTCCGCCGGCCGGTCGCAGGGCCGCACGGCGGCTACTTACAGTGCGCGAAAGGCCCGCTCTAGGGTAGGAATGGATTCATGAGTACAGATAGCCCGCAGCCCCCGGCCGGCGACGAAGTGGAGTCCGGGGCAGCTGCAGAGGTCCAGGCGGCGGCCGCCGCCACCCTGGGGGACGTCATGCTGGCCGTCGAAGAGCTGTGGCCGGAGTCCCTCGCCGAGGAGTGGGACGCGGTCGGACTCGTGGTGGGCCGGCCGGCGGCAGCGGTGAGCCGCATCATGTTCGCTGTGGACCCCACCCTCGAGGTGGTCGAGGAAGCGCTCGAGTGGGGTGCGGACCTGCTGATCACGCACCACCCGCTGCTGCTCAAGGGCGTGACCTCCGTCGCGGCCACCAGTGCCAAGGGCAGGACGGTGCACCGGCTGATCGAGGGTGGCTGCGGCCTGCTCACCGTGCACACCAACGGTGACAGCGCCGTTGGCGGTGTGTCGGATGTGCTCGCGGACGCGCTCGGCCTCACCGACGTCGCACCGCTGACCCCGGCCGCCAACGGCCTGGCCGAAGAAGGGATCGGCCGGGTCGGTGACCTGCCCGAGATCCTCAGCCTCGGGGACTTCGCGGCCAAGGTGTTCGGCATCCTGCCCGCGGTGGCCGGCGGCGTCCGGGTGGCGGGGGACCGGCAGGGCCTGGTCCGCCGCGTAGCGATCTGCGGGGGCGCGGGCGACAGCCTGTTCGACGCGGTGCGCGGCCACGAAGCCGACGTCTTCGTCACGGCCGACCTGCGGCACCACCCGGCGTCGGAAGCCCGCGAGGCGGCCGTCAACGGCCGGCCCTACCTGATGGACCTCTCGCACTTCGCCAGTGAGTGGCTTTGGCTGCCCGCCGCCGCCGAGGCGCTGGGCAACGTGCTGCAGGACCAGCATTACGACGTCGAACTGCGGGTCAGTTCAACGAACACCGACCCGTGGGATTTCATCCTCACCCCCGGCAGCTGAGTGCCGCCTTGGCCGTTGGCCGCCGCCGAGCCGCTAGCGTACTGTTGAACAGCCGGGCGCACGGCCCGGCCCTTGCCGGTAATGCATGGAGGTACCGTGGCGAAGGCAGCACCGCAGGAGCAGATGAAGCTGCTTGACCTGCAGGCACTGGACGCGAAATTGAAGTCCCTGGCGAACCGGGCGGCGAAGGTGAAGGCCGATCCGCGGGTGGCGGAGCTTTCGTCCGCCGTCAATGGCGCCAGGAGCGAGCTCGCGGCAGCCGAAACCGCCCTCAAGGACGCGCAGCGGGAGCTGGCCCGGGCCGAGGGGGACGTCGAACAGGTCGCCGGCAGGATCCAGCGCGACGAGGCCCGGCTCAACAGCGGCACCGGCCTGTCCAAGGACCTGCTCGCACTGCAGCACGACATTGCCTCGCTGAACAAGCGGCGCTCCGACCTCGAAGACATCGAGCTGGAGGCCATGGAGCGCGTGGACGCGCTCAGCTTGGACCGGGACGCCAAACAGCAGGCCGGCGCGGCGCACGAGAAGGCTTTCGAGGAACTGCGCGCCGAACTGCAGGCGGAGCTCTCCGCCCTCGAGGCCGAGCGCAAGACCGTCGTCGCGCAGCGGACCGAGTTCGCCGCCGGGATCGACCCGGCGCTGCTCGCCCTGTACGAGAAAACCCTGCAACGCCGCGGCATCGGGGCTGCACGGCTGTTCCACGGCAAGTCCGAAGGTTCAGGGTTCCAGCTCAGCCCCGGCGACCTGGCGGACATCACGAAGGCCGCGGAGGACGACGTGGTGTTCTGCCCGGACTCGGGCTGCATCCTGGTGCGTTCCTCGGAGTGGGGCAGCTGACCGGTGACGCTTTTCGAAACCGATGACCTGACCGCTTCCTCCGCGCCGAAGGCGGGGCGGCGCATCCTCGTCGTCGAAACCGACGGCGGCGCGCGCGGCAATCCCGGCCACGCCGGGTACGGCGCGCTCGTGCGCGACCCCGACACCGGAACGATCCTGGCTGAACGCGCCGAATATCTCGGGCGGGCGACCAACAACGTTGCCGAGTATTCCGGGCTGGTCGCGGGCCTGAAGATGGCCCACGAGATCGACCCGGAGGCCTGGATCCTGGTCAAGGCCGACTCGAAACTCGTCGTGGAGCAGATGAGCGGCCGGTGGAAGATCAAGCACGAAGACATGCGCGCGCTGGCCGGCGAAGCCCGCCGCGCCGTCGACCCCCGGCGGGTGAAGTACGAGTGGATTCCCCGGGAGAAGAACAAGGACGCGGACCGGCTTTCGAACGAGGCGATGGACGCCGGGGAGGCCGGCATTGACTGGCAGCCGAAGAAGAAACCGGCCGCGGTACCCGCAGCGGGCGTCGATGACCTCATTGAGGTTGCCACGGAAGTCCCGCCGGTGCCCACCGGCCGCCTGCACCATGTGGAAATCTGGGTGCGCGACTTCGCGGTGGCGGAGGAGTCGCTGGGCTGGCTGCTGGAGCGGCTCGGGTACGTCCGGAAAGACTCCTGGGACAGCGGGGCATGTTTTGCAGGTGCCGACGGCTATGTGGTGCTTGAGGCAGGGCCGGACGTTGCGGCGGCGCCGCACGAGCGCCGACGGCCCGGGCTGAACCATCTGGCATTCAGGGCCGGCACGCGTGCCGAGGTCGATCTGCTGGCCCGCCGTGCTGCCAGCCACGGATGGCGGCTCATGTTCGAGGACAAGCACCCCTACGCCGGGGGAGCGGACCATTATGCGGCGTACCTGGAGAACACCGACGGGTTCGAAGTGGAACTCGTCGCGGACTGAGGCGTAGCGTGGGGGCGGTGAGACGCCGTCGAGCAGCAGGCGGCGACCTGGAAGTCGAACGACAGGAGTACCTGGCGTGAAAGCACTGACCTGGCAAGCCAACCGTAAAGTCGCCGTCGAGACCGTTCCCGATCCTGTGATCCAGGAACCTACCGACGCCATCATCCGGATTACCTCCACCGCGATCTGCGGATCGGACCTGCACCTGCTCGACGTTCTCGGCCCCTTCCTGAACAAGGGCGACATCCTCGGACACGAGCCGATGGGAATCGTCGAGGAGGTCGGTGCGGGCGTCACCAAGCTGAAGCCGGGCGACCGCGTCGTCGTGCCGTTCAACATCGCCTGCGGAACCTGTTTCATGTGCAAGCGCGGTCTGCAGTCCCAATGCGAAACCACCCAGGTGCACGAGCACGGATCGGGCGCGGCACTGTTCGGCTACACCGAGCTCTACGGCTCGGTGCCCGGCGGCCAGGCGGAACTGCTGCGCGTGCCCTTCGCCGACTACGGCCCGATCAAGATCGAGAACACTGACGCCCCGGACGAACGCTACCTGTTCCTCTCCGACATCCTCCCGACGGCCTGGCAGGGTGTGCAGTACGCCAATGTGCCCGCCGGAGGCACACTCGCCGTGGTCGGGCTCGGACCGGTAGGGCAGTTCGCGGCCCGGATCGGCAAGTATCTGGGCTACGACGTCATTGGCATCGAGGGGGTCCCGGAACGGCGAGCGATGGCCGAGCGGCACGGCGTCGCCACTCTGGACTGGACCAAGGACGCCCGCGAGGAGCTGCGCGAGCGCACCGGCGGGCGCGGTCCGGACTCCGTCGTCGACGCCGTGGGGATGGAGGCGCACGGCAACCCGGTGGCGTCGGCGGCCCAGCAGGCGGTCGGTTTCCTGCCGGACCCCCTCGCGAAGCTGGCCATGAAGACGGCGGGCATGGACCGGCTCGACGCGCTGCTCGGTTCGATCGACTCCGTCCGGCGGGGCGGCACGGTGTCCATCTCCGGAGTCTACGGAGGCCAGGGATCGCCGCTGCCGATGCTGACCATGTTCGACAAGCAGCTGACCCTGCGGATGGGACAGTGCAACGTCAAGCACTGGATCCCGGATCTGCTGCCACTGGTCGAAGACAGCTCGGACCCGCTCGGAGTGATGGACCTGGTGACGGACCGCGCCCCGCTGTCCGAGGCGCCGGCGATGTACGAAAAGTTCAAGAACAAGCAGGATGGCTGCATCAAGGTGGTCCTGCAGCCCTGAGACCAGCCGAGCCCTAGCCCGGGAGGATGAGGTTCAGGGCGTGCGGCCGCTTGGCCGTCCCGGCAACCAGCTCCGCATCCCAGCGTTCCCCGGCGGCCTTGAGCAGGGCCGCCGGGGTCGCGGGTGCGGCGCCGCGGCGGGTCAGCAGGTGCCGGACAAGCTCGCCGCGCGTGTGCTTGGCGAAGTGCGAGACGACGGTGCGTTTGCCGTTGCGCTCCTGGAAGACGTTGACGTCCACGCTGCGGCCCGGGTCCGGCCGCCACGCGGCCGCGTAGGTCGAAGAGCGGCAATCCACCACGAGCTCGCCGTCGGCCCGCGCGGACAGGTGCTCGGTGAGCACCGGCTTCCAGTAGGAGGCAAGCCGGCCGAGGCCCGGAAGTGACGCGGACATGGAGAGCCGGTAGGCCGGGATCGGGTCAGCAAACCCGATGGCGCCCCAGAGGGCGGAAATCACGACGACGGCGGAATCCGCCTTCCGCCGCTGGGCGGCCGTGAGCGACCGGTAGCCCAAGGCATCGTAGAGGACGCCGGAGTACACCGCGTGCGCCGGCGCCGCCGGCTCGGCCCGGAGCCGCGTGTTGCGCTCGACCTCGGCGGCGAGGGATGCGCCCACTCCGAGCAGTTGCTGCGCGTCCTCGTGGGCGCTGACCTTGGCCAGGGCCTCCAGCACGGCGCCCCGCGCAGCGGTGAGCCCCGGGAACTGGAGCCGGCCGGCGTCGAACGGCTCCCCCTTGCGCGCGGGGGTCTTGCCTTCGGAGGGCGGGAGGAGGATCAGCACCCCACGATCCTACCGGCCCGGTACACTTGACTCGGGACGGGTCGGCCGGGCGATCGCGTTGCGCCCCGGCGCACCGAGGAAAGTCCGGGCTCCGCAGGGCAGGGTGGTGGGTAACGCCCACTCGGGGAAACCCGCAGGCTAGTGCCACAGAAAACAGACCGCCTGCCGCCTTCGGGCGCTGCAGGTAAGGGTGAAACGGCGGTGTAAGAGACCACCAGCTTCCCGGGTGACCGGGAAGGCTCGGTAAACCCCACCCGGAGCAAGGTCAGACAGGACGCGTTTGAGGGCTGCCCGCCCGAGCGTCCGGGTAGACCGCTTGAGGCCGCCGGCAACGGCGGTCCTAGATGGATGATCGCTACTCCGCACGGGGCAACCCGCGCGGATGACAGAACCCGGCTCACAGGCCGGCCCGTCCCCTCAGCCTGTCAAGAAATGACGCGCCGAAAAGAAATGGCGCCCGAAAAGAAATGACGCGCGAACAGAAATGACGCCGTTCCCCGCCGGGGAACCGCGTCATTTTCTGCCTGCGCCGAGGCGCCCGAAGCGCCGGCGGCAGTGAGAGCAGCTAGGCCGTCTGGCCGGCGTGCTTTCCTTCCGCAACCTCCTCGACGATCTTGGCGTTGAACGCCGGCAGGTCGTCCGGGTTGCGGCTGCTGACAAGGCCCTGATCCACGACAACTTCCTCGTCCACCCAGGTGGCCCCGGCGTTCTTCAGGTCGGTCGCCAGCGTGTGGAACGAGGTGAGCTTACGCCCGTTGGCGACGCCGGCTTCGATCAGGATCCACGCGGCGTGGCAGATGGAAGCGACGGGCTTGTGGCTGGCGAAGAAGTCGCGCACGAAGGCCACCGAGTCCTTGTCCACCCGCAGGTCGTCCGCGTTCACCACGCCGCCGGGCAGGACCAGTGCGTCGTAGTCCGAGGCGTTGGCGTCGGACACCGCCACGTCCACGGGGAACTCGTCAGCCGGGTCAACGTGGTTGAACCCCTTGACGGAACCGCTCTTGGGCGAGACCAGGACAGGCTGGGCGCCGGCGTCCTTGACAGCCTGCCACGGGCTGGTCAGTTCGACTTGCTCGACGCCGTCAGTGAGCAGGAAGGCAATCTTCTTGCCGCTGAGATTCTGTTCGGACATGGTTCCTCCTTGATGAGAGTCAACTGTCGGTGACGTCCGGGTGTCTCCGGGCCTCGCTTCAAGCCTATGAAGAAACCAGATTGATAAGCAAGCTTGGTTTCTTGGCGGGCATCCTGGGCACGCCCGGTGCCCTTCTGGAAAGCTTCAGCATTCTCTGCCATCATGCAGGCATGAGCGAACACACACCCCTTGAGCAGGCTCAGGAAAACCTCGCCGAAGCAGTGCGGCAGTACGAGAAGGCCAAGGGCGACCACGCCCGCGGGGACATCAGCCAAGCGCGGCTGGCGCAACTGGAGGAGCTCAAGGACATCGCCGCTACGGACCTGCAGCGGGTGCTCAGGGAGCAGTAGCGGCCGGCCGGTGCCGGGTCAGTGCCCGAACGGGTCCGGGTCCACTCCCGGCATCCAGGACGCTCCGGGGACGCCCCAGCCGCTGGCCTTGATGGCTTTTTTGGCCTTGCGGGTGTAGCGGTCGTTGAGCTTGTCAACGTACAGCTTGCCGTCGAGGTGGTCGTACTCGTGCTGCATCACCCGCGCGAACCACCCCGAGGCCTCGAAGGACACCGGCTGGCCGTACCCGTCGAAGCCGCTCACCTTGGCATAGTCCGCCCGTTTGAGCGGGAAGTGCAGCCCGGGCACCGACAGGCAGCCTTCGACTTCTTCGTCAGGGTCCGGCGCGCTGCCGGGCACCTTGGAGAGCAGCAGCGTCGGGTTGACCAGCACGCCCTGTTCGGGCGCGCCGTCGTCGTTGGCGTACCGGTAGACGAAGATCCGCAGGCCGACGCCGATCTGCGGGGCGGCCAGGCCGACGCCGTTGGCGGCGTCATTGGTCTCGACCATGTCCGCGATCAGCGTGCGCAGCTCGTCGTCGAAGTTGACGACCTCGGCGGCGCGCCGGTGCAGCACGGGTTCGCCGGTGATGACGACGGGGTGAACGGTCATTGTTGCCTTCCCAAGCCTCCGCTGCCGGCCTCAGCCGGCGATTTCCCGGCCGATCACGTCGCGCATGATCTCGCTGGTTCCGCCGAAGATGGTCAGCAGGCGCGCGGCGAGGAAAGCCTGGGCGACGGGGTACTCGAGGATGTAGCCGTAGCCGCCGTGCAGCTGAAGGCACCGGTCGGTGATGGACTTGACGCGCTCGCTGGCCCACAGCTTGGCCCGGGCCGCGTCCGCGGCGCCGAGCCGTCCTTCATTGAAGGCGAGAACGGCACGGTCGACGTAGCTCTCCGTGACCTCCACCTCGGTGAGGATGTCGGCCAGGGCGAACCGGCTGTTCTGGAAGTCGATGACGCGTTCGCCGAAGGCGTTCCGGTCCTTGGTGTAGGCGACCGTTGCCTCGTAGACCGTGCGCGCGACGGCGGAGGAGGCGACGGCGATGGCGAGCCGGCCCTGGGGCAGCTGACCGGCGGCGTACTCCAGGCCGCGGCCTGCTTCGCCGACCAGGTTGCGAGCGGGCACCCGGACACCGTCGAAGAACAGCTCGGCGGTATCGGAAGCCTTCAGGCCCATCTTGTCCAGCTGCCGGCCGGTCGTGTAGCCCTCGCCCTTCTCGACCATGAACAAGCTGAAGCTCCCGCGGGAACCCCGCCCGGTCCCGCCGTCCGTGCGGGCCAGCACCAGGGCGGCGTCGCCGGAAATGCCGTTGCCGATGAAGGTCTTCTGCCCAGTGATCAGCCAGTCGTCGCCGTCGCGGACGGCCTTGGTCCGGATGCCGCGCAGGTCGCTTCCGGCCCCCGGTTCCGTCCAGGCAACGGAGGTGACCTTTTCGCCCGAAACCATGGCGGGCAGCCAGTACTGCTTCAGTTCCTCGCTGCCGTATGCAAGCAGGTGGGGCAGCACCAGGTCGTCGTGCAGGTGGAAGGCAAGGCCCACCGCGAGGTGGTTGGCGCGGGCAAATTCCTCGTCCAGGACGGCGCGGAAGCGGTAATCCGGCATCCCCGCGCCGCCGAACTCCTCGGGCACGGCCAGGCCGAGCAGGCCCTGTTCCCCGGCGGCCGTCCACAGCTCGCGCGGCATCAGGTGCGCGGCGTCCCAGTCGGCATAGTCGGCGGCGACTGAGCGGGCGTTGAACTCGGCCGCGACCTCGCGGAACAGTTCGTGGTCCTCTTCGAAGAGATTGCGCTGCATCCTCGTCCTCCCTGATCCGGCCGGGGCCGTCCCGTGCCGCACGGAAATGGCACACAAACAAGAAGCCGCACCGGATTTCTCCGGTGCGGCCTCGCTGAGGCACTAGCCTCCTTGGGGTGAGATACGGGGGTTGAACCCGCGACCTCCTGGACCACAACCAGGCGCTCTGCCAACTGAGCTAATCCCACCAAGTCGCCCCGAACCGGCCGGAGCTATCCGGACCTGCGATCAGCAGCGAGAAATAGTCTACCTGCTCTTGAGGGGTGCTCGTGACATTTTGGCCCCCCGACAGGGAAAAGAGCCGCCGTTTTGTCCCCGAATATGCCCCTGACCTGCGGAAAAACTACTGCGAGATCTTCTGGGCGATTGCTTTGGCGGTCTGCGAGTCGGGCCCGGGAGCGGCCACGAACACCGCTTCCCGGTAGTAGCGCAACTCGTTGATCGAGTCGCGGATGTCGCCCAGGGCACGGTGGCCGCCGCTCTTGACGGGCGCCTGGAAGTAGGCGCGGGCAAACCAGCGCCGGGAAAGCTCCTTGATCGTCGAGACGTCGATCACGCGGTAGTGCAGGTGCTCGACGACGGCGGGCATGTCGCGCGCGAGGAACATCCTGTCGGTGCCCACGGAGTTGCCGCCCAAGGGTGCCTTGTTGGGTTCGGGCACCCAGGCCGTGATGTACTCCATCACCAGGGTCTGCGCCTCTTCCATGGAGACGCCGCGGGGCAGTTCGTCCAGCAGCTTGGAGGAGGTGTGCATGTCCCGGACAAAATCGTTCATCTGGGCCAGCGCCGCGTCCTCGGGCTTGATGACGACGTCGACGCCGTCGCCCAAAATGTTCAGTTCGGAGTCGGTCACCAGGGCAGCGACTTCGATCAGGGCGTCGGCCTCGAGGTCAAGGCCGGTCATCTCGCAGTCAATCCAGACGATGCGTTCATTCGATATAGGCACCAGACCAATGTACCCCGGGCCGTATGGCGCTCCGTCAGAGGCTGGAGTGGCTCATCTGCCGGACATGCTCCGCTTCCAGTGCGGTGATGAGCGGCTCCGGGTTCTCCACGTAACGCAGCACGGGCAGGCTCCCCGTGTCAGGAGGCCCGAACGTGCGGTTCCAGCGGCTTGCCGCGGCAGTTGTGCCGGCTGGTTTGGTGCCGGCCGGCGTGGGGGAGGCAGTGCCGGTGGCGGGGATGCCGGCTTGCCGGCGCTCCGGCAACACCCGGTGCGCGGCATGGCCGGGCGCTGCCCGGCGCCCGCTGGGCTGGCTTGCCGCCCGGCGGCGGGACGGTGCAGCGCGGCGGGACGGTGCGGCGCGGCGGGACGGTGCAGCCGCCGCCAGGCTTGGTGCTGGCGCCTCATGGGCAGCGGGGCGGGCAGTCCGCGCCGGCACGAGCTCCCTGGCGGGGCCGGCGCGGCGGGCGGAGCGCCGGGTCTGGGGCGCCGTGCCCGGTGCATCTTCCCGACGCTGCGGGGCGGGTGCGGGTTCGGGGCGCTGGTCCGCGGCCACCGCCGCCTCAGGCAGCTCGCGGGCAGCGAGGCGGCGGGTGTGCCACCACAGCGCGGCGAAGACCGCGGCGCCGAAGACGGGGAGGGCGATGCACAGCGCCAGGGGCACCCGGCTCAGCGCCATGGCGACACCGGCTGCCACGGCAGTGAACGCACCCCATGCCAGCAGCGAGGGTTCCGGTGCCGGTGGTGGCGGGGGAGTAGCTTTGTGCCGGCCCACTTGACTTGTTTCCCCCGCTGTCGACTGAATCTGCTTCTAGGGTAAGGTACCGCGGCCGCATCCGTGCCGCACACGCCGCCGAAGTGCCCCGGTGCTAAAATTCAGGCACGACCGCGGCGTACCGCGCAGCGGAACGTCCCGTGATCCCGGCTCCCGAACAGGCGCTGCGGGCGAGGGGCGCGACCGAACGCCGACCGACTTCAGCCGACAGATAGGATCCGCCCGAGATGAATGCGCCGGTGCCCGCGGTCCGGCCGATGCCGATCTCGAGGGAAGCGGTGCCGGAGCCGGAAGTGGACCGGCCGCGCAGCGCGATTCTGGCCGGATTCCTTGGCTCGCTATTCCTGATGATCGGCTCTGCCGGCATAGGCTGGCTTGCCCCCGCTTCGCCGCTGAGGCGGGTGGCATTCTTTATCTGGATGCGCACCGAAGCCGCCGGGGTGGCCATCTCGATCGTGCTGCTTTCCGTTGGCGGCATGCTGCTCGTGCGCGCGTGGCTCCGGCTCGGACAACGCGTTCGCGTCTGGGGGCCGCAGGCACGCAAGGCGACCCTGCAGGCTGTCGCCGCGTGGGGCGCTCCGATGTTCTTTTCGGTGCCGCTCTTCAGCCGCGACGTCTACGCCTACGTCGGCCAGGGACGCCTGATGGTGGAAGGGTTCAATCCCTACAAGGATGGCATTTCCACGCTGTCGAACTATTACCAGCTTGGCGCCGACAAAATGTGGACCGAGGCGCCGACCCCCTATGGTCCGGTCTTCCTCTGGATCGAGCAGTTCATTGTCTGGGTGACCCAGGTGCAGCCGGAAATCTGCGTGCTGCTGTTCCGCCTGGTCGCCTTGGTGGGGGTGGCGCTGTGCATCGTCTACGTCCCCCGGCTGGCCGAGCTGCACGGGATCAACCCGCACCGCTCCCTCTGGCTGACCGCAGCGAACCCGCTGTTCCTTACGACGTTCATTGCGAGCGTGCACAACGACTCATTGATGCTCGGCCTGGCGCTCACGGGGCTCTACTACGCCGCTGTCCGGCGGCCCCTGA
This sequence comes from Paenarthrobacter sp. DKR-5, assembly GCF_018531425.1. Lineage (GTDB taxonomy): Bacteria > Actinomycetota > Actinomycetes > Actinomycetales > Micrococcaceae > DKR-5. The sequence goes on from NZ_JAHBOI010000006.1 coordinate 146,745, forward strand.
CCGGCATAGCCTTGGTCACGCTGTCCGTGGCGGTCAAACCGATCACCCTCATCATGCTGCCGTTCATCGGCATGCTCTGGGCCGGACGGGGCGCCGGGTGGGGGCGCAAGATCGCCTTCTGGGCCGCGACAGCAGCGCTCTCGCTGGGTGCTCTCTGGGCCCTGGGCCTGGTCAACGGCTTCGGCTTCGGCTGGATCAACGGCCTGAGCGCACCGGGCAGCGTCTGGATCTGGTACGCGCCGGTGGGCTTCATCGGCCTGGTGATCGCCAGCATCACCGACAAGTTCGGCCTCGACGGCTGGGTGCTCGCCGGCTACGCCTTCACCGCCGGCAAGGCGCTCACCCTCGGTGCGATTGCGTGGACGGTCTTCCGGGGCGAGCACCGCCGCATGGTGCGGCGCCTCGCGTACGCACTCGCCGCCGTCGTGCTGCTGGCCCCCATGGTGCAGGCCTGGTACGTGGTCTGGCTGATTCCGCTGTTCGCCGTCACCGGGATCCGCAACGACTGGCAGGTGAAGGCGCTGTACATCTCCGTGTCCTTCTTCATCATCTACGGCCTGGTCGACCAGCTCGACGTCTTTCCCTACCTGCAGACCGACGACCTGCGGTTCGCGCTCGGCCTCGCGCGCAGCGCCACAGCGGTCATCGCGGTGCTGTTTGCGATGTACCTGATCTTCGTCGATCCAAAGACGAAGCACTTGTTCCGCAAGGTCGACCAGCCCATGCCCCTGGACCCGGTGATCTGACTCCGGCCCCGCCGGACCTGTACTGGCCCTGCTTCCGCAGCAATACTGGGTGGATGGCGGCTTCTGCTGATGAACATGAGCTGGTGACCGAATTCGACGTCGCGCGGTGGGACCCGATTCCTGCCTCGCCGGGGGACGTGTCCAGTGCATGGTCCAAGGCCAAGGTGACCAAGATCTTCGACGGCGCGATCACCGGCACCAGCGTGGCCGAAGTGATGATCGTCGGGGGAGCGGACGGCGGCGGCTACCTCGCGACCGAGCTCTTCACCGGCAGCATCGGCCACCGCACCGGCAGCATGGTGATCCAGCACGGAGGGGTCTCGGACGGCATCGAGGCACGCAGCTTCGGCAACATCGTGCCGGACTCGGGAACCGGCGGCTTGGATGGCGTCCGCGGCGAGGCTGTGTACGACGTCGACGCCGAAGGCCGCCACACCCTCGCCCTGACGCTGAGGTTTGGCTAGGACCTGAGGGTTCAGCCTGCCGGGCTCGGCTGCTCGTCTTCCTGGGCGAGGTCCCCGGATCCGGGTTCGCCAGGGACAACCGGAACCGGGAGGACCGGCAGCAGTCCGGTCGCCGGCCGCGGGGCGCGCTTCTGGCTTTCGAGGGCCACCGCGGTCTCGACGGCCCTGCGGTATTCGGCGTCGGTCAGTACCCCCTTGGCGCGGTTGCGCTGCAATTCCTTCAATAGGCGCTCGGCTTTGATCGTCGCCGCCGTCACTTTGTCACGGGTCACACCAACCTCCTCGACTTAATTGATGCTAACGGCGGGAACCGGCCGGCGCCAGAGGTTTCGGCGATCCTCCCGCTCGTCGCGCGCGGCCGTAGGATCAACCGTGAAGAAGCGGCAAAAGGAGGCGGCATCATGAGTGTGACGGACGTCAGTGAGCAGCTGCTCTCGGCAGCGATTGAGCTCGAAAATGCGGCGCGAGACCCCCAGTCCTACCCGGAGTATCCGGCTATCCGAACCAACGTCGCGACCGCGCTGGAAACCATCGCCCGGGCGCTGGTCGAGTTCGAAGCGGCCGGCGACGGTGCAAGTGCGCGTTCGACGGAATGGTCCGCCAAGCTGGGAGACGTGGCCTCCGGTCTGACGGGGTGACGCCGGCGCCGCCGGCCGGCACTGTGTGAAAGAATATGCGCATGAACGCAGATAAGCGGTCCTGCGGGCTGGCGATTGACAGCGACTACGTCGAGTTGGCAGTCGAGATCTTCGCGATGCTCGCGGACGCGACCAGGGTCCGGATCATCCTGGCACTTCGGGACGGGGAACTGCCCGTGAACCAGTTGGCTGAAGCCGTCGGAAAATCGCCGGCGGCCGTCTCGCAGCATCTGGCGAAGATGCGCCTGGCGCGCATTGTCTCCACCCGCCAGGACGGCACCCGTGTCTTCTACCGGCTCGAGAACGAGCATGCGCGAACGCTCGTGTCCGACGCAATCTTCCAGGCGGAGCATGCCCTGGACCAGTCCCCGCGCCACCACCACCTCAACGAGGAGCCCGCCTGATGAGCGAGAACCCGACGCACGGCCCGGCATCACCGCCCGCAGGCCACGGGCATGACCACGACCATGACCACGGGCACGAACATGGGCATGACCACGACCACGGGCATGACCACGGGCACCACCATGACCACGACCACGGGCACGGGCATGACCACGGGCACCACCATGGGCACGGCCATGACCATGACCACGGGCACGAGCACCCGACGGGGCTCAAGGGCTTCCTGTACGGCTTGTTTGTGCCGCACAGCCACGACGCCTCGGACTCGATCGACGACGCGATGGAGTCGAGCAGCCAGGGTATCCGCGCCGTGAAGGTCAGTTTGGCGGGTTTGGGCACCACAGCGGTGCTTCAGCTGGTGATTTTCCTGTTCAGCGGCTCTGTGGCGCTGCTGGCGGACACCATCCATAACTTTTCCGACGCCCTGACGGCAGTCCCGCTGTGGATCGCCTTCCTGCTGGGACGCAGGGCCGCGAACCGCCGGTACACGTACGGCTACGGGCGGGCGGAAGACCTCGCCGGCCTGTTCATCGTGGCGATGATCGCCCTCTCCTCGATTGTGGCCGCGTGGGAGTCCATCGACAGGTTCTTCCATCCGCACGGGCTCTCGAATCTAGGCTGGGTCTTCGCAGCCGGGCTGATTGGCTTCGCGGGAAATGAGCTGGTGGCCGTCTACCGCATCCGCGTCGGCCGACGCATCGGCTCCGCCGCGCTGGTAGCCGACGGGCTTCACGCGCGCACTGACGGTTTTACCTCCCTCGCGGTGGTGCTTGGGGTGATCGGTGTGTGGCTGGGCTTCCCGCTGGCCGATCCGATCGTGGGCCTGCTGATCACGGTGGCCATCGCCGTCCTGCTCTGGGGGACGGCCCGTGACATCGGCCGCAGGCTTCTCGACGGCGTCGACCCGGACTTGGTTGACAGGACCGAGGAAGCAGTGCGGCTGCTCCCGGGCGTCGACGCCGTGCACACGGTAAGGCTTCGCTGGCTGGGGCACCGGCTGCACGCGAACCTCACGGTGGTGACGGACCCTGGGATGAGCGTCAGCGCCCTCCACGAGCTCGAACATGCGGCCGACGGGGCGCTCCGCCGCGCTCTGCCGGGCCTGGATTCCGTCACCCTCAATCCCGTTCCGTCCGGCCACTGATTATAATTTTGCGAAAACAACCGTGATGCAGATGTTTGCGTAAGGGCAACGTTTATCTGCGAATTCCAGCCAAATTTGGGCTGAATTCAGCGCCATTCAGCCCACCTACGCGCAGGACGTCAGCCAAGGTATCCGCCGCGCGAAAAAGCGGCGCGCCGAATTGACTAGTGGGGGCCGGAATCTGGTGATATCTTTCACCTGAACACCGAGCGCGGAAAAGCATGACGGGATTGGTCTCCACGTCATGTCGCGGCAGGGTGTTCTTCTAAATATGAAACGGTCTTGGGGGTCTCAACGTGAATCAAGCCGAGCGCAACCGCTTGGTTGTCGACAACCTGCCCTTGGTAGGTTATCTAGTCGCCGAAGTATGTGCCAAAGCATCTCATCTGTCCCGCGACGATCTGGCTTCCGCCGGGGCGCTGGCCTTGGTTACGTGCGCTGAGTCGTACAACCCGGAGCTGGGGATCCCCTTCGGCGCCTTCGCGCGGCGCCGGATCATCGGGGCGTTCGCGGACGAGATGCGCGCCAGCGACTGGGCCACCAGGTCGGTCCGCCGCCGGATCAAAGAGACGCTGGTCGTGCAGGAGGCGCTCACGGGTGCACTCGGCCGGACCCCCTCTGTTGACGAGATCGCGGCGGCACTGGGAGTGGACCGCAGCGTTGCGGATGAAGCCCTGACGGACGCCGCTCGCAGCGTCACCCCGCTGGATCACGCAACGACCGAGTACCTGGCCGCGGATGTGGCGACGCCGGAGGGCTCGGTGCTGGATGCCGAGCGGCTCGGCTACCTGCGCGAGGCCGTGGCGGCGCTGCCGGAGAAGATGCGCTACATCGTCGAGCAGATCTATTTCGAGGACCGCACGGTCAAGGAAATCGCCGCAGAGCTCGGATCCACTCACTCGGCAGTGTCCCAGCAGCGCGCGGAAGCGATCCGGCTCATGCAGGATGGGTTCAGTGCGCACTACTCGGACGAGCCCGGCACGGACCGGGCGCCGCAGTCCCGGATCGCTCCGCTGCGCCGCAACGCCTATCTCGCCGCAGTCGCAGAGCACACGCTCGGCGGCATCACCCGGGTGGTCAGGGCTGTCGAGCCGGTGTTGAATTCCGCCTCCTGACCGGCCCACGCCGGCACATCAACTGGGATTCGGACACAAGGTAGGCTCAAAGAGTGCTGGTACTGACACGCAAAATTGGCGAGAAGCTGTTGATCGGCGAGGACATCGTCGTGACCGTTCTCGATGTGCGGGGCGACAACATCCGCCTGGGAATCGACGCCCCCCGCGGCGTCACCATCCAGCGCAGCGAAGTGATCGAAGCCGTCTCCAATGCCAACCTTGCCGCGGCCCAGGCCGCGCCCGGGGCTGAGGAAGAGCTCAAGAACCTTCTCGGCCGCGTCGCCGCCGTCGACGCGCCGCGCCCCGGCGCTCCCGGTGCCGGCACCGCCGAAACCGGCAAGTAGCCCCCGGAAGCCCCCGGCGCCCGGGCGCGGGCACGGGCGGTCCAAGCCCGGCGCGAGCTGGACCCGACAGTCGCCGCGTGGGCGCTGATGGGGATCGGCGAGCTGATCGGCATGCGCTGGGTGCTGTGGGAGGACCCGGAGCAGCCCGCCGCAGGCCCGCGTGAAATTCCGCCGCAGGTGTTTGAGGAAATGATGGGTTTTATCGAACGTGCCCTGGCCCCCGAAGGGGCGCAGGCCGGCAACATGGAGGAGAAGAAATGAGCGCACAGCCGCAGACATCTGCCGGCGATACCCAGGGGCAGGGGCAGGGGCCGTACGCCGGCGCCGCCGACGAGGGCAGGTACCGCACGGCGGACGTGCCGGTCGAGGGCGGCGCACTGCGGGTCGGCATCTGGGACCCGGATTCCGGCGCCGAGCCGGCGCTGACGGTGCTGGCCATCCACGGCATCACCGCCTCGCACATGGCGTGGGTTGCGTTCGCCGAGTCAATGCCCGAGGCGCGGATCATTGCCCCGGACCTGCGCGGGCGCGCCCGGAGCAATGCGCTGCCGGGACCGTTCGGAATGCACACCCATGCCCAGGACGTGGCGGCCGTGCTGCGCGCCCTCGCCGGGCCGGAGCCCGTCGTCGTCGTGGGCCACTCGATGGGCGCCTTTGTCACGATGACGCTCGCCGGGAAGTACCCGGAGCTGGTCGCGTCCATGGTGCTGGTGGACGGCGGCCTGCCGCTGGAACTGCCGGAAGGCATCTCCGGGGAGGACGTCATGAACTCGGTGCTCGGGCCCGCTGCGGCGCGGCTGAGCATGACCTTTGAAAGCCGGGCGGCCTACCGGGATTTCTGGCGCAAGCACCCGGCCTTTCAGGACTGGAACGAGGCCATTGCTGCCTATGTGGACTATGACCTCGAGGGCGCGGAGCCCGCGCTGCGGCCGTCCTCGAACATTGAGGCGATCGCGGCTGACGCCGGGGACCTGTCCATCGGTGCGGTCGTTGAGCAGGTGCTTGCTTCCCCGCCCGGGCCGATCAGCTTCCTGCGGGCACCGCGGGGACTGCTGAACGAGGAGCGGGCGCTCTACACCCCGGAATACCTGCAGCAGTGGATAGCCTCCGCACCCGCGATCCGCGCCGAGGACGTCGACGACGTGAACCACTACACGGTCATCATGAGCGACGCCGGCGTGGAGCGGGTGGCGGCGGCCGCGCGCCGGAGTTAAGCTGCCGCGCGCTGGCGCTAAGCCGAAAAAAGTCAACAGTCTGTGCCAAATGGCACTACTCGTTGATGGCGCGCCGGGGAGTGGGTATGGTGACAGCACCAAGCAACTGACGGCCGACGGGTGCTGCAGGGCAGCGCAGCCCCGCGGCGGCGGCCGGGCACAGAAAACGGCTGGCGCGATAACCGTCGCGCGGCGCGAGGTCAGCCACACGACGAAGGGTCGGTTATGGCTGCTGCCGGCGAAGGCCCCGACAAAGACAGGCCCGTCACGGACAAATCCGACACTGACAAGCCCGACACTGACAAGCCCGACAAGGGCAGGCCCGGGAAAGACAGCGAGCGCAAGGTGCTTCTGCCGCTCTCCGGACCCCGGCTGGAACAGATGGTCCAGGACTTTGTCGCGCGCGCCGACGAGCTGATTCAGGCCCAGCAGCGCATGCAGTCGCTTCTCTCCGCCGTCGTCTCGCTCGCGGAGGATCTCAGCCTCGAAGCCGTCCTGGACCGCGTGGTGCACTCCGCCTGCCAGCTCATCGGCGCGCAGTTCGGCGCCCTCGGCGTGATCGGAGACCACGAGGAGCTCACGCACTTCATCACCGTCGGGATCGATGAGCACGAAGCGTCGCTGATCGGTGAGCTGCCGACCGGCAAGGGTGTTCTCGGGCACCTCATCCGGGAGCCGCGCCCGCTGCGGCTGCATGATTTGACCCGGCATCCGAAGGCTGCCGGTTTCCCGCCCAATCATCCACCCATGCGGTCCTTCCTCGGCGTGCCGGTCATGGTCAGGGGAACCGTGTTCGGCAACCTTTACCTCACCGAGAAGCGCGGCGGGGAAGACTTCACCGAAGAGGATGAGGTGCTTGCCATCGCGCTCGCAGCGGCGGCCGGCGTAGCGATCGAGAATGCCCGACTGTACGAGGAGGCCCGACGCCGGCAGCGCTGGCTGGAGGCAGGGATGGATGTCAGCGGCCGCCTCATGGCCGCGAATCCGGAGGGAGCGGCCAGCGGCCTGGAACTGATCGCTGAACGCGCGCTGCGCGAATCCGAGTCCACCTTGGCGCTGATCGCCGTTCCGGAAGCGGGCGGCACGCTGCGCTGTGTGACCTCGGTGGGCACGCAGGCCCTGTCCGCCGGCCAGTCGGTGCCGGTGTCATCCCCGGTGATCGCGCGCGTGCAGGAGTCGGGGGAGTCCGAATCCGTCAGCGAAGCCGCCCAGCTCATCGGGGCGGGAGAGTCCGACAAGCTCGGCCCCGCGCTGGTCGCGTCGTTGCGGCACCAGGGCACCGAGGGCGGGGTCCTGGTGCTGGCCCGCGGGCGCGGCGCCATGACGTATTCACCGACCGATGTCGAGATGAGCGCGGTGTACTGCTCACGGGCGGCGCTGGCCCTGGAACTCGCCCGCGCCAACCGGCTCCGCGAGCAGGACGTGGTGTTCACCGACCGGGACCGAATCGCCCGGGACCTGCACGACGTCGTCATCCAGCGGCTTTTCGCAGCGGGACTGAGCATGCAGAGCCTGCGCCGGTTCACCACCGACGGCGTCGCCCTGGAGCGCATCAACACCGTCACCGGCGAACTGGACAGCACCATCCGGGAGCTGCGCGACACCATCTACTCGCTGCGGCGCGGAGCCGGGTCGGAGGCATTCAGCTCCCGGATCCTGAGCACCGTGCAGGAGGTGACGAAGTCGCTTGCCCTCACCCCCCATCTTGACCTCGCGGGGGAGATCGACACCGCAGTACCGGACGCCGTCGCCGAGCACCTGTTGGCGGTGTTGTCCGAGGGGCTGAGCAACGCGGTCAGGCATTCCGGGGCCACAGCCATCGATATCACCGTGGCGGAGGCCGCCGGCAGCGTCGAAGTGCTGATCACTGATGACGGTCGCGGCTTCAGCCGCCCCGCGCGGCGCAGCGGACTGGCCAACATCGAGCAGCGTGCCCGGATCCTTGGCGGCGAGCTGGCGGTGGACAGCCGCCCGGGCCACGGCACCCGGCTGAGATGGACCGTGCCGCTAGGCTGACCGCCGCCCCACTGAAGCAGCGAACCGAGGAGTACACCCATCACGGATTCAACGGCACTAAGCCTGGCGGGCATGGTGCTCGACGCCCCCGACGCCGGCGAGCTGGCGGCCTTTCACCAGCGTCTGCTGGGCTGGCCGTACGGTGCGAACGAACCCGGATGGGTGACGCTGCGGCCGCCGGCGGGCGGCGCGGGCCTGTCGTTCCAAAGCAACGACGGGTATGTCCGCCCGGTATGGCCGGCCACGGCCGGGAGCCAGCAGATGATGGCCCACCTGGATATCGCCGTCGAGGACCTTGCGGGTGCCTCCGCGCACGCCCTTGCGGCGGGAGCTGCGCTCGCCGGCCACCAGCCCCAGGAGGACGTCCTGGTGCACCTTGACCCGGCAGGACACCCGTTCTGCCTGTTCGTGCGCGCCTGACGGGTGGGTCTGGCAGGGCCAGCCTTCTCCTTACGCGGACCCGCGGAGCCCTTATAGCCTCAAAGTATGGAATTCAGATATCTAGGCAACAGCGGTTTCAAAGTTTCGGAAATCACCTACGGCAACTGGCTCACGCACGGCTCGCAGGTCGAGAACGACGTCGCCACCCAATGCGTGCGGGCAGCGCTCGACGCCGGCATCAGCACCTTCGACACAGCGGATGTCTACGCGAACACGGCCGCGGAATCCGTGCTCGGTGCCGCGCTCAAGGGCGAGCGGCGCCAGTCCCTGGAAATCTTCACCAAGGTCTTCGGCCCCACCGGACCGAAGGGCCACAACGACGTCGGGCTCTCCCGCAAGCACATCATGGAGTCCATCGACGGGTCGCTGCAGCGGCTGCAGACCGACTATGTGGACCTGTACCAGGCTCACCGCTTCGACTACGAAACCCCGCTGGAAGAAACCATGCAGGCGTTCGCCGACGTCGTGCGGCAGGGCAAGGCGCTGTACATCGGCGTCAGCGAATGGACGGCGGACCAGATCCGCCAGGGGGCAGCTCTGGCCAAGGACCTGGGCTTCCAGCTGATCTCCAATCAGCCGCAGTACTCGATGCTGTGGCGCGTGATCGAGTCCGAGGTGGTTCCGGTGTCCGAGGAGCTCGGGCTTTCGCAGATCGTCTGGTCCCCGATCGCGCAGGGTGTGCTCTCGGGCAAGTACAAGCCCGGCCAGGAGGCTCCCGCCGGCAGCCGCGCCACCGATGAAAAGGGCGGCGCGAACATGATCAAGCGCTGGATGTCCGAGGATGTCCTGGCCGGGGTGCAGAAGCTGGCTCCGGTTGCCGAGGAGGCCGGACTGGACATGGCGCAGCTCGCTATTGCCTGGGTGCTGCAGAACAAGAACGTCGCCTCTGCGATCATCGGAGCCTCGCGTCCCGAACAGGTCGCCTCCAACGTCAAGGCGGCCGGGGTCACACTCGACGCCGGCATCATGGCCAAGATCGACGACGCGATCGGCTCCCTGGCCGAACGTGATCCGGCGAAAACCCACGACAGCTCGCCCAAGACCCGCGAAGCCTAAGGAGATCCAATGAAGATTGCTGTTACCGGCGGGAGCGGAAAGCTCGGCCGCAGTGTTGTGAAGCGGCTGGCCGACGAAGGCCACGACGTGATGAATTTCGACCGTTACGGGGAGCGCGCGCCGGGCTTCCTGCAGATTGACCTGAGCGACTACGGCCAGGTGCTGGACGCGATCCTCGGCGTGGACGACCGCCACTCCGGCTTTGACGCCGTCGTGCATCTGGGGGCCATTCCGGCGCCGGGGATCATTCCCGACGCGGCCACGTTCCACAACAACATGGTCTCCACCTACAACGTTTTCCAGGCCGCGCGCCGCGGGGGAATCAAGCGGATTGTCTACGCGTCCAGCGAGACGGTGCTCGGGCTGCCGTTCGACATCGACCCGCCCTACATCCCGGTCGACGAGGAGTACCCGGCGCGCCCGGAGAGCACCTACTCGCTGGTCAAGCACCTCGAGGAGCAGATGGCGATCCAGCTCACCCGCTGGGACCCTGAGCTGAGCATCACCGGCCTGCGCTTTTCGAACGTCATGGACCCGGAGGACTACGCAGCATTCCCCTCCTTCGATGCGGACGCCCTGAAGCGTAAATGGAACCTGTGGGGCTACATCGACGGACGGGACGGCGCCCAGGCGGTCCTCCGCGCGTTGGAGAACGCTCAGCCGGGCTTCGAGGCCTTCATCATCGCGGCGGCGGACACGGTGATGAGCCGCTCGAGCGCGTCACTGGCAGCCGAGGTGTTCCCGAACGTCACGGTCACCAAGGAGGTCGGGGAACACGAAACCCTGCTCTCGATCGATAAGGCCAGGCGGCTGCTCGGGTACGAGCCCAAGCACAGCTGGCGGGACCACGCCGGTCAGGGCTGACCTGCCCTGACGTCCGGTCCCTCAGGACGCGGCGCCTTCGGCCTCCCGGCCGGGGGCGCCGCTTTCGTGCACCACGAGCACGGGACATCCGGCATGCTCAGCACAGGCCGAACTCACGGAGCCGAGCAGGAGCCCGGCGAAGCCTCCATGGCCGCGGGAGCCGACGATGAGCATCGCCGCCGGCCGGCTCTCCTCCAGGAGCACCCGGGCGGCCTGTCCGCGCAGTACCCGCCGTTGCAGTCCGTCCGGGACGGCTTCGCCGAAGGCCTCCGTGACAGCCTCATCCAGCGCGGCGGCCGCGTCCTGCTCGGGGTTCCAGTCCACGGGCGGGTAGGCGCCGAAGGCCGATTCAGCCGGGAACTCCCATGCCGCGACCGCCGCAATGGAAGCCCCGAGCGTCGGCGCAAGCCGCCCCGCCCACCGCAGGGCCTGGACCGAGGGCGCCGAACCGTCGACGCCGACCACGATCACAGCTTGCGTGCCTGCCTCAGTGCCTGCCGAAGGTTGAGGAACGCTCATGATGCCCTCCGCATCCGTAGGACCGATAGGACTCGTCAGCGGCCTGTCTTCTCCAGCGATGCCTTGGCCGCCTCAACCAGGCGCAGCGCTTCCTCAAGCGCCTCGCGCTGTTCGGAGGACGGAGACGCGCCGTTGAGCACCTGGTCAACGTTGAGCGTGTCGTGGGCATGGTCCAGCATGCTGCACGCACGTCCCCGAACATCTTCAAACCGTGGAGCGCCCATCCTCTGTTCCTCCGCTCGTTCCGAGGGTTTTTCCTGCCCCTATCATGCATCCTCAGCGTGAGGATTTGCCTTAGCCGCGTCAAAGATCGCCTCAAGAGCGTCATCCGGGCGGCCCGGGCGCGGTCTGTGAAGGACCCGGCGAGTACTGCCCCGCAAAACCAAGTAGTGCACGCGTAGCCCCCGCGAAAATACGAGTAGCCGCCCCCGTTGTGTGCGTAGCCGCCTACCGTACATTCTGGGACTACTCGTCCGCTGGGGACGAGGAGGTGCCTGCGAAGGTGCCCCACGGGTCTCTCGAAAGAATCGTGCGATGTCTCTTCCAACGGTCTCGATTACCTCTCTGCCGGCGGCCGGCGTGCATGCAGCGGGCATGCAGCGTCGGCGCCCCTGTGCCGTCGAGGGGCCGCCAGCGACGAGGCAAGTAAGCGACCGGAGCTTCCGCGCCGTCGTCATCGAGGATGACGCGGACATTCGCGGCTTGGTGGTCCTGCTGCTCAGCCAGGCAGGTTTCGTAGCCCACGAGGCCGTCAACGGCGCGCAGGGGATTGCACTCGTGGAGCAGCACCGGCCGCAACTGGTCACGGTGGACATCGGGCTGCCTGACCTCGACGGCACCGAGGTCAACCGGCGGCTGCGGATCTTCAGCGACGCCTACATCCTGATGCTCACCGCCCGAGCCGAGGCGGCGGAAGCCGTCCGCAGCCTGGCCTCGGGCGCCGATGACTACCTGGCGAAACCGTTCAAGCCGGAGGAGCTCCGGGCGCGCGCCGCAGCGGTACGGAACGGCCGCCTGCGCCAGCCCGGCGCCGCCCTGTCCCGGGTGGCGGGTGAAGCGCTGAGGCTTCCGGCCTGAGGGCTGCCGCTACCCCGAACCGTACAGTCGGTGGCTCGTCTCCAACATCGCGGCATGGACGAACGCCTGCGGCAGATTGCCACGCAACTGCCGCTGGCCGACGTCGTATTCTTCGGTGAACAGCCCTGGGGAGCCGCAGGCGGCGCGGTTGCGTTCGAACCGCCGGAACGCCTCCAGTTCGTCGCCTTGCCGGTGAAGGGCCAGCGCGAGATTGAATCCGCACAGCAGGAAGGCGCCCTCCGCCTCAGCAAGCGGGCGGTCATCATGCCGGAACCTGTACACATACTCCTGTTCCTCCAGCTCGGAGCGGACCGCCTTGACCGTGGCCAACGACCGCGGGTCCGTTGGGGCCACGGCCCCCCGGATGGCGGGCAGCAGCAGGGAGGCATCCAGGCGGGCATCCGTGGGCGAGCGCTGCCAGCGGCCGCTGGGGTGCACGGAGGTGGCGGCAGTCCTGGCCAGGATGCGGTCGGCCAGTTCGTCCCAGCGGCGCGCCTGGGAGCGGGGCGCGAACCGGGCGATCGCCCGAAGGCCCGCGACGCAGGTCAGCCGGGAGTGCGTCCACCGCTCATTGTGCAGTTCCCAGATCCCCGCGTCCGGCTCCCGCCACCGGTGCTCGATTCCCGCGGCCGCCTGTTCGGCGGCCTTCCACTGGTCCGGAGCCAGAGGACCGTGGCCGGCCGCGGCGGCGAACAGGAGCAGCGCCTCACCGAAGTTGTCCAGCTGGAACTGTTCGTTCACCCAGTTGCCGACCTTGTCGGAACCCCCCGGGTAGCCAGGAAGGTCAAGGGACCGCTCATCCGGGACCCGTCCGAGGGACACCGTGTAGGCGGGCTTGAGGTCGGCTCCGTCCGCGAGCAGCCGGTCCGCGACGAAGCCCACCGACCTGCAGAACAAGGCGGTCGCCGACCCGGCCCCGGTGGCCATACCGGCGTAGCACTGGTCCCGTATCCAGGCGTAGCGGTAATCGTAGTTGCGTTTCGCCGCGGCCCGCTCCGGAAGCGCCATGGTGGCCGCGGCCACCATCGCTCCGGTGGAGCTTGTCAGGCCGTGCAGCACGGCGTACGACTGCCGGGCATCGACGGGACAAACAGTGTCCTGCAGGTCCGGCACGGCCGCGGCCCATTCCCGTTCGGTGGACTCCCACAAGGCACCGGCTGCGGGAAGCATGGCCGGGAGGGAGGCGGCGGAGAGCTCCAGCACCAGGTCGTGCTCACGGCCGGGGGACAGGGCCAGTTCGGCAGTGAGTCCGTCCCCGTCCAGCGTCGCGCCGGCCAGACCGCTCAAGCGCACGTGCAGGCCGCCACCGCTCCCGGCCCAGACACCGCCGTCGCGCCTGAGCGGTATCCGGTCGCGGCCGAAGCCGGGCCGCGGATCGAACCTCACCCGCACGGGCGCTGTCCCTTCGAGCACCCGAAGGCGCCGCAGCAGGACGGCCCGGTCCTTGTCGGACGGCAGGGCCAGGGCTTCCCGGCATTCGACGATGCCGCCGGTAGTCACCCAGCGGCTGCGCCAGATCAAGGCGCCGTCCTCGTACTGGCCGCCCCACACCATCCGGGCGTCCCTGGGGGTAACGGAGAAGACGCCCCCGCCCCCGATCAACGAGGAGAAGACGGCGTCGTCGTGCCACTGCGGGGCGCACATCCACGCGATGTCGCCCCTGGGGCCGATCAGCGCTCCGCGCTCGCCGTCCGCGAGCAGCGCGTATTCCCGCAGGACCTGTACCGGCACGGTGTCCTTCATCGGCGCCGCCGCAGCAGGGACTCGCTCGCCGCCACCACCCCGAGGCCGAGGAGGAAGACGGCCACCACGCTGGCCACCGCGAGATAGCCCAGCAGCTGCTCGCGGTGCTCATCCCCGGGAGGGGGAACCTGGGTCTGGCGGCCCCCTGCCCCGGGTGCGGCCTCGGCCGGTTCCGGGTGCGGCCGCTCGTGCACCATCTTCCGGATCCTTTCATCCGGGACGGGTGAGACCTTGTCGGCCTGCGCGGCAACCTCGAAGTCCAGGATGTAGGGCTTGCCGTAGGAAGCTTCGGTGGCCACGGCATCCACCCAGAGGTCCGGCTGCTGCGGAAGGCCCCGGCGCCGGAACTCGCCCCGCAGCAGTCGGCGGATCTCGGGGACCCGCTTTCCCCGGCCTTGCTTGGCGACATCGAAGATCGCCAGTTGCCGTTCCACGGCGCGGCTGTTGCCGCGGTCGGTGCTTTCCACGGGTTCGGTCCTCTCGTTGGTTGTGGTGGGGAGGGTCATCTCCGGTACTGCCTCGAATCCGCTTCGCGCAGTTCCAGTCCGTTGCCGGGCCGCCCGTCGTCCGGGCGGACCGAGCCGCCCGCAGGATCCAGGGCGCCGTCGAAGAACATGTCCTCAATGCGGACGTGGTCGTGGAACCATTCGAGGTGCCGGAAATTGGGGACGGCCGCTGCCGGTGCGGCGGCCAGGTTAGGGGCGCAGTGCCCCGAGACTTGGAGACCGGCTGCCGCGGCCACGGCGCTCGCGGCCAGCCATTGGGTGATACCTCCGCAGCGGGTGACGTCCACCTGGAGGCAGTCGACGGCGTCCGCGGAGCACATCCGCGCGAAGTAGAACAGGTCGGTCCCGTACTCGCCGGCGGCGACGTCCGCGCTTACCGCCCGCCGCACTTGGGCCAGGCCCTCCAGATGGTCGCTGGATACGGGTTCCTCGAACCACTCGATTCCCTCCGCGGCGGCCGCGTCGAAGACGCGAACCGCCTGTTTGGCCGTATAGGCGCCGTTGGCGTCCACGAAAAGGCTCGTGTCCGGCCCGACGGCGTCCCGGGCCTGCCGGATCCGGGCCAGGTCCCGGGCCACATTCCGCCCCCGGTCCTCGCCGATCTTGATCTTGACCCGCGGAATGCCCTGGCCGTGCGACCAGCCCTCCAGCTGGCTGCGGAGCCGGTGCTCGTCGTAGCTGGTGAACCCTCCGCTGCCGTAGACGTCCACCGTCTCCCGGACGGTGCCGAGCAGCCGGTGCAGCGGCAACCCGAGCACCCGCGCCTTCAGATCCCAGAGGGCACAATCCACCGCGGAGATTGCGTAGGCGCAGGCACCGGTGCGGCCGGCGTTGCGGACAGCGCGGGCCATGGCCTCTGCCGCCGCCGGGATGTTGAAGACGTCCAGGCCGGAGAGCGCGGGTTCAAGCAGGTCCTTGATCAGCGCCGCGCAGGCGGCCGGTGCATACGTCCAGCCGATGCCGGTGGCGCCGGCGGCACGGGCCTGGACGAGCACCATGGTGGTGGCATCCCAGGCAAACGTTCCGTCGGCCTCCGGTGCGTCGGTCGGGACGGTGTAGACCGAGACATCCAGCTGACCGAGCGTCGGCCCGTCGGTTGTCATCGCCGCTCACCCCTCCTTGTGCGGGAGGAATTCCTGCGCCTTGGTCTTCACGCCCTCCTTGATGATGCCCCAGGCGCTGTCGTCGCCCTTGAGGACGGCCTTCGCGCTGTTCACCGCCTGCTCCAGCGTCGCATGCGGCGGGATCGGCGGGATATCCGGGTCCGTCCGCACGTCAAGGAGAGTGGGCCGGTCCGAAGCCAAGGCCTTCTCCCAGGCGGTTCCGAGGTCCTCGGGGGAGTCGACCCTGATGCCCTGCAGGCCCAGGCTGGAAGCGAAGGCGGCGTAGTCGACGTCGGGCAGGGCCTGCGATTCCCGGAAAGGCGGTGCGCCGCCCATCGCCCGCATCTCCCACGTGACCTGGTTCAGGTCATCGTTGTGGAGCACAGCCACGATGAGCCGCGGATCCTGCCATTCCTGCCAGTAGCGCTGGATGGTGATCAGCTCCGCCAGGCCGTTCATCTGCATGGCGCCGTCGCCCACGAAGGCCACCACGGGCCGCTGCGGGTGACCGAACTTCGCGCCGATGGCGTAGGGGACGCCGGGCCCCATGGTCGCGAGGTTGCCCGAGAGGGAGCCGCGCACCGTGCCGCGGAACTTCAGCTGGCGGGCATACCAGTTGGCTGCGGACCCGGAGTCCGCCGTGACGATGCAGTCGTCCGGCATCCGGTCGGAGAACTCGGCGAACAGCCGCATGGGGTTCACCGGGTCAGCCTCCACCATCGCCTCCTTCCGCATCGTCTCCCACCAGCGGCTGATTTTCGACTCAAGATCCTCACGCCAGGAGCGGTCCTGCTTGCGCTCCAGATGGGGGATCAGGGCGCGAAGGGTAGCCGCCGCGTCGCCGACGATATTGAACTCATAGGGGTAGCGCAGGCCGATCATGCCGCCGTCGATGTCGATCTGCACCCCGCGGGCCTGCCCCTCCTTGGGCATGAACTGCGTGTAGGGAAAACTGGAGCCGACGGTGAGCAGGGTGTCGCATTCGGCCATCATTTCGTAGCTCGGGCGGGTGCCGAGAAGGCCTATGGACCCCGTGACATACGGCAGCTCATCCGGCAGCCCGTCCTTGCCGAGCAGCGCCTTCGCGACACCGGCCCCCAGCAGGTCGGCAACCTGCATCACTTCCGGCGCGGCGTCGCGCGCGCCCTGGCCGATCAGCATGGCAACCTTGTGCCCCTCGTTCAGCAAGGCCGCTGCGCCGCGCACCGACGCGTCGTCGGGCTGGATTTGCGGCCAGGCCACCCCGCGGCTGGAAGGGACCATTTTGAACTCATGCGACGGCGGCGTGTACTCAAGTTCCTGGACGTCCGAGGGGATGATGATCGCCGTCGGTGCGCGCCGCGAATGGGCGATGCGGATCGCGCGGTCCAGGACGTTGGGCAGCTGCTCCGGTACCGTCACCATCTGCACGTAGTCGGACGCCACGTCCTTGAACAGGGCCAGGAGGTCAACCTCCTGCTGGTAGGACCCGCCCATGGCGCTGCGGGCGGTCTGGCCGACGATGGCGACCACCGGGACGTGGTCCAGTTTCGCATCGTACAGGCCGTTGAGCAGGTGGATGGCGCCGGGGCCGGAGGTGGCCATACAGACGCCCACTTTGCCGGTGAACTTGGCGTAGCCGACCGCCTCGAAGGCGGCCATCTCCTCATGCCGCGCCTGAATGAACTTCGGCTGGTTGTTCGCCTTGCCGAAGGCCGCGAGTGTGCCGTTGATGCCGTCGCCGGGGAAGGCAAAAACCTTCTCGACGTCCCACTCGCGCAGCCGCGCCAGCAGATAGTCCGCCACTGTTTGGGATGCCATGATCATTCTTCCTCTCGGTTGGCCAGGCTGGCGGCCGCCCGCGCCGCGACGGCCATGATGGTCAGCGCCGGATTGGCGCTTCCCTGGGTGGGCAGCACGCTGCCGTCGGTGATGAGCAGGTTCGGCACGGCGAAGCTGCGGCAATTGCGGTCCACAACCCCGTGCCTCTCGTCGGCCGCCATCCGCGCCCCGCCCACCAGGTGGGCGAAACGCTTGATCGTGATCACTTCGTCGGCGCCGGCGGCGCGCAGGATCCGTTCCATGACGCCCTGGGCCGCGTCCATCAGCTGCCGGTCGTTGTCGCACTGGCTGTAGCTGAACCGCGCCACTGGCAGCCCATGGCGGTCGGTTTCCTCGGCGAGCGTCACCCGGTTGCCTTCCAGCGGCAGGAACTCGCAGAGCGCGCCGAGGCAGGCCCAGTGCGGGTAATCGCTCATGTAGCGGCGGAGGTCGGTGCCCCAGTGACCCTGCGCCGCGACGTGCTCCGCCCAGGTGATGGGCAGCGGGGAGACGGTCTGGATGGAGAATCCCCGCTTGTACGGTTTGGTGGGATCGGTCTCGTAGAAGTCCTCGGTGCTGACTTCCGGCGGGGGCGCCTTGAACATGCGCACTTCGGCGTCGAACCGTCCGGCCGTCTGCGGCGCGCCCTGCACCATCAGGTAGCGGCCCACCTGGTCGAAGTCGTTGCACATGCCGTCGGGGAAGCGCGCCGAGCGCGAATTGAGCAGCAGCCGGGGGGTCTCGATGGAGTACCCGGCGACGGCGACCATGCGGGCGCGCTGGAAGTGCTCGGTCCCGTTCCGCAGGTAGTGCACGCCGGTCGCCCGGCCGGTTCGCTCATCGAACCCGATGCGGCTGACCATGGAATCGGCGCGGACTTCCGCGCCGTGCGCCAGGGCATCCGGAATGTGCGTGATCAGCGGGGAGGCCTTGGCGTTCACCTTGCAGCCCTGCAGGCAGAAGCCGCGGTAGATGCAGTGCGGCCGGTTACCGAAGCGGCCGTTCGCAATGGCAACGGGGCCTACTTTCGCCGTGATGCCGCAGGCGCGGGCGCCGCGCAGGAAGAGTTCGCCGTTTCCTGATACCGGGTGCGGCCGGTGGGGGTAGCTGTGCGGATCTCCCCAGGGCCACGGTTCCCCGGCGACCGGAAGTTCCGCCTCGATGTCCTCGTAGAACGGTTTCAGATCGGAGTAGGACAGCGGCCAGTCGGCGCCCACGCCGTCCGCGGTGTGCGTGCGGAAGTCGCTGGGATGGAAGCGCGGGGTGTACCCGGCGTAGTGGACCATGGAACCGCCGACGCCGCGGCCGGAGTTGTTCGAACCCAGCGGCACCGGATCGTCCCCGGCGATGACGCGCGGTTCCGTCCAGTAGAGGTGGTGCGAGCCGGCTTCGTCGCTGACCCAGTCACGTTCCGGGTCCCAGAAGGGGCCGGCGTCGAAGGCAACAGCCCGCCAGCCGCGGCGTGCGAGGCGCTGCACCAGGGTGGAGCCGCCTGCTCCGCATCCGACGATGGCGATGTCGATCTCGTCGTCGTCGGCGAAGCGCCGCATGTCCGCCCGCAGCTGATGGTTCTGGCCCGGGTGGGGCGGCAGCAGCCACGCGGATTCGTTCCGGTCCCGGACGGACGTCATGACCGGGCCCCTCTCGACACCGGGTCTTCGGCCGGATGGGCGTCCGGCACCTCAAACGGCTCAGGCCTGTCCACCCCGAGGTTCTTGTAGCCGCGGGGGTAGGCGGGCCCCGGGAAGCCGATTTCATCCCAGGCCCACGGGTGGGAGTAGAAGGCTGTGCAGGCGTAGCGCGTCCACAGGCTCCATACATGCGAGGCCGGGTAGCCGTGCCAGTCGTCCTGGCCACCGGCCTGCACCCGCTGCAGGATCGCCCGCTGGGCGTCGGCGTCCGCCTCGACAAATCCGGAGCCGGAGCCCGCGCGGGCTTCGTCGTCGAGGGCGGCGAGTGTGGCGCGCCAGGCCTGGGGGTCGGGGTCCATGCCGTCGTAGTGCCAGCCGTCGGTCTCGCCGTCGGCGAGGCGGGCGTCCACCAGTTCGAGCACGGGCACGCGCGGCTCGCCGGTCTGGGCCAGCAGCAGGTCGAACAGTGCCTGCGCCAGAGCCTGTTCGCGGGCGGCGAAGAAGCGGATGCCGGGCGGATGTTCGACCCTCGCCAGCACCACCTCGGTGGTGGCCGCGTCCCAGTGCGGGGACTGGTCCAGGGTGCGGAAGCCGGGGTAGCGCCCGCCGCCGTCGGCCGGGCTGAGCGGCAGGCTGCTCATTTTTCCCGCCTCAGCACGGCGGCAAGCAGTCCCATGCCGCCGACCATGGTCACCAGCAGGGGCGCCAGCAGCGGCGGCCCCATCTCCATGTTGTAGCGCAGATTGGAGAAGCCCCCCGGCTTCTGGGCAATACCCCGCGCGTGCAGATAGGTTCCCTGCAGGCCGTTGGCGACGATGGCGGCGCTGGCCAAGGGCAGCGCGGTCTTGGCCATGCGGCGGCTGAAGACCCCTGCGACACCGGCCGCGGCAGCCACCGGACCGAGTGCCACGGGCAACCACATCATTTTGTTGCCGAAGCTGGCCTTGTCGTGCTCGAAGTAGATCTCCGCCGCGGTCACCAGCGCGCCGACGGCGGTCAGCCCCGAGAGGGATCTTTCGAACCTTCCGGTTTCGACGTTGCGTACCAGGCGGTCCACGCCGTGCACGGGCACGGCCGGCAGCTGAGATTTCTTCATTGCGACCTCCGGTGGCTGAGGGTTGATCCGAGGGTGAATTCGGCAGCAGAGAACACCAGCGCGAGCACAGCGTTCACGGTGGCGGCCCTGCGCCGGCGGCGGTCCGCCGCGGCGAGTGCGAGCATGGTGACGGCGTGAATCAGGTCCACCGTTCCGCCTACCCGGTGTGCGGCCGGACCCCGGCCGCTGGTGAGCGCCGCCTGCACCAGATGGCGTGCGCCGAGGATGCGGATCACCACCTTGCTTCGGTGGTCGGCGGCATGGCCCAGCAGGCGCCCTTCGACGGCGTCCGGCGCGAGCAGCTCCCCGGCGCCGTACCCGGCGCGCAGGAACTCCAGCGGGCTCACCGCGCTGCCTTCCGCAGCAGCCAAGCCCCCGCTGTGGCGGCCGTGCAGAGCAGGGCGGCGCCGGCGGCGCCCACAACGCCGTGGTGCTGTGAAGCCCACAGCTGCGAACTGCGGTCGGTCGACTTGGCGTCAAAGATGCCGTGCGTACCGAAGTCGCGTTCCTGGTCCGCCGGTTCCCAGAGGTTGACGGGCTGGTCCGGGTCACGCTTTTGGGAGGTCTGCTGGGATTTGAACCCGGTCTTGGCGAGATAGCGGTCCAGCAGGCCCGGGGCAACCGCGTTCGCCAGGAGGGTTCCGGCCGTGCTGCCGCCGACCCAGTATTCCCTCCGCTGCGGATGGCTGGCGGCGTAGACCACGCCCTTGGCAGCGACTTCGGGCTGGTAGATCGGAGGTACCGGCTGCGCATGGTGCGGAAGCCGGGACAGCACCCAGGAGAACTGCGGAGTGTTGACGGCAGGCATCTGCACCATGGTGGTTGATATGCCGCTCCGATCGTGGAGCAGCTCGCAGCGCAGGGCCTCGTTGAACCCCTGGATGGCGTGCTTGGCCCCGCAATACGCGGTCTGCAGCGGGATGCCCCGGTAGGCGAGGGCGGAGCCGACCTGCACGATGGTTCCGCGATTGCGCGGACGCATGTACTTCAGCGCCGCCATCGTTCCATAGACGTAGCCAAGGTAGCTGACTTCGGTAACGCGCCGGAACTCCTCCGGCTGGATTTCGGTGAAGGGCGAGAACACCGAGGTGAAAGCCACATTGACCCAGACATCGATCGGGCCGAGTTCCCGTTCCACGCGCTCAGCGGCTGCTTCCACGGCCGCGGCGTCCGCTACGTCCACGGAGACGGTCAGGGCCTGGCCGCCGGCTGCTTCCACTTCCCGGGCGGCTCCTTCAAGGCCTGCTTCGCCCCGGGCGAGCAGGGCCACTGCCGCCCCTTCCCGGCCAAAGGCGATCGCGGACGCTCGTCCGATCCCTCCTGTGGCTCCGGTGACAACGACGATCCTGCGGCCTGTGCTCATCGGGACTGCTCCTTCGTTACGGGGTCCTTACTAAGCTATCCAAGTTCGTTGCGAGTGCGCAATAGTATGTACCCTTAGAAAAACCTGAAAGTCTCTTCCCAACCAAAGGAGCGAGTCGATGCCCCCTTTGTGGCTCACAGTCCTGGCCTGGATCTTCCTCGCCGCCGCATTCGCCAGCGCGGCCGTCATCCTCGTCGACATCTACGCACGGCGGTACCGCCTGCGGATGCGGGTGATGGAGGCAGTGTGGCCGGTGACGGCCTTGTACTTCGGCCCCGCCGCGGTCTGGGCCTACTGGCGGTTCGGCCGGGTCACGAGCCGCAAATGGCTGGAAGAGAAAGGCCTTGAGGAGCCCCCGGAGAAACCCAAGTGGGCCACCGTAGCCGTGGGTGTGAGCCACTGCGGAGCGGGCTGCACCCTCGGCGACATCATCGCCGAGTTTGCCGTGTTCGGGCTCGGCCTCAGCATCGCCGGCACGGCCCTGTGGTTTGAGTACGTCGGAGACTACCTGCTCGCCGTCGCGCTTGGCCTGGCCTTCCAGTACTTCGCCATCGCCCCCATGCGCGGCCTGGGCTTCCGCAAGGGCATCGCAGCAGCGGCGAAGGCGGACATCCTCTCGCTGTCCGCCTTCGAAGTGGGCCTGTTCGGGTGGATGGCCCTGATGTCCTTCGTGTTCTTTCCCGCGCCCCACCTGCACCCCGATTCGCCCGTCTACTGGTTCCTGATGCAGATCGGGATGATCATCGGTTTCGCCACCGCGTGGCCGGCCAATGTCTGGCTGATTCGGCGCGGCATCAAGGAAGCTATGTAGCGGGCGCAGGCTCCTGGCTGTTGTGGCCGCGGCGGGCCGTTTCGCCTGCGGCGGTCACCCCCAGGGTGCACAGCGCCGACAGCATGACCCCGAGACCCAGGTGGAACTGCAGCAGCGCGGCGCCGGCGGCGGCCCCGGCCATGATCGCCCCTACGGCCCATAGACGCCGGCCGCCGTGGGTGCCCGTGTTCGCTCCGAACCGTGAGTCCGCCGCCAGGCCGGTGAGGGTCGAGGTGACGACAACGGTGGTGACCTCCTTGACACTCAGGTGCCGCGCCGTGGCCGCCTGCAGCCCCATCGCCGAGGCGAGCGCACCAGTAATGACGTAGCGGGCCAGCTCTACCTGGTCCATCCGGGCAAACAGGGCGACGGCGACGGCAGCCATGACGGCAGCGACGCAGGACAGCAGACCGGATGTGCGCAGGCTCCAGCCGGAGGCTTCGTCCCTGAGCGTGCGGCCGGCCACCAGTGCTCCGAGCAGGAAGCAGCCGAGCGCGATCGCCGGGCCCAGGACGGGCAGGCCACCGGCGCCGGTGAGGGCCATCGCCAGGATCACGACGTTGCCCGTCATGTTGCCGGTGAACACCCGGTCCAGGCCCAGATAGCCCACGGCGTCGTTGACTCCGGTCGAGAACGTGAGCACCAGCATCAACACGAGGTGGACGCGGGGCTGGTGGGCGGAACGGAGTCGGGTAATCATGGCGGGTCTTTCTGGCGCGGGGCGGATCAGCGGGGACTAGCGGTGCAGGGACCAACAGAAGTCATCCTGTCGGATTCTCGCACGGACCCGTCGTCCACCCCGCCGCAGCGCTGCTGCGGCGGGCGCCTATTTCAGTGCGCCCGTAGTACTTCTGGAGCAGGGGCAGGGCCGGCTCCGTTGCTCTCCGGCGCCAGCCTCACTGCCGAAGCCCGGCCGTGTCGCCGGACTGGCCGGCTGTGCGGCGGCGCTGGAACTGGTGGACGGCGGATACAAGGGGGCGGAGCCGGTCCTGGCTGAGGGCAATACCCAGGATCACGACGGCGCCGCCCGCAGGCTCGTTCCAGCTGACCGGCTCGGCGTACACGAGTGCGCCCAGCAGCACGCCCGCCAGCGGGGTGAGGTAGGTGACGCTGGAGGCATTGGCGGCACCCCATCCTGCGACCACGTTGGTATTCCACACGTAGGCCAGGCCCGTGCCGAGGGCACCAAGCGACGCGACGGCGAGCAGCACCGGGGGAGTGAGATGCACCGGCCCGGCCGCCAGGAACGGCGCCAGCACGAGCATGATGGCGGCGCCCAGGCCCACTTGGGCGGCCGCGACCGCGAGGGACGGCAGGCCCAGCGGCGACACGAAGCGACGAAGGTAGACGAACCCGGCGCCGTAGCACGCCGTTGCTCCCAGGCAGGCGAGATCCGCGCCCAGGGCCGTGCCGGAGGCGATGCCCCAGGGAGCGATGATCAGCACGACCCCGGCGAAACCGGTGAGGAGGCCCGCGAACTGCAACCGGCCCGGCCGTTCCGCTCGCAGGGCGGCGGCCGTTGCGAGCAGCGTCATCAGGGGAGTGGCGGCGTTGAAGATGCTCGCCAGGCCCGAGGAGATGTGTTCCTCGGCCCAGGCAAAAAGCAGAAAGGGAACGACGCACAGCAGCACGGCCACGACGCCGAGGTGGCCCCAGACCGTGACTGGCAGGCCCACCCTGTGGCGGGTCGCGGCGGCGGCGATCCCCAGAGCCGCGGCGCCGAAGACCAGCCGGCCGAGAACCACCTGGGCCGGGGAGAGTCCCTCGAGGCCCGCCTTGATGAACAGAAAGCTGGCGTCCCAGGTGAGAGCCAGGGCCAGGTACTGGATGAGCACTCGACGGGGCTTCCGGATCGCGATGGTGGTCATGGTTCCTTCTTTCTCAGCTTCGCAGCCTGGTCGTGAACACTTCGCAGGGAAAACGGCCGCCGGGGCGTGAAAGTGAGATGGGGCGTGCCCTCAGCCGGCCGAAGCGCCGTACCGCTGGCTGCGATTGCGGCCGGTGCGCTTGGCGGCATACAACGCCTCGTCCGCGCAGGCGACCAGCCCGTCGTTCCCTGAGTCGCCCAGTTCGCATACTCCTGCCGAGACGGTCAGCCAGCCCACGTCGCCGAACGCGGCGGTGGCCACCGCGGCCCGGGCGCGCTCGGCGGCTTGGAGCGCATGCCCGCCGGTGGTTCCCGGCAACAGCCAGACGAACTCCTCGCCGCCCAGACGTGCCATCATTTCGCCCTCGCGTGCGACCCGCTTCAGGCGCGCCGCCACTTCTACGAGGACCGTGTCGCCCACCGGATGCCCGAAGCCGTCGTTGACGCGTTTGAAGTGGTCGATATCCAGCACGACCGCGCTGAGCGCCCCGCCCACTGCCGCTGCCCGGGCCGTTTCGCTGGCCAGGCGTTCCTCAAAGGCCCTGCGGTTGGGCAGACCGGTCAGCCCGTCGGTGCTGGCCTGCAGCTCCAGAGTCGACCACGCTTCGGAGTTTCCGATCGCGATTTCCACCAGCTCGGCGAATTCGGCCAGCCTCTCCAGCATGGCGGGCGTAACCCCCGCGGCCGACGTCGAGGCCAGCGAGATGGCGCCCCACAGTTCCCCGTGCACGCGGATCGGCGCGGCGGCACCGGCGTGGAACCCGACCGCCAGCAACTGCTCACTGGCGAGGCCGCCGGAGGGGGCGTAATTCACCAGTGCGGGCTTGCCCGTCAGAGCGACCTGGCCAGCGGCCGACATGTCTGCGGGACCGAAGGTTTGAAGTCGGCTCAGGGCGCCCGGCAGCGCCGGTGCCATGGCCACTATCTCAGCGGTGCCCGTACCGCTGAAGCGCACGACTGCGGCCACATCCACCAGGAAAAGGTCCTGCAGCACGGATGCGACGCGTTCGGCAATGTCGGCGGGTGCCGCGCTGCGCGCCACCGCCGTGGCAATGTCGTGCAGCGCGGCCCAGGTCTGCTCCCGCTGCAGCCGGTCGGTGACGTCGACGGCAACAACGATCCCTGCCGTGATGGCGTCCCCGGACCGGACCGGGGCGGCCGTCAGCGTGAAGGTGCGGTGACCAATGGTTCGCTTCCACGTTCTCTCGTGGCCGCCCAGAGCCGCCCGGTAGCGCGGCTCAAGCTCTTCGGCGAGCCCGGGGTCGAGGGCCTCGTGGATGGTGCGTCCTTCAAGCTCGACCTGGCGGTGGCCGAACGTGGCCAGTTCCTGGCCTTCGGCGATGATGTACCGAAGGTCGGCGTCGAACAGCAGGACAAAGACGCCGGGCACGCTGCGGGCAAGGGCGCGGTATCTGTCAGCGCTCTCCCGTTCCCGGCGTTCGGCCAACGCGCGCCGGGTGATATCGGTGACCAGGACGAAGAAGCCGGGGACTCGCGCGGCGCTCCCGTCCGGCACGTAGGACACCTGGAATTCGCGGGTCTCGCCGCCCGCGTTCGTCATGGTGCGCCTGAACAGCTGCGGCTTGCCCGCCAGCACGGCCCGGACGGAGGGGAGAGTCTGGGCGTACGGCTCCTCGCCCAGCAGGTCGCTCAAGTGAATGCCCTGAAGCTGCTCAGGTCCCAGACCGAACCAGTCGGTGTAGGCGGCATTCGCCAGGCGGTTGCGCAGGTGTCGGTCCCAGTAGCCAACCATTGCGGGAATGTGGTCGAGCGCCGCCCGCTCCAGACCGGACAATGGATGCGCCCGGCTGTCTGCGCGATCGGGTGTGCGGCTGTCCATCTACACAGTATCCAATGGCTCCGGTGCCGCACCGAATTGCCGCCCTGAAGTGGGCTAAGCGGCCTTCCGCGTGCCCGCCGTGCCCGCTAACGTTTCCAGCAGCATCCCGGCCAGTGGAGGAGTCACGCATGAGCTCGCAGCAGCCATCGCCTGTCCCGGATACGCCGCCCGACGACGTCGTGGCGACGCTCCTCGCCGCCGGCTGCGTGTTCGCCGAGGAGGAGGCCCGGCTGCTGCGTTCCGCGGCAGGATCAGCGGGGGAGCTTGAAAACATGGTGCGCCAGCGGGTTGGCGGGCTGCCGCTCGAACAGATCGTCGGCTGGGTCGGGTTCTGCGGGCTGCGGGTCGCCGTCGAGCCCGGCGTCTTCGTGCCGCGGCAGCGGACGCGGCTGCTGGTGCGCCAAGCTGCATTGCTGGGCCGCCCGGGAACCGTGGTCGTGGACCTTTGCTGCGGGAGCGGAGCCGTCGGGGCCGCCGTGGCAGCTGCCGTGCCGGGGATCGACCTTTTCGCTGCCGATATCGGGGCGGACGCCGTCCGGTGTGCACGCCGCAACCTTGAGGGCATCGGCGCAGTCTGCCAGGGGGATCTGTTCGAGGCCCTGCCGGGACGCCTGCGCGGGCGCGTCGACGTGCTCGTCGCCAACGCTCCCTATGTGCCTACGGCCGAGATCGCGCTGATGCCGCCGGAGGCCCGCCTTCATGAGCCGCTCGCAGCGCTCGACGGCGGCTCCGACGGCTTGGCGGTCCAGCGACGGGTTGTTGCCGAGGCACCGGAGTGGCTTTCCCCGGGCGGAGCGCTGCTGGTCGAGACCAGCCGGCGGCAGGCGCCGGAAACCGCCGCAGCCTTCGTCCGTGCGGGGCTCTCGGCCCGCACAATCTCTTCCCGGACGCGCGGTGGGACCGTCGTCGTCGGCACTGCGGCTGCCGGTTCCGCGTAGGCCCCGCCCGCGTTCAAGGAAGCGCTGTGGTGAGCGGAGGTGCGTCAGTGTGGGAGCGCGCACGCATCAGTGGGACGTGAGTGCCCCGGACAGGAATCGAACCTGCGACCAAGAGATTAGAAGGCTCCTGCTCTATCCGCTGAGCTACCGAGGCTAAGCCCGGAAAAGCTGCTTCTTCCGGGCCGCTTCTTACGATATCAAGTCGCACCGCGCGGAACGGCCGCGGCCCGCTGCGACGCCGCGCGCCCGGCCGTTCGGCCTATCGACCGGGCGTGAGGCAGGGACTATGCTGGCGCGCACCATGTAGCCGGAACGAGGATAAGGGAGTTCCCGATGGACCTGAATGAAGTGCGCGAGGGCATGGATGTTTTCGACGCAGCGGGCAAGAAGGTCGGCAAGGTCAGGACGGTGCGCGCCGGGGACCCGGATGCGGTCCCGGACGAGGGCCGGCCGCGCGAGGGTGACCTGCCCGGCTGGTTTGCCCACCTGTTCAGCGAAGCGCAGGACCTGCCCGACGAAGAGCGCCAGCACTTGGTCCGGGAAGGCTACATCCAGGTGAATGCCCCGGGCTTTGAGCAGGATTTCTACGAGGAGTCCGGCTCGGTCGACCGGGTCGAAGGCGACGCGGTGTATCTGAACATCACCCATCATCACTGAGCCACGCTGCCCGCTTGTCCGCCACAGCACCGGAGCGGAGCGCGGCCGTCCACATAGGGACCGGTGCTGCTGTCCTCCGGGCGGGTGTCTGGCTGAGGCTGGTGTCATTCGGAACAGCCGGGGGCCGCCCGGCCCAAAGATCCGGCCCAGAGATCCGGCCCAAAGATCCGGCCCAGAGAAAGGCAGCAGCGATGAGCGATTCGATGACCATCCGCGGTTTTGTGGCAACGGAAGTCAACTCAAGGACGACGCCGGGAGGCACCATGGTGGCCTCATTCCGGCTCGGCGCGACGGAACGCAAGTACGACCGCGACGCGCGGGTCTGGATCGACGGACCGACCAACTGGTTCACCGTGTCCGCCTACCGGCAGCTTGCCAGCCACACGTCCTGCAGCATCAAGAAAGGCCAGCCGGTCATCGTGGTGGGCAGGCTGAGGATCCGGCAGTGGGAGAAGGACGGCAAGCAGTTCACCTCCACCGAGATCGATGCCGAAGCGCTCGGCCATGACCTGATGTGGGGCTCGGCCAATTTCGTGCGGGACATCGCCAAGGGCGGCGAAGGCGCGGGCAGGAATTCGCCTGCGCCGCGGACCGAGCCGGCTCCGGGAGCCGAGGAGGGAAGCGGGCCGGAGCAGGCGCGGGAGCCGGCGGCCCCGCTGGGAGAGGAGCAGGCGCCGGACCCCGAGCCGGTCTTCTGACGGAAGCCTGCGCCGGGACCAGGCTTCGGAATGTGTGTTCCACCCGGGGACCCACTAGCCTTAAGGCATGGCGGAATTTATCTACACGATGACCAAGGCCCGCAAGGCTGTGGGCGACAAGGTCATCCTCGACGACGTAAGCATGTCCTTTTATCCCGGCGCAAAGATCGGCGTCGTCGGGCCCAACGGTGCCGGTAAGTCCACCATCCTGAAGATCATGGCCGGGCTGGACACCCCCTCGAACGGCGAGGCGCGGCTGAGCCCTGGCTACACGGTCGGCATCCTGCTCCAGGAACCGCCCCTGAACGAGGAGAAGACGGTCCTCGGCAACGTCCAGGAGGGCGTCGCCGAGATCCATTCGAAGCTGGAGCGGTTCAACCAGATCTCCGAGGAGATGGCCAGCCCGGACGCCGACTTTGACGCCCTGCTGGAAGAAATGGGCAAGCTGCAGGAAGCAATCGACGCCGCGGACGCCTGGGATCTCGACTCCCAGCTCGAGCAGGCCATGGACGCGCTGCGCTGCCCGCCGCGGGACGCCGACGTGTCCGTCCTCTCCGGCGGTGAGCGCCGCCGTGTCGCGCTCTGCAAGCTGCTGCTGCAGAAGCCGGACCTGCTGCTGCTCGACGAGCCGACGAACCACCTCGACGCCGAGAGCGTGCTGTGGCTGGAGCAGCACCTGACCAGCTACCCCGGGGCGGTCCTGGCCGTGACCCACGACCGGTACTTCCTGGATCACGTTGCCCAGTGGATCGCCGAAGTGGACCGCGGGCACCTCTACCCGTACGAAGGCAACTACTCCACGTACCTGGAGAAGAAGCGCGCCCGGCTCGAAGTGCAGGGCAAGAAGGACGCGAAGCTCGCCAAGCGCCTGTCCGAGGAACTCGACTGGGTCCGTTCCAACGCCAAGGGCCGCCAGACCAAGTCGAAGGCCCGCCTGGCCCGCTACGAGGAGATGGCAGCGGAAGCCGAGCGGACGCGGAAGCTGGACTTCGAGGAAATCCAGATCCCGCCGGGACCGCGGCTCGGGCAGATGGTCATTGAAGCCACCGGCCTGCGCAAAGGCTTCGGGGACCGCGTCCTCATCGACGGCTTGTCCTTCTCGCTGCCGCGCAACGGCATCGTGGGCGTCATCGGCCCCAACGGCGTCGGCAAGACCACCTTGTTCAAGACGATTGTTGGCCTGGAACCGCTCGACGGCGGGGACCTGAAGATCGGCGAGTCGGTCAAGATCTCCTATGTCGACCAGTCCCGCGGCGGCATCGACCCGAACAAGTCGCTTTGGGAGGTCGTCTCCGACGGGCTCGACTACATCCAGGTCGGCCAGGTCGAGATGCCCTCGCGCGCCTACGTCTCGGCGTTCGGCTTCAAGGGCCCGGACCAGCAGAAGAAGGCCGGCGTGCTCTCCGGCGGTGAGCGCAACCGGCTGAACCTGGCGCTGACCCTCAAGCAGGGCGGAAACCTGCTGCTGCTCGACGAGCCCACCAACGACCTGGACGTTGAAACCCTGAGCAGCCTGGAGAACGCGCTGCTCGAATTCCCGGGCTGCGCCGTGGTCGTCTCGCACGACCGCTGGTTCCTGGACCGGGTGGCTACGCACATCCTGGCCTACGAAGGCACCGAGGAGAACGAGGCGAGCTGGTACTGGTTCGAGGGCAACTTCGAATCGTACGAAGAGAACAAGGTGGAGCGCCTCGGCGTCGACGCCGCGCGCCCGCACCGGGTGACGCACCGCCGCCTCACCCGCGACTAGGCCCTGCCCGGCCGCGACAGAACTGCTCCGCACTGATGACGCGGTTTCCCGCCTGCGACACGCCTCATGGCGCGTCGCAGGCGGGAAACCGCGTCATTTCTGCGTCCGGCAGGGTGCTGCTTCGACCGCCGTCTGCGGTCAGCGGTGCTCGGCGAGGGTTCCCTCCGGAATACGGATCATCCCCTCCTGCGCCACCGAGGCGACGAGCACGCCGTCGCGGTTGAAGAACCGGCCGGTGGACAGTCCGCGGGCCCCCTGAGCGCTGGGGGAGTCCTGCACGTACAGCAGCCATTCGTCCACGCGCACTGGCCGGTGCCACCACATCGCGTGGTCGAGGCTGGCCACGTTCAGTCCCTTGGAGATCCAGCTCAGCCCGTGGCGCCGCAACGAGGGCTCCAGCAGCGTGTAGTCGCTCGCGTAGGCCAGTGCGGCGCGGTGAAGGTTCGGGTCCTCAGGCATCGGGCCGAAGGTCTTCATCCAGACCGCCTGCTGTGCCACCCGCTCGCCCTGCACGCTGACGTAAATGCCGCCGTCGACGTGGCGGACATCGAATGGCCGGTCGTTGGCCCAGGACTTGGCCACGGGGTGGTCGAACCCGCCAAGTAGGTCCGCCGTGCTCGGCAGCGATTCAGGGTCCGGCATGTCCTCCGGCATGGCGGCCTGGTGGTCGATCCCGCTGTCCGGCGTCTGGAACGAGGCGATCATCGACAGGATCGGCACGCCGTTCTGGTAGGCATGCGAGCGGCGGGCCGAGAACGAACGGCCGTCCCGCAGCCGCTCCACCCCGAAAGTGATCGGCTGCTCCGCATCGCCGGGCCGGAGGAAATACCCGTGCATCGAGTGCACGGGCCGGTCCGCGTCCACGGTGCGGATGGCTGCGATCAGGGACTGGGCGAGCACCTGGCCGCCGAAGACGCGCTGCCGGGGCTGGCGCTCGGACACACCGACGAAGATGTCCTCGTCGGTCTGCGCGCCGTCGGCGTTGCTCAGGTCCAGCAACTCCAAGAGGTTGGCGGTCGGGTCCGGCAGCTCCGCGGAAAGGCTCATAGCATGACTTTAAAGGGACGCGGGGCGGGCACCCAAAACGGCAGCCGGTCCGGCGATTCCACGGCGCGGCTATGCCTCTGCGAAGATGGAAAACATGTCCGCACCGCTGCAGTTCCCGCTCCAGGTCCGTTTCCGCGACGTCGACGCCTACGGCCACGTCAACAACGCCACCTACTTCACCTACCTCGAGGACGCCCGGAGCCAGCTGATCCACACCTCCCTTGGCAGCGCGGCCGGCGGCGGCGCGACGGCCGAGCAGACCTTCGAGCAGCTCGTCGGCGAGGAAAACTTCGTGCTGGCCGCCCGGCACGAGATTGAATACTCGGCGCCGCTGCTGTACCGGCCCCACCCGGTGCATGTCGAGATCTGGGTGACCCGGATCGGCAGTTCCAGCTTCGACTTCGGGTACCGGGTGGCCGAGGACGACGGCTCGACCGTGTACGCCGTCGCCTCCTCCAGCATGGTGCTGGTGAGCCGGGCGACCGGTAAGCCGGTGCCGCTCAGCGAGGCCCAGCGCCACGCCTTGGAAACCTGGCTGGGCGGCGACGTTCCGTACCGGCCCCGCCGCGACACCGCCCCCGCACAGGGCTGAGCCGCCGGTGGCAACCCCGGCTGAGCTGGTTCTCGCCGACCCGCGGACCGCAGCGGACCTGCGCACCTTCGTTACCCGCGCCCGGGCGGCGGAGGACGGCGCGGTGCGCCTGCAGGCGGGCGGGAAGGTCCTCGCCGCTTATGTGTGCGTGATGCGCCCGCGCCTGCTGGGCGAGGCTATGCCGACCATCCTGGGCCTGCGCACCATGCCGCTGGCCGATCCGGCCGAGGTGGATGTGACCGTCCCGCTCGCGTCCGTGGCGGACCGGCTCGCGCGGATGGGGGTCGACGACGCCGTCCTGCCGCTGCCGCCGGTAGGCGCCAACGAGGCCTGGGCGGCCGTGAGCCCGCCGCGCGGCGGCTGGTCAAGGACCGGGGAGCTGGGCACCGATGAACTGATCGCCGCCGCGAAGGCAGGGGTCCGCGATGTGGCGGACACGGTGCCGGCAAATCCAGGCGCACTGATCGTCAACAATGTCCGGGCAACCGTTTGGGGCCGGCCGCTGCCGGACGCGCCGCAGGTTCCGGCCGGGGCGGCGTTCGCTGGGTACGCCCTCGGTTTCTGGGCTCCCGGCGGCACCGCGTCCGTCTACGAGGAGGCCCGCTGGGTGCGGATCAGCACCGCGCAGGGCCATGTCCTGGTGCGCCCCGCAGCCAGCCTCTGAACCGCCAGCCAACCCGCAGGGCGGAGCTGTTGGAGCTCAGGCGCTGTTGACCATCGAGTGCGCCGCGCGCTCCAGATAGTCCCAGAGCGTGCCCTCCTGCAGGGGCGGGAGCTCCAGTGCGTCGACGGCGGTCCGCATGTGGGCCAGCCACCGGTCCCGGGCCCGGGGTGTCACCTCGAAGGGGGCGTGCCGCATCCGCAGCCTGGGGTGTCCACGTCGTTCGAGGTAGGTCCGCGGGCCGCCCCAGTACTGCTCCAGGAACAGGGTGAGGCGCTCCCTGGCCGGTCCCAGATCTTCCTCCGGGTACATCGGACGCAGCAGTTCGTCCTCGGCGACGCCCTCGTAGAAGACATCGACGAGTTTCACGAAGGTCTCGTGTCCGCCCACTGCCTCATAGAAGTTTTCGGTGTAGGCAGGCTGGTCCAACGGCCGCCCGACGGGCACAAGCCGGGCGAGCGGCGCGCCGAACCGGGAAGGGATGGGGGTGCCCCCCTCGGCGTCGTCGGGACGGGGGCCGGCAGGATCACGGGAATCGGACATAACCCTATTCTCCAGCCTTTTGCTCGGGCGCAGCGTCGGGGGAGGTCTCCGGGCCCGCTCCGGCCGGTTCCGGCGCCACGTAGGTGCCCTGGGACCGGTTGCCGACCCGGAGGATCTCTCCGTTGCGCAGGTACCAGACGGCGCCGTCGTCGCCCCGGACACGCGTGATGCGCAGCCCCAGCGACTCGACCACGCCCACGACCTCGCCGCATTCGATGACGTCCCCGATGCCGAACTGGTCCTCCAAGGTGATGAAGATGCCGGACAGGAAGTCCCGGATGAGCTGCTGGGCGCCGAAGCCGACGGCCACGCCGAGGATGCCAACGCTGGTGAGGAGGGTCGCGACGGGCATGCCCAGGGTCTGCAGCACGGTGATGACCACGACGGTGACGATGACGACGGTAATCACGCTGCGCAGCAGGGACCCGATCGTCTCGGCCCGCTGCACCCTGCGGGCGTGGTCCAGGGTCCGCAGCACCGGCGCCGCCCAGCGGAAGTGGGGTTTCTTGAACATGGCGTACCCGTTGGTGATCCTGTTGACGATTCGTGAGATCACGAACTGGGCGCCGGCCCAGACGAGCAGCCCGACCAGGACGACCCAGCCGGCGCCGGCCAGTATGTGCCAGTCGTTTTCCCAGTTGCCTGTCACCTATGTTCCTCCTGCGGTTGGTCGGGGCCGCCGCAGGCCCGGTGGGCGGCGGCCGGAGCTAATGACCCATCAAGCCTAGCTTTGTAGTCTGGGAGGATGCGCATCCTGATCCTGGGCGGAACGGTTTTTCTCTCGGCACATACCGCGCGTGAAGCGGTGCAGCGCGGCCACGAGGTCACCTGCCTCGCGCGAGGTGTGTCCGGGCGTGTCCCGGAAGGCGCCACGCTGGTCGCCGCGGACCGTTCCGATGGTACGCGCGCCTACGACGGGCTCGACGGCGACTGGGACGCCGTCGTCGACGTCTCCTGGCAGCCGGGCCATGTGCGCGAGGCGCTGAAAGTGCTGGCGCCGCGGGCGCGGCACTGGACGTATGTCTCCAGTTGCTCCGTCTACGCCGACCATGCGGTTCCGGGCCTGGGCGAGGAAGCTGTGCTGCTGCCGCACCACTCGGGCGCCGAGGCAGGACCCGGGGACTACGGCGAGGCCAAGGTTGCCTGCGAGCAGCTCAGCGTGGAGGCGGTCGGCTCCCGCCTGCACATCAGCCGCCCGGGCCTGATCGGCGGACCGGGCGACGGCAGTGACCGGTTCGGCTACTGGCCTGCGCGGTTCGCGCGCAGTTCCGAGCCCGCCGTAGTCCCTGACACCCCGGAGACGCTGGTGCAGGTCATCGATGTGCGGGATCTGGCGGCGTGGCTCATCGACGCGGCCGAAGAAGGCGTCACCGGGCCGTTCAACGCAGTGGGCCGCCCGACCGAGTTGCGCACGGTGCTCGGCGCGGCGATGGAAGCCTCCGGGTTCGAGGGCACCGCAGTCCCGGCGCCCGCGGACTGGCTTCAGGCGCAGGGGGTGAGGCCCTGGGCGGGCGAGGAATCGCTGCCGCTCTGGCTGCCGTCCGGCTATGAGGGTTTCGGTTCCCGGTCCGCCGCCGCGGCCCTTGAGCAGGGTCTGACGCTGCGGCCGCTGGAGGAGACGGTGGAAGCCGCCCTGGCGTACGAGCGGGAGCTGGGGCTGGACCGGCCGCGCAAGGCAGGGCTGAGCGCCGCCCGGGAACGCGAACTGGTCTCGCTCCTCCGGGCGGCGACCCGGCCCTGACGGGTCAGCAGCGCAGCCGCCCGGCTAGTCGGCTACCCGGCTAGCCGGCGCTGGGCTCGTGTCCCACCGGGAAGTTGACCGACCGGGCGATGAAGCACTTGGCGGAGGCCTCTTCATGCAGCGAATCCGCCAGTGCGGCCTGCGCCGGGTCCGCCAGCTTCACCCGCGGGTGCAGCGTGGCGGCGGTGAACTGGCCGCTGCCGTCCCGGTTCAGCACCATGGTCCCGGTGGCCGTGTCCTCGTAGCCGAGGACGACCACGCCGTGGCTGACTGCCACATGCAGGTAGGAGAGCATGTGGCACTGGGCAAGCGCCGAGAGGAGCAGCTGTTCCGGGTTCCACCGGTCCTTGTCGCCGTGGAAGGTCGGGTCCGCGGACCCGAGCAGCGCCGGAAGGCCTGCGGCCGAGACCTCATGGTCCCGTCCGTACGCGCGGTAGCCGGAGGTCCCCGTGCCGCGGTTCCCGGTCCAGCGCACTGTCACTTCGTAGGAGTGCTCGTTGCCGATGACCATTGGTGTTGCCTCCTCAGCGGGCGTCGGCGGCCTGGGCCTTCAAGGCCCGGACGACGCCGTCGCGGTTCTCCAGCAGCGTCCTCCGGACGGCCGCAGCTTCAGGGTCCAGGCCGGCAAGGAACTCGTCGGTGCGCCGCACCGTTTCCTCGCTGATCAGCCGGGAGGGGTAGAGGCCGACGAGGATCTGCTGGGCCAGGGCATGCGTGCGGGACTTCGACACCTCGGGCACCGCCTGCAGGTAGCGCTCCGCGAACGGTTCCAGCAGCGCGACGTCGTGCACGCGGGTGAACCCCTGGATGGCGGCGCCCTGGATCGCATTCGAGAGCGAGCCCTCGACGACGATCCGCTGCCAGGCGGCTTCCTTGGCTTCGGCCGTCGGAACAGCGGCGGTGGCGGCCGCCGCGGCACGCTGGCCGCTGGCGGTGTGGTCCCGCTCCAGTTCCGCGTCGATCTCGGACTGGCCGGCACGGCCGCCGGCCACCAGGGAGGTCAGCAGTTCCCAGCGCAGGTCCTGGTCCACGGTCAGGCCGCCCAAAACCCAGCTGCCCGCCAACAGACCGGCTACGTCGTCCAACTGGGCGGCCGTGCCGGCGTGCTGGGCGAAGGCCTTCACGAAGTGCAGCTGGGCGTCGGAGCCGGCCGGCGCAGCGGCGCTCAGCTCCCGGAGCCGGCCGGCCGCGTCCGCGGAGGCCTGGTCCCGGAATTCGGGTGCCACGTAGTAGTCCAGTGCCGTGGCGAGCTGGCGCAGCAGCACGGTCACCACCGTGGAATCCGATTCGAACGCGACGTTGGAGA
The DNA here is from genome assembly GCF_018531425.1 of Paenarthrobacter sp. DKR-5. GTDB lineage: Bacteria > Actinomycetota > Actinomycetes > Actinomycetales > Micrococcaceae > DKR-5. The sequence continues at coordinate 182,481 of NZ_JAHBOI010000006.1, forward strand.
GCACGAGGTCCACGTACTCGCGTGCGGAGGTTTCGCCGTCGCGCACGCCGTCCCAGGCGGAGGCCCAGACGAGGGTGCGCGGCAGGGACCGGTCGAAGTCCTTCAGGTGCGCCTTTGCCGTCGCGAGGGACTGCTCATCCAGCCGAACCTTCGCGTAGGCGAGGTCGTCGTCATTGAGCAGGACCAGTGCGGGCCGGGGGAGGCCGGCGAGCTCCGGCACTTCCGTGCGCGGACCGTCGACGTCGAGCTCCTCGCGGTGCGTGCGCACGAGTTTGCCGTCGGCGAGGTCGTAGAAGCCGATCGCGAGCCGGTGCGGACGCAGCGTGGGCTGCTCTTCGATGGCGCTCTGCAGGACGGCGAAGGAACGGATCGTGCCGTCCTCGGCCAGGTCCAGGTCCGCCGCGAGGGTGTTCACTCCCGCGGTTTCCAGCCACTTCTCCGACCACTGCTTCAGGTCCCGGCCGCTGGCCGCCTCAAGCTCGGAGAGCAGGTCCGTCAGTTCGGTGTTCGCGTACGCGTGCTTGGCGAAGTATTCGCGCACGCCGGCCATGAACTGCTCCTGGCCCACCCAGGCAACGAGTTGCTTGAGCACCGACGCGCCCTTGGCATAGGTGATCCCGTCGAAGTTGACCTCCACGTCCTGCAGGTCGTTGATCTCGGCGAAGATCGGGTGCGTCGTGGGCAGCTGGTCCTGCCGGTAGGCCCAGGACTTCTCCAGCGACGCGAAGGTGGTCCAGGCGTGGCTGAATTCGGTGTTCTCCGCCGCCGCGAGGTGTGACATGTACTCGGCGAAGGACTCGTTCAGCCACAGGTCGTTCCACCACTTCATGGTGACGAGGTCACCGAACCACATGTGCGCGAGCTCGTGCAGGATGGTGATGGCGCGCCGTTCGATGACGGATTCGGTCACCTTCGAGCGGAACACATAGGTCTCCAGGAAGGTGACGGCCCCGGCGTTCTCCATGGCTCCGGCATTGAATTCGGGGACAAAGAGCTGATCGTACTTTTCGAACGGATACGGAGTGCCGAACTGCGCCTCGAAGAACTCAAAGCCCCGGCGGGTGAGATCGAAGACATTGTCGGCGTCCATGTACTGCATCAGGGACTTGCGCGCGAAGACGCCCAGCGGGATCGTCCGGCCGTCGGCGCTGGTGAGCTCGCCGCGCACCGACTGGTACGGTCCGGCGATGAGGGCGGTCACATACGAGGACAGGACCGGAGTCGGCTCGAAGGACCAGACCGAGCGGGCGCCTCCGTCCTCGCCGGAGGGCGCCTGGACCGGCGCCGGGGTGGGGGAGTTGGAGATGACGTCCCAGTGCGACGGCGCCGTGACCGTGAAGCGGAAGCGCGCCTTCAGGTCCGGCTGCTCGAACACCGCGAACATCCGGCGCGAATCGGGGACCTCGAACTGCGTGTACAGGTACACCTCTCCGTCCACCGGGTCCACGAAGCGGTGCAGGCCCTCACCCGTGTTCATGTACAGCGCGTCGGCGACGACGGTCAGCTCGTTCTCCTCGGCGAGGGACGGCAGCTGGATGCGCACGCCGTCGCTGACCTGTCCCGGGTCCAGCTGCTCTCCGTTGAGCGTGACCGAGTGGACCGTGCTGGTGACGGCGTCAATGAAGGTGGAGCTTCCCGACACGGCACTGAACCTCACCGTCGTCGTGGAGCCGAACACTTTCCCGCCCCGGGTCAGGTCGAGGCTGACGTCATAGGACTGGACGTTCAAGAGGGCGGCGCGCTCGCGGGCTTCGGCGCGCGTCAGGTTCATGCCTGGCAAGGTTGTGCCTCCAGTGTTTGGGGTGGCCGCCGGCAGGATTGGCGCCGGCGCTCAATGCTGCCATTCTCTCACCAGGGCCCCCGGTACGGTCCGAGGGCCGGTGCGGAGGTGTGCCGTCATTTCAGCGACGAATCGAGGGTGTTGAGAATGTATTCGAGCTGCTGCGTGCTGAACGTGCCGGGGTGGCGCACGAGGAGCTTTCCGTCCGGGCCGATGATGGCGGTGAAGGGAAGTCCCGGAATCGCGTAGGCGGCTGCCGTCGTGCCCGTGCGGTCGGTAAGCAGCGGGTAGGTGGTGCCGGAGTGCCGCGCGAGGGCAGTGCCGGAGCCGGCAGGGTCGGCGACGTCGACACCGAGGAAGGACACGGCCGGCCCGAGCTCTCGGTGGGCCTTCTCGAGTGCGGGCATCTCGCTCACGCAAGCCGAACAGGTGCCCGCCCAGAAGTTGAGCACCGTGTACTTCCCGCGCTGCGCCCGCAGAGAGGTGGTGCTCTCCGGCTGTGAAAGAACCGGCAGCGTGAAGCCGGGTGCGGGCTGGTTCAGTGCCGGCGTGCCGGCAGCGGCCTCGGCGGGTTGCGGTCCGGAAACCCTGATGGAGCCGGCGTCCGGGAGCAGGTCTGCCGCCATCTGCGCCATGGCATGGGCGAACAGCGCCGTGTTGGCTGACTCGGTGCCGAACTGGCCCATCGCAACCTGCTTGCCGGACGGGTCGATGAAGAACAGTTCCGAACCGTGCGTCACCTCGCCGGTCTTCGGGTCGGTGCTGACCGGGACATAGTACTTGGCGGCCGTTGCCTTCAGCTGCGCGTCGCTGCCGGTGGCGTAGATCCAGTTCGCCGCGTTCCCGAGGCCGTGCTCCTGGGTCCAGGCCCTCACGTCGTTGACGGCGGGGTGGAAGGGGTTCACATTCACGGACAGGAAGACGACGTTCCGCGCGGCGCTGCCCAGGTCCTGGTTGGCAGCCGACACGTCCTGGGCCAGAAGCGTGCACAGGTCCTGGCAGCGGTCATCGTTGAACGAGAGGACGACGGATTTGCCGCGGAACTGGGAGAGGCTGACAGCGCGGCCGTGCTGGTCCGTGAGGTGGAAGTCGGGCGCGGTGCGCGGCGGCGCGGGAAGGACGTCGAGCTGGATGAGCTCGGATGCGGCGGTGTTGATGCCGGGCTCGACCGGCGCTGCAGCCGCCGCCGCGGCAGCGGGGTGACCGTGGCCCCCGGCGGTGAGGAAAATGCCGGCCACTGCGAGAGCGATCGCCAGCGCGGCGGCTGCCCACAGCAGGGCAGGTCCTTTGCCGGTGCCGCCGGAGGTTTGGGGGCTGTCCTGTGGGGGGACTGTCATAGGGAATGGGACCTTTCAGCGAGTTTTCGGAGGTCGGCGACCGGCCGTTCAGCGGGCGCGCCGCCGGGAGGATGCCAGCGACCGGTAAGCCACGAGGGCGTACGACGCGACGACGAGGATTCCCAGTGCGGCGGCGGTCCCGAGCGGATGCGCGCCGATCAGCGCGACCGCAGCCTGCGGGAGGCCGTTTGCCGCGGCGGTTGCGGGACCGGCGGCAGGGGAGACCAGCTCCGAGACCCAGTAGAAGGCAAGATAGGCGCCGGAAAGGAACAACACGATGCCGGATAAGGCGGGCAGCCAGCGGCCCGCTGAGCGGAACCTGCGCAGCATCACTGCCCCGGCCGTGCAGGACACGACTGCGGCGGCAGTGACGAAGAGGCCCATGCCCAGGGCGTAGGCGAGGTAGGTCGAGAACCCGTTGAGAAAGCCTCGGCGCAGGAACGCATTGCCGACGGAGGCGAGGAACAGCGGCAGCGAACAGGTCAAGGATCCAATGGCGTACGTGGCGCCGTAGCCCGCCATGGCCGTCAGCGAGCGGCCCGCGGCAACGCCCGGAACGGGCAGCGGAAGGCGCGGCGGCCTGCCTGCCAGAGTGAGGGCGCCGGCGGCGGCCAAGGCCAGCCCCACCGCGGCCATCGCCCACGGCAGCCACTCGGTGACGATTTGGGCTCCTGTTTCAATGAGCAGCCCCAGCGCGCCGAAGACGAGGATGAAGCCTACCGTCACCCCTGCCCCGGACAGGAGGGCGCGTGCCACCCGTGGCACCACAGGAGCGGTCCGGCCTTCAGCTCCGCCGCTGAACAGAGAGAGGTAAGCCGGCAACAGCGGGAAACCGCACGGGTTGAGTGCGGCGGCGAGCCCGAGCGTGAACGCGTAGAGGGGCGAGCCTCCGTCGAGGGGTGCGGTCACCTCAGCTCCTGCCTTCCGTGCGGCCCTCGAGGCTGCGCAGGTATGCGTTGTAGGCCTCCAGGTCCGCGTCGCCGTTGCGCCCCTTGCGGCGCTCCGCGGAGCGGGTGGAGCGTGCCTCGGACTTCTGCCACTTCATGACCAGGGCGCCGAGGACCAGCAGCGTGGGCAGCTCCGTGAAGCCCCAGGCGATGCCGCCGCCGGTGGCCTGGTCGGCGAGGGGCTGGATGCTCCAGCCCGGTATGGGTGCCGCGTAGAAATGCACAATCAGCCCGGTGGACATCATGACGACGACGCCGAAGAAGGCGTGGAACGGCGTGGTCGCGGCGAGTTCCAGGATGGGGAGGACCGCCCGGGCCGAGCGGCGCACCCCGCCGGATGCCTGCCGCGGGGAGGGATCGACGCCGAGGATGCCCCAGAAGTAGAGCAGGCCGATCAAAAGGAAGTGGAGCAGCATGAGGTTGTGCCCCCACCAGGTTCCCATCAGGAAGTCGAACACCGGGGTGAAATACAGCCCGTACAGGCTCATCAGGAACAGTGCCGTTGTCACCGCGGGGTGGGCGAGGACGCGGGCGCCCCGGGTGTGCAGGAGCCAGAGCACAGCCCGCCGCGGTGCGCCGCGCCGTCCCCGGCCGGCGGGAAGCGCCCGCAGCAGCAGGGTGACAGGTGCCCCCAGGGCGAGGAGGACAGGGGAGAGCATGCTGAGCACCATGTGCTGGACCATGTGGACGCTGAACAGTTCCATCCCGTATCCGTCGACGCCGGTCGCCGTCACGGCGAGGAAGGTCCCGATGCCGAGGACCCAAAATACTGTCCGCGGGAGGGGCCAGCGCACGCCCCGGCGGTGCAGCACGAGCAGCCCTGTGAGATAGGCGCCGAGCAGGAACGCGCCGAACAGCGGCAGCACCGGGACAGGTTGCGGGTGCCAGGCCAGGACCCGCTCGACCGTCGGGGGAAGCGCCGGCATCCACATCGGCCCGGTCATCCCGGGTCCGCTGGCGCCGCCGGGCATGGACAACGGTGTCATCCCTACAGCCCGAGCAGCAGGCCGTCAGCCACCGACGGTTCGCCGGCGGCCCGTGCGAACAGTTCGAAGCCTGCAGCTACCTGCGCCTGCTCGGCGGCGGTGAGCCGTTCCATGATGGCAGCGATGTCCCTCCGCCGCGCCTCGGTGACGTCGTCGACGTGTTTGAGGCCTTCGTCCGTAGCTTCGATGAGCACTTCCCGCCTGCTTCCCGGGCTGGGCCGGCGGGTGATGAGCCCGGCTGCCTCCATGCGGTCGGCTGTCCGGCTGAAGCTGGACTGGTGAAGGCCGAGCCGGTGAGCCAGGTCACCCATCCGGCTCGGACCTTGGGATGCGAGCAGGACGAGGACGCGGAACTGGGGGAGGCTCACAGTGTCGGCGATACCCGCCAGCGAGCGTGCAATCACTCCCACCATTGCCCGTGACGCAGTCAGCGCAGGGTCCACGGGTCCTCCGGCCGTGCGTGCTTCAGTGGCGGTCACAGACCCGACCTTTCGATAGCGGTGGTGCAAACTCTTATCACCATACATATATTATCGGTGTACAACCATTGTCCCAGTACATCCGTTGCGCCGCGCAACGCTTGAGGAGTGCCGTGTCCGCCTTGCCAACCGCCCCCGTCGTGCAGCGCCAGGCCCGCCTGCCCAGGACCATGTGGGCCCGACTGGGGTCGAGTTCCTCCGGGCTATCGCTGCTCGCGGTGTGCGTCGGTGCCGGAGCCGGGCTGGCGGCGGTCGGGTTCCGGTGGCTGATCACGGCTGCCACCTGGTTCTTCTCCGGCTCCGCTGACTACTCCGCCAGCCACGGCCACCCGGCCCACCCCTGGCTTCCGCTCCTGGGAGCCTTCTTTGTCGTGCTTGCCCCGGCCGTCGGCGGTCTCATTCAAGGTCCGCTGGTGCAGCGTTTCGCTCCGGAAGCCAGGGGCCACGGCGTCCCCGAAGTGATGTACGCGGTGAACCAGCGCGGCGGGCGCATCGCCGGACGGGTCGCCGTGGTCAAAGCTCTGGCGTCGGCGGTCTGCATCGGCTCCGGAGGTTCGGTAGGGCGCGAGGGCCCGATCGTGCAGATCGGCTCGGCCCTTGGCTCGAGCCTGGCGCGCATCTTCCGTCTTCCCGAAACCCGGGTGCGGACCCTCGTCGCCTGCGGCGCGGCCGGCGGCATTGCTGCTACCTTCAACGCGCCGATCGCCGGCGTGTTCTTCGCGCTTGAGTTGCTGCTCTCGGACTTCACAGCCGGATCGTTCGGGGCCGTGGTCCTGTCCTCGGTGACGGCATCGGTGATCGGCCGTACCCTCCTCGGGGACGATCCGTTCCTGAAACTGCCGCCCTTCGCAGTGTCAACCGCCTGGGAATACCCGCTCTTCATCCTGCTGGGACTGCTCGCCGCCGCCGTGGGCGTCGGCTTCACCCGCGTGCTGTACAAGATCGAGGACCTCTGTGACTGGGCCTGGCGGGGGCCGGAGTGGCTCCGTCCCGTGGTCGGCGGCCTCCTGCTGGGGCTGCTGCTGCTGGCACTCCCGCAGCTGTACGGGGTGGGCTACCCCGTACTGCAGGCAGGGGTCGGCGGCAGCTACGCCCTGGGCTTCCTGCTCCTGCTCCTGGCGGGCAAGATGGTGGCGACCAGCCTGACGATCGGCGTCGGAGGCTCAGGCGGCGTCTTTGCGCCGTCCTTGTTCATCGGGGCCATGCTCGGCGCTGCCTTCGGAGAGGCAGCGGGCGCGCTGGTGCCGGGGCTGCACGGCCAGGTGGGCGCGTTCGCGCTGGTGGGGATGGGCTCGGTGTTCGCCGGAGCCGCCCGGGCGCCGATCACCGCGGTGCTCATCATGTTTGAGCTCACGGGGGAGTACACCATCATCCTTCCGCTGATGCTCGCGATCGTCGTGTCCACCGGTGTCTCCAAGGTCCTGAGCAAGGACACTATCTACACGCTGAAGCTGCACCGCCGGGGCGTGGACCTCGAGCGGCACCCCGGCACCGAGGTCCTGCGCGGGACCACCGTCGCGGCGGTCATGGACGAGAGCACAGGAGGCATCCTCTCCGGTGCGCTCCGGGTGGGTGACGGCGCGCAGCTGCTGCTCGCTTCGGGCCGCTCGGCGCTGCCGGTTACGGAACCCGGCGGCCGGTTGCAGGGCCTTGCCACGGTGCAGGGGCTCTCCGAGGTGCTCGGCAGCGACCAGGACAAAGACAGCCTGCGGCTTTCCGATGTCGTCGAGATGCCGGCGACCGTCCTGCTGACCGACACCCTCGACACCGCCTTGCAGCCGGTGCTCGACTTTGCCGCCAGCGGCGGCGTCCCGGTGACCGACGGCGACGGCGTCCTGCGCGGCTGGATCAGCCCCGACGCGGTGCTCCGGGTCCTCTCCCGCCCTGCGCCTACTCCAGTGCGTCGAGTTCGTGCCGGGTCAGCGTGAGGTGGACGGTGCGCTGCTCCACCCTGTCGATCACGTCCCCTGCGGCGTAGCTGTCGGTGCCGAAGAAGCCCTCGGCGTCGATCTTGATGTACCCCTCGCGGAACAGCCGGACGGCCATCTCCGGGGGCACCTTCGGCTCGCGGCCGGCGATGGAGCTTAGGCCCAGATTGATCAGACTGCCGGGCGCCGCGGCCAACCGGGCTTCGAACGCCGCGGCTTTCGGATCGGCAGCTTTGACCAGGTGCACCTTGCCGATTTCGTGGCCCCCGGCGTCGACCACCCTCATCCCGACGGCCACCTGCTCCAACGCCTTCATTGCCAGCTCCTCCACGCTTCCGCCCCGACCCCAGTTTGGCGCGGAGCCGGCGGAAACGGCAGAGCCGTTGGTCCCCGAAGCGTAGGCTGTGCTCCATGGTCTTCCCGTTCACCCCGCCGCCTGCTGTCACCACCCGCCCCACCCTGCAAGGGAACTTCGGGATGGTCTCCTCCACCCACTGGCTGGCTTCCGCGTCGGCCCAGGCGGTGCTCGAACGCGGCGGGAACGCATTCGACGCCGCGGCAGCGGGAGCCTTCGTGCTGCACGTGGTCGAACCCCATTTGAACGGGCCGGGCGGGGACATGAGCGCCCTCATCAGCGTCGCCGGAGCCGAGCCGAAGGTGCTGATGGGTCAGGGGCCGGCCCCGGCGGGTGCGACCATTGAGCATTTCCGCGGCGAAGGGCTTGACCTCGTCCCGGGCACCGGTGGGCTGGCCGCGGCAGTGCCCGGAGCGGTCGAGGCCTGGTTCACGCTGCTGGCCGAGCACGGCAGCTGGCCGCTGCCGGACATCCTGGAGTACGCGATCGGCTACGCCCGCGGCGGCCACCCGGTCGCGCCGCGCGTTACGGCCACCATCGGCGCCGTCCGCGAACTCTTCGAACAGCACTGGCCCAGCTCCGCCGCCCAGTGGATGCCCGGCGGGCGCGTCCCCGAGGCAGGTGAGCTGGTCACCAACCCTGCGTACGCACGCACCCTGGAACGGCTTGCCGCCGAGGCGGCCGGAGCGGGGAGCCGGCGCGAGGGCATTGAGGCTGCAGGCCGAGCCTGGCGGGAAGGATTTGTCGCTCGGGAAGCCGCGGCGTTCCTGAAGACGCCGCACCGGCATTCGACCGGTGGAGACCACGCCGCCGTGATCGGGGCCTCCGACTTCGCAGCCTTCCGGGCCGGGTTCGAGCCTGCAGTATCCGCGACCTTCCGTGGCGTCCGGGTTGCCAAGACCGGTCCCTGGGGGCAGGGGCCCGTCCTGCTGCAGACGCTGGCGATCCTCGACGGGTTCGACGACGCGCATCTGGATCCGTCTACGGAGCTGGGCGCCCACACCATCCTGGAGGCGCTGAAGCTGGCCATGGCAGACCGGGACGCCTACTACGGGGACCCGCAGGACAGCACCCGCGTGCCGCTGCAGCAGCTGCTCTCCTCCGGTTACGCAGCCGAGCGCCGCGCGCTGATCGGCGAGAGCGCATCCGCCGAGTTCCGGCCGGGCCGCATCGACGGCGTCGAGCCCTACCTGCCCAAGCTCCTCACCGAGGACGAGTGGCGCGCCGGAACCGCCGCCGCGCCGGACGGGGCGGTGGGCGAGCCGACGGTCCGAGCCTCCGGGGAGACCCGGGGCGACACCTGCCACCTTGCGGTCACGGACCGGCACGGCAACATGGTCGCGGCGACGCCGTCGGGCGGCTGGCTGCAGTCCTCCCCGACAGTGCCCGAACTGGGCTTCTGCCTCGGGACCCGGCTGCAGATGACGTGGCTGGAGTCGGAGGCGCCCTCCGCGCTACGGCCCGGCGGCCGGCCGCGCACTACGCTGACCCCCACCATGCTTTCCCGCGGCGGCCGGACCGACACCGCGCTGGGCTCCCCGGGCGGGGACCAGCAGGACCAGTGGCAGCTGCTCTACCTGCTGCGCACCATCGTGGGCGGCTATTCGCCGCAGGAAGCCATCGACGCGCCCGCTTTCCACACCACTTCCCTCGCCGGCTCGTTCTGGCCGCGCACCTGGGAGCCGGCCGGCGCCGTGGTCGAGGACCGGCTCGGCGAGGAGGTCATTGCCGGGCTGGAGCAACGCGGGCACCGGGTGACCCGGGCCGGTGACTGGTCCCTGGGCAGGCTCTGCGTGGCGGGCCGGAACCCGGCGAGCGGCGTGCTGTATGCGGCCGCCAATCCACGCGGGATGCAAGGCTATGCGGCCGGGCGATGAGGGGTTCCGGCAGGAACGGTTCGACCGGAGGGCGCTGCGCTTCGCGATCGGCTTTCCCTTCGTGCTCGCTGCCGTCTTTGACCTGCTGACCTGGCTGCTCCGCAGTCGCCTGCCTGATCCGCTGGCACTGCATTGGGGCTCTGCCGGGGCCGATGTCTTCGCGCCGCTGCCCGTGCTGCTCGCGGTTGCGGGGTGCTGCATCGTGGCCGGAGGCGCCGTCCTGATGATCCAAGGTGCGCGCCGCCGGGACTCGGCGGTGCTGAGCCGGATGCTGATGGGGGCGGGCACGGCGGTGGCCCTGCTGCTGGCAGCCGTTTTCGCGTCGCTGGTGGTCGGCCAGCTCGACGTGCCCGACGCGCGGGCCGGCAGCATGGACAGCATCGTCTTTGCGATGGGAGCCGGTGCCGCCCTCGGCCTGGGCGCCACGATGGGCTTTGTCTACCAGCCGCCGCCGCGCTGGACCGAACAGGACGAGGAGGCGGTCCGCCGGGTGCTCGCGCCGCAGCAGGAGGAATCCGGCCTGGTCTACTGGCTGCACCCGCGAAGCACGGTATACACCCTTCTCGTGATGATGGCGGTCTCTGTTGGCACCTTGACCGCGCTGGCCGCGTGGTGGCTCGGCGTGCTGGTGGTCCTGCTGGTGCTGCTCGCCGCCGCGTTCCTCGCGGCCCGGGTCGCCGCGGGTCCAGGCGGCCTGCAAGTCGCGGTCGCCGGGCTGGTCAGGGTGCTGAACGTGCCGGCCTCCGAGCTGGCCGGCGCCGAGGAACGGGAGGTAACCGCCCGCGACTACGGCGGCTGGGGCTACCGGGTCACGGCCGCCGGTTCCTCCTACCTGGTCGGCAGCGGGCCCGTCGTCGTCGTGCACCGCCGCGGCGGCCCCGACGTCGTGGTCGGAACGCGAAGCGCCGAGCGCGCAGCAGAGCTCGCCGCGGTGCTCCGGGCCGCAGGGTCAGCCGGGAGGTAACGAACAGGCCCGGTAACGTACAGGCCCGGTAACGAACCGGGCCGGCGCCGCGGAACTTGTACCCTAGAGTCGAGCGTTAATCTCCTTGGCCGCACGGGTCCCCGGCCCGCGCCGCCGCAGCACCTCCCGAGCAGAACGGAACTGCAGTGTCCTACCCCCGCGTCCACATCGCCACCGACCATGCCGGCCTGGAACTGAGTGCCCATCTGGTGGGCTATTTCAGCTCCAAGGGCTACGAGGTCGTTGACCACGGGCCGAAAGAATACGACCCCGAGGACGACTACCCCTCGTTCTGCATCCGGGCCGCTGAAGCGGTCGTCGCCGACCAGGTGTCCGGGGTGCACGCGCTCGGCGTCGTCCTGGGCGGTTCGGGCAACGGCGAGCAGATTGCGGCGAACAAGGTCCGCGGCGTGCGGGCAGCGCTGGCGTGGAACATTGACACGGCCCGCCTGGCGCGGGACCACAATGACGCGAACGTCATTGCCGTGGGCGGCCGGCAGCACTCGCTGGAAGAAGCCACCGAGCTGATCGAAGCGTTCCTGACGCACCCCTTCAGCCAGGCGCCGCGCCACGTCAGGCGGATCGGCAAGATTGCCGTCTATGAGACGAGCGGGGAAATCGTCGAGTAGCGAGCGGTCATGCCCGAGGGACATTCCATTCACCGGCTGGCGCACCAGTTCGGATCGGTCTTCTCCGGCCAGCCGCTGAGGGCATCGAGCCCGCAGGGCAGGTTCGCTGACGGCGCGCGGCTGCTTGATGGCCACGTGCTGCTGGGCGCGTCGGCGCACGGCAAGCAGCTCTTCCTGCATTTCGACCACGACCTCCATCTGCGGGTGCACCTGGGGCTCTACGGCGCCTGGGAGTTCGGCGGGGACGAGACGTTCGCCGGCGCCTCCAGCATCGGCGCGCCACGACGGGTGGGGGAGCAGGAAAGCGGCTCCGTGCGGGGCGGCGGCTACAACGGTCCTCCGGCCCCGGTTGGCGCGGTCCGGGTGCGGCTGGAATCGGAACACGGCTGGGCCGACCTGCGCGGCGCGTCGGCCTGCGAGGTGCTGACCGCGGAGCAGATGGCGGCGGTCACGGCAAGGCTGGGTCCTGACCCGCTGCACGCCGACGACGGCGCCGGCGCTGCCGAGTTCGCCCGCCGGCTGGGCGCGAAGTCCGCGGCGGTGGGGCAACTGCTGATGAACCAGGAAGTCATCGCCGGCGTGGGAAATGTGTACCGGGCCGAGGTGCTGTTCCTGCGCGGGCTGGACCCGCGGGCGCCCGGCCGGAGCGTACCCGAGGCCGAGGCGCTCGCGCTTTGGCGCACGGTGCGCTCCTGCATGTCCGACGGAGTGCACCAGGGCCGGATCGTCACCACCGAGCCGGCTGACCGCGGCAACCCGGACGGCCCGGCGTCGCGCGAGGACGCGCACTATGTCTACAAGCGGACGGGCCTGCCCTGCCGGCGCTGCGGGACGCCGGTGGCGCAGGCGGAGATGGCCGCCCGGAAGCTGTACTGGTGCCCCGGCTGCCAGGGCGGCTCCGCCTGATTCGTCCCGGACCCAGGACCAGCTCAGACGCAGGATCAGGACGCGGGAGTGCCCGCGCACTGCGGGCAGACCCCGCGGAGGACGACCTGGGCGGACTCGATGACCGCTCCCGGCAGCTGCAGCCCCAGCAGGTCCTGCACCGGGGTGGCGGCAGGCACGTCCAGGAGGGCCTCGCACCGGCGGCAGAGGAAGTGGTGGTGGCTGTGGCCGTGCACCTCATACAGTGCGGTCCCGGGGCCGGCGTCGACGGCGGCGACCAGCCCGGCGTCGGCGAGGGCTTTCAAGGCGTTGTACACGCTGGTGCGGGGCAGGCCCGGTCCGTCACCGGCCACTGCCGCGGCGACCTGGTCGGCCGAGCGGTGCCCGCCCAGCCGGGCCAGGGTGCGGTAGACGGTGAGCCGGGGACCGGTGACGCGCAGCCCGCGGGAGCGCAGCCGGGCCGCGACGTCGTCGGACGTCGGGTGCGCAAGGGGATCAACGGTCACCGCTGCCCTCCTCCGGGTCGACGCAGCTCGAGTGCTTACACATTATCCAGATTTAGACCCTGTACAAATTTAGACGCTGTACAAATTTAGACGCAGTACAGATTTAGACGCAGTACAGATTTAGACGCAGTACAAATAAGCAGGCCGAGTGACTTAAAAACAGAAGGCCCCTCCGGAGAGGGGCCAGACGAGGGGATGACGGGAATCGAACCCGCGTAATCAGTTTGGAAGACTGAGGCTCTACCATTGAGCTACATCCCCGAAGGGCCGGCACCTTCAGTGCGCCATGGCGGTGAACCGCCCGCAATCCGTGCCGTCGGTCATTGCGACCGGAGATAACTAAATCATACCTGCGGCCGGTAGTGTCAAATGTGCAACACCGCTCGCTTTCGCTTTAGACTAGCCTGTGCACTACGGGGCGTAGCGTAGTGGCTAGCGCGCCTGCTTTGGGAGCAGGAGATCGCAGGTTCGAGTCCTGTCGCCCCGACACGGCTGGCCCGGCATCCGCCCGGGGAGTCGCCATCATCCACCAATCCAGGAGTACTCCGCTGTGAAGAGCGCCGTCGAGAACATCAATCCCACCCGGGTCAAGCTCAATGTTGAGGTCCCCTTCGAGGAATTGAAGCCAAGCATCGACGAGGCCTACAAGACCATCGCCTCGCAGATCCAGGTCCCCGGATTCCGCAAGGGCAAGGTCCCCAGCAAGCTGATCGACCAGCGCGTCGGCCGCGGCTATGTCCTGGAGACCGCCATCAACGAGGGCCTGAACGGCTTCTACCAGAACGCCGTGCAGGAGACGGGCATCCGCCCGCTGAGCCGCCCCGAGGTCGAGGTGACCGAGGTCCCGGACCCGACCGCCACCGACGGCCAGCTCAAGTTCCACGTCGAGGTCGACATCCGTCCCGAGGTTGAACTGCCCGACTACAGCGGCATCGCCGTCGAGGTCGAGGCCGCCGAGACGTCCGACGCCGACGTGGAGACGGCCCTCGACGAGCTGCGCGGCCGCTTCGGCACGCTCAAGCCGGTCGAGCGTCCCGCCGCCGACGGCGACTTCCTGACCATCGACATCAGCGCCAAGGTCGACGGCGAAGAGGTCGACTCCGCGACGGGCCTGTCCTACCAGGTCGGCTCCGGCACCATGCTCGAAGGCCTCGACGAGGCTGTCACCGGACTCTCCGTCGACGAGTCGGCAATCTTCGACACCAAGCTCGTCGGCGGCGACCACGCCGGCGAGGACGCGCAGGTGTCGGTGAAGGTCACTGCTGTCAAGGAGCGCGAGCTGCCGGTGGCCAACGACGACTTCGCCCAGCTGGCCAGCGAGTTCGACACCCTTGAGGAACTGCGCGCCGACCTGGCCAAGCAGGCAGGGGAGTCCGCGATCGTCAAGCAGGGCGTCGAAGCCCGCGACAAGGTGCTCGACAAGCTCGTCGAAATGATCGAGGTTCCGGTTCCGGAATCCGTCATCACCGAGCAGATCGAGCAGCACTTCAACGCCGAGGCCGGCCAGCAGGCCGAGGACCACGACACCGAAGAGCACCGCGCCGAGGTCAAGACCAACGCCGAGCGCGCCTTCAAGAACGAGATCATCCTCGACGCTATTGCGGAGAAGGAAGAGGTCGGCGTCAGCCAGAACGAGCTGATCGACTACATCGTCTCGACGGCCAGCCAGTACGGCATGGACCCGAACCAGTTCGCCCAGCTGATCGACCAGAGCGGCCAGGTCCCGATGATGGTGTCCGAGGTCCGCCGCCGCAAGGCCCTCGCCGTGGTGCTGGCCGAAGCCAAGGTCACCGACAGCAAGGGCGAGACCGTGGACCTGAGCGAGTTCGTGCGCCCCGCGGGTGAAGAGGAAGCTCCGGCTGCCGAAGAGGCTCCCGAGGCATCCGAAGAAACCGCCGCGCAGGCCAAGACCCCGGCCGCCGACGATCCGGGTGCAGCCCGCTTCTAGTCCCGCAGCGCCACCGGCCGCCGTCCTCCACCATGGAGGGCGGCGGCCGTTGTTTAAGCGGCTCCGGCACTGGTGCGCCGTCAGCGAACAGCACGCTTTGCGGAAACAAAACGCGGGCCGGAACGGCTACTGTCCAAAGAGGAAACAGAAGGCAGGCATTGTCTGACTTGGCCAGTCCACAGCGAGTGAGAGGTACCAACCAATGTCCAACGAAACACCGGCCCCCACCATGGCCGCCGTTGAGCCGGCCAGCCGGGACGATTACATCTACAACCGTCTGCTGCGCGAGCGCATCATCTGGCTGGGCTCGGAGGTGCGGGACGAGAACGCGAACACCATCTGCTCGCAGCTGCTGCTGCTCTCGGCCGAGGACCCCGAGAAGGACATCTACCTCTACATCAACTCCCCGGGCGGATCGATCACGGCCGGCATGGCGATCTACGACACGATGCAGTTCATCCCGAACGACGTTGTCACGGTCGCCACGGGCCTGGCAGCGTCGATGGGACAGTTCCTGCTTTCTTCCGGCACCAAGGGCAAGCGCTACGCGACCCCCAACGCCCGCATCCTCATGCACCAGCCTTCCGGCGGCATCGGCGGCACGGCGTCGGACATCAAGATCCAGGCCGAGCTGATCCTGCACATGAAGAAGGTCATGGCTGAGCTCACCGCCGAGCAGACCGGGCAGACCGTGGAGCAGATCCTCAAGGACAACGACCGCGACAAGTGGTTCACGGCGGCCGAAGGCCTTGAATACGGCTTCTTCGACAAGATCGCAGCGCACTCCGGGTCCGTCTCGGGCGGCGGCGGAACTGCGCAGAACTGACCGGCACCGAGACACACCAGGAGACCAGCACCATGAACTTCAACTTCAGCGCCGCCGGCGGATCCGCGCAGAACATGCCCACCAGCCGCTACGTGCTTCCCCAGTTCGAGGAGCGCACGCCGTACGGCTTCAAGCGCCAGGACCCCTACACCAAGCTTTTCGAGGACCGCATCATCTTCCTGGGCGTCCAGGTCGATGACGCATCGGCCGATGACATCATGGCCCAGCTGCTGGTGCTCGAGTCCACGGACCCGGACCGCGACATCACGCTCTACATCAACTCCCCGGGCGGCTCGTTCACCGCGATGACGGCCATCTACGACACGATGCAGTACATCCGGCCCGAGATCCAGACGGTGTGCCTGGGCCAGGCTGCCAGTGCCGCGGCCGTGCTGCTGGCTGCCGGCACCCCCGGCAAGCGCCTGGCACTGCCGAACGCCCGCGTGCTCATCCACCAGCCCGCCCTCGCCGGCGGCGACCGCGGCCAGGCCTCCGACATCGAGATCCAGGCCAACGAAGTCATGCGTATGCGCAGCTGGCTTGAGACGACCCTCGGCCGCCACTCCGGGCGCACACCGGAACAGGTCAACAACGACATCGAGCGCGACAAGATCCTGACCGCCGAGGAGGCCCGCGACTACGGCCTGATCGACCAGGTCCTGGACTCCCGCAAGATCAAGGCCACGGCCATCGCCAAGTAGGCGCCGGCAGCACACGCCGGAGCCGCCCGCGTAAAGTCGGCGGCTCCGGCGTTTGCTGTACCCGCTCTGTCGGTGATGTGCCCTACAGTGGAGCTAGCCAGTTTTTCAGGCATCGTCCTTCGGGACAGGCCGGGCACCCGGTGCACCGGCCGCAGCGCGAGAGTAAGACACGAAGGGAACTCCACATGGCTCGAATAGGCGAGAGCGCTGATCTGCTGAAGTGCTCTTTCTGCGGCAAGAGCCAAAAGCAGGTCCGCAAACTCATTGCGGGCCCGGGCGTCTATATCTGCGACGAGTGCATCGAGCTGTGCAACGAGATCATCGAGGAAGAGCTCGCTGAAGTCGCGGATCTGGGCAGCTTCGAGCTCCCGAAGCCGCGGGAGATCTTCGAATTCCTGCAGGAATACGTCATCGGCCAGGAGCCGGCGAAGCGCTCGCTCGCCGTCGCCGTCTACAACCACTACAAGCGGATCCAGGCAGGGCACGCGCCCAAGAACGGATCGCTCGTCGACGGCGGACACCACGACGACGTGGAGATCGCCAAGTCCAACATTCTGCTGATCGGCCCGACAGGCTGCGGCAAGACCTATCTGGCCCAGACGCTGGCCCGACGGTTGAACGTGCCTTTCGCCGTGGCGGACGCGACGGCGCTTACCGAAGCCGGATATGTGGGCGAGGACGTCGAGAACATCCTGCTGAAACTGATCCAGGCTGCCGACTACGACGTCAAGAAGGCCGAGCAGGGAATCATCTACATTGACGAGATCGACAAGATCTCGCGCAAGAGCGAGAACCCCTCGATCACCCGCGACGTGTCCGGCGAAGGCGTCCAGCAGGCCCTGCTGAAAATCCTCGAAGGAACGGTGGCATCCGTGCCCCCGCAGGGCGGCCGCAAGCACCCGCACCAGGAGTTCATCCAGATTGACACGACGAACGTGCTCTTCATCGTGGCCGGGGCTTTTGCCGGGCTCGAGGAGATCATCGGTTCACGCGCCGGCAAGAAGGGCATCGGGTTCGGCGCGCCGCTGTCCTCGCTGAAGGATGACGACGGCAACGGTTATGCGGACGTGATGCCGGAGGACCTGCTCAAGTTCGGCCTCATTCCCGAGTTCATCGGGCGCCTGCCGGTCATCACCACCGTCTCGAAGCTTGACCGGACGGCGCTGATCCAGATCCTCGCCGAGCCCAAGAACGCCCTGATCAAGCAGTACCAGAGGATGTTCCAGCTGGACGGCGTCGAGCTGGTGTTTGAAGAGGAAGCGCTGAACGCGATCGCCGACCAGGCGCTCGAACGCGGCACCGGTGCGCGCGGCCTGCGGGCGATCATGGAGGACGTGCTCCAGCCGGTGATGTTCGACCTGCCGAGCCGGGACGACATCGCCAGCGTGGTCATCACCGCGGACGTCGTGGCCAAGGTCGCACAGCCGACGCTGGTCCCGCACGACGTTGTCAAGCGCCGCAAGACGGCCTGATCCCTCGGTGCCTCCGCCGGCCGGGGGTTCAGCAAGCCGTCCCGTATAGTGCCAAGGACCCGGAGTTCGCTCCGGGTCCTTCCCATCAGCTCCGGAGGCAACCCCCATGTCGAATACACCCTCGGACGACCGCAGCCCCGAACAGCCCGGCGGCTATGGCCGGCAGCAGCCCGGGTCGTATGGTGAGCGGCAGCCCGGATCGTATGGTGAGCGGCAGCCCGGACCGTATGGTGAGCAGCAGCCCGGACAGTATGGCCAGCAGCAGTCCTACCAGCCCCCGCAGTACGGACCGCCGCAGCCGTGGCAGCAACAGGCCGCCTACGCCGGCTACCAGAGCCCGGGCGTCTTCGGCGGCTACGCGCCGGTGGGAACCGCGCTGCGCAACGCTGCTCCGGTCAGCGCCGGGCTGCAGATCGCGGCCAATTTCGTGGACGGCTTGATCACCGGCGTGATTGGACTGGTCGTGTTTTTCGCGTCGCTCGGACCGGCCTATGCAAACCTGTTGTCCTACTCCGCGACCAGCCCGGCGTCGACGAGCCGGACCGTGGCCGGACAGTTCGCCGCGCAGGCCTTCACCGGAATGGCCGTTTTCGGCGTCGTGATGCTCGCACTGGGGATCTTCCTCTGGTGGTGGCTGGCCAGGAAGGGAAAGAGCTTCGGCTTCGCCGTCTTCGGCCTGCGGCTGGTGAGCGCCCAGGACGGGCAGCCCCTGGGCTGGGGGAAGACTTTCCTGCGCTATTTGGTTATGAGCTTGGGAAGCTCTTTGACCGGTGGCCTGCTGGGTCTGCTGTTCTGGCTTTCCCCGCTGTTCGATTCGACGTCCGGGTGGTTCCGGGCGTGGCAGGACAAGATGGTCGACGGCGTCATGATCAACCACAAGCTTGGCCAGGACACTCTGGCCCCGCGCTGACCCGCGACGAAGGAGAAATTGATGAGCGAGACCCGCAACAAGGCTGATTTCTGGTTCGACCCGATGTGCCCCTTCGCCTGGATCACCTCCCGGTGGATCGGCGAGGTTTCGCAGGTGCGCAACCTCGACGTCGACTGGCACGTGATGAGCCTCGCGATCCTGAACGAGGACAAGGATGATCTGCCTGAAAGCTACCAGGACCTGATGAAGAAGGCCTGGGGGCCGGTGCGCGTGATCACCGCCGCCAGCGAACTGCACGGAGCCGGGGTTGTGAAGCCGCTCTACGACGCCATGGGAACCCGGATCCACAACGAGGGCAACGGCGACATTGCGCGCGTGATTGAGGAGTCACTGGCCGAGGCCGGCCTCCCGGCGGACCTGGCAGCCTTCGCCGAGCTGGACAAATACGACACCCAGCTCCGGGCCAGCCATGAGGAAGGCATCAGCAAGGTGGGCCAGGAAGTCGGCACCCCCGTCGTCGCCTTCAACGGCACCGCTTTCTTCGGGCCGGTGCTGACCCGCATCCCGCGCGGCGAGACCGCCGGCAGGATCTGGGACGGCGCCGTCGCGATGGCCGAGTTCCCGTTCTTCTACGAACTCAAGCGCAGCCGCACGACGAGCCCCGAGTTCGACTAAGCGCAGCGGTTTGTGTGCGCCGGTCCTCTAAAAAACCTCTTGCGAAAGCCGCGACGCAGGAGCAGAATTAATCCACGCTGAACGAAAGAACAGCGGGAACGGACACCAAGGATTCAGTGTTCTGGGATGGGTGAAAATTCATCCGCAGACTGCCGGTGATGAGGCAGAAAGACCTGAAAGTCCAAGGAGTCCGGGAGGCTCGGAACGTCACAGCCGAACCAAAAAGTCGAAGCCCCTCCAACGCGTATACGCTGAAGGGGCTTCCCCTTTTAATCCCGCGGCGACCTAGGCTTTGACCGACTCCTCGGGAGCGGCCAGAGCGACGTCGCTGACGGTGAGCTCACCGCCAGCTTCCACGAGCGTGATCTCCCGGGCGTTGCCGGCGGCCTTCAGGTCCCCGAGGCCGGCATGCAGGCGCGCGACGTCTCCGGCGGGGGCGGTGATGGTCGCCTCCAGGACCTCGGTGCGCTGCTTGACCTTGGCTTCGGACTTGGCTTTGCGCAGGCCGCTCAGGGCCGCACCGACGGTCGCCAGCATGGCAACGTCGCCGTCGTTCACAGCCACCGGCTGCGGCCAGGACGCCCGGTGCACCGATCCGGCACGCCACCAGGACCAGACCTCCTCGGTGGCGAACGGCAGGAACGGCGCGAACAGCCGCAGCAGGGCGTCCAGCGTGGTCGCCAGTGCCGCGAGCACCGAGGCCTGGCCGGCGTCCCCCGCAGCCCCGTACGCGCGGTCCTTGATCAGCTCCACGTAATCGTCAGTGAAGGACCAGAAGAAGGTCTCGGCGATCTGCAGGGCCTTCGCGTAGTCGTAGGCGTCGAACGCCTTCGTGGCGTCGGCGACGACGTCGGCGAGCTGGGTCAGCAGCGCGCGGTCCAGCGGATTGGACAGCACGTCGCCGTCGGTGGCCAGAACGGACTTCTCGGTCGCACCGAGGTTCAGCACGAACTTGGAGGCGTTGAGCAGCTTGATGGCCAGCCGGCGGCCGATCTTCATCTGCCCGATTTCGTACGCCGTGTCGGCGCCGAGCCGGGCCGAGGCGGCCCAGTAGCGCACGGCGTCGGAGCCGTATTCCTCGAGCACGTCCGTCGGCACGATGACGTTGCCCTTGGACTTGGACATCTTCTTCCGGTCCGGGTCCAGCACCCAGCCGGAGATGGCCGCGTGCTTCCACGGGACCGAATCCTGCAGGGCGTCGGCCCGGACCGCGGAGGAGAAGAGCCAGGTGCGGATGATCTCGTGCGCCTGCGGGCGCACGTCGAAGGGGAAGACCTTGGCGAACAGCTCGTCATCGCGGCTCCAGCCGCCCACGATCTGCGGGGTGAGTGAGGAGGTGGCCCAGGTGTCCAGGACATCGGGATCGCCGGTGAAGCCGCCCGGCACGTCGCGCTGCGATTCGTCGTAGCCCGGCGCCGGTTCGGCCGCCGGGTCCACCGGGAGCATCCCGTCGGAGGGGAGCACCGGGTTCCCGTAGTCGGGGTTCCCTGCGGCGTCGAGCGGGTACCACACCGGGATCGGGACGCCGAAGAAGCGCTGGCGGGAGACCAGCCAGTCGCCGTTGAGTCCCTCGACCCAGTTCTCGTAGCGCGAGCGCATGAAGGCCGGGTGCCACTGGAGTTCGCGTCCGCGTCCGACGAGCCGCTCGCGCCGGTCGGCGTCGCGGCCGCCGTTGCGGATGTACCACTGGCGGCTGGTGACGACCTCGAGCGGCTTGTCGCCCTTTTCGTAGAAGTTCACCGGGTGGGTGATCGGCTTCGGCTCCCCGTCGAGGTCGCCGCTGCCGCGCAGCAGCTCGACGATGGCCTCCTTGGCGCTGAACGTCGTCTTGCCGGCGAGGGCGGCGTAGTTCTGCTCGGCTGCCTCGCCGCTGATCCAGGCGGGAGTGTCCGTGATGATGCGCCCGTCGCGGCCGACAACCGGACGCGTGGGCAGCTGCAGTTCGCGCCACCAGGTGACGTCGGTCAGGTCGCCGAAGGTGCAGATCATGGCGATGCCGGAGCCCTTGTCCGGCTTGGCCAGCGGGTGGGCCTTGATCTCGACCTCAACCCCGAAGAGGGGCGAGGTGACGGTGCTGCCGAAGAGCGGCTGGTACCGCTCGTCGTCCGGGTGGGCGACGAGGGCCACACAGGCCGGGATCAGTTCCGGTCGGGTGGTCTCGATGAAAACCTTGGAGCCGTCCTGGGCGTGGAAGGCAACGCGGTGGTAGGCGCCGGGCCGCTCACGGTCCTCCAGTTCGGCCTGGGCGACGGCGGTCCGGAAGGTGACGTCCCAGAGCGTCGGTGCTTCGGCCATGTAGGCGTCGCCGGCGGCCAGGTTGGCCAGGAAGGCGCGCTGGCTCACGGCGCGGGAGGTGTCGTCGATGGTGCGGTAGGACAGGTCCCAATCCACCGAGAGGCCGAGGGTGCTGAAGAGGTCCTCGAAGACC
This sequence comes from Paenarthrobacter sp. DKR-5, assembly GCF_018531425.1. Classification (GTDB taxonomy): domain Bacteria; phylum Actinomycetota; class Actinomycetes; order Actinomycetales; family Micrococcaceae; genus DKR-5. The sequence goes on from NZ_JAHBOI010000006.1 coordinate 204,075, forward strand.
TTTTCGTCGTCGACTGCCAGCTCTTCGCACAGCTCGATGAAATTGCGGCGCGAGATCTGGTCGAAGTCGCGCTCGTTCTTCGCCGGAGTGGCCGGCGGGCGGTAGCCGGGGTCGTAGGGCAGCGAAGGGTCGCAGCGCACCCCGAAGTAGTTCTGCACCCGGCGTTCGGTGGGCAGGCCGTTGTCGTCCCATCCCATCGGGTAGAACACGTTCTTGCCGCACATGCGCTGGTAGCGTGCCAGGACGTCTGTCTGGGTGTAGGAGAACATGTGTCCCACATGCAGCGAGCCCGACGCTGTGGGCGGGGGAGTGTCGATCGAGTACACGGCCTCGCGGGTGGTGTCCGGATTGAACTTGTAGGTACCTTCCGAGCGCCAGCGCTGCGTCAAAGCAGCCTCAAGCCCTTCGAGTGCGGGACGGTCGGGAACGTTGATGGGCGTGTCTGTGCCCGGGGTGAGATCTGCCATGGGCCCAATTCTTTCACGGCCCGCGAGTAGCATGCGTCGTATGAATGTGCCGCTCACGAAACGGATCTATGACGAGCCTGCCCCCGACGACGGCTTCCGAGTCCTTGTGGACCGCCTCTGGCCGCGCGGCCTGAGCAAGGACAAAGCCCAGGTGGATCTATGGCTGAAGGAGATCGCGCCCTCCACCGAACTGCGGCACTGGTTCCACTCCGGGGCGGGAAATTTCGCGGAGTTCAGCGAACGGTACCTGGCCGAACTGGACGCCAACCCGGCGGTCGCCCGGCTCGAGCGGCTTCTGACGGAGCAGCCGGTGGTCACACTGCTGTACTCAGTGCGGGACGAGGAATCCAACCATGCTCGCATCCTGCAGCGGTACCTTTCCACGGATATTGTCGGCTCTGACTAGGCTGGGACCATGACGAAACGAGTGGTGGTTACAGGAGCAAGTTCAGGCATCGGCGCGGCAGCTGTCCGCGCCTTGGCCGCCAGCGGCTGGGACGTCATCGCCGTCGCGCGCCGCGAAGAGAAGCTCAAGGAGGTCGCCGCCGGAGCCGGCGCGACCGCGCTCGTCGCGGACATCACCGCCCAGGCCGACGTCGACCGGCTGGTGCACGAAGTGCTCGCCGGCGGCGGCATCGACGCCCTGGTCAACATTGCCGGCGGGGCCTTCGGCGTCGACAGCGTGGCCGAGGGGAAGGTCGCGGACTGGCAGCGCATGTACGACGTGAACGTGCTGGGCACGCTGCGCGTGACCCAGGGCTTCCTGCCCGCGCTGCGCGCGAACGGCGAGGGGACCATCCTGCTGCTTACCTCCACGGCGGCGCTGACGGCCTACGAAGGCGGGGGCGGCTATGTCGCTGCCAAGCACGCCGAGCGGGCAATCGCCAACACGCTGCGGCTGGAAGAGGCCGAGCACAACGTGCGCGTGATCGACATCGAGCCCGGGATGGTCCGCACCGAGGAATTCTCGCTGAACCGCCTGGGCGGGGACACGGCCGCGGCCGACAAGGTGTACGAGGGAGTCGAGAAGCCGCTGACCGCCGAGGACGTGGCCGACGTGATTGCCTACTCGCTCAACCTCCCGCACCACATCAACCTCGACCAGGTGGTCATCCGGCCGGTGGCGCAGGCCGCCGCACACAAGGTGATCCGCAAGTAGCAGCCCGCCGTTTCAGCAGGCCGCGTGCCCGCGCCGAAATGGCGGCGCGGGCACGCGGCACAGTAGACTGGTCGCACCAGCTTTGACCCGGCCATCACCGGTGAGCTTCCGGAAGAAAACGGCCCCCGGGCCGCCAGTAGAACCGGACGGGTACGCCCGTCACAGCGCTAATGAGCGGTTGTCCGTCGTATCCGCGACTGCGGGGCGGCGGACAGCAAGTGAGGTGGTACCGCGGTACCGGCCAAGGCCCCCCGGGGCGGCGGCGGGAGCCGTCCTCGCATCCTGACAGCACCCACACGCCAGCTCTTTCCAGGATGACAAACATGACGCCGCAGTACCCGAAGGCCAGTACCGCACACACTCCCGCCAACGCTTCCGTGCGCTTCCCCGAAATCGAGGAGCGTGTCCTGAAGTACTGGGCCGAGGACGGCACCTTCCAGGCCAGCATTGACAACCGCGGTGCGGGGGAGAACGGCAGCAACGAGTTCGTCTTCTACGACGGGCCGCCCTTCGCGAACGGGCTGCCGCACTACGGCCACCTGCTCACCGGCTATGCCAAGGACCTCGTCGGCCGGTACCAGACCCAGCGCGGCCGCCGCGTCGAACGCCGCTTCGGCTGGGACACCCACGGCCTGCCCGCCGAGCTCGAGGCGATGAAGCAGCTGGGCATGACGGACAAGACCCAAATCGAGGCCATGGGCATCGACAAGTTCAACGACGCCTGCCGCGCCTCGGTGATGAAGTACGCCGACGAGTGGAAGGACTACGTCACCCGCCAGGCCCGCTGGGTGGACTTCGAGAACGACTACAAGACGCTCAACGTCGAGTACATGGAATCCGTCATCTGGGCCTTCAAGCAGCTGCACGAGAAGGGCCTGACCTACAACGGCTATCGCGTGCTGCCCTACTGCTGGGTGGATGAGACGCCGCTCTCCAACCACGAGCTGCGCATGGACGACGACGTCTACAAGATGCGCCAGGACCAGACGGTCACCGTCACCTTCCCGCTGCTTGCGGGTCAGAGCGGAACCAGCCGCGAACTCGCGGGCGTGCGCGCGCTGGCCTGGACGACGACGCCGTGGACGCTGCCCACCAACGCCGCTCTCGCCGTCGGCCCCGGGATCCGCTACGCCGTCGTCCCGGCCGGCCCCGCAGCGGCCGAGGCCCACACCGGCGCCCGGTTCCTGATTGCCGCGGACCTGCTGGGCTCCTACGCGAAGGACCTCGGATACACCTCGGCGGAGGAAGCGAACGCCGCCGTCTCGGCCACCTACCTGGGCAGCCAGCTCGAAGGGATCGGCTACGAGCCGCTCTGGCACCACTACGCCGACACCGAAAAATGGGGCACGCAGAACGCCTGGCGCATCCTCGTGGCCGACTACGTCACGACCACCGACGGCACCGGCATCGTGCACCAGGCGCCCGCCTTCGGCGAGGACGACCAGAAGGTGTGCGAGGAGAACGGCATCCCCGTCATCGTCTCGGTGGACGAGGGAGCAAAGTTCCTGCCGTACTTCGCGCACACGGAACTGGCTGACATTGCCGGGCTGCAGGTCTTCGAAGCGAACAAGCCCATCACGCAGCACCTGAAGGCGTCCGGCCGGCTGGTCCGGCAGGCCAGCTACGAGCACTCGTACCCGCATTGCTGGCGGTGCCGCAACCCGCTGATCTACCGTGCCGTTTCCTCCTGGTTCGTCGAGGTCACGAAGATCAAGGACCGGATGGTCGAGCTGAACCAGCAGATCAACTGGATCCCGGAGAACGTCAAGGACGGCCAGTTCGGCAAGTGGCTGGAAAACGCGCGTGACTGGTCGATCAGCCGCAACCGGTACTGGGGCAGCCCGATCCCGGTCTGGCAGTCCGATGACCCGGACTACCCGCGCACCGACGTCTACGGCTCGCTGGCGGAGCTCGAAGCCGACTTCGGGCGCCTGCCGCTCAACGCCGACGGACAGGTGGACCTGCACCGGCCGTTCATTGACGAGCTCACCCGGCCGAACCCGGACGATCCGACGGGGAAGTCCACGATGCGCCGCGTCAGCGACGTGCTCGACGTCTGGTTCGACTCCGGGTCGATGCCCTATGCCCAGGTGCACTACCCGCACGAGAACCAGGACTGGTTCGAGCACCACAACCCGGGCGACTTCATCGTCGAGTACATCGGCCAGACCCGCGGCTGGTTCTACACGCTGCACATCCTGGCCACCGCACTGTTCGACCGGCCGGCCTTCCGCAACGTGATCAGCCACGGCATCGTGCTCGGCTCGGACGGGCAGAAGATGTCCAAGAGCCTGCGCAACTACCCGGACGTGTCCGAGGTGCTGGACCGCGACGGTTCGGACGCGATGCGCTGGTTCCTGATGGCGTCGCCCATCCTGCGCGGCGGCAACCTGGTGGTGACCGAACAGGGCATCCGCGAGGGCGTCCGGCAGGTGCTGCTGCCGCTGTGGAACAGCTGGAACTTCTTCACCCTGTACGCAAACTCGGCCGACGGCGGCAACGGGCACGAGGCGCAGCTGCGTTACACCGGCTACAGCAACGACCTTGACCGCTACCTGCTCTCCAATACCGGCGCGCTCGTGACGGAGATGACGGCGGCGCTGGACGAGTACGACATCTCCGGCGCCTGTGACACCCTGCGCGAGTACATGGACATGCTCACGAACTGGTACGTCCGGCGCAGCCGCCAGCGCTTCTTCGAGGAGGACGCCGACGCCTTCGACGCGCTCTACACTGCGCTCGAGGCCGTCTGCCGGGTCGCCGCGCCCCTGCTGCCGCTGGTGTCCGAAGAGATCTGGCGCGGGCTCACCGGCGGCCGCTCGGTGCACCTGGCGGACTGGCCGGACGCCGCGCAGTTCGAGGCCAACGACGAGCTCGTCGCGGCGATGGACCGCACCCGGCAGATCTGCTCGGTGGGCTCAAGCCTGCGCAAGGCCGGCAACCTGCGGGTCCGGCTGCCGCTTCCCGGCCTGACAGTGGTGGCGCCGTCGGCTGACTCGCTGACCGCCGGCTACCAGGCAGTGATCGCGGAGGAGCTGAACCTCAAGGCGGTCCGGGTCGTGGACGCGGACCAGGCCGACGCCGCGGAGTTCGGCATCTCGCAGAAGCTCGTGGTCAACGCGCGTGCGGCCGGTCCGCGCTTGGGCAAGGACGTGCAGCGTGCCATCAAGGGATCCAAGTCCGGCGACTGGTCGGTCAGCGACTCCGGCACGGTGACCGCCGGCGGCCTGGAACTCGAACCGCATGAGTACACGCTCGAGACCGTGGTCGCCGAATCCGCCGGCGGAGCAGCGGCGGCGAAGGCCGTCGCGGTGCTGCCCGGGGGAGGGTTCGTGGTCCTGGACACCGCGGTGACGCCCGAACTGGAGGCCGAAGGCATCGCCCGTGACATGATCCGCTCCATCCAGCAGGCCCGGAAGGACGCGGACCTGAATGTGAGCGACCGGATCAGCACCACGGTGACGGGCCCGGCGGAGGTCCTCGAGGCCCTGCGCGCCAACGCGGAGCTCGTCAAGGGCGAGACCCTCAGCCTGGAGCTGGTGCTCGCCGAGGGCGTCGCCGGTGTCCGGGTGCAGAAGCAGGAGGCATAAGAGATGACCGCTGACGAATACTCGGTGGCGAGCGTGTACGCCGAACTGCTGGGCCGTGCCCCGGAGAACAAGATGGAGCCGCGGCTGGCCCCGCTGTTCCGGGCGATGGAAATCCTCGGCGAGCCCAACAAGGCCTTTCCGATCATTCACGTGACGGGAACGAACGGCAAGACCTCCACCGCCCGGATGATCGAGGCCGGGCTGCGCGCCCACGACCTGCGTACCGGGCGCTACACCAGCCCGCACCTGACGAAGGTCACCGAGCGCATCAGCATTGACGGGGAACCGGTCAGCGACGAGACGTTCGTGCGGATCTGGGATGAGATCCGGCCCTACCTGGAAATCGTCGACGGTGAACTCCTCGCCGACGGCGAGCCCCGGCTGACCTACTTCGAGTGCCTGACGATCCTGGGCTTCGCCGTCTTCGCGGACGAACCTGTCGATGTCGCCGTGATCGAGGTGGGCCTTGGCGGGATCACCGACGCCACCAATGTCGGCGACGGCGCGGTGAGCGTCATCACGCCGATCTCCCTGGACCACACCGAGCTGCTCGGCGACGACGTCGCGGACATCGCGGCGGAGAAGGCCGGGATCATCAAGCGCGGCGGGTTCCTGGTCAGTGCGGCCCAGCCGGTCGACGCCGCCCAGGTGCTCCTGGAGAAGGCCCGGGAACTGGAGGTGCCCTTCCGCTTCGAAGGAGTGGAATTCGGCGTCGAGTCGCGGGCCATCGCCGTCGGCGGCCAGATGATCACCGTGCAGGGTCTCGCCGGCCGGTACGAGGACCTGCTGCTGCCGCTGCACGGCGCCCACCAGGCCGAGAACGCCGCCGTGGCGGTGGCCGCGCTGGAGGCATTCCTGGGCGGGGGAGAGAAGGAACTGAACGTGGAGTTGCTGCACGCAGCCTTCGAACAGGTCACCTCGCCCGGCCGGCTCGAGGTGGTCCGCACGGCCCCGACCATCGTCGTCGACGCCGCGCACAACCCGGACGGGATCCGGGCCAGCGCCGAGGGGCTGCAGGAGGCGTTCTCGTTCAGCAAGCTGGTGGTGGTGATCGGCATCCTGCAGGAAAAGGACGCCGAGGCTATCCTGCGCCAGCTTCAGGAATCGCTCGGCGACCTCGCCGGCGACATCTGCTTCACACAGTCCACCTCCCCGCGCGCGGTGCCTGCGGAGGAGCTGGCCGAACTGGCCGTCGACCTGGGCTTCGGCGAGGAGAACGTGCACGCCGAGCCTGCCCTCGACGAGGCCATCGCCTGGGCGGTGGAGCGGGCCGAGTCCAACGAGGACCTGGCCGGAGGCGTGCTGGTCACCGGCTCGATCACCGTGGTGGCCGAGGCCCGCACGCTGCTCGGGAAGGGGGTGTGAACCAATGGCACGGCTGACCAAGGCCCAGCGTGACTGGCGCCCCGGCACCCCGAAGCGGCGGCGCTCCACGAGGGTCATGTTCACCTCCACAGTCCTGGGGCTGGAAGCATTCGTGGCGTTCTTCGCCACCCTTGTGGTCTTCGGCCAGCACACCGGAAACCTTCCCGGTGCCGTGACGCTCGTCGCTGGGCTCCTGCTCAGCGTCATCCTGGTCGCCTCCTGCGCGTTCATGGCCAAGCCCTGGGGCGTGCTGCTGGGCTGGATCCTGCAACTGGTGCTGATCTGCCTCGGGTTCGTGGAACCGATGATGTTCCTTGTCGGCGTGCTGTTCGCCGCGGCGTGGTGGTACGCGGTCAGGACCGGCCGGCGGATCGACAGGGAAGTCGCTGCCCGCGAGAAGGCCCAGGCCGAGTGGGAGCAGGCGCATCCCGGAAACGGGTAGCCTTGCAAGGGAAACCCGAGACCAAGACCAACCAAGGAGCAACTGTGAGCACCGAGCGCACCCTTGTCCTGATCAAGCCCGACGGCGTGGCCCGCAACCTCGCCGGACGGATCCTGGCCCGCATTGAAGCCAAGGGGTACACGCTGGCCGAGCTGAAGAAGGTCGATGCCACCCGCGAGCTGCTGGAGCAGCACTATGAGGAGCACGTCGGCAAGCCCTTCTACGAACCGCTGGTGGAGTTCATGCTCAGCGGCCCGGTGGTGGCTGCCGTCTTCGAAGGCGAGCGGGTGATCGAAGGCTTCCGTTCACTGGCCGGCACCACCGATCCGACCACCGCCGCTCCCGGCACCATCCGCGGCGACTTCGGTCGCGACTGGGGCCTGAAGGTCCAGCAGAACCTGGTGCACGGATCCGACTCGCCCGAGTCGGCCGCCCGTGAGATCGGGATCTGGTTCAGCTAGGCGCACCAAGACGCAGCAGGGGCGGCCACCCATCCGGTGGCCGCCCCTGCTGCGTCTTCAGGGCCCTGTCCGGGCCCGGCGTCAGGCCCCGACGAAAACGCTAATGAAGCGGAAGAAGACACTGGCGATCACGCCGACGTACAGCGCGCCGACGATGACCCAGGCCCACTCGGCCAGGAAGCGGGCCGGCGCCGGGGGCAGCGGGAGGACACCGTGGACGATGTTCCGCACGGTGGTCCACACGAACAGCGGGATCATCATCGCCCAGACGACGATGCAGTAGGGGCAGAGGATGCCGATCGCGTAAATGGCCTGCGACCACAGCCAGACAATCATCACCATGCCCAGGGTGACGCCGATCTGCAGGCCGATCCAGTACCAGCGCTTGAACGATGCCCCCGCGAGCAGCGCGGCTCCGGTGGTGATGATGACGGCGAACGCCGCAACGCCGATCAGGGGGTTCGGGAAGCCGAACAGTGCTGCCTGCCACGTCTTCATGACCTGGCCGCACGAGATCCACGGGTTCACGTCGCAGCTGGTGATGTGGTTCGGGTCCTTGTACAGCTCCAGGCGCTCCAGCACCAGCGCGCCGGCTGCCAGCCAGGACACAACACCGGTGACCAGCAGGATCCAGCCGAACGGCCTGTCCCGCGCAGCGGCCGGTATCTCGACGGCGGGGCGGCCGAGGACCGCGCCCTCCGGCTCGTGGGTTCCGGGCGCCTTGCTGCTGGCCATGACTGATCGCTTCCTTCGTCCGCGGATGATGCCGTTGCTGGGGCCGATTCTATCGGCAGAGCCCGGGGGCACGCTGGGTGCTGTCGGTCCGGGACGTGAGGACGTACCGTCAATCCCGCCGCACGTCAGCCCCGTGTGAGAGAATGATGTTGGCTGGAGGCCGATCCACATGCGGCCCCCGGTCCAGCGACACGTTTCACAGCTTGCTGGTGACGCATCGGGCCCGGACGGATCACGACGATCCGCGCAGGCCTTGGTATCCACCGCAGCCCGCCGCCAGAAGGTCCGGCGGCGAGAACCGTTGCCGCTGGCCTGCCTTGGTTGCTGCGCCCCTTGTCGGCGCGACTTGGCAGGAATGACGACGACTTCTGTCAACGCCCGCGGGTATTGACGACTAAGGCCCCCTCGGGCGCTGGATGTGGCGGCGCCGCCAGGGGTGGAGTGTACCTACATATGGATATCGAGCAGGAAAAAGACGTAGCCGAAGCTACCACCACTGAAACAAACCTCGAGAGTGCCCCCGCGGCGCCAAAGAAGGCAACCCGGAGCCGGCGCAAGACGGCCGCCGCCGAAGAGCCGGCCGCCGCAGAGCCGGCCGCCCTGGAGAGCGTAAGCAGCGCGGACAGTGCCGCCCCCGACGAGGTCCCGGCCGAGCCGGCCAAAGCCCCCCGCCGGAGCCGCTCCCGCAAGGCAACGGCTGCCGAAGGCGCCCCGGCGCCTGCGACCGCCGAAGCCGGGGACACCGCCACCGCGGCGCCGGCCGAGGTCCCGGAGCCTGCGGGGGAGGCAGCGGAACCCTCTGCCGCGGCCGTGAAGGCGCCCGCCCGCCGTCGTCGCTCCAGCGCCAAAGCACAGTCCGAGCCAGTGACGGCGCCGGAGGCCGCGCCCGAGGCCCCAGCCGAACCTGCCGCAACCGCCGCCAGCACCGAGCCGGCAGCAGCCCCGACGGAGCCGGCACGTGAAGCAGACGCGGAAGGTGCTGTTTCGCTGTCCCCGGTGTCCGTCCTCTTTCAGGCACCCGATCTGACAGCGCTCACCCGGCCGGTGGCCGTGGCCGCCGCCGAAGAGTCCGATGAGGAAGAGGAAGAGGAAGAGGGCGAGCAGGAGGAAGGCGGCCGGCGTCGGCGCCGCAGCCGTGGCCGCCGCAGCCGCAACCGTTCCGAGCGCGACCAGGGCGCCGAGGAGACCTCCGGATCCGAAGACGAAGGCACCGAGGCCGCCGGCGAGGACGCGGCCGAGGGCGAGGGTGTTGTCTCGCGCCGCCGCCGGCGCCGCCGCCGCGGGGACCAGGACCTGGAACTCACCGGCACCGATGAGGAGCCGAACACCGTGACCCGCGTCCGGGCACCGCGCACGCACGCGGACAGCTCGGCCACCCGGGTCGCGAGCGTGAAGGGTTCCACCCGCCTGGAAGCCAAGAAGCAGCGGCGCCGCGAGTCCCGCGAATCGGGCCGTCGCCGCCACGTGATCACCGAGGCCGAGTTCCTGGCCCGGCGCGAATCGGTGGACCGCACGATGGTGGTCCGCCAGCGTGATGACAGGATCCAGATCGGGGTCCTCGAGGACGGCATCCTGGCGGAGCACTTCGTCTCCAAGACCCAGCAGGACTCGCTGATCGGCAACGTCTACCTGGGCAAGGTGCAGAACGTGCTGCCGAGCATGGAAGCTGCGTTCGTGGATATCGGACGCGGACGCAACGCGGTCCTGTACGCCGGCGAAGTCAACTGGGACGCGGCCAAGCTCGACGGCGCCCCGCGCCGCATCGAGCACGCCCTCAAGTCCGGCGACTCGGTGCTGGTGCAGGTCACCAAGGACCCCGTGGGCCACAAGGGCGCCCGGCTGACCAGCCAGATCTCGCTGCCCGGCCGCTACCTGGTCTACGTGCCCGGCGGCTCGATGACGGGCATTTCCCGCAAGCTTCCCGACGTCGAACGCAACCGGCTGAAGCGGATCCTCAAGGACCGCCTCCCCGAGAACGCCGGGGTGATCGTCCGCACCGCGGCCGAAGGGGCCAGCGAGGAAGAACTCACGCACGACATCAACCGGCTGCGCGCGCAGTGGGAAGGCATCGAGAGCCAGGCCGGCTCCACCAAGGTGCTCGCCCCCGAGCTGCTCTACGGTGAGCCCGACCTGACCATCAAGGTCGTCCGCGACGTCTTCAACGAGGACTTCTCCAAGCTCATCGTCTCCGGCGACGAAGCGTGGGACACCATCGAGGCCTACGTGACCTACGTGGCGCCCGACCTGGTGGACCGGCTGGAGAAATGGACGTCCGAGGAGGACATCTTCGCGGCCCACCGGATCGACGAGCAGATCCACAAGGCGCTGGAACGCAAGGTGTTCCTGCCGTCGGGCGGTTCGCTGGTCATCGACCGCACCGAGGCCATGACAGTGGTGGACGTGAACACCGGCAAGTTCACCGGCAGCGGCGGCAACCTCGAAGAGACCGTCACCAAGAACAACCTGGAGGCTGCCGAGGAGGTTGTCCGCCAGCTGCGGCTGCGCGACATCGGCGGCATCATCGTGATCGACTTCATCGACATGGTGCTCGAGTCCAACCGCGACCTGGTGCTCCGGCGCCTGGTGGAGTGCCTGGGCCGGGACCGGACCAAGCACCAGGTTGCCGAAGTGACCTCGCTCGGCCTGGTCCAGATGACGCGCAAGCGGATGGGTACCGGGCTGCTGGAGGTCTTCGGTGAGCAGTGCGAGGCCTGCGCGGGACGCGGCGTCGTCACCCACGACGAGCCGGTCGAACACCGCCGCGCCCACACCGTGGCCGCCGAACATCACCAGCAGCGTACCGAGCAGCCCAAGTCGACCCGCGGGGAGAAGCGTCGCAGCCGCGGCCGCGGGCAGGCTCCCGCCGAGCAGGCGCCGGTCGAGGCACCGGTTGAGGTCGGCCGGCAGGCCAAGGCCGAAGCAACCCGTGCCGCCCTGGCCACCATCGCCGCGGCGGCCCACGCCGCGCACCGCGAGGAGGAACATGCCGGCGACACCGTGACTGTTCCCGTGTCAGCGGTCGCGGAGATCGCCGACGTCGCGGTGGAGGAGCATGCCAACGGAGCGGTGCTCACGATCGGCGGGGAAAAGGTCGTGCTGCCGTTCGCCGAGCACGCCCGTGAAGCCGCCCCTGAGGAAAAGCCGAAGCTGAGCCTGGACATCCTCACCTCGGCGTTCGACACGCTCGAGGAGAAGCACGACGAGGAGGTTGGCGCGGGCCGTGAGCGCGGCCGCCGCGGCCGGAGGCACCGCAGCGCAAGCCGCGCGCAGGGCGCCGCGAATGAGACCAGCGTCGAACAGCGCGAGGCTGCCGCTTCGGCCGACCACAGCCACGAGCACGTGGCGGCGCCGCCGGCGGCGGCGAAGGCCGAACCCCAGGGCGAAGCTCCGATCATCCTTGGGGTAGGGGTGCCGGCGTCGGACCTGTGAGCGGCATCCGCTAGGGTGTTAGTCAGTGACACGGGGTGCCTTCGCCGCTGGCGGGGCTGAGAACCAAACCCGTTGAACCTGAACTAGTTCGAACTAGCGGAGGGATGTCGCGGCGGGCGAACTGCCTGTGGTGCACCGCCGCGCGTCATTGGGAGCAGGCCCATGCGTTCCACCCCACGAGTCCTGAGCATCGCCGGCACCGACCCCACGGGCGGTGCCGGCATCCAGGCGGACCTGAAGAGCATCGCCGCCAACGGCGGGTACGGCATGGCTGTCGTGACGGCGTTGGTCGCGCAGAACACTCACGGAGTCCGGTCGGTGCACACGCCGCCGGTGTCCTTCCTCGCCGAGCAGCTCGAGGCGGTGAGCGACGACGTCGAGATCGACGCCGTGAAGATCGGCATGCTCGGGGATGCCGCCGTCATCGCCACCGTCGAGGCCTGGCTCGAGGCCGTCCGGCCGCCCGTCGTCGTGCTGGATCCCGTGATGGTGGCGACCAGCGGGGACCGGCTGCTCGAGCCGGCTGCCGAGGACGCGCTGCGATCCCTGCTCCGGCGTGCCGACTTGCTCACGCCCAATCTGCCCGAACTTGCCGTCCTGCTGGACGAACAGCGCGCGGACAGTTGGGACGAGGCGGTGGCGCAGGGCCTGCGCCTGTCGGACCGCACGGGCGCGGCCGTGCTGGTCAAGGGTGGCCATTTGGACGGCGCGGTGTGCCCGGACGCCCTGGTCAGGGCCGCCGGTGAGCCGGGGGAGCGGGTGGTGGAATTCTCCTCCCGCCGGATTGAAACCCGGAACACCCACGGCACCGGTTGCTCTCTGTCCTCCGCCATGGCGACCGTGCAGGTGCTCACCGGCGACTGGGCCGAATCGCTGCAGCGGGTCAAGGACTGGATGCAGGGAGCGCTGGCCCGCGCCGACGAACTCCAGGTCGGCACCGGTCACGGCCCTATCCACCACTTCGCGAACCTCCTTCAGCACCAGCCGCCGCAGGGCAATGACTTCAGCCGGCAGTTGTGGGATGACATCGCGGACCTGCGTGAGGGCATTTTCGGGCTGCCGTTCGTCAAGGCGCTCGGCGACGGCACCCTCGATGAGCGGAAGTTCTCCTACTACCTTGCCCAGGACGCCCGGTACCTCAACGGGTACTCTCGGGTCCTGGCCCGCGCCAGCGCCCTTGCCCCTACCGAGGAAGAGCAGCTGTTCTGGGCGAACTCGGCCCAGGTGTGCCTGCAGGTCGAGGCCGAGCTGCACCGAAGCTGGCTGCAGCAGCACCCGGCGGAATCCGAGCTAGGCCCGGTCACCAAGGCCTACCTTGACCACCTGGCGTCCGTGGCCGGGTCGGGCAGCTATGCCGTGCTGACGGCCGCCGTGCTGCCCTGCTACTGGCTGTATTCGGATGTGGGGGAGAACCTCCACGCAGCCTTCCTGGCCGGACGCGATGCCGCCACGCACCCCTACGCAGCGTGGCTTCAAACGTATGCCGACGAGGCCTTCGCCGCGTCCACGCGGACAGCGGTCGGCTTCACCGACCGGGCCGCCCGGGTGGCGGGAGCCGCCGAGCGGGAGGCGATGCGCACGGTGTTCCGTCAGTCCTCGCGCTACGAACTGGAGTTTTTCGACGCGCCGGAGCGGCATGCATGAGTAGTGGCCCCGGCGGCGACTATGATGGATGGCGTGCTGACGTGGCGCGGATGAGAGGGCACCTGCTCCTATCAGTTTCCGCGCGGCGCCGCTAGTGTCATTTGCAGCCGAGGGCCGGTCTAGCGTAGTCTGGATCCTCGGTGCTTACGCCAACACTGGGCAATTCCTTCCATACGGGGCCCGCGGCGTTGAGGCACAGCGAGAACCGGAAATCTGCCCATCCAGGGCGTTGATGGTTCCCCACGCAAACTTTGTAAAACGTCGAGAGAAGTGAGTTCCCAAGTGGTGTACGCGATTGTCCGCGCAGGCGGCCGCCAAGAGAAGGTTTCCGTTGGAGACTTCGTTACCCTGAACCGCGTCGCCGGTGGAGCCGGCAGCACCATTGAGCTGCCCGCACTCCTTCTGGTTGACGGCGAGAAGATCACCTCGGCCGCGAAGGACCTGGCCAAGGTAAAGGTCGAGGCGGAGATCCTTGAGGATCTGCGCGGGCCGAAGATCGTCATTCAGAAGTTCAAGAACAAGACCGGTTACAAGAAGCGCCAGGGCCACCGCCAGGAGCTGACCAAGGTCAAGATCACCTCGATCGCCTAAGGCGATCGAAGGATTTCCCGGTTCCCCACACTAAAAAGGCAGGCATCAAGAGATGGCACACAAGAAGGGCGCGAGCTCCACTCGCAACGGTCGTGACTCCAACGCACAGCGTCTGGGCGTGAAGCGTTTCGGCGGTCAGGTTGTTTCCGCCGGCGAGATCATCGTCCGCCAGCGCGGCACCCACTTCCACCCGGGCGCCGGTGTCGGCCGCGGTGGCGACGACACGCTGTTCGCCCTGGAGGCCGGCGCTGTTGAGTTCGGCACCCGCCGCGGACGCCGCGTCGTGAACATCGTCGCAGCGGCAGCAGCCGAGTAGTCATTAGCTTCACCTGGTGGGGCGGGCCTTCGGGTCCGTCCCACTTGTTGTTTTAACACCACTAAACTGATTTTGCATTTCACATTCCAAGGAGACCTCCGTGGCAAGCTTTGTTGACCGGGTAGTTCTGCACGTTTCGGGCGGGACCGGCGGCCATGGCTGCGTTTCCATCAAGCGGGAGAAGTTCAAGCCGCTCGGCGGCCCCGACGGCGGCAACGGGGGCAACGGCGGCGACGTCATCCTCCGGGTGGACTCCCAGACGACCACCCTGCTCTCCTACCACCACGCGCCGCACCGCCACGCCACCAACGGCGAAGGCGGCAAGGGGGACATGCGGCACGGCAAGAACGGGGAGACCCTGGTGCTGCCGGTGCCCTCGGGCACGGTGGTGAAGTCCCCCAGCGGAGAGGTGCTGGCGGACCTGGTCGGCGAAGGCACCGAGTTCGTGGCCGCTGCCGGCGGCCAGGGCGGTCTGGGCAACGCGGCGCTCTCCTCGCAGAAGCGCAAGGCGCCGGGCTTCGCCCTGCTGGGCATCCCCGGGGACGCCCGCGACATTGTGCTCGAATTGAAGAGCATCGCCGACGTCGCTCTGGTGGGCTTCCCGTCGGCCGGCAAGTCGAGCCTGATTGCGGCCATGTCCGCCGCCCGCCCCAAGATCGCCGACTACCCGTTCACCACCCTGGTGCCGAACCTCGGCGTCGTGCAGGCCGGCGACGTGCGCTTCACGATCGCCGACGTCCCCGGCCTGATCCCGGGCGCAAGCCAGGGCAAGGGCCTGGGCCTGGAGTTCCTGCGCCACGTCGAGCGCTGCGCCGTCCTGGTGCATGTGCTCGACTGCGCCACGCTCGAGCCCGGCCGTGACCCGATCAGTGACCTCGAGGCAATCGAGGCGGAACTGGCGGCCTATTCCGTGGACTCAAGTTTCGCCGGGAGCGACGGCCAGGCCGTGCCGTTGAACGAGCGGCCGCGGCTCGTGGCACTGAACAAGATCGATGTGCCCGAGGCGGAGGAGCTCGCCGACTTCGTGCGCCCGGAGCTGGAGGAGCGCGGCTACCGCGTGTTCGAGATTTCGGCCGTCAGCCATGAAGGCCTGCGGCAGCTCAGCTTCGCGATGGCCGAGATCGTCGCCGGCGCCCGTGCCGCGCGTGAAGCAGAGCCGGCGCCGCAGCGGATCGTGCTGCGGCCCAAGGCCGTCAACGCCGCGGGGTTCCGGATCCGGCGCGAGGAAAAGAACTTGGAGCCGCTGTTCCGCGTGCTCGGCGAAAAGCCGGTCCGCTGGGTGCAGCAGACCGACTTCACGAACGACGAGGCCGTCGGTTACCTCGCGGACCGGCTCGCGAAGCTCGGCGTGGAAGAGCAGCTGTTCAAGAGCGGAGCCGTCCCGGGGGACACCGTCGTGATCGGCGAGGGCGACGGCGTCGTCTTCGACTGGGAGCCGACCATGATGGGCGGCGCCGAGCTGCTGGCCTCCCCGCGCGGCACCGACCTGCGCCTGGAGGAATTCACCCGGCCCACGCGCGGACAGAAGCGCGAGGAATACCAAGAGCGCAAGGACGCCAAGTCGGCGGCCCGCGCGGAGCTCGAGGCAGAGCGCAAGGCCGGCATCTGGACCGAATCTGTCAGCGGCCGCCGCCAGCAGCCGGTGAAGCAGGCCGACAGGGAGGGCGTGGACAGGGAGGACAGCGCCGGTGACGAGCTCTAGCACCGCCCCCGCGGCCCGCAAGCAGCCGATCGCGGACCGCGCCGGCCTGGCCACGGCCGGCAGGATCGTGGTCAAGGTCGGCTCCTCGTCCCTGACTTCCCTTGCGGGCGGGATCTCCGAACAGGCGCTTGTCGACCTGGTGGACGCCCTCGCGGAGCGCCGCAACCAGGGCACCGAGATCATCCTCGTCTCCTCCGGCGCCATCGCGGCAGGGCTCGCGCCGCTCGGCCTCGAACGCCGTCCCCGGGACCTCGCGACCCAGCAGGCGGCGGCCGCCGTGGGGCAGGGGCTGCTGATCGCCCGGTACACCCAGGCTTTCGCCGCCCACGGCGTGACCGTGAGCCAGGTCCTGCTCACCGCGCAGGATCTGATGCGGCGGACGCACTACGCGAACGCGCACCGGGCGCTGTCCCGTCTGCTCAACCTCGGCGTCGTGCCCATTGTGAACGAAAACGACACGGTGGCCACCCACGAAATCCGCTTCGGCGACAACGACCGGCTGGCTGCGCTGGTGGCCCACATGGCCAAGGCCGACGCCCTCGTGCTGCTCTCCGACGTGGACTCGCTGTACGACGGGCCGCCCAAGGCCGGAGCCCGGCGCATACCGCACGTGGCCGGGCCAGAGGACCTCGAAGGCATCGAGATCGGCAGGACCGGCAAAGCCGGCGTGGGCACCGGCGGAATGGTCACCAAGGTCGACGCCGCGAGCATCGCGGCGGGTTCGGGGATTCCCGCCCTCGTCACATCGACGCCGCAGGCCGTGCAGGCCTTGGCGGGGGAGGACGTCGGGACCTTCTTTGGCGCAGTCGGCTCCAACAAGCCGATCCGGCTGCTCTGGCTGGCGCATTCGGCCAACGTCCGCGGGCGGCTGGTGCTCGACGACGGCGCCGTCGCGGCCGTGAAGCACCGGCGCCGCTCGCTGCTGCCGGCCGGCATCGTGATGGTGAAGGGATCCTTTGAGGCCGGCGATCCGGTGGAGCTGGTGGACCGCAGCGGCGAGGTGATTGCCCGCGGCCTGGTCAACTACAAGTCGCGCGAGCTGCCGAAGATGCTGGGCCGGTCCACCAAGGAACTGGCCCGGACCCTGGGCAGGGAGTTCGAGCGCGAGGTCGTGCATGTGGACGATTTGGTCCTCGTCTAGACTTGAGGGATGACTCTTCCCGCAACTGAGAATGCTTTCGGCGGCTCTGCGACGGGCGGCACGGACCAGCGGCTGGAGACCGCCGAGGGCGGTCTTGCCGCGGCCGTGTACGGCATCGCTGACCGCGCCCGCCTGGCCTCCAGGGCTCTTGGCCGGGCGAACCGTTCGCACAAGGACCGCGTGCTGCGGAAGATCGCCGACGAACTCCTGGCCCACCAGGACGAGCTGCTGGCCGCCAACCAGCGCGACGTCGACGCCGGCCAGGCCAACGGCACGAGCGCCGCGCTGCTGGACCGCCTCACGCTGACCCCGCAGCGGGTCCAGGGACTGGTCGCCGCGCTGGAGAACCTCGCCGGTCTGCCGGACCCGGTCGGCAACGTGGTGCGCGGACAGACGCTGCCCAACGGGCTGCGCCTGCGGCAGATCAATGTGCCCCTCGGTGTCGTCGCCGCCATCTACGAGGCCCGCCCGAACGTGACGGTGGACATCGCCGGCCTCGCCCTCAAGAGCGGCAACGCCGCCATCCTGCGCGGCGGCAGCGCCGCGGCCAACACGAACGAGGCGCTGATCGGCCTGATCCGCGGTGCGCTGGAGGCCGAGGGCCTGCCGGCTGACGCCGCCCAGACTATCGATGCCTACGGCCGTGAGGGCGCCAACGTCCTGATGCGCGCCCGCGGCCGCGTCGACGTCCTCATTCCGCGCGGCGGCCGTGACCTCATCCAGACGGTCGTGAACAACTCCTCGGTGCCGGTCATCGAGACCGGGGAGGGCAACGTGCACATCTTCCTCGATGAGTCCGCGGACCAGCAGATGGCGATTGACGTCCTGCTCAACGCCAAGACCCAGCGGCCCAGTGTGTGCAACACCGTCGAGACGCTCCTGGTGCACTCCCGCTCCACCGTCCTGCCCGGTGTGCTCTCGGCGCTGGCCGCTGCGGGTGTGCGGCTGCACGCGGACCCCGCGGTGCTGGGATTGTTGCCGGCCGGAGTGACCGGCGTGCCGGCTACGGATGCCGACTGGGCCACCGAGTACATGGACCTGGACCTGGCCGTGCGCACGGTGGACTCGTTGGAGGAGGCCCTTGAGCACATCCGCACGTACTCCACCGGGCACACGGAAGCCATCCTCACCAACGACCTGGCCAACGCCGAGCGATTCATCGCCGAGATCGACTCGGCCGCCGTCGTCGTGAACGCTTCCACCCGGTTCATCGACGGCGGAGAGCTGGGCCTGGGGGCCGAAGTGGGTATCTCCACGCAGAAGCTGCACGCCCGCGGGCCCATGGGCCTCGCGGAGCTCACCACGACCAAATGGGTCGTCCAGGGCGAAGGCCAGGTGCGCGCCTGAGCGGCGAAGTGCCGGCCGCATGGGGCGACCACGTAACATAGGACCAGATAAAGATGTAGTCCGGCAGCCGCCGGATTGAAAACTGTAATACCCGGAGGGGATAGGAATGCTGACACCGTTCTTCAGTGCGGTCGTTGCCGCGAGCCAGGCCGAGGAAAAAGCGCCGACGATCGCGCCGCCGTTCGTGATCGGCGGGACCATCTTCGTGGTGCTGCTGGTGCTCATGTTCGTCACCGTCTCCTACACCAACCTCGGCAACCGGCACGAGCCGGTGGAGGAGCACGCGGACCCGCACCGTGCGCACCCGAACAAGCACGACCGCGGCCAGGCGCAGGCCCATTCCTAAGCAGGTGCCGGCTGCCGAAGCGGCCTCCGCCAACGGGGGCCGCCGCTTCCGCCTCGGCGTCATGGGCGGAACCTTCGACCCGATCCATCACGGCCACCTGGTCGCGGCGAGCGAGGTGGCCGCCGTGTTCGGCCTGGACGAAGTGGTCTTCGTCCCGACGGGCCAGCCCTGGCAGAAAGCCAAGCAGGAGGTCACCGAAGCCGAGCACCGGTACCTGATGACAGTGATCGCGACGGCCTCCAATCCGCGCTTCACGGTCAGCCGCGTTGACATCGACCGGCCCGGACCGACGTTCACCATCGACACGCTGCGTGATCTTCGGCGGATGCGCCCGGACGCGGACCTGTACTTCATCACCGGCGCTGACGCCATGGCGCAGATCCTTTCCTGGAAGGACGTGGAGGAGCTGTGGTCCCTGGCGCACTTCATCGGCGTCACGCGGCCCGGACACGTTCTGCATAATCTGGGTCGCTCTGACGTAAGTTTGTTGGAGGTGCCCGCGATGGCCATCTCCTCCACCGACTGCCGGCGGCGGGTCGCCGAGGCCAATCCGGTCTGGTATCTGGTGCCCGACGGCGTGGTGCAGTACATCGCGAAGTACCGGCTGTACCGGGGCCCGGCAGAAATCCGCGGGTCCGGACGTTTGCAGGAATTGACAGTAAGAGAAGCCAACACCGAGTGAGTTACGCATGAGCAAGGAACAGGAGCCGATCCGCAGCCGGAGGGAACTACGGCAAGCGCGGGACGCTCAGCAGCGGCAGGGAGACGGGGCTTACCCCTCCGTGCCGCACCTTCCTGCCCCCAGCCAGGCAGGCGATGGCACAGGGGCAGCATCAGCCGCCCCCTCTGACCGGCCTCCCGCCGAAGCCGGCGCGGCCGCCGAAGGCCAGGCGGAACGCTCCTCGCAGGCCCGGGCACGCGACCGTGCGGCCCTGCGGGCCATGAAGGAGCTCGCCGAGAAGGAGGGGCAGCTCAACAACGGCGGCTCGTTGCCGTCCCGCCGCGCGCTCCGCCAGCAGCAGGTAGAGGCCAACCGCGCACCCATTACCTCCTTCATCCCTGTTGTGCCAATGCCCACCAGTCCGCCGGACACTCCATTCGGGAACCTGCCGAAGGCCGCGCCCGCCGACGAGCCGGACACCAAGCCGGCCAGCGCCCCGGCCAGCAAGCCGGCAGGGGAGAGCCGGCGTCCTGCGGAACAGGCGTCCTCCGTGCCTGTTACCTCTGCCAAGCCGGGCGCTGCCGCGGCGCCGGGTGCGAGTGCCGCGCCGGCTGCTTCCAAGGACCAGGGCGCGAAGGTCCAGGGCGGCCGCCGGGACCGCCGCGCCAGGGCGCGCGAGCTGGCAGAGCAGCAGGCCGCGGCCCAGGAGCAGGCGGAGCTGGCAGCGATGACTCCGGAGCAGGCGGACGCAGCGCGTGACCTGCTCATGGAGCAGGCCAAGAACCAGATCGCCATGATGGACGCGTCCGCGCAAAAGGACCCCACGGCGGTGGACCTGAAGATCCTCGCCGAACAGACGGCGCTGGCCGAGCGTGCCGCCGTGCTGAACCGCCGGGCCGAAGCCAAGCAGCGGCTTGCGGAGGAACACGCGGCGAGCAAGCCGTCCCGGTACGACCCGACCGCTGCCCATAACCTCGCGATGGTGACCCCCCTGGAGTTCATCCGCGTGCCCGGGGTGGACCAGCCGATCCTGCGGCCGCCGTCGACCTCCCACGTGCCCGTCGTGACCTCGGCGACCTCGCGCCTGCGCCCCGCCGCCAAGCCGAAGCAGGGCGAGCGCCGGCCGGCGGACGCACCCGAAACGAAGGCCACGCCAGTGCAACCGGCGCCCCCGGCTGCACGGACCGCGGCCCCCTCCGCGCCCGTCCGGCCGCAGCCCCCGCGCCAGCAACCGGCTCCCCGCCCGGCGCCCGCGCCGCCGCGCGCGTCCGCACCGGCCGCATCGACGCCGGCTGCGCCGGCCCGTCCGAAGCAGCAGCCGCCGGCGCGTCCCGCCGCGCCTGCACGTCCTGCCGCGCCTGCCACCGAGGCGATGCCGCAGACCAGCCGCGACCGGGAAGTGAGCTACGAGCTGCAGGACAGTCGCTCGCGCGTGCTGGCCCGGGCCGAGGCCGTCGCACGGTCGCGCAAATCCGGCATCGCCCGGCCGCCGGTCGTGCCGGAAAACCTGCACGAGGAGCAGACCAAACTGCCGCCGCTGCCAGCGGGCAGCGCCCACGGCCTCGAACCGCTTGACGCGGCCACAGCCGGTTTGGACCGGGTGCGCCGCAACAGGCTGATGCAGCTTGCCGTGCTGGCCGTCGGCGCGGTCGCGCTGGTAGCCGGATTGATCATGATTATCAGTGGCTTGGGCCACTGAACCACCACACTAGGAGAGCAGTGACCGCCACAGAGTCAGCCGTCGCGATCGCACGGGCAGCCGCCCGTGCCGCCGCGGACAAAATCGCCAAGGACATCGTCGCCTTGGACGTCAGCGACAAACTTCCGCTCACGGACATCTTCGTCATCGCGTCCGCGCCGAGCGAGCGCCAGGTCAACGCCATCGTCGATGGTATCGAGGAAGAACTGATCAAGCTCGACCTCCGCCCGGTGCGCCGCGAGGGCCGGTCCGAGGGACGTTGGGTGCTGCTCGACTACGCCGAGGTCATCATCCACGTCCAGCACGAGGAGGACAGGGTCTTCTACGCCCTCGAGCGTCTCTGGAAGGACTGCCCGGCTGTCGATCTGCAGCTTGAGACCAAGGACGCCCCCGCCGGCAGCGGCGCCGCGGCTGAATGACGGCCGCCGCTTCCCTCGGTGGCTCCCGGCGCCGCCGCAAAGTAGTTTTCTGGCGGCACGGGCGCACCTCCTGGAACTCGGCCGGACGCTTCCAAGGCCAGGAAGACATTGCCCTGGACGAGGTCGGCCGGCAGCAGGCCGCCTCCGCCGCCGCGCTGCTGGCAGCGATCGGGCCGACGCGCATCATCTCTTCCGACTTGGAGCGCGCCCGGCACACGGCCGAGGCGCTCGCCCGGGTGACCGGGCTGCCCGTGGCCGAGGATCCGCGCCTGCGGGAGACCCACGCCGGCGCGTGGCAGGGCATGACCTTCGCTGAGATCAACGCCACCTACCCGGATGAAGCCGCGTCCTGGTCCTCCGGGGCCGTCCATGTGCGCCCCGGCGGCGGCGAGAGCCGGCTCGAGGTCTCGGAGCGGATGTCCGCTGCCGTGCTGGAGGCCGCTTCGGGCCTTGACGACGGCGGCACCCTCGTCGTCGCCACCCACGGCGGCGCCGCCCGGGTCGGGATCGCGAGCCTGCTCGGGTTGCCGCACGACCACTGGGGCGTGCTCTCCGGCTTGGCGAACTGCAACTGGTCCCTGCTGGAGGAGACGGACGGGGCGGAGAACCCGCTGGTGAACTGGCGGCTGACCGAACACAACGCGGGGACCCTGCCGCAGCCGGTCACGGTCCAGGAGGGCTGAACCCGGCCGTTTTGCAAAGTGCACGATTCTTTGCATAGAATATTCAAGTTGCTTCGGAGCGGATCGGAAACGAAAAGCTGAAGGAACAAACCGAAAAATCAGCGGATTTTTGCTGGAAACGGGGCTGTGGCGCAGCTGGTAGCGCACCTGCATGGCATGCAGGGGGTCAGGGGTTCGAGTCCCCTCAGCTCCACTCGAAAGAGTGAAAAATGAACACCTCGGTCTGCGGACCGGGGTGTTTTTGTTTGCCCCGGGCCCGCCGCATCCGCCCGAGGAGGAGAAACTGCTCGGATCGGGCCCTTCGCGCGTGAGGCACCCGTTTTTCCTCCCCGGGCGAAGTTCCGGCCCCCCGTCCGCCGGGTCTGGCCGGTGCGCCTCCGGGGCTGGCAGGATGAGGCCATGGACAGCCTGGAATTGCTGCTCGACGACGACGCCGAGGCGGACCTGCGCGAGGACTGGGAGCATCTCATCGACGCGGGTCTGCCCAGTTCCGGGCGGCACGCCGGAGCCAGCAACCGGCCGCACATCACCCTGGTCGCCGCGCCCTCCCTGGCCCCCGTGACGGTCCCGGACCTCGACGAGCGCGTGGCGGCCGCCGTCGCCGGCCTGGGGGAGCCTCTGGGCCAGGCGTTGGAGACCGCGGGCCTGCTCATTTTCGGTCCGCCGCGCGGGACCTACGTGCTCTGCCGGCAGATCATCCCGACCCGGGAGCTGCTGGAGCTGCAGCGCCTGGTCCACGAGAGCGTCCAGCCGGTACCGGGGCAGTCGCCGCAGACCTTCCCGGACCTGTGGACCCCGCACCTGACGCTGGGGCGGAAGCTGACGGGCCACCAGCTGGCGCGGGCGTTGCCGGTGCTGCCCAAGCGCCAGGTGCGCGGGCGTGCCGTCGGTTTGCGGCGCTGGGACTCGACCGCGCGGACGGTGCGGCTGCTCGCCCCGGTCCTCGAAGCGGATCCCGCGGCTGTTCCCGGCGCTGGCTAAGGTGGATTCGTGCATCAGAGTCCTCCCACACCCGCGGCCCCGAGCGCGGCCCTGACTCCCGCGGGCCGTTTTGCGCCCAGCCCGTCCGGCGAGCTGCATGTGGGCAACCTCCGCACCGCGATGCTGGCCTGGCTGTTCGCGCGCAGCACAGGCCGCCGGTTCCTGCTCCGCATCGAAGACCTCGACCGCGCGCGGGCCGGCGCGGAGCAGGCCCAGCTGGCAGACCTCGCAGCCATCGGCCTCGACTGGGACGGCGACGTCGTGCGCCAGTCGGAGCGCACGCCGGTGTACGAGGCCGCCATCGAATCGCTCCGCTCGGCGGGGCTGGTGTACGAGTGCTTCTGCACCCGCCGCGAGATCCTTGAAGCACCCAGTGCGCCGCACGCCCCGCAGGGCGCCTATCCCGGCACCTGCCGGACCCTCTCGCAGGACGAACGGGCCGAGCGCCGCCGGCACCGGCCGGCTGCGCTGCGGCTGCGGGCCGGCGTCACCACCTTCACCATGCGGGACATGCTGCACGGAGACTTCACCGGCACAGTCGATGACATGGTGCTGCGCCGCAACGACAGGGTTCCCGCCTACAACCTGGCCGTTGTCGTCGACGACGCCGCCCAAGGAGTCGACCAGGTGGTCCGCGGGGACGACCTGCTCGCCTCCACTCCCCGGCAGGCCTACCTGGCCACGCTGCTTGGCCTGCCGCTGCCCGAGTACGCGCATGTCCCGCTGGTGCTCAACCACGAACGGCGGCGGCTGGCGAAGAGGGACGGCGCGGTAACGCTCGCCGCCCTGGCCGAGCGCGGGGTGGACGCCGCCACGGTCACCGACCGGATCCTCGCGTCGCTGGACCTGCCTGCCGGCGGCCTGCGCCACGCCCTGGCAGGCTTCGACCCGGCCGCACTCCCGAAAGATGCCTGGATCTACGACCGCGCAGTGATGGAGGCGGCGCAGTGATGGGGATGGGGGCTGCACAGTGAAGGGGGCGCTGCGGTGAACAAGAACCGGCTGGAGACCTTCAGCGACGGCGTGCTGGCCATTGTCATCACCATCATGGTGCTCGGACTGCGCACCCCGGATGAACCGACGTGGCACGGGCTCCTCGCCGTCCTGCCAACGTTCCTGAGTTATCTGCTCAGCTTCGTCTACGTCGGGATCTACTGGAACAACCACCACCACATGATCCACCTGGCCGACAGGGTCAATGGGGGCATCCTCTGGGCGAACCTGCACCTGCTCTTCTGGCTCTCCCTCTTCCCGTTCAGCACGCGCTGGATGGACGACTCCGGTTTCAGGCAGGTGCCCGTGCTGGTCTACGGGATCAACCTGCTCTGCGCCGCGGTCGCCTACTTCATCCTGGAGCGGCTGCTCATCCGCCAGCAGGGGCCGGACGGCGACCTGGCCCAGGCTCTCGGCCGGGACTGGAAGGGGAAGGCTTCGCCGCTGATCTACGTTGCAGGGCTGGCGCTGTGCTTCGTGCATCCGCTGCTGGGCGTCGCCGCCTACACTGTCGTCGCCCTGATCTGGCTGGTGCCGGACCGGCGTGTGGAGCACTTCCTCAGTCGTCCCCCAGCACCTCGCTGAGCGCGTGCACGCCGATGGCGCGGAGCACCGGTTCATCGGCCGAATGCGCAGCCAGCGCCGAGGCCATGCACAGTGCCCACCCCCGCGCCCGCAGCCAGGTGTCCTCATCCACCGGCCCCGCCGCTTCCACGGTCTGCCTGAAGATCCGCCGGCCGGCCGCGTCGAAGGTCAGCCAGGCGGTGGCGAGGTCCGTGGCGGGATCACCGGCCGTCAGGTCGCCGAAATCCAGCACCGCCGCGAGTTTGCCGTCCTGCAGCAGGATGTTGGCAGGGTGCAGGTCCCCGTGCAGCCAGAGGGCGGGGCCGTCCCAGACAGGGACGGCGCTCAGCTTCGTCCACAGCGCCTCCAGTTCACGTTCCCGCGGCACGTCCAGCCCGGCCTCGAGCCGGCCCCGGACCGCGGCGTCACGGGTGGCCAGCGGCACGCCGCGAACGGGGTTGGCCGGGGCTTCGGGGCCCGCCGGCCGGTGAATGTCGGTCACGAACCGGGCCAGCGAGCGCGCGCACTCCCGCTCCGCCGGGGACACCCGCGCCGCGGGAACCCCGTCCAGCCATGCGGTGATGCTCCAGGGCCACGGGAAGCCCGGGCCGGGGCGTCCGTTGTGCACCGGGACCGGGAGAGGCACGGCGGTGTGCGCCGCGTACAGGGGCAGGAAACGCTGCTCGTTCGCGACCAAGTGTGCCGCGACCTCCCTGCGCGGCAGCCGCGCCACGAATCCGGCGCCGACGCGGTAGATCACGTTGTCCCAGCCGGCAGCGAACTCGGTGACCGGTTCACCGGCAAGCGCCGGGTACTGCTCGCTAATCAGGGCGGCCGCCAATTCGGCCGTAACAGGGATGTCAGCCGCGGGTTTAGCCGGCATCAGCGGGCGAGGTCGGAGGCGACGACGACGAGGTGCCCGTCCGGGTCCCGGACGACAGCGGTGCGTTCGCCCCACTCCTGGTCCGCGGGAGCATCGACCAGTTCGCCGCCGGCGTCGGTCATCGCCGCCACGGCGCTGTCCACGTCCTCGACCAGGAAGCCAGGCGTCACCCCGGCCAGGCTGGGGTTGGACGGCCGTTCGTGCAGCAGGACTTCCGTGCCGCCCCCGGGAGGGGTGAGGTGGGCCAGCCGCGGGGCCCGTTCCTTCAGCAGCAGCCCCATCGCGTCGGTGTAGAAGGGCAGCGAACGTTCCAGCGACCTGACCGAAATAATGACCCTGCGCATACTCGCCATATTGTGTCCTTCGTCATATAACGTTGTGCCCACGACTTTACTCCGGGTCGCCCTCGGGGGTCCTCGAGGATCGAGTGACGGAAGGGGTGGTCATGTGGACGATCCGTCGTCCTCCGCGCCGCGCCGGGGGACCAATCTGCCCCGGATGGGGGACTTCAACCTGACGGTCATTCTCGACGCCGTGCGCAGGGCCCCGGAGGGCCTCAGCCGCGTCGAACTCGCCCAGCTGGTGGGCCTGTCCCCGCAGACGGTGTCCAACATTTCCCGGCGCCTGCTGGACCAGAAGCTCATCGTCGAGGCCGGCAAGGCGAGCAGCGGGCCCGGCAAGCCACGCACCATCCTCCGCCTGAATCCGTCCGGGCTCTACGCCCTCGGGGTCCATCTGGATCCGGCGCTGACCACGACGGTCCTGCTGAACATCGTCGGCGACGTCGTCGAGCACTCGGTGGTGCCGACGCCGCCCAGCCATGCTCCCGGCGAAGTGGTCGCGGCGATCGCCACCGAGGTCGAGCGCCTGGTCGATGCCTCCGGGGTGCCGCCGGAGAAGATCGCGGGCCTCGGCGTCGCCGCCCCCGGACCGATCGACGCCAAGGAAGGAACCGTGGTCGGGCCGCCGCTGCTGAAGGACTGGCACCGGGTGCCGCTGCGGGACAGCCTGGCGCAGGCCACAGGCCTGCCGGTGACGATGGACAAGGACGTCACGGCCGCCGCCGTCGCCGAACTCTGGACCGGTACGCCGGGCGCGGACAGCTTCATCTTCATCTACCTGGGCACCGGCATCGGCTGCAGCGTGGTGCTGAACAACGAGGTCGTGCGGGGCGTGTCCGGCAACGCCGGCGAAATCGGCCACATCATCGTCGACCCGGACGGCCCGCCGTGCACGTGCGGGCTGCGGGGCTGCGTCGCAGTGGCGTGCACAGCGCGGGACCTGGTTGCCCGCGCGGTCGAATCCGGGGTCCTCGAAGCGGCCGGGGAAGGCGGGGACCTGGCCCGGCTCGAAGAGTTGTGCCGGCTGGCGGAGGAGGGCAATGCGGACGCGGCGCGGATCGTCGACGGGTCCGCCGCCTGCGTGGCGAAGGCCGCTTCCGTCGTGGCAAGCGCGGTGGACGTGGACCGCATTGTGTTCGGCGGCCCGTTCTGGAACCCGGTGTCAGCGCGTTATCTGCGGCAGGTCCCGGACCACCTCAACCGTTTCAGCGTGGTCAAGGGCATCCACGGCTACAGCGTGGCAGGCACGGGTGTGGGGAACGACGTCGGCGCGGTCGGGGCCGCGTGCCTTGTCCTCGACGACGCCCTGGGTGCGCGCGCGGAGCGGCTGCTCCTGGCGCGCTGAGGCCGGTGCGTCAGTCGACGCCTTCGACGACCTGGCCGAAGGGAATTTTGTCGTCGAGGTGCGCCTGGACACCGCCGGGGATGAGCGCGATGTGGATGCCGTGAAGCTTTTCCGCGGCGGATTGCATCATCACCGGCCGGACCGTGTCGACGAATGCCTGGTCTTTGCCGGCCAGGTACTGCTGGTAGCTGCTGGGAAGCTCAATCATCGCCCCAGAATAACCCGCTCCGGCCGAGTCGGTAAGGTCCGTGCCATTTGTCGGTCCGCCCAGATGCTCCTTGAACCACGCGTCGATCCGGCGCCAGGCATCGGCGGCGGACGCCGGCTCGGGCCCGACGCCCATGACCCGGGACATCAGCGGCCGCAGCAGCCGCGGGCCGGTGCTTTCCGGATTGAGGAAGCTGTGGCCCGCTTCCGGGTAGAGCTTGACGTCGTGCGGAATCCGGTGGGCCGCCAGCGCACTCTCCAGCTTGGTGGCCGCCCCGGAGAGAGCACGGTCCTTGCCGCCGTAGCTGGCCACGACGGGGCACGCTCCGTCCAGCGCCCGGTCGAGGTCCTTGGGCAGGCCGCCGTAGTTCACCGACGCCGCGTCGAACCCGCGGGAGGCGGCAAGCAAGGCGAACCCGCCGCCCATGCAGAACCCGATGACACCGACCGAGCCGGTGCAGTCCGCGCGCCGCAGCAGCTGGCGCCGGCTGGCCTCGATGTCCGCAAAAGCTCGTCCCTCACCGGCCGAGAGGGCACGGAAGGTGGCAACCAGGCAGCGGCGAACCCCGCCGGCGCTGAACAGATCCGGCATCAGGACAACGTAGCCCGCGGAGGCCATGCGCTCGACCTGCCGCCGCATGACATCGTCAATGCCGAAAGCTTCGTGGACCATCACCACCCCCGGCCACGGCCCCTCGCCTTCGGGAACCGCGAGCACCCCGTACAGCCCGGAGGAGCGTCCGGGAACCTCCTCGGTGATGAGCACATCGTTGACAGACTCCACTGCGGCCATGGCGTTCTTCCCTTCGGGTGTGCGCGGCTTCGGTGGAAGCGCCGTCGCTGCCTGCCGCCATTCTTGCAGCCGGCTCTGTAAAAGAGCGTCTCATTTGCGTCATGGGTTGCGGACCAGCGCAGCCCATCCGTAGAGTTCAGGACAAGTTACCGACGTAACGTGTCAGCGATCCTCTGCTTCAGAGGGTGTGGGTGCCCCCATGTGGGCCTGACATTTGCACACAGGGACCCTTCAGGAACGCGGCCGCGTCCGTGGAGGTATTTCCGCTGTGTCTCCCCAACTAAAAGCAACGCCCGCCGGGGCCTCCGCACTGAGCCATCTGTGCGTGGGAGCTGCGGCGGCGATGACTCACAGCCAAGGTAGAGCAAATGTCACCACCAAGCCTTATTCCCTCCTACCCGGAACCGTCCGTCAGCGCCCCGGTGGCGCTGAGCTATGAGCTCTTTCCGCCCCGCAATGAGGTGGCTGAACAGACGCTCTGGCGGACCATCCACGAACTCGAAAGCACGCAGCCGGACTACGTCTCGGTCACCTACGGTGCCAGCGGCTCCAACCGCGACACCGCCCTGACCCTGCTCAACCGCCTGCTCACCGAAACCAGCCTCCGGCCGCTGGCGCACCTGACCTGCGTCGGCAACACCGCCGAGGAACTGGCGGGGATCATCTCCGAACTGCTCGACCACGGTGTCCGCGGGATCCTGGCGCTGCGCGGGGACGCCCCCCGGGACGGCGGTGCGGGCGCAGGCCCCGGCACCCTGCGGTATGCACAGGATCTGGTGGAGCTCATCAGGCGGGTGGAGCAGCGCCGCTCGGCGCTGCTCGCCGCAGGACGGGTGGCCATCGGCGTGGCCGCCTACCCGTCGAAGCATCCCGAGTCGCCCAGCGAGGAACACGACGTCGAGGTGCTCCTGGCCAAGCAGCGCTCCGGTGCGGACTTTGCCATCACGCAGGTGTTCTTCGACCCTTCCCGCTACGCGGACCTGGTGCTGCGGGCCAGGCGTTCGGGCGTCACCATCCCGATCATCCCCGGGGTCATGCCGCTGACCAGCCCCCGCCGGCTGACCCGGCTGGCGGAACTCAGCGGTGTCCAGCCCGACGTCAAACTGCTGGACCGGCTGAACCGGGCCGCGGACGACGTCGAACGGCGCCGCATCGGCGTGCAGGCCACTGTTGACCTCGCCAACGGTGCCCTCGACGCCGGGGCACCCGGCATCCACCTCTACACCTTCAACGAACACGGGTGCGCCCTGGACGTCCTGGAGAAGCTGCAGCTGGTCCGCCCGCAGCGCAGCCGCCAGACGCCCGAAGCGCCGCGCACCCTCGTCAGCTAATTTTCCGTACCTAGATTCAAGGACACATCATGACTGCACAGACCCCCTTCCCCTCTGCCTCCCTGCTCGGCTACCCGCGCATCGGCCGCCGCCGCGAGCTGAAGAAGGCCGTCGAAGCCTTCTGGGCCGGCCGGACCGACGCGGCCGCGCTTGAAGCCACCGCCCGCGAGATCCGCCTCGGCACCGCCCGGCGGCTGCAGGATCTCGGGCTGACCGAACCCGCGGCCGTGCCCGGCACCTTCTCCTACTACGACCAGGTGCTGGACGTCGCGGCCCATGTCGGTGCGGTGCCGGCGCGCTTTGGCAACCTGCTCGACGGCGAGGGCCGGCTGGGACTGGACGGCTACTTCACCCTCGCCCGCGGCAGCAAGGACCAGCAGCCGCTGGAGATGACCAAGTGGTTCGACACCAACTACCACTACCTCGTGCCCGAGATCGGCCCCGAAACCGACTTCTCCCTGACTTCGGAGCGGATCGTCGAGGAATTCAGCGAAGCCCGCTCCGCAGGCATTGAAACCCGCCCCTACCTGGTCGGCCCGGTCACCTTCCTGCTGCTGAGCAAGCCCTCCGACGAGGCGCCGGCCGGCTTCGAACCGCTCTCCCGCCTTGAGGACCTGCTGCCGGTCTACGTCGAGCTGCTCGGCAAGCTGGCCGAGGCGGGCGCCGGCTGGGTCCAGCTGGACGAACCGGCCCTCGTGGTGGAGCAGGACCTTGACGCCGCGGCACTGCAGGCCGCCGTCGAGCGCTCCTACCAGGTGCTGGCCGCCGCCGGCTCCCGGCCCCGGATCCTGGTGTCCACCCCGTACGGCGCGCTCGGTGACCTGCTGCCGACTCTCGCAGCCTCCAGCATCGACGCGCTGCATCTGGACTTGTTCAAGGGCGCCGTTCCTTCCGCCGACCAGCTCGCCGCGCTGGAGGGTAAGACCCTCGTCGCCGGCGTGGTGGACGGGCACAACATCTGGCGCAACGACCTGCAGGCCTCGGCGAACAAGCTGGCGGAGCTGCGCCGGAGCGTGCCGTCCCTGGCCGTGTCCACCTCGACGTCGACGCAGCACGTGCCGCACGACGTCGACGAGGAGACCAAGCTCTCCGAGCAGCTGCGCAGCTGGCTCGCCTTCGCGGACCAGAAGGCCGTCGAGGTCGCGACCCTGGCCAAGGCCTTGCAGGACCCGGCCGCCGTGCAGGCCGAGCTGGACAAGGCCAGCGCCGTCATCGCCTCCCGTGCCTCCGCCGCGGGCGTCCGCCGGGCCGAGGTCCGCGAGCGCACCGCCGCGCTGACCGCCGCGGACTTTGCCCGCGAGGACTTCGCCGTGCGCCAGGCCGCGCAGGACGCAGCCCTGGCCCTGCCGCCGCTGCCGACGACGACGATCGGGTCCTTCCCGCAGACCAGCGACGTCCGCCTGGCCCGGGCCCGCGCCAACCGCGGCGAGCTCACTGCCGCGCAGTACGAGCAGCTGATGAAGGACGAGATCAAGCGGGTCGTTGACCTGCAGGAAGAGCTCGGTTTCGATGTGCTGGTGCACGGAGAGCCCGAGCGCAACGACATGGTGCAGTACTTCGCTGAGAACCTCGACGGTTTCGACGTGACCGAGCACGGCTGGGTCCAGTCCTACGGCTCGCGCTGCACCCGCCCGTCGATCCTCTGGGGGGACGTAACCCGTCCGGCGCCGATCACCGTGGCCTGGGCGGAGTATGCCCAGTCGCTGACCAGCAAGCCGCTCAAGGGCATGCTCACCGGGCCGGTGACGATTCTCGCGTGGAGCTTCGTGCGCGATGACCAGCCGCTGGGGGAGACCGCGAACCAGGTGGCGCTGGCCCTGCGCGACGAGATCGCCGACCTCGAAGCCGCGGGCATCAAGGTCATCCAGGTCGACGAGCCGGCGCTGCGCGAGCTGCTGCCGCTGCGCAAGGCGGACCAGCCGGCGTACCTGGACTGGTCGGTGAACTCCTTCCGCCTGGCGACGGCGGGAGCGGCGTCAGGTACTCAGATCCACACCCACCTGTGCTACTCCGAGTTCGGCGCCATCATCGACGCAATCGACGGCCTGGACGCGGACGTGACCAGCATCGAGGCCGCCCGGTCCCGCATGGAGGTCGTCAACGACCTTGAAAGCCACGGCTTCGGCCGCGGCGTCGGTCCGGGCGTGTACGACATCCACTCGCCGCGCGTGCCCGCCCAGCGTGAGGTCCGCGAACTGCTCGAGACCGCCGTCGCGCACGTTCCGGCACGCCAGCTGTGGGTCAACCCGGACTGCGGGCTGAAGACCCGCGGCTA
This sequence comes from Paenarthrobacter sp. DKR-5, assembly GCF_018531425.1. Classification (GTDB taxonomy): domain Bacteria; phylum Actinomycetota; class Actinomycetes; order Actinomycetales; family Micrococcaceae; genus DKR-5. The sequence continues at coordinate 235,985 of NZ_JAHBOI010000006.1, forward strand.
CGAGGAGACCGTCGAGTCGCTGCGCAACCTCGTCGAGGCGACCAAGGAGGTCCGCGCCGCGCTCGTCGCGGACGCCCGCTAGCCCCCGGCGCAGAGCCCCGACCCCCGGCGCGAACGGCCAGTTGCGGCGACCTTCTCCGACGAGAGGTCGCCGCAGCTGGCCGTTCGGCGTTGCGGCGGGAGCGGGGTGCGCCTCAGCCCATGACGCGGGCGAGCTCGTCCGCGAGCAGGTCGATGAACAAGCCCACCTGTGCTGTGCGCTTGTCGGTGAGCTGCAGGGCGAAAATGTTGCGGGCCAGCCGCACCTCCGGCACATCGAGCACCACAATGTTGGCCGGCCGCTGCAGCAGCACCAGTTCCGGCACCAGGGCCGCGCCGACACCGGCCGCCACCAGCTCGAGGCTGGCGTTGAAGTCGTCGCTGTACGCCGTCACCCGCGGCTGCAGGTCCGCGCCGGTGAACAGCCTGTCGATGACGAACGCGTCCGGTGTGCCGGGGTGGTGCATGATCCACGGCATGTCGGAGAGCTGTGCGGCGCCGATCTTCGAGCCCGCCGTGATGCCCCAGGAATCGGGGAGCACCACACGGAAGTGGTCGTCACCGATCCACTGCCTGCTGATCGAGTGCGGCCAGGCGACGCCGCCCTGGCCCACCTGGAAGATGACGGCGACATCCAGTTCCCCGCCGTCGCGCAGCCCCTGCACGGTCTGCTGCGGTTCGGCCACCCAGACCCGCAGGTCCAGCCCGAGGTCCTTCCATCCCGCGCTGGAGAGCACCCGGGGGAGCACATGCGTGGCGAGGCTCGGAAAGATGCCCAGCCGCAGTTCCTGTGCCGACGAGCGGTGCGTGCGCGCGGTCGCCGCCAGCAGCGCGTCGATGTCGGTGAGCACCTTCACGGCGTGCCTGCTCAGCACCATCGCAGCCTCGGTCGGCCGCACGCTCCGGGCGGACCGTTCAAACAGCACCGAACCGGTGTCCCGCTCCAGGGCCGACATCTGCTGCGAAACCGCCGAGGCCGTATACCCCAGCCGCTCGGCCGCCGCCGCGAAGGAGCCCAGGCGCACCACTTCCAGGAAGGTCTTCAGCTGCACCGGGTTGATCACACGCTAAGACTAACCGCCGGACCCATCCGGCCCGTCCGCAGGTCCGAACCCTTTGTGACGAGTCCTTGCCGTGTCCCCGCACCCGTTGCGGCCGGGCACCGGCAGACTGGTCTTCATCGGCGAAGAGGAGCGCAGATTGGATCAAGCAGAAGGCCCTTCGGGAAACCGGGGGCGCAGTATCGCGGTGGTCGGAAGCGGGGTGGCGGGATTGACCGCCGCGTACGTGCTCAGCCGCGGGGACAGGGTCACCATCTACGAGGCCGACGGGCGCCTCGGCGGGCATGCGGACACGCACCTGGTGGCCGACACCGCCGGACGGGAACACGCCGTCGACACCGGGTTCATCGTGCACAACGACCGAACCTACCCGACGCTGCTGCGGCTGTTCGCGGAGCTCGGCGTTCCCACGCAGGACTCGGACATGTCGATGTCCGTGCGCTGCGACGGGTGCGGGCTCGAATACGCCGGTGCCAAGAAGGCCGAGGGCATCTTCGCCCAGCGGCCGTCGCTGAAACGCTGGCGTTATCCGGCCATGCTCGCGGAGATCCTGCGCTTCCACCGCAAAGCCCGGGCGCTCCTCGCTGCCGCCGGGCCGGACGACGACGGCATGACACTGGGCGACTTCCTGGCCCGGGAGAAGTTCTCGGCCTACTTCACCGCCCATTTCATGACCCCTGTGGTCTCCGCGGTCTGGTCCTGCAACCCCGCGACGGCGCTCGCGTACCCGGCGCTGTACCTGTTCGCGTTCCTCGAACACCACGGCCTGCTCAGCATCTCGGGCTCCCCGCAGTGGCGCACCGTCACCGGCGGCTCCGGGGAGTACGTGCGCCGGATCGCCGAGCGGCTCGACGCCGTGCGGACGGGTGAACGCGTGCTCTCAGTGGAGCGGACGGAGAACGGCGTCCGCCTCGGAACCGCGCTGGGCAGCGAGGACTTCGACGCCGTCGTCATTGCCACGCACCCGCAGCAGGCGCTCGCCATGCTCGCGGCACCGCGGCCGGCGGAGCAGGAGATCCTCTCCGCGATGCCGTATTCGGTGAACCACACGCTGCTGCACCGGGACGAGTCGGTGCTGCCGCGCTCGCCGAAGGCCCGGGCCTCCTGGAACTACCGCCTGCCGGACTGCGCCGCCCGGCCCGAGCACGTGCTGGTCAGCTACGACCTGAGCCGGTTGCAGCGCCTGCCGGAATCCGCCCCCAACCGGTTCATCGTCAGCCTGGGGGAAGCCGACGCCGTGGACCCGGCCCAGGTGCTGGATTCGATGACGTATGAGCACCCGCAGTACACCCCGGCGTCCCTGGCCGCCCAGCGCCGGCTCGGGGAGCTCGGCGACAGCCGGGTGCAGTTCGCCGGGGCGTACCACGGCTGGGGGTTCCACGAGGACGGTGCCCTCTCCGGCCTGCGCGCCGCCGAACGGCTCGGCGCCCGCTGGGACGGCTCCGCGGGCGGCGAAACCTCCGGCGACCCCTTCGGTGACGCGGTGCTGCAGGGGCAGCCATGACAGCGTCCCTTTACCGGACCCGGATCCGGCACCTGCGCACCGCCCCCCTGCGCAACGCCTTCACCTACCGCAGCTACAGCTGGTTCGTGGATCTGGAACGCGCTGCCGGTGCTTCCCTGGTATCTGCGCCCGCTGGCCGGGTTCCAGTCCCGCGACCACCTCGGTTCGCCGGACCGGAGCATCCGGCAGAACGTCGACGCGTTCCTGGCCACCCGCGGCGTGGACCTCGCCGGAGGCCGCGTGACGATGCTGGCGAACGCCCGGGTGCTGGGCTACGTGTTCAACCCGCTCTCGCTGTTCTGGTGCCACGGACCCGACGGCGACCTCCGCTGCGTGGTCGCCGAGGTGCACAACACCTACGGCGAACGGCACTGCTACCTGCTCGAGACCGACGACGCCGGCCGCGCCCGGACCGCGAAGGAGCTGTACGTCTCGCCGTTCAACGACGTCGACGGCGAGTACGCCATGCGCCTGCCCGAACCGGCCGACCGGCTCGGCATCGCCGTCGTACTGGAGCGCGACGGCAAGCCGCCTTTCATCGCCACCATGGACGGCCGGGCGCAGCCGGCAACACCGGTGGCCGTGCTCCGCAACGCTGTCGCCGTCCCGCTCGCGCCGCTGCTCGTCAGCTTCCAGATCCGCGCGCAGGGCATCAAACTTTGGGCCCGGCGGCTGCCGGTCCGACCCCGACCCACCCATGACCCCCAGGAGGCTGTCCAGTGAGCGCCACCGTTTCCCCCGCCCACCCCGCGTCCCCGGTCGACCTCGACGGTCCCTTCACCGGACCCATCGACCCGCAGCGCTGGCCCGGGCTCGCCGAACCCCCGGCGGGAGCCCGTTCCGCGGTCGCGCGGCCCGTCGCGGAAAGGCTTTTCGCCGCCGTCGCCAACCGCCTGCCGCTGCGGGTCCTTCTCCCGGACGGCCGCAGCCTTGGTGCCGGCGATGGCAATGCGCCCGTCATGCACCTGCACCGGCCGGAAGACTTCCACGCTCGGATCGGACACAACGGCCTGATCGGCCTGGGCGAGAGCTACATGGCGGGGGACTGGTCCTCCCCGGACCTGACCGCCCTGCTGACAGTCTTCGCCGCGCGCGCCGGCAACCTCATTCCCGAGCCGGTGCAGCGGCTGCGCAGCCTGTACCTCCCGCGGCAGCCGCGGACGGAACGCAACACCACGGCGAACACCCGCTCCAACATTTCCCGGCACTACGACCTCTCCAACGACCTCTTCCAGCTCTTCCTGGACGAGACCATGACCTACTCCAGCGCCCTGTTCGCCGAGCGCGGAGCGGAGCTGGCGCAGGTGCCGTGGGAGGCTTTGGCCGACGCCCAGCGCCGCAAGGTGGACAGCCTGCTGGACCGCGCCGGCGTCGGCGAGGGAAGCCGGGTGCTCGAGATCGGCACCGGCTGGGGCGAACTGGCGATCCGGGCGGCCGCCCGGGGCGCGAGCGTCTATTCGGTGACGCTTTCCAGCGAACAGCAGCTGCTCGCTCAGAAGCGGATCGCCGAGGCCGGCTTCACCGGCCAGGTCACGGTGGACCTGAAGGACTACCGGGCGGTGACGGGGGAGTACGACGCCGTCGTCTCCGTCGAGATGATCGAGGCCGTCGGCTTCGAATACTGGCCGACATACTTCCGCACCATCGACCGTGTGCTCGCGCCCGGCGGCCGGGTGGCGATCCAGGCCATCACCATGCCGCATCCGCGCGTGCTCGCCACCCGCAACTCGTACACCTGGGTGCACAAATACATCTTCCCGGGCGGCATCATCCCCTCCGTCCGGGCGATCGAGGACGTCACCGAACGGCACACCTCGCTGCGGCTCCGCGACCGGTTCTCCTTCGGGGACCACTATGCACAGACCCTGCGGCTCTGGGACGAACAGTTTGCTGCCATGTCCGAGCAGGTGCGCGAACTCGGCTTCGACGACGTCTTCCGCCGGATGTGGCACTTCTACCTCTGCTACTCGCGCGCCGGCTTCGAATCCGGCTACCTCGATGTGCAGCAGATTTCCTTTGACCGCCGGGATACGGAGGGCCAGCGATGAGCGCAACGGTGCAGACGAGGGCCGGCGTCGCCGGCCAGTTGGCCGAGCTGCTGGAGCCGCTGGCCGGGGGCGAACTGCCGGTGCGGCTGGTGGCCTGGGACGGCAGCCAGGCAGGGCCGGAGGGTGTCCCGGTCGTGCGGCTCACCAGCCCGAACGTGCTGCGCCGGCTGCTCTGGGCGCCGGGGGAGCTCGGCGCTGTGCAGGCCTACGTCACCGGGGAGCTCGACGTCGACGGGGACCTGCGCGCCGCATTGAAGCACCTGTGGAGCGTGGTCCGGCAGCGGAACCTCGGCGGTATCGCCCTCACTCCGGCGCTGGTCGGCCGGCTGACGTCGCTGGCGGCCAGGCTGGGCGCGGTCGGTGCGCCGCTGCCCGCCCCGGCATCGCAGGCGAGGGTGCGCGGCCGGCTGCACAGCCTGCTGCGCGACCGGGCCGCGATCAGCCACCACTACGACCTCTCCAATGACTTCTACGAGCTCATCCTCGGGCAGGAAATGGCCTACTCCTGCGGGATCTGGGCCTCCGACGGCCCGGATTATTCGCTGGAGGATGCGCAGCGCGACAAGCTCGACGCCGTCTGCCGCAAGATCGGGCTGCGGCCCGGTATGCGGATGCTCGACGTCGGCTGCGGCTGGGGCTCGCTGAGCCTGCACGCGGCGGAACACTACGGGGTGAGCGTGGTGGGAGTGACCATCGCTGCCGAGCAGAAGGCCTTCATTGACCGGAGGATCGCCGAGCGCGGGCTGGGGGACAGGGTGGAGATCCGGCTCCAGGACTACCGCGAGGTGCCGGACGGGCCGTTCGACGCCGTCGCGTCCCTGGAAATGGGCGAGCATGTCGGCCAGCGCAACTACCCTGTCTACACCGGAGCCCTGTTCCGGTATGTGGTGCCCGGTGGCAAGGTGCTGGTGCAGCAGATGTCCCGGCACGGCAAGCACCCCGGCGGCGGCCCGTTCATCGAGTCCTTCATCGCGCCGGACATGTACATGCGCCCGCTGGGTAACACCGTGAACCTCATTGAAAAAGCGGGCTTCGAGATCCTCGGCGTCGAGGCGCTTCGGCCGCACTACGTCAGGACCATCGACGCCTGGCACGAGCGGTTCGAGGCGAACTGGCCAAAGGTAGTGGCCATGATGGGGGAGGAGATCGCCCGGGTTTGGCGGCTCTACCTCGTCGGCAGCGCCATCACGTTCGAGGAGGGGCGGATGGGCGTGGACCAGATCCTCGCCCAGCGACCGGCCGAGTAGCGGCCCGGCGCCCGGCCGTGGCCCCGGGATAGCAACCTGGACCGGCGATAGGGAAATGTCCCTATCGCCGGTCTCTTTTGCCCACGGCGCTGCCGGGTTGCCCGCATCCGCGTCGGCCGCCCTTGCGCCTATGAGGGGCGCCCGGCTGCCGTTCGGGTAGCGACGGCGGATGCCGCCGGGACCATACTGGGTGCATGCGCAGCGCAGCCGCACCGACCGTTGGTGATCTTGAGGACTTCGGCGCCGCGGATGCGGCCCTCGCCGGCGGCAAGGGCGCCAACCTCGGCGAACTTCTGCGGACCGGCTTCCCCGTTCCGCCCGGTTTCGTCGTCACGACGGCGGCGTACCGCCGGCTGCTCGCGGAGACGGGGCTCGGTGCGCTCATCGCCGACCTCCCACCGGCAGCCGCTGAGGGCGACGCTGTGCGCGGTGCGTTCGCGGCGGCCGGAGTGCCCGACGCCCTGCGCTCGGCAATCCTCGCGGCCTACCACCGGTTTGGTGCCGGGCCCGTGGCGGTGCGCTCCAGCGCGACGGCGGAGGACCTTCCCGGCGCCGCCTTCGCCGGCCAGCAGGACACGTTCCTCGGTGTCGACGGCGACGCGGCCCTGCTCGACGCCGTCTCGCGCTGCTGGGCCTCGTTGTTCACCGACCGGGCGATGTCCTACCGGCGGCGGCAGGGGATTCACCCGGACGAGGTGGCCATCGCCGTCGTCGTCCAGCGCATGGTTCGGGCCGAAGCAGCAGGCGTGATGTTCAGCGCCGACCCGGTCAGCGGCATCCGCGGCCGGGTGGTGATCGATGCGGCTGCCGGTACTGGGGAGGCCGTCGTTTCGGGCAGCGTGACCCCGGAGCATTTCGTGCTCGACGCGCGGGACAGAATCCTTGAGCGCGGGGTGATGCCTGCACTGACCGATGCGCGGCTGCGGGAACTTGCGGCTCTCTGCCGTGCCGCGGCAGCGCAATTCGGGCCGCCCCAGGATGTCGAGTGGGCGCTGGCCGGAGAACGCCTTCAGGTGTTGCAGGCGCGTCCGATGACGGCGCTGCCGCCGGAACCGTTGCGGCTGAACCGGTTCCAGAAGACCATAGGCCCGTTCTTCGTTGAGATGTTCCAGCAGCGGCCGTACCCGCTGGACGTGACCGGCTGGCTGCAGGTCGGCATCGAAGACATGCTCGTCCGGATGGCGGCCAGCGTCGGGGTAAGGATCCCCAAGCTCGCGGACCTGCTGCCCGAGGAGGACGGCGTCGTTGTGCGGCTGGTGCCCCCTGTGCCGAGGCCGACGCTGCGCACGCTGGCGGCTCCCGTCTCGGTGGCCCGTCGGGCGCGCCGGTTCCGGGTGTCCCGTTGGACCGAGGATCCCCGGTTCGCGGACTTCAAGCGGAACGTAGCGGACCTGGAAGCCCAGGACGTCGGTCTGCTCGCCTGGCAGGAGCTGCTCGGCTTCGGATGCCGGGCCATGGAGACGGCCGGAGCGATCGCCGATCTGCGCGTGTCCTACCTGCCCGGAGCCTTCCTGCCTCAGCTCGGCTTGCGCCCGATGCTGCTCGTCCTGGGCAAGCGCAGACTCGCCCCGGCACTCGTCGCCGGTGCCCGGACAAGGACCAGCGACGCCAACCGGGAGCTGGAACGGCTGGCGGCACTCGCACGCTCAACCCCCGGGCTGCGGGAGGCCTTCGACGTCATGACGCCGGCAGAGCTGCTGCGCCGGCTGCCTGCGGACCGGCAGTTCGGTGACTTCAACGCGGCCCTCCACTCGTTCCTCGCCGAGTACGGCCACCGCGAGACCGCCAGCGTGGTGCTCAGCAGCGCGCCGACCTGGGCGGATGCACCGGAGGTGGTCCTGGACCTGGTCCGGGTGCTCCTGTGCTCGCCGGTCGCAACCGCAGACCAAACCGGGCACGCGCTCCGGGAGCTGCTGGATCACCCTGCGCTGCGGAACCGCCTGCTGCGCAGGTACGTCCTAGGCGCCGTCGAGGCGTCGAAAGCGGGAATGGCGTTCCGCGAGGACACCCATTTCTACCTGACCAAGGTGCTGCCCCCGCTGCGCCGGGCCTGGCTGGAAGCGGGGCAGCGGCTTTGGGCGGCGGGTGTGCTGGAGGCCCCTGAGGAGGTGTTCCACCTGCGCCTGGCGGAACTGCAGGGGATTGCCAACGCTGGCGCCCTCTCCGGCGAAGAGGTGCGCCGGCTCCGGCGGACCGTGCGCGCCAGGGCAGTCAAGCGGGAGCAGTTGGCCTCGGTACCGCTGCTGGATCCCGCGGCCCTCTTTCCCTCCACGCCTTTTCCCGACCCGCTCTTTCCCGACCGTCCGGCGGCGGGTCCGGCATTGCTCACCGGCACCCCGGCCAGTCGCGGCACCGCCACTGGGCCGGCGCGCATTGTGCACGGCACGGCGGACTTCGGGCGGCTGCGCAGCGGGGAGGTGCTGGTGTGCCCCTACACCAACCCGTCGTGGACGCCGCTGTTCCAGCGGGCGGCGGCCGTCGTCGTCGACGCCGGCGGGATCGGCTCGCACACGGCGATCGTGGCCCGCGAATACGGGATCCCGGCGGTGATGGGCACCGGGAACGGGACATCGAAGCTGCGCGACGGCCAGCAGGTGACGGTCGACGGCGGCCGGGGGACCATCACGCTGGCCGACCGCTAGGCGCGACCGGCGTCCGGACCCCGGCGTTAGCAACCCGGACCGGCGATAGGGAAATGTCGCTATCGCCCGTCTTTTCCGCTCCCGGCGCTGTCCGGATTGCTCACGGCGCTGTCCGGATTGCTCACCGGAGCAGCCAGGGTCCCGGGCGTGGCGGCGCCGCGAGGACCACTAGGCCCGACACGCCGAGCGACGCGCGACACGCCGATGTGCATATGTTCGTAAGTTCCCCACAGGGTGTGGATCGCGAGGTCTTAATTGGCGGATTTCCGGCAATTTTTCGGGGCTGTCCTGTGGACGGAAGGTGCATAAGAATGACATACTTGTAATACATCATGTTGGGGTCACTTCCGGCGGCTTGCACTAGATGTAGTATCTACATACTGAATGCAGTTCAGGGTTAGACAGCTGGCGAGGACCAGCCGACGGGAGCAAAATCCGCAGGTCAGCGGGCCAGCTTCGGAGGCCAGGGAACCCACCAACTCGCACCACATACTTTTTCATGGAGGGGACTTCGGATCATGACCGTAACGGTTTACACCAAGCCAGCTTGCGTACAGTGCAATGCCACCTACCGCGCCCTGGATAAGAAGGGCATCACCTACCAGAGCGTGGACATCTCGCAGGACCCGCAGGCTCTGGAGCACGTTCGCTCGCTCGGCTACATGCAGGCGCCCGTTGTCATCACCGACAGCGAGCACTGGTCCGGCTTCCGCCCCGACAAGATCGCGCAGCTGGCTGACGCCGCTGCCGCGTCCGTCGTCGCCTAAGACGGGTACCACGCTTTCCCATCGAGGAACGAGGTGGACAATGTCGCCGCTGGCAGTACACAGGCGGGACGACGTCGGCCTGGCGGCGGGACCGGCGGCTGGCTCAGAGCCGCCGGGGCCCGTGACCGACGCCCGGCTGATCTACTTCTCGTCGGCATCGGACAATACGCACCGATTCGTTGAAAAACTGGGGGTCGAAGCAGCCCGGCTGCCCCTCCTCACCCGTGAACCAACCCTTACGGCCACGGCGCCGTTCGTGCTGGTGCTGCCCACCTACGGCGGCATCAACACGGACGGGGCCGTGCCGAAACAGGTGATCAAGTTCCTCAACAAGGAGCAGAACAGATCCCTGATTCGCGGCGTCATCGGCGCCGGGAACACCAACTTCGGGGAAACCTTCTGCCTGGCGGCGGACATCGTCGCCGTCAAATGCAAGGTCCCCGTACTTTATCGATTCGAACTCATGGGCACGTCGGAGGACGTCGACCGCGTATCCCAAGGATTGGACAGGTTTTGGACACAACAGTTGCAGAGCGGGACGTGATGGAGTCCAAGGAACTCCCCGCCGCGTACAAGGGGCTGGGCTACCACGAGCTCAACGCCATGCTCAACCTCTACGGCACGGACGGCCGGATCCAGTTCGAGGCGGACCGCGAGGCGGCCCACCAGTACTTCCTCCAGCACGTGAACAACAACACGGTCTTCTTCCACGACCTGGACGAGAAGCTCGAGTACCTGGTCAAGAACGACTACTACGAGCGCGAAACCCTCGACCAGTACACGATGAACTTCGTGCGCGACCTCTGGAGCCGGGCCTACAAGAAGAAGTTCCGCTTCGAAACCTTCCTGGGCGCGTTCAAGTTCTACACCTCGTACACGCTGAAGACCTTCGACGGCAAGCGGTTCCTGGAGCGCTACGAGGACCGTGTCTGCATGGTTGCCCTGCACCTGGCCCGCGGCGACGAGAGCCTGGCCACCGCACTGGTGGACGAGATCATCTCCGGCCGCTTCCAGCCGGCCACGCCGACGTTCCTGAACGCGGGCAAGAAGCAGCGCGGCGAGCTCGTCTCCTGCTTCCTGCTGCGCATCGAGGACAACATGGAGTCCATCGCGCGCGGCATCAACTCCGCGCTGCAGCTCTCCAAGCGCGGCGGCGGTGTGGCCCTGTCGCTGACCAACATCCGCGAGCACGGCGCGCCGATCAAGCAGATCGAGAACCAGTCCTCCGGCGTCATCCCCGTGATGAAGCTGCTCGAAGACTCCTTCTCCTACGCCAACCAGCTCGGTGCGCGCCAGGGCGCCGGCGCGGTGTACCTGCACGCCCACCACCCGGACATCTACCGGTTCCTGGACACCAAGCGCGAGAACGCGGACGAGAAGATCCGCATCAAGACGCTCTCCCTCGGCGTCGTCATCCCGGACATCACCTTCGAGCTGGCCAAGCGCAACGAGGACATGTACCTCTTCTCGCCGTACGACGTCGAGCGGGTGTACGGCATGCCGTTCTCCGACGTCTCGGTGACCGAGAAGTACTACGAGATGGTCGACGACGCACGGATCAAGAAGACCAAGATCAGCGCCCGCGACTTCTTCCAGACGCTCGCGGAGATCCAGTTCGAGTCCGGCTACCCGTACATCATGTTCGAAGACACGGTGAACCGGGCCAACCCGGTCGACGGCAAGGTCATCATGAGCAACCTGTGCTCGGAGATCCTGCAGGTGTCCTCGCCGTCGGTGTACAACGAGGACCTCAGCTACGAGACCGTTGGCAAGGACATTTCCTGCAACCTCGGGTCCATGAACATCGCCAAGACGATGGACTCCGAGAACTTCGCAGCGTCGATCGAGACCGCTATCCGGGCGCTTTCCGCCGTGTCGGACATGTCATACATCAACTCGGTGCCGTCGGTCGCGGAGGGCAACGCCCAGTCGCACGCCATCGGCCTGGGCCAGATGAACCTCCACGGCTACCTCGCCCGGGAACGGGTGCACTACGGTTCCGAGGAAGGCCTGGACTTCACCAACATCTACTTCTACACGGTGCTCTACCACGCCCTGCGCGCCTCCAACCTGCTCGCCCGCGAGCACGGCTCGGCGTTCGGCGGGTTCGAGAAGTCGAAGTACGCCAGCGGCGAGTTCTTCGACAAGTACACCGAGCAGGAGTGGGCACCGCAGACCGAGCGGGTTCGCGAGCTCTTCGCGAAGGTCCAGATCCCCACGCAGGAGGACTGGCGCCAGCTCAAGTCCGACGTGATGGAGTACGGCATCTACAACCAGAACCTGCAGGCCGTGCCGCCCACCGGTTCGATCAGCTACATCAACAACTCGACCTCGTCCATCCACCCCGTGGCCGCGAAGATCGAGATCCGCAAGGAAGGCAAGATCGGCCGCGTCTACTACCCGGCGCCGTACCTCACCAACGACAACCTGGAGTACTACCAGGACGCGTATGAGATCGGCTACGAGAAGATCATCGACACCTACGCCGCCGCGACCCAGCACGTGGACCAGGGTCTGTCGCTGACGCTGTTCTTCAAGGACACCGCCACCACCCGCGACATCAACAAGGCTCAGATCTACGCCTGGCGCAAGGGCATCAAGACGCTCTACTACATCCGTCTCCGCCAGCTCGCGCTGGAAGGAACCGAAGTCGAGGGCTGCGTCTCCTGCATGCTATGACGACGCCGGCCGGTCACCCCACGGGTGGCCGGCCCGCCGTCGTACTCCACCCGTCGCGCTCCAAGCACAGTAAGAGGAAAAAATGAGCGAGAAGCTGAAGCTGATCGACCACGTACAGGCGATCAACTGGAACCGCATCCAGGACGAGAAGGACGTCGAGGTCTGGAACCGCCTCGTCAACAACTTCTGGCTGCCCGAGAAGGTCCCGCTGTCCAACGACGTGCAGTCCTGGGCCACCCTGACGCCCGAAGAGCAGCAGCTCACCATGCGCGTGTTCACCGGCCTGACGCTGCTGGACACCATCCAGGGCACCGTCGGCGCCGTGTCGCTGATCCCGGATGCGCTGACCCCGCACGAGGAGGCCGTGTACACCAACATCGCCTTCATGGAGTCCGTGCACGCCAAGAGCTACTCCTCGATCTTCTCCACCCTGTGCTCCACCAAGGAGATCGACGACGCCTTCCGCTGGTCGGTTGAGAACCAGAACCTGCAGCGCAAGGCGCAGATCGTCACCGACTACTACCGCGGCGACGATCCCCTGAAGCGCAAGGTTGCCAGCACGCTGCTGGAGAGCTTCCTCTTCTACTCCGGCTTCTACCTGCCCATGTACTGGTCCTCGCGCGCCAAGCTCACCAACACGGCTGACCTGATCCGTTTGATCATCCGCGACGAAGCCGTGCACGGCTACTACATCGGGTACAAGTTCCAGCGCGGCCTCGAGACGCTGCCCCAGGCCAAGCGCGACGAGATCAAGGACTACACCTTCGAACTGCTCTTTGAGCTGTACGAAAACGAAGTCCAGTACACGCATGACCTCTACGACTCCGTCGGCCTGGCCGAGGACGTCAAAAAGTTCCTGCACTACAACGCCAACAAGGCGCTGATGAACCTCGGCTACGAGGCCATGTTCCCGGCCTCCGTGACCGACGTGAACCCGGCCATCCTCTCGGCCCTGTCCCCGAACGCCGACGAGAACCACGACTTCTTCAGCGGTTCGGGTTCGAGTTACGTGATCGGCAAGGCCGTGAACACCGAGGACGAGGACTGGGACTTCTAAGGTCTTGTAGATTGCCACGCATTTTGGTCCTTTAGCCAAATTGGATGGTCCCATGACACGTAACTTGGTCTTTTGGACCTTTGCCTGTCATGAAAGGCCTCGACCTAGTTGCAAGGGTGTGCCGCCTAGTTGCAACTCTTGCAACTAGGCCGCTGGCATACGACCCATGTGACCGCGGGCGGCCCGAACAGGACGCTGGGGTCGTCATTTACGTGCATCGTGAGGATGCCTACGGCAGGGAATCCCGTCGGTGAACGGACGGCTTCAGCGCCAAGCACTTTATGGCCCGGCCAAGACAATCGTTGTCGTCTTCCTAGGGCATTACTCCTGGTGTGAAGCCTGTCGATTCCGCCGGGACGTTAGTGTCGACTCCGCTCGAACATTAACAGATCCGTTTGTAAATGTTCTTGGCATAAACACTTGTTAATTTTCGAGCGGACGAGGGGCGAACTCGTCGTTTGGGTATGAGGATTTCTCAGTGTGGATTTGAACCCCGGCACGCTGAGGGGAATTTTGGAGTGTCTTCGCCCGCGGATACCTTCAGGTGGAGTTACGCCGGGAGGAAATCGAGTCCCTTCTTCCCGGCTCGCCTGCCCATACTTCTGCGGCGAATCCCAGGCTCAGGCAGGGCATAGTGCCTCTCTTTCGGCTTGGTGGCCCTTTGTGTCAGGTGCCTCCGGTTACGGTCCGCGCGGCTACTGCGGGGGACCTGTTTCCGTGGGGCACCGCTTGGACAAGGAGAAGGGTCTCGGCGCCGTTCGCTCGCTGCGCCGGCACCCTTCCGAGTCGGTCATGTGGGGGACTTCCGGCCCGTAGGCCGCCGCTGCGGGAGATTGCGGTCTCTCCCTGGGCGGTCGCTGGTCCCGCCGCCCCTTTCCAGTATTTGCTCGGCGTAGAAAGAGACCATCTTCGAAGACAGAACCGAGCTGCTGTGCAGCGACGGTATCCGTGGCATTACCCGTCAGCATCTTGGTCCTGAGGTCCAAGATGCGGGCAACCTACATCTTTTTTTGAAAGTGCACTGCCTGCATGGGCAAGACGGGTTTAGTTACCTGTTGCAACGACTTTCCAGCAGCCGGAAGATGTGAGGATCCTGTCGATCAGCTTGGGGGACGATGATGTCTGCAAACATTACCGTGACGATGCACGGTGCCTTTCCTGGTACTTGAAGCATGAAAAACTTCGAGGCATCCACGGTGACTTTGATCTTCGCCGTAGTCGGAGCAGGTCTGTGGGGAACCATTGGCGTCACCGACCTGCTTACCGGGGTGGCCGCATGGAAGGCGTTCCTTCTGCTCCTGCTCGCCGTCGTCTGGCTCGTTATCGGCCTCCTTGCCTCCATCCACCTCCGGCGGCGGTAGCCGGTTTGCAGATGAGGCACTTGGATGGCGACCGCCCCCGTCCTGCTTTCGCGGGTCTCCGGCGGCAAACGGCAAGCAACTTCCTCGATTCTGCGACTGTTCTGTTGATTCGCGTGAAGGAGCGCCGACATGCACCTCCGATTTCCTCCGTTAGCCGTCTTCGAATCAACCGGGTTGTTTGCAGTGCTCATCACGGTCATTCTTCTGCTGAGAGAAAAGTACCCGGACAGATTTCCGCGGAGAGGGGCTGGTCAGAAGCTGCGACGAGGGCCTCTCGTGGCAGCGGCCTTACTACTCCTCCTTGGTCTGTTCTTCTCCTTCTTCTCGTTCGGACCTACCTAACGCCCGCTCCCGTGGGGCCGCGGCAGATGTGCCTTTCTGTTGGCCGTTTGTGCTGGTGGGCGCGGCAAATGACCGCACCTGGCTGGCTGACGAAGCATACGGGCACTACTTGCAAGATCACGGAGCCAGTTCCGGGGCTGAGGACTGGGAGAGAGGGACAGGCACTCCCATGACAGGACACCAAAATGCCCTGGCGATGATCGGAAGCTGCGTTCTGCTGCTTGCCGGTCTCCTCGGGGCAGTACGAGGCGACTGGACGCTCGGCATCCTCGGTATAGCGGGAGGGCTGCTTGGCGGGATGCTTACGCTTTACATTCGAAACGACCGCAACAGACGATGAGAGCGGGGACCGCCCGCCGCACCTTCGTAGGTAGGAAGTGGTATTCATGCGTAAGACGATCATCGTGATTTCGCGTGCTACCTGGTGGCAGGTTGGCTTCCTGATCGTGTTGGCTATCGTGAGCCCTTTAGATCTGACTCCTCCACGGGTAGTGGACGGAGTTGGGTTGCTGACCGTTGCGCTTGTGGTTGTTGTCTGCAAGCGCGTCGCACGTGGCCCGGAGTCGGGTGCGGCGGGAGGGGTATCGGGAGGCTTTGGAGTTATCGGAAAAGCAACGAAAAACGACCTCAATGGCGGGGACTTTAAGCCGTGAGCGTCCATGGACGCGTCGGTGCGCAAAGCGTGGGAAACGTGCGGTTTCGGCGGAAGGAAACAAGCCCGATGGTCAAGAAACCAGGACCAGATCCTGTCACCTCCCGGCGCACTCGGGCGCTTGTAGTGGTGGCGTGTGCGACCGCTGCCAGCGTTCTGGCGGGGCTCCTGACTAAGGTGACCGGTTCGACATTACTCAGTGAAGTTTTTGCCGCTCTGGCCGGAACAGGTGCCGGCATTCTGGTCGTCCTGTTGATAAGCGGAATGCGCGCGAAACGGCGCCCAGTGAGGTGAAAGACGCGGGTGTTGATTATGACTGAGCGCAGGCGGGACCCATATCTCGGACCCAAGCTGTCAATTGTCGCAACGGGCTTCACCGCCCTCGCGATGCTGATCGGCCTCATTTCAGCCGATACAGCAGCCGGTAGGGCCGGGTACGGCATCATCGGCGCAATTGCCGCGGCGCTCATGATGGTCGGAGTCGTCCTGCTTATGAAAGGGCGCAAGAGATAGCCCACGCGCGGCACTCGCGTGGGGGCATTTCGTTTACGCACTGTTCGTTCGTGTTGGTCGTGCGGCACGACGGGAGTTGCTGATAGCACTGGGACCTGCTGCCGCTGCTGTCGCCGGAACAAACGCTGCCAGTGTCGCTGAATCCGCCGCCGAAACGCTCTACGGTGGCGTTGCGATGCGATCCTAGGCTTCTTCGGCGGTTGTACGTCAGGGATTGGAGATCATGGGATGAACCCTCGGTCAGGAGGAAACAGGTGGGTCAGGGCAACCATTTTCGCTGTGTTGAGTTTCGTAATTTGGGGCCTGATCGGTTTTGTCAGTGGCGGCTGGTCCCAAGTCCCGGTTCTTGGGACCGTGGGTGGATTGACTTTCTGTGGAATCGGAATTCCTTGGATTCTACGGAAGAACCGAAAGGGCTGAGTTGCACGTAAGCATAGCCTGCACCATGAGTCGGAGGCTATATCTCAATTAGACCTACGAACCTCTGTCCCTCGGCGGCGGTGTGTCTGACTGGTTGACGAGCTAAGGAAGTCCCGTGGTACTCGGAAATTTTGACTCTGTCGCCTCGAGCTCAGTTGTAGGCCGAATGGCCGCTACGGTGCTGACGGTCTCAACCCTGATGGGGATGTCCTTTGTGATCGCCTTTCATGACATCTCCGTGTTCATTCTTGCCGACATCTTTCTGCCGGGTGTTTCGATCGACACGTTGCGCTTCGCCTGGCTGCTGTGGAGGAACCGAGGCCCGAACCGGACGTTCAGGCTGCGGCGTGAACGGTGGTTCTACGCCCTCTTAGGTGCCGGTGCCGTATTAGGTGCAGTCGCTGCCGGCTATTCGGACGCGCGCACCGGAGGCTTACCGTCAACGGGAATCTATCTGGTGCTGCTGCCACGGATAGCTGCCGACGCCTTTAAGCGGGAAGGTCGCGCAGGAGACAAGGGCCTGACTGGCTTAATTTCGCCCCCGGGGAGGGATAATTCTGGCTAGCCTAACCCGGCTTTCACGAGGGGCAGCTCATCCCATCCGGTGGTGTACCTGGGCGAGAGCGCGCGACGCTTCATTCCCCCAGTCGGGGGCTTCG
The DNA here is from genome assembly GCF_018531425.1 of Paenarthrobacter sp. DKR-5. Taxonomy (GTDB): domain Bacteria; phylum Actinomycetota; class Actinomycetes; order Actinomycetales; family Micrococcaceae; genus DKR-5. The sequence continues at coordinate 252,976 of NZ_JAHBOI010000006.1, forward strand.
ATCATTCCGGCCCAGCCCAGGCCGATCGCGGAGGTGCCGTATTTGTCCATGATGCTCCCGAGCAGGGTCCCGATGTTCTTGCCTTCGTGGGCGGTGCCGAACGGGGGCAGTTGCCGCTGGGCTCGGGCGGGCCGCAGATCGGTCAGCATGACCCCCGCCGTGGCATAGGGGACACCGTCGACGATCAGGTCCTCCAGTGCGGATACGGCCGCCTTGGTGCGCGGGATGGCGGCCTCTGCGCGTAGACGCCACGCATCCGCGCCGCTACGTCACCGGGGTGGGTCGACCTTCCGGCCGCGCTCGACGTAGAGAAGGACCACCTTCGATGGCAGAATCGAACGGTTGGCAGAAGATCGACCCGCGGAACGACGGGGTCGGCATTTTGGTCCCAAGGACCAAAATGCGTGGCAATCTACAGTTTGTGAGAGACGTCGGCCTAGTTGCAAGTATTACACCTAATTGCAGGAAATTGGGCGGTCTAGTTGCAAGACTTGCAACTAGACCGCATAAAGGACGGGGAATAGCACCGCCGGAACACAGCCAAAAAGAAGGGCAGCACCAGGCAGGTGCTGCCCTTCTTTCATGTCTGGCTCTCCGCGTTTCATATTTCTTTCGTCCGCGGCACGGGTCTGTAATGCCGGGACAATCTTCTGCAGTCTTCCCGATCCGATCCGGAGGCGACAGATAGCAGTGCGACTCCGAAGGCGCACTACCTGCATGAGCAAGAGCGGTTTAGTTACCTGTTGCAACAAGTTTCCCGGCGGGCGGACGATGAGCGCATACTGTTGATTCGGTTTCGGGGCGATGATGTTTGTTTCTTCTGCGCGCCACAGCGCTCAATCCCGCTTCACTCTTCGCACGCGACGGCGGTTGCCGCAGGTGCCACGACAACGGTCCTGCTGGCCTGGTTCGCCGGCCCGACGTACGCGGCGCCCGAGAGGGGACAGCGCTGGTCTTAGGTGGTTATGGAAGCCAATCGTGCCAACCGGGAAGGAGAACGATGGAGCTGGCTGTCGTTTTCGTTATGATCGCTACGGTCTGGCTGATCTTTCGTAAATGGATAGCCCGTCAGCAGTACCGTATGGTCACGGAAATGTTCGGTGGTAAGGCCCGCGCTGATGAACGGCGTGTAAAGGCCATCGAACTCGTAGGCGTGCTGTTTTGCACTCTACTTATCCTCGCGGGAGCCGCAATCGCGACGTTCCACCTGGTGGCTGGCCGATGAGGTGGGGGGAGGGGGTCACCGGGCCGTTCCTAGTAATTGCAGGTGTCTTCTTTCTCATCAGCGCCGTAGTTCTATTCTTGCTGCGCAACGTGCAAGCCCGCGCGGGCGTGCGCGGGTGGCAGTTTTTGGGCTCTTCGTAATTAAGGGTGTAGCCGGGGCGACGGGGGCCGGCGCGGCGAAGGCGGGATAGAGGTCGAGGCCTTCCGATGATGGAAGTTCCTACGCTCGCCATCCGAAAGACCTCGACGTGCTCAA
>NZ_JAHBOI010000007.1 GCF_018531425.1 Paenarthrobacter sp. DKR-5
GCGGTTCCCGGGGCAGGGCTGCCCTCCGCGTTGTCATCGGCGGCGCCATCGCCCTCGCGTTCACCTTCCTCGTCGGGCGCCTCCTGGGAGCAGCGGGCGTCTAAACACCCGCGACGCCGCCCTCACCCGTCGCGGCAGCGCCCCACGCGGCACATCGCAGACCGGGAGCAGCACACGGTGGCAACCGAAAACGGAAATACCCCGAGCGGTGTGGCGACTTACTGAGTCAGCTGAAGGGGTAGGCCGGTCGGCGCGTGTCGTGCGTCCCCCGGTCGATGGGTGCTTGAGGACTGTGTAATATTCGCTCGGAACCGCGGTGCGCGTTCCATGGGTCTCGCTTAGCAAAGGATGGGCGCCGCGTGTCGTCTCAGTCTCCGGGGTTCTCCCGCCGTGCCCTGATGGTTGCCGCGCTGGCGGGAACAACGGCTGCTCTGACCGCCACGTCCCCGGCCGGAGCGTTGACGAACGGGTTCACGTTCCAGGGAGAGAACCGGTTGCGGGGCACTCCGAGAGGGCAGCTGCCGACGTGGTGGGGGACCAGCGGCGCTTTGGAGGGCTTCCTGGGTCAGCACGCGTCGACCGCACAGCGCCGCGTCATCGACCTGTACGTGAGTTCCACGCAAAAGACTTTCCAGGTTCACGCGTACCGGTTGGGACACTATGCCGGGCTGGGCCAGCGTCTGGTCTGGTCCTCACCTGTGACACCGGCCCGCGTCCAGGCACCGGCGGCCGTGCACCCGGTGACCCGGACGGTGTCGTGTGACTGGAAGATCAGCCTCAGGGTGGACACCTCGGCGTGGCCTGAGGGGTTCTATTACCTGGTTCTTTCGGCCCCGGGGGCGCAGGCCCACTTGATACCCCTGGTGGTGGAATCGGCGTCCCTGGCCGGCAAGGCCGTGGTGGTCTTCAACGACCTGACGATGCAGGCCTACAACCACTGGGGCGGTGCGTCCCTGTACACGGGAGTTGCGGGAAGCGCTGCGCGCCGGTCTTTGAAGGTCTCCTTTGACCGGCCGTACGGCAACCCTGCCGTCTTCGAGATCTACAACGCGCCCCTGATCCGCACCGCGGAAACCATCACGGACGGCCGGGTGTCGCTGGGTTACACCACCGAAGCGCGGCTGGCGGGAAGCCCGGCCCTCCTGGTTGGGTCGGCGGCCCTGCTGTTCTCCGGTCACTCGGAGTACTGGACAGCGGGGATGCGCCGCAGCGTGGAAACGGCCCGGGACACCGGGACGAACGTGGTGTTCTTCGGGGCGAACAACGTGTACTGGCGTGCCCGCACCGAACCGACCGCCCTGGGTTCCGACCGCTTGGTGGTCTGTTACCGGAACCCTGTGCTGGACCCGCTTGCCTCCGCGCACCCGGAACTGGCCACCACCCGGTGGCGGGACGCGCCGCACCCTGAGCCGGAATGCTCCCTGACGGGCAGCATGTACGGGGACCTCGGCGCCCAGGGCACCTTCACCGTCACGGACCCCGGATTTTTCGCCTTCCAGGGAACAGGGGTCCGGCGCGGAACAGTGTTCCCGGGCCTGGTGGCCGGCGAAACCGACGCGGACTCCCGCAGCGTATCCCAGCCGCGGAACCTGTTAATCTTCTCGCACTCACCCTCACAAGGCGTTTATCGGGCCCGCGGCTGGAGCGACGGCTCCATCTACACCGTCAAATCGGGGGCGGCGGTTATCAACCTGGCGTCCACGAACTGGCTCCCGGCCCAGCAGGACCCCGCCGTCCCGGCCCGCTCGCGTGCCTTCGCCGCCCAGGTCACCCGGAACATTATCACCGCCACGGCGCAGGGGCCGCTCGCACGACGGTACCGGTGGCCCGCCGTCTAACCCCCGCAAGCACCGCTGCCCGTCGAAATGGCGCAAGCCGGTCCATCACTCCGGGGGCTTGCGGCCTCTGAGCCGTGCCAAAAACTCGGAAAGCGACGCGTGACGAGGTGTGGGGGCCCCTTCACGTGCACGGTTGTCCCGCGCTGAAGGCCACGCAGCCGGCGTTGCGGGGCGCTTTAGTCTGCTGTGAGGGTGAAGAGGGTCAGGGCGAGGGAGGCTGTTGCGGCGCCCCGAATGCCGGTGAGCATGTGGTGTCTGGGTCGGGGTGAGCCTGTCGAAGGTGAGGACCGCGATGCCGGCTGCGGCGAGAAACAGGAGAAAGCCGCGAAGGAGCCGTTGATTCAACGTTGTTCCATCGCTTAGTGGAGGAGTCCGGAGACGAGGTTGATGGTGGTGGCGAGCACGATGGCGCCGAGGAGGTAGGACAGGAGTGCGTGGCGCAGGACTGTTCCGCGCACGGCGTCGGTTTTCAGGTCGGTGTCGGAGACCTGGAAGGTCATGCCGACGGTGAAGGCCAGGTAGGCGAAATCCATGTATCTGGGCGGTGTCTGCTCGTTGAAGTCCACTCCGTCTTTGTCCCGGTAGTAGAGGGAGGCGTAGCGGAGGGTGAAGAGGGTGTGGACGAGGAACCAAGAGAGGGCGACGCTGCCCAGGGCGAGGGCGACGATGGCGTCCTTGGCGCGGCCTTGGGCGTTGGAAGCTTCGAGCAGGATCAGGGCAACCCCGGCGAAGCTGGCCAGGGTGGCTGTGAGTACGAGCATGTCGGCGTATCCGCGGCCGGGATCTTCCCGGCGGGCATGGGCAGCGGTGGCGGAAGCATTGAGTTTGCCGATGACTGCCCACACCCAGATCAGGTAGGTCGCAGACGCGGCTGCCCAGCCCAGGGAGGGCGCGTACGCCCAGTTCTTTACGCTGCCGACCAGTACGGCGGTGAGGATTCCGACGGCCAGCATCACAACCAGCCGGAGGCGGGAATGATGCGACCTGGTGTTGAAGTCCTCGTGCCGGTCCGCCGGGGGCGTGAAAGTGTTCATGGCAATTCATCTTCACAGGCGCGGGCCCGGGACCGGGCGCAAACCGCGGGCCTTAACGAAACCCGAACACCGGGAGCCCCGGAAAGCCGGGGGAGCTGGAGAAACGGTGCGGGCGGCGGGTTGTCAAGGGGCCGGCTACTGCATGCCGGCGTGAACGGGTAATGACCCGTGACCGGGGCGGGTGTCGGCACTGTGTTTCGGGTAGTGGCTACTCGTGTGCGCGCAACTGCACGCTCTTATGCTTTGGGTGTTCGGGAGGCCATCCCGGTCACGGGAAGCGGGTCCGGGATGAATGAGAGTGGCAGCACTCGAACAGGCGCAGCAGCAGTAGCCGCCTGCCTGGCGTCACGGCGCACAGGCCCTGAGACGGGGGCCGGCGATGGATAAGTCTTTTGAGACCAAGACTTCCCCCCAGACCATCGCCGGTCCCTTTTCGACCGATGACCGCGTGCGGCGCGGACCTTCGGGGTCTTCCGGACCGGGAACCCGCTGGGAGTTGAACCTTCTTGGTTGTTGGATGCTCACCGCGGACGGGCAACCGGCGCTGACGGGCGTGCGTCAGCAACGCCTGATCACGACCCTGGCCATCGGGGGCGACCGTTCCCGCAGCGCGCTTGCCTCCCTGCTGTGGCCGCAGACCCGCAGCGCCCTGGCGCTGGCGAACCTGAGGGCCGCCGTTTTCCGTGTCGGCGGTGACCAGCCGGGCCTGGTCGAAAGCCACGGGACGATGCTTGGGCTCTCAGCTTCGGTGGAGACGGACCTGGCCCGGGTCAGGGGACTGATCCATGAGGTGAAGCAGGGTGTGCGCGTACCGACGTCGCGGGAGATTGATGCGCTGCTGCGGGCGGATCTGCTGCTGGGCTGGTACGAGGACTGGGTCCTGTTCGAGCAGGACCGGTTGCTCCAGGACCGGGTGGCCGCGCTCGAGTGCGCGGCGGAGCACTGCCTGAAAATTGGTGATCTTGACCGGGCGATCGTTGCCGCTGAAGGCGCTGCGGCGTTGGAACCTCTTCGGGAAGCACCCCACCGGACGATCGTGCGCGCGCACCTCGCCGCCGGCCGGAGGCAGGAAGCCGCTCGCCGCGCCCGGCACTTCGAAGCAACTATCCGGGCCCAACTCGGCACCGCACCCGGCCCCAGGTTCACGAACCTGCTCAACGCAGGCCCGTGAGCACCACTGCGTACAACTTGAAAGATGAGCCAGTGTCAGATTGGGGGTGTAGGCAGAGCTGACAAATGTGTGTATCCGGTCAGCATGACGAAACGGAAGGAGCCTCCGAAGGTGCGCCGGACGTGGACGTCTACCTACCGATGAAAGATGGGCCCCTTGATGTGTCCGAGGGCGGCCTCTATGCAGTCAGGGTCACTGGGCGTACATTCGTCACGCACAGATCTTGACGGCTCGGGGAGAGGCGGGCTTCGTGAGGACAGCCGGTGGTCCGGACCGGAGCCTGCGGTTCATGGCGTTGCTCGGACGCGTTGTGCGGGACACGGACGGGCACAGGGTCGGTGATCTTGCGGACGGCGTGATTACGTTTCACCAACGGCGTCGCCCGGTGTTGACCGGTCTTGTGCTGTCTCTGATGCGAAGCCGGATGTATGTGCCGTGGAGTGCCGTTGAGGTGATTGAGCTTGACCGGGTTGTCTTGAGTTCGGATGTGCTTGAGTTGTTCCGTGTGGAGCTGGCAACCACCGAGGTCCTGGTCAAAGGTGATCTCCTGCGTCACCGGCTTATTGATGTCGAAGCCGCCGGCTTGGTGAAGGCGTTCGAGGTGGGGTTCACGGGCACCCCGGACGGATGGATTCTTACGGGGCTCGACGTGCACAAGACCGCGTGGTCGCAGTTCGGGGCACGCCACGGTACCCATCCGATGCGTGACTGGGACGAGTTCGTCCCGCTGTGGGACCCGGGCAGTGTTGCCGCCGCTGACCGGTTGGTGCGTCTGCGTGGTGTCGGCCCGGAGCGGCTCGCCCGTGTGCTCGATGGCTGCCGACCGAAGGAAAGGGCCCGCTTGCTTGCACTTCTGAGAGCCGACCCCCGGCTGGAAACCGGCGTGCTGGAACGGGCACGCAAGCGCCACCGGTGACACTGGGGGTGCGTCGGGTCTTGGCTGCGTCTGCGTTCCTGATCTGCTACGGGGCGACCCTTTTGGGGCCTGGATCGTCGCCTGATGGAACGGTTAATGGTTGTCCGCGTGCTGGTCGGGGTCGGCTGAGGTGGGCTGCTCGGCCCATGCCGGCGGATTGTCGGTGCCGGCTTCCTCGTCATGGGCCGCGTCGGCGGCCGTGCGGTGGATATTGCCGGCCGCGTGGTGGACGGGTGCGTAAATCACGTACAGCCGCATCGGTGCGTCGCCGGTGTTGATGACGTTGTGCCAGGTGCCGGCTGGAACCAGAATGCACCATCCGTCCGACACGTCCTGCTCGAAGGTCAGGTTGTCTTTCTCCGGTCCCATCTGGGCCCTGCCGGTGCCGGCGTCCAGGCGAAGGAACTGATCGGTGTCGGGGTGCATTTCCAGGCCGATGGATTCCCCGACGGGGACAGACATCAGGGTCAGCTGAAGGTACCGGCCGGTCCAGGCCACGGTGCGGTAGTTGGTGTTCTCGGTCGTGGCTGTTTCAAGGTCGAAGGAGCCCGGTTGGGGGCCCATGTCGGTGAGTGTCATAGCGGAGGATCCTTCTGGGCTGGTTTCGACGCCATGATCGGCGGAGGGTTTCGGCGGGGCGGCGCGGCGTGTTCCAGTTCTACGCTTGTCGGGTCCTATCGACAAGCAATGCCGTCCCGGACCGGCCAGCGAAGCGCAGGGGCTGCCCGGCGTTCGTCGACTCGACTCCGTCACAGGTTCCCGGGAGACCGACGCCGTCATCGAAGCCGCTGCCGGGGTATCCGGCGCTGAGCGGGGATGAACCGGCCAGAGCAACAGTATTTACCACCAAATCCACGGAAGATGTCTCTCTGACCGTCAGGTTGGGTATGCCCTGGTCCAAGACGTTCTTGGTTGCCCGAGCAGCGTCGAGTCCTACGGAGCAGGAGATGGCTATCCGCTTCGTGCCTCCTGGTGGACGGCGGGCACCGGGGTTTGTCGCTGTGCTTTTGGTCAGGCGGCTTGGCTGGCTTTTTTCGTAGAAGGTGCCGTGCCTGAGCATGGAGTCTATGACGCCGCAGCGGCGGCGGGCTTCTTGACTGGGGTGGCGGGGTTTCCGTCGGGTGATCTGCTCGACCAATGTGATCGTCTCTCAGCCCCCGGTTACCGGTGCGCGGTGCGGGCAGTGGGCCATTTCCCGAACGATGCGGTGGCGCTGAAATGTCTCTACCTCGTGACCCGGTCCCTTGACCCCATCGGGCCGGGCACGGTGGGCCGCGAGGAGGAAGCCGGCTTTGAAGGGTTCGCGGTCGCATTCGAGGGGCAGAATCAACTAGCCCCAACCCAGGGCAGGCCCACCGTCAATCTGACAGGCCCTCCTGAGATCGATGGTGCCGACGAACGGGCACCCCTGTGTGCGGGAGAGAACTGCGGTTCTTTTGAGGGGATGCGGTCGCCGCCTGTTTCCTTTGGACCCTTAGCTGGGGCGTTTGGTCTCTGGTGTTTCCGCCTGCTGCGGGTTGCACTGGCTTGATGGATGCGCAGGATGCTGTTCCCCGAACAGGTTCGGTGACGGGCGCGCGTGGCGGGGAGGAGCAAATCGGTGTTCCTGATCCGCAGGAGCCGGTGCAACGGTTTCTGCGTGACTTGCGGGCCCGTCGCACGGGTTTGTCTGATCGGGAAGCGGCGCGGCGCTTGATGGTTTACGGGCCGAACGAGTTGACGCGTCGGGGAGGGGTGCAGTGGCCGCGTCAGATTGTCCGGCAGTTGGTACACCCTCTGGCCCTGCTGCTGTGGCTGGCAGCGGTATTGAGCTATTTCAGCGGTTCGGCGCCGCTGGCTGCGGCGATTGTCGCGGTCATTCTTTTAAATGCGGGGTTCGCCTTCCTTCAGGAGCGCCATGCGGAGCGGGCGGTTGAAGCGCTTTCGGCATATCTTCCGCCGCAGGCCCGGGTGCTGCGCGAAGGGCGGGAGAAGCTGGTGCCGGCCGGAACCTTGGTGCCCGGGGACGTGCTGGTGGTGCGGGAAGGGGACCGTGTCAGTGCCGACGCCCGCCTGCTGGAAGGTTCGGTGGAGATGGACGTGTCCGCGCTGACAGGGGAGTCACTTCCTGTTCTGCGCAGCGCGGAGCCACTGTCGGTATCCGGTGCGTTGCTGGAGGCCCCGGACATGATTTTCAGCGGGACCGGGTGCACTGGCGGTGAGGGGGTGGCGGTGGTTTTCGCCACTGGCATGCACACGGAACTGGGACGTATCGCTGCGCTGTCGGAGCGTGTCGGGCACGATGAGAGTCCCCTGGAGAAGCAGGTCACGCGGGTGGCCCGGATCATCGCGGTCGTTGCGGTGGCCATGGGCATCGCGTTCATCCCCGTGGGCACCCTCCTGGGAGGCATGTCCCTGGGGGAGACGTTGAATTTCGCGGTCGGGCTGCTTGTCGCGAATGTGCCCGAAGGGCTGCTTCCCACAATCACCCTCGCGCTGGCTGTCGGGGTGCGGATCCTTGCCCGTCAGGGTGCATTGGTGAAAAGGATCTCCGCGGTCGAGACCCTTGGGTCCACGTCTGTGATCTGCACGGACAAGACCGGCACGCTCACCATGAACCGGATGCGTGTCACGAGCCTTTGGACCGCCGGCGAAGGAGGCCGCGACCTGGACGCCGGGACGCTGCCTACCGGGCCGGCTTCGACGGCGGCGAGACTGGCTGCGGCCTCGGTTTACTGCAACAACGCGGTCATTGACGCTTCGGGTACGGAGAGCGGTGATCCGACGGAGCTGGCGCTGCTGCACGCCGCCGTCAGTCTCGGCGTCCCGGGCGGCCGTTACCCGGGGGAACGGCTCGCCCAGTTCCACTTCGACCCGGTCCTGCGGAGGATGTCCACGATCGACCGGACACCGCAGGGAGTGCGCGTGCATTGCAAAGGGGCCCCGGAAGAGCTGCTGCGGCTGTGCACCACGGTGGCGGCCACGGGCGGCGACCGGCCGCTGGAGCAGGCCGGACGGGACACCGCAGCAGCCGTGGTGGACCAGTGGGCAGACGAGGGGCTGCGGGTCCTTGCCGTCGCGGAACGGGACCTCGGCGCGCACGAAGACCCGGGCCTGGGCCGTGAGCAGGCCGAGCAGGACATGACGCTGCTGGGACTGGTTGCCATGTTCGACCCGCCCCGACCTGAAGTCCCGGACGCTGTGGCGCGCTGCCATAGCGCGGGAATCAGGCTCATTATCGTCACCGGGGACCACGGGCTGACCGCCCGCGGTATCGCAGCCCGCGTCGGCATCGGAAACGCAGAAACCCGCATCATCACCGGCGCTGAACTGGACCGGATGCCCGAACGGGAGCTCGATGAGCTCCTGGAGGCAGAGGAGGAACTGATCTTTGCCCGCAGCTCACCGGAAGCGAAGCTGCGCATCGCGGACGCGTTGCGGGACCTGGGACAGATCGTGGCGATGACCGGCGACGGCGTCAACGACGCACCCGCGCTGCGCCGCGCCGACATCGGCGTCACCATGGGAAGGTCCGGAACCGACGTCGCCCGGGAAGCGGCGACCATGGTCCTCACCGACGACAACTTCGCATCCATCGTCAGCGCCGTCCAAGCCGGACGCCGGGTCTACGACAACGTGCGCAAATTCATCATCTACATTTTCGCGCACGCCACCCCGGAGGTCATTCCCTTCCTGATCTACGCCGCCTCCGGCGGAAGGATCCCGCTGCCCCTAACCGTCATGCAGATCCTCGCGATCGACCTGGGCACCGAAACCCTGCCTGCCCTCGCGCTCGGGCGGGAACCCGAAGAACCCGGGACCATGGACCGACCGCCCCGCCGCAGGGGACAAAACGTGATCGACGGCGCCATGCTCGCCCGCGCCTGGGGGCTTCTCGGCGGGGTCTCGGCCCTGCTGGTCACAACTGCCTTCCTTGCCACCCTGCTGATCGGCGGCTGGCGCCCGGGTGACGACATCAGCCACGGGCCCCTCCACCCGGTGTGGATGCAGGCCACCACGATGAGCTTCCTAGGCATTGTCGCCTGCCAGATCGGCACTGCGCTGGCCGCACGCACCCAGAGCGCTTCCCTGGCCAGCATCGGGCTCACCAGCAACCGGCTGCTGCTGTGGGGCATCGCCTTCGAAATCATCTTCACCGCTGCCGTGGTGGCCATCCCGCCCTTCCAGGAAGTTTTCGGCACTAGCATCCCCGAACCCTGGCAAATCCTGGCCCTGACCCCGTTTCCCTTCCTGGTATGGGGAACGGATGAGCTCTGGCGCTACACACGACGGCGACACCGCCGCGCGCTGGTTCCCACCAGTGAAGCCTAGTACCGGGCAATCACCGAGGAACCGTTCTTCCATTGGAACGGGCAGGCCGCCGGCCCGGCGGACCTGTCCCGGGCATGCCGCGGACCTTGACGCCAAGTTCTGCACCCCGTACCAGCCCGACCCGCCTAAAACAGGTGGGGCCGGCAGACGACCGTCCAAGCAGGAGGGTCGTAATAAATGAATGCTTTGCCAGTCCAGCGTTGGGAGTCGTTCGGCGGCGCCGAATGGTTGGTTGAAGGTGCCTCATGGACGCCGAATAAGGGTGGTGCCTAGGGTGAAAACACGGCGTGAAAGTCACGCGGTGAACATGAAAGAAGTGTCATGGCCAAGGTTTTGCTTGTCCTCTACCCGGATCCCGTGAACGGCTACCCCGTTTTCCCGAAGGACTATGCGCGGGACACTGTGCCCGCGTTGACCGATTACCCCAACGGCCAGACCCTCCCCACGCCGGAGGCCATCGACTTCACTCCGGGCGAGCTGCTCGGGTCGGTTTCCGGCGAGCTGGGCCTGCGCAGCTATCTTGAGGCTGCCGGACATGAGCTGGTTGTCATCAGCGACAAGGACGGTGTGGATTCGGATTTCGACCGTGAGCTGGTCGACGCCGACGTCATCATCTCCCAGCCGTTCTGGCCCGCCTACCTCACCCCGGAGCGCATCGAGAAGGCCAAAAACCTCAAAATCGCCATCACCGCCGGCATCGGCAGCGACCACGTGGACCTCAACGCGGCCAACGAACACGGCATTACGGTCGCGGAGGTCACCTACTCCAACAGCCTCGCGGTTGCCGAGCACACGGTCATGCAGGTGCTGGTCCTGGTGCGCGACTTCGTGCGCCAGCACCGGATCGCGGTGGAGGGCGGCTGGAACATCGCCGACGCGGTGGAGCGTTCCTATGACCTTGAGGGCATGGATGTGGGCATTTTCGCTGCCGGCCGCATCGGCCGTGCCGTGATCGAGCGCCTGGCTCCGTTCGGCGTGCACCTGCACTACACGGATCGTTTCCGTCTGCCCGCGGAGTACGAGGAAAAGTACAACCTGGTGTTCCACGAGAACATCCAGGAACTCGTCAAGAACATCGACGTCCTCACGGTGCACGCACCGCTGACGGAGGAAACGGCTGGACTGCTGGACGGCGAGCTGCTGTCCACCATGCGCCGCGGCGCGTATATCGTCAACCCGGCCCGAGGTGCGATCGCCGATCGTGACGCGATCGTCCGCGCCCTGGAGTCCGGCCAGCTGGCCGGGTACGCCGGCGACGTGTGGGCGCCCCAGCCCGCCCCTGCCGATCACCCGTGGCGCTCCATGCCGAACAACGCGATGACCACGCACACCTCCGGCACGTCCCTTCCCGCGCAGGCCAAGTACGCTGCCGGCACGCGCGAGATCCTCGAGGACTTCTTCTCGGGACGTCCCCTCCGCCCGGAGTACCTGATCGTCGAAGGCGGCGCCTACGCCGGCACCGGAGCGCATTCCTACGCCAAGCAGGCGGAGCCGGCCGAAGCGCAGTAAACCCCGCACGCTTCGCGGCCCGCTCGGCGCGCCCCCGGCGCGTTAGGGTCGATGCGGAAGGCCGCTTGCCGCTCACGGGCGGCGGGCGGCACCGCATCGGCGGCCAGCCGTTCCCGGGCCCGGACCACACGGTCCCGGGACACGGCGGCGACGCCACTGAACAGACGGGATGTCATGCTCCTGACCCAGCTCGAGTACTTCGTGGCCCTGGCCCGCGAGGCCCACTTCGGACACGCGGCCGCGGCCTGCTTCGTCTCACCCTCGACACTCTCCGAGGCCGTGCGCAAGCTGGAGGTAGAGCTCGGGGTGCCCCTGGTGCGTCGAGGGCACGCGTACGAAGGGCTCACACCCGAGGGGGAGCTCGCTTTGATGTGGGCACGGCGTGTCGTGGCGGACCGGACCGCTCTGACCGAGGAGCTCTCCGCCGCCCGCGGCAAGCTCACCGGCGCCGCGCGGATCGGCACTATTCCTTCCGGGATCGGCGGCGCCACGCACCTGGTGTCCACGCTCACGCAGGCGCACCCATTGGTGCGTTCGACGGTGCGGACCGGCCTGAGCAGCGAGGACGTCGTGGCGCGGCTGCGTGCTTTCGAGCTCGATGCCGGGATCATCCACCCCTCCGCCGCGGACGGCCCGGACCTCGTGGCAGCGCCCCTGGGGGACGCTACCAGCGTCGTGGTCGCCTCGCCGGGACTGTTCGACGAGGCTCTGGGTGCCGTGAGCGGCCCGATGCTGACTTCCGTGCGGCTGGGGCTGCTGGCCCCGGGAATGCGGGCGCGACAGGTCGCCGATGAAGCGTGGCGAAAGGCCGGCCTGGAACTGCGGCCCGCCGCTGAGGCGGACTCGATCGAGGCGCTGCTCGGGCTGGTAGGGACCGGAATGTGGGCGGTGGTGGTCCCGGAGTCCTCCGTAGCCATGCGACGCCAGGACCCCTCGATCCACGTCCTGCCGCTGGTAGAGCCCGCGATCTCCACCCCGTTGGCCGTGGTGCGTCTGGCCGCCAAACCGCTGCCGGCGCTCATGCGCGCACTGGACGACGCCACGCGGGCCGTCGTGGCGCGCCCGCGTCCATCTTCAACACCTTCCTAGCCGGACCGGGATCGCCCGGGGCCGGCGCCCCACCCGCGATCTGAAAGGTCCCGCACCATGTCACAAGTCAATTCCTCACCCCGGCACGCCGGGCCGGGAACAAGCCCGGCCGGCCCGTCCTCCGTCCCCACCCTGGCCCCGGGTGCGGTATGGGTCCGCACCCGGGCCACCGTCCGTCGCTTCATGACGCCGACGCAGCCGCGCGCACCCTGGCCGGCGATCCTCGTGGCGGCTTTGGGCGGCGCGCTGACCATCGCCGTACTCTCACTCACCGGGAACGCGACCGGCACCCCCATTCTCATTGCGGCTTTCGGCTCATCCTGCGTCCTGGTTTTTCTCCTGCCCGACGCCCCGCTCTCGCAGCCCGTCAACGTGGTCGGCGGCCACATGGTCTCGGCCCTCTGCGGGGTCGCCGCGCACGCGTTCCTTCCCACCGCGTGGTGGAGCCTGGGCCTGTCCGTGGGAGCGGCCATGGCAGCGATGGCCGCGCTGCGCATCATCCATCCGCCGGCAGGGGGCACCCCGATCGCGATCCTGCTGGCACACGAGGGGTGGGGCTACCTGCTAACCCCGGTCCTGGCAGGTTCGCTCATCCTCACGGCGTGCGCCCTGCTGTACCGGGTGCTGCTACGCGACCGCGCCGCACACTGAACGAACTGACAGCACCCCCAAGCCCGCGGTGCGTCCCTCTCCGTCCCCGCGCTGGGCCTGCGGCCCGCGGCCGCGGCCCTTGCCGGGGGCAGGAGTGGGGGCCCGGGGCGGGGCCCTTTCCCTGCGGTGGTTTGGCGAGTGGGCCGTGTTGGATGGTCGAGCCGGGCGCGGCACTCTCTTCGGCCCGGCCGCGGGCGGGGGGATTCGAGGCCGTTGGTCCGAGAGAAAATCGGCCGAGGACACGAGGGTGTCGCCGACACCGACGAGAGAACCCCTTTTGTCATCCGAGCGCCCCTGAGCGGTCCATCACGTACGGTGCGTCCATCAGCTGCTCAAAAGCTCGACAAACCGGGGAAGCCACGCGGAAGCATCCGTCTGGCTTCCCCGGTTCAAGGGCGGGGACGAAAAACCCCGGCGGAGCCGGGAAGATGGGCGCCGGTCTTCTGCGTAAATCGGCGCCACGGAACCGATCAACCAGGAAAAAGTGGCGAACCACTGATGCCTGTCGCGTCCACGGGAGTCTGAGGCCCGGGAAGGGGGCCGCACCGGAACTCGATGCCGGAAACCGCGGCTGTCAAAAAACCCGAAGCATCGTTGTTGACTTAGCTGTCCTGCACCGTGGTGCTCGTGGCAACCGCCGTTCGGCGGCACAATACTGGCCGGCCCGGAGGCGGAACAACGGACAGCGTGGCGAGGCCCCGGCTCGGATCTCCCGCCTCCCGGACATCGCCAAAATCGCCCGACCGGTCCCTCATGCACGCTGCCTCGGCGTGTTGCGTGAGCGAGAGCCCATGGCGTGAGAGTGCGGGTCCGCGCGCCCCGGATGGGTATCGGTCGCGGGTCTTAGCGGCCTGAGGGCTCCGTGTCCGTGTAGCGCCCGGGGGGTGTGGAAGCGGGGCGCCGCCCGGCAAGCGCATGGATATCGGTGTAGCTGCCCGGGCGTGCCGCATCCCCGGTTCTACCCCTGGTCAAAACGTCCACATCGGTGTAACGCCCCGGCCTGTAGTTCCCGGTCCCTGCCGTGCGGCGGAGCACGTCGACGTCGGTATACGCGCCCCTCCTGCCGTAGACGGGCCCGGTTGGGGAAACCGAAAATGTGCTCAAGGAAGCCTCCATTGGATAGGTCATGTTTGTAGGTCCATCCGGCAGCACGGGGATGATTGCCCCGATCGCCGTGCGCCGGACACCCGGGTGTTGCCGGAGCTGTCTTTGGCTGTGCAGGCGACCCGACCGGCTTGCAGGATTTGCCTCGTGCGGTTGTCGCAGCGGCCACTGCGGAACACTTCGTTCCGCAAGCCCGCGAAAGCCATCCCGCTGTTCGGCGAGGGCCGTCAGGGGTGGTCAGCACCCGGCGGCCGGGGCACCGGAGATCGTTGCCATTCTTTCTCCCGCAGGCCCGCACCCGGCTCCCGTTTCCTACCGGATCTTCTGCACCTGTAATCCACTCTTCACCAGCGCGCGATAGGTATCAAAGAAGGAAAACCGATAGTTCGATAGGGGTCGCCTATTAGACCTGTTCAGACGGCAGTTGTTCGAGGAATGTGAGATCGGTCCCACGTGCGACGGCCGTTACCGCCCGCGCAAGGACTGTTTCGGGCCCCCGCGAGAGGGTCATCAGGCCGACCCGCACGCGCCGTTCCGGCTGAACCAGCGGAAAGGCGCGCACGCCGGGCGGCAGAGCAAACACATGCAGCCACGCCGCCGGAACGATCGTGGCCCACAGCCCGGCCTTCATCTGGGCCAGGAGCGAAGCGACCGAATCCGTTTCAAGCCGCGGAGCGGCCCTCAGTCCGATGTCCCGGAACGCTTCATCCACCAGGCGGCGCCCCTGCATCGACCGGTCAAGCAGGCACAGCGGCATAGCCGCCGCGTCCGACCAGGTAGCGGTAGCCCCTGCGGCGAATCCGCCTTCCCCCGCGGTGAGCAGAACATATTTCTCGAAAAATAGCGGCGTGACCCTGAAGCCCTCCGGCAGCCGGTCCTCGACATAGGTGATGCCCCCGTCAACCTCGTAGTCCGCCAACAGTCTGAGCACATCATCGGAGCGCAGATCCGAAGCGACATGAACACGGGCCAGGGGATGCGCCTCGCAAAACGGGGCGGTCAGGAAGGAAACAGCCGAAGACGCTGTCGGAATCGACCCGATCCGGAGCTGCCCGGTGACGCCGGAGCGCATCTCGCGGATCTGCTCGGTCATGGCGGTGCGGTCCGCGAGAATGCGGCGCGCCCAAATTACGATCTGTTCACCCTCGGCCGTCAAGCCCTCGAAAGTGTTGCCACGCCGGATCAAAGGAACATCCAATTCAACTTCAAGTTTCCTGATCCCCTCCGACAGAGCCGGCTGGGAAACCAGGCAGCTCGCAGCCGCCCGCCCGAAATGACGCTCGCGCGCCAAGGCAACAATGTACTCAAGCTGACTGAAGATCATGACCTCTGGTCTACCGCACGCAACGGCGGGGTTTCTCGTCACCAAGTAGATCGGGCCGCTGGGATCGGGTATCTGGTTCCGGTCTTCCCTGTCGGCTTCTATTACTGGATGCTCAGAGGTGGCAGGCAAGCGGCCGAACACATCGGTCTGGCCCGCTACACGGGCCGCAAGAGGGTCCCACCGTCCGCTCTTCACTCTGTCCGGGATTTCGACAACTTCATGGTCGAAGAAGACGTTCCCGTTGCCGCTGGCTACAAACCGAACCCCGCGCCAGCTGCTTACGTGCTGGCCGAAAGGATCAGGTAGAAGAGGCAGTGCAGGGACGGGAAGCGATTCCGCTGACGCTCCGCCGAGCATGACGGACGGAAGCCTCAGAGACCTCGGCGCCGTGCGGATGACGTCCGCGACCGGGCGCACGGTTGTGGATCCCTTACCGGGCTCTCGATTACGCAGACGAAGTCTCGGGGCCACCCCTTGGATGGGAACGTCAGCAGCTCGGTGGAAGCTCTGCCGCGTACCCGGTGACTGCGCGACGATAGAGGGGAAGGGTCTTGGCCAGGGCCTGAAGTGCGACACGGAGTGCCTGATCCGGGCGGCCAGCGTCAAAAAGTGCAAGGGCGAGAAAGGCAAAATGTGCGTCCCCGGTCACGTCGTTTTCTTCCACATGCCCGAGGACTTGAATGGCCGCCTCGAACTCGCCCACATTGCGCAGTGAGCTGGCGAGTTGAATGAGTGCCTGAGGCAGTCTTCTATCGTCGAGACCGGCGTCGAGTGCAAGTCGGTACAGGGGAATTGCTTCCGTCTCGCTGCCCAGGAAGTCGTGAACAGAAGCCCACTCATACAGAGCCGCGGCGTCCCCATCAGGCCGCTCATCAACGAGCGCTTTTCATGCTGCTGAACGTTCCGGCGGGGTCTCCGGCGTCAGCGTGCGCCCAAAACTCCTGCACGCGGCTTTCCCAGGTGTCCGTCATGCGCCGATTCTTCCATGACGACATCACCTTCTATGCCCGTAAGCCCAACCCTTACCGGGCCAGACTGAGACGGTCTCCACTGTTCAGGATGGAGGTCGTGGTCTGGGCCCGAGCGGGTGTCGTAGATCGGTTGTCAGCCAAGCTCGGCTCGGCGGCCGGGCTCGGCTCCGTACTCTGACCACCCGCCTGCGTAGAGGCGGCCCTGGCCGAGTCCTGCATGCTCGAGAACGAGAAGGTTGTGGCAGGCCGTGACGCCTGAGCCACAGTAGGAGATGACGGCAGTCGCGTCGTCGATCCCAACTTTCGCAAACGCTCGTCGGACCTCTGCGATCGGGCGCAGGCGTCCATCGGGGGCGAGGTTCCCACGGCACGGGACGTTCACTGCGCCGGGGATGTGTCCGGCCTGGGGATCGGTGGGCAGCTGGAGGCTTCCGTCGAAGCGGTCGGCGTTGCGGGCGTCGACGATGATCCCGGCAGCCCCTGCCGTGACGTCCTCCAGCTGGGCGAGACGGGCCTGAGGCCACGAAGACGGCGTGAAGGTCGCCGGCGTCGGCTTCACGGGCGTCGTCTCCAGCGGTCCCGTCCACGCGGCAAGACCGCCGTCGAGCAGCGCCGCCCGATGCCCGAAAGCCCGCAGCATCCACACGAGCCGTGCGGCGATGACTCCCCCTGCGTCGTCATAGGCGATGACGGTCGTGTCGTCGCCGATTCCCAGGGCGGACATTCCATGTGCGAACACTTCAGGGTCGGGAAGCGGGTTCAGCCCGCGTGGTCCCGAATTTCCCGACAGCCATGCGTCCAGGTCCACGAACACCGCACCAGGAAGATGCCCGCCGTCGTACGCTGCACGGCCCGACGCGCCGTTGAGGTACCAGCGAACATCAGCGGTGACAACGTTACTTCGGTGCGCCTTGAGCCACGCGGCATCAACAAAGGGTGGAAGAACTTCTTGGGTTATCCGGCTGCCGTCCATACAGTGCAGGCTAGATGACGTGTCCATACTTTGAGCAAAAATATCCCACGATGCGGGAGGAAGCGCCGCACCACTGCAGGCGTCCTTTAGCCCCGGGATGCTTAGCGGCGGCCGGATACGCGGGCGGGAAAGTTGTTTTTGCATGGCTGCGTTTCAAGGCCTGGAGGTTTCGATGGAAAGAGCCGGATCAAGAGACCCTTCATCGGCTTCGAGCGAAGCGGTGCGGTAAACAGGACTGTGGCACCGCGGTGGTTGGTGCCATACCTTGGGGGTATGGCACGAACCTGGTTATCGGTGACGGTGGAACTGCTCGGCGGTCGTGGTGAGGAGCTGTGGCCGTGGCCCGGGCGCGTCTTCGCGGTCGGACCGTCGCATACCTTCATGGTTCTCGCTAATGCCATCAACGATGCCTTCGCTCGATGGGACCGCTCGCACCTGTCAATGTTCACCCTGGCCGACGGCCGGGTAATCACTGACGAGGAGACGGGAGCGGAGATGGCCGGATCGGTCGGCGGCCCGATCATCGCACCAATCGACATCGCTGCAGCCAAGGTTGTCCGGACGCTGGAGCCGGGGGCTGAGTTTCAATTCACGTTCGACCTTGGTGACGCCTGGACTCACCGATGTGTAGTCGGGGAGGTGAAGGTCGACCCGCTGGAGGTATTGGGTATCCGTCCCGATGTCCCTCTGCCGTACTGGGGTTGGGGCACCATCCCGGACCAGTACGGGCGCCGATGGGCTACCGACGACGGACAGAGCTGGGCGCCGGGGAAACCGAGCCGACCGCACCCCATGCTGCTGCCCGCGTGGCCCGGGCAGGTGCAGGTGCCGGCGCTGGACCTGTCCGGGCTGCGTGAAGCCATCGCGGCGGCAGATGCGGCCCGCTTCCTCGCGGTGGTGACCGGATGCGACGTCGATGATGCTCTGCAGCAGGTGGGAGCCGGCATACCAATGGCGCTGGAGCACAGACGCCAAAAAGCCGAGCCGGTGGCCATGTCGGTCATCAACCGGCTGACTTGGCGCGGCGGGGCTGGTGACCGGGTCCTGGCAGAGGACCTGCTGGCCGGGCTCCGCCGCGTGCCGCTGACAGGCCAAGTGGTGCCGGTAGACCTCGACATGCTCAGCACCGTGCTGGAAGGGGATCCCGACATATCTTCCGGTGGCTACCTCGACCTGCGCACCGGGCAGGTGTACGACGACAGTGCCACTGACCCGATGATGGTCGGGGAGGAAGCCGCCATCGACGTGGCGGAGGAGCCGGACCGTTGGCTTCGACTCGACCGCACCGGTTCGCGGAACGGTTGGCTGGACATGGCGGCCTTCGCCGAACGGCAGCACGATGCGCCCCTCCGAGAGCGCCTGGAGCAGGCGATCGAGGGCAAAGGTGCCTTCTGCCGGTTCCGCGACCTCGTCCAGGCCGAGAACCTTAGCGAACAGTGGGACGTTTTCTCCACAGACCGACAGATGGGCCGTGCCCGCGAATTCCTCGCTGACAACGGCATCCGCGTGGGCTGACAAACCGGGCTCGGTCAGCGTCGGCACAAGACCGTGCCGCCCGCGTACCCTCAACAACGGTGGAGCGGCTGATTAGACCGATCATAAGGTCAAGCGGCATTCTGCGATGCGCTCGGTGTCCTACTGCCATGCTCTGAGTGGTCTTGCATGGCAGGTGTTTCGAGATGCAAAGGTTTCGAAACAGCAACTTGGACCAGGAAAAGGAATCCGCCCTGTAAGGGAACCGCCTTACAGACAACGGTCAGATCCTCTGGTCACGGGGAAGTATTCGTAATACGATTGTCCGCATGGAACGCAAGATGCACGGACGGGAAGTCTCGGAGGCCGAGATCGATGGGTGGGTCGAGGAAGCCGAGGCCGGTTACCACCTTGAGGAGCTGAAGGCGCGGATGGGGCGCCCCGCCCGGGGTGCGGAAGCGTCTCAGGTCGTTCCCGTACGGCTGACGGTCGAAGAGCTTGCAGCGGTGATGGCACGGGCCGAGCGCGAGCACCTCAACCGGTCCGAGGCGATCCGTGCCGCTCTGGCCGCTTGGTCGCACGCGGCGTGATTGTCCGCCGCTCCGCACACAAGCACGGAATCAGCTCCGCTGACGCGATCGAGGCCGCGACCTGGCCGCTGGTCTCGGTCCCCCTGGATGATGAGGATCCGCGCAGGTTCCTCCGCCTCGGCTTCGACACCCACGGGCGGCTCCTGGAACTCGTGGTGCTCGTCTGGGACGACGGTAGCGAAGAACTCATCCACGCGATGAAATGCCGCCCCCAATACCTCGGGATGCTCGGCTAGCTGGCGCTATCTCGCCAGAGCACCCGCACCAAAGGCGCGACCTATCAAAAGGCGACGATGAGGCCGCCGACCAGGCCCATTGCCTTCATCAGGGCGATTTCGCCGGTGCGTTCCCCCGCGGACCTCAGCAGCATGTTCACCATGCCGAAGCGACAGTGATCAGGGCGAAGGCGTCGAGCACGCCGATGATGACGGTTCCGACCTCGCCGCTCACCGGCCAGACCACCTCGCAGTTGTACAAGCCCCGGCTGGAGACCACCCGCGACGCCTCACGGAAGCGCCAGAGAGGCCAGGCCAAAACACTGTCCGGTTCCGCCGTCGGCCCCTGGCACGGGGCGGCCGGCCTTCATTCGGTTGTACGGTGAGGGCCGGGACGCTGTTGACGAGGGCGTGGGCCCCGGAAACCGTCGCGCGATGCCGGGAACGCGCGCGGTGGCCGGAAGCAGGCCGCCGGGCTGAAAGACGGGAGGATTTTGTACTCCTGGCTCGGTGATGACCCTAGGGCTTAGCGTTTTTTGGCGGCTGTGACGGTTTCCGACGGCGGGCTTCCGGCGGCTTTGGCTTTTTTGTCGTTTCGCTTTTCCTTGATGGATTTGCCCGATTTCTTGGAGGCGGATTGTCGTGGGGATTTATCGGCCATGGTGTACTCCTAGCGGCAGCCCTGTGGCTGCACCCTGATACGGGCAGGAACCGGCCCGTATCCCTGACGATACGGCACGGCACCTAAAGTCGTCCCCGTGTGTGCTGAACGTGGGCGCCTGCCTGTATCTGTTGGCGGATCCGGGGGGCGCAGGGGCCAGGCTGCGGTTGCGTTCTGACGGCGTGGCGGTGGTCTTCGGTTGCTGCGCGGTCAGCCACGGCCGGCCTCGCATGTTGTGAGCGGATCATGGCCGTAGCTGCTGCGTGCAGGGATGCGCCCGTTCTTATCTTTGGATGATGTGCACGGACTTCAGTTCCCAAACGCCCCGGACTACCTGCAGCCCTGGGGGCGTTGTAAAGCTCGATTCCGCTATCCACGCCCACGGCTGGTCCGGGCTCCGTCAGCGGCTCTACGACGTAGCTGGCAATCGGGGCGACGATCCAGAAGGGGAAACACCGGTCAGCTGGGGTCTTACTCCCGAGCTCCAGCGCTTCGCTAACGAGATGTTCCCGGGGACCCATCCGCCCGCGTGGAGCGCCAGGATCTCGCCCCACGCAGCCATACATCCGTGCTACTAGCCGGTGACACCGTTGCCCCTGTCACTTCGGGTACACGCCACGTAAGGGCAGCGGTCTGGGGCCTGGACGGACCTGAATCAGGCCGCCTCGGTAGTCTTGAATTACGCTGACATATTCATCTCGGTTTGTCGCGTGCTGAGGTCCGGGTGGGGCTGGAGCCGCTGCCATCCGGGTTCTTCGTGACCAAGTACTCTGGTCGTGGATTGGGAGAAAGCGGAGGCTGACGTTGCGGGAGCGGTGCTCCCTGAAGGGAGTTTACGGGTCATGATGTACGGCTGGGGTGGGAATTGGGGTCTTGGCGGGTGGATCGCGATGGCGGTGATGATGCTGCTGTTCTGGGGCGGGGTTGTGACCGTGGTGGTTCTTTTGCTGCGGGGCGCCCGGCCCGGGGGACCCGGTTTTGGGGGTTCGCCGCACGGGGACGCGGAGCGGATCCTCAGTGAGCGGTTCGCACGGGGTGAGATCGACGAGACGGAGCTGCGGGCCAGGCGTGAGGCGCTGAGGCGCCAGCCGTGAGCAGGCCTTTCCGCGGCATGCTTGTGCTGTTCGGAATAGTTGCCACCCTCGTGCTGACGGGCGTCTCGCTGGCGGCGGTTGCTCTGCTGGGACCGGGGGTGATTGACGGCTCGTCCGGGCCGGGTGCCGGGTTTCGTTCCAGGGCCGGCTGCAGCACGCCGGCTCTGGCGGGGACCGTCGTCAATGTGACGGCGACCGACATGGGCGGCCCGATGATGGGCGGTGGCCGCGGGATGGGTGGCATGCGCCTGAGCGCGGACAGGGCCGTGGTGCAGCACGGCGAGGTGTCTTTCCTGGTCACGAATGCCGGGCGCCTGGCCCACGAGATGGTTATCCTTCCGTTGCCGGGCTCGCAGACTGCGGGGAGCAGGGTTACCGGCGGCGACGGGAAGATCGACGAAACCGGCAGCCTCGGTGAGGCTTCGGCCACCTGCGCGTCCGGGGCGGGGCAGGGCATCCTGCCCGGTGCCGCCGGGTGGGTCACTGTCACCCTGTCGCCGGGGCGTTACGAACTGGTCTGCAACCTGCCCGGCCACTACGCAGCGGGCATGTACGCACAGATCACCGTAACCTGAGCGGATCCGGACCATGCACACAGCCCGCGCCCGAGCGGTCGCCTGGGCTCTCCTCGGGGTACCGGTGGCACTGTTGATCCTGGACCTGGCCGGCCCAACCTCACCCGTGATGGTGCTCTTCACAACCCTCGGCGTCGTCGTGCAGCTCCGCGTGTGGACAACATTCCTACGAAGCAGCCCCATGACTCCTGCGGGTGACGCTGCGCCCCGGCCCGACTAAGCTGCAGGGCGCCCTTCCTGCGGCAGCGCATGGCATGCGCACGTCAGCCGTGCTGGTGTTCGTGTTTCCGAGGCTGGCGCCCATCATTTGAGCTTATCGTTGCCGGGCGGGCCGCAGCAGATCGACCGGTCAGGCTCGGCCGCCCTTCAGTGCGGGCCCCTCATTTGAAAGGAGATCAGCAGTTACAGCTCCCGCGGTGGCCGCGGTTCCGGCACTCGTCCGGGACAAATGGCTCGGTGACTTCGACTTCGACGCGAACACGAACATAAACCCCGGTACCATCTACACCCTCGCTACCGGTGACTGGATCCGCAAAGGCGCACCACTATGCCTAATCGGGGACTCCGGAACAGGCAAATCCCCCTGCTTATCGGTCTGGGCACCGCTGCAGCGGAGAAGGGATGCCGGGATAAATACACGTTGGCCACCCGGATCGTGAACGAACTCGTCGAAGCGCCGACGAGAAAGTCCTCACCAAAACCATCGCCCGCTATGGGCGTGTGGATCTGCTTTGCACCGATGAACTGGGCTACATGGAACTGGACCGCCGAGGCGCCGAACTCCTTTTCCAGGTTCTGACCGAACCCGAAGAAAAGAACTCCATCGCGATCGCCGGCAACGAGTCGTTCTCCGGCTGGACCAAGACATTCACCGACCCGCGCCTCTGCGCCGCGATCGTTGACCGGTTGACCTTCAACGGCTCCATTATCGAAACGGGCACTGACTCCTACCGACTCGCCCAGAGCCTGACGAGGACCGCGCACTAAAAGGGAGCCGTGCCGGCTCTCCCCGCGAGCAAGAAGCGTTGTCATTGGCCACGTCATATCCGCCACCCAAAGCAGCGTTCGCGGCCAGCCCAGTGTCAGGCCGCGCAGCAGGAAAGTTTGGAGACGTCAGTGGTGAAGGACTGGGCTGCGATCTTGATGCCCTCAGCCATGGTCAGGTAGGGGCTCCAAAGGTTCGCGACCTGATCAACGG
This sequence comes from Paenarthrobacter sp. DKR-5, assembly GCF_018531425.1. Taxonomy (GTDB): domain Bacteria; phylum Actinomycetota; class Actinomycetes; order Actinomycetales; family Micrococcaceae; genus DKR-5. The sequence continues at coordinate 22,698 of NZ_JAHBOI010000007.1, forward strand.
TCATCCCGGCCTCCAGAATGTAGACCCCGGCGGCGGCAATGTCCCCGGCTTCCTTACCCACAGCAGTGATCCCTACGATCCGACCCGTGTCCGCGTCAGCAACGATTTTGATGAAGCCGCGGGTGTCACGGTTCACCAGTGCGCGCGGGACAAATTTGAGCGGCAGAACCCGGCACACGCACCGGATCCCTGCCTGGTTCGCTTCCTTGTCCGTCATCCCGGCGGCCGCCAGGGCAGGGCTGGTGAACGTGACCCGGGGCAGGTGCCGGTAGTCGACTTCACGTCCGGCACCCTCGAAGGCGTTCTCTATCACCAGGGTCCCGTGCGCGGCAGCTACGTAGACGAACTCCCGGTGCCCTGTCACGTCACCCGCGGCCCAGATCCTCGGATTAGTACTGCGAAGGCACCCGTCGACCAGGACTTCACCGCGTTCCCCGGTTTCAACACCGACCATGCAGAGGTTCAAATTGTCGGTGACCGGGCGCCGGCCGGTCGCCACGAGCAGGCGGGCGGCCTCGAACTCCTCCTGCCCTCCTGACACTGAAGCGCTCACGACCACATCCCCACTGGCCGGATCGGCGCGGATCGAAGACACTGACGCCCGGCGGATAACCCGAATGCCCTCATCGCTAAAGACACCTGCGAGGGCATTCCCGGCTTCCGGCTCTTCGGCCGAGGCGAGCCTGGAGCGGACCAGCATGGTCACCTTCGTCCCAAGCCGGGCGAAAAGCTGCGCCTGCTCCAGCGCCACATACCCGCCGCCCAACACCAGCATCGAAGAGGGAACTTCCTGCAGCTCCATCGCACTCGTGGACGTCAGATAATCCACCTCATCCATTCCGGGCACCTCCGGGATCCACGGACTGGAACCAGTTGCCACCAGATAATGTTGGGCGCTCACTGTCTCCGTGGTCCCGTCCGGGACGGTGATGTTCAAAACCGGTGCAGCCGCGGTCCCGGCAAACGCCGCCGTCCCATGCTGAAGCTTCCATCCGTAGTCCGCGGCGAGGTCCACATACTTCTCTGATCTCATGGCTTCGACCAGGGACCGCTTCCCGCTGACCAGTTCCGGCATATTCACCGGTCCGGCTGAGGTCCTGAGGCCGGGGAACCGTCCGAAAGCGTCCACGGCGACGTGGCGGGCTTCCGCGGCGGCCAGCAGGGCCTTTGAAGGAATGCAGCCCGTGTTCACACACGTGCCGCCCACCGTACTGCGCTCAACCATCAACACCCGCTTGCCGCGATTGGTTGCCCGGATAGCCGCAGCGAAAGCACCACCACCGGAACCGATAATGGCCAGGTCATAATCGAAGGCTGGTACCGACACAAGGACTCCTAAAGATGGGAGGGAGAACAGCCGCACGAACAACTACTGGCCCAGCTGCTGCCATTGGCCGGCCCTCGATCGAAGACCTGCTCTGCATCTCATTCTCAACCTTCCCCTACACTGGAATGTCAAGGAATCGCCGTCCTGGTGACCTGTTATGAAAAGGTTCAAGATGCGTATCGGTGAAGCCGCGGCAGCGGCAGGAATGACAACCAAGACGTTGCGTTTCTACGAGGACAGCGGGCTTCTCCCCGCAGCGAAAAGATCCCTTAACGGATACCGGGACTACACCGAAGACTCCGTGGCCCGGCTCGAGTTCATCCGACGCGGACGGGCTGCAGGCCTCGCCCTGACACAGATACGGGAAATCCTTGGCCTGCGTGACGCCGGAAAAGCCCCCTGCGCCCACGTCCAAGACCTGCTCTCCAACCAGCTAGCCGATCTGGACCACCAGATTGCCGAACTGATGGCGTTGCGATCCGTCGTTGCCGGCCTCCACGCCACCGCCGCGTCCGGGACCGACGCAAGCTGCGATCCCGGACGCATCTGCAGCTACCTCTGACACCATCATCCTCCGGATGCCACATTCCGGGACATCGGCTCTCGCCCCGACCCGTGGCAGTGGTTAGTACCTTCAAGAGAGCGTCCCAAGAGTCTGGCTGGTGGGTACCATTCAGGCCGTCCTAGTGGGCTCCGATCACGTTGACACAATCATAAGCCGGCGGCTCCTTCGGCCCGGAAACGATTCGCCCACCGGTACGCGGTCTGCCGGGACACGCCCAGCTCGGCGGCGATGTGAGCGACCGGACGGCCCGCAGCCACCCGGTCGATGATCAGCCGCCTTCCATGAACCGTCAAACGCGCAATAGCGTGGGACATGAGGACCTCCGTGTGCAAAGTGTGTGAACTAGACAGCTCCACTTAGCCCGGAGGTCCTCCTCCTTTTCAAGCCCCAAATGTCAACAATGTCCCGGCCCAGTACAGCTAGCCGTGCGGCGGCCCGGCTATGACTGCCCAGCCTAGGCCCGCGGTAACACCGAAGATCAGGAGCAACAAGGCTGCGGCGACGGCGGTTCCGGCTGCCCACCGCTGGGCCGGGAAGTCACCGGCGCCGGGCGTGCTTGGCCTGGCGGCACGGAACGCCGGGGCGAGCCAGCGCAGGTAGTAGAAGAGGCTGATGATGGTGTTGACCGCGGCGAGGACGGTCAGCCACCAGAATCCGCCTTCCCAGGCTGCGGTGAACACGGTGAGCTTCCCCAAAAAAACGGCGGTGGGCGGCGTTCCGACGAGGCTGAGGAGGGCAACGGTGAGGGCGGCGGCGTGCCATGGCCGGGCCCCGGCGAGTCCTTGGAAGGCGTTCAGGGTGCGCCGGCCCGGGTAGGCGCCGGCGACGGCGAATGCGGCGAGGTTGGACACCGAGTATCCCGCGAGATACACCATCAGGGCCGGCAGCGCCAAGGACGCCTGCCCGGTGACCGCGACGGGCATCAGCAGGTATCCGGCCTGGCTGACCGTGGACCAGCCCAGCAGGCGGCGGGGATCGTCCTGGTTGTAGGCGGCGAGGTTCCCGAGCGTCATGGTCAGGGCCGCGAGCACGGCCACCAGCAGCGGCCAGTTGACCGTGCCGGGAAGGGCAGCGAGCAGCCGGTAAGCGGCGAGGAAACCGCCGATCTTCGGGACCGTTGTGGCGAAGGCGGCGCCGGTGAGTCCTGAGCCCTGCGCGGCGTCCGGCACCCAAAAGTGGCCGGGAACGGCGCCCGCCTTGAACATTAGTCCGGCCAGGACACCGGTGAGGCCGACGGCGACGGCCGCTCCGGGTGCGGTGCCAAGGTTCTGGCCCAGCCGGCTGTAGGTGGTCGTGCCTGCCAGTCCGTATAGGACCGTCACGCCCAGGAGCAGGCCGATCCCCAGGAGCGCGCCGAGCAGGTAGGTCTTCAGTGCCGCTTCAGCGCTGCTGCGGGACCGGTTGATCCCGATGAGCGCGTAGAGCGGGATGCTGGCCAGCAGAAAAGCGACCGCGAGGACCAGCAGGTCGCTGGTGCCGGCCAGCACGACTGTGCCGAGCGAGGCGAGCAGGATCAGGGCATAGGTTTCGCTTTCGCGCTCCGTGCCTCGAAGCTCATCGGTGCCGAGGGCGATGACGAGCGCGGCGGCCACCGCCACGATCAGCCGGGCCGCGGAGGTGCCGGCGTCGACCGTGTAGGCGCCTTCGTAGATGGTCCGGTCCGGTTCCGTGATGGCAAAGGCTGCTGCTGCTGCCGACGCTGCGAGTGCAGCAATGGCGATGAGCCGGCTGACCCACTGCCGTTGCCGGGGCAGGAACGAGCCGGTGATCAAGGCAACGACCGCTCCGGCCAGAAGGAAAATTTCGGGCAGCAATGCCAGCGGGGCCGGGCCGGCCGATGACGCCTGGGCGAGTAAAGGGAAGGCCACCGGCTACCACCGTGCCAGCGCGATGACGGCGTCCGCCGCGGGCGCGATCGTTCCCAGCAGCGGCCCCGGCAACAGGCCAACCAGGGCGGAGAGAACCAGGAGGCCGCCGGCGGAGAGCATCTCCACCGGGCGCAGATCCCCGAAGCCCTTCGTCCTGCCCTTGGCGGGGCCCGTGAAGACGCGTTGCAGGGCTCTGAGGAACAGTGCGGCCGTGATCACGATGCCCGGGAGGGCGACGGCGACGACCGGCACGACGCCGATGCTGCCGGCGAACACTTGGAACTCCGCGATGAACCCGCTGAACCCGGGCAGTCCCAGCGAGGCGAACGCTGCGACGGCGAAAAAGCCCGCGTAGCGCGGGGCAGGGCCGGCCAGGCCGCCGAAGGCGCCCATGTCGTAGGTTCCCGCCCGGTCCTGCAGGACCCCGGCGAGCAGGAAGAGAGCGCCCGTGATCAAGCCATGGCTGACCATCTGTGTCACAGCCCCGGTGACAGCGGTGGCCCGGACCGCGGAGGCGGTTCCGCCTGCCGCGCCGGCCGCCCCGAGTGCGAGCACGATGTAGCCCATGTGGTTGACGGAGGTGTACGCGATCATCCGCTTCAGATCACTCTGGGCCAGGGCGACGAGCGCCCCGTAAAGCACAGAGACAACGCCCACGGTGATAATCACCGGTGCCCACGCGCGCCAGGAGTCCGGCAGCAACGGCATGGCGATGCGCACAAACCCGTAGGCGCCCATCTTCAGAAGCACACCGGCGAGGACAGCGGACCCGCTTGCCGGCGCGTCGGTGTGCGCGGGCGGCAGCCAAGTGTGGAACGGGACGACTGGTGTCTTGACGGCCAGACCCACGAGGATGGCCGCAAGCACGAACCCGCCAGCCGGGTTGCCGCGCAGGGCGTCCGCCGCCGCCAGCTCGGGAATGTCGAAGGTGTGCGGGTCGGAGGCCAGGTACAGGCCAATGAAGCCCACCAGCAACGCCAGGGAACCCAGGAACGTGTAAAGGAAAAACTTCAACGCCGAGCGTGCCCGGTCACCGTGGCCCCAGCCGGCGATCACGAAGTACATCCCGACGATCGACAGATCGAAGAACAGGAAGAACAGGATGAGGTCCTGCGCAGCGAACAGGCCCATGCACGTGGCCTCCAGGAACAGGAACAGGGCCGCCCGGGAGCGGGCCCTGTCGCGGGCCTTCCAATCGTAGACGGCGCAGGCCAGGAAAATCACGGCGGTGAGGACGAGCAGCGGCAAGGAGAGGCCGTCCACTCCCAGGTGGTAGCTGCTGCCGACGTTCGGGATCCACCGCAGCCTCTCTTCGTAGGCCAGGCTTGAGGAGCCGCTGCGGGAGTACCCGAGCCACACTGCGGCGGTCAGTACCACTTCAGCAACTGCCGCCAGAGCAAACACAGTGCGGGCGGCGCCATCGGGCAGCCGCCGCAGGACTGCGAGTCCGGCGGCTGCCGCCAGCGGAAGCAGAATGATCAAGCTAAGCACGCTCACCTCACGAGAACCAGAAGAACGACGGCGCCCGCAATGAGCAGCGCCGCCTGGGCGTAATACTGGTGAATCAAGCCGGTCTGCGGCCGCCGGGCCTGCCGGCCGGCACTGCGAATTCCCCGGGCCACTGCCTCGGCAGTGCCGTCCACCACGGCGTCGGTCTTCGCGGCGCGGCCCGCGGCCAGCACGGTCAGCCGGGCGGCCGCGTCGACGCCGCGGTCCAGCACCCGGTCATCGAAGCGGGCAAGGCTGCCGGCGGCGGCCAAAACCGGGCGGACCACCACCGCCTGCGCGGCCCGCTCCAACCCGAACCAGTCGGCAGCGCTCTTGGACCGGAAACGCTCGGGGTACCGCCACAGCAAGGCCAGCACTGCGACGGCGAGGCCGGCGGAGAGCGCCAACTCAAGCGGGCCCGGCTCCGGGCCGGCCCGCAGGCCCGAGCCTAAAGCCTGGGCGACGGGGCCGAACACCAGCAGGCCTGCGACTGCCGCTCCTGCGGCCAGCAGCAGGACGGGCACGGTTTGCCAGGGACTGATCCTGCGGGTGCCTCGTTCCTCCGTGTCGTAGGCGGAGGCGGCGTCAGCCGGGAGGGGACGCCACACCATGGCCACAGCCTTCCCTGCGTACGCTGCTGAAAGAACCGCCCCGACGAGGCCTGCCGTATACAGGAACGGGGACGCCTCCAGTGCGGCAGCCAGGACGTCGTCCTTGGTCGCCCAGAGCGAGAGCGGGGCAATGCCTGCCAGGCTCAGCGCGGCGACAGTGAACGAGGCGCCGATGACCGGCCAGCGCCGTGCCGCTCCACGCAGCGCCGGGAGCTTTTTCGTGCCCAGGGCGGCAAGCCATGCCCCGGCGGCCAGGAACAGGCCTGCCTTGGTAGCCGCATGCGCCATCAAGTGCGCCGCGCCTCCGGCAACGTTGCCGACGCCGGCTGCCAGCACCACGAAGCCGAGCTGCGCGGAGGTTGATGCCGCCAGCAGCTGTTTCAGGTCCTGCTGGCCCAGCGCTGCCACCCCGAGCAGCACAGCGGTTCCGGCACCGACCCAGGCCGCCGTCGTCGCACCCCAACCGGTGGCGGCCAGCAACGGCTGGATCCGCAGCAGCAGATAGCCGCCCATCGCGACCATGGCTGCGGAGTGCAGCAGGGCACTCACCGTGCTGGGGCCCTCCATGGCACGGGAGAGCCAGAAACTGAAGGGCAGCTGCGCCGCCTTGCCCAAGGCTGCAACGAGAATTCCGGCCGCGGCTGCGTCCCGCCAGCCGCCGTCGAGGCCCGGGAGGTCCGCCAGCGCCAGCGAACCCCCGCCCGCCAAGGCAGCGCCCGCCGCCAGGTAGAGCCCCAGGTCGGCGGTCCGGGTGGTGACAAACGCCGTCAGCCCCGAGCCCACCCGGTGGACGTCGCGCCACCGGAAACCGATCAGGGCGTAGGAGACGGCCCCCATGATTTCCCAGGCGAAGAGCAGGGCGGGAAGCGACGTGGCGGTGAGGGTGATCAGCACCGCGGAGGAAAAGAGAAGCATCAATCCGTGGAAGCGGGCCGGGTCCGCTGTCCCGGCCGCCGCTGCGAAGATCAGAACCAACACCGTCACGGCCGCCACCACGGGAAGGATCGGCCCGCTCAAATCGTCGACCCCCAGGCCGAAGGCCGCCCCGGCCATGAATGGGGCTGAAAATACGGGGCGGGTCGCGGCTGCCGCCGCAGCAAGCGCAAGCACCAACCCGGACACGGCCACGCCCACTGCGGGCGCAGCCCTGTCGGCGCGGCGCCCGGCCAAGCAGAGCAGGCCGCCCGCAAGGGCCGGCAGGAGGATCAGCAGAACGAGGAGCGCGCTCATTCGGAAAGCTCCGCGGCCATGTCCGTCATGTCCGTCTCCCGTGACCTGTGCAGGAGGGCGGCCACGGCGAAACCCATCGCCATCTCGACGGTCATGGCGGCGATGACGACCAGCAGTAGAACCTGGCCGTCGGGGGAGGGGGCGAGGAACCACCAGAAACCGGCGGCGGCGAGGATGACGCCGTTGATCATCAGCTCCAGGCCCATCATGACCATCACCACGACCTGCTGGGACAGGGCTCCGTACAGGCCGACGCTGAAAAGTGCGGCGCCCGCCAGCAGAACCAGGGGCAGGCCCATCAGTGACCCCCTCCCGTGTGGCCGTGGTGCTCCGGCCCCGATTCGGACTGTTTCGGCGCAGGCAGCTTCGGGTAGGGGCGGTAGCGGCCGCGCGGGTTGGCGAGCACAAGGGCGGAAACCAGGGTCGCGAACAGCAGCGGGCTCACCGTGAGCATGACCAGCATCTTGTTGCCCATGATCGCCTCGCCCAGCGATACGGTCAGATCCGGGGCGGGTGCGCCCCGGCGGGCGGGCCAGGGCACCAGGAGGGCTCCGGCGGCCAGCACCAGGAAAACGCCTCCCGCGATCAGCAGGGAGCCGCGCTTGTTGTGCACCATGCTCATGGGCATCAGCGCCGGGTTCATGCCCATGAACATGATCATGAAGATGGCCATGATGGCCATTTCCATCACCATCATCAGGATGGTGACCACGCCGATGTAATCGAGGTTGAACTGCAGCAACATGGCTCCCACGGCGACGAACGACGCCGCCAGGGCATAGGTGGCCCGCGCCATCGAGTCGGTACGGAACACGGCGATACCGGCTGCCACCGCCACCAGGGCGAGCACAATGAAGAGAACAGTGGTGAGCATGAATTCAACCTCTCGCAACGACAACGACGGCGACGCCGGCGACCTGCAGCAAGGTGGCGGGAAGGGCCACGGCCCAGGCCGCTGCCATCAGCGCCTGGGGACGCACAGACGGCAGATGCCGGCGCACGACCAACAGCACCGATTGCAGGAGAAGGGTTTTCGCCAGGAACCAGACCCATGCCGGTAACAGCGGTCCGGAGCCTCCCCCCAGGAAGAGGGCAACGGCGAAACCGGAGCCTACTGCCAGCAGCGCGTGGCGTCCGGCGAGCAACAGCAACCGGTCGACCCCCGACGCCTCGGCCAGCACACCGCCGGCCAGGTCACGGGCGAGCGGCGCATCGAACGGGCGGTGCAGCGAAAACGCCAGCACTGAGGCGCAGAAAACGAGAAACGCCACGGGCATCCACACCACATACCAGAGCCCGTCCTGGCCTGCGACGATGTCCGCCATGCGCAGGCTTCCGGCGGCGACGGCGGGCGCGGTCAAGGCAAACATCAGCGGCAGTTCGTAGGCCAGGGCCAACGCCAGGAAGCGGTACCCGCCCACCAAGGGGTAGGCGGCGTTCGGGCCCCACCCCGCCATCCACACCAACGCCCACAGCATCACGTCCATGGCGTTGAACCAGACCAGACCTACCGGCAGGTCGGAGATGACCCATCGCCCGAAGGGCAGCACCGCGGCCATCAGCACGGCAACCACCGGCAACCCGGCCACCCCGACGCGCCACAGAAGCGTGTCAGCCGCTACGAGAGTCCGCCGGCGCTGGCGCAGCAGCCGCGCGCCCTCGGCGACCGGTGCCAACATGCCGGCCCGGCGGGCGCCCGGGCGCGCCTGCAACGCGCCGTCCACGGCTGCGCCGGCGAACGCCGCCGCCAGGACCGCGATCGCGGCGACGACCGCCCATACAGGTGAAACCTGCTCAACGCCTGCGCTCACCGGGACAACACCTCCGGGGTCCCCACCGGTGCAAGGTCGAGACTCGCAACGAGCAGGCGGACGCGGCTTAGTTCCTCACCTGCCACCAGCTGCTCCAGCAACGCGGCCTGAACAGGCCAGGAAGCAGGCACGCCTGCGGCGTCCGTTTCCCCGTTGGCGGCGCGGACTGCCCCTTCAACCCAACCGGTCAGCCGCGCCCATGCATCGGTGCCCGCCTCAGCGTGGAAGGAATCAGCCCCAATGGTGCCCACCCCGCGGAGCGAGCGGCGCAGCAGGACCGAGCGTTTCAGGGCAGCAAGCTCCGCCATGAGCGGTCCGCGGCAATCACCCAGCGGCTCGCCCGCGAGGGCTGCGTTCCGGATCCGGTACATCCGCTCAGCCGCGGCGTCGCTGCCCGCGAGCCGCAGCACCCGGCCGGCGAGATCGGTCCGGTGAACGATGAAGGCCCGGGCATCCGCGGCAAGCGGATCTGGTGCGGGGGTGCCTTCCAGCAGCTCCGCCGTAGCCGAGAAGATCACGTCGCCCTGTATCGTGCAGCGCAGCACCAGGCCGGCTGGCCAGGAAGGCAGCACCGGGCCCAGAGGCAGATGCAGAACGTCCAGGTCCAGGCCGTCCCGGTCCTCCTCCTGACCTGCCAGACCGATACCGCCGGGCATCGGCATGTCCATGTCCATGCCCCCGTGGTCCATGCCATCGTCCCCGTCGCCGTGGTCCATGTCCCCGTGGTCCATGCCCCCGTGATTCCCGTCCCCGTGGTCCATGTCCCCGTGGTCCATGCCCCCGTGGTTCATGTCGTCGCTGTCGTCCATCTGGTCGTCCGGCTCCGCCGGCCGTTGGTCGCGCCCTGCGGCGTCGGCGGTCTGTGCGGCGGGCTCGCGCAACCGCTCTGCGCAGCCGTGCAGCTCCCGGGCGACCTGCTCGGCCGTCACGACCGTTGTCCTGGCGCGCGGTCCGGGCAGTTGCTCCCACACTCGGTCCACCGCACCGAGAAGCTCACCGGACGGCGCTCCGCAGACGCAGAGGATGTCCGCCTCGGAGGGGGAGTCCGCCTCCACCCATCCCAGGCGGACCAGTTCGCGTTGGACCTCCATCCGTACTGATGCGGCGCCTGGAACTTCGACCAGCAGCACATGGCACCGCGAAGTCGCCACCCGCGCCAGCAAGGAACTCAAGCCCATTTGAACGCCCCCTCCCGCCATGCCCAGAAGACCCCTGCCATCAGCACCCCGAGGAACACGAACATCTCGATGACCGCACCGGGCCCGAGCCGGGAAACCACCGCGGCCCACGGATACATGAACAGCATCTCGACGTCGAACGCGAGAAACAGCAACGTGACGGGGTAATAGCGGGCGTGGTAGCGGGAAAGGGCGTGTTCCTCCGGGACCCACCCGCTCAGGAAAGGCCGGCTCACCAACGGATTGCGGGCCACGGCGGTGAGCCGCGACAACACGTACAGAGCGCCAACGGACACCAGGACCGCAGCGAGCAGAACCAGAATGCCTAGATACATTGACGATCACGCTTCCTTCGGTCTTCCTGCCGCGCCGGAGCCGCACGGGTTTTCCTCAGTACCCTTACCTTATGCAATGTAGGAGAAGACGCCCATCATGCCCTGCTGGGCGTGGTAGGCGTTGTGGCAGTGGGTGAGCCATTGCCCCGGGTTGTCGGCGTCGAATTCGACGGTGACGGTTTGCCGGGGCCGGACGATCACGGTGTCTTTGCGGGCGCCGTTGCCGGCGAGCTGGAAGGTGTGTCCGTGCAGGTGCATGGGGTGCCACATGGTGGTGTCGTTGATGAATTTCACTTGGACGCGGTTGCCCTGGCGGATGTCGAAGGTGCCGGCGAGGGGGTTGTTCATGTCGAAACGGCGCCCGTTGAGGCCCCAGTCGTATTTGGCCATGCCGCCGGTCAGGTGCAGTTCGTGCACGGTGTCGGGGGCCTTCGCCGCGAGCAGCACGGACGGGTCGGCTTTGAGGCTGCCGCCGTCCAGGACGGTCCCGTCGAGCGTGCGCGGCAGGTCCGCTGCTGCGGGAGCTGTGCCGGTGCCGGTGCTCACGATGCCGTAGGCGCGTCCGGGTTTGCCTTCGGGCAGGGCCAGCACCGGTGTCTGCCCGGGTTTGACGGTGAGCAGCAGGTCGGCGCGTTCGCCCATGCCGAGCACGACGGCGTCGAGGTCCTGGTGTTTCACAGGGTAGCCGTCGCTGTGCGTGACGGTAATCTTCTGGCCGGGCACGCCGACGCGGTAGGCGGTGTCCCCGGCGGCGTTGATCACGCGCAGCCTGATCCGGTGACCGGGTTTACTGGTGAAGGTTTCGGGCCGGTCGGGTGTGCGGGAGTTGAAGAGGTGGAAGGGGTAGCTCACGTCCCCGGCGTCGCCGCCGAGGAAGGCGCTGTAGCTGCCCATGAGCATGTGGCCCATGGTCATGCCCGCCGACGGGGACGCCGTGTCGGAGCCCATGTTCATCCCGCCCATGGTTCCCGTGTTGCCCATGCCCCGGGAGAGTTCTTTGACGACTTCGTCGGGGGTGCCGGTGATCCCGTCGAGCCAATCATCGAGCACGATGACCCATTCCTGGTCATAGGCCAGCGGCTCGCGGGGGTCTTCGATGATCAGGGGCCCGTAGAGCCCGCGTTCGCGCTGCATTTCCACGTGGGAGTGGTACCAGTAGGTGCCCGGGTGCGGCAGCCGGAAGTCGTACGTCATGGACCCGCCGCCGGCTGGCACAGCCGTTTGGGTGAGGCCCTGGACTCCGTCCATGTTGTTGCGCAGCGCGAGTCCGTGCCAGTGGATGGTGGTCGGCTGCTTGAGCCGGTTGGACAGGGGCACGGTGAGCCGGTCTCCGGCCTTGGCTCTGATCACGGGCCCGTTGAGGGTGTTGTTGTACCCCCAGGTCGCTACACGGTGGCCGCCGACGTCGGCCGTGAGGGCATCAGCGGTCAGGGCACGGGTCACCGTGGTGCCGGTGGCTGGGCGGGACGCTTCAGTGGCGGCGACGAGGGGGTTGTCGGGCATGATTCGGTTCACAGCGGCGGCCGCGGGGGGCCGGGCGGGGGTGCAGGCGGCGATGGCTGCCATGGTGGTTACGGTCAGGCCCGCACCAAGGAAGGCGCGGCGGGAAAGGTCAGGGTTCACGAATAATTCCTTGAAGTTCAGAAAAATATCAGGGGCACGCCGGTGAGGACACGGGCGGCAGAAAGGCGGGTGCGGGCCGCCGGCCGGGTCCCTCCGGTGAGGAGGCCCCCGGCCGCGTGTTCGCAGGGTTAGAGCGAGGCCAGGAGCGCCTTCATCTGAGTGATTTGGGCCTGCTGGCTGCTGGCGATGGACTGCGCCAGGTTCAGGGCGTCCTTGTTGGCGCCCTGGGAGAGTTCGTCCTTGGCCATGCTGATGGCACCCTGGTGGTGCTGGATCATCTGGGTCAGGAACAGCCTGGACGCTTTGGCCCCGGTGGCTGCGTCGAGCTGGTGCATGTCGTCTGCGCTCATTGTGCCGCCCATGGACTGGTCCCCCGACATCGACGCCGGCTCGCCCCAGGTCGTGAGCCAGCCGGTCATGGTCTCGATTTCGGGGGACTGGGCGGCCTTGATCTTCCTGGCCAGGGCGGTGACACGCGCATCCACGCCCTGCTTTTTCAGGAGCGTGTCGCTCATGGTGATCGCCTGGGCGTGGTGCGGGATCATCATCTGGGCGAACATCGTGTCCGCCGCGTTATGGCCCGCGGCCGAGGACGAGGGTGTGCCCGCCGCGGAGGAGCCGGCCGCCGTCGGGGAAGAGCTGTCCATGCCGGGCATGCCGGACATGGACGTACTGCTGCTGCCGGAGGAGCCGGAGCCGCAGGCAGAGAGCGCCAGGGCGGCGGCGAGGGCAACAGCGGACAGGGTGAGGTATCGGTTCAACGCAAAAATCCTTGTCTGGGAACGTGCACGGTGGGCCGGCAGAGTCCGGCGGAGCGGGCAGGGAAAGACCGCTCGGGTGCAGGGCCGAAGCAGGGGTGCACACTGGGTGCATCCGTCAACGGCCGGTGTTCTCAGGTTCGGCTGATGCCAAGCAGGGTCAGCGACGGAGGATCCGCCCCGGACCAAGACCCGCCAAAGACAGGGCGTTGCCGGGACGCGGGGCCGGGGGAGGCCACCGGCAGGGAGGGGAGGTCCACCACACCATCCACCGAGGCCTGCGGACGGTCAAGAGTGCAGGGGTCTGCCATGCTCATGCGGTTCGTGCCGTCTGAGCAGTCCTTTGTGAAAACAGGGTGGTGGTCGTGCCCGGTCACGGCTGGTTGCACCGCGGGGTAGGAACGCACGGCCGTCGCGGGCTGCTCTGCCATCTGCTCTGCCATGGGCGCCTGCCGCTGCAAGCCGGCACCGGCATGGCCGGAACCCTCGGACGTGTGGCTGCCGGCCAGGACATGCATGCCCAGCAGGCCCACGATCACGCCAAGAAGGCCTAACACCGTGGCAGCGGCCCGGACGAGCCGGAGGAAGGATCGGTCCGCATGCGGCATGACGTCCTCCTTCCCTCATATCCCGGCAAGTGCCGGTTCAAGCATATCGTTGCCTGCAATGCTCCCCGAGCAACCGGGCGGGACGCCCTCCGCGCCCGGGCGGGTTGGTCAGGCCCGCCTTGGGACCGGGCCGACGCGGGCGAGGGCCGCCGTTGAGGAAAGCAGCCCCGGCGCGGGTGGCGCATATGCCCGTGTGCGGACGGTTCGTCAGGAACATTCGAAGGCCGAGATTAAGAAGGCGTTCCACGGTCGGCTTGCACGAGGCGCCGGATATTCGGCCCTCGTATAACGTCGCCCCGACGCAGAGCATCGAGCTGGTGTACGAACACCCCCGGCCGCGGCATTGTGAAACTACGTCCGGCCTGACGGCCCGAACAGGGCGGTTATATACAGACTGCTTCAGGGGCCGGCGGCGGCCACGCTCCGATGCGCAGGCAGAGACAACGATCGGTTTTTCGCGTCCCCTGCGCCTCCGGTCCGGAGACCGGCCGGGTCTCAGGCGGTTTTGAGCTCGTTCAGTGCGGCCCGGAGCCGGTCGTCTGCTTCGCCGGCGACCAGGGCGACGGCCGGGGCGTCGCTGAGCTGAACCATTGTCTGCGGGTCGATCGTCTGGATGACGGTCGCGTCGGCGTCGCGGCCGCGGCGGATGACGACGTTGCACGGAAGGAGCAGTCCCATGTCCGGTTCCGCGGTGAGAGCCCGTTGGGCCAGGGCGGGATTGCAGACACCCAGGATGAGGTAGTCGCCCAGGGCGTGGCCGCTCCCCTCTCCGAGCTTGGCCTCGAACGTTGAGCGGACATCGATTTCGGAGAGGACTCCGAAACCCTGGCCCAGGAGCGCCTCCCGGGTCCGGTGCACCGCCTCTTTATACGGCAGGGCGACGGTGATGGTGTGTGCGTAGCTCATGGTCATGTTCCTTCGTTGGGTTTTGCTGTGAGTCAATGACGCCGCATCGCCGTGCTACCGGGATTCGATGAGGCCCATCATGCCGCTGTCCTCGTGGTCGAGGATATGGCAGTGGTAGACGGTCTTGCCGGTGAAATCATCGAACGCGATCCGGACGCGTACGCTGCTGCGGGCCGGGACGTTGACCACATCCTGCCACTCGGGGCCGCTTACGGGACCGCTGGCCGTTTCGATGATCTGCATGGGCCATACGTGCAAATGGAAAGGGTGGTCCATGGGGCTCGTGTTGGTCAGCAACCACTCCTCGAGGGCCCCGGCCGGGACGGTGGTGTCAACCCGGGCCGGGTCGAACGGTTTGCCGTTAAAGGTGAAGCTCATTCCCGACCCCATGCCCATTCCCATGGAGAAGGTCAGTTCCCGGCGTGCCGTGACCGCCGCTGACCGCAGGTCCCTGGGTGCAGGCTGGGCCGGGAGCGGCTGCGCGGACAGGGCCGGTTCGCCGCTGACGGCATAGGTGGCCAGGACGGTCCCGTTGGCGTCGGTCCGGCCCTGTTGGCCTCCGGTGCCGGAGCCCATCATGGATCCTGCGCTTCCCCTGTCCACCGGCAGGGTGCGCAGCACGGCGGTGCCGGGGGCTGCGGTGACGAGGAGGTCGGCCCGGTTGCCTGGAGCAAGCAACACCTCCTCAACGTCGCGGGGGTTCTGATAGCGGCCGGAGTCGAGTCCAAGCAGCTGCAGGCGCTGGCCGTCCAGGCGCAGGTTCAGGTAGCGGGCGGTGCAGGCGTTGATGATCCTCCACCGCTCGCGTTCTGCCGGTTTGGCCGAAAGTTGCGGGTTTAATTGGCCGTTGACCAGAACCAGGCTGCCTTCCCGGCCCATCATTTTCTCCATGGCCGACACGGCAGCGACCTTTCCGTCGCTGTTCAGCGAGATGTCCGAGATAACCATGACGCGGTCCCGGGCGACCGGGACAGGGTGCGGGTCCTCGACGATGATGGCACCGTAGAGTCCGCCGAAGACCTGGTCGGCGACCATGCCATGGTGGTGGGGGTGGTACCAGTACACGCCAGGGGGGTGGTCTGCGGGAAGCCGGTATTCATACTCGAAGGACGTCCCGGGATCAGCGGAGAGGAGCACGTTGTCGCTGTTGCCCTGCGGGGAAACGTGCAGGCCATGGACGTGCACGTTGGTCGGATTCTGCAGCCCGTTCTCCAGGGTCACGTTCACCCGGTCACCGGGCCGCAGGAACATCGTCGGGCCGGGCACCGATCCGTTGTAGGTCAACACGGTGGCATTCGTACCGGCGATCCTTGCCTGAGCCTGTGACGCTCTCAGGCGCACCCGGAGACTCCCGTTGCTGCTGCGCAGGACCTCGGGTTCACTGAGGACCTGTCCGCCGGTCGGCTGGTAACCGGATCCGGCGCCCCACAACAGGCCTGCCGCGCCCGTCAGCGCGGCCGCGGTTCCGGCACCCCCCAGGATGAGGGCAGTGCGTCGGCGAACAGGCCGCATCAGCTCTCGCCCTTGAGGATTTTTAGACGTTCCTGGTATTCCTCCGCTGTCAACTCGCCCCTGGCAAAACGTTCATCCAGGATCTCCCGGGGCGTACCCCCGCTGCCCGCAGGCCCGGCGCCACTGCCGTCGGGGGAGCCAGTGGGTCCGCCGCGGCGTCTGCGGGCCGAGAAGAACCATATTCCCGCCCCGGCGAGCAGCACGACCCCGACGATCAGCAGCAGCCAGAACATCCAGGCCCAGCCCATGCCTGACCCGTATCCACCCATCATTACCCGTCTCCTTACCCCCGCGTAACCGGTGCTGACCGGCCTGCGGTGATCACTTTCGAGACTACACCCTATACCCGCAGGGGTATAGGGTGGCGCGGTCCGGTGTTTGATGCTCGCGGCTTCAGCCGGGCGTTCAGCCCTGGGCGCCCGTGCCGGCTGCAGCCCCTGCAGTGCGCACCCGGGGTGGTCACCTCGGCGGGCTCGGACTCCTGGAGCAGATCAGCGGCGGCGCTGTCCTGATCGACAGCCGCGTACCTGACTCCAGGGCCGGGGTCACGATTCCAGGCGCTGTGAACATCCCGCACGACCGGATTATTGGATTCAGGGATCAACTCGAGGTGTGGAGGCTGAGCATCTTCTTCCTTAATGGCCCGCAATGCCCGCAGTCGCCGACGGCCATCCGGGCGCTGCTGGAAGCCGGGTGTCCGGCATCCGGACTGGCCTACTACCGGGGAGGACTGCACGACTGGGCCACCTCGATGACGCCCTGGTAAAACAAGCCACCGCAATCGAACAGAAACCGTGGGCTGCTTAAGCGGCCCGGCAGCGTGTCCGTGGCCCGTGCCTGGACTATCGGGCAGTGCCTGAGCTACCGCGGACCTGGCTGACCCCCGAAGCGCCGGGCCAAAGGGGGGTGACCAGGGGAATTGATGGCGGGGAATTGATGACGTTGACGGACCGAAAATGGTCCGCGATGTGATGGATCAGAAGCTGCCGCTGCCGCCGGGATCGCCGTCCCGGCCTGCGTCACCGCCGTCGCCGCGCAGGATCGAATCGATCAGAATCCCGCCCAGCATGGCCCCGCCGAGGCCCCCGCCGCACCCTCGGCTCCCGAACATGCCGCCGCCGTAGCCGCGATTGTCCAGGCCGCCGAAACCCTGCACATCGGAGCGGGCGAGCTCTGCCGCCCGGGATGCCAGAGCCGCGGCCTGTTGTGCGTGGGTCAGGGAAGATTCAGGGTTCGTCTGCTGGAGGGAGAGCGCGGCGTCCAGGGTGCGTTGCGCTTCGGCCAGGCGGGTTCTGGCCCCGGATCCCACACCGCCGCGCCGTGCGGCAATGTAGTCCGAGGCGACCGAGATCCGGGCCTGTGCACTCATGACGGCCTGCTGGAGAGCGTCCCGGGCACGCCGCGCCTGATCCTGCTGGTTCCGCACCCCGGAGAGGGCCCGATCCAGTCCCTGGAGCGCCGCTTCCATGCGCTGCAACGCGGCGATCGGGTCGATCCCGTCTGACTGCAGCTGCTGTTGCACCTGGCTCAGGACCGCCTCGGCGCCCGCGACGGGGCCCGCGAGGTCGGTGTGCTGCCCGGCCGCCATGGTGGCCTTGGCCTGGGCAAGGTCCCGGGCGGCATCCTCCACCGCGCGGTCGAGATTAGTCCGGGCGGAGTCAAGCTCGTGCCGGACCTTGGCGATGGCGTCAACCAGCACGTTGGTCTGATGCAGGCTTTCTTCGCCCGCACGAACGGCGACGGCCGCCGCGGCCGGGTCGGCCTCGGAGAGCTTCTGCTGCGCAGTTCGTGCGGCGGTGTCCAGAAATTTCAGCCGCTCCCGGGCCTGGTCGATGTTGTCCGAGACGGGACCCACTGCTGCATCGGAGTACCGTACGCACAGCTCAGCCATGCGGTGCTCCGCATCCGCTATCTTGGCCGCTGCCTTGGCTTGTCCGGACCGGAGCAGTTCGAGTGCCTGCGGTGCGTTCTTTTCGAGTTCGCGCAGGGAGTCGAAGGAGACTTTCTGTTCGGCCAGAGCCTCGCTGGCTGCCTCGCAACGACTGATGATCTCGGTATACGAGGCCCGCTGTTGCTCCTCGGTGGCCGGGATCGCATCCTCCAGCGTTTGCTGGAGTTTGAAGGACTCACTCAGGTTCGACCTGGCATCGGCGAGGGCCTTCATAAAGGGCGCAACGGCACCGTCCCCGAACTGTGCCTGCACGAATCCTGCTTCCTGCTCGTTGGAGCGCACGGCATCGTCGGCTGCTATCAGCAGCGACGCGGCCCGTTGCTTCAGCTCCGGGAGGCTCAACGCCACTGGCTGACTGCTCCGGCCGCCGTCGCGTGGATTTACCCCCGGTTCTTCCGGCTGGGTCCCCGGGCCGGTAAGCACCGACAATCGGTCTCGGTATTCCTGCGTGCCCAGCTCGCCGCTGGCGTATCGCTCATCGAGGATCCGACGTGCGTTGCTCCTGCCCGCGGCGGCGTTACGGTTCTGCCCCGGGGCTGATCCGCTTCGTCGTCGGCGGGCGCTACCGGACAATGCCAGGGCCGCGCGTGCCGCCAGTAGAACGACGACTGCGACCGGAAGCAGCCAGAACAGCCAGGACACGTCTATGCCGGATCCGTACCGACCACCCATCATGGGGTGACTCCTTCCGCCGGCCCTACTCCGCAGCCGTCTGCTTCAAGACTACGCCAACATACCCCTGGGGGTGTATTGGGGGCCCTCTGCTGCGCCCGGCCCTGCCGCCGCCTCCAAGGAGGATTCCCGGCGCTCTATCCAGGCCCGGGCGAGAGCAACACTCAGGACATTCCCGCATCCAGAGCGCGCTCAAAGACGTTAGTGGTCCCGCAGCAGCCATGGGCCGGGACACGGAGCCGTCTGGCCTGGCGCGGCCCGTCCCGCCAGAGGCACCAGCAACGGCTTGGGCCGCCCCTGCAGGGTCCCGGCGGTGCCGGTCCGCGCTCCGCCCGGCATCTCACCGAAGAGTGCCCGCTAGTTTCCGCCGCCCATGCCCGGCATCGAGTGGTCCATGGTTTGTGCGTCGAACCATGCATGCAGGGCGGCGACGAGTCCCGCATCACCGGAACTAAAGGTGATCCTTGCACCCGCAGGCAGCTGCTCATAGTGGCTCTGCACCCGGGACGCGCCGGCTTGCAGCTCCTGCAGGCCGGGCATGGCGGCACCGTGGATGTTCGCCGGATCGCTGTAGTTTCCCTGCGCGAACAGCCCGGCTTCCTTGTTTAGATGCTGCTGGATCAGGGTGATGTTGTGCTGGTCACCGGGGCTGTTGGCGACGATCTGTTCGATGCCTCCGGTCGTGGTCTTGGTGAAGGTGTGTGTGGTGGCGTTCAAATCGAACGGCATGACCTGGGCGGCGTGGGCCACCATCGTCTGCGCCGCTCCGTTGGCGGCCTGATGCCCGGTGGCCATGGCGTAGCCGATGCCACCGGCCGCCAGGACCAACACGGCGACGATGCCCGCAAGCCACCAGCGGCGCCCCTTCCGGCGAAGGGGACGGCTGTCATCAGTGCTGGTCCGGGTGTTCATGGGCTGCTTTCACTAGAAGGGTCAGGGCGTCAACTACGGTCTGGCGGCGGTCGGCCGGGATGGCCTCCAGAAGGCTGGAGAAGCGTGCAGCCCGGGCGGTGGCCAGCTCGCTTGCGGCTTGGCGTCCAGCGTCGGTCACTTCCAGCCACACAAGGCGTCCGTCACCATCGCGTTTGCGGCGCTGCACCCAGCCGCGGACTGTTAACTGGTCGACAAGGCGGCTGACCGTACTCTTGGTCAGCCGTAGCCGCCCCGCGAGCTCGACCTGGGTGAGTGGACCGTCGCTGTCCAACTCGGTCACCGCATGTGCCTCGGAAACCGATAAGGTCTGACCGCAAGGCGTCCGGTCCGGCTGATGCAATCCGAACGCGCGCACGAAAGCGATGATCCGCGCCTGCAGCACGACCGCATCCGACTCGCCATCCTCCTGCATGGTTGCACCATACAACCGACTCGTTCGATGATTCAACTATCTGTCCGACAGGCGAAGCAACCGTCACTCATCGGACGGGGCCTTGAAAGCACCGGGTCATAGTTTTGTCTTTCTCGGCACGGGCCATTGCCTCCGGGGAGGCCTTGTCCGTCGTCGGCATGGGATGAAGGGTCGGCTTTGCGATCGGAGACGCAGCGTCCGGCCGGGCATGCACCCACGCATAGTCGCAGTCTGGGCACCGGACCCTCTTGCGGCCATCGGGGAGCTCTTCGAGCACCTTGACATCCTCGTGACCGGTGTCCAACGGGCACATCACCGGGCCGTGTCTCGGCGCCGATGGATTGCGATAAATACTAGGAAGCTGTGCCACTGGCCGCATCGGTAAAAGTGCGTATGTTTCCACACCGCGCGGGCGAGGACGAATACGGCTCTGGAGGCCGCGGCCGGGGCGCTGCCGGGTGCCAACAGGGGGCAGCGGTGGCTGCCAACGGCAGTTATGGTTCCGTCGGGAACAGTTAAGCGATGCTCGGCCGGCGGCCAAAAGCAACGGGGGAGAAGGGATGCCGGCTCCGTCAAGCGGGCAAAGGACTTGGCTCGGACGTTGAGGGTCGCGGGGTCGGCTGGTAGATGCCCGGCAGTGCCCGGCGGGTGGTCTTCCCGGAGCCGTCGCTGCCGCGGAAATTGAGGCACCCGCTGCGCCCCACTGTCCAGGTGAAAGGAACCTGCTCAGTGATATGCCGGGAGGGGAGCGGGCGTGTGGGTTGTGGCTGTACCGCGCTGTTGGAGGCTGTGCAGGATCGCCGGTCGCTTCGGTGAGGGGCGCAAGCGCGGTGACCTGGCGATGGTGTGCAGCCGGTCCGCTGGGTCCCGTCGTCCACCTGTGCGCGGGAAAAGCCCGAAGGAGTTTGCTTTTGCCGTGCCCAGGTGGGCGAGGGGCAACGTTTACTCTTGGCCGTTGCTCTCGGTCGGGGTGGCCGCTGGGTTGCTGCTGCCGGCTGGTGTGGACGTCTTGCGCCGGCGTCCTGCGGCGCCGGACTCGAGCCCGAGTTTCTTGAGCTCTTCAGGGCTCCAGCCGTCCTTAGTGGCGCGGACGTAGGCGCGCTTGTCTTCGCGTTCTGCCTCGGTGAGTTGCTCGCGCAGGTCGGTGATCCGTTGCCGGGTTTTGACCAGGGCGGTGACGGACTCGATCCGTGAGTCGAGGAGGGCGCGGGCCTGGTTGCGTGTCTGTTCAATATCGATCGTTGGCATGCCATCAACCCTAGCCATGAGGGGCCACGGTATTGGTGCACCGACGCGCACCGGCGGGCCAGCAAATTCTGAAGCACCACCAAAAAAGTCGAAAACCGTCGTCACGGAATCCTGCGGAGGGAATCCTGCGGAGGGAATCCTGCGGAGGGAATCCTGCGGAGCAAGCTGGGAACTTAGCCGGGCTAAGTCCGTGTCGTTCCGCGGGACCGGGTCGGGTTCGCGGCAGACTGGTGTCTGATCCCGGGTTTTCCGGGTCGCTGCGCTGGCCAACAACTTTGAGGGGCGGGGGAGATGACGGAAAGCAACGGGTTTACCGGTTGGAAGTCGCGCCGTCGCCGCGCCAACGTCGATGGCGGAAGGATGCACCGTCATGAGGTGAAGGTCAGCCCGGAGGAAGAGGCCCAGCTTCTGGCTTTGGCTGAGAAGCACCGGGTGACGATTCCGCGGCTTCTGATCGAAGCGGCCCTGAACGAGGACAGTGAGAGTCCTTCGGAACGGCGGGACCAGTTCATGCAGTTGTCCCAGCTGCAGCGCCTGATCGGCACGGTGGCGAACAACATCAACCAGATCGCCCGGCACGCCAATTCGACGGGGGTGATCCCTGCTGAAGCGGCGGCGTCGATCGCGCACGCCAGGCGTGTCATTATCCGTATCGACCGCCAGCTCGCCGAGCTGGCGGGCCGGTGACGAGGGCGTGATTCCGAACATCACCCAGGGCGACCGCATGGCGGGCCTGCTCTTGTACCTTGCGGGTCCGGGGCGGGCGAATGAGCACGAGGAACCGCACCTGGTTGCGGGCGATTCCGCGCTCATGGCCTGGCACGATGACAACGAGCTGAACCGGGATGCGGCCCTGGACATCGCCAACGCCGTGGACCGGGCGCAGCAGTTCTACAAGACCGAGGTCGACGGCGGCCACGTCTTCCACTGCTCACTGAGCCTGTCCGCCGACGAGGGCCAGCTCACGGATCAGAAGTGGGGTGCCATCGCCGAGGACTTCATGACGGAGATGGGTTTCACGGAGGATGGTGGACTGGCGCCGGCGCGGTGGGTTGCTGTCCGTCACGGACTGAGCAAGAACGGCAACGATCACATCCACATTGTGGCCAGCATGGTCCGGGACGACGGCACCAAGTGGAACAACTGGAAGAGTAAATACAAGTCCCAGCAGACCGCCCGGACACTCGAGGCAAAGTACGGGCTCACCGAACTGGAGACCATCCGCGCGGAGCGCGGTTTCACTCCCGCGGAACAGGCCAAGGCCGCCCGTCACGGGTTGCCGGAGGTAGAGCGGCACGGCCTCGCGCGGAAGGTCCGCGCCTGCGTTGGCGCCTCAACCGATGAAGCGGAATTTGTCCGCCGCGCACGCATGGAAGGGCTGCTGGTCAGGCCCCGGTACGCGGCCGGCCGCACCGACGTCGTCACCGGCTACTCCGTCGCCGCACGCCCCCGGAAAGGGGAGCGGGCCGTTTGGTATGGCGGGAACTCCCTGGGGCGGGACCTGGCCCTGCCCAAGCTCCGCAGCGACTGGGAAAGCACCCCCGAATCAGCGACCGCCGCGGTCGCGGAATGGAACGCCGCTGCCCGCAACCGTCGGCCGGCCCGACCTGGACGGGAAACACTGTTGCCTTCGGCGGACCTGTGGAGCCGGTACGCGAACGACATCAGTGCACTGCGCGAGAAGCTGGCCGCCACCCCGTACACCGACCACGCCGCCTGGGCGCAGGCAGCCCGCGAAACGGCCGCCGTCTTCGGTGCTTGGTCCAAACGCATCGAACCCACCCCCGGGCCACTGGCCGACGCGGCGCGGGAGCTGTCCAAATCAGCGCAGCTGCGCCGCTACCCGTACCGGCCGGCGGTCGCTTTGCCCTCGGCGCGCGGCGCGGCCATGGTCCTGCTCGCGGGCACCTGCCGGAGCGAGCGGGCAGCGTACGCCCTGATGTTCCGGCAGCTCGCCCTGACAGCGCGTGCCATCCACGACATGCACAACGCCACCAATGACCTCCGTCGCGTCCGAGGCCTCTCTGCGGCCGTCATCGCAGCCGGCAGGGCGGTCGAAGCCAGCGCCGCACAACACACCATCACGTCCCACCCCGGCAGCATGGAGGCACTGCGGGAACAGTACCCGGAAGCGGGTGAGGAGGCTCTCCGGGCGCGACTCATCGCTGAACGATCCAAGGGCGGCTCACCCGTACCGGCGAACCTTACCAGGGGACAGGAGAGGGACTTGGCGCTGCAGCGGGCCGGTCAGGTCCGGCCCGGGGAACACGATCGGGACCGGCGCGCGGATTCAGGCATCGAACGATAAGGGAGAGCGAGCATGACCGAAGCAGACGGAATCAACGAGGCGGTGGAGGGTGCGATGCGGACCGGGCTGATGGTCGCCGCCCGTATCGGTGAGCAGCTGGCCCGGCTGCACGAAGAAGAGCAGCGCACCATCGCCGCAGCTGAGGAACAACGCGCCCGCCAATTGCAGCATCGTTTCGATGCGCAACGCGCAGCCGCCCGGGCGCAGCTCGCCCCCACCGCCCGGGACGACTGGTGGGGCAAAGCAACCCCCGCCATGATCGAACAAGCCCACGAAACAGCAACGGCGTGGAAACCGTACGACCCCGATGCTGCGCAGGCCTCGGAGCGGATCCGCCGGGAGGTGCAGTCCCGCTACGGCATCAATGTGGAGAGCACCGGCGCGGATGAAAGAGCCGTTTCCGCAGCTCTTGCCAGGGCGCAGCAAGCTCGTATCGACGTTGATGCCGAACGTAACTATGCCTCGGCCGTATGCCGCGACGAGATACTCGCGAACGCCATGGTGGCCGGCGGCAACAGGCAGGATGCTGCCGCGCGTGAGGTGAAGAATGAACCGACGTACGACTCCGCTGAACGGCGTGCGCGGCTAGCCCGCAGCCTCGAAGGCAGGGGTGACCGTGAAGCCGTCACTGCCCGGCTGCTGGCCGACCTTCATCAGGGCGCACCGGCAACCGGCGCAGTGACACAGAATCCGGGTCTCAGCGGGACCTCCAAGGTCGTGCACCGAAACGGCAAAGCCAGGGGGCTTGAGCGCGACGGTCTGGACCGTTAGCTGGATGACCGTGCGCTCGGGCTAGTGACTGGCGGTTGATGCCCGTCCGGCCCCGGCGGTTGCCGGTGTGCTGGAGAACAGGGTGAGTAGGCGTGATACCTCTGGTATCAGCGCCGCACGCCCGGCACCTAAGTACTTGCGGGAGTCGACGACGGTTGGATGCGTGTTCAGATAGTCCCGGACCGCGCGCGTGAAGAATCCGTTCAGGTGGGTGGAGACGTTGATTTTTGTCATTCCCGCTGTGATGGCCTGCTTGATTGTGTGATCGGAGACGCCGGATGATCCGTGAAGAACGAGCGGGACGGTGAGGGCCTCGTGAAGCTCGGCGATCAGGCGGAGATCGAGTGCCGCGTTCCGTTCAGTCATTGCGTGGGAGGAACCCACCGCTACCGCGAGGGCATCGACGCCGGTGGCGTTGACGAATTCGACCGCTTCGACCGGGTCGGTCCTGACGCCCGGAGCGTGAGCGCCGTCTTTTCCGCCCACTTTCCCCAGTTCTGCTTCAACGTAGACGCCCTTGGAGTGTGCGTACTCGGTGACCTTGGCCGTTGTCTCGACATTTTCGTTGTAGGGCAGGTGCGCGCCGTCGTACATGACGGACCCGAAGCCGAGGTCTACGGCCTGCATTGCCAGGCCCGGGTCTTCAGCGTGATCGAGGTGCAGGGCGATGGGGACCGCGGACTGGCGGGCGAGGGACATGCTGGCCAGGGCGAGCGGTTCAAGACCGCCGTGGTATTTGGCGCAATTCTGGGAGATTTGCAGGATTAGAGGGGTCCCTGCCAGTTCGGCTCCGGCGATGAGCGCTTCGGCAGTTTCGAGATGGATGATGTTGAAAGCGCCCTGGCCGGTGTTTGCCGTCGAGGCGGCGCCCATGAGGTCTGCGGTGGCGGTTAGAGGCATGCCGTGTCCTTTTGATGTGTGATGATTACTTCTTTTTCCAGGGCCCGGTAGCTGGGGTCGATTTCCCCTGCCCCGGGGGTGAGTACGGCGGCGGCACCCCAGGCTGTCATGGCGCGCAGGAGCGTGGGGAGATCTGATATGCCAGCGGCGGTGAGCACCGCTGCTGCGGCGACTGTTGCGTCTCCGGCACCGGTAGGGTTGCCGGAGAGCCTGCGCGGAAGGGACGCCGCCCAGTGGGTTGCGGGATGCTCGTTCGAGAAGGCGAGCATGCCTTTCTCTCCTGCGCTGACAAGAACGGTGCCTGCTCCGAGTTGGAGCAGGCGTCTGGCTGCCGTTGGCAGGTGTTGTTCACCCGTGGTCTCAATCAGCTCGTGGTGGTTGGGCTTGAGCAGGTCGGCCCCTGCGCGCGCTGCCTCAAGCAGGGGCCGGCCGGACGTGTCGATAATGACGGGCATACGGCGGCGGCGTGCGTGAGCCACCAGATCGCGGTAGAAGGTTTCGGGCGCATTCTGCGGGAGGCTGCCGGATCCGACCAGAACAGCCGCTTCATCCTGGGAGATGGCGTGCTTTACGGCTGCGAGGATTTCGTCCCAGGTCTGTAACGGCTGTTGCTCGCCGCGTTCGTTGAAAATGGTCGTTTCGTTGGCGGTTTCGTCGACGAAAGCGATGCTTCGGCGTGTTTCTGCCCCCGCGGGGACGAGGAGGTGGGGCACGCCGGATTCGTCGAGCTCAGCGCGAAACAGATCGCCGGTGGCACCGCCTACCGGTGCTATCGCCAACACGGGGGAGCCGGTCTGGCTGGCGACACGGGCCACGTTCAGACCTTTGCCGCCGGCGCGTTCCAGGGGCAGATCCACACGGTGGCTGTGCCCCGGGCGGATGACGGGGACGCGGTAGGTTATGTCGAGCGCCGGGTTCGGCGTGACAGTCACTACTTTCCGGCCGCCGCCGGTGGTCGCCGGGATCAACATGGTTCCTTTCAATCAGGGGGAGCGGTGTCTGCGTCGCGTCGGAGACCGGGTCACCGGGGATGAAAAGAGCCGGCGCAGACACGCGTCGGTCAGTGAGCGGGGGCTGGCTCCAGAGGGTGGATCTGGACGCCTTGCACGACCCTGTTGACATCGCCGGAGGGGAAAGGGTTGTCGGGTGTCAGGCCGAGCTGAAGGGAAGCGGAGAGCGCGAGGAGTTGGGCGGTGACGACGTAGGCGGGGGCGAGGAAGGCATCGTCGAGCCCTGCGAGCTCAGGGAGCAGCCAGAGATGGCCGGCGCCGGACAGCGGGACCGTCGAAACGGCTACCGTATTGTCCGCGGCGATGCCGGCGTGAAGCTCATGGAGAATGTCCAGGTCGTACCGGCGGGTGTAGGGATCGGAGGACACTAGGACGATGATGAGCGTCTTATCGGTAAGGACAGCTTTGGGACCGTGGCGGAAGCCCAATGACGAGTCGTGGTACGCCACGACCTTCCCTGCCGTTAGTTCGAGAAGTTTGAGTGCGCATTCCTGTGCGAGACCGGCTAGCGGGCCGCTGCCAAGGTAGACAACCCTGTCATAGCCGTTAAGTGCGAGCTTCTCCAAAGGCTCGCGCTGGGCCAGGAGGCGTGCGACTGCTGCGGCAAGAGCATTGATGGCTTCATTGTTTGGGCCGCCGAAAATGAGGAGGCAGGAGAGCAGCATCGAGGTAAAGCTTGAGGTCATTGCGAACCCTTGATCATTCGCGCGCTCGGGCATCAGGAGCACCAAGGAGTTGTCTCTTCCCTGGTGGTCCCTGAAGAGGTCGCCTTTTTTGTCGCAGGTGAGGATCAGATGGTGCACGTCGGTGAGGACCTCATCGGCGAGTTTTGTTGCCGCGGTGCTTTCCGGGCTGTTTCCGGACCTGGCGAAGGAGACCAGGAGAGTGGGGACATCCTCGGCAAAACATTCGTACGGGTTGGAGACGATGTCGGTCGTGGCGACGGCGTCGACACGTCGGTGCAGCTGGTGCGCCAGGGAGGGTGCCGCTACGTTGCCCGCGAAGGCCGAGGTGCCGGCTCCCGTGAGGATGATGCGCAGATCCGGACGGTTCAGCAGGGGCGCGAGGAACGAGTCGATGCTTTCACGCTGAGCTTCGACCAGATCCGCAGCTTCCCGCCACACGTCTGGCTGTTGGATGATCTCGCGGGCCGTGGCCTCCGATCCTGCCTGGCGGTCAGTGTCGGTGCTGGTGGTGCTGGACAAGTGGTGTCTCCTTGGAATATGGCGAGGTTGAGGGCCGGTCGTTGGCCGGGGTGACCTGAAGATCAGCGTCCTGAATCCGGACGTTGGATCAGGATGAAGCGGGTAGCAGGGACCGTCCTCCGAGCAGGTGACCGGCGCATTGGAGGCACGGTCCTTTCTGTTTGCCCGGCTGCGGGGTGCTGCGGCGTCGACGGTCTTTGTCGGGCACGCTGCGGCCGTGGGCTGTTTCGGTCCGGTGGTGGCTGCTGGCTGAGCGCCCGAGCTTACGGATGCGGAGAAGTGCGGGTTTCATGGCAGGGCCTGCGTTGCCATGATGCCGGCGCCGAGGCAGGCGGCGTTGTCGCCGAGTGCTGCGGTGACCAGTTGCGGTACCTGCTGCCAGACGAGCATTCGGCGCAGTTCTGCTTCAACCGGTTTGAGGAGGGTGTCCCCGGCTGAGCTGAGCCCTCCGCCGATGACGATGAGTTGTGGGGCCAGGAGGCTGACGTAGGCGGCGAGTGCCCGGGCGATGTTCTCGGCGGCTTCGTGCCAGACGCGTGCTGCCGCCGGGTCGCCTGCAGCCATCCTTTCGGCCACGGGTTTGGCGCCTTCGATGCTGGATCCGGTGAGCCTGTTGTAGCGCCTGGCGATGGAGGGGCCGGTCGCGACGGTTTCGAGGCAGCCGATGGCGCCGCACGCACAGAGTTCGCCGGAGCCGACATCGAGGTGACCGATCTCGCCGGCGTACTTGTTGGCGATGGCGTGTCCTTCGACGAACATGGCGCCGGAGATGCCCGTTCCGATCGGCATGAAGAGGACATCGTCCTGCCCGCGGGCGGCCCCGAACGTTCGTTCGGCGAGTCCACCGGCTCTTACATCGTGGCCGAAGCCGACTGGCAGCCCGGTGTGCTCGGTGACGAGCTTGACGAAGGGGACGTCGTGCCAACCGATGTTCTCGGAATAGATGGCGGTGCCGGCTTTGTCGTCCACAAGACCGGGGACGACTAGGCCGACGGCCCGGGCGTCGGGAGCTTTGGTCAACAGGTCGTCCACGGCGCTGATGACGGCCTTGACCACGGCGTCGGGTCCTTCTTGCCGGGGGGTTGGCCAGCGGTGGTATCCGACGACGGTTGAGCCTGAGAGGACAACGCCTTTCATGGCGGTGCCTCCGACGTCGAGTGCGACGGTCTGTGCTTGGGTGGGGGAACGGCTGTCGGCTGTGCCCGGTTTCTTGCCGCTGATTTGTTGGTTTAGGCTCTGCGGCTGGCTCATTTGACGCTTCCGGCGAGCATTCCGCTGACGATGTAGCGGTTCAGGATCAGGGCGATGCCGGCGGGGACGGCAAGGGCGAGAACGCCTGCGGCGTTCAGGAGCGTGTACGGCACGAGGTGCCGGCCCTGCAGGGATGCAATGACCACGGTGAGGGGCTGGGTGGAGAGATCGCTGGAGAGAACCAATGGAAAGAGGAACTGGCCCCAGGCGAAGAGGAACGTGATGATCGCGGTAGAGATGATGCCTGGCCGTGCGAGCGGGAGCACCACGTGCCAAAGCACCTGCATCCGGCTCGCACCGTCGATGTTCCCGGCTTCTTCGAGGGCAATTGGCAGGCTCGACATGTAGTTGTGCAGGATCCAGGTTGCCAGGGGAAGGAAGCCTGAGACATAAACGAGCACGATCCCGGTGTAGGTGTTGACCAGTCCGAAGTTGGTGAGGATCTGGTAAAGCGGGATGAGCGTGGTGTAGGCGGGGAAGGCCATGGTTGCCAGCACGGCGTAAAAGAGGACCCGGCGGCCCTTGAACTGCATCCGGGCGAATGCGTAGGCCGCCAGCGTCGCGAGAACGAGGGTGACCACTGTGGCCGCGGCGCATTCGATGAAGATGTTCACAGAGGACTGCTGCACCGATTGTGCCAGGTCGGTTCCGCCGGTGAGCAGTGAGCTGTAATTGTCCAGGGAGGGGGTCGGCGGCAGGTAGTTGGACGGTTTGGAGCCGGCTTGCGCGTCCGTTTGGAGGCTGATGTTCAGCGCCCAGTAAAGGGGAACCAGCGACCAGAGAAGGATGAAGGCGATGCCGAACCATCGCAGGAGGGGTGTGCGTTGTTTCATCAGAATTCCACCGGCCGATAGACGAATTTCAGTACGAGGAGTGATGCGGCGAGGGTGGCCAGCGTGATGAGCAGGGACAGCGCGTAGCCCTCCCCGAAGTTCAGGTTTTGGAAGCTGATGAAGTAGGTCTGCATGGTTACCGAGGCGCCGGTTGCGGCGGATCCATTGAGGATGTAGGGCTGGTCGAAGACATTCAGTGTGGCGATGATGGCCTGGACCATGGCGATGGTGATACCGGGCCGGGCCAGCGGGAGGGTGATCCTGCTGAACGTCGTCCAGCCTGAACAGCCGTCAAGGGTTGCGGCC
The DNA here is from genome assembly GCF_018531425.1 of Paenarthrobacter sp. DKR-5. Taxonomy (GTDB): domain Bacteria; phylum Actinomycetota; class Actinomycetes; order Actinomycetales; family Micrococcaceae; genus DKR-5. Next base: position 52,318 of record NZ_JAHBOI010000007.1, read on the forward strand.
TCGTAGAGATCGGCGGGGATGTTCTGAAGGGCGGCCAGGACCAGCAGCGTCGACAGCGGAGTAATTTGCCATACCTGGACGAGTTCTATTCCCAGGATGGTGAGGAAATGGTTCTGGCCAAGGAACACCATGTAGTGGTCGATGACGTGGAACGAGTTGAGGAGGCTGTTGAGCAGCCCGGTGTTGCTGTCCCAGATGCTTCCCCAGACGATTCCTTCGACGACGCCGGGGAGCGCCCAGGGGAGGATGAGGACCGCGATGAGGATGGAGCGGCCCCTGAATTCTTTCTGCAGCGTGACGGCCATGGCGATGGCCAGCACGGTCGATAGAAGCACCCCGATGACGACGTAGATGGCCGTGTTGCCCATGCTGGCCGTGATTGCGTGGTCGGCGAACAGCTGCCGGAAGTTGTCCAGGCCGTTGAATTCATCCGGGGGGTTCAGTGGCTGAACACGGAAGAACGCCTCGACGATGGTGAATCCTGCAGGGATGAGGGCCAGCCCGACGATGAAGAGCGTCAGGGGTGTCACCAGGGCGTAGGGAAGGATGTCCAGGCGCCGCCCCCGGCCGGCTTTGCCGGGGGCGGGCCTGACGTCCCGAGCTGGCGGTTGTTGCTTGATGCGCAGGCTCGTGCTCATGGTTTCCTACTGACCGGCCAGTTTCGTTGCGGTGTCTGCAATGGTTTTGATGGCCGCGTCGACGCTCATGCTGCCAGCGGCGGCCGCGTGCAGGTTCGTGTACACGGCGTTGGAGAACTGGGGGTACCAGACCGGCGCGCCGGCGGGGAAGACTGGCTTGCTGGTCTTGAGCATCGAGGTTAGTTCCTGGCCTCCGGCGAGGCCCTTGGCCGAGGTGAGCTTGGTAAGACCTGAAAGCCGGGACGGAAGGAAGTAGCCGGGCATCACCTTGTCGGGTCCGCTTGCTCCGGCAAAGTCGGCCTGGTTTTCCGCAGAGGTGAACCACTCGATGAACTTCGCGGCAGCCTCGGGGTACTTAGCTGTCTTCAGGATGCCGATGCCGTCCGGGTTGCTGACGTTCGCCGTCGTCCCGCTCAGCCCCGGGGTTGGAATGTACTGGAGCTTGCCGGTGACCGAGGATGACGCCGGGACGTCGTACAGGCTGCCGACGTTGCCCGAATAGTCTGCGAAGGTGCTGGCGGTGACGCCCTTGGCCATCAGGGTTTGCTGGCCCTGGCTGTCACTGACATTGATGTTGCCGGCAGGAACCAGGCCGTTTTTCAGTGCGTCGACCATCCACTGAGCTGCCTTGTAACCGGGGGAGTCCGGGGAGGTGAACTGCGGCTTGCCGGCCTCGTCCAGGATGCTGCCGCCGAACGCCTGTGTTGTCTGGTACCAGTAGGTGGACAATCCTTCCGCGGCGTTGAACGGGATGTTCAGCGGCGTCGGGGAAACCCCTGAGGCCTTAACCTTCTGAAGGTCCCGGGTGTATTCGTCGATTGTCTTCGGCATGGTGGTGATGCCGGCCTTGGCGAACATCTGCTTGTTCACCGTCGTGACGAGGTAGGAGGCATCGAACGGAACACCGACGATGTGCCCGTTGGATGTAAAGGAGCTCAGCTGCGGCATGTCCGCTGCATACGCCTTCTGGTCGATGTACTTCTCCATCGGCAGGAACCAGCCAAGCTTGCCCTCCTGGCCCACCCGCGACCAGTCGACGTCGGTTGCGTCGGCGAAGTACGTGTTGGAGGTCGACGCCGCAGCGATCTTCGTCTGGAGGCTGTCCCAGTCGATCGTGGACCATTTCACCGTGATCCCGGTGCTCTTCTTAAACTCATCCAGCGACTTCTGAGGAGGAGGAGCGCCAAACAAAGCCACGGTAATCGTGACGTCCTTCGTCTGGGAAGAGGCGGATGAGCCGCCCCCGCTGCAGCCTGTCGCAGCAACGCTAAGCGCCGCCGCTCCCGCCACCAGCGCTACGTTGCGCAGACGGTTTCGCTTCGAAATCATCGGCCGACCTTTCATCAAACTGTGCACACACGATGCTTGGACTGTTCATTCCCCAACGGTTTACGCAATGCTTGCATGTGACGAACATAACGTGCAAGCCGTCCCGCGGTTTTTCGCTCGGTTCGGCGCCGAATGAGCAATTACGACCGCGCAGAATGCTTGGATGTTGCGTAAAGCTGCGCAAAACGTTAATCTGCTCTCGTGACAAGAAAACAGAGGTTGAACCAGATCGTTGGGGCCGTGCTCGAAGCCGGCAACATCGAAGTGCCGACGCTTGCCGAACGCTTCGCCGTTTCGGAGGCGACGATCCGGCGTGACCTCGAACTTCTGGAGGAGCAGCGTCTCGTTACGCGCACCAGGGGCGGGGCTTCGACAAATGCGGCGTTCAATGACCTCCCGTTGAACTACAAAACAGCTCAGGACCTGCCGGAGAAGCGGCGCATTGCTGAGCACGCTCTCACCTATTTGGATGGCTCGCGGGTGATCGGAATGACGGGGGGCACCACAGTGAGCGAGTTCGCCCGCATGCTCATGGGCCGTGAACAGCTGAGCATAGTGACCAACGCGCTGAACATCGCCACGAGCCTTCTCGCCAACCCTGCGCTGCGTGTTTTCGTTGCCGGCGGAGAGGCCCGGGCCAGCAGCCAGGAGACGGTAGGACCTACTGCCGAGGCCTTCCTGTCGGATTACAACATCGACGTCGCGTTCCTCGGAGTCGACGGCGTCGCCCCCGACGCAGGATGCACGAACTACGACCCCATGGGCGCGCGAGTAAACCGCGCCCTCCAGCAGCGCTCACGCAAAACCGTCGTCCTTGCCGATGCAACGAAAATCTCAAAGGTGGCGCTGGCCCCTGTGTGCACGATGGCGGAAGTGGATGTGCTCATCACCGACAGCAGGGCCCCTCAGGCGGTCGTAAGGCAGCTCCGCCAACAGGGTTGCGACGTTGTGTGCGTGTGAATGATGGAGACCCCGAAGTGCTGCCGTCGCCGAAGAATTCGCCCGTCTAACTGCCTCCGCAACGGGGCGCAGCGGTTCTGAAACACCGCCGGGTCAGGGCGAGCAACCCGACCGCTACCTTTCCCCGGCCGCAGGGACGGGGATACTCATGGATGCCGCCCCGGGTGGCCGCACGGGTCAGTTAGTACGAGTCCTGGATGACGAAGAAGGAGCTGCGACGGAGTAGCGGGTCCTGCCGGCTACCCGATCACGACGGGATGCAGGGGCGTTCAAGAGTCGCGACAGGGCGTTGTTGCTCAGGGCAGCAGGCTGATCACGATGTACATGGCGGCGGCTCCGGCGACGGTGAGGGCAACGGTGGCCGCGGAGGGGTGTTTGGCGTGTGCTTCGGGGAGGACGTCGCTGGCGCCGATGTAGAGCAGGAATCCGGCGAACACGCCGAGGTAGATGAGTAGGCCGTTGTCCGGAACATGGATGAACAGGGTCAGGGCGGCGCCCGCGAGTGGGGTGAGTGCGTCCAGGGCAAGGTACTTGAAGACCTGCCGTCGGCTGTTGCGGTTCGTCAAGAGCAGGCTGACGGTGTTCAGGCCGTCGGCGAAATCGTGGCCGATGACGGCAAGCGCCACGCCAAAGCCGACCGTGTGGCTGACCTGGAATGCCAGGCCGATGGCGATCCCGTCGGTGAGGCTGTGCCCGGCCAGGGCCAGGGCCGAGACGACCCCCCCTGAGGGGCGGCCGTGAGTGTGCGCGCCGTATTCACCCTGGGCCAGCGGGCGTGGATTTTTCGTGGTTCCCGGTTCGACTCGCCGGCCGGGTCGATGAACCGCCTGCGGTTCAGGCCCAGGGCGGCCAGATGACGGGTCACCGTGCGCCGGCTCAGCCGGACGCATTCGGTGCCGAGCTCGTGGACGATCCGCGCGGCGGAGCACTTCTATTCCCGGCGCAGCGCTTCGATGCGGAGCACGACCGCGGCGGGGGTCGCGGCGGGCTGACGGTGCGGGACGCTGGGCCGGTCCTGCAGGCCAAGTTCGCCGTGCCGCCGGTGCGGGTTCACCCATTTGGAGGCACAGGCCCGGGAGATGCCCATCTCGGCCGCGACGTGGGCGATGTTCACCAGAGAAGCCTTCCAGGATTCAGTCAAAGGAGGCTTCCCGCACCCCGTTTCCGCACGCTCCGGCCCCTGTCATTACCCGGCGGGGACGCTGCCTTGCTCCGGCGAGTCAGTGTGCTTGACGGCTGAAGATGCCGGAGGGGGTCCGGGTGCCGGTTTGGAGGTTGGTGAGCATGTCGGTGATGGAGGTGAAGGGTTTCTGGTACCAGGGTTTGCCGAGCATTTCGAGCCAGGTTTCATGGATGTGTTCGGTGCCGCGGACGGTGCGTTGTTCTTTCCATGCGGGTTTGGCGTCGTAGCGTGCGGCGGTGAGCGGGTTCAGTGCCGTCGTGGTGCTGGTCAGGGTGTTTTGGCTGCCGTGTGTTTCGTAGCGGAAGGACATCACGGTGAGTGTTCCTTCGATGGTGAGCCAGAGCTCGTCATCGGTTTGTTCAAAGCGGTTGGGTGTGCCGGGCTCGTTGCTGCTGATCCAGGTTTCGGAGAGACGCAGGGAATGCAGTCGCCAGGCGCGGGGAGTTTTTGTTGGGTTGCGCCGGTTTTTGAAGATTCCCCGTGCTTTGGCTGGTGCAGGGGGAGCGGCCGGGTAGGAGTCGAAGGGCCGGCCTTCGGCGGCAAGACCGGCGGCGACGGTGCGCGCGAGTTCTTCGAGGCGGGCGAAGGCGTCCCGGTCTGTCTCATTTACTGGGGTCTGGTTCACTTCTGTCTTCTCCGGTGGTGCGAAGCGGCGGTTGGGGGCCGGTTGTTTGTCAGTGTTTCCGCAGGTTGGGTATTCCGGCGGGGCAGGCCGCGGGCGGTCCGAGGAGGTAGCCCTGTCCTGCGGTGACGCCGAGGTCACGGACGGTGGTGAGGTCTGCAACTGTTTCGATGCCTTCGGCGACGGTGACGGCGTTGAGGTCCTCGGCGAGTCCCACAAAAGCTCTGACGGCGCTGCGGCGCGAGGCGTCGTCGGCGGCCCCGTTGATGAGGGAGCGGTCAATTTTGATGATGTCGGGGCCCAGTTCGATGATGTGGCGCAGGGATGAGTAGCCGGCACCGGTGTCATCGATGGCCAGCCGCAGTCCCTGTTCGCGCAGCGGCGCAATGCAGGCGCGCAGTGATTCATAATTGTGGACCACGGCTGTTTCGGTCACTTCCAGGACGAGCCTGCCAAGGTCCGGTCCGCAGTCGGCGAGCATCCGTGCTGCGGTCTCATTGACTGCCGCGGGGCTGAGGTTCACGGCGAGGTGCTGCCCGGCTCGGATTGCGGGGAGGTACTTGACGGCTTGCCTGGCTGCGAGGATTTCCAGTTCAATTCCACGCCCGGCCTGGTGGGCGCGTTGGAAGACGGTGTCCGGGGTCACGGTGCCGGGGAAGCGGGAGAGCGCCTCGGCTCCGAGGCGGCGGCCGTCAGCGAGGCGGATGATGGGCTGGAAGACGGTTTCGACAGGGCCGTTCGACAGGATCGCGTCGATGGATGTGCGGTCCCGGGCGAGCCGGTGTTCGGCCTCGAGTTCATCGGCTAGAAGGTCGGCGAGCATCGATACATAGCTCAGGTCGCGGGCGTCCAGGGCGTGGGCAGGGTGGCTGCACCAGCAGAACACACCGTAAAGGCTGCCGTTGGAAAGCCAGAGGGGGATTCCGGTGTAGCGCCCGATCCGGCAGAATCCGTTGGCGCCCTTGCCCCTGACATCGGGTTCGTCCCGCGCATCAGCTGAGGGGAGGAGGGCGTCGCCTCCGATGAGGCGGCGGAACGCCTCGTAGAGATCGGCGCCCTGTCCGGCCAGCGCGCCGGCGAGCCCGGGCTCTGCGGACCCCTGCCCGACGGTGACGAATTCAGAGAGGAAGGAGACATCCATCCGCAGGTGAACCCGGGCCAGCTCAAGCACCCGCTGGATTTTTGAGTTCACCGCACCCGTCCCAGGGCCGGGACGGGGCCGCGTCCCTCGGTGTTGGGGCCAGGCCCCGCGAGACAGGTCCCGGATGTGCCGGCGAGGGCTGCGCTGTTGGCGGTGCGAGGAGCGGCCGGGCCGGTCATCACATGCAGCATCGGGCCTGTGGCCGGGGTCCGTGGGGAATTGCCGGTGTGCCTGGACATAGGGACTCTCGCGGAATGGATCAAATGCGTAAGGAACAACGCGCCAGGTTCCGCCCGGAGGGGATTGGGGGACACCGCCCGGGCGGAACGGAAACAAACTATCAAACAGTTAGCGCACGAACAATTCGTGTACGAATCGATTACGCTGTGTTGCGGCCCCTTGGGTGAGGTGGCCCGGATCCCACCGTTGGGCCTGAGGTCAGGAGGAGGCGTGCTGTGTGGGCGTCGGAGCGGTGTTCTAGGCAGCACACATAGAGGGCGGGGTCTTCGAGGTAGAGCGTGAAGAGCACGCGGTAGTCGCCCCGCTAGGGGCAAACGCCGCAGTAGCGCACGGGCGGTGGAACGTTCAGCGGGCTTTGCAGACGTCCGAGCGGTGGTCAATGCGGTGTATGTAAAGGATGTGCTCTTCGACGTCGAGGGTGAACAGCACACGGTAGTCGCCGCGTCGGGCGGTACGCAGGCCGAATAGTTCGTTGGTAAGGGGCTTGCTCAGCCGATAGGGATTGTCGGCCAGCGCGCCCGTGACAAACGCGACGATTGCTGCCGCTGCCTTTTCCGGCAGGCGCCGGAAGCCCCGAACGGCCGGACTCGTTATCTCAAGTTTCCAAGCCGCTGACGCGGTTGATCCGGATCCGCTCACCGCGGCGGGAGTCCGAATCCACGGCGCAGATCATCGCCGCTGGTCGTGTTGCCCTCGGTGATATCGCAGCGCGCCTGGTCCAGGTCTTCCCGGATCCCGGGCCGGGACAGCCAGTGGATCGTTTCCTGCAGGGATTCCAGGTCGTCGGCTGACATCAGTACCGCCGACGGGTGTCCGTGCCGGGTGATCTGGATGATCTCGTGCGTGGTGTCGGCTTCTTCCACGAGCGCGGACAGCTTGTCCTTGGCCTCACTGAGCGGTACTGTCCTCATGTCAGCCAGTGTAGCCAAAAGTCGGGCTATTCACTAGCCAGACTTTTGGCCGATAATGGACCTTATGTCAACCTGAAGTGATCCGATTGCAGAATAGGACCCGGTGATACGCCCCTCCCCGTTTTGGGAGATCTGAACGCCGAGGCCGCGCAGTTACATGAGGGCTGTACAGGATCAACTGTTCGGCTTGGCGATGTTGCTTCGAAGCAACATTGAGGATTCCATAATGGCGCCGGGTCCTGTTCGCCTGGGAAACCCACGCCGAGGAACCGCAGCTCACCGCCAGCACCCTCCCCGGCTCCGCGACCACTCTTGGTCTTGGCGGGAGCATGTCGGTGACCGTCAACGAAAAGTACCTCGCCTACGTCACCGGTCAGGTCAGGCTCATCGCGGCCGCCCTGAACACCATGGCGCAGGGACGGACGGCTATGCCGCGATCAAAGCACGAGACAGCGCCTGGACCACGTTGCCAACCCGACCCAGCAGATGGCACCCAGCATGCTCGGAGCAGGTCCACGACTTCGCCGCCGGCGACCTCACCGGCCTGGCCACTCTCGGGACTGGCAAGTGCCGGCCCGGCGTCTGAGCGGCATTCGGGCACTGGGATCAAGAACCGCCGCACCGCTTATGCAGTAGACGCAGCATTGGCCATGTATCTTCCGAACGTAAATTCAGACGACCAGTATTTGAGGGCAGAACGTGGCTGGGGACACTGCAAGGTCGAATCGAGCCAGACGAATCGTCTTTCTGGTAGGTTCACTTATCGTTCTCGCCGCTGTCGTGGCTTTTGGCGTCAAGGCTGTCGTGGACAAGAACAGCAAGCCTTCGGAGCTTGACCTCTGGAACAAGAGCTTGCCGACGACTTCGGCGACACCGGCTTCTGCATCCCAGCCGCAGCCCTGGGAACATCTAGGCCAAAACAGTGATGCGACTTTCGGCGAGGCCACCTACATAGATGGCTTTCAATATCAGGGGATTCCAGTCGGAGCCGTGGATCTGGCTTTGGGCAAGGCCTCCCAGGCCGAGGTCGACCAGATTCGTCAGGTCGAGCTCGGGTATGACGCCCCGGCGCTGATGGATGAAATTCTTAGCCGTCGGGGTCTGGACATTCAGAAGGCTGGTCGGGAGCTGCCCTCGTCCCCGGTAACACCCCAGAAACCAGTTGACCTCAACCAGAGACTGGGAGCGGGAAACGATCTCACGTCCCTTGACGGGCTGAGAATAATGGTTGCGTTTGCTCCCGGATCCGATTCGGGACACGTCTTCCCTGCCCTGAAGCAGGTGATGCAAGCTGAGGCGGATTCGATTCGCGACGGGCTTGAGGGTCGAACTCCCGCATCTGTAGTTCTGGGAATCCTGCATCAGCATGGATTCAGCTGATCGGCTTGCCCATCTCCAGCTGATCCCGGTCCGGTTGGAGGCCCCCGCCGCCTCGGCGGGGGCCTCCTTTGCATCCGCCGGGGCGGGCAATTCCGGGCACCGCACACATGAAAGGGCATGAGCACCCTGCCCGACACCTTCATGTACGGCCGCCCGGTCCAGTACCGCGTTACCGTTCTGGACAGCGACAACGACATCCCCAACTTTTCCCGCACCACCGACAACTACCCGGACTCCAACGGCATGTACCGCCGCCGGCGGAAAGACTTCATCCGAGACGACATCCAGCACGGGGTGGTACTGAACAGACGCGAACCGTCACCGGCTGCGCCGGACGACACCACACCCACCAGTGCCTTTGACGGTTTAGGATCGCCACATGGGCATCGAGGAGGAGTTGCAGCGCCGGCGCGACCAGAAGCAGCAGACGGCAGAAACAATGGTCAGGATGGAAGCCGAAGCGCGCCGCGTTGCCCCCATCATTCAGGAAGAGCTCGAAGAATTCCGCAGGGCCCTGGTCAAATACCAGGTGGAACCACACATCGTGGTCGAAATGGACCACGAACACGTGCCAACGAAGAAGCGCCTGTTCGGAAAAATCACGCCGTCATACAACCGGTTCACGGCCACTCCGATCGAGCGATGCTGGGTCTTCCACAGCCTTCTTCTGTTCGACGACGGACAGATCGCCAAGAATCCCTCAGGCGGCCAGTGGGGTGTAGGAAAAATTGAAACCTGGGATCCTGATGACAAGAACTATCATCTGCACGGTGCGCACTTACGGGAAGTTGTCAGGGACAGAGCCGGGGAGGCGCTGTCAGAGGCCGGGCTAGGCGACGAAGTCAGCTGTGACCACCTGTACGTCGGTCCGAATTTCGAGTTTGAGCTGGTGTCCTGGGAGTCTGACCTGCGGTGTCGTACAGACTGGGATGGGAATGTCATCGCGACGATCGATGAGACGAGCATCAAGTTCGAAAACGACGTCCAGTACTTGGTCTGGAGGGACTACGAAACCAAACGCGACCCGTTGTCGAGGGTGTTCGCCGAATACATTGAAGAGAAGGGGCGCACTCCCGGTCTAGCGGCGCTCAACCACCGTCGCGGGACGACGTATTTCTGAGCTGTGGCTTTTGTCTGGTTGCGATTTTGAGAGGCGGATAGCAGCTTTGGTCGGGCCGGATTGAGCCGCGGTGAAGTGCGTTTCATTCAGATGCTCACGCCACTGCCGGAGAGCTCGTCCGCCGATTGGGGCAAGTTGTGGATCTAGTGCTGGCCTCCGCTCCGCAGTTGCCTTCCCAGTGCCAGCCGGAGCTTGGTTGTCAGGCGGGAGCGACGCGGTCGCGTAGTGAGGACTGATCAGGGCATGCCCGGCAGGGACGTTGTCGCTCGCTGGGCCGGCTGGAGCGCGTCGTCCGCCAACCGGGCATCGCCGAAGAGTCCGGGAGCCCCCCCGACGCTTCTCGCCCGGCAATTTCTCGCGCCGATGATGAAGATTATGTCAATCTATAACGGTTGATGTCGCATGCCAATTTGACGATGCCGCCCGGAGGGAGCGCTTCGATGTTGTCGACGCCAAGAGTCAGCACGCGATCCGATTCGGCGTCGTCCCGGTCTCTATGCGCGAGGCCGTCGAGCTGCACGCAGTAAGTGCTGGCAAAATGCATCCCGCCGAAGCTGTTCCAAGCGCTCTGCGAGAAACCTACTTCGCTGCCGGATTCACGAAGATTAGCCCCTTCAGGTGCACAAGATCGGTGGTGTCCGCGAACACTGCGAGCCCATCGGCAGTTACAGCCTCTGGCGCGGCAGACCCGGCAGGGAGGTCCGCCTTCACCACCCCCTCGGAGAGGTCGAGGTGGCCGGCGGCCACGGTCGGCCTATCGGTCGCTCCATAAATGATCCCGTCAGCTCCGGCGAACTTATAGGCGACGAATGGGCTCGCTCCACTGAGCTGCACAAAGGTTCCGTCTGCGGGGCGCAGGTACCAATTAGCCGTGCCCGCCACCACCCCACGGTAGAACGATCCCGGCAAGGCGGAAAGGGAAGTGGAATCGCAGTTTCCGTTTATCTTCTCGAACCCTCCTGCAGCGGCTCCCGTGTGCACGTTGATGGTGCGCTGGCAGCTGTCCCCTACGCTCAGGTAGGGGCCGAACGCCGGCACGGTGCTGTTCGGGTCGGTATACCCGCCGTGGGTGAATGGCAGTCCTTCCGGGATCTGCCAGCCGGCACCAGACAGTCCTCCGTCCATCCCCTTCTGGTAAATGTCGACGCCATCGACGCGCTTCATCCAGCGGTACTCCTGGCTCGGCGGCGTGATGGTGTCGACGGAGCCCGCGGCCGGATTAATAACGTACCTTTCGTGGTTGGTGAGGAAAGAGACGGACTCGCCGTCCATCTGTATCGCTGCGAGTCCCGGAATCTTGCCGTCGGTGTTGATGATCGGCCCCGGGGTGGTGAACACGGAGTCCGCGACAATCTTCCCCGACTCGTCCTCGATGACGACATAGTGGACAGCGCTCGGATTAGCCGCACCGTCGCCTCCCGCGGGGGCCCCGTACTGGACCATGATGAGATAAGCCTTGCCTCCGGAATAGGACGTGCCGACTGCCAGTCCGGAAAGGTTGCTACTGGACATACCCGAGGGCACCTTGGAGGCGGCGATTTGGTTGCCGTGCTGGTCGTACGTGGAGATCGTCGCCAGCGTGTGCACCGGGGAGCTCGGTGAACCAGTCCACGACTTCGGGATGACGGCCACGGAGTGCTTCAGCCCGAACACCGAGGCTGATGGGTCCGCAATCCTCCAGCCCCCGCCACCCGCCCACCTGCTCGGCAGACGAACCGTCGTCTTCAGGCTCTGCTCGTAGTGCGGACCGAACGAATCCGCTGGAGACGCCGAGACTGAGGCTGAGCCCGTGGACGCCGAAACCGGCGCGCGGTTCGTCGTAGATGATGCGTTCGAGCACCCAGCCAGCGCAATGAGTCCGGACACAGCAACGCAGCAGGCAAAGATCTTCAAGGTTCCCCCAGGAGTGCGCGCTCCCCCGCTGGCAGCGTCCGAGAAATTTATACCAACGCCGAATCTTGCCACGCAAGAAATTACTCGTGGCGCGGGGCTAGGCGGTGAGCACCGCCTAGCTGTACTGCCCAGGCAGGTTGGTTAAGCGGCTGATGGGCGGTTGGCTGATTGTGTCAAGTATTTTTGGCCCCAGAGGGGCGATTGAAAGTGGCCCCAGGTTCACGGAACGTTGTTGTGGGTCTCGGGCTCGCGGGACGGTTTTCGCACCGGTTGGCTAAGGGTTCCTGTATCGCCCGGGGGAACGGCAGATGCCGGTCGGGGGTATGGAGTCGGGGCGCCGTCGTTGCTAGCATGTCAGATCTCTTGAGTGGGAGAAATCCATTCTGGAATGGAAAAGGTCCGACCCGGCGTGCGCCGGGCCGGACCCTTTCAGTTAGACGCGCTAACAGTCCAGACCGACTACCCAACCTTGCCGGAGAGTGCGACCAGTACCCCTGCCGTAGCGAAGTATTTGTTGCTTCCCAGATCGCGGATGGTTTTGATTCCCATACCGGCAAGCAGTTCGTCGTGCTTTTCGGTCAGTCCGGCAAGAGCCGAGGGCGGGGCCGAAAGGACCTCGTCCAGAGTCGAGTTCTCGTAGCCCTTGTCCAATGCCTTGCCCAATTCAATCGAAACAGCCATTTTCATGTCCTTTCATCGATGACGGAAAACAAGCCCAGCCAGCCTGCGGCTGCACGAACGCCCGGATTTATCCCTGCGCCGCTGAGAGACACGCTATCGCAGCGTCGGTCTGTGGAACGTGAGCGTGCCGAAGCAATTGCGCCGCGGTTCAGCGCTGACAGCGGATTTTGGCGGGGTTCGGGTACGCCGGCTTGATTAGGGCCTGCGGTCTTGCCGGAGGGAATCCCGGATTTCCGTAAGCAGGGCAATCTGGGGGTCTTCGGCCGCTTCTTCCTTGACGTCCGGGTTGATGCCGAGGCGCCGGTTGCGGCGCTCGACCATGTGGTTCATGGGCACGACGATGACGAAGTAAATGGCTGCCGCCACGAGCACGAAGTTAACAATTGCCGTGAGCAGGACACCGAATTTGATGTCGTTTCCGTTGAGGGTCACGACGGCGAAACTATCGAAGTTCGGAGATCCGACCAGGGCCGCAATGAACGGCATGAGAACGCTTTGGACTAGGGCCGTGACTACGGCACCGAAGGCGGCACCAATCACGACGGCGACGGCAAGGTCTACGACGTTGCCCTTCATGATGAAATTCTTGAATCCGGTCAACATAGCGATCAAACTACCCCACGCGGATGCCGTATCGGTCACTTTTGGGGAAAGTTTCGAGGGGAGTCACCGAGTGCCTGCCGGCGCCCGTGGCATGAGGTCGGATTCACCTCCGTGGGGACCTTGGGTTCCTGCAGCGGGGTTGTTCACCTGTTCCGAACTTCTACGCGCGATGCCATGGGCCAGGCGATAGGAGTCGGTGCCGGTTTCGATGATGGTGCCGTTGAAGGTCAGCCGGTCCACGATGGCGGCGCAGAGGCGCGGGTCGGTGAAGGTTTTGGTCCAGCCGGAGAACGATTCGTTGGAGGCGATGGCGATGGAGTTTTTCTCCTCACGGTCGCTGAGGACCTGGAAGAGGAGTTCGGCGCCTCGACGGTCAAGTTCCATGTAGCCAAGCTCGTCGATGCAGAGCAGGTCCACGCGGCCGTAGCGGGCTATGGTCTTGGCCAGGACCTTCTCGTCTGCGGCTTCGATGAGTTCGTTCACGAGTCGGGTGGCGAGGGTGTATTTGACTCGGTAGCCCTTCTCCGCGGCGGCGGTGCCGAGTCCGATGAGCAGGTGGGATTTGCCGGTTCCGGAGTCCCCAATCAGGCAGAGGGGTTGTCCTTTGCGGATCCATTCTCCGGTGGCCAGGGTGTGGATGGTGGCGGAATTGATGTTCGGGTTCGCGTCGAAGTCAAAGTCCCCGAGCCACTTGTCCCGGGGAAAGTTCGCGGCTTTCACGCGCCGGATCGAGGAGCGCCGGTCCCTGTCGTCGCACTCGGCCAGCAGCAGTTCGGCCAGGAAGCCTTGGTAGGAGAGTTGTTCCTTCCCCGCGACGGCGAGGCCTTCATCGAGGACTGCCCGGATGGTGGGCAGGCGCAGTCGGCGGCAGGCCTGGTCCACGGCGGCAACCGCTGCCTGTTCGGTCAGGCCTCGCCGCCGGCGCAGGGCCGGGGTGATGGTGGTCGCCGGTGCGGTGGGGCTCATGAGATGTTCTCCTTTGACGCGGTTCCTGCGGGGTGTTCCGAACGTTTGGCCAGCAGCTCGTCATAGGCGCGGACCGATGGCAGGGGCCGGCTATCAGGTGGCAGCCCGGCGATGACGGCGACGGGGTCCATGAGGCGGCGCTGGGTGAGACTGACAACTCGTTGCACCTTCTCTTCAGCATGAACACGGGGATGACGGTCCGAACTGGCCCCGCCCCGGCAAGATGTCGTGGCGTGTCTGCGGGCTTCGACCGCGACGACGTCGGCGCTGACCGCGCCCACTACGAGGGCCGCGGTGATGCCTGCGTGGATGTCGCAGGCGTCCATGGACCGGTGGAGGAGCAGGACGTCGATGAGTTCACGGGTCCCGTCGGCGTCGCCGTTGACCCGGCGGGAGGCGGCCCAGAATGCCTCGTGCGCGCTGCTGAACGTCCCGGACTCTCGCGCCCGGGCCAAAGCGGTGGAGCCTGGAAGGGCGCCGGGCTTGGTTTTGAGGACCTCGAGATAGTGGTCCAGCTGGACCGACTGCCCGGACCGGGCGGCGAGCCGCTGATGCCTGGCGACCACGGTGCGGCCATCGAACACCACGACCTCGGACGCCCGCAATGACACCCGGACCCTCCGGCCGATGAACCGGGCCGGGACGGAATACTTCACCATCCGGACGGTGACCATCGAGGACCTGTCGACCCTCGGGTTCAGCGCCAGACCCGGATCAAATTCCTCTGCCGGCAACGGGGCCAGGAACGGCCGTTCGATCTCGAAGTCCTGGCCTATGGTGCGGATCCTGTCATTGATCCTCCTGTCCTCGTCCTGGGCTTCCCATTTGCGGATCCGGTCGTTGAGCTCGTCCAGGGAGTCAGCAACCGGCATCGGTGAAAGCCGGTTGCGGCGGAACCAGCCCACCTCACCTTCAACCCCGCCCTTTTCGTGGGCCCCGGCGATGCCGGGCTGGCAATAGAAGGGGTCGAAGCCGTAGTGGGAACGGAACAACACCCATCTGTCGTTCTCCCGGCGCTGCCGGCCCTGGCCGAACACCACAGCGGTTACAGCACTGGTGAGGTTGTCATAGCGGATATGTTTAGTCGGGACGCCGCCCAGAACTTTGAAGGCCTCCACGTGGCCTTCAAGAAAGGCTTCCTGAGCCTGGGTCGGGTAGATCCGGTGGATGGCCCTGCCCGAATGTGATAACCGGAAGATGAACATGTGGCACTTCGTCTTCACCCCGTTCAGCATGATCCAGACTTCACCGAAGTCCACCTCGGCTTCCGCTCCGGGGGCGTGTTCCTGGGGAACGAACACCTCAACCCGGCGGCCGGCCTCCACATCGATCTGGGCGCGGCGGACCCGCACATAATCCCGCACCGTCGAATACGACAGCTCCGGCGCACCGTGCTCTTCGATGAGCCGGGCCAAAATCCTGCGTGCAGTATGGCGCTGCTTCCGCGGCGCCGTGTGTCCTCGGTCAGCATCGCATCGATCGCGCCCTTGAAGGGCTCCAGCCTCCAGGACACGCCTTGTCTCTGTTTACGCTCCGGAGGGGCAGCTGAATCCAGTGCCTGCCTTACCGTTCGCCTGTGAACCCCGTACCGAACCGCCAACGCACGAACCGACAGGCCCTCAACCCGGGCGTCCCTTCGAATCCGCGCGAACAACTCCACTCTCGACTCCATCCAGACCAGCCTTCCGCCGCATCCATCCAGTGATGAATCCAACGTTGAAGGTGGGGCCACAAATAACCGCCACAGGTGCCCGGCGAGTCATGAAGTGGGGCCGGAAATAACCGTCCTGCCGGGGCCATATAAACCTGTCACAGCCAGTTGGCCTCCGATTGCGGTGTGGGGCCTGTGGTGATTGTAGTGGTGAAGCCATGCCGGGAGGGCGTTTCTGCGGGCTGATTCCGTGGCGTAGAAGCGTTTGAAGGCCCATCCGTCGGCGAGGGTTCGATGGAAGCGTTCGATCTTGCCGTTGGTCTGCGGGCGGTAGGGGCGGGTCTTCTTGGGTGTGATGCCCAGTTCCTGACAGGTGTCGCGCCAGAGGTGCGATTTATAGGCCGATCCGTTGTCGGAGAGGACCCGCTCAATGGTGACGCCGCGGGCGGCGAACCACGACACGGCACGCCTGAGCACTCCGACTGCGGTGGCCGCTGTTTCATCGCCGTGGATCTCTGCATAGGCGACCCTGGAGTGGTCGTCGATGACCGTGTGGACATAGGCGGTCCCGATCAGCGGCTCGCGG
Source organism: Paenarthrobacter sp. DKR-5 (assembly GCF_018531425.1). Lineage (GTDB taxonomy): Bacteria > Actinomycetota > Actinomycetes > Actinomycetales > Micrococcaceae > DKR-5. The sequence goes on from NZ_JAHBOI010000007.1 coordinate 68,222, forward strand.
TTTCTGCTACGCGCCTTGTCCGGGGTTCCGGCCCGGTTCCGGCCTCCTTGCTGCCGCCCAACGTAGCGCCAGCCGCCGCCGTCGGGGATGTTGCCGAGCTTCTTCACGTCGACGTGGATCATGGCCCCGGGCCTGTCGTGCTCGTATCGTCGGATGACCTCCCCGGTGCGCTTGTCCACGTGGTGCAGGCGGTTCAACCGGCACCGGACCAGGACCGCGTGCACGGTCGAGGCCGGGATGGAAAGCTTCGCACCGATTGCGACCGGCCCCAGTCGTTGCTTCCAGCGCAGGTGCACAACCTTGCGCACCAGCTGCTGCGGCGTCCGGTTCGCCACCCGGTGCGGCCGCGAGGACCTGTCGGCCATGCCGGCCTCACCCATCGCGGCGTAGCGGGCCGCCCACCGTTTCGCGGTCGGCCAGGAGCAATTGAACTGCTCGGCAGCCCGGGACACCGGCCAACCATGTTCCACGATCAGACGCGCAACGCGTAAACGTTGGCGTGGAGTCAAAGCGGCATTAGCGTGGGACATGAGGACCTCCTGGTCGCTGCAGCGGTTGTCTAAGCAACTCCACTGTGCAACCGGAGGTCCTCAGCTTTGGCTCAACGACTCCAGCGAGTCATCACATTCACCCAACCAACGTCCCTGGGCAGTCCACCTAGCCCGGAATCGCGGACATCAACTGTGTCGCTGTACCTGAGGTGGAGGACAACAGGATCGGGCGCGAATCCCGTCGGCCGAACCTAGCCCAAGCGGCCGCCGACCTTTGAGGGTCAAAGTTTGACGATGATGCACTTTAGCTGCGAGTAGTGGTTGAGCGCCTCGATGCCTTTCTCGCGGCCGTATCCGGAGTTTTTCTGTCCGCCGAACGGGGTCTCGACGGCACCGGTCACCCAGGTGTTGACTCCGATTTGTCCGGCTTCGATCCGTTCGGCGACACGGAGGGCGCGGGAGATGTCCCGGCTGAACACTGCTCCGACCAGCCCGAATTCCGAGTCATTGGCGATTCTTATAGCTTCTGCTTCGTCTTCGAAGGGGACGGCGACCAGCACGGGGCCGAAGATTTCTTCCTGAGCGAGGGGATTGTCGGGTGCGACGTTGTCGAAGAGGGTGGCGTCAACGTACGCCCCGCTGCTGAGCTCGTCGTCGCTGCTGACGGTTCCTCCGACGAGTGGGCGCATTCCTCGTGACTGTGCCAGGTCCAGGTAGTGCTTGACTGTGTCGAACTGCTTCCAGGTGATCATCGGCCCATAGTCAACGCCAGGCTTTCGCTGGGCTACGAGGGCGGCGACGCGCTGGACGAAGTCTTTTTGGATTGAACGTTGGACCAGTAACCGTGTTCCGGAGGAGCACACCTGGCCGGCGTTGGATACGAATGCACGGACGGCTTCGGAGGCCGCGAAGTCCAGGTCGGCGTCTTCGAAAACGATGTTTGCGCTCTTGCCGCCGAGTTCGAGGGTCAGCGGGATGAGCTTGTCAGCTGCGAGGTGACTGATCGTGCGCCCGACTCCGACGCTTCCGGTGAAAGCGACCTTTCGGACTGAGGGGTGCCGCACGATCTCCTCCCCCACTACTGAACCGGAGCCGCAGACGACGTTGAAGACTCCGGCGGGAAGACCGCACTCGCTGGCAAGCCTGGCGAGGGCAACGGTGGTCTGGGATGTTGACTCGGAAGGCTTACACACGACCGTGTTACCGGCGGCGAGGGCCGGTGCGACGGCCCGCGCCGCCTGGTTCAGGGGCAGGTTCCAGGGAGTGATGACCCCGACCACGCCGTATGGTTCCCGTTTGGTGTACACGTGCTGGTCCGGGGACACGTCAAGGACGGAGCCGATCGGGAGGTTAACGAGCGTTCCGTAGAACTCGAAGTACGCCGCTGAGTTTTCGATTTCTCCCATGAGCGTGTTGCGGACCTTGCCAGTGTCGGCACTCTCCAGTGCCAAGAAGGACTCAGCCTGCTCGCGGAGGGCGTCAGCGATGCGCCGCAGGATCCGGCCACGTTCGGCTGCGGACATCCACCGCCAGTCTTCTGCGCTGTCGGTGGCGGCCTTGGCCGCACGGTCGACGTCCTGTGCGGTGCCCTTTGCGACGGCGACGTGGACGTTGCCGTCCACGGGGCTGAGGATGTCGTTGTACCCGTCGGTGGAGGCAGTTTCGTGCCCGTTGATCCAGTGCGATACGTGGGTGGTCATGACGCGTCCTCCGAGGTGAGCTTGTCCAGGATGGGCGCGGACACCATTGCACCGTGGATGCCGATGGTGCTGGCGATTTCCATTACCTCAAGAATTTCCTGGGGTTTTGCGCCGTAGCCGAGTGCGTTTTTGATGTGCAGTCTGAGTCCCTGCTCGTAGAGGTGGGTGGCTGCGGTGTCGAAGGCGATGTAGATCAGCTCCTTCACCTTGGGTTCGAGAACGCCGGTTCGCCAGGGAACGGAGGAGAACTGCAGGTAGGCATCGAACATCTCCGGGTCCAGTTCGAGCATTTCGTCCCAGAAGGAGTGCCAATAGCCCCGTTCCGTGGTGAACTGCTCCTTGAGCCGGAGCTGGTAGCCCGTGAGGGCTGCGGGTTCGTCCCGCATGCCCAGTTCTTCCATGACATCGACGAGGATCGGGACGCCGATGTTCATGGCGTGGATGCCCAGGGTGCTGATCAGCTCGAGCACCTCCATCAGCTCTTCGCGCGTTGCACCGTATTCAAGGGCTTTCTTCAGGTGCGGCTCAACGCCCTGGACGAACAGGTGGGTGGAGTTAGCGTCCACGGCCAGGAAGATGAACTCCTGCACTTTGGGCGAGAGATGGCCCTTGCGGATGGGGGTCATGGACAATTCGCGGTAAGCGTCGAGGAAATCCGGGTCGAGGGAAGCGATTGATTCCCAGGTTGGCCCCCAGGCGCCGCGTTCGGCTACGAATCGGTCCTTGGCCTCGAGGGCGCGTTGGTCCAGTGTCATGCTGTACTCCTTCATTGAGCATCCGTGATGGCGTTCAGTGTGTGGTGGATGAGGTCGCGGACAGCGGGGTAGTTCTCGGCGACAGGAAAGTGCCCGATCCCGGGAAGGATTCCGCCGACGATCCCGGGGTTGAGCTCGAGGGTGCGAAGGGTGTCGACGGGACGGCAGGCGTAGTCGTATTCACCGGTCCAGAGGTGGACCGGGCAGCGGGAGGTATCGATCGATGCCACCCGGTCCTCGATATCCGAGTCCTGGGAATAGAAGTACGTATCCCCCCGATAGATACCAGGGCCGCCCTGGGAGTAGATCCACCAGACTTCCCGGCGGGCGTTCTCGGGGCTCATCGGGGCCATCAAGTTGTACGTCCATGAGGGGACGGACTGGTTGGCGTTGATGTCGGGGCGCAGGGACCAGTCCATGAACCGGCCCTGTACCCTGGCTGCCCCGGAGAACCCGAGTACGCCGCGGAACTCTTCCGGGTGCTCGAGCGCCAGATGCAGTACGAGGGAGCCGCCCATCGAGCACCCCACCACTATGGGCCGGTCCAAGCCCATCGCCGCTACGAGAACCCGAACGGTTTCGATGTACGTGGACCTGGTGAGCAGGTATTCCTCCTGCCACCAGCCATCCGGCGGGGAGGATTTCCCGTGGTGGGGCAGGTCAAAGGCGATGAGACGGTACTTATCCGCAAGCGATGCATCAGCGAGCATGTGTCGGTACTGCCGCGAGTCCGCTCCTGCTGTATGCAGGAGCACAACCGGTATCCCGCTGCCGGATTCCTCCACATACACGCGGCACTGCCGGCCGCCGATGGTGACATCAACGTACCGGCCGACGACCTCGACTCCCCCGTTCACCGTGCGCTCCTGGCCACTTCGATCCACCGGTTGAGAACCCGGAGGTTGCGTACCAACGGATGCAGGGGCGCGGGCAGTTCGAAGGTCGGACTGTTCCGGCCCAGGGAGATGAGGTCATGGCGGCCGGGTTGCGGTGTCGGGCACAGCAGATCCTCCCAGTCGTCAGCGGTGCCCTTGATGGTGACCCGGTCGGAGAGTTCGTCGGGGTCGCCGAGTGCGATCTCTCCCCGGTCCGGACCGACTTGGACGTCGATGCGGACCGGGGCGAAGCGCGCCAGCAGGGCGAGTTCAGTGTCGGCCATGAAGGTTTCCCGGTTGAGGAGGGTTTGGAAGGGACTCATTAGTCGGTGGTGAAGTCGACGTCTTTGGTTTCGGGGCCGATGGCGGCGCCGATCGACCCGAGAATGCCTCCGATGACGAGGATGGTGGCTGCTGCGGCCGCTGCGGACAGGAAGGACTGCAGGCCGGTGAGGAAGAAGGCGTAGAACGACGGGATCACGACGGAGACACTGAATCCCAGCCCGAAGCCGGAGGCACGCACCCCGGTGTGGAACCGTTCGGTGATGTACGGCAGGACAGCACCCCAGGGGGCGGTGACCAGGATCGAGAAGGCGCAGACCAGGACGGTGATGAGCCCCCAGGACTGGCCCTTGCTGTTCATCAGGGTGACCATTAGTGCCGAGCCGACCACGGCGATGAGCACTCCGAGGATCATGAAGAACCGTCGGCGTCCGATTTTCTGGGCGATGAGACCGGCAGCGATGTAGCTGCCGATGAGGCAGGCGTAGGCGATCAGCAATGTCGTCGTCAGCTGCGTGCCGGTAAGGCCGAGGGTTTTGGGCAGAACGGCGGACGGGATGAACAGGGTGACGATGTTCTGGGTCAGCCAGAAGCCGGTCATCATCAGGAAAACCTGCAGGAAGTTTTTCAGGTTCTGGCCGCGCATGACCTCGCGCAGGGGGGATCCCTTGGACTTGGACTCGGAGACCTTCCAGATCTCCGACTCGGAGACGCTCTTGGTGTAGTAGAGGGCCAGGGCGCCAGCGACGAGCGCTCCAATGATGAAGGGGATGCGCCACCCCCACTGAACGTAGCTTGAGTGGACGTCCCCGACCTTGAAGATGTTGAACGAAGCGAGACCGATGAGGTTGATCACGATGTAGGCCAGCGGGAAACCGGCGAGCACGACACCGCCGAGCAGGCCTCGCTTTTCCTTGGGGCTGTATTCCATCGCCAGCGGCAGTGCTCCTGTGTAGCCGCCGCCGAGACAGATGCCGTCGAGGAAGCGCAGGGCAATCAGGATCCAGTAGGACCCGACCCCGATCGTCTCGTAACCGGGGACGAGCGCGATGAGCAGGGTGATGATGCCGAAACCGCTCACCGACAGGATCGTGGTTTTACGCCGGCCCAGGCTGTCGGCCATGTGCCCGAAGATCGCCGCGCCGATGGGGCGCCCGATAAGCGTCGTGGCAAAGATGAGGGACGTCAGGATCGCGTCCATACCCGGGTCAAGGTTGGGGGGACGGAAAAACACCATTGCCGGGGTGAGGATCACCGTCGGCAGATAAATGTCGAACATGTCGACGAACTCGGCGTAGACGGCGCCCTTCGTTGCCGCCTTTCCGGCGGTTTTATGGCGAGCCGCCACCTCATCTGCCGTCAGCTGTTGGGCGGGGGCGCTTGTTTCATTGGTCTGTCGCATGACTCACTCCTTTGTGGACATCGGATTGTCAGACAGCTTGCTTGGAACTTCGAAGGATGTCAAGGACCCCTATCAAAGACTTCCCCTGTCGCCGCTGATTCTGCTCCTTCCCCGACAGATCAAGGATTCAGTGGCTTGCTGGGCTCCTGGTAGGAGCCGTTATTTAGGGCAGTTTCTTTCGGGCCAGACCATGGAGTTACACATTGCTTGCAATCGTCAGACATTTTCGACACAATCGGTCCCAGGAGGTAATGCTCAATGACAACGGAGTCCTACGAGGTCATCGCGCTGCGCTACGCGTCGCGGATGGCGACGAGGTCGGCAGTTTTTCTCAACTACCACCTCTACGACGAGCCTGACGGACCGATCCAGATGGACTACTACGTATGGGTGATTCGCAGCAGCGAACGCACCATTGTGGTTGACACCGGCTACAGCGAACTCGGGGGCCGTAACCGCAACCGCGGACACATCATCCACCCGGTCGAGCTGCTCAAGCAGTTCGGAACCGACCCTGCCGACGTGGACACTCTGGTCATCACGCACGCGCACTACGACCACATCGGCAATCTGGAGGCGTTCCCCCGGGCGCGTGTCCTCATTACCGAGGCCGAACGCGACTTTTGGCGCGGGCCGACGGCCGGCAGGTTGCTCCTGCACCACTCGTGCGAGGACAGCGAGCTTGCCACTCTTGAGCAGATTGACCGGGCCGGCCGGCTCCAGGCCTTCTCCGGGCGTGCCGAGATTGCGCCGGGCATTTCGGCCATCGAGGTCGGCGGCCACACGCACGGCCAGTGCATCCTGACAGTGCCCACCAGTGACGGTCTCGTGCTGCTGGCCAGTGATGCCGCCCATTACTACGAAGAAATCGATGACGACAAGCCGTTCGTCGTCGCAGAAGACCTGGACAAGATGTACCGCGGATTCGACCTGATCCGTTCGCTGATCCGGAACGACAACGCCGTCCTCCTGCCTGGTCATGACCCCGACGTCATGCACCGGCACCGACCCCTCGACGGTCCGCTCGCCGAGCATGGAATCATCATTGGCCGCCACCCGGAGGAAGCCTCATGAGCACGGTCTTCGACCCGAACGACGCCCTTGTGGGATTCATCGGACTGGGCAACATGGGAGCCCGGATGGCGGCCCGCCTGGTCTCCGGCGGAATCAGCGTCCTCGGACACGACCCGAAAGCGGCGCTGCCTGAAGGCGTGCTACCTGCGGCCTCCCCGGCGCAGGTAGCCCGGGCATGCCGGGTCATACTGCTGTCGCTGCCCTCGAGCCGTGTCGTCGAAGCAGTCTGCCGGGGCGAGTCCGGGCTGCTCCCGGCCGTCGAGCCGGGTACGGTCGTCGTTGACCTGAGCACCTCCGAGCCGGCCTCAACCGCCGAGCTCGCAGCCGAGTTCGCAGCTGCAGGAGCGCATTTCATCGACGCCGGCATCTCGGGCGGCGCTGCGGCCGCAGAAAGCGGGGAACTAACGCTCATGGTGGGCGGTCCCGATGAAACGATCGATGACCTCGAACCTGTCTTCGCCCCCATAGCCACCAAAGTGTTCCGTCTCGGGCCAGTGGGAAGCGGCCACACGGCCAAGCTGCTGAACAACTTCCTCAATGCGATCGCGCTCTCAGCGACCGCCGAGGTAATGGTCGCGGCCCGCAAAGCGAACCTCGACCTTGAGGTGTTGCTCGACGCCGTCAACGCCAGCTCCGGGGTTAACTTCGCCACGCAGAAGCGGTTCCCGAAGATCATTAACGGTGACTACCTCAAGGGCGGCCTTACCAACGCCCTGATGATGAAGGACATCTTGGCGTATGTCGACCTTGTCACCGAACTCGGGGTGGCAAGCCCGACCGCCGCCGCCCCGATCGCTGCTTTCGGGATGGCCCTTCAACTCGGGTACGCAAACAGCATCAGCAACACCGTCGTGGACGCGATCGGTGACCTATCCGGCCGCGTCCGGGTCCATGACAAGCACTACGACACAGGCAGGAGCGGGGAATGAAACTCATCCACGGAACCAACCAACACGGCACAGGCATCAAATCCGGATCCCAGTTCACCGGCACAGTGCACTCATACCTGACCATGCCGGCCACTGACAACGTCGTGATCAACACCGTGAACTTCACCCCGGGTGCCCGAACCTACTGGCACCAGCATGAGCACGGACAGATCCTTCAGGTACTCGCCGGCGAGGGCGTGGTCTGCACGGACGCGGACGGCATCCGCAGGCTGCGGGCCGGTGACACGGTCTGGTGCCCGCCCGGTGAGCGCCACTGGCACGGGGCAGCTGCCGACTCGTTCATGGTGCACACCGCAATCTCGCTCGGCCAGACCTCGTGGGCTGAGCCCGTTACCCAGGAAGAATACGAAGCGCCCAAGGCTGAAGGAGACGCCGATGTTCAGTGATGACGATATGCACAAGCAAACCTACGAAGCCGGAATCACGATGCGCAAGCAGGTCCTCGGCGCCGACCACGTCGAACGCTCCCTGGCGCGGGTCAGTGACTTCTCCCGGCCCGTGCAGGAGCTGGTCACCGAGTACTGCTGGGGTGGTGTCTGGACCAGGGAGGGCCTGGAACCCAAGACCCGCAGCATGCTCAACCTGGCCATGCTCACCGCGCTGAACCGCAGCCATGAACTCGGCGTGCACGTCCGCGGCGCACTCAACAACGGAGTGACAATCGAAGAAATCCAGGAAGTCCTCCTCCAGACGGCCATCTATGTCGGCGTTCCAGCCGCTCTCGAGTCGTTCCGTGTGGCCGAGCAAGTCATCGAGGAGGCAAAGAAATGACCGGCCCCGCACACTCCTCCGGCAACGGAGTCGTCGCCTTTATCGGCCTCGGCCGCATGGGCCTTCCCATGTCCAGGTGCCTGCTGGAGGCTGGCTGGACGGTCGTCGGATTCGACCCCAGTGACACAGCCCGGCAAGCCTTCCAGGATGCCGGCGGCACACCCGCCGCCGACGCGGGAGGAGCAGTCGAAGGCGCCGACTACGTCATCCTCATGCTGCCCAACTCACGCATCGTGGAAACGGTAATCAGTGAAGCCCGGGACGCACTCAAGGAAGGCGTCACCGTCATCGATATGAGCTCCTCAGAGCCGCTGTCGACGAGGAAGCTCGCCGGATCTCTGAAGGAAGAGGGCGTTACGCTCGTCGATGCTCCCGTATCAGGGGGCGTGATTCGGGCCGTCAACGGAACACTTACGATCATGGTCGGAGCGAGCGCCGAAGACTTCGACCGGGTACAGCCCCTTCTGAAAGCAATGGGCAAGCCGCGTCGTGCCGGTGACGTCGGTGCCGGCCACGCCGCGAAGGCCATCAACAATCTGATGTCCGCCACCCACCTGCTCATCTCCGCGGAAGGAGTCGAAGCGGGCAAGCGCTTCGGTCTCGACCCGGCCCTGCTGATCGATATCATCAACACCTCCACCGGGCGCAGCGGGTCCACCGAGACGAAATACCCCAAATTCATCCTTCCTGAAAGCTACGACTCCGGCTTCGCTCTTGACCTGCTGCTCAAGGACATGCGGATTGCCGCGTCCCTCGCGAAGGACCTCGGGACACCCACCAGCTTGGCCGACGCCTCCATCGCGGTGTGGGCGCAGGCCGCCCAGGATCTTCCGGCCGGCGCTGATCACACCGAGATCGCCCGCTGGGTCACTCACAAGGTCGCCGAGTAGCATCGAGTCACGGCAACGGTTCCACACACACAAGGTGGCTGGGAGCCGGAAGTGATTTTTAATCCGTGAGGGGAGGGCTGAGGGAAATGGCTGCGACGCAGGCACCGTCGAATGGCTCTGTGCGCCTGCAAGTGACCGCTGCCATTCGCGATGCCATCTGCAACCTCCAGTACACCCCCGGGCAGCGTCTGGTCGAGCGGGAACTCGTCGAGAAATACGGCGTCTCCCGGGCGACCATCCGTGAGGTCCTGCAGGCTCTCAGCAGTGAAGGCCTGGTCACCGTCATTCCCCAGCGTGGGGCAACGGTCACCGAGCCCAACGCGGAAGACGCCCGCGACCTCTACGAAATCAGGTCAGTCCTCGAATGCCTGCTTGTCAGCAAGTTCTGCGAGCGTGCCTCACGGGCCCAGCGTCTCCGGCTCGCCGTCGCCGTCGAAGAATTCGCAGAAGCTGTTGACGCCGGCCTGCCCATCACCGAGACCATGAAAGTGAAGGACCGGTTCTACGATGTGCTGCTCGACGGGGCAGCCTCTCCGTCACTCTGGCAGGTGATTGAAGGCATCCAGGCCCGTGTCCACGTGCTCAGGGCGACCTCAATGTCAGCGACCGGCCGCGGTGAAACCGCCGTGAAGGAACTGCGGGCAGTCTCCGACGCGGTCGAAGCGGGAGACACTGAAGCCGCCGTCGCAGCCTACCGTCACCACATCGAACAAGCAGGGAAAACCGCCCTGCAACGCCTCACCGAACCCCCTGAGAGCGCGGCTAACGAACGGGCGTCTTAACACCCCTCGGGTGCTCTTGCCCGGGCAGCACCGTTCGGCGCCTGCGAGTCCGTTCGGGATGCCTCGCAGGGTGGTCTTCATCCATTACGAGTAGAGGACGCATGACATCCACACGCCTGGCCATCCTGGATGACTATCAAAACGTTGCCAAGGGGTTCGCCCCATGGCAAAGCCTGGAGGCGCGGAGCGTTGAAATCACCACCTTCAACAGGCCCTTCGGCTCCCCCGAGGAAACCGTCGCGGCGCTCACCGGTTTTGACGCGGTCATCGCGATGCGTGAACGAACACCATTTCCTCGCGAAGTACTCCAGAAGCTGGAGAAACTTCAGCTCCTTGTCACCACCGGCATGGCAAACGCGGCCATCGACCTCGATGCCGCCCGGGAAAAGAACATCGTAGTGTGCGGCACCTCCGGGTCTCCGACTGCGGCACCGGAACACACGTGGGCGTTGCTTCTCGCATTCGCGCGCGACATCCCCGCCCAGGAAAGCGCCCTGCGCTCAGGGCAATGGCAGACCAGCGTAGGTTTCGAACTGGCAGGTAAGACGCTGGGGATCCTCGGCTTAGGCAAGATCGGGCACCGGATCGCGGGGTATGGCCGAGCATTCGGAATGGACGTTATAGCGTGGAGCCCCAACCTCCGGGAAGACACAGCCTCAGCCGCAGGCGCACGAAGAGTCACCAAGCAACAGCTCTTCGCTGAATCGGACATCGTCACGCTTCACGCCCGGCTCTCCGAGAGATCCAAAGGCGTTGTCGGTGAGAAGGAGTTGCGGCTACTCGGCCCCGACGGCGTCCTTATTAACACCGCCAGGGGGGCCCTCGTCGACCAAAATGCCCTCGTCGATGCCCTTAAATACCGGTGGATAAGAGGAGCGGCATTGGACGTCTACGACATCGAGCCTCTGCCGGCAAACCATCCTTTACTAAGCGCTCCAAACACTGTGCTAAGCCCCCATCTGGGCTACGTGACGACGGAAAGCTACACCCGCTTTTACCGGGAAGCACTCGAGGACGTCGTGGCCTGGCTGGACGGGCTACCCCTCAGAACCTTGGCGGGATGATCCTGCACCCCATCCTTGAATCCCTCAGGGTTGGGGGCCGTGAACGGCATGTTCTGTTAGCCCGCGCACTCGATGCAGTACAAATGTCCGTTTTTCTCGCGGGCGACCTGGGAGCGGTGGCGAACGGGGAAGCAGGAGTAGCACGTGAACTCGTCCATGCCCTGAGGAATCACGCGAAGGATGAGTTCCTCGGCAACAATTTCGCCGAGTGATCCCCTCATCCAGAGCACCGGCTTCGTTGAGCTCACGGACCACGCTCTTGGCATCCCGCGTGTTCGCGGATTGAAGTGCTCCCAGGGAGCTCTCCTGTGATTCCTTGACGTCGGAGCGCACTTCGTCGTCATTAGTTGCCACGTGGGGCGTTCTCTTCTCTGCCGTTCCAACCAAACCCGAGACAAGGTCTGGGCCGGTCCGGTGTGGCCTCCGGTCCGGCCCAGTCGTAATCCGTTACCGAGCCTTATACTCCTCTGCGGCGGCACGGAGCCGGCGGTGGGCCCCGCCGTATGCTTCGACCGACTTTAGTGACCATTTGGGCAGCTTCGCCAGCATCGTGTAGTTGGGGTCGCAGACGTTGGCGGCCGGCGCGAGACCGAGTTGGCTGACGAGCTGGTAGGCGTCAAGGGTGTCCATGCCGGTCAGATCCGATGTCCAGGAGACCAGGTCGGTTTGGCTGATCCGGAAAGCGTCATCGAGCGGGCGGACTGATCCTGTGCTCATGATGTAGTCGTCATTTTCCAGCCGGGGCCACGCGAGGGCGCCGCCTTTGACTATGTCCACCACGATTACGCTGTTCATCGCGGATTCCAGGCCGGTTCCGCAGATTTCACCCTCACCCTGCCGGGCGTGGCCGTCGCCGAGGGAGAGCATCGCCCCGGGTACGTTTACCGGGAGGTAGAGCGTGGTGCCGGCCCGGACTTCGGGGGTGTCCATGTTGCCGCCGTGGGTGGACGGGGTCACGACGAGGCGGACCTCCCCGCTGGCGGGTGCGACGCCGACCGTGCCGTGCATTGGGTCCAGAGGCAACCGTAGTTCGTGTTCGGATCGTCGGGCACGGAATGTGGCCGTCCAGGATTCCAGGTCGATGTCGTAGAACCAGACCCGTTCTTCCAGCGGGGCAGACAGCATCGCGGTCTCGTGTGTGGGGGTCAGTGCCCCGAAAAGGGGGAACGTGCTGGAGATGGCGTAGGGCCGGGCGGGGACGATCGAGACGAAGTGCACGGCCAGCACGTCGCCGACCTCTGCACCTTCGACGTGGATCGGGCCGGATACCGGGTTGAGCTCAGTGAAGGGAACGACCTTGCTCGGGAGGTCCTCCGGGCTCGTGACGCGGCCGCCGAAACAGTCCTCGGTGCTCAGTTCGACGACGTCGCCGGGTTTCACGCTGAGCAGTGGCTCGGTTCCGCCGAAGACGTAGGAGAACTGGTCGGGGCGGGGCTTTAGAGAGTGAATCACCATGTCAACGGACTTCCTTTGCATCAACCGGAGACATGGCTCCAGCGCGGTCGGTCATCCGCCCGGTCTTGAGCAGGACGATCGCGACCACGACACCGACCGCGAGCCACAGCACGCCCAGGATCTGGGCGCTGATGTTGGCGTTGATGATCACTGCGACCAGGATGGCGAGACCGAGCAGCGGAAGCACAAGGTGAACGAGCCACCGGCGTGACTTTTGGCGGACAACGAACCACCACACGACTGCGATATTCAGCAGGGAGAAAGCCGTCAGCGCCCCGAAGTTGACGAGAGTGGAGATTTCGGTGAGGCCGTTGGGCTGCGTGACGAGGTAGAGCCCGAGCACCAAGGAGATCGCGGCTACAACGAACGTGGCGTTGACCGGCACGCCGCGCTTGGGGTGGACCCGGCTGAGGAACGCCGGAAGCTGACGGTCCCGGGCCATCGCGAACAGAAGACGGGAGGTCGCCGCCTGCGCAACGAGGGCGTTGGCGAAGCCCCATGCGACGGCGGTGGCCGCGGCCGTAAGAATGAACAGGAAGGGGCCTCCTGCGTTCTGTGCAGCGTCGTAGAACGCGGTCCCGTTCGGATCGCCGTTGGAGATCAGGCCGGCAGGGTCGTGCACGAGCATGGAGGCCACCCAGGTCTGCACGACGAAGAGCACACCTACCAGGAGCAGGGCGGCGATCATGGAGCGGCCCAGCGATTTGGTCGTCCCGGCGTTCTCTTCGGCGAGTGTGGAGATGCCGTCGAAACCGAGGAAGGAGAGCACAGCGATCGACACCGCTCCGAAGATCAGCGACCAGTTGAAGGTGTGGGGGTTGAAGAAGGCATCGAAGTTGAAGGAGCCCTGACCGTTGGCAACGGCCGTAAAGCCGATCACCAGGAATATGCCCAGCACCAGGAGTTCGAGCACGAGCATGACCTTGTTGACGCGGGCGGTGAATTCGATCCCCAGATAGTTGATAAGGGTGTTCAGTGCCACGAAGGCGACGAGCCATGCCCACAGGGGCACTGCAGGAATCATGCCGTTCATGGCGATCGCGGCGGCTAAGTAGAGCAGCGCGGGAATCAGGACGTAGTCCAGGAGGATCATCCACCCCGCTACGAACCCGAGGACGCGGGTGATGCCGCGCCCGACGTAGGTGTACACAGAGCCGGACATCGGGAAGGCCTGAACCATCTGCGCATAGGAGTTCGCCGTGCACATCATGGCGAGCATCCCGACGATGTACGCCATCGCCACCATGCCGCCGGAGGCCTGGAAAACACTGCCGAAAATTGCAAACGGTGCGATCGGCACCATGAAGATCAGCCCGTAGACCAGCAGGTCGGAGAATTTGAGGCTGCGTTTGAGCTCCTGCTTATAGCCGAACTCTTCGATGCGGTCACCCGCTTCCCCGGCATCCCCGGGGAGAGCGGCGACTTCCTGCGATCCGCGCGATTCTGTGCTCATCGTCGATGACATCCAATGCTTAGCCGCGGACGACAACGCCCCCGGGATCAGAAATTATTTCCAGATGGAATGAATTGGATCCTACGCAGCACTGTTGCCGATGACAAGCAACTCGTGTCCTTCCGCCACCGCGAGTTGGGAGCGAACGGCAGAACCGGCGTAAGCCGCGCCGCCCAAACTTCCTGCCGCAGCCACACGCCGGGCGGCAACGGGCGGGGGCATCGACCCGAGCAGCCCGCTGAGCTGCAACTCGGCGAGCAGCATGATCCCGTCGTAGCACCCTTCCGCATAGGACGCCGGCAAGGGCGCGGAGACGCCAAAGCGGTCGCGGTAGAGCTCCATCAGACGTTCGTGGCGCTCGTCCTGCTGTCCTATGAACGAGGGCATCGCAGAGTAAAGCAAACCGGTCTCGTCTCCCCCGGCTGCCAGCAGGCAGTTCTCGTCGAACGTCGTGTACAAGCGGATGAAGCGTTGGCCGGTGCCTGCCTCGGTGGCCTGACGGTGAAAGTTGATTCCGTCCCGTCCGACGAGGGAGAGCAGGATGGCCTCAGCGCGGCTCTTCCCCGCCTCGTCCAGCAGGCGTTCCGTATCGACGGATCCGAGCGGAACAAGCCGATCCATAACGACGCTTTGTCCAAGGTCTCGAAGCACCTTGGACGCGACGCGGTGCACCTGGCGCGGCCACACGTACTCATTGCCGATGAGTGCCCACCTTCGTACCCGATGATGGGCAATGATCCACTCGAGCGGCCGCTGCAACTGCATGCGCGGGTCTGAACCCGTGAAGATTGTGCCGGACCTCATCGAATCACGCTCACGCGGTGGTGTGAAAACATACGGCACCCGGTCAGCGACCACCCTCGCGACGGCGGCACGGACATCGGACGTGTGCGCGCCCACGAGGCCATGAACAAGACCGGCGCTGACAAGCTGCCCCACTAAGGCGGCAACCTCATCAGGACCGCGGCCGGCGTCGATCACGACCAGCTCGGGTACCTTACCGACCCGCTCGGCAACATGCTCGGCGGCCAGCAGCGCAAAGTTCAGGATGGACGGGCCCGCGATCCCCATGACGCCCGAGAGCGGCACGAGTAGCCCGATGCTGAGAGTTCCGGATGGCGGGCCGCGCAAAATGAGCGTGCCCGGAAGCACTAGGCTGACTGCGGAGGTCACAGACAGATCTTGCCGCATCCAGGCCTGCAGCGCGATCAAGGAGGATCCATGCCCGCCATTCGAGACGACAATCGACACGAGCCTGCCTTGTCATGGGTTCTCACCGCCCTCTCCGCCGTCGAGAAACAGCTCCACGATGGACTCGGCCTGGCGCTCAGCGAGGTGGATGCCACCGTAGAACAATGGCGGGTGCTGGATCTGGTTTCGAAGCTTGGCGCACCGACAATGGGTGAACTTGCGTCCGCATCGGACATGGCAAACGCATCCCTGAGCCGGGTCATCGATGCACTGGAAGATACAGCATCGGTCTTCCGGCTTCCCAGTCCCGAAGACCGCCGCCGGATCACCGTTCAGCTCTCCGAGCACGGCACTGCACGTCTCGCCCGAATGAGCAGCGTCGTCTCCGCATGGGAGCAGTTGACCCAGGCACGGCTAGGCACTGAAACCGTCCACGCCCTGCGCCTCGCGATCGACCTGTGCGGGGAACGGCTCGAGCTTCACCACCGCCTGCCCGTATAAGCGCGACGCTACCCACACCGGATCCGCTCGCACGGCAACACCACCTACCTGTGCCCCCGGAACGTCGGCAGCAGTGCGCCCGGGCCTGAAGAAACGTGGACAATGCGCAGCAGCCAACCGGCGGCCGATTCCCGCGTCGTGCCGCGACCCGGAACGGCTCGGGAAGACCCCCGGACGGCCGACTGCTCTGAGTCTTAGCCTTCGCACTCGATGCAGTAGGAATGGCTGTTCTTCTCGCGGGCCAGCTGGGAGCGGTGGCGGACCAGGAAGCAGGAGTAGCAGGTGAACTCGTCGTCGGCCTGAGGTATGACCTGGACTATGAGTTCCTCGGCAACAATTTCTCCGCCGGGGGTGATCCATTCATCCAGAGCATCGGCTTCGTCGAGTTCACGGACGACGCTCCTGGCATCCGGTGCGTTCGCGGATTGAAGGGCTTCCAAAGACCTGTCCTGTGATTCCTTGACGTCGGAGCGCACTTCGTCGTAATCAGTTGCCACTTGGGGCGTTCTCTTCTCTGTTGTTCCCATCAAACCCGACAGAAAACATACACCCCGCGAGCGGTCATTCCCTCGCCCCGCCTGCGCCATCCAGTCTTCCGGCGTGTCGGTCCAGTCCAGTGCGGCGGCCAGGTGCCTCCCGGCGGGCAGTGCTTGTTGTTCTGCTTCGGGGAGCTTGTCGTAGGTGTAGGCGGCGACGGCCATGGGTGAGGCGGAGCGGCCCCCGGCTGTAGCCGAGGCTGCGGTCGCTCGTCGTGCCGCAGATGAGGACGCCGATGGTCTCGTTGTGGTGTTCCCTGCAGAGGGTGTCGTCTACGAGGGCGAACCCCGCCGACGAGCAACCATTTCTCCCGGGGTGGTCCCGGTTCGGACCGTCATCGCGGTGCTCGGAAAGCGATGAGAGTGCAACGCGTGTTCGTCCTCACCCGGCGACGGTTCACGGACCCGGCGGCGGTCATGGCCTGGCTCCGACCGGACACCCGGCCGGTGCCCTCGATCGGCGTCTACGGCGAGCTGCTGGCCAAACGCACCGAACACCCGGCAAAGACAGCGCCGAAGGAGAACATTTCATGAGCCCCCCCGCCCCTGGGACAAGCATCACTGCGACCCTGCGCCGCCGGCGCGGCCTGACCGGCCAAGCCGCTGTGGCGGCCGTGGACCAGGCCTGCCGCAGGCTGCGCGTTTCCGAGTGGAACCGCCCGGCACGATGGTTGATCATCCGGTGTCGTTGGGGCTGACAAAGTCTGGCTCCCGGAGGGTCCCGGTCCCCCTCTTGCTTCAGCGGTGCGGTGTGAGGGTGATCTCGCAGCGGCGGTTGGCGGCGCGGTGTTCGTCCGTGTCGGCAGGATAGAGCGGGCGGGTGTCACCCCAGCCGCGGGTGCTGATGCGGGCTGCCGTGACGCCATGGGCGACGAACCAGGCTTTGACGCTTTCTGCGCGCTCCGCTGAGAGCGTCAGGCTGCGCTGGCTGTTCCCTCCGGGGACGGGGTTGGTGTAGCCGTCGACGGTCAGGGTTGAGCGGGGCAGGAGCCGGTGGGCGGTGAGGATGATCTCGAGCTGGCTTGCCGCGCCCGCGGTCAGGCCGGAGGTGTTGGCTTCAAACAGGACAGCTCCGTTGAGCCGGTACCGTTCGGTCCGGGGCACCTCCACGGGCGTCGGGGAAGGGACGGGGCCGCCGACGTGCTGCCACCAGGGGTTCTCATCGGTGCTCAGCGGGTCCGTGCCACCGCTTGCGGATACGGCCGTTTTCGCCGGTGATGCGGGTCGCGCGGACTCCGCCGGGGTACCGGGCGGGGATGCTGAGCTGCCCGGTGCGGAGCAGCCGCTGAGCACGGCGGCGGTGAGGATGGCGCTGAGGGCTGCGGTGAGCGTTGCAACGGAGTTCCGGCGGATGGTGAGGCTCATGATGATGTCCTGTTCCTGGCGTTGGCGGCGGCCCCGGGCCGGTGAATGGTCAGGGTGTGGAAGAGTGCGCGTGCGACCGCCCCGGGTGCTGCGCCGGCGGCGATGCGGGTGATGGTGATGGCCTCCTGATTGAGCAGTTCCTGCGGCGGCTCGGATCTCATGACGACGGCGTGGACGTCGCCGGGGAAAGCCGCGAGGTCGGCTGCCAGCCGCGCCGGGGTGTCCGTGAGTTCGAAGTCCGAGAAGCACAGCAGCGCGGTCCGGTGGGAGGGGTGGGCGCGGGCAATCTGAAGGGCTTTTTCGAGGGTGGCGCCCATCGTGCTGGCACCGTCCCCGTCGGTGGGGACGGTGAGGGCGCCGGCGAAGTCAGACCTGGCGCGCCGGTTCAGGGCCAGCGGCGCCCGGTCGGCGGAGGTGGGCCGGTTCATGTGCAGTATGGCCGCTTTCTCACGGTCGCACCTGCAGCTGCGGCTGATCCGGTCGAAAACGATACCGGCTTCGGTGTACCGCTCTCCGGTGGAATCGGCCCCGCCGAGCATTGACCCTGAATCATCGAAAATGCAGATGGTCAGGGTCGGCTCCGCGGGACAGGTCCCGGGGTGGCCGAGCACCAGGTTCAGCTTCGGTGCCGGGGCGTTGTTGCCCAGGCCTCCGGTTCCGAGCAGCCGCCCGCGGGCGAGACGGGCGGGCAGGACCGCGGCGTTCACGACGCGGCCCCGTTGGTGCGTGCAGCGATGTCGTGGTTCCCGTTCTGCCCGTCCGCGCTCTCGAGCAGGGTCAACAGGTCAGGTTCCCGGAAGGAGCTGCGCGGGGCGGGCCCGTGGCCCATGACGGCGGGGTTCGCCCGGGACACCCCGTGTTTGAGTGCGGTGAGTTTGAGCTGGCCCGCGGTGCCGCGCTCGGAGTGTTCGGCAGTGATGGATGCGGCTTCCGCGGCCGCGGACTCGTACCTGGCGATGGCGGGTGCGCCGGCCAGGGTCCTCAGCCGGTTGGAGGCGCGGATGTACCGGTGGTAGGCGCGGTCGAGCAGGTCCGCGACTTCGTCGGCGTACTGGTAGGTGTTCAGGACGCTGGCCAGGCAGATCGCGCCGGCGAGGCAGCCGAATACGATACCGCCGAGGCTGCCTTCGACGCCTGCGCGAAGGGCGAAGATGCCCCCGATGATCAGCACCGTGATGGTGATGCCGGCCAGGACTATGGCTTTGACGATGCGTTCTCCGGTGTCCCCGCCGTTGAAGATCCAGGCGAAGCGCTGGTGCTGCGGGGGCAGGTCTTTGGTGTCCCGGGCACGCCGGCGGGCGAGCCGCGCGTCGCGGATGTCGTTTCCGGCCAGTCCCGCTGTCACGGCCGCGACGGCGGAGGCGACGGCCTGCAGGAGGGCAAGGGAGGGTATTTCGCCCAGGAGGATCGCGGCGCCGGCGATACCGGCGATGTCGCCCAGCAGCAGCAGTGCCCAGCGCAGCAGGTACATGGTTTTAGCGTGCGGTTCCCGGCGGGTGTATCCGGCCAGGGCCTCTTCGTGCAGGTCGAGGTCGGCCTTGGCTTTCGCCAGCTCGTCTTTCTGCACTTCCACCTGGTGCACGGCGGTGTCGCGGCGCACGCGTTCGGCCGCTCCTCTGATCTTGGCCTTGCGTGCCTCTTTTTCTCCCTCCGCGGCCCAGAGGCGTTTCTGTTCGGCTCCCAGGCCGTCGAATTCGTGTTCGTGCCAGCCGCTGCTGATGGTATCCGGGCGCGGCACCGCGGTTGCTTCATCGAGCGGGAGGTAGCTGATGCTCTCAGCGCGGCTGATTACCTCCCCGGTGTCGTCTTCGTGCGCGGGGCGGAACGGTTTCTTTGCGAACATGGCTCAGGCTCCTGCCGTGTAGTCGGTCACGGCTTCGCAGGACGCGGCGCCGGTGCGGGTGCAGTAGGTGGAATAGAAGGTCTTCAGGGCATCGACGTAAGTGGTCGGTGCGGCGCCTCCTCCGGTCTTGCCAAGCCCGGAGATCCGCACGGTGGTCGTTGCGGGCAGGACTGTGACAGGAGCTGTTTTAGCGAGACTGACCGCTGAGGCGTTGGTCAGCGCCGGGGTGTTCAGCACCACACCCGTGGTCTGGACCCCGTCGGTGAGCAGGTCCACGGAGAGCTGAATTTTGTGGCTGACCGCTTTCTGGGCGGCGTATTCCTTGGCGAGGGCGAATTGGGAGGTGATGTCGGACCCGTCAGGCAGCTGGCGGGCGGCGGCCGCAAGCCCGGTTTCGACCTCACCCATGACGGACTCGACGAGGCCGGTGACCTTGCGCAGTTTTGCGATCTCGGTGGCGCCGGCGGGATCGAGCGTGCCGTCGTAGACGATGCGGCTGGCCGCGGCACCGGAAGTGAAGGCGTCTACGCGAAGGTTGCCCCCGCAGACAGCGACCCTGGTCGCGATGTCTTTGACGGCTGCAGCCCGCGCCGTGGCAGCGTCGGGTGTGTTCGAGCTGGTGCTTACGTCGTCAGCTACGTAGGCGGTGCGGGTGGACCCGGAGGGGCAGCTGCGGGCAAGGCTCTGCAGCCGGGAGAGGTCACCGGTGGGCTGGGGGTCGCAGGCGGTAGCGCCGGCGAGGATTGCCAGGCCGGCGGCAAGGGCAGTGATTTTCGTGATCAGGTGCATCGTGGTTTCCTTACTCCTGCTGGGTGGTCAAGCGGATTGGGTGAATCCTGCGCGGCGGAGCCGGGCGAGATCGTTGCGTGTTGAGCGCCAGTCGCTCGCGGTGCCCGCGAGCACGGTGACCTGCACCCCGGCGGCCCGCACTGCGAAGTGGCCGCCCCGGGTGCGTCGGACGTCGAAGCCTTGCCGGGTGAGTTTCCTGATGAGTTTCCTGGTGTCCTTGTCCACGGTGTGCTCCAATCTGGTCGGGATGGGGTGTGCCCCGGCCCGCGGGCCGGGGCACACCCAATGGGGGTTACTTGCGTTTGCTGTTTTCGGCCGCCCGGCGGCGCGATTCGGCGATCAGGGCACGTTCGCGTTCTTCGCGGCGGCGGCGTGCGTCCTCTTCCTGCCTCTTGCGGTATTCCTCGGCGCGCTTCTGGGCGTCCGCGTCGGCGCGCCGGTGCTGAGCCGGCGGCTGGATCGGGGGCATCGGGAAAGCCATTTGTCTGCCACATCCTTTCGATCGGTGCGGGGGGGGGTCCGCCGCCCGGTTGGGGCGGACCCGGGTTCCGCTGTTCCACGATCTTTTCCGGGATCAGCGGGCGCGTGGGGTGAGACCGTGACCGGGGCGGGCACGCCGGCGCCCGGGGCCGGGATGAGGATGAGGCGGCGCGGCATCATGATGCCGGGCGAGGGCATGTTGTGGGTGAACGGGTGCGCCGCAGGACGCGATGATGGTGGAATGACACTGATTTCCGCGGCGGACGCGGCGGGTCGCCTCTCCGCAGCCGAACGCCTCACACTCAGCGTGCTGTGGGCGACATCGTCCGTGCGCGTCGCTATCGCCGGAGCCTTCCTGTTCTGGGCTGTCCTTGGCGCCGACGCCGTTTCCTGGGGAACGGCGGTGCGGGTAGGCGTGCTCCTGCTCGGCTCAGCGATAGCTTTCATCCACCACCGCCAGGACCTGCGCGAGCGGCTGACTGGTCTTCTCCCCCGCCGCCTTTCCGTGCACCTGGGCGCCACCGGTGTGCGCAGACGCCGCATCGACCTGCCCGGGGCCCTGGAAGGACTCGGGGCCATCCTCGCAATGTCACTGGTGGTCGGGCCCTTCCCTCTGGCCCTTGATGTCCACGCAAATCTGGCGGCAGCGGACGTGCGGACCATCGGCCTTGTCCTCGTGGCCCTGTTTACCTCGTTCCAGTGGATCAACATGGTGCTGGTCCCCACCTGGACCATCCCTGATCCCGCGTCGTCCTGGCAGCCCGCCCGCCGTCACGCGATCGAGAGGCTGGCCCTGCCGGGCCTCCTGAGCGGGGCGCTCGCTCTCTGGGTTGTGGTGGCAGGCGCATCCGGCGTGCAGGTCAACACTTTGGCCGCAGGGATGGCCGTGCTGCTGCCGGTCTGGGTGTACTGGGCGATTTTTGTGTATGACGCCTCAACACGTGCGGCCGCGAAGGTTACCGCGGAGGCAACCCAGCGGCAGCGGCAGGACTCGGCCAGATTCCTGCATCTGCTCAACCCGGGCCTGAAAAACCTGATCGCCGCACTGGAAGCACCCGAACCCGCCATCGGGGAAGCGCTGCGCGATGCCCGGGATCTGCGCTCCCGGCTCGTGACAGTCAAAGAAGACCTGCTCTCCGGGATCGGCCGCAGGAGCTCCTCCAATGCCGCTGACCTGATCCGCTCGTCGGCAACCGCCATTCCGCCCCTGAACAGCAACAAGGTGGCTTTGGAGATAACACCTGCCACAGCTTCCATCGCATTCGATGGCACGGACTGGGACATCGCCCGCTTCGTCCTCACGGACCTGCTCGCCAACGCGGCCCTGGCGGCCACGGAAATCCGAGTCGACATCCACCGGCTACCCACAGATGCCGGCAGCATTATCAGCATCAGCGTCACCGACAACGGTCCCGGCTTCGACGGGTCTAATGCCCTCTCAGACCCGCGTTCCAGCCTGCATGCCCTGAATCAGGTTCTGGCGCGGGAAGAAGGAAACGGCACCCTCGATATAGATTCCCGGCCCGGGAACACCACGGTGGAGGCCCGCTGGCATTCCCTGTACCCGGCCAACCCGACAAAGGAGAACACGTTCGCATGAAAAGAATCTGGGTACTCGATGACCACCAGGGCCCGGCGGGAACGATCGAAAAAGAAGCCCAAAGGATCCTCGCCCAGGCTGCGGGGCTGGAAGTCAAACGGGTGGGCTCAGTCGACGCGCTGCGTAAACGCGTCACCGGCAGCGAAGTGCCCAACCTGATCGTCGTTGATCTGGATATGGGCATGGAAACAGTGAACAACTATCAACGCCCCCGGGAGAGCGGCCTGGCCGCGATCTCCTTCCTCGAGGAAAACCTCCCCTACACCCCCTACCTCATATACAGCGACATCAACGACTACGGCGGCGGGCGGGTGCTGTCGGCAATGGCCGCGTTCCGGTTCACCCGCCCGGCCGGGATCGTGCCCAAAGACAACGATGAGGAACTGGCAAGGGCGCTGACCTGCTTCTTCACCGGTCGCCGGATCGACAACGAAACCACCGACAGATACCGCCTCCCCCGGCACCGGGATCAGCGGGCCGTCGACGTCCTTTTCTCCAATGAACAGGACCTGCTCATGTGGCAGGCACACGCGGCAGGCAGCGGAGCGTCCTCGAACAAGGCGAGCAAATGGCGGGCGGACGTTATCTCCCGTGTGCTCTCAGACGAGGACCTCGAGCCCTCCATCCCCGAGCAGCTGCGCATGCTCGAATTCCCGGCATCCTTCGACAAAGACAGCAAAGGCAACAGGAACACCAAAGACGCGCTGATGCACTTCGCCATCCGCCACCGCATGACCCTCGGGGATCCGGCCTTCGAAAGGCTGTGCCGGAACAACCTGTGGAACTAGATCCGGCATCCCGCCCCGGGTGGCTCCCCGGGTGGGATGCCCTGATCACCGGTGGCGGTTGGGCCGTCCTGCTGGCCTCGCTCATCATCACACCGGGGATGCCCCTCCTGCTGGCGGCCCTGACCGAACACCGCATGCTCCGCCCCTCCCGTGACTTCCTCTCACTCGTCCTGGGAGACCTGGCCCTTGCCGTTGCTGCCGGGACCGCCACCGCCGTCATTGACCAAGAGCAACTATCGCCTCCCCTCTGGTTATCGGGGCCGACCGGATGGCTCATCCCTGCCGCCGGTCTCGTATTTGGCCTCCACCAGGTCAGAACTGAGTTGAAAACACTCTTCTATATCCGCGAGCAAGCGTGGGCCCCGACGAAGATCTACCACCAGTTCGTGATCTACCCCGTGCATGGTTACCTGCTGACCTCCACGGTCCCCACCGCCCTCGCCTCCGCAGGCCCGCCCGCCAGCAAATTAGTCATCACCGCGGCCGTAAGTCTGTGGGGCGCCGCGCTGATCTACGACACGCGCCACCCCAAACTCGGGCACGCGCCGTTCGACTGGTCACGGTTCAAGCCTCTCCCGCAGCCTTGGCCCGCCACCTCGACCACCCTGCGTGTCGACGTCGCGTGGCAGAAGAACCACCCCCGCCACAGCCGCTCCCGGAACCGTCCCGCCACGCCGGCCTAGGCAGTGCACCCAGATCCGGGTTGAGCTGCTCCCATCGCGGAATCGCCCGATGTCGGATACCGGCGTGGTTCCATGACTGGACGGACCAAGGAAGTCGATTGCCGAGGAGCTGGCTGTATCGGGCAGAAGTGCTCACTTAGGTTGGCGCTTGATAAAGGCCGCCATCCCCGGGACGGTGAAGGCAATAACGCCATGTTCCGGCGCGTAGACGAGGCCCTTTGCGATCAGGTTCGCCCGGATCGGTCCGAAGCTGGCCGGCCCTCGTCCCAGTCGCGCGGCAATTTCACCGGAGGAGCTGCCTTTGTCGCCGTCTTCGGCCATTGCCCGGAGGTAGTTCTGTTCGGCTCGTGTTGCGCGGTCCCAGCGGGCACGGAAAAAGCCGCTGTCGAGGGCGGCCCGGCCGTTGGCCGCGCCGACCCGGGCATCGTCATAGGTTATTTTCTCGCCCGTTGCGGCGTTCCAGGTGTCCTGTCCGTACTGCTGCAGGAAGTAGGGGTAACCGGCGCTTTCGGTCACAATAAGAGCGACGGCGGAGTCGTCCCATTCGACCCCGTCCTCACTTGCCGGCTTCGTCAAAGCTTCGGAAGCTACGGTACCGCGGAGTTCCTGAATCTTTTCGTAATGGAAACGTTCGGCATAAGACTTGGCCTCAGCAAGGACCCGCGGCAGGCTGGGTAAACCGGCAAACGCGAAAAGTACACGCCAGTCGTCCTGCGCGGCCGCGTGCGCGGTTGCGCAGAGCGCCACGAGCTCGGCTTCCCCGAGATCTTGAGCCTCATCTATCAGAATCGCCAGACCAACGTTCTCTTCCTCCGCAGCTGACGCCAGGTCGTGGATAAGTTTGCGGAGGTCAGTCTCGAGAACGCCGGTGTCCGCTCCCCCGCCGGAAGCCCCGGCCAGGTCCAGGCCAAAGTTCCAGGTTCCGCTTTGATCGTAGGACGCCTTGAAGCTGACCGCGGTCTTCAGCGCCTTCAGCAGGCGCCGACCGGCCGACGGGCGCGCCAGATCAGCGAGAGGAGCATGGAGTGATTCCCCTAGCGCCTCGCGCAACGACTTACCCGCGCCCGCTTCGACCTGCGCCACAAGCCAGTCCCGATCGCTCGCGGCCCGGCGGAAGTCCGAGAGCAGAACCGTCTTGCCCACTCCCCGCAACCCATAAAGAACGAAAGGCTGAGCCGTCCTGCCTGCCTCGACCCGTTCGATGGCAACCTGCCAGTCCCGGCGGGGCTGATCGCGTCCAACAAGAGCAGCGGGTTTCCTCCCGGCACCGGGCGAATACGGATTCGATACGGCATCCAACGCGAACCTCATCTCAGACAACATCTATGGAAATGTAGTGAAGTCTAGCAAAACGATAGACCTCGATAGATTTCACTATCATTACGAGCGAGCAGCCCCCGGATCGCTGTTGATCACATTCAGGAAGCTCGCGCCGAACGCAGATCGGTGCGAAGGGCCGGGAAGCGCGTCCTCGGTGTCCCCGAGGAACTGGTAGCTCGGTGAGGTACTCGTGCCGCCGGCCGCGGCCGCCTCGGCGTAGGCGGCCGGGACGCTGTTGTTGACGAACCAGCTGAAGATGTCGCCGACGCCGCTCTGGCCGGCTTCGTAGCCCCAGCGTCCGTCGAGGATGCCGCCGTCGGCGACGCGCACCTGCCCGGCACATCGCTGAGCTCAGCGCTGTTCATCACGTGGCAGGCGGAGGGTGAGCCGTAGTGTTTGGTTCGGCTTCGGCAGGCGCCCTCCACACGACATGGTCCTAATCAGTCCATCGTGCTACGGCGAGGTAACCGATCGGGCCGCGGGACGGTCTCGTGTCCGGCGCCTTCACCGATCACAAATGTCAGGGTTTGACTATTTGTAGGAGCGTATCCACGCAGCGTCGCGAGGCCGCACGAGTGCATCCTCACGCGGGATGGCGTCCCTTGAGTTCGAAATGATGGAAATCCGCCCTCTCCCAGAGGCCGCCCCAGTCGAATCCTTCTTGTAGGAAGGCCTTCACCACGGGCAGGTCGGGGAAGAACATTCCTGGCCGACGAATCGAGCGATCAGTGTAGTCGGCGTCCTCCGCAAGCGGTCCCCAATGCCCGTCGACGTAGTGATAAGGATTTTGGATGGGATTTATGTCAATAGCGGTACCATAAGAGTGATTTGATGGTCGATCTGTGCCGGCTATCTTTCGGAAGTTGAAGGCGGATGAATTATTAGCCTCCATCGACCTTTCATCATCGCCTTGGAATGATGATTCATCGATCGGGATGGCGGTGTGGATCGGGAAGCGTTCTTCATAGAAGACTCCCAGCACGTTGCGCATCTTCGAGATAATGGACGCATGCACGATCAGTGAGCCGGTGCGAAGCCGCCCAGTGAAATCGAAATGGTCAAACTCGATTTTAGCTAAATTGTCCAGGGACACGGGACACCCCGGCGTGTATGTGAAGGGGAGTTCTTCCCGGCGAACGGTTGAACTTTGATAGGCGAAAGACTTAGCCATGCATCAAACTCCCTAGATGTTTCGAATCACTTGAATCTTGACCAGAGCATTGCTATTGCCAGGAGCCCATAAGTGCCCCCTAAGGCCATCGCGAGGACAGGGAGGTTCGCGGCGACGGCACCGATAAGGCTCGAGAGCAACACAAGAGATAGCGCGGAAAACTCCTTGAGGAGCGCCGCCAATATGGATGGCCGGAGATAGACCGCGTCCCCGCGTTGCACCCCGAGGCGTTTCCGTGTCGCCAGGTCCATTGAGACGATCGGGATGTCCATGTCTCCGGTGAGGGCGGAGATACTCAGCGCGCCGCGGCTTCGATCCTCAATGACGCCGCGGTCCTCCAGCTGTCGTATGACTATCCGACCGAGACGACCCTTTCCCCTGTGGTAGGACTCTATGACGACTCGGTCGCCCGTGGCCACACCGAGAATTCCTGTACACCGGCCTCGATACGGACGATGGGCTTTTCCATATCCATGGCGTTGGTGGATGATACACGGACGATAGTGTGCCGGAAAGAGAAGATGCTTCGTCGGAAGTTGCGCGCCCTGATATTGAGTGCCTTTAGCTCCACAACTTCGCCCTCATTCAGCCCAATTGCAGTCGATACGGTCTGATCGAGTGCGATGTTGAACGGGCTGATGGTGTCACTGAACCGGATCAAGACCGGGAAAGACAGCACATGATTCTCCTCGCCAAACTCCACCGACGCGAGCTTAGGCGTTGAGACGAGAACCCAGGAGCCACCGAATGCATCCTGATAGCTTGTGTGCACCACCGCGAAGTATGAATGGGGACTTCCGTGGCCCTCAATGTAATCAGAAGAGTCAAAACTCTGAAAGAAGCGCGCGCCGTCGGCCTGTATTCTTTGCGCTGAGGGGAGGTACCGCTGAAGGATGCGGCGGTACGGTTCCGCAGTGTCCGGCACATGAATGATTTGATCATTCGGTAAAAGAAAATGTTTGGTACTGCCAAAATCGGTCTCGCCGGCCCTGCCGGGGCTAGTGCCGATGCATGCCATCTGTTCGCGGGTAAGTAGAAAGACGCTGACGGTATCGGTAATTCCGCCCGCGGTCTCCGACTCATGGTCGTACGTCCGAATCGCCGGGAATTCAATCCAAAGTGTTTCCTGGACAAACGCTGCGCTTCCGAATTGGAAGAGCATGTTCCTGACGTTTTCAACACATCCGTTGTCCACGAACGCGAGGTACCGGTCCACAATCGGGGTGGCTGAGCCTTCAAGGAGAACCTTGTTGACCAAAGTGCCGGTAGGCGTGGACACATGACCATGGACGATGCTGCAGCGACTCAAAGAGTGGTAGGGCGCTACGCACATGTCCATCTGCACACGCTCACCCCTGTACAGCCCGGCCACGTGGCCGGCACAGTCATCCATGAGTCCCCCATACCCCATTTGCGGCCGCGACCCACCGCGGCAAGCCCGTTGATCGGGCGGTTAGGCCCGATGGTTAGCCTGACGAAAATCTACAACGACCAGATAGGGAGATCACTCGGCCCTGTCTGAAGCCCTTACAAGGTCTTTTCAAAATATGCGGGTCTTTCCCGTATCAGCGATGACAGTGTAGCCATTCCTAATGTAGAAGGAGGTTGCGGGCAGCTTTCCGCCCTTAACATCGGGATACAGACTGCTGTTTGCGAGCATCATCGAGACCACCTGCGGCGGCATCTCTTCTTCGACGAACTCCAACATCCTGGTACCGACGCCATTCGCGCGCTCCGTGTCGGTGACCAGGATGTTCATTATTTCCATGATGTCGGGCGCCATATAAGCGCAGTAAACGAAACCAACCAACTTATCGTTGCTGAACGCCAGAGCAGAAGGTGCGTTCCCCAACGCCTCCGAGATTAATCCCTGGTTCGGTGTGCGGTGGAGTTGCTCTTCAAACAGCTCACAGACTAAGGAGGTATCTGCCTGGGTTGCCCGACGGAGGTTAATCACTTGGGTCATCGTACGCGACCGTGAGCGCGAGACACCGCCAAGGGCCTTCCGCGCGGTTGATTGAACAACAGCCGGTTCAGCACGGAGTCAGCCGCAATCGGCGCTTGGTATAGTCGCATATGCCAAATCTGGAAGTCCCCACAGTTCGGTGGGATGCCGGTCTCGGCGAGGATGAAAGCAGGACCCAGCTCGGCCACGAGCTAGAAGCATGGATCGCAAATCCGGCTTTGCAGACGCTTGCTGAGGCGTGGAACGGTCATGTCCCGCCCCACCGCTCCCCCCTTGACATGTATCGATGGTTCGAATCATTTTCTGCAGACGAGTGGGATTTCCGAGGCGGTCGTGAGCGCAATCAAACAACAGCGACCCGCCTGGATCCACGCCAGGTGACTGCCGCTCACGCTGCGGCCCGGTCGCTCGGTCTAGCTGAGTTCAAGCCGCCTCTGCACAGACATTACGATCATGTACTCGTTCTTGGCGGCCTGATTCGAGCCTGTCTGACCCGTCCAAAGTACGTCGCTGCGCTTGTCGCTCAAGGCCTGACTTTTGAGAATGTGACCGCTTTAGGCGGCTTCCGGACCCTTGAGGGCGACGAAATCGGCGTAGCCGCAGCAATGGGCTTGACCGTCGACGATGAATTCGAGGCTATGGTGGAGGGGCTGCGGCGTGCTTTTGCTATACCGGAAAGCAGCGCCCCGGATCTCAGGGAGGCACGAGCGGGGTCAAGAGCGAATGGAGACTGGGCGGTTGCCCAGTTTCGAACTGCCCCTCCGCTAGAAGTAATAGCCGCTCCCTCCAGTGAGCCTCTAATCCGTCGAGCCAACACCGCAGATACTTTCGCATGGTGGGCGAGCCGGCAGAAGGACCTCCGCCTGAGCAGGATTCTTCTCGTCACGACGCCAATTTACGTTCCCTACCAAGGTGCGGCCGCCATCGAATACCTGGGGGTTCCCTATCATGCGTCGGTAGAAACTGTGGGGATTTCGCCGGAAGCGTCAGATCTTGGGCCCTACACCCAGACCTTCTCCGCAGCGAGCTACCTGCAGGAGATCAGATCAGCTATCCGTGGGTACCACGCGTTGTACCGGAAGGCCCTGTCACTTCAAGAAGGCGGCGGTTCCTAACAAGCTCAAGCCGGATCCAGGCAGGGGATCTGTCACTGACGTCACGCCGCAAAGGTGCGTCCAGGTGGGGCACGGGCGGTTCAGACGGACTGGGTCGTCCCGACCGGCGACGAGCCGCCAGCTTCCCGAAACACCCAAGTCATCCTTGGGCAAGGGCGAGACCCCGGGCGCGGCCTTGGCATCCATCCTAAAGAGTCTCAGGGCAGGCGCGGGTGGGGCTACAGCTTGTTGGTGGCCTAATCAAAAATGCCGGGTTCTGGTTCGGTGTGCGGGAGGGACGCCAGGCCGGGACCACGGGGGGATTTGTGGCCGTCGTAGGCGCACTTCTTGAAGGGGCCTTCGGTGTCCATGAGGGCGCGCATGTGCGGGTCGGCATGGTTGAGGTACCAGACACTGATGCCCAGCGCCGGTTCGAGGCGGAGATGCTCCCAGGCCCGCCAGATCGCCTCCATGCGGATAAGGGCTTCGGGGTGTTTGTACCATTCGGGGCACCAGGCGAAGGCGGCGCCTTCGTTGACGTCCCTCACGTAGGACGGGGCCAGAAGGTCGGAGAAGAACTCGACCGCGTTCGGGTACACGAGCTTGCGCTCCGGCTCGCTCCCGGCATCGCTGCCCGCTCCCCCGCCGGGCTCGTCCTGGTCGGCGCTGAAGGCGTCCCCGAACTCGGCGCTCATCCCCTGCCGCCTTCGCCTGCCGGGACGGTCACCGGCGCCCGGGGCGCCTGCTCCTGTGGGGCCAGGGAGTCTCTGACTTTTTGGGCGTGGGGGCCGTTCATCCAGGGGATGGTTTCGATCAGGGTGGCCGGGGCGCCGGAGGCGAACAGAACGGCCCGGAACCGTGGGAGGGCGGTCAGGTCGGCGACGGAGAGGATTTCGTCCTTGTTTTCCTGCCGGGAGGAGGAGGACCCGTGCCGGCTGTGGCTGCGGGAGACGTTGATGTAGCTGTACTGGCCGATCAGGCGGGAGAGTTCGTCGAGGTATCCGACTTCGGAGACGCCCCCGCCGTAGATTTTCACGTTGGACGCGGACCAGAGCTTGCGCATGCCCTCGAGGTTCCAGACTTCCACGCCCTGGGACCAGGACTGCAGGATGGTCATCAGGATGATGCCGCGGGAGCCGTAGTGGCTGTACTGATCGGGCAGGGCTTTCCACCGGCAGACGTTCGCGGCCTCGTCCAGGATCCCGAGCAGCGGGGTGGCGAGCCGGCCGCCGGGCTGGGAGGTGGCGTACGTTTCTGCGGCTTCGACGACGGCGACGGTCAGCGCGGTGACCAGGGGGCCGGCGGTCCCTGCCCCCTCCCGGGACAGGCTGTACAGGGTCCCTCTCCCCCTCACGAACTCCTCCGGGACGAACTTCGGGCGCGGGTCGGTGTCGACGGTGGCGCCGGGTGCAGGGGTGACCCATCGGGCGACGTCGCGGTCGGTGAGGCAGGAGACCATCTGCCGGGCCGTCCCGTACACGCCGGCCCGCTGCTTCTCGGGTTCGCGGATGTGGCCGATGACCATGTCGGCGAGCAGCCCATACCCGGCGGCGCGCAAAATGTCGGCGGGCGCGTCGTCATGCGGGCGCGTCAGCCACGTGTAGACCTGCGTGACGGGGACCGATGCCAGGGAGGCGGCGAGCAGGAGGGCTTTGAGCAGGTTCTGCCCGGCCGGGTCAAAGTAGGCATCGGGTTTGGTACCGGGTTCCCGGGACCCTGTGGCGAAGTGTTGGGCCATCGTCCCGGCGGTGGCCTCATTCGTCACATAGGAGAGCGGATTCCACCACCAGGAGGGTGGTTCTTCGGCGACGGCCTGCGGGTCGAACACCCACACCCGGCCCGCTTCTGAGCGGAGGGGGCGGGTGACGTCAACGATGTCGCGTTTGTTGGAGGTGGCGATCACCGCACCGGGCGCGTCGAGGATCGCGGGGACAGCGTAGGACGTGGTTTTCATGGTGCGGGGGCCGGCGATGAGGATCAGCATGTCCTCCCACGATGCCCAGAGCGGGCGTTTCCCGGCGACGCTGCGCCCCAGCCGCACCCCCACCGGGCCGTCCACGCCGAGGCGTGCCGCCGTGTCGGCGGCGCCTTTGGTCGTGAGATGGTTCAGGTCCTTGCCCCGGCCCATGTGGACGGCGGCCTTATCCACCCGAGCGCGCCGGCCCGCACGCCGGGAGCGGGCAACCAGCGCGGTCACGGCCAGTGCCACGAGTACGGCGCCGAGGGTGCAGGCGGTCATTGTGGACTGGAACGGCCACGGAACCCGTCCCTTAACGAGCCCGGCGATCAGGTCGATCGGGTGGGCCGGCGGGGCGGGCAGCCCGGCCAGCCGGGAACCCAGGTGAGCGGAAACCCAGGCCCCTCCCCCGACCACGGTGGCTGTGCCCAGGACCAGCCAGATCCCGATGGCATCGCCGAACCCGGTACCTTTGCGGTTCGGTGCGCTCACTCCAACCCCTCCCCCGGCGACGCAAGTAACGAAACTGCTTCCGGCGCCCCAAGAGCTTCCGGTGTCCGGGCGGCTATGTGCCAGCGGGTGTTGGTGTCGTTCAGACCTTCGGCCCGTTCGATGGAGGTCAACCCGATCTGCACGGGGATCCCGGGACGGCCGCCGACTTTGATCAGGAACTTTCCCCGTCCCGGCGGTTGGGCGTCGACGCCGCGGGAGTCCCACGCGGGCGGGTCCTGCCACCCGATGAGTTTCTGCTGTTCCCGTCGGGACAGCGGGATCGCTTGGGTGAGCAATGGCATCTCTGCGGCCGGCAGGCCGCCGCAGATCACCATGCCGGCCCGTTCGACGAAGCCACGCGCTTTCATCCTGTCCTCCTCGGCCGGGAGTGCCAGCAGGTCGGACATGGTGTGGGAGATCATGATCTGTCCGACGCCGACGGACCGGTTCAACCGGGTCAGGGCGTCCACCCGGTCGACCATGCCTTTGCCGGAGCGCAGCGCACGCCATAGCTCGTCCAGGACGACGAAGTAGTTCCGCCGCGGTTCCAGGCCGGCGTCGGCGAGGGCGTTGGCGACGTTGACCGTTCCGAAGCCGTAGGACCAGCACGCCAGCAGCACGGCGGCCTGCAGGTCTGTTTCGGTCTCATCGATGGTGGAGACGTCGAAGACGATGGCGCGGTCCCGGCTCATGGGGTTGGTGGTCTGTCGGGAGAAAATTTCTCCGAGCTTCCCGCCGCCGGTCAACCCCAGGAGGGTTGCTTCCAGCGCCCGGGTTTCCTTCAGGTAGACGTTAATGTTGCCGCGGTCCAGTGCGACCTGGCGCAGCTCGTCCGGTGCGGAGACGATGACGTCGAGAAGGTCTTTGAGGACCGGAACCCCGTCGAACCGGTCATCGAGAAGTCTGAGGGCCCGGTCCAGAATGGTTTGTTCCTGGTCGGTGGGCGGCTTGTTCCGGCTGATCGTGATCAGGGAAACGACCATGTTCAGGCGCCGGCCGTGGGCGTCGGCGCGGACACGGGTGGCCGCTTCGTGGTGGCCATGGTCCTCGAGCAAATGCGCGACCTCGACGGCCTGCCCGGGATCAAGGATGTTCAGATACCCGACACCGCGTCCCAGGGTGATGACCTGCCCGCCGAGGGCCTGCACGGCTTTGACGTGCTCGCCCTTGAGGTCCCCCAGGACCAGCGGATGGACGCCCTGGGCCGACAGGCCCAGGAACATGCGGCGCACCAGTGTGGACTTTCCGAGACCTGGTTTGCCGAGGATGAACGCGGACGGGTTGGAGATGAGCCGGGCGCGCTGGAACCAGCTGATCGGGTCACAGCACACCGTGGCCTGCGTTTCCTCGTGCCGTCCCAGCGGCACACCGATCATGGGCGAGGACGCACCGGAAGAAAACGGCCACAACCCGCACACCTGCACCGTCGTTCCCCGGTACTCCCTGAGCGAGGGAACCAGGACGGCCGCCCCTCCCCCGCGGCCAGCCCAGCCGCGGGCGCCCGGCTGGGCATGCCGGAAACGGCGCGGTACGCGACCCTCGACGGCGGCCTTTTTTGCCGGCATTACTGTCTTTACCGTCTTTGCTGGCAGGAAGCTGAAGCGGGCCATTAGAGGGCGTCCTTGATTTGGGAGGGCAGCATGCTGTGTGCGGGCAGGACCAGTCCCAGGGGAAGTGACGCGGCGAACGCGGTGTCCTGCGCCCCGTAGGCGCGGCGCAGCAGCACCCGTGCCGTGCCGGAAGTCTGTTCAACGGCAGCGACGGCGTCCGCGAGGCGTCCCCCGTTGGTGACGGTGGCCGTGATGACCATGCCGAAGTTCACCAGACCGGCGCCCCGGGCTTCTTCCTGAGCTGTTTGCACGGCGGAGCGGGCATCGACCAGGGCGCGGGCGGAGGGCCGGGTCCCGGAGGTGATGCGGACGTTGGCGTTGTTCTGGTCCCGTTCGACCACGACGGCTGCCCGGGCCGAGTCCATCGGACGGTACAGCAGGGAGATGCGCTTGCGGTCGATGTCCCCGTGCGGGGCCAGGAGACGGGAAAGCACCGAGGAGTTCACGGACCCGCGAGGGGCGCCGGTCATGGTCCATGACGCCGAGAATGCGCTGTCGTGGCGGTAGTCGTCCCAGCCGGCCTGGGTCGCGGTCGGTCCGACTTCGCCCCAGCTCAGGGAGACAGGGGAACCGGCGGCGTGCGCTTCATCAATGATCAGGGCCGCCGGCGGGTCATAAGCGATCCGGACGACTTCACAGAGTTCCTGCGCGGACATGGGCCGGGCGATGCCGGCACCGGTGGACTGCAGCCGGGCCGAGAGGCCCGGAATGCGGGAGGCCAGGTCGTGGGCCACGTCCTCGGGGGTGCGCTTCTTGGAACCTGACCGGAGGGAGGCGTTGAACGTCAGGGATATCCAGGCCCGCACGGTGGCGGAGCCTTCGGGGTAGGTGTCCACGACTTCGCGCAGGATCGCCTGGGCGGAGGCCGGGGCGTTCGGGTCGATGTTCATCTCGACCTCGTTGCGGAGACGGTAGCCGGAGTCGGGTGCGGTTTCGACCGTGACGGCCGTGGCGTCCAGGCCGGCTTCGTCGGCGAGGCCGGCGAGCCAGCCGCCCCAGTTGGCCACCCACGCATCGACCTGTTCAGGGTCAACCAGGGACGCACCGTCGGGTTCGGTGGAGAAGATCACCGTGAAGTGGTTCGTGGCCGGGACGTGCAGGAGGGCGAACGGACGCTTGTAGGAGTCGGAGAATTCGTACAGCGTGGACTTCGCAGCCAGTCCTGGCAGCTGGTACATGCCCCACTGCGTGACACCCAGAGGGCCGGAACGGTAAAGGTTCGTGCCCGAAGACTTGGAGATCCGGAAGCTCATCCGGGTCGCGAACCGGTCCACGATGGACTGGCCATGCTTGTCCTTCACCGTCAGCAGCAGGGCGCTGATCCCGGCAACTGCGAGGACCGCCAGGCCGGGAAGCAGGCCCCATATAGCGAAGCTCGTGATGCCCAGCAACAGACCGACCATGACAATGCCGGTGCCGATGGCACCGAGGTTGCCCAGCCCGGCCGAGCGCGGCACACGCCAGTTGCCGTAGGACGGTTCCTTGTATTCAGTGTTAATTGCTGCCACTGGGGCCCTCCTGTGCTGAATCATGCCCGGTTGAATCCTGTGCGGTCTGTTGAGCGGCCCGTGAAACCCGGGATGCTACTTGTGTTCCTGTGGCCACGGTGACCCCCATTGGGCCGGCGGCTTTCGCAGCATTTGAAGTGGCCCCGGCGTTTGGCGCCCCGGCTCCTGCGCTGACCGGTGAGCCGGCTCCAACGGAGCCTGTGCCGCCGCCCGGACCCGCGGGACCGGACGACCCTCGCACGGGACGGCCGCCGCTGCCCCTGGGACCCGGTGTCCCGTCGGTGCCCTTCGGTGCGGTGCCCGGGGTGTTGCTATGCGTGCTGGCCGGTGTCGGGGCAGCATTGCCACGGCCGCTGCCCCCGCTGCCAAAGGACACGGCCCCCGTGGCCATCGCACCAACCGCTGCACCCGCCGCGGCTCCCCCGCCCGAGGCCACAGCCCCGACCATCGGCGTCACGAACCGCATCAGGGCCGGCATCGCGAACAGGGCGACAATCATCAGCGTGAAACCGGTGATGGAACTGATCAACGAATCCGGGCCGCCGGTTTGTCCCATGAGCAGGAAGGCCACCGAGTACACAATCGCCGCAGCCGGCTTGTAGAGGATGAACGCGATGGTCCAGCCGACCGCTTTCTGGAACCACTGCCGGCCCATCTCGGTGTTCGTGAAAGCAGCGGTGGTCGGAAGGACGCCGGCCAGGATCACCAGCATGCCGCTGCGGACCACCATCAGGACAATCTGGACCAGAGAGGCAAGCAACCCGATCAGGCCCAGCACGATGAGGATAAACACCCCCTGCTTGGACTGGCCCGTGACCACCAGGACCCGCATGGCTTCCGCGAAACCCTTCCCGTCCGTGGAGCGGGCGATGATCGCGGCCGAGAAGGCATCGGCTGCGACGACCAGAACTGAGATCACTCCCAGGCCCAGCCCGGAAACCAGCGTCAGCGTGACCAGGGAGCGAACAAGATCTTTCAACGGTGCCCCGCGCTGTTCCCAGATCATGCGGATGCCGCCAAGAATGACAGCGAGGACCGCCAGCGTCACCGTCCACACCATCAGATCGCCG
Source organism: Paenarthrobacter sp. DKR-5 (assembly GCF_018531425.1). Classification (GTDB taxonomy): domain Bacteria; phylum Actinomycetota; class Actinomycetes; order Actinomycetales; family Micrococcaceae; genus DKR-5. The sequence goes on from NZ_JAHBOI010000007.1 coordinate 104,130, forward strand.
TTCACCATCGAAACAACAGGGCTCGGCGTCGTTCCGTCCCGGCTGGTCAGGTTCACCGTGGGCATCGACACCCAGAAGGTAGACAGGGTCGTCACCATCTGGCTCATGCCCTCCATGACGGCTTTGGCCATGTTGCCCAGGGCGTCATTCGTCAGGCCTTGGAGTACGTTTCCGAACCCGCAAGTCACATCCGCCCACGTGCAGTCAGCCATGTCAGATTCCGGCCCAGAGGATGAACCCGCTTAGGTCACTGAGCTGAGAAACGCTGCTGAACGTCACCCCGTCATCGGCCGGCTTCACTTTCCAGTCACCGTTCATCCACCGCATTGACAGGGTTGTATGCCCCAGAGCGCCGGTATCCGTCTTGAAAGCAAGATCGACGTCCGCCTCCGAATCCGTATACGACTTGATGAGGAAGCCTTGGACCTGAATGGTGGTGCCGTTCCCTGCCGAACTACTGCCAGCGTTTATCTCCCGCAGGGCAGCATCCCGGCCTGTGCCGGGTACAAGCAGCTTGTCAGCGAGCTTCTTCTCAAGCTCCCGGGACCCCGATGATCCAAGGGCGGCGACATTCATCGCTGCGTAAAGGGCACCTGTCGGGGAGTGCGCGAAGCACGACCTGAAACCGCTCGCGTCTGTCACTCCCGGGCCGAAGGTTGCGGGATCCGTCGGTGTCGCCATGCGTCCTACCAGTTCCCATTTCGTCTTCGGTGCCGTGCCCAGCGCCGTGTCCGGGGACGAGGGCAGCCCGCAGATGCTTTCGTCAGCCGCCGGAGCGGTACCGGGGCTGGTCATGGGCGCAGACGTGCTGGACTGCGCGGTGCCGGGTGCCGCCTGGGCGTTGTTCCGGTCTTTGGGGAGCAGGAAGATGACGAGGGTAGTTGCGATCAGCACGACCACCAGCGCGGCAGCGATGATGAAGCCGGGTTTGGTGAACGGGCTGCTCTCACTGGTGCTCTCTGTCGACTGGCTCATTGTGAACCTCCCGTTGTGTTGGTTCCGGCTCAGACGAAGGCGCGGACGATGCCGGACGCTCCGGTGATGATGATGCAGCCCAGCAGGACCCAGCCGAGCTTGCCGATGGCCTGGGCACCCTCGCCGCGCTGGAGCTGGATCACCATGCCGATGCCGACGATGATCACGCCAAGAACACCCAGCACGAGACCGATGCCGGAGGCCCAGTTCAGGATCGTGAGCAGACCCCCGGCCTGTGCCGGAACAACCGGGGTGGGGTTGGGGATGACGTCGAACCGGAGGCGGGAGGTGATGTTCATGGTGAGACCTTTCATTCGGTGGTGCTGGTGTCAGCTACGAGAGCAGCTATGTCGGTGGTGAAGCGTTGGTATTCGCGGGCCCCGGGGACACTGGGGCTGTCTTCGTGCCGCCAGGCCTCGACCCACGGCAGGGTCCAGAGCCGGGGCGATCCGCCGCCCACAATGGCCGCGAAGTCACGCAGCGCCCTGGGAGTTTTCCCTGGGGCATCCGCCAGGACGGCGAGCCCGAGCAGATCAACCAATGGGGCTGCGCCGGAGGCCCACTGGGTGAGCGCGCAGCGGGCCGCTGTCAGCCCGCGCATATCAGCGCGGCACACCAGCAGCACCTGCGGGGTGCTTGAGTCCTGGGTCACGGGCCAGCAGTGCCCCATGGGCCGTGCCCCGTCAAGAAGATCTGCGACGCGGCTCTCACCGGATCCGCCGCGCGCTCCAGTGACCCACAGTTCTGCGTTTCCGGTGACGGTGCGCCGGCCCAAGCGGTCCGCTGCGTCAGGTTCCACCATGCCCCTCAGCGGTGCGCTGATCGCGGCCGCGGGCGGCACGTACGCATCCTGGGCTGCCTCGTCCCCGGCGACGGTGCGCGGCTTAGTGATCCAGGGGTTCAGAGTCTGTTGCATGGTTCCTCCTTTCGGAAAGCCGTTGGGAAGTGATTAGAAACCGGTGGCCACTGCAGCGGCGGCGGCGAGCCAGGCCCGTTGCGTGGCGGGCTGCAGGGCTTCGTAGCGGATGGGGCCGTTGACCAAGGCCGGGTCGTACGGGATCCGCACGACGGACCGGACGTAGGGGGCGAAGCCTTCGGCGATGCGCTGCGCTTCGGCTTTGGCCCGCTTGAGCGCATCTCCGCTCATGCTGCGTTTGGCGTCAGTGGACTCCGAGACGATCACCACGGCGTTAAGTGCGAGGTCCGTGGCGTGGCCGCCGCGGGCCATGAGGGTCTGCAGGGTCAGGCGCGCGGCTTCCGCGCGGTCCTCGATGGCTGTTACCGGTACGACGAGCTGGTTGGTGTGGTCGATCATCCGCCGCCAGTTCGCGGCGCGGGCGGTGTTGCCCGAGTCCATGACGACGAGCCGGTAGTACCGGGTGAGGACCTGGTGGGCGATGTCGACTTCCTCGGCGGTGACTTCGTGGTCGCCTTCATCGTTTTCGTCCGAGCGCAGAACGTCGAACTTATCGGCGCTCTGATGGTGGACGAACTTGGCGATCTCCGCCGCATTGGTCGACGGGGACAGCAACTCGGTCGAGGAATCAATCAGGTCCAGGACGCTGCGGTCATGGGAGCCTTTTTCCGTCCTCCAGCCCAAGGTGCCCTGGGACTCGTTGTTATCCCAGGCCACGGTCGCAGCCCCGCTGTAGCGGGCGAGGATGGCTGCGAGCATGACCACGGTGGGAGTCTTGTTCGCCCCGCCTTTACGGTTCACCACGGCAATGGTCCGGGGCCCGGGCCAGTGCTGGCTCACCGTGCGAATATCCTCGCGCTCGGACAGTTCTTCCGCCGAAGGGTTCATCCGGAGGCCCAGGCGGGTGAGCGTTCCCCGCCAACCCTGTGTTGCCGGCTCGAGAACGGGCTCGCTAACCAGGAATGACGTGTCCTTCAAACTGCGCCGGGTCGGTGCCGGCTTCCCGGTGACTCCGGCGGTCGAATGATCCGGCGTAACAGCCACGGGGACTGAGGCGCCCTCCGCGGCGACGGGGACGCTCTCAATCACAGTCAAGCCTGCGGTCCAGGGAGCGGGTTTCGGGGCTTCTGCACGCCGGCGGGGTGGCCGGGCTTCATAGGAGACGGATTCAATCTTGTTGTCCGGGTGCACGATGAGTTCACCGTGGCCTTCGGGGTCCTCGATCTGTACCCTGACGGGGCGCTGAAGCGTCTTTGCCTCGACCACGACCAGAGCCAGTGCATTGTTGCGAAGGTCCTGCAGGGATTCCCCTGCAGGAACGAGGCGGGAGTTGCCGGCGACGACGACCTCGGCGGTCCCGTTATCGCGGACGATGGCCCTGATGCGGGGAAAGGCCATGGCCTCGGTTGGTGCAGTACCCATGAGCTTCTTCCTTACGTGTATGAGACGGAGACCTGCGGTGCTTAGGACGAGGGGGGTGCGAGCCGGTTGACCTTCCACGGGGCGTCCCGACCCGTGCGGAGCAGCTGCAGCGTGTAGGTCCCGGCGTTGGTGGGCACCATCGCCGTGACGCCGTAGCCGTTGGTTTCATCTACCCGCAGTGTGGCCGGCCCGGTGACCTTGGAGACAGGGATGTTGGCCGGGTCCACGGTGGAGTAGTCGGCGGTGGCCCGCGGGGTGAGCCAACGGGCAAAGTCGTTGGCCCAACGTGTCCGGTCAGAGCCGGGGCGCGCGTAGTCGGCCATGGCTCGGGACGCGACCGTAGCCGCGTCCTTTCTGCTCTGCTCGTCCCAGGCGATGCCGATGCTGGCAGGGACAGTGCCGCCGGGAGCCTGCGGCCGCCCGCCGGCGCTTAAGGACGCGGGAGAGGACACTGACGATGTGGATGAGGGTGAGGCAGGGCGCGTGGTGGCTGCTGACGCGCATCCGGTGCACAGGAGTATGGCGGCCAGTGCTGTCAGGGTGGGTTTCACTTCGTCTCCTCTGGTCCCGGCACGTAGAGGAATGCGCTGGGCACGTCGTTCTTGACGGTGCGCGTGTAGTAGCGGTGGTCTTCCGGGGCGGGATTGCCGTTGTAGCCCTCCTCCAGGTAGGTCCCGTCGGCGTTGACGGATTTCACGACTGCCACATGGCCATACGTGGCGTCGGCGCCGCCGACGCCCGGCGCGTACCAGACGACGGCCCCGGGACGGGGTGCGTGGCCGGTGGGCCAGCCCTTGGCATCCCAGCCGGTTTTCCATGTCACCGCTGAGCCGAGCAGGGCCCCGTCGGGGCGGAAGTTGCTGTTGGTCAGTTTGAACGGGGCGCTGCTGCTGCCCAGCTGCTGGTTCACCCGCCACAGGGCGAAGTCCACACACTCGCGGCTGAACATCCCCAGCGCGCTGGGCTGATAAACGGCGGCGTTGGCCCAGGGCAGGTCATCACCGGCACCGGTGTCTGGCTGGAGGCCGCATCCAGCGCTGGCGAGGGAAAACTTCGTGTTGGAGAGCGCCTGGATGATCTTCGTTGCCGGGCCCCAGTAGCGCTGGTAGTGATAGGGGTCAGCGTTGCCCTGGACCTGGCTGGCGGCGATTGTCGGCTCCAGCTGCTCCCAGCCCTGTACTTTCCGCAGGGCCGTGAAGAAGTTGGTGGCGCTGACGTTCGGGTTCATCCGGTCAGCCAGTGACCCCCACGCGCCGTTGCCTCGCTGCTGGAAAAGACCCCGGGAATCCGGGCCCGCAGCATCCCCCCGGTCCAAGACACTCAGTGAGGACTCCCCCATCGCCACCATCAGGCCGATCGTCTGCCCGCGAGGGGAGAGTCCGGCCTGTCTGCCCGCATTGATGATCGCTGCCGCGTTCCTCAGCTGGTCCCCTGAGTAACCGGCAACACGTCCTCCGGGGATGTTCGAAGCGTTCACGCTGACGCTGACAGGGCACGCAGCCGCCGCTGGCGTGCCGCCCGCAATCGCAACCAGGAAGATCACAACGAGCGATACCGGTGCCAACACAAGGATGACTAGAGCGAAAACAGTTCCGGGAGCTATCAGCCGCGACTGGTTTAGCCTCCCAAATGTCCCCACGCATCGATCATATGACGGTGTTGAAACATGGGTCAATCATGTGTCAAACATTTAACGATCGGCAGAGCCGTCCACGTCATCTATTAGCTTGGTAAGAGCTTCCAGAGTGGCCGGATCCACCGGTCCGAGCGTGCGGGCGGCGAAACTCTTCACCTGTGCTCTCCTCATCGACCGCAATAGTTCGAGTTCCTTCTGCACGCGTTCAGGCAACTCTCCGATCTCCTCCAGGAGATAGCGAGGATCGACACTGAAGAACCGGGCGATTGCTTCAAGAGCGGCCTCCGGAACGCGCTCGGCAGACTCACCGCTCCGCAATCGGTACCAGCGGGTCCGGGAGAGGTCGTATCCGAACTGCTTCACGCCAGCCTGTACCTCTGAGAACTCGTAGGGCTCGCCTCCTTCGGCGACCACTACGTCCAGGAGCAGGTTGATCTTTCTTGCCAATATTTCTGCTTTGCGAAGCCGTTCAGCGGCGCTTTCACTCTTGGCCATCACACCCCATCCCGGCGCGAACGACAGATGTCGTTGCGTCCTGCCCTAAGTAGAACGACTTTTCGGACTCCCCCACTGCCTGCCTTCCACGTTTCACAATTCGATACCGGCCATGCGATACCACTCTTCAACTGCGGATTCCCACCGACTTCGATCGACGTTCCACTCTTGCGTGTGCCCTGTCCTCGGAAAAGCCACCAGGGTGACGCATGAAGGGTTCGCTTCCTGAAACTGCCTTGAGGCGGCGAACGGGCTGGAGTCATCTTCGGTCCCGTGCAGAACCAAGACCGGCACCTGGATCTCGCGAGCCCGCGCGATCCAATTCATTCTATTCATCTCGACTTGTGTATCCAGCCCGGCAATTTTATGAAGGATGGGGGCACCGATCGCAAAAGTCGCGAGTTTCAGAGGCCATTGGGGAAAGCTGCTCCTGACTGCGTTGGCGGCCAGCACCTGTCGCCAATCGAGGACCGGGGAGACGAGCACCAATCCGCTAATAAGGTCGCGGTACTTTGAACGCTCCAGCGCGAGCAAAGCGATCATTGCTCCCATGGACCACCCGTAGACAATGATCTTTCGCGCGCCGCAGCCAGCCGCGAACTCCATCGCAGCTGCCAGATCCTCCCATTCTGTGTCGCCCAGATGGCAGGCAGAATCGGCCGCCTTCGTTGATGCCCCATCATTGCGGTATGAAATCACCAGCGAAGTGAGACCTTGCTTTTGAGCGCTGTAGATGCCCCGAAGGGGTTGTGTACGGTCACTTGCGTGGCCGTGCACGTGGAGGGCCCAGACCGACGACTTCTCACCGGGGAAAAGCCATGCAGGAAGGCTTCCGGTAGCTGCTGGCACTATTACTTCGGTGTATGGAGAGTCGATTTTGCTCGGGTCTGTGGAGATGATACCGCTCCATCTTCCCTTCAGGCCGGCCACCAGAGGTTTCGACGCTTCCACCAAGGTCCTTACAACGGTGGCGTTGTCATGGTGAACAACGCCACCGATATGTGCTTCCCCGCCCGGGAAGCGAAAGCCGAACTCACCTGGGAGGCTTGTCCGTCGTGTCTTGGGAAACGTTACGGTCGTCGTCGAGGCGGACAGGACAGTCAGATCGTTCTTGCTCGCCCCTGGGATGCTGACGATCCGTCGAGCGGCATAAATCGTCACCGCTACGGGCAGGAGAGGGATCGTTGTGAGCAACGCACGCAAGATTTTCCGCCAGCCCGTCAAGATCCTGCACTCCTGCTGCTCTCGAGTAGCAAGGAGGCTGCGTGGAGCGGACGAAGGCCGTCCTCGCCAATTCGCTCATTTAGGGAAGGGTCGAAGGCTAGACAGTCGTGCGTCTCAACTACCATTCGGTGTAGCTCTCCGCGCAGCGTCTCACCCGTTCGACGATTCTCGTTGCCACCGGTCTTGTCCAGATGCAACTGAGGGTAGTTCGCAATGGCTATCCTCCACGTGGGTTGAAGTTCTCGAATCAGTCCGGCGGCTCGAGCGTTGACAAGCTTGGTCTTCCATGCGCGGATCACAGGAGGCAGGCCTAACCCCGTGCAGAGGAGGGCGATAGCAACAACGTATGCCGGATCGTAGATAGCTGAGACAACCCGCAGGGCAGATGAGTTTCCGCTCATGTGAAAGATGTCCATCGTGAATACCGCCAGCGCCGTCACGAGCGCCAGTGCGCAACCGGCTTCGATCAGAGCGAAAGACGTGCGGTACAGGGAGCTGTGCCAACTTCCTCGAAAACGCAGGCACGTCCACCCGGCATGCGCCATCACAGCGCCGATGTACAGGTACTGGGCGACCGAGTATACGAAGGCCCCCGGTTGAGTGCCGTAGGAAAGCATGAAAGTGGTCGAGGTTTGCGGGGCCCGGATACTGGCAAAACTCACCGCGGTCACTGTCAGCGTGATGGACAGCGCGTACCTGCCCCACTTGCCGTAACCCCGTCCACTGCGACTCCCCTGGGGGCGTGCTGCCCGCACGATGGCCTCCGACAGGAAGTAGATTCCCACCATGAGGCATCCGTTGGCAATCAGGTCGAACAGGTTGTGACCACCCACAATCGAGTCAACTGTGACGTACACCGAATCAATGTTGAGCGTGGTTGCCAAAGCGATGAATCCGGCCGCTACGAGGATGCTGGGGTCTTTTTTCGGCCGGAGGGTTGCCGCTAGCGCCACCGTGAGCGCCCACATGAGACCTGCGGCGATCATCTCTGTCATCCAAACACCTGTTCAAACGAAGCGGGCTCGGTTGGGCTGTTGCGTATGGCTTCAGCTAGAAGGTCAGCCAGATGCTCCGCAGCCTGCTCCTCTGCTGTCCGAAAATCGTGCCGCGCTAGCGCCCGTGCAACTACGTGATCAGGTAGCTCGGCGAAAAGGTCTGATGGAAGACCTGCAATCCCTCCGGCGAGGCGATCATGCCCCAGAATCATGTGGGCAAGCTCGTGTAGAACATACTGTTCGTACTGCAGCCGCCAGGGAGTGGGAGCCACCAGGATGACGTCTAGCTTCTCGCGCGGGACCCACAGACCGCAAACACGGGTTGCTGTTAACATCGGCGCGGACAAGATTTTTATCCTTGCTCCCCGCATCTTCTCGATACTGGTGGTGAGAATATCGAGCGTGAGGTTCTTAGGTACTTCTGCGTTACAGAAGGCTTCGCGAGCCACGCTTATGGGGGCCGACGATCTAGACGATGTGAGGTTTCCTGCGCTTGTCACGTTTTCAATCATGGCGCTCATAGCGTGACCATGACCAGTTTGAACCATGTGCGAATCATGTTTCAATTGTCTGAGTGGCACTTAGTCCTGCAGCCTTCGAAGAACAAAGGGTGCACGGGGAGCCAGGAACGGAAAACCTGCGGAGGTATGGCAATGAGAGCTCAACGCAGCAATGTTGGATCGAGGTGCTCCCACCTCCTGCGCGATCAGCTATACGCGGTCTTGACCGCGTCTTTGCCGCGGCTGCAAGCAGATGCCGCTGCTCAGACGCGGAAGCTGCCGCGAGCGCATCCCGGTCCGACACGCGGCAATTTCTGCAATTGCTTAATCCCAAGGGAAGCGCGATGCCGATGGTAGCTTCGAGCTATCGGAAGCAATTTCTGCAATTGTCTCGGACATGCGCAGGTGCCCCGAAGTCACGTCAAGAACAGATCGAGCGGCTCCTTCGGAGTGCTGGAATTCAAAGGACAGTGAGAATCATGACTGCTTCAAACCGTCGAGCTGGTCGACCGGGCAAAGGCGACCGCAGGGTGGTTGCGTTTAGGCTCGCCACCCCCAAGGTCGACATTGTGCGGGAACTTGCGGTCGCGGAGGGCTTTGAGCACGTCAGCGACTGGCTTGCGCACGTGGTTTCAGAGCGAATCGACCACACAGACCTGTCGAAGATCAAGCGCCAAGAGGAGCTGCCGATTTCAATGGCCTCTTAAAAGTTGAAGGCCCGCCGGAGCGGGCCTTCGAAGCTTATGATTCACGATTTGGATTGCTTGCCGGCGGTCAAATCGTAAATCGGTTGGTGGACCTTCTCAGGGCTACCTTTGTGCAACAACCGGTCCTGGCAGACCGGCTCCTACTCATTCCCCGCTAAAGGAATAGTCTCATCGTACATCAGCATGCTCAGGCCCAGCGAGCCCCCCAAAGCACCGGCGTGTCAGATATGCCGGCGGATCCGGCCCTCTCTTGGTCCGCCCTCGCCCCATTACTTGCGGGCCAGCCGCGAGTCCGTCTCTCGCGGGACGGCGGCCGCTCGTATCCACAGAAGTACGAACGTGACCTAACTCAAGGTTTGCCGAGTGTTCCGGCCGCCGTGCGTATCTTCGGTAAGGATGGTTGCTGCCGCGCAATCTTCCTTGATTTCGACTCCTCAATCGGCGGCACCGAATTAGTGGAGTCCGACACTGCGGCGGTCAAGACCTGGCTGGGTAGGACCGGGGCACGCTGGATTGAGGATTACTCCCCCAACGGCGGGCGGCACCTCTACGTCCCGCTGGCCGTGCCCGTCGCCTTCACCGATGCGCGCGACCTTGTCGAGGCCTTGGCCAACCGTGCCCGGAGCCTAGACAAGACTCCGCACCAGAACCTCCTGCACGGCTGCATGCGCACGCCTGGATCCCCGCATAAACGAGGCGGTCACCAGCAGCTCGCGATGAGCCTCGCCAAAGCATACGATGTCGCTCGCCGTCCAAACCCCGCCGCCATCTGGCAGGCCATGACAGCGGACATATCCGAGGAGATCGCTGCGGTCAGGACGCACCGCCGGCAGCAGACATTCGCCCCGGATATGAACGCGCCCACTGCTTCACCAGTGGGCGGCCGAATGTCGCGTGCGATGCAGCAGCTGGCTCTCACCGGCCTCTATGACGCGAACCGCTACACCTCCGATTCCGATGCACGGCAAGCCGTCATCACAGCCGCCGCCGCAGCCGGCATGACTTTATCCGACGTCGACCGCCGCATAAAGCAAGGTATTTGGCCGGGCCTGGCGTCGTTCTATGCCCGATACCCCGGTAGACACCGGGCTGCATCGCTGAAGCGTGACTGGATGAAGGCGCTTGATTATCTGAAGAAAAATCGGCAGACCTCACCGGTATCGAGCAATGCCCACAAATCCCCCACAAGCCAGCCAAATACACAGGCGCAGGAGTTACACCGGGATAATTTCGCTGGCGTACTCAAGAACTCGGACGCTGAACATCGATTCATTCGAACCTGGAGGAACTCTCTCCGGCTTAGTGAACGGCGCTATACCGAGTCCCGTAACGGGATGGCTCGCCGGATGGTGTTACGTGCGCTTGGAGAAGCAGCGCATATGTCCGGCAGCAGGTTTGTTGAGTTTGGTGACAGGTCTCTCGCAGTAGCTACAGGTCTTGACCATACGACGGTCGGGGCCCATCTGCGGGCGCTCCGTCGGGAGGGGGATCCGCTCATCACTCTCGTCGAACAGGGCCGTGGCACAAAGGGAGACCTCTACATGTTGACTGTGCCTGTGTCTGTGAGGACAGCAGCTGAGGAACAGTCTTGGCGCCGGGGTAAAGTCCACGCACTTCGTCCAGCGTTCCGTGTTCTTGGGTTGCCTGCTGCTTTTGTGTACGAGGCACTTGAACACGGACACGGTGGCTTATCTGTTGCTGAGCTTGTGCGTTCTAGTAAGTTGTCTCGAACCGCGGTCGAAGAAGCACTCGATGTGCTTGCCGCCTGGAATCTGGTGGCAAGGGGGGAGGATCGGGCTTGGTCGATTGTGGCGTCTACTAGCCTCAGACTGCTCGCGGAACAGTTCGGCGTCGTGGAGGAGATTTCGATTCAGCTTCGACGTTACAAGGTGGAACGGGAGCGCTGGCGCCACTGGCTCGCTACCCATACAGTTCACGAGTTGTTGATCCCTCACCCTGACGAGGATTATCCCTGGGACAGCTTTGAGGGGCCGCCCGATGATTGGACCCTAGTTGACTTGGCGTTTAGTCGTTTGGGGCGAGTGCCTCCCCTTGTTTCTCAAGGGGCGCTCAGGGGCGACCATTAGCCACCTCCCCCGGCGAGCCTTCGACTGTGTTCATTCTTAGTCCGGAATCATAGGTACGGAGGACGGTCCGTTGGTGGGTCCGGGCTCGTTGGTCGGAGCAGTGGCAGGAAGTCGGCTGGTGAAGTTTTGGCTAGACAGAGGTCAAGAGTTCCGGCGAGGCGCAAATAAGTAACAAGGTGGGGCCCTCCTGTTGTCCAAGAGTGGTACCACACCGATACCATGCTAGGACGGTACAGATCGTGATAATTCTTGTGGCCCATCAAAAAGGCGGAGTGGGTAAATCCACTGTTGCGGTGAACGTGGCGGTGGAACTTTCAGCTCGGGGCAAGGACGTCATAATCGTAGAGGCGGACCCGACCGTTCATACATCAAGTAACTGGGCAAAGGATAGGGAAGAGGCCGGTCACTCCCCCATCCAGACGGTTCAGAAGACGGGCAACCTCAGGGCTACTCTGCTTGATCTGGACAATAAGTACGACGTTGTCCTTGTAGACGCGCCGGGGAAGGACAGCTCAGAGATGCGAACCGCTATGACTGCGGCGGACATGATCCTTGTCCCCATCCAGCCGACCCAGCCGGACCTCGACACGACGCAGGGACTTGTCATCACGATCAACCAAGCAAAGGACTTCAATCCTGATCTGAAGGCTTTGGCGGTCCTAAACAGGGTCCCGACGAACGTCTTCTCCGACTCTGTCCGCGAGGCCCGGTCTTATCTGTCCGAATTTCCTGAGTTGCGAGTCGCTCAGACTAGGCTGCACGAACGCAAAGCGTACCAAAACAGTCTGTCGGAGGGTCTTGGGGTAGTAGAGATGAAAGATGGGAAAGCGAGAGCGGAGATCCAGCTTCTGACGGAGGAGGTTCTGACATGGTGAGAAGCCGACCTAGGACCGATGTCCAGACCGAAAAGCAGATCGAGGCTTTTGCGGCACAGGCCGAACAGCCGGCTCCCCCGCTTATTAAGGCTGTTCCTGATGTCCAGGCAGCTGTAGAGCTCCGAGAAGTTGCCGGACCGGGTGTTGCAACGGATGAGGCCATATCAATGAACGTGGCACCGAAGAAGGCAGCCCCCTCCCCTATGCTGAATTCTCCTTTGCTTGTCGACTGGAAGCGCCGCAACCGCGAACCGAAGACGGGCGGAATCAATTTCAGGGCGAGTGCCTCGCAACTGGATCTTCTTCGCCAGGCGGCGCTTATGGAGGAGATTAGCCAGCAGAAGGTCCTAGAACGTCTCGTGTGGCCCATCCTCGAGGAACGATACGGGACCGGCAGCGCCGAGTAAGTACTCCGTCCTCGCCAGCGACGCTCGGCGAACAATAAGAACCGGGATCCTATTCAGTCGTCCCGTTGGTAGAAGAGCTTTAAAGAAGTACTGGTGCGGTACTGGTGCGGTACCGCACCAGTACTTCATGACGGCCACGGCAAAGATTAGAGCGCCTCGATAAGCCCGGTGTCACATCAGTACCACACTAGTGCTGTCTGGGCTCGGGCCAGTACCGCACCAGCATGAGCGCATTGTGTGCTGCTCGCGACCACACCGGTGCGGTACAAGTGTGGTGTAGCAAATACTGGTGTAGTACTGGTGTAGTACCGGGGTGGTACTGGTTACTTGCAGACTGTTGGAGCGGATCCGAGTCCCTGCAACTTCGGTTGGGCAGATGCCACAGTGGCTTTGACATACGGGGCCATTCTGAGATGACGTCCGATAATCCGCGGTCCGATACCGCGCCCGGTGCCACACCGGTGTGGTACTAACATGGTACCGCCTGGCGCGTGGTGGGCCCGCGCGAATTGTGGACTGCCCACGACCACACCAGTGCGGTAAAGGGATGGCACATCTACTGGTGTAGTACCGGTACGGTACCGGCGTGGTACCGGTACTCGCGGACTGTTGGAGCGGTCCGAGTCCCTGCAACTTCGGTGGGCAGATGCCACAGTGGTTTTGACATACGCGGCCATTCCGAGACGACGCCCGATAGTCTGCGGCCAGATAGCGCCCGGTGCCACACCGGTGTGGTACGAGCCTGGTACCGTTGGCACGTGGTGGGCCCGCGCCCGACAGTAGAGTAGGTGCCGCAAATGCCCGGTCATCGTTTCTGTTCCAGCCGCGACTGCTTGGGCCCCGCGGACGAAGGCTGGCTGGTATCACCCGGCTCGGGGGAGCATGGTCGAACCGGTCGTCGCAGCGCTGGCGCCATCGGGGTCCTTGGCTCCAGTGTTGTTGATCAGGTCCTCGCCGCTGCGATGAACCGGCACACCGCGAGGTGGATAAGAAAGTCGGGTCGGTTCGGAACAACGGGTCCGAACTCATCAAACCCGTCACCGAGACCACGGCCCTGTTCAAAGCGGGGGAGTAGTCGGGGTTTGCGGGCTACTTGGTGACGACGGACTGCAGCTGCCAGCCCTCGGGGATCCGCGCCTCCAGCAGGGCCTTGCCCTCCTGGTAGGTATCGGCCTCGGCTTCTACTTCCTGTGTCTGATTACTGCGCAAAATCCCTACTACCTTCACCCCCTGATCGGTCGCCCGGGGCACGGGGGAGCGGCCGCTCAGGGCGGCTGTACGGAGCCGTGGGGGAGGATGCTTCCGGTCCAGGAATGTGCGGGGCACTGCCAACTTCACGGGCATCGCCGTCACCTCTGATTTCCTTGGCAAAGGGAAACGCTGGCCCGACCCCACGGTCCGGCCGTTTGCTGTCGTTTGCCCGTCCGTGCAATTATCTGCGTATGGATGCAGGTAAGAAAGTTTGTGGGCGTAACCCGGATTCGGAGTATGTGGAGCTCGCGGTTGAGGTGTTCTCGATGCTCGCCGACGCGACACGGGTCCGTATCATCCTGGCCTTGCGCGAGAGCGGGGAGCTGTCAGTAAACAGTCTCGCGGAGGCGGTGGCCAAGGCCCCGCCAGCGGTGTCGCAGCACCTGGCCAAGCTCCGGCTCGCGCGGATCGTGGCGGTGCGGCACGAGGGCACGCGAGCGTTCTACCGCCTCGCGAACGAGCACGCCTCGCAAATGGTCTCCGACGCGATCTTCCAGGCCGAGCATTCCCTGGGAGGGGTGCCGCAGCACCACCAACCCGAAGCCGAAGCGATCAGGAAGGTAAGCGCATGAGCACCGAGCACAGCCACAGAGCACACCCGCAGGAAGCTGATCATGGTCACGATCACGACGATGCGCATGAGCACGGATACGACCACGGCCACGGCCACGGACATGGCCACTCCCACGACCACGGGGATGGCCATTCCCACGGGCATGAGCACGGGACAGGTTTCCTGGCCACGGTTAAGGAGTTTTTCGTCCCGCACACCCACGACGCGTCCGACTCGATCGACGACGCGCTCGAGGCGAGCACCGAAGGCGTGCGCGCCCTGAAGATCAGCCTGTTCGCGTTGCTGGCCACGACGATCCTGCAGTTCCTCGTCGTTCTCATCAGCGGCTCCGTGGCCCTGCTTGCGGACACCGTTCACAACTTCTCGGACGCCCTGACCGCTGTGCCCCTGTGGGTGGCGTTCATTCTTGCCCGGCGCCCGGCAACGAGGCGCTACACCTACGGATTGGGCCGGGCCGAGGACCTCGCCGGCCTGTTCATCATCGCCGTGGTCGCACTTTCGGCCGTCGTCGCGGGCTGGCAATCGGTCGTGAGGATGTTCAACCCCCACCCGCTGGAAAATCTCTGGTGGGTCGTCGTGGCCGGCCTGATCGGGTTTGCAGGCAACGAGGCGGTCGCGATCTTCCGGATCAAGGTCGGGCGGCGCATCGGCTCGGCTGCCCTGGTCGCGGACGGAATCCACGCCCGCACCGACGGGTTCACCTCCCTTGCCGTCGTGGTGGGCGCGTTCGGCGTCATGCTCGGCTTCCCGCTGGCCGACCCGATCGTGGGCCTGGTCATCAGCATTACGATCTTCGTCCTGCTGTGGGGCACGATCCGCAGTATCGGACGGCGCCTGCTGGACGGCATCGAACCGGAGCTGGTTCACCGGGCCGAGCATGCCCTCGGGGAGACCCCCGGAGTTGCGGGGGTCGAAAAGCTCCAGCTGCGCTGGATCGGTCACCGCATCCACGGCACCGCCGTCGTTAATGTCGCCCCCGGCACGACGGTCGAAGCGGCGGACGAAGTGCGTCATGAAGCGCGGCACCGGCTCGGCCACGCCCTGCCCAACGTCGAGGAAATCACCGTCGCCGTGAGCTCCGGCGGGACGCCTCTAAGCAGCACGACCGCTCAAGAAGCGGAGCACCCGTGAGCGGGCACGACCACTCGCACACGGACGGCATGCAGGACCGCAGACGACTGATCGGCGCGCTCGGCGTGACCGTCCTGATCCTCACGGTCGAGATCGTCGGCGCCGCATTGTCGGGTTCACTGGCGCTGCTCGCCGACGCCGGGCACATGTTCACCGACGCCTCCGGGCTCGTGATCGCCCTGATCGCCGCCTCCCTGGCCATGCGTCCCCGTACCCCCGAGCGGACCTGGGGATACAAACGCGCCGAAGTCCTCGCCGCCGCGCTGCAGGCCGGGCTGCTGCTCGTCGTCGGCGGCTTCATCCTCGTCGAGGCCATCCGGCGCCTGATCGAACCGCCCCAGGTGGGGTCCTCCGCGATGCTCTGGTTCGGTGTCGTCGGCCTGGCCGGAAATGCTGTGGCGCTGCTCGTCCTCGTTGGCGGCCGGCACGGCAGCTTCAACCTGCGGGCCGCTTTCCTCGAAGTCCTCAACGATGCCCTCGGCTCCGCCGCCGTGATCGTTGCCGCCATTGTCATCAGTCTGACCGGCTTCACCCGCGCCGACGCCCTCGTCTCACTGCTCATCGGCGCCCTCATCGTGCCCCGAACCCTGCGGCTGCTCAAAGAAACCACTGACGTGCTCCTGGCCGCGACCCCGAAGGGCCTGGACCTGCGCAGCGTCCGCGCGCACATGCTCGCCCTGCCCCACGTGCTCGATGTCCACGACCTGCACGCGACCCTCATCGGCACCGGCACGCCCGTGATCACCGGCCATGTCACCCTTGAGGACGAATGCCTCACCGACGGTCACTCCCAGGAACTTTTGGTCAAACTGCAGGAATGCGTGGCCGAACACTTCGGCGTCCCCGTCGAGCACTCCACCTTCCAGCTCGAGACCGCCGCTCACCGCGACCAGGAGAACCTTCACCACTAGCCGGGCGCCCTACATAAGCACGTGAATACACTGAACCGTGTACTGTGGGGTTGTGGAAACCCTCATTCATGCCCCGGTGCTGGCGCGGTTCGGTCACGCGGTCTCTGACCCGACCAGAGCCAGGATCCTTCTGGCCCTGGCTGCTCACGCAGCCTACCCCTCTGATCTTGCCGATTCCCTCGGGGTATCGAGGCAGAGCATGTCCAATCACCTGAGCTGCCTGCGCGGATGCGGCCTGGTGGTCGCGGTGCCGGACGGCAGGCGCGCCCGGTATGAGCTTGCCGATGCCCGGCTGGGCCACGCGATCACCGATCTGCTCGGGGTCGTGCTGGCCGTGGACCCGGCCTGCTGCGCCCCGGACGGGACGTGCCTGGCATGACGAGGGCCGTTCACCGTTCGCCTTCCCGGGCCCGGCGCGCCGTGCTCAGCCGCCGCATCCGATTCTTGACGGCCGCGACCATCAGCTACAACATCATCGAAGCGGTCGTGGCCCTCTGGGCCGGTGGTGTCTCGGATTCCTCGGCGCTGATCGGTTTCGGCCTGGATTCGGTGATTGAAGTGGCTTCGGCCCTCGCCTTGTCCTGGCAGTTTTCCGCTAAGGATCCTGAGCGGCGCGAGCACCTGACGCTGCGGATCATCGCGGTGTCATTTTTCTCCCTGGCGGTGTTCGTCGCGGTGGACGCGGTCCGCTCCCTGGCCGGAGGCGGCGAGGCGCAGCATTCCACCCCGGGCATCGTCATCGCGGCCCTGAGCCTCGGGGTCATGCCGGTTCTGTCCTGGTTGCAGCGCCGTGCCGGATGGGAGCTGGGCTCCCGGACCGCCGTGGCGGATTCCAAGCAAACCCTGCTGTGCACGTATCTTTCCGCTGTCCTGCTGGCCGGCCTGGTGCTGAACAGCACGTTGGGCTGGTGGTGGGCCGATCCCGGTGCCGCCCTGGTCATCGCCGTGATCGCGGGCCGTGAAGGCATCAACGCCTGGAAAGGTGAGGCGTGCTGCTCGGTCGCGTCCGGCGCTGCGGACCGTGCGCCGGGTGTGGATGAGTGCTGTGCAGCGTCGCCGGCGGAGCCCCCGTCACCGCTGCAGTTGACCGGCGTGGAACCGCGCCCCGAAACGCCCGGGGCCTGTTGCCCGGACTGCGGTCTCTCGGCCGGCAGCCTCCGCCCGGCGCTACCCTTGACGCCGGGACGGCGGAACGACTGACTCAGCCGATGCCGCCGGGCGCCCCATTCCCCGAACCGGCATCCACCGCAACGGGCCCGCAGCTCCGCCCTGCTTTGCCGGGAACCACACCCTGGAATGCCGGGAACCACACCCATGGAATGCCGGAAAATCAATATCGCCGAACAGCATGCGGGCCCGGATCGCCCGGGTCATGGAGTCAGACAGTCATGGAGCAGGCAGTCATGGAGCAGGCAGTTACGGAGTCAGGCAACGGGGTGGTGGTCGGTGCCGCGCATGCGCACGGCGACGAGCAGCCCGGAGGCGGCGGTGAGTGCTGCGACGACGGCTATCGCCGCCGGGATGCCGAAGGCGTCGGCGACCAGGCCGGCGAGCAGGGCGCCGACCGCGAAGCCACCGTCGCGCCAGAGCCGGTAGATGCCGACCGAGCGGGCCCGCCACTGCGGATGGGCGACGTCGCCGATGGCGGCCAGCAGCGTCGGGTAGACCATGGCGGTGCCGGCGCCCAGCAGGACGGCGGCGACGAGCCACAGGCCGAAGCCGGTGCCGAAGGCCGTCATCGTCAGGCCGGCGGCCTGGACGAGCATGCCTCCCACGATCAGGCCCTTGCGTCCGATCCTGTCCGAGAGGGCCCCGGTGACCAGCTGCCCCGCGCCCCAGACCGCCGGGTAGACCGCGGCGAGGATGCCGATCCGGCCCACCGACAGGCCCGCGGAGGCGAAGAGCACCGGGAACAGGCCCCAGGCGAGGCCGTCGTTGAGGTTGTTCACCATGCCGGCCTGGCTGACCGAGGAGAGCGACTTGTCCCGGAAGCTGGTCAGCGTGAAGATTTCGCGGGTGCTCAGGCCGGCGCCGGCTTGCGCGTGGGCAGCGGTGTGGTTGGCCGCTTCCAGCGCCACATGGTGACGGGTCTCCCGCACGGCGAGCACGGACAGGCCGAGGCCGAGCGCAATGTAGGCGGCGCCGAGCAGGAACGGCCCCGGGCGCAGGCCGTAGCCCGCGGCGATGTAGCCGGTGGCGAGGGCGGTGCCGGCGACGCCGAGGTAGCCGGCGGCCTCATTCAGGCCCATGGCCAGGCCCCGGCGGGACGGGCCGACGAGGTCCATTTTCATCACCACGGTGGTGGACCAGGTCAGCCCTTGGCTGATGCCCAGGACCACGTTGGCGGCCACGATCCACCCCCAGGACGGTCCGAAGATCAGCAGCAGCGGCACGGGGATGGCGACCAGCCAGCCGGCCACGAGGACGGGTTTGCGTCCGTAGCGGTCCGAGAGCGTGCCGGCGAAATAGTTCATGCCGGCCTTGGCGAGGCCGAAGGCCAGGATGTAGGTCAGGGCGCTGGTGTACTGGTCGAGGTGGAAGACCTGCCCGGCCAGCAGCGGCAGCACGGTGCGTTCCTGTCCCAAGGTGCCGCCGACCAGTGCGTTCACCGAGACCAGGAGGACGAACTGGGCAAGGTTCTGGGACAGGCCCAGCGTCACGGGGCGGCGGGCGGCTGCCCCGTTTTTTTCGGTGGTGCTGCCGCTACGGCTCATTTGGCGGCCACCCGGCTCGCACCGGTTTCGAGGTTGCTGCCGGCTGCTGCGGCCCAGTCTGCGGGGCCGCCGCTGAGCACGGCGGTGCCGGTGCGGCCGGCGGCGGTGAGGATGCTGGCTGCGCCCATGGCGCGTTCGCTGTGTCCGCACATCACAATGAGGTCACCGGCGGGAATCTCCTGGAGCCTGTCGGTGAGGCTGCCGAGTTCGATGTTCACGGCGCCGGGGACGTGTCCGGCCGCGTATTCGCCGGCCTGGCGGATGTCCAGCACGGTGGCCCCGTCCTGCAGCCGGGCTGTCATCTGTGCGGGGTCGATCAGGGCCACCTCGGCTGTGCCTGGGTATTCCTGTGTCCAGGCGGGGTAGCCGCCGTCCAGTTCACCGGCGAGGGTGTCGAAGCCGACTTTAGCGGCGGCGGCAGCGATGTCGGCGGGGTCCTGTTCCGGGCCGCGGACAATGACGACGGGCCGGTCCGGGGTGGCCAGCCAGCCGAGCCAGCTGGCGAAGACCGGCCGGAACGGGATCGAGATGGATCCGGGGACGTGCCCGGCGGCGTAGTCCGCGGGTTGCCGGGCGTCGATCACCTGCGCTCCCTGCTCGGCGAGGGCGGCCACCCGGGCGGCGGTGAGCGGGGCGAGGCCGGGCTCGCCGTGCAGGACGGCGGGGCCCTGCTTGTTGATTTCGCCCAGGCGGAGGAAGTAATCGGGGAAGGTTCCCATCGAGCCTAGCAATGCCTCCACGAAGGCGTCCTCGCTGCCGGCCTGCAGCAGCGCGTTGGTGGCCCGTTCACGGCCGATGGTGGTGACGCGTTCGGCGGACCCGCCGGCGGAGCAGAAGGACCCTGCGCCGTGCGTGGGCCACACCGGGGTGTTGTCGGGGAATTCCATGAGCCGCTGCAGGGAACGGTACTGGGCGCGGGCCAGGGGCACGGTCTGTTCGGGGTTGACGAGGTCCGTGCGCCCGGCGGTGCCGACCATGAGCGAGCCGCCGGTGAAAATCCCGGCCAGGTTCCCGGCTTCGAGCAGCAGATAGGACAGGTGTTCGGGCGAGTGCCCCGGGGTATGCAGGGCCTGCAGGGTGAACGAGCCCATCTCCACGCTCTGCCCGTCGGTGAGAGCCGTGTGCGCGAAACCGCGCGGCCCGACCTCCGGTGCCAGGACCTGCGCACCCTCAACCTCGGCCAGTTCCGCGACCCCGGAAATGAAATCCGCGTGCAGGTGGGTTTCGACCGCGTAGGCGATCCTCAGCCCCCGCTTCGAGGCCTCGGCGCGGACCTGCCGCAGGTCACGCTCCGGGTCCATCACCAGCGCCCGCCCGTCGCCAAGGTCCAACAGGTAGGTGGAATTGCCCAGTCCCTCATCGATGACGGGAATCAGGTTCAGCGAGCCCATGACCGGCTCCTTCCCCGCCGGCGCAAGGGCCCGGCGATACAATGGTATTTCACAAAAACATGGAATAGAATCTATTCCAGTATTACACGGAACGCTGGAGGCGCAAGTGGGAGACAAGGCCAGGAAGTCCGAACTTTTCGAGGAGTTCGCCCGGGTCGGCAAGGCGATGGCCAACGGCAAGCGCCTCGAGCTGCTGGACCTGCTCGCGCAGGGGGAGCGGAGCGTGGAAACCCTGGCCGCCGCGGCCGGCCTCGGCCTGAGCACCGCCTCGGCGCACCTGCAGACGCTGCGCCAGGCGGGGCTGGTGACCACGCGGCGGGACGGGAACCGGATCCATTACGACCTCGCCGGGCCTGACGTGCTGGCACTGTACAGCCTGCTGCGCACCGTCGCCCGCGAGCGGGTGGCCGGCGTCGAACCCAAAAGGGCCGCCTACCTCGGTCTCGAAGGACCCCGCGCCGCCGAGGAGGAAGTCGCCCGCGAGGACCTGCTGGCCCGGTCCCGGGCCGGAACGGTCACGGTGCTGGATGTGCGCCCCGGGGAGGAATACCGTTCGGCCCACATCCCGGGCGCCCTGTCGATCCCGCTCGATGAGCTCAGCGGCAGGCTCAACGAGCTGCCCGAGGGCGCTGAGGTGGTCGCGTACTGCCGCGGCGCTTACTGCGTGCTCGCCTACGAAGCTATCGACCTGCTCCGGGCCGACGGCCGCCCAGCGCGCCGGCTGAGCGAAGGCATGCTCGAATGGCGCCTGGCCGGCCTGCCCGTGGAAACCGCTGCAGCCTGACACACGCCGGCCCGCACCCACAGGGTCCACCGGCACTTCCGGCACGGACCCGCGCCGGGCATAACAGAAGAAGACGGGGATTCACGCACAGGGAGGGTTTCACATGATGTACGGATGGGACGGCGGCTGGGGAGCCTGGGGCTGGGCACCAATGGTGCTGGTGATGTTGCTGTTCTGGGGCGGGGTCGTCACCGTGGTGATCCTGCTGCTCCGCCGCGGCGCGGGTGCTGAAGGCCCCGGATCCGTCGCCGCTCGCGATGACGCCGAGCGGATCCTCAACGAACGGTTTGCCCGCGGGGAAATCGATGAAACGGAGCTCACCGCGCGGCGGGCTGCCCTGAGGCGGAAAGCGTGAGAAAACTCTCCCGGCGCAGCGCCGTGCTGATCGGTGTCCTCGCGACACTGGTGCTGAGCACACTCTCGATCATCGCCGTCGCATTCCTGCGCCCCCCGGGACCGGCCGGCACCCTCGCCGGGAGGGCCGGTTGCGCGGCGCCGGCACTGGGCGGCACCGTCGTGAACGTCACCGCCACCGACATGGGAGGGCCGATGATGGGCGGAGCCGGACGCGTCGGCCCGATGCGGCTGACCGCCGACCGTGCATCTGTCGCGCACGGTCGGGTGAGCTTTCTCGTCACCAACGCCGGCCGTTACACCCACGAGATGGTGATCCTGCCGCTGCCGGGAACCCAAAGCGCAGGAACACGCCCCGTCGGAGGCGACGGGAAGATCGACGAGGCCGGCAGCCTCGGCGAAGCGTCCGCGACCTGCGCCGATGGCGCCGGGCAGGGCATCCTTCCCCGCACCGTCGGGTGGGTCAGCGTGGATCTTGCACCCGGCCGCTACGAACTGGTCTGCAACTTCCCCGGCCACTATTCCGCGGGCATGTACACCCAGATCACCGTCTCCTGATCGGAGGCCGGGGTCATGCACGAAGCAAGGATACGGGCGGTTGTCTGGGCGGCGCTAGGGTTCCCGCCGACGCAGCTCGTCCTGGACGTGGCGGGGCCGTCGTCGCCGGTGATGGTCCTTTTCACTGCCATCGGTGTTGGCGTTCAAACCTCCGTCTGGGCACAGATCCTCCGGGACAGCCGCACTGCTCCGGGCCCCCTCGTAAGGCGCGGGTGCCCTTGTCAGCGCTGGTGCCGGTCCTGCGCGGTCAGCCATGGTGGTGTTCGTGCCGGTCAGGGCTGCCGCCCATCATTTTGAGCATGTCCCTGCCGCCGTTGGGCAGGAACCGGATGAGGAGGACCGCCGCGACGGCGAGGAAGACGAGGTTCAGCCAGGTGGTGTAGTTCCAAGACACGGCGGCTTCGAGCACGGTGGCGTTGCGTGCCTGGGGGGTCAGGCCGGTGTTGGCGAAGAGCAGTTCGACGACGTAGCCGGCGGCTACCATGGCCAGGTAGAAGATGCCGGTGAGGCGCAGGGCTGACCGGGTGTCGTAGTACTCGCGGTAGATCAGGATCACGGGGATGACGATCAGGTCAGCGAAGATGAAGCTGGTGACCCCGCCGAAACTGATCCCGCCGTTCCAGAGCACGGCGGCGAGGGGCACATTGCCGACGGAGCAGACGAAGCTGAGCATCGCGATCACAGGTCCAATGATCGACCCCCACACGACAGCCAGGACCGGGTTCCCTTCGAAGAAGAACGCCCGCAGCCACTCCTTGGGAACCCAGGCCGCGAATGCCCCGGCAATCAGCACTCCGCCGACAATGTCCTTCCAGACCGCGGCCCAGTCCATGACGAAGTAGCTGGCCACCGAATCGAGGCCTTCGCGAGAGAACAGCCGCCGAAGGAATGTCCCGTCGCCCTGGACGGACATGTCCATGGCGGCGTGGCCCTCCATCGAACCGGCGATGCCCTTGTTCGCCTGCTCGCGGGCGGCGTCGACGATCCTGCCGCGCATCCAGAGCCTGAATGCCAGGGCGACGAGCACGATCATGACCGGGCCGCCGATGAACTCGGCCAGCGTGAATTGCCAGCCCATGAGCAGGGCCAGGATAATGCCCAGTTCGATGACCAGGTTCGTGGAGGCGATCTCGAACGCCATGGCCGAGGCGAAGCTCGCGCCCTTGCGGAACAGGGACCTGGCCAGTGCGACCGCGGCGTAGGATCACGATGAGGAGGCGGCGCCGAGCCCGGTGGCCGCCGCCAGCGCTTTAGGCGAATCGCCGGAGAGCAGGCGGGTGATCTGTTCCTTGCGGACGACCGCCGGGACGATGCCGGAGAGGGTGAAGCCGAGGACGAGGGGCCAGAGAATTTCCCAGGCCATCGCCCCTGCGACGGCCAGCGCGTGACCGATTTCATTGAGGATGTTCATGCGGTGCTCCTTTCATGGGCTTTTCGGTCCCGAACAGGTCATGCGAGGTAGGAGAAGACGCCCATCATGCCCTGCTGGGCGTGATAGGCGTTGTGGCAGTGGGTGAGCCATTGGCCCGGGTTGTCGGCCTCGAATTCAACGGTGACGGTTTGCCGGGGCCGGACGATGACGGTGTCTTTGCGGGCGCCGCTGCCGGCGAGCTGGAAGGTGTGCCCGTGCAGGTGCATGGGGTGCCACATGGTGGTGTCGTTGATGAACCGCACCTGGACGCGGTTGCCCTGCCTGATGTCGAAGGTGCCCGCGAGGGGGTTGTTCATGTCGAAGCGGCGGCCGTTGATGCCCCAGTCGTATTTGGCCATGCCACCGGTGAGGTGCAGTTCGTGCACGATATCGGGCGCTTTGGCGGCCAGCAGCACCGACGGGTCGGCTTTGAGGTTGCCGCCGTCGAGGACGGTCCCGTCGAGCGTCCGTGGCAGGTCGGCGGCTGCGGGCGCGCTGCCGGTGCCGGTGCTTACGATGCCGTAGGCGCGTCCGGGTTTGCCTTCGGGCAGGGCCAGCACCGGGGTTTGCCCGGGTTTGACGGTGAGCAGCAGGTCGGCACGTTCGCCCATGCCAAGGACGACGGCGTCGAGGTCCTGGTGCTGCACGGGGTACCCGTCGCTGTGAGTGATGGTGACCTGCTGGCCGGGGACGCCGACGCGGTAGGCAGTGTCCCCGGCCGCGTTGATCACGCGCAGCCTGATCCGGTGACCGGGTTTGCTGCTGAAGGTTTCAGGCCGGTCGGGGGTGCGGGAGTTGAAGAGGTGGAAGGGGTAACTGACGTCCCCGGCGTCGCCGCCGAGGAAGGCGCTGTAGCTGCCCATGAGCATGTGGTCCATGGTCATGCCCGTGGACGGGGACGCCGTGTCGGAGCCCATGTTCATTCCGCCCATGGTTCCCGTGTTGCCCATGCCCCGGGAGAGTTCTTTGACGACTTCGTCGGGGGTGCCGGTGATCCCGTCGAGCCAGTCATCGAGCACGATGACCCATTCCTGGTCATAGGCCAGCGGCTCGTGCGGGTCTTCGATGATCAACGCCCCGTACAGTCCGCGTTCGCGCTGCATTTCCACGTGGGAGTGGTACCAGTAGGTGCCCGGGTGCGGCAGCCGGAAGTCATAGGTCATGGACCCGCCCGCAGCCACCGCGGTCTGGGTGAGGCCCTGCACGCCGTCCATGTTGTTGCGCAGCGCCAGCCCGTGCCAGTGGACCGTGGTCGGCTGCTCGAGCCTGTTCGATAAGGGCACGTTCAGCCGGTCCCCGGCCTTGGCGCGGATCACCGGCCCGTTGAGCGAGTTGTTGTACCCCCACGTCGCCACGCGGTGGCCGCCGACACCGGCCGTCAGCGTGCCGGCGGCCAGGGGTCGGGTCACCGTCGCGCCGGTGGAGGGACGCGAGGCTTCGGCGGCAGCGACCAGGGGATTGTCGGGCATGATCCGGTTCACCGGGCCGGCGGCAGGGGACGGCCGTGCGGGCGTGCAGGCGGCGATCGTCGCCATGGTGGTAGCGGCCAGACCCGCGCCGAGGAAGGCGCGGCGGGAAAGGTCAGGGTTCACGGGAGTTCCTAGGGGCTTGGAAAAGGTCAGCGAAGAAGCGGGGAGGTGCCGTAGGGAAAACGGCGGGATGAGGCGGCACGGCCGGCGCCGGGTGACCCCTTGAGGGTCTTCCCGTCGCCGGCCATGCCGCGCTCAGGGGCCGGTGTTAGAGCAAGCCCAGGATGGAGTTCATCTCCGATATTTCGGCCTGCTGGCTGCTGCTGATGGACTGCGCCAGGCTCAGGGCGTCCTTGTCGGAGCCTTGGGCGAGTTCGTCTCTGGCCATGGTGATGGCACCCTGGTGGTGCTGGATCATCTGGGTCAGGAAGAGTTTGGACGCGTCGGCCCCTGTGGCGGCGTTGAGTTTGTTCATATCGTCGGCGCTCATCGTGCCGCCCATGGACTGGTCCCCGGACATCGAGGCGGGCTCGCCCCAGGCCTGCAGCCAGCCGGTCATGGTGTCAATCTCGGGGGACTGCGCGGCTTTGATCTTCTTCGCCAGGGCGGTGACGCGCGGGTCGATGCCCTGCTTTTTGAGGATGGTGTCGCTCATTTCGATGGCCTGGGCGTGGTGCGGGACCATCATCTGGGCGAACATGGTATCCACCGCATTGTGGCTGGCGGAGGACGCGGTCGTTGCCGCGGAGGGGCCGGTCATCATCGAAGACGGGTGGTCCATGCCGGGCATGTTGGTCATGCCCGGGCTGTTGCTGCCTGAAGATGTGGAGCCGCAGGCGGACAGGGCTACGGCGGCGGCCAGGGCAACAACGGACAGAGGGAGGTTTCGGTTCAAGACAAGGGTCCTTTCTGGGAACGTGCACGGCGTGCCGGTAATATCCGGCGGAGCGGACAGGGGAAGGCCGCCCGGGTGCAGGGCCGTCACGGGCGCGCAGCGCGCCCCGTCAACGGCGGTGTTCTCAGATTCGGCTGATGCCAAGTAGGGTCAGGGACGGCGGATCCGCGCCGGGCAGCGACCCGCGGGCACAGGCCGGGTGGATCAGTGCCGCAGCACGCAGGGACGGTGCCACTGCGGAGGGGAGGTCCGCCACCCCGTCCACGGAAGCCTGCGGACGGTCAAGAGTGCAGGCGCCGGCCATGGCCATATGGTCAGTGCCGTCCGTACAGCCCCGGGAGAGGACCGAATCGGGGTGGTGACCGTGCACGGCCGATACCGTCTGCATGGCCATCGCGGTCCCGGGTTGGCCCGCGGCTCCGGTGCCGTGGCCGCCGGCCAGGACATGCATGCCGAGCAGGCCCGCGACCAGGGCAAGCAGGCCGAGGATCATGGCGACGGAGCGGGCGAACGCGAGGAAGCGGCGGCTCACAATGGCCATGGCGCTCCTCCGTTCCGCAGTATCCCTTCAGCAGGTCCGCTATCAAGGATAGCTTTTTCCTCGCAGGCGCCCCGGCCGGGGTGTGTACGCGCAGCGCACGCTTCCCAACAGGGGCATGGGAGGCGGACTTGCCGGGGCACGGAGCAGAAAGACAATGACGGCGCCGACGGAGCGGGCGTGCATCATCGATGTCCACCTGTGCCCGAACAGACTCGTCCAACCTCCGGGAGCCGCCAGGCCAGGCATGCCCGGTTGCACCTTTTCGCCGCTTCGTCGAAAGCCGGTCAGGTTTCGGCTTAGGCAGGGAAGTTCCGTCCACTCCCGAGTGCGGCAGGCTTCGAGGATTCCGTGCTGCCGACTCGAAGAGCTCTCGCGGGCGTTCGCAGATCTTCCCCGGCGGGTGGACCCGCGCCGGGCCGACTGCCTCCGACAGTTCGAGAACTAGGAGTCTCTTCTTAATCCTGCCGGCAGTGTTCGGACTTGGCACCCTGGCAGGCTCCATGGCGCTCATGCTCGCTCCCTCAGGGGGTCTGCCGAGAAAGCGGTAATCCGGCTCGCAGCAGCGGCCGGCCTGGCTTTCGCCCTCTAGGCGCTCGTCCCGGCATTCCCTTACGCGCTCATAGCCTTTGGATTAGCCAGAGTCGTCAACTCGTTGTTCTTCACAGCGACACTTGCCTCGCGGGCCGAATATGCGCCGGACAATGCACGGGACCAGGTCTTTATCTGGACGGCAGCTCTCAAAGTCACCGCGGCCGCTGTCGGAACCGCCCTAGCCGGAGCGGTCATCGGCATTGATGCCCGGCTTCCCCTCGTGGCCGGCGGTCCCCTGACCGTAGCCACCGCCGCGGCCGTCGGCTTGGAGACCCGCCTGATGTCACAGCTCGGAGGGCGACGCCGACAACCCGACCGGACTAATTGAGGGTGCGTTCGAAGTTGTTATTGCTTAGGGGCCCAACAGCACCACCTACGCAGTAACACCTGAGGCATCGGATGACTGGAGGTGTCCCGGTGGAGGATGGGACTGCCCCGGCTTTTGTTGACTTGGTGACCTGCCCCAGGGATTGGTTACCCGGTGAAGAATGAGTCTCAGGCTGTTTGGGATGGGTTCTGGCAGTGTAGCTCGTGTTCGATGGGAGTCCGGTAGTCCAGTCCGGAATGGCGGCGCTGTCGGTTGTAGAAAATCTCGATGTAGTCGAAGATCGCGTTGGCCAGATCGGTGCGGGTCTTCCAGCGTTTCCTGTTCAAGAGCTCGATTTGCATGCTGGACCAGAAGGATTCCATCATCGCGTTGTCGTACCCGTCCCCGATCGTCCCGAACGAGGGCATCAGGCCGGCGGAACGGATCTTGTTGGTGAAGGCCCAGGAGGTGAACTGGACGCCGTGGTCGGCATGGACGATGCCACCGGGACCGGGGCGCCGGTTTCTAATGGCCATGTCCAGGGCGTTGACCACCAGGGCGGAGTCCTGGCTGCTGTCGATCGACCACCCAACGATCCGGCGGCTGAAGGTGTCCATCACGGCGCAGCAGTAGACCTTGCCCTCCCTGGTGGGATGTTCGGTGATGTCCGTGACCCAGAGTTCGTTCGGTGACAGGCGGTGGAATTTACGGTGCACGAGGTCATCGCTGGTGGCGATGCCCCGCAGGCGTTTGACCTTAGCCGGCCCGGGAAGGCCGGCGATCCCGGCCAGACTCATTAGTTCCGCGACCAGATGCTCGCTGACGGTGACGTTCATGCCACGGGTCAGCTCGGCATGGATCCGGCGGGAGCCGTAGGTGCCGCGGCTGGCGGTGTGGACTTCCCGGATGAGCCCGGTCAGCCATTGCCGGCGCATCCGTGTCGGTGACAGCGGCCTCTTCCGGTACTTGTAGTAGCCCGGACTGCTCACGCCAAGAAGCCGGCAGCAGACCTTCGCGGGAAACCCGGCGCCGGTAAGTTCTCCGATCACCGGGTGGATCCTTTTGGGTCCGGCCGGTCCTCACCGAGCAACCTGGCTGCACGCTTGAGGATCTCCACTTCCGTTTCCAGCTGACGGATCCGCTTCCTGGCTTTGGCCAGCTCGGTGCTCTCCGGCGTCGTCAGTCCTGGGCGTTCGCCGCGGTCGATCTGGTCCTGACGGACCCAGTTGTGCAGGCCGCCCTCGCTGATGCCCAGCTCGGCGGCCACTCGGCTGATGGGTTTACCGGCCCGGACCAGGGCCACTGCCCGTGCGCGGAATTCCGGTGGATAGGGTCTTGGCATGTCTGAAGCCTCTCAGCGAGAGCCCAAAACTCAAACCATTTCGGGTAACCAATCCCTGGGGCAGGTCAGCCTGTCAACTAAACCTTCAGCAGTCCCATCACTGCTTGCGTCGTCTGCGCGTTGTTGCTCATGCTGGTGGTGTCTCCCTTCGATGAGGGATGACCTCGCCAGGCCGGGCGGACACAACAATTACGAGTCATTGATCGAGCAAGGTCCTATGAAGTCACGTCCCGCCCGGTCCGGCCACCCGAAAGGAGCGCGACCCCGGCACGAGCCGACCCGTCGGTGTCAGGACCATGCCCGAGAGCACGTCAGTTAATCAGCAAGTCAGACCCGCCCGAAGCCGCAACTCCATCTTCATTGTTTACCGGACAGTTCCCGCGGGCCGCTCGGGCATCGGACGGAGCAGGGGCTTTCAAAGATGGCTCTGATCTTTTCCGTGTAGTTTGGCGCCGGTGATGTTCCTGTTGAAAGGAAGCCGGGTGCTGACAGGCGAGCGGACGTTGTGGCGGAAGGTTCCGGAGGTGACGGCGGTTTTCTGGGTGGTCAAGCTGCTGACCACGGCGCTGGGTGAATCGGTGTCGGATTACCTGGTAAACAGTTATGACCCGTACCTGGTGGTGGGGGTCGGCTTTGTGGTGTTCGCGGTTGCTTTGGTTCTGCAGTTCAGCAGGGTGCGGTATGTGCCGTGGGTGTACTGGTTCGCGGTGGTGATGGTCGCGGTGTTTGGCACGATGGTGGCCGACGTGATCCATGTGGTGCTCGGCGTGCCGTACCTGGTGTCAACGGTCGTGTTTGCGACCGCGCTGGCCCTGGTTTTCGTGATCTGGCGGCGGTCGGAGGGGACGTTGTCGATCCACAGCATCACCACCCGCCGGCGGGAAGCGTTTTACTGGGCCGCGGTGTCGGCGTCCTTCGCGCTCGGTACCGCCGCCGGGGACCTGGTGGCCTATTCCGCCGGGCTGGGGTTCCTCGCGGCGGGTCTGGTGTTTGCCGTGCTGTTCTCGCTCCCGGCCGTTGGACGGATCTCGTTCGGGTTGAATACGGTGTTGGTGTTCTGGGCGGCGTATGTCGTCACCCGCCCGCTGGGGGCGTCGTTCGCGGACTGGACGGGCAAGTCCGTCGGGGGCGGGGGTCTTGGCTGGGGTGATGGTCCTGTCTCGGCCGCGCTCGGGCTGTTGATTGTGGTGCTCGTCGGTTACCTGCAGGCCACCGGCAGGGACGTTGACCGCACGCTCGAACCGGTGCGGTAACCCCGCCCGGTTCCGCAGAGACAACCGGGCCCCCTCAAAGGAGCCCGGGTGCGGCGGGATCCGCCCGCTCGGGGGTTTCGTCCGCCATCGACGGACCGGCATATTCGGTGACCGGGTGGTGATGTACTTCTGCTGTCGGCGTCCGTTTGAGCCGGAGGCGTGCACCGCGTGGTCTCCTGACTCGGTGCGGTGAGGGAGGCTGCGGGAAAACGGGGAGAGAGGAGCCCGGGAGTGGAGATGGCCGCGCGCCGGCCGGGAGCTGGTGGTTACCCGTCTGCCAATGTAGCCGAGACGCCGCCGACGAGCTGTCCGCCCGCGTTGTACACCATGGCGGCCACAGTGGACGTGATGGTCAGCACGACCGTGTTGACCAGGGCCAAAACGGTGGCGAATGCCGCTACCTGCCCGATGCTGATCATTTTTGCAGATCCACCGGTGTGGCACCTGACGTTCCTGTCCTGGAGAGGAACGAATCCAGCTGCCCGATCAGCCGGTACCGTTCAGGACAATCCACAGCAGGTGAACGCCATCGCCGTCAGGATGCTTAGGGCGACGCAGATAAGGAACACCACAGGTAAAACCCGCCACGGAGAAACCGTCGAGAGCACCAGCCGTGCCCGGCGTACCGGTCGGAACGGCAGAACCCCCGACGGTGGTCTTAAAGTCAGGGCCCGGCGGGGCGTGCCCGCCAGAGGCAGGCGAGTCGTTCCAAGGGTCGCTGCTGAGGAACCGTCAGCGCTTTCGAGGGGCCGCGTACAGGTCCTTGGATGGTTCCGAGGTGCTCGTGAGGCGTTTTGGAATTCGCGCTCTCCCGGGTTGCGGCCGATTGAGCTGGCTAGCGCCGTGGTTCTTTCCGCTGCCGCTGCCTCGGTGGTGGCGGGGCAGGTGGTGGAAGCACTGGATAGTGGCCGGGACGGTGCTGGTCCTGTGCCGGTCGGTGCTGGGTGCAGGCTGAGATGGGGCGTTGTCGGTTCAGTCAGCGGCGGTGCCGGTCCGCCGTGCTTTGAGCAGTTCGACGCCTATGGGGGCCACGGAGATCAGGACGATGAGAATGAAGATCAGGTCGATGTTCCGCCCGATCCATTCGTATTGCCCGAGCCAGAACCCCAGCAGGGTGACGCCGATGCCCCATGCGAGGGCGCCGACTGCGTTGAAGGCGATGAACGTGCGGTGTTGCATGCGCGCGACGCCGGCGACGACCGGGATGAAGGTGCGCACGATCGGCACGAAGCGGGCCAGGATGACTGACCGCCGCCCGTACCGTTGGAAAAAGGTGTGGGCCCGCTCGACGTATTCCTGACGGAACAGCCGTGACTGTGGTTTGTTGAAGACTGCGGGGCCGGCTTTGTGTCCGATGAGGTAGCCGGTCTGGTCGCCGGCGAACGCGGCGGCGAATGCTGCCCCGGCCAGCACGGCGATGCTCAGGTTTACGGTGCCGGTGGCCACGAGCAGCCCGGCGGTGAACAGCAGCGAATCGCCCGGCAGGAAGAACCCGACCAGCAGGCCCGTTTCGATGAACAGGAACGCGCACACTACCAGCAGCAGCCACGGTGACACGGACGGGTCGCGGAGGAACACGTTCGGGTCCATCCAGGCCGGCAGTAAGCCCGTGACCGGGTGGACGGCGGTTCCGGAGAGGGAAACGGGAAGACGCATGTGCTCAAGCCTAGACCCCGGCGGCTGAGCGGATGCTGAGGAAATCACCGACCGGGTTTCGCTTGCCGATGGCCGGGGCGAACCGGCACGGGTTCCCTTGGCTTGGGCGTGTCTTTGACCGGGTGACAGGTGTGCCCAGTGTTGGCTTTGCCGGGCTCGTTTATGCCGGGAAACCTGCCCGGGCCGGTGGGCAGGCGCCCGGCGGGGCGCTTAGGTTGTTTCATCAGCTCCTTGCCGTGCTTTAGCGGTGAGAGGGGCTGGCCGGGAATGGGCTTTTATCCGTCGGTCAGGGTGGCCCCGATCCCTCCGACAAGTTTTGCGCATGCGTTGTAGAGGACTGCCGCCAGGGTGGACAGGGTGGTCAGCAGCACGGTGTTGACAACGGCGAGGGCCGTTGCGAAGGCTGCGACCTGCCCGACGCTGATGGTGTGCTGCAGGTCCACGGGGGTGCCGCCGGGGGCGCCGATGAGGGCGGAAAGAAAGGCGTCGAACTGGCCGATGAGCCCGGTACCGGTCAGGATGAGCCAGAGCAGGACCAGGGCGATGACTGTTGCGGCGCCGAGGGCCACACAGACAAGGAACACGGTTCTCAGGACTTTGAACGGGGAGATACTGCCAATAACGAGCCGTGCCCGGCGCACACCGGCCGGTGCGGGCGGCGCCGCGTCGGGGAACCGCGGTTGTGCGGTCCCTGCCGGGGCGGGGGAGCGGGCAGGCGGGGGCATGGTCATGTCGGCTCCTTTGGTGTGTTGGCGGCCGGTGCGGCCGTTTACTGCTTCGTGCGGGGGTGGGGCTGCCGGTTAGTGTCTCGTCCCGTGCTGGGAGGCAGCTGAGAGGGCGGGGGCTCGGGGTTACCGGGAGCGTCGGGTTCATCGGACGTGGCGGCCGGTGCGGGGCGGACACCGGGTGTTGGGGGCCCGGTGTGTGTTTCAGGGTGCGCGGTCATCTTTTGGGGTTGGTTGTTTCTAGTCTTTCTTTTCGGCGCCGCCGGCGGCTTTGGAGACGGTGAGGTTCACGGGTTTGTACCCGGGGGCGCTGAGTTCGATGGTGAAGTCGATTTTGTCGGTGGATTTGTAGTACATGCCGTTGGTGTTGATCCCGTAGTGTCCTGGCCTCGTGCCGTTGTCGAAGTGGATGGTCGAGGTGGTGTGCGGGGCGATGGTGAGGCCGGTGAGGTCCCGGGAGTAGCTTTCCTTGGCCCCGGTGGCGGTGTCGGTGAGGGTGTAGAAGATCTGGAGCCCGCTCATGGGTTTGGCGGTATCGTTTCGGGCCTGCAGTTCGAGGTGGTCGTTGACTGGTGTCTGGGTGCCGGGCTGGACGTTGTTTTCCACGATGGCGTTGGTCACGCTCAGACCTGGTCGGGTGGAGGTGTTGGTAATCGGGTTCGGGTATCTTCCCGGGGCGACGTCCTGCGGGTTGGTGCCGGCCGTGTGGGAGGTGGCGGCCGGGGCGGCGTTGGTGGTGGCTGCGGCGCCGCAGCCGGTGAGGGCCAGTGCCAGGACCAGGGCGGTGCCGGCGAGTCCGGTTTTTGCTGAGGGGTGCATGGGTTAGTTTCTCCAGTCGTTTCGTTTCAGGGCGAAGCCCGTCACTGTTGCGGCCAGGGCTGCGGTGAGCACGCAGGCCAGGGTGATGGTGTTGTCGGCGCGGGCGCGCAGGATTTCTGCGAGGGGGTGCCCGTTGTACATGTCTTTGATGCCCAGGACAGCGAAGTCCAGGCGTTCGAAGTGTTTGGTGGGGCTGAGCACTTCGGTGGCGTTGCGCACCCATTCGTAGCCTTGGAGATGCCCGAGGACCGTGCTCTGCTGGTCTTTGGCCAGGTGCAGGCTGTTGAACAGCCCGCCGGGCACCATGTTGTCCACGTCCATGGTGTCCCCGATCTGGGGCAGGACCAGGACGAAGGCCACCCATAGGGCCAGGGCCAGGACCAGGGCCGCGGACTGGTTGCCGATGACGGCGGCGAGGGCGGCCCCGGTGAGGAAAAAGATCATCAGGTACGCGGCCGCCGCTGCGGCCGCGGTGAGGACTTTGACCCATTCGGCCCCGGTCAGCGGCACGGAGCCGAGCAGGCCCAGGCTCAGGCCGGCGAAACCGAAGAGGACGGCGCTGACCGCGGTGAGCAGGACGGCGGCGCCGGCGATCTTGCCGCCGATGTAGGCGAGCGGGTGCACGGGGCGGGTCAGGATCAGGTCCATGGTGCGGCTGCGTCGTTCCCGGGCAACGGAGAGGTGGCCGAGCAGGACGGCCAGGACCGCGCCGACGATTTCGATGTATTCGATGCTGTTGCGCAGCATTTGCAGTGGAGAGTACTGCGGGACGGTGAGGATGTTCGTGGGCTGCCCGGCGGCTTTGAGCTGGGCAACGGCCGCCTGGTAGGCGGTGACCTTGTCATGGAACGCGAAGGAGGCGCCCAGGACGGAGACCGCGACCAGGCCCGTGAGTGCCAGGGTCAGGATCAGCAGGGTGCGGTCCCTGAACGCGTCCCTGATTTCCTTTCCGGCGACGGCAAGGAACGCGGCGGCGGGAAACCCGTACCCGGGAGTGCGGGACCGGGACCGGGGCGCGGACACGCTCGCGCTCATCGGAGGGCCTCCGCCGCGGGGGTGCGCCGGGCCGCCTGCAGGGCCAGGGCGGCGGCGCCCAGCGCCGCTGCTGTCATGACGGCCAGGGCGATGCCGTGGGCCTGGAGAAGGGGTCCGGGGGAGGTGAGGGGCCCGTATTCGAGCAGCCCGGAGGACACCTGTTTGTAGGCGGCGGCGATGTTGAGCGGGCCCAGGATGCTGTGGAGGGTGCCGGTGATCCCGGCAGCGGGTGCGGCGGCGGTGAGGGCTGCGGGGTTCAGGGTGGCGGTGGGTTCAGCGGCGGTGCTCAGCTGCGGGATCACGAATCCGGTGATCACCCAGAAGGCGACTGGTCCGAGCAGGGCAGCGGCCCGGGACCTGGCGCGCATGCCGGCGATCAGACCGGCCTGGGCGAACAGGGACAGGTAGAGGTAGGAGAAGGCGAAAAACAGGGCCAGCCGGCCGGTCTGGGCCCAGGACAGGGCCAGGGCCGGGACCAGCAGGCACAGGAACAGTGTTGCGGCCAGTGCTGCGGCCAGGCATGCGGCCAGTCCCGCCTGGACCGCGAGCATTTTGCCCGCAGCCCAGCAGGTGCGTGAGACCGGCCGGGAAAGCAGCAGCGCCACGGTGCGGCTGTGACGGTCCGCGATGCCGGTGCCTGACCCGAGGACGACGGCGAGCAGGGACCCGAGCAGGAAGAAGTAGATGGGAAGGTTTCGCTGCAGCGACAGCCGGGACACCGTATCGAAGGGGTTGGCCGGCACGGCGCCGTGGAGCAGGTCGCTGCTCAACCGGTAGGTGGTGTCCACGGCGTTGGAACTGGTGTATCCGATCACGCCCGCGAGCAGGGTCATGCCCAGGAAAAGCGCGAGGACCAGCAGGACGGTGGTGTCCCGGCGCGCCGAGCGCAGTTCGTGGGCCGCGACGACCAGGGCCGGGCTCATCCCATGCTCCGCACGCCGCCGGCGACCTGGTGGTAGATCTGTTCCAGGGACGCCTCGTCGGGGAACCTGTCAAGGGTCGCGGCCAGGGAATCCTGGTAGACGAGGGCGCCGGCGCTGAGCACCCCGATCGAAGTGCAGGTCAGGGAAACTTCGGCGAGCTGGTGGGTGTTCATGAAGATCGTCATCCCCAGTTCGCGGTTCAGCCGCAGGATCAGCTCCCGCAGCTGCCTCACGCCGGCGGGGTCCAGTCCGGAGGCCGGTTCGTCGAGGAAGAGGACCTTCGGGGCATGCAGGATGGCCTGGGCCAGACCGACCCGCTGACGCATCCCTTTGGAGAAACTGCCCACCCGCCGGTCGGCGTGGGCGGTGAAGTCCAGGAATTCGAGTACTTCACGGATCCGCCGGCGCGGGTCCCGCAAACCCGATAAGCGCCCCAGGTACCACAGGTTCTCGGTGGTGGTCAGGTTGTCGTAAAAGTTCACGTTCTCCGGAAGGTACCCCAGCAGCCCGCGTGCCCGGCGCGGGTCCTCACGCACATCCGTGTCAAAAAGACGCACGCTGCCCGCGTCGGGTTTCACCAGGGTGGTCAGGATGTTCATGGTGGTGGTTTTCCCGGCACCGTTGTGGCCCAGGAACCCGAACACCTCACCGGCGCCGACAGTGAAACTGATTCCGTGCAGCACGGGCCGGGCACCGTAGCTTTTGGTGAGGTCCTCGACCCGGACCGCTGTGCTTGTTTCTGCCATACCCCGAACGCTAGCCACCGGTCCCTGAGGAAGCGCTGAGACAACCGGCCGCCCCGGGCACGGCGGCGGGGCCGGAAGACCCCGGCGTGTGCCGCGTTCCGGGCACGAAAAAATGGCTGTTCCCGGCGGGGGCGCGCCGGGAACAGCCATCGTGCTTCCCGCGGGGGACGGGAAGTATCAGCCGGCGGGCAAGAGGATCACCCCGCCGGACCGGTCCTACCGGGAACCGGGGGCGTCCCCGGGGTCGGTGTGCTCCCCGCTCTGCTGCACGTCCGCGCCGTTGCCGGCCGCGCCCGGGGCTTCCTTACCGGCGGTCTCCGGTGAGTCCTTGCCGTCCGAGGTCCGGGCACCCGAGGTCTGGGCGCCGGCGGTGTCGGGGGTCTCCCCCGGGGTGGGCGCGTCAACGGCGGTGGATGCGGCGGTCGCGGAGGACGCGGAGGACGCGGCGGGCGGGGCCGTGGTGGCCGCGTTGGCGGCTCCGGCGCCGATGCCTGCCAAGGCGATCAGTCCGAGAGCGGCCGCGGTGATTCTGGTCTTGACCTGCATGATGAATCCTTTCCTGCCGGCCGGTCCGCCGGGTGGCGGGCTTATCGGCCATGCCACCACCCTGCCCCAGGGGACCTGAGAGGACGGTGAGGATCGCTGAGGGCCGGCACAGGGGCCCGGGTTGCGGGAATCGTGCCGGGCCTGAATGCTGGGAAGCATGCTGCTGCGGGTTCCGTCCCTGTTCCGGCGCCGGGCGTGGGGGATACGTACCAGCTCGACCGCCGTGGCCGTGATCGTGGTTGCCGGCGCCCTGGCGGCCGGTGGGCTGTTGCTGTTGCTGTTGCTGCAGAACGCGCTCACGACCGCGACCGACAGCGTGCTGCGCACGAAGGCCCACGATGTGGCCGCACTGGTGGCCGGGCAGGACGTCAACGAGGCCGGGCAGGCGATTTCCACCGGGGCGGCCGGGACGATCGCGGTGCAGATCCTGGACAGCGGCGGGCACGTCGTCCACGCCTCCGAACCTGCCCTGGCATCCCGACCGCTGAGCCTTCTGCGCCCGGCCCCGGGCACCACCGCAGCACAGCAACTGGCCAACGCCGGGGCACTCGGGGCGGGGGAGGATTACTATGTGGTGGCCGTCGGGGTCAGCTCCGGCTCCCAGCAGTACGTGGTGCTCGCGGCCCAGAACGTGCAGGTTAAATCCGACACTCTGCGCACCGTGGCGTTGTTCCTGCTCCTGGCCGCCCCGTTCCTGCTCCTGATTGTCGGGGTGTCCGTCTGGTACTTCGTGGGCCGGTCCCTGCGGCAGGTGGAGCTCATCCGCGCCCAGGTGGAGCAGGTCAGCCCCGGAAGCCTGGGATCCCGGGTAGGGGTCCCGCCGACGCGGGATGAGCTTCAGGCGCTGGCGGTGACGATGAACGCGATGCTCGAGCGGATCGAGGCCGCCGATGTGCGCCAACGACAGTTCCTCTCCCATGCCAGCCACGAACTGCGCAGCCCGCTCACCTCCCTGCGCACGGGCCTGGAAGTGGCCTCCTCCGAAGGAGGCAGCGGGCAGTGGAAACAGCTGGCACCGCTGCTCGCCGGCGAGGCCCGCCGCATGGGGGATCTGATCGAGGACCTGCTGACCCTGTCCAAAAGCGACGACGCCGCGTTCAGGCTCGAGCGCACAGACGTGGACTTCGACGACGTAGTCGCCCGGGAAACAGCCCGCGCCCGTGCGACGGCGCCCCCGTCGCTGCGCATCCGGGCCGACCTTACCCCCGTGCGTGTCCAGGGCGACGCCCGGCGCCTTGCCCAGGTCGTGCGCAACGTACTCGATAACGCACAGCGCCACGCAGCGACCCTGGTGGTCCTGACCCTGAACAGCGAAGACGGGCGGGCCCGGCTGACGATCGATAACGACGGGCCACCCGTACCCGATGCGGACCGGGAACGGATCTTCGGCCGGTTCGTCCGCCTCGACGACAGCAGGTCCAGAGACACCGGCGGCAGCGGCCTGGGCCTGTCCATCGCCCGCTCCCTCACCGAAGCCCACGGGGGCACGATCAACGCCGGCACCGGCCCGGACGGGCTCTGCCGCTTCACCATCGACCTGCCACAGAACTAAATCACCGAAACCCAGATCAATCCCGGTGCCCGCCTGCAGCCCTGATCACGCAGACCTGATCACAGTGGATCCTCAGGATCGATGCCCAACAGTGGTAGTCATGGACCTTCGCAGGACAGCCTTCCCATCCCTGGCCCTGATCGGCGCGCTCATGCTCGGGGCCGGCGCCGGAACACCTGGCAGCCTCCGCGGGCCGGGGGCTGCCGCCGCACCTGCGGGGAGCACCGCATCACCGTCAGGCGCGGCCCGTCCGGCCGCGGGACCGGCCGGGGATCTGGATCTGCCAACCGGCTACCCGCATGAGAGCCACACGGATGAGCGCAGAGTCGAAGAGGAGCTCGAACTGACCGAAGCAGCCCCACCTACGCTGGGCCGGTTCAGCGCCGGGGTCCTTTGAGGTTCACTACGGTCCCGCGCGACCTGCTGCCCGACGCGCCGGCCGGGCGCGAGGCATCTGTCTCCAAGCAGGGGCCGCCTTCAATCGCTCCCGGGGACCGGTGTCCGCTGAAAGAGCGGCGCCGATGTCAGTCGGGGAGGAGACGGTATCCCATGCCCCTGACGGTCAGGAGGGTGTTCGTCTTGAACGGGGCGTCGATTTTCCGGCGCAGGTACCCCACATAGACTTCCACGACGTTGTCGCCGCCTTCGAACATGGGGTCCCAGACATTGTCGAGGATCTCGGCCTTGGAGAGCACTTCCCCGGGGCGGCGCATCAGATACGTCAGCAGCCCGAACTCCCGGGCGGTGAGACTGATTTCCGTGCCGTGCCGGTGCACTGACCGGCGGAGCGGGTCCAGCACCAAGGACCCGACGGTGAGGTTCACGGGCCGTTCCGGGGCCCCGCGCCGGATCAGTGCCCGCAGCCGGGCGACCAGTACCAGGAAACTGAACGGCTTGGTCAGGTAGTCGTCGGCGCCGAGGTCGAAGGCATCGGTCTGGTCGTATTCGCCGTCCTTGGCGGTGAGCATCATCACCGGGGACCAGATCAGGCGTTCGCGCATTTCCTTCAGGACCGTGTAGCCGTGTTTGCCGGGCAGCATCAGGTCCAGGATCACCGCGTCGTACGGGTTCTCCGTTGCAGCCCACAGCCCGCTCACCCCGTCATGGACGACGTCCACGACGAAGCCCTCGCCGGTGAGGCCCCGCCGCAGCGTCTCGGCCAGAACCTTCTCGTCCTCCACCACCAATACCCGCACCCGGCACCTCCCTGCTCACGCCCGGCATGGTCCGGGGTTGGCTCCAGTATGGCCTGAAGCTTCTGAGTGATTCCTGAGGAAGAGGGTTCCTCAGCTTTTTCTCAGCCGGCCCTGGCCAAAATGAGGTCAACAACCATCAAGGTGAAGGAATGATGAGCGTTCCCCGACTCCCCAACCCCCTGCCGGCGCTGCGCAGCTGGTTTGTCCTTGCCGCTGGAACGGTGCTTTTCGCGTTGAGTCTTCTGCTGGGCTTTGTGTCCAAGTCCTACGGCGCGGCCAGCCCGGACCTTGCCGTGGACGTGGAACTGGGCGAGTCCCGGGCCCCGGTGCTCAGCGCCGGATCACTCATCATCCACTTCCTGATCGGGCCCCCGGCCGCCGTGGCGATCATCGCCGCCGTGTCCGCGTGGCTGATGTGGGTGGCACGGGAACCGATGAAATCCCTGGCCTTCGGCTCCGTCACTGCCGCCGGCTGGCTGAGCTCGGGAATCGGCAAGTTCACCGTGGCCAGGCTGCGTCCCCCGACCGATGCCGTGCATGCGCTGCTCATTGAAACCAGGGCTGACAGCTTCCCCAGCGGCCACACCGCTTTCGCCGCTTCGCTCTCCCTCGCAGTTATCCTCGTCCTGGCCAACAACCGCAACCAGCGCCTCACGGCCGCCGCAGCGGGCGTGCTATTCACCGGCGTCGTGGCACTGTCCCGCGTGTATCTGGGTGTGCATTACCCCACCGACGTCGCCGGGTCCGTGTTCATCAGCGCCGGCGGCATCCTGATCTGGCTCTTCGTCTGGAACAGGCTTCTCTTCCCCCGCCTCACACGGCTACCACGCCTGGCCCGGCTGGCCCGGGCCGGGAATTGAGGGTTCCATGAGATCCCTTCCCCGGCCCGGGAGAGT
Source organism: Paenarthrobacter sp. DKR-5 (assembly GCF_018531425.1). Classification (GTDB taxonomy): domain Bacteria; phylum Actinomycetota; class Actinomycetes; order Actinomycetales; family Micrococcaceae; genus DKR-5. Next base: position 143,940 of record NZ_JAHBOI010000007.1, read on the forward strand.
GTTCACCGGCGCAGGACGACCGTTCCTCCGCCCTTCGGCGCCCCGGCCGTGAACGCCCTCGTCGACACCGTCCTGCACGCCCCGCCGGCCCTGCTCTACACCATCGTCACGGCTCTCGTCTTCGCCGAGGACGCCGTCTTCGTCGGCTTCATCATTCCCGGAGAGACAGCAGCGATCCTGGGCGGTCTCATGGCCGCGACAGGACACGCCCGCTTGTGGGTCATGATCCCGGCAGTCGCCGCCGCCGCCATCGCAGGAGACACCGCCGGCTACGAAATCGGCAAGCGCTTCGGGCCCCGACTGCTGCGAACACGGTTGCTGCGCAACCGGCAGGCCCGGCTCGAGACGGCCAGGGACCTGCTGCGCCGCAAAGGCGGAACAGCGGTCTTCCTGGGACGGTTCACCGCGTTCTTCCGCGCCGTGATGCCCGCCCTCGCGGGAACCGCGGCCATGCCCTACCGACGTTTCTTCGCTTACAACGCGGCCGGCGGCGTCGTGTGGGCAACAGGTGCGGTGCTGCTGGGATACTTCGGCGGCAACAGCTACCAGGCCCTCGCATCCTCTTTCGGCACTGCCGGCACCATCCTGGCGGCAGCAGTCGCCGCAGTCGCCCTGCTCACATGGCGCCTCCGACGGCGCGCCCGCAACCACGACAAAAACCCGGCGACGGCTGCCCGCACCCCCGACTGAGCGCGCCGGACCGCCAGCCGGAATCACCCACAACAACACCGCAAGGAACGCGATCTAATCATCGCCACCGGCCAGCGCCACGCTCACTGAGCGCAACCCCACGCTCACGGTGCTCGTCCCATTCGTGGCGCACGCCCGGCGCAGAACGGCGGCGATGCCCTGATCAGGACGTTCGCGGAGCCCCCCGGGGCCCTTCAGCGGTCTCTGACGCGGGCCCAGGGCAACGAGATCTTCCACCATGAACGGATCGACAAGGCGCCCGTGTCTGGCATTCGCCTAGGGAGACGGGTGCGGCTCCACCGCAGACGATCGTTTGCGGTAGAGCCGCGCAGCAGCCATGGCTTGCTCCATCCGCTGCGCGCCTGGAGACGCTGCTCCGGGAAACGGACGGAACATGGGAATTTCGCTGTTCGTACGACCCGTGCGTTGAAACGCACGATGAAGGCGCCTTTGAGGGCCGCCGGCTCGTCAGAGGGACATCAGCCAGGGTTGGCAGGCAGGGGGCTAGATCCAGTCGCGTTTCTTGAAGATGCCGTAGAGGAACGCGGTGCCGAAGACCATCAGGCCCATGGAGAGCCAGAGCCCGTACTGGTCCTGGAAGCCGAAGAACGGGACGTTCTGGCCGAAGAATCCGGTGACAGCGGTCGGGACGGCGATGATCGCGGCCCAGCTGGTGACCTTCTTCATGATGAGGTTCATGTTGTTGCCCTGGATGCTGATGTGCGTTTCCAGGATGGTGGTCACCAGGTCCCTGAGGGATTCGGTCCATTCGGAGACGCGCAGGACGTGGTCGTACACGTCCTGCAGGAAGGGCTGCATGGCCGGGCTGCAGCCCACGAGGTCATCGCGGCGCAGCAGCGTGTTCAGGACCTCGCGCATGGGCAGGACAACCCGACGCAGCCGGACGAGGTTCTTGCGGACCTCAAAGGTCCGGCGCTGCAGGTCGTGGTCGGGCATGTGGTCATCGAAGAGGGAATCTTCGAGGGCGTCGATGCAGCCGTCGAGTTCCTGGGCGGCGTCGAAGTGGCCGTCGACGATCATGTCCAGCAGCCCCCAGAAGAGGAACGGCACCCCGTGGGCGGCCAGATCTGGTTCGGCGTCCCAGTGCGCCCTCAGCCCGTCGGTGTCGAAGTCGGGTCCGTGGACGGTGACCAGGGCGTTGCGGGTGATGAACGCTGAGATCTCGGCAACGGCGAGGTCGCTGCTGCCGGGGGTGAGCCTGGCCTCGTACGCGGAAAGGAACAGGTGGTGGGGGTAGCGGTCGAGCTTGGGCCGCTGAAAGTCGTGCACGGCGTCTTCGACCGCGAGCCGGTGCAGCCCGTAGACCGTCTCAACCACGGAGAGGTCATCGGGCGCCGGGTCCGTGTAGTCGATCCACAACACGACGTCGTCCTGACGGGCGAGGGATTCGATCTCCTGAACGGCGACGTCCTCGCGCTCGAGCTTGCCTTCACGGTACAACCGGATGAACACCATCCGGCCAATGGTACGGGGAGGAACTTGAAGAATTCCCGACCGCGGCGACATCCCACCGCCGACGGAAAGTCGCACCCCTGCTCTGAATCGGCTGAGTACGGTTACTGGCACTGGCGTTTAGCCAGTCCCATTGCGGTCCCCTCACCGTATGCCGCAACAGGTCGGGGTAGCCATAAATGCCAGGGCGTAGTTCGTGTTTCCAGCCTTGGCATGGTCGTGGTGTTCCCTGTCCACATAATGACCGCCGTAGGCTGCGTACATGTCCTTGACCCGCTTCCTGCACCCATCGTCCAGGCCCCACGTTTCGTGGAAGGGTTTCAGGGCGCGCCGGGGCCGCAATCGGTGCGAGGACTTCAACAGGCTCGTTCTACGTCGGAATCAGGACAGCCACGCGCATCCCGTGCGGGTCGGCCAGGACCGGTGCAGGGGCCCGGCTGTCGATGTCCCACAAGGCCACCCGCGTTCAGGATAACCCCGCCCACGGGCAGGGCTTCGAAGGCCACAAGGGCCCAGGCCGCGGCCAAATCCGGGCCCCAGTCGGCATCGTGAACACCACCCGCCAGAGCACGTAAAGCACCGGGACCGCGGCCGCGGCGATCCCGCCGATGAAGGACTTGGCGATTTTGACGGTCCTCAATGGAAGTACCTGAAGTAGCGCGAGGGTGGAGTCCGCCGTTCCGTAGTCATCCAGGGCGGCGACACCAACACCGGCGTTGCTGCAGCTGCGCTGCCGCCCCGACCGGCGCCGGCGAGGCATGGGTGTCAGGACGCGGCTGAGGAAGGAGCGAAAGACAAAGGAGCGGAGACCGCCCTCGGGCGGCCCGTCGGTCGGGCTGACGGCGTCCCACTCACGCCGGGCGGCAGATCGGGATCTGAGCCAAAAAATCCTCCGCGTCCATGTGCCGCCTGTTCAGGACCGGGTCGAACGCCGCGCTCAGCGCACGCTGATACTGTCTTGCATGCGCAAGCTCGCACCAGCTCAGGGCAAGACGCTCCGATATCCATACGTTCATCAACGATGTTTCTTCATCGCTGAGCGCCGTGCGCCGGGCGCCGGGCGGATCTTCAGAATCGAGGGCAGGACTATGGCCAGTTTCTTCCGAAACTCCGAGGTTCCCGCTCCTATCGCATCCGCGCGCACGTCATTGGCGACGTGGTCCGAGACCCCTATGTACACAGGAGCAGCGCCGCAGCTCTCAATCCCGTCCGCGGACGTCCCGCCGGCCGGCCACCACGCATACAAACCTCTTACCTCGGCCCAGTACTCCTGAGCGTGTCCCCAGGGGCAATCTAGGTGTGGTTGAGCCTTGGGGTTGAGTAGTTTCGGTGCAGCCGTTGACGCTAAGGGTGCTCCGGCACTGCTTTGGTGGTTTGTATGTTGCGGTAGATGGTCATGGGGGTGACGGCGCAGGAGGCAGCGATTTCGGCCATGGTGAATTGCCGCGCGTCGTACATGCGCTGAGCTTTGTTGATGAGCTCTGGGGTCATTTTGGGTTTGCGTCCACCTTTGCGTCCTCTGGCCCTGGCGGCGATGAGTCCGGCCTGGGTCCGTTCCCGGATCAGTGCGGCTTCGTATTCGGCCATGAGCGCGAACATTCCGAAGACGAGTTTCCCGTGGGCGGTGGTGGTGTCCACGATTCCGTTGGTCAGTGATTGGACGCCGATGTCGTGTTCGTCGAGGGTGGTGACGATGTCGATGAGGTCGCGTAGGTTCCGTCCGAGTCTGTCGATTTTCCAGACGACCAGGGTGTCTCCGGGCCGCAGGTCATCCAGACAGCGGGCCCACTGTGGCCGGCCGGCTTTGGTGCCGGTCGCTGTGTCTTTGTAGATCTTCAGACAGCCCTCGGCGTCGAGTGCATCGAGCTGCAGCCGGGGGTCCTGGTCGGTGGTGCTGACCCTCGCGTACCCGATTTTGTGTCCCATGCCTTCCGATCTAACAAAACCCATACTCCAGGGAGTGTTTCGTTGTTTAGATTTCGTTGCGGGTTTTGTGAGGCCGCAGCTCGGGCCTGGCATTCACGCAGGGAGACGGCGGCGACCCTATCGCAGACGACCGTTTGCGGTAGAGCCGCGCAGCAGCCATGGCTTACTCCATCCGCCGCGTGCCGTGCGGGGTTGAACCTGTCCGCCGCTGCCGCAGCGACCTCCCTGCGGTCATCGTCCACCGGGGGCGGTTAAGGGTCAGTGGTTCAGGTTCTGTGCGTGACCTGTGGGGAGGGGCTGGCCGGAGGCCAGCAGGGTTTGGATGGCTTGTGCGGGGGCGGGGCGGGCCAGCAGGTAGCCTTGGCCCATTTTGGCGCCGAGGCGGCGGAGCAGTTCGATGTGTTCGGGTTCTTCGATACCTTCGGCGATGACGTCGAGGCGGAGTTTGCCGGCGAGCCCGAGGATGCCTTCGAGCATGGCCAGGGAGGCGGGATCGGAGGTGACCCGGGCGAGGAAGGACTGGTCGATTTTCAGGATGTCGGCGGGGAGGGCAGCGAGGGTACTCAGGGATGAGTAGCCTGTTCCGAAGTCATCGATCGCGATCCGGACCCCGCTTTCCTTCAGCGCGGTGAGCGCGGTGATGCCGCCGTCGGCGCTGGTGGCGAGAGCCGTTTCGGTTACTTCCAGAACAATGTGGTCCGGTTGGGCTTGGGGCTGGTCCAGGATGGCTTTGATGGCGGCGAGGTTTTTGGGGTTGGGCAGCTGGAGGGTGGAGAGATTGACCGCGACCCAGAGGTTCTCACGCCCGTGAATGCTTTCGCGCCAGCTGGTGCCTTGGCGGGCCGCGGTGTCCAGTACCCAGCAGCCGATGGCGTCGATGTCCCCGGTTTCTTCGGCCAGCGGGATGAAGTCCTGGGGCTGTAGCAGCCCCAGGACCGGGTGGTCCCAGCGCACGAGTGCTTCAACGCCGAGGATCGCCCCGCTCTTCAGATCGGCAACGGGCTGGTAGTCGAGGCGAAGCTGCCCGGAAGGAGCTGCTTCGGCGAGGTCGGCCCTGAGTGAGGCGTGATCGGCCATCTGGTTGTACATGTGGGAATCGAAGAGCTGGTACCGGGCCTTTCCGGAGCCTTTGGCCATATACATGGCGAAGTCGGCTTGGCGCAGCAGTTCCGCAGCGTCCCGGGTGCCGGGGTGCTTGTGCGCTATGCCTATGCTGACGGTGATGGTGACGCGGTGCCCGTTCAGGAGGAACGGCACGTTCAGGGCGCGCAGGATGCGTTCGGCAATTTCCCCGGCCGTGTTCGCGTCTCCGCCGGTGATGATGACGGCGAATTCATCCCCGCCCAGGCGCGCGACGACATCCCGGGAGCGGACGCACCCTTTGAGTCTGGCCGCCAGACTGATCAGCAGCGCGTCCCCGCCCTCGTGACCCAGGGAATCATTGATGTCTTTGAAGTCATCGACGTCAATGAAGAGCAGGCTCTGACCGGTGTCCTGTCGGGGGCCGTCAGGGGCGAACAACGAGTTCAATTGCTCGGAAACGGCGGCACGGTTCGCCAGCCCGGTCAGCGGGTCCTGTGTCGCGCGGCGGGTCAGGGCCAGGTAGCTTTTGTGCAGGGCTTCGGCCATGGTGTTGAAAGCACCGGCGAGTTCTCCGAGTTCGTCCCGGCGCGGGACGTTGATGCGGTAGTTGTAGTCCCCGGCCTGCAGCCTGAGGACACCTGCGTGGAGGATGTCCACCGGACCCATCAGGTCGGTGAGCATCCGTCGCCGGAAGTAGACGGTGACCGCCAGGGCGGATACGAACACTGCGATGAGGAAAACGACCAGGGTCTGTTCCAGGCGGGCGCCGTACGCGGTGCCTTCATTCATGGCATCGAGGGAAGCGCTGTGAAGCCGGTTCAAAAGTTCCCGGGCTGCGTCGCTGGAAGCAGCGAAAGCCGGTATCTCCGCTGCACGGTTTCCGTTCAGGCCCTGCACCTGGGTTCCCCACAAGCCATGAGCGCTGAGTCCGTCCTGCCAGGTCCGGGCGGCCCGGCCCAGGATACCGTGCGCGTCGCTGCCTGCCGGGAAATCTGCTGGGCTTTTTTCAAACAGGTCCAGTAGCTGTTGCTGCTGTGCCAGGAAGGCAGCCTTGTCCACGGGGGCCCCGGAAAGCAATTGCTGCCCGGCCTGCTCGTGCCCGATCATGGCCGTGCGCAGGGCTGCGACACTGTCGGATTCACGCTGGAGCTGGCCGACCGTCCCCTGCATATGGTCCATCACGTTTTGAATCCCCGCCACAGACCCGGCCCCGGCAAGAATCAGCAGCACCAGCAACACCACGAACGCGCGGGACCATTCACGCCGCAGGCTCCGCTCCCGCCCTATACCGGCATCGGCAATACCGGCCCCGAACAGGGACCGGGGAACACCCGGGATGAAACCGCTGGGCAAACCGTTCTCCGGTTCAGCAGCACTGGCCGCTCCACGTGAAGCAGACCCGCTCGAGGGCCGGTCAGGGGTGCGGCCAGTCACGCACCACAGGGCGAAATCCTCGCCCTGGTCCCCGCCCAGGCAGTGGTCCCCTAAACGGCTTTTGGCCCGTTCGACCGTTTCCTCAACACTCAGCCGCTCACGATGCTCCCGGATCTCCGCTATGTTCCCGGGAGCGAATTCCTCCAGCGCAGCGTAACGGATGATCGGATCCCCGGCCTCGGGCCCGGAGGGTTCCTCGCAGTGGATGACACGACCGTCCCCAACATCAACGCCGTGATGGGACCCGTCAGCACGGTGCACAACAATGTGATCACCCCGCATTAGTCAACATCCTCCCGCATCTCTGAGCCAACACGCGCGGGAACCGGCGCACAGAAAGAGCACGGAACGAATACCGGGGCTGTCCTGACCAATGCGTACGTCCTGAATTCTTGTAGGGAACTCTTAATCCCTTTTCATAGCACAGCGATGACGTTTCGCCTTGTCACAGCCCCACACGCGGCCGCGTGCCAGGGGGCGTTGATGATTCACAGGACCCGCAGAGACGCGACCGCGGGCACTCCCTGTGGGAACTGGGGCAACGCACCTTCCGGGGTGTGGAAGAGCCACAGCGACAGGATCCGGTAGGCTTCCCAGTCACGTTCGGCCGCCTTCAAGGACACCGTCTGACTACCCTCCGGCCCCGGGATCAGCCGGAGGACCTGAAGGGTCACCGGCGCCGTGCCGGGAAGTTCAAGCCTGACCGCACCCGAGCCCGGCAACGCGCCCTGCGGGATTTGGACGGCTGCGCCGCCTACCGAGATATCCACCAGTTCGCCGTGGACCCCATTGATCTCTACCGGGGCCGACACCACGGTGCGGTAGGCGTTCCGGCGCGAGGTGGCGTAGTCCGCGGCGCGGATCCGCCGGGTACCCATCACAAGCACAATCGCGGCCAGCAGCAGCCAGGAGCCCGCAGCCACCGTTGAGCTCAGGTCAGCCCTCCAGGGCACCCATCCCATCACCCCCGCGCCGGCGTAGAGAAGAACCGCTGCGACGGTTACGATCATGCCGCTCAACACGGGCGGTGTCCTTCCCCGCCGTCGCAGATCGGTTCCGCCTTTGGGGGTCACCTGGAATTCCAGGACGTTCCGGGAGATCAGCCACCACAGACAGGCCAACCCCACGGGGACACGGAAGATCCGCAGGGCGAAAGCGGTCGGCCAGTGGATCTCCTGACGCATCAGCCGTTTGGAACCCCACAGACGCAGCGAAAACATCAGGATGAACACGGCACCGAAAACCACCGGATCCGCCGTCGATGTCTTCGCACCGGAACACATCACCACCACCGGGATCAGGAAAGCGACCAGAGTCCCGATGCCCTCCAGCCACCACAACGTGCCCTGAAGGTATTCGTGATAGTTCCGCCACGACATCCAGCCCTTGGCAGCCCACAACCGCTCACGGACCAGAATCTGCATCGCCCCCATACCCCAGCGCCGGCGCTGAAGCAGATACTGGTCCGGTGTTGCAGGGGCCAGACCGACCGCCAGGGTCTGGTGGTGGTAAACGGTCCTCCAACCGACACGGATCAGCTTCAAGGTGGTGTGCATGTCTTCGGTGATCGTTTCCGTCGCCACGCCACCGACCTCGCGCAACGCCTTGACCCGCAGCAGCGAGGTCGATCCACACCAGAACGGGCCGGCCCCGGGAACATTGCGCGAAGGCATCAGGACGTTGAAGAACATCCCCTGCTCACCGGTGATGCCGTCATCATCAAAAGCGCCGCTGTTATAGAACGACTGCGGGCCCTGAACCAGCGCGACTTTCTCGTCGGTGAACCAGCCCAGGGTCGCGGTCAGGAAAGCCGGTAAAGGAACATGGTCGCAGTCCAACACGGCGATGATATCGATACCGTCCGCCCCCTCATCTTCCTCCGCAGCCATCAGCCTAAGCGCGTGGTTCATGTTCCCGGCCTTGGCATGGTCATGGTCATCACGGCGGACATACCGGGCACCGAACGCGGCGCACATCTGGGCAACCCAGGCACGGTCACCGTCATCGAGCACCCACGTCTCATGGGCCGGTTCCAGGGCGCAGGCAGCAGCAATTGTCGGGGCCAGGACTTCAACAGGCTCGTCGTAGGTGGGGATCAGCACAGCCACACGCATCCCCCCGGGCGCTTCCGTGACCGGTAAAGGCGGCTGGCTGTTGATGTTCCACAACGACACAACCTTCAGGACCAGCCCTGCCAAAGGGAGCGCTTCAAAACCGACAAGGACCCAGGCCATCATCAGGTTCGAACCGCCAGCGGGCATCGTGAACATCACCCGCCAGAGAAGATACAGAATCAGCACAGCGACCGCCACGACCCCGCCCAGGCGGGCCATGCGACGGGAGAACGGGTCCTCCGGTCCCGGCGAACCCAGCCGCGCCGCCCAGCCCGCAATGCCAGCCCTGGACAACGCCCTGGCACCTCCGGCTGATGCCGGGGAATCCCTCAACCCTGCAACTACATTAAGGCGCTGCGGATCAACCGGCACGTGAGCCCCTCAGCTAGATCAATGCACGATACGAAGCGAGCATACCCGCACCGGCGGGCGTCGGCTCCCGCGCTGAACGTTCAGAGTGGACCGGCGAGGACCCTTGCCGATGATGAGACCGCCTTCCCACTGCCCTATGCGGGTGCGAGTCTCGGCGACTGCAGGGCGTTGGCTAATCGGCTTCATGTTGGTGGACTGCTTCAACGCCCCTTCACGGGTCCTGCCGCGTCCACGTTTATGGCAGTACGTCCGGCCAGTGCGAAGTGTGAGACTGTCCTGCGCGGCAATGAGGCCACGGTAGACGGCTTCGTAGATGGTCTCGGCGCAGACATGCCAGGACCTGCGTTTGGACCAGCGGCGCCTGAGCCAGCGACTGATCTGCGCGGGTGACCAATGCTTATCAAGCTTCCCGGCCACGACGTCCCGGAGCGCCTTATCCAGAGCGAGGCGGCGTTCTCTAGTTGTACTCAGTCAGTAGGTTGGTTGCATCTGCTGATGGGTGGGTTTCCTCCGAGGCTGCCGTGTGGGCGGTGGTTGTTGTAGAAGTTTAGCCATGGCTGCAGGGCGTCCGTGCGGGCTTGGTTGGAAGTGAATGGTTGGCGGTAGGCCCAGCCTTCTTGCAGGGTGCGGTTGAAGCGTTCTGCTTTGCCGTTCTGCCATGGATGGCGGGGTTTGATCAGGATGTGTTTGGCCCCCAGCCGGGCGAGGGCGTCCTGGAAGTCGCGGGAGAGCCGGTAGGCGAAGGCGTTGTCGGTCATGACCCGTTTGACCGGTGCGCCGTTGGCTGCCATGGCCGCGGCGGCCCGGGTGAGGAACCCGGCGCAGGTCGGGCCTTTCTCGTCGGGTAGGACCTCGGCGTAGGCCAACCGGGAATGGTCGTCCACGGCCACGTGGACGTAATCAAAACCGGCCCTTGTGTGGCCTGTGGAATGGTTGCGGGCGGATTGGTTCGGGTCTGCCCGCCAACCGCCGCCGTCGGGAATCCTGCCGAGTTTCTTGACATCGATATGGATCATGTCTCCCGGGGCGTCGCGCTCATAGCGGCGGTCGGAGGCACGGGATGCCCGGATACGTGTCCCCGTTACCGGGTCCAGGTCCCGGAGCCGGGGCATGCCGGCCCGGGCCAGGATCCGGGAAACCGTCCGGGCGCTGACCCCGCAACGGACCGCCAGGTCCGTTGGCCCGTCACGGTGTTCGACCCGCTGACTCAGGACTTCGGCAACAACCTTCGCCGGCGTGGCGTGCGGGCATGACCTTGGACGGGAACTGCGATCTTCAAGGCCGTCCCAGCCGTGGGACCGGTAACGGCTGATCCAGCGGTGCGCGCACGTCCGTGAGACGCCCATCTCCTTGGCCACGTGGGCGACGGGACGGCCGGCGAGGACGCGCTCGATGATGATCCGCCTACCGTTCGGAGTAAGGCGGGCATTACCGTGGGACATGAGGACCTCTTAATCGTTGGCTGTGTGTGGTAACCACCAACCTAAGAGGTCCTCACCTATTCACGATGTAACCAACGTCCTGACTCAGTACAGCTAGAACGCCGCCACTTATCGCCGAAAGTCACACGCGAAGTCGCCTGGTTTCATGACTTACGGCCGGGTGCCGGCTCCCGGGACAGCTCTGGCGGCGATGGCTGCCAGGTCACGGGCCGGTCCGGGCGGTGGTGTGGTGCCGGTCTGCCAGATGGCGGTCAGGGTGCGGCGCAGGGGCAGCCCTCGGACGGGAACGGCGATGAGCCGTTGCAGGGCGAGGTCGTCGCGGACGGCGAGTGCGCTGAGTACTCCGGGGGCCGTGCCGGCTGTGATGGCGGAGCGGACGGCCGCCGTCGTGGAGAGTTCCACCAGCGGATCTGCCAGGGGCGGGGCCTCTGCGGCGGTGAGCAGGTGCTCGAGGGCGTCCCGGGTTCCGCTGCCGTGTTCCCGGGTGACCAGCGCGGTTGCTGCCAGTTCGGCTGCTGTGACAGGGGTCCGGCGCCGGGCCCAGGGGTGCTCCGGGGCGACGACCAGGACCATGTCATCGTCCTGCACCGCCGCGGCGCTCAGGTCCGGGGGAAGGTGCGGGCTTTCGATGAAGCCGATGGCTGCCTGTCCGGATCGGACCAGGGCTACGGTGGCTTCACTGTTGTTCACCGTCAGCTCTACGACAGTGGGGACAAGTCCGAGGCTCTCCTGCTGGCGGCGCAACGCGACCAGCCAGAGCGGCAGCAGGTGCTCGGCGATGGTCTGGCTGGCCGCAACCTTCAGCTGCCGGGCGGCGTCGGAACGGAGCGAGGCGATCCCGGCGTCCAGCCGTTCCGCGGCTGCGAGGACCTCCGCCGCCCACCCGGCGACCAGTACACCGGACTCTGTCAGGGTGGATCCCCGCGGTGTCCGGGTCAGCAGGGCGGACCCGATCCGGGACTCCAGGGAACGCATCCTGGAGGAGACAGCCTGCTGGGACAGCCCAAGATGCTTCCCGGCGGCGGAGAGGGACCCCAGATCATGAACCGCGGCCAGCATTTCCAGGGCGGAGAGATCCGGTATCCGGGGGCTGAGCATCAGAGAATCTCCTTCAGAAACGTCACTTGTGATACAAGTCCGGCTTGTACCCGGACAAGTGTATGCCCCCTACTGCGGCAGGTCCCGGTCCGGGAGCATGGACGGTATGGGACCACTGCTGCTGACCGCCGACAAACACCACACCACACCACCGGCACAGACCCCGGGCGGCCGTACCGGGGGCGGGTGCGTCCTGCGCCGACTGGATAAGCCCTCGGAGCTGTTCGCGAACCTGACCCCGAACTGGTTCGCCTCCATCATGGGTACCGGGATCGTCGCGACCGCAGCCGCGACGCTGCCCCTGCAGTTCCCCGGCCTGCGCACCGCCGCCACCGTCGTCTGGGCTCTGGCGTCCCTGCTGCTGATCCTGCTGAGCGCCGCGAGCGGGGTGCACTGGATCCGGCACCGGGAAACCGCCCAGAGCCACCACAGCCACCCGGTGATGGCGCACTTCTACGGCGCACCACCCATGGCCATGCTCACCGTCGGCGCCGGGACCCTGCTGCTGGGCAAAGACGTCCTCGGCGAACAGCTGGCCCTCAGCATCGATGCGGTGCTGTGGATCGCCGGGACTCTGCTGGGGCTGGCCAGCGCAGTCGCGGTCCCGTACCTGCAGTTCACCCGGCATCAGGTCACACAGGACAGCGCGTTCGGCGGCTGGCTCATGCCTGTCGTCCCGCCCATGGTTTCGGCCTCCACCGGGGCCCTGCTGCTGCCCTACGTGGCCGGGCAGGCACGCCTGACCCTGCTGATGGGCTGCTACGCGATGTTCGGACTGAGCCTGCTGGCCTCCATCATCATCACCACACTGATCTGGAACCGCCTCGCCGGGCACAAGATCGGGGCCGCCGCGGCCGTTCCCACATTGTGGATCGTGCTGGGCCCGCTGGGCCAGTCCATCACCGCCGCGAACCTCCTGGGCGGGAATGCCCACCTCGCCGTGTCCGGGACCCTGGCCCGGGCGATGGAAGCCTTCGGCGTCCTGTACGGGGTGCCGGTTCTGGGCTTCGCGCTCATGTGGGCCGGCCTCGCAACCGCCATCACGATCCGCACCGCCCGTCAGGGCCTGCCGTTCTCCCTGACCTGGTGGTCCTTCACCTTCCCGGTTGGAACCTGCGTCACCGGCCTGACCGGCCTCGCCGCCCACACCCACCTCGCCGCGTTCGACGCGATGGCCGTCGCCGGCTACACCCTGCTGGTCGTCGCGTGGATCATCGTCGCCGCGCGGACCTTCCACGGCAGCATCCTCGAAGGCACCCTCTTTCAGAAGCCCGCAACGACCGCACCGTAGGCGGGCCCGCAGCGGACCAGCAACCCCTTACGCAAACAAGCAACCGTTCACAGCGCCAGAAGGTGGCCTCATGAAACCCCGGACAACACCCGTTTCAAAGCAACGCTTACCCACCAACACAAAAGGGGCCAGGTCGCCCGCCCGATTCCAGCGGCCATTGATCGCCGTCGGCGTGCCACTCTTCCTCGCAGCCGGCGCGCTCACCTACGGAATCACCGCAAACGGCACCGGCCAACCGACCCCGTCAGCCGAGAAGGGCCCGACCGTGATCGAAGGAGTCATCACCTATGCCGGCCTGAGCAGGAACCACGTCCAGACCGCGGTGACCTATCCGCAACGTCCCGGCGTCGGCGGAGACCACTCACCGGTGTGGACGAACTGCGGAGCATACGACCGGCCCGTTCAGGAAACCCGGGCAGTGCACTCCCTTGAACACGGTGCCGTCTGGATCAGCTACCAACCCGAGCTTCCCGCCGATGACATCGCCAATTCGCCCGGCTTGCAACCAACCAGAGCCACGTGTTGGTCAGTCCCTTTCCTGGCCAGGGATCCCGCATCGAAGCAACCGCCTGGGGAAAACAACTAAGCGTCACAGACCCGGCAGACCCGCGGCTGTTCGCATTCATCAAAGCATTTCAGCAAGGTCCGCAGACACCCCAACCCGGCGAGACCTGCAGCGGCGGAGTCAACGGATAAATCAGGAGACAGACCGCCGCTCGGCCGATCAGACCCCAACGCCCGCCGGCCCATGGACTCCCGTTCACCCGTTGATGGCTCCCGGGCGGGACGACAAACCGCCAATCTAAACGGCGATTTAACCGCCAACTCCAACTAAAAATCACACGCTCACCGTAGGGACTGTAAATTTTCCGGTGTAACTCTTGATGAAGAGGAGACAGATGTGACAGCTGCCGCGGCGGATGCGGTGGACGAGGATCTGGTTCGGCAGCTGACCGAGCGTGCCCGGGCCGAGGGACTGCAGTTGGCCGGGGAGGGCGGGCTGCTGCAGAAGCTGACCAAGCTGGTCATGGAGTCCGCGCTTGATGGCGAATTGGACGATCATCTCGGCTATGGCAAGCATGATCCGGCCGGGCGCGACGGCGGCAATTACCGTAACGGCCGGCGGTCCAAGACGCTGCTGACTGAGGCCGGGCCGGTGGAGATCTCGGTGCCCCGGGATCGGGACGGGTCGTTCGAGCCGCGGATCGTGGCCAAGCGGCAGCGCAGGCTGACCGGGGTGGATGGCCTGGTCATCTCGCTCTCGGCCAAGGGCCTGACCCATGGCGAGATCGCCGCGCATCTGGCCGAGGTGTACGGGGCTGAGGTGTCCAAGCAGCCCATCTCCACGATCATTGATCGGGTGCTGGAGGGGATGGGAGAGTGGCAGAACCGGCCGCTGGATCCGGTGTGCCCGGTGATCTTCATCGATTGTGTGAACGTGTAAATCCGCGACGGCCAGGTCGCGAACCGCCCGATCTACGTCGCCCTGGCCGTGACAGTCGACGGGACCCGGGAGATCCTCGGGCTGTGGGCCGGCGAGCACGGCGACGGCGAGGGCGCGAAGTACTGGCTGCGGGTGCTGACCGAGATCAAGAACCGCGGCGTGGCCGACTGCTGCATTCTGGTCTGCGACGGGCTGAAGGGCCTTCCGGACGCGGTTGGGGCGGTGTGGCCGCAGACGGTGGTCCAGACGTGCATCGTGCACCTGCTGCGCAACAGCTTCCGTTATGCCTCCAGGAAGGACTGGTCGCAGATCGCTAAGGACCTCAAGCCCGTCTACACCGCCCCGGGCGAGGCGGCGGCGCTGGACCGGTTCGCGGAGTTCTCGGGCAAGTGGGAGAAGCGGTACCCGGCCATCATCGGGCTCCGGACCAGCGCGTGGGCCGCATTCGTGCCGTTCCTGCAGTTCGACAACGAGATCCGCACCGTGATCTGTACGACGAACGCGATCGAAAGCATCAACGCCCGTATCCGCCGCGCCGTGAACGCCCGCGGCCACTTCCCGACCGAGCAGTCCGCGCTGAAGTGCATCTACCTGGCAATCATGAGCCTGGACCCCACCGGCAAGGGCCGGAAACGCTGGAGCAACCGCTGGAAGGCCGCACTCAACGCCTTCGAGATCACCTTCGACGGACGCCTGTCCGCCGGCAGGAGCTAGAGAAAGACAACCCCAGTTACACCGAATAATTGACAGACCCCCCGGAGCCCAGGGCCCGGGGCCCGGATGCCTGTGAGCATGTCGTCCGTTTGTGCCCGGGTGAGCCGGTCGCCGACGAGGATCGTGATGCCGGCCGCGGCGAGGAGCATGAGGAAGCCGAGGAGGAGCCGTAGTCTCATCGGTGTTTCCTGGGGTTAGTGGAGGAGTCCGGAGACGAGGTTGATGGTGGTGGCGAGGACGATGGCGCCGAGGAGGTAGGACAGCAGTGCGTGGCGCAGGACAGTGCCGCGGACGGCGTCGGTTTTCAGGTCGGTGTCGGAGACCTGGAAGGTCATGCCGACGGTGAAGGCCAGGTAGGCGAAGTCCATGTACTTGGGTGGTTTCTGCTCGTTGAAGTCCACTCCGTCTTTGTCTCGGTAGTAGAGGGAGGCGTAGCGGAGGGTGAAGAGGGTGTGGACGAGGAACCAGGAGAGGGCGACACTGCCCAGGGCGACGGCGACGATGGCGTCCTTCGTGCGGCCTTGGGCGTTGGAGGCGTCGAGCAGGATCAGTGCGACCCCGGCGAAGCTGGCCAGGGTGGCTGTGAGTACAAGGGCGTCGGAGTATCCGCGTCCGGGGTCTTCGCGGCGGGCGTGGGCTGCAGTGGCGGAGGCGTTGAGTTTGCCGACGACGGCCCACACCCAGATCAGGTAGGTCGCTGACGCGGCCGCCCAGCCCAGCGACGGCGCGTACGTCCAGTTCTTCACGGTGCCGACCAGTACGGCGGTGATGATTCCGACGGCCAGCATCACGGCCAGCCGGAGGCGGGAATGATGTGACCTGGTGTTGAAGTCCTCGTGCGCGTCGGCCGGGGGCTCGAAAGTGTTCATGGCACCTGATCTTCACAGGCAAGCGGGCCCGGGACCGGGTGCAAACCGCGGGCCTTAACGAAACCTGAACACCTCGCGTCCCCAAAACCCGAGGGGAACCGGGCGGCGGGTCAGCCGCGTGCCCATGAAGCTGCCGGGGAGTGGTTGTCAAGGGGCCGGCTACTACCTGCCGCCGTGAACGGGTAGTGGCCGGTGGCCGCGGCGGGCAGCAGGGTGGGTGATGCGGGTAGTGGTTACTCGTGTGCGGGGGGGGGGGTAATGTTCTTAGGCTTGGGGGTGTTCGGGAGATTGTCCCGGGTGCGGGAGGCGGGTCCGGGGATGGATGGCAGTGGCAGTACTGAAACAGGCGCAGCAGAAGTAGCCGCCTGCCTGGCGTCGCGGCGCGCAGGCCCTGCAACGGGGGCCGGCGATGGATAAGTCTTGTGAGACCGAGACTTCCCCCCAGACCATCGCCGGTCCCTTTTCGACCGATCACGACCGGGGCGCTCCTTCGGGTTCTTCCGGTGCGGGAACCCGCTGGGAGTTGAACCTTCTTGGTTGTTGGATGCTCACCGCGGGCGGGCAACCGTTGCTGACGGGCGTGCGTCAGCAACGCCTGATCACGGCCCTGGCCATCGGGGGCGGCCGTTCCCGCGGTGCGCTTGCTTCCCTGCTGTGGCCGCAGGCCCGCGGCGGCCTGGGACTGGCGAACCTGAGGGCCGCTGTTTTCCGTGTCGGCGGTGACCAGCCGGGCCTGGTCGAAAGCCACGGGACAATGCTTGCGCTCTCAGCTTCGGTGGGGACGGACCTGGCCCGGGTCAGGGGACTGATCCATGAGGTGAAGCAGGGTGCGCGGGTGCCGACGTCGCGGGAGATTGCTGTGCTGCTGCGGGCGGATCTGCTGCCGGGCTGGTACGAGGACTGGGTTTTGTTTGAGCAGGACCGGTTGCTCCAGGACCGGGTGGACGCGCTTGAGTGCGCGGCGGAGCACTGCCTGACTATTGGTGACCTTGATCGGGCGATCGTTGCCGCTGAAGGCGCGGCGGTGTTGGAGCCGCTTCGGGAAGCACCCCACCGGATGATCGTGCGCGCGCACCTTGCCGCCGGGTGCCCGGGCGAAGCCGGCCGCCGCGCCCGGCACTTCGAACAGATAATCCGGGCCCAGCTCGGGACCGCCCCCGGCCCGGGGCTCACGGCCCTGCTGAGAACAGGCCCGTGAGCACTACCCCGCACGACCCTGAAAGATGAACGCGCACCAGATGGGGCAAGCTAACCTGACATCGAGACCCGCGATTGTTAGCGGCCAGTAGGAATTGCCCGCAGGCGGCCAGGGGCGTGCCCGCTAATGGTCATCTCGATGGCCCGCCGGTGGTCACCAATTGCCCGTCGTGTTGGCCGCCTCTGGGCAGGACGCTTTTGAGTCGGACGCCATGATCTACGGCTCGGCCCGAGAAGCGCAGGGGCTGATCTCCGGCAGGTCTTCAAGCATCCGTGCACGGCCTTGGCGGGCCGTCCTTGAGGCACCAGGATAGGCACGGCCAGCAGTACGCCGGCAATCACACATACGGGCCGGACCTCGCCGGGCCCCTGGTAAGCACATCAGGACTGGACATGGACGTCTCCTCGCTGAGACGGCCCCGGACCGGGAAGGGTTCCCAGGAGCTGCCGGGCGGCCTGGCGGACCGCACCACGCAGGTGCCCGAAAAGAATATGCCATGCCGGGGGTGACTCGGGTAACCCGGCCGGTTAGGGTCAGTCGCGATTATTTGCCCCGGTGCGTTTGCGGGCCATGGGCCATGAACCTCTTCCTGGGGGGACTCGCGCACGAAACTCACGCAAATGAATCGTTCGGGGCCTGATGGATATTGGTTGCTCCGCGACTCCACGGTCGAACGTGCCGCTATTTCAACCGGGCGCCGCACTCGCGTTGTTGATCCGATAACTGACGGCGTTCACGGCGCCCGATTCAGGAACCGGCGGCGGAGTATGAGCCAATGCGGTTTGCCGCAGGTACTGGTAGACGGTTTCGCGGCTGATCCCGTAGTCCTTGGCGAGGGTCGTTTTGGGGATGCCGGCGGCGGCGCGGGTAACCAGCTCGGCGGCTTGCTCGGGGGTGAGGGTTCTTTTGCGGCCGCGGTAGGCGCCGCGCTTTTGGGCGAGGGTGATGCCTTCGCGTTGGCGTTCCTTAATAAGGGAGCGTTCGAACTCGGCGAAAGCTCCCATGACGGAGAGCATGAGGTTGGCCATGGGGGAGTCCTCTCCGGTGAAGACGAGCCCTTCCTTGACGAACTCCACCCGTGCACCTTTGCGGGTGAGTGTCTGGACCAGGGCGCGCAGATCATCCAAGTTCCGTGCGAGCCGGTCCATGCTGTGGATGACCACGGTGTCGCCTTCGCGGGCGAAGCGGAGAAGATCGGTCAGCTGGGGCCGGGCTGTGTCCCGGCCGGAGGCCTTGTCGGTGAAGACCCGGTCGAGCACGAGCCCGTCGAGCTGGCGCTGCTCGTTCTGGTCCAGGGTGCTGACCCGCACGTACCCGATCCTCTGACCTGACATCCGGTCCCCCATCCTGAAGTTGTCAGGTTGAAATCTAGGACCTTCAGCGAGCAGTGTCAAGAAAAGCTGATTCCGGGTCTAATCTGACGTCGTTTGATAAGGCTGCCTGACGTCAGGTTGGGGTGTAACGAAACCTGACGCCGGAATCCGCGTGAGTGGGGTTGCATTTTGTGATTTTGGAGAAATGAACGGCGGCCCACCCGAGCTTGCGTTTCAAGTCTGCGCAGGTGATCTTTGATGAGAGCTGTCGTTTATTCGAGCCGTGCCGCTTAGCCCCGCGATCGTGCGTTCATCCGTGCGGATTCCTTGGCCTCAAGCTTCGCTGCCTGAACAATCGCGAGAAACTCCGAACGCTCGAGGTACTCGGCGCCTGCCTTACGGATAACGCGACCCATATAAGGGTCGCGCTGTTCCAGGTCTTTCCGCCAGTTCTGCATAGTGGTGTATCCGGCTTTTTGTTCCTTGCGATCTTTGGTCGCCGACCACTGTATCAGGACGCATATTGGAACAATCGCTACCAGCATGGCACCAATGACGCCATCAGTCAGCCAAGACTGCGGAACTCTGAAGACATTTAGCCCTAGGAGAAGGAGAGTGACAGCTATCCCGTCGGTTGAACATTTGTTGCGTAATCTTGCGAGAACTAGAGCGCTTGGCCCCTTCAGCAAGTTGCGCGAGTGATCAGCTACCAAGAGAGGGCTCCGTATCCGGCATCGAACAAGTCAACGCTGTCGGCCCCGACGCACCTAATGAGTCAACACTTCCGCGGTGCCAGGAGTAGGCTTCATGGCTCGCCAAGCAACTGAAGGAGCGCCAGAATCTCGGCCGAGGACAACTGTCCGTCAATCACATCGCCGATTTCATCCAGCCTTGATACCGCTGTCGAAATGCCATCCTCGTCCGCGTGCGCGAACTCAATATCGATAGGGAGAACCGGACCGTCACCCGATCCAGCTACATAGCCTCGCCGAACAAATGACGCCCATGCCTGCGCTAGAGCAGAGGAGAAGGTCCCGTCGAGCAATCCTCGCAGGACTAAGACAGTGGCCAAACGAGTGACAATGAGTGGTTCACCGGCGGCTGCTGCGACCTCCCGTATGGTGGCATGGTCGGCCAACAGGACCATGGGGAGCCCGCGCAAGTCACCTTTGACGAGGCGCACAAGCGCTTCTCGCAAGCGTTCGGAATCATGGACCACCATGCACCCACTTTGTCTCGATCAGCCCGTCAGGTCCCATCGTGTTCTTGAACTCCCACAGGACATTTCCGTTCTTATCGATCTCTTGAACGAAAAGTTTCCCATATCCTGGGTTGTTTGCGGGTGAAAAGAACTGCAAACGGTATCCCCCGTCCGCCATTTCTTGTGCCTCGAAGTCGATGCTCTTCGATATTGCACCTCGAAAGAATCGATTAGCCGCGTTGCCCGCCTCCCCCTGAAGTCCAGAGCGGGCAGCCGCCCTGCTTCCAAAGTTGAGGACCGTACTACCGTTTTGGGTGGCTGCGGCTGCTACTTCGGCGCCGATTTCCTTTCCTGCACCGCCAGGGAGTAGTACAGCGGCGATCTCGCCGACGGATCGGAGCGCGTCATTCCAAGATCGGTTCTCGTCCGGTGGGACCCTGCATGGCGAGCAGCGTCTGTTTGAGACTCATTGGACTGTGTGGGCGTTTGGGAGCGGATGCCTGGGCGCGGGCGTCCGCTTGGATTCGGTAGAGGGTTTGCTTTGCGAGCATCCATCGTTGCAAGGTTGGGGGCCCCGCAGCGAAAGCGGTCGATCCGTATTCTGACTACCCAATCGAATCCGTCCACCAAGAAACGTCCTGGTTGAGTTCCTCGCCTAGTGAGAGGAAGGCTTCGGAATCCTCATCAAGGTATCCGTCCTGATCCAAGAAGAAAATCTTGCGCCGATACGCCTCAGCCATCGTAAGCAGCATCGAAGCGAGGGACCCGTACTCGACGGGATGATCAGGCTCGTCGATCATGAAGTGGACAATTTTCCCATTCCGCGATGACGTGCGAGAGCAAGTGACAACGTAAAAATCGCCACCACCATCTGCAAACAGTGGAAACCACTCGCGGTCCCATCGTTCGTTTCCAACGAAGTTGTTATAGCTTGCGAGCCCTTCCTCGAGAGAAAGCATGTAGAAACCCGGAAACAGGTATATATGGCCCAGCTTTACACCATCACTGTCTGTGCCGTTACGCCATTCGTAGAGTGATGAGAGTTGATCTCCGGGAAAAGGAAGGCCCAGCTTCGAAAATTCCCCTCGCGTAACGCCGGAAGGGACACCAGGCTGCAGACGGCGAAGGAACTCCAATCTTCCGAGTTCTTCGTTGCCGAGGATAATTTGCCGTAGGGCAGAAGTGAGGTCGCTCATCATGGTCCAAAGACTACATCGAACGGCTCGCCGTCCTTGATGCCGTTGGATTGGAAAAATCTACTCAAAACGCCCCCTTGATAGTTCTGTTCGCTGGTTGGGACTGCGCTGACGCAGGAACCCGCTCCGCCCTGGCTACTGCACGCAAACGGGTATTCGTCAAGGGACTGCCCCTTCGGCGCTCGCTCGGCGCCCTTTAGGGCTTCTCTGCGGTTTTGAAGGCGCGCGTTTCCTGTTACTCGGTTGAGTCGCGTGGGCGCTCCATCGGAAACAGCTTGATCGAAGTTTCGCGCTAGTCCCGGCGCGCGACCCCGGCTGAAGGTGACTTGCGGAATTTCCTTTGCACCTTGTGTGAGACCGGTTTCGGCGGCATCCGCTAGCCCCGTATCTGTTAGGCCCGACTCGCTAGCGACCGCCGCACTTCGGGCTGCGGCCGCGGCTCCTTCAGCAGCGAGTTCTCCGCCTACAAGTCCTGTGCCGGCGAGGCTAGTCTCGGGCGCAGCTATGCCGGCTGAGGCTATCGTCGCGACAGTGAGGAGAATAAGTGCGGCTCCCACACCAATTCGACGCCAAGTTTGGGCAGTTTGTGCCTGTGTTGCCGCGTTGCGGAGGTCTTGCGCGGCTTGGATTCGGTAGAGGGTTTGTTGGAAGCGTTGGTTTGCCTGGTTTTGGAAGTATTGCTGGGACGCGATTTGGGTGCCTTGGACGTTCGGGCGCCATGGTGGCGTCCAGGAGACGTAGGGGGCGGGTTTGCGTGGTGTGGCTTTGACTCCGTGCCAGGATCCCTCGTCATCCGAGAGGGCGAGGCCGATGTAGAGGCCGGTGGGGTCGGAGTAGTTGACGGGGTCGCCTTGGGCGTAGAGGTAGGGGGAGTAGTCGGTCTGTGATCCGGTGTCCAGGATGGGGTCGGGGGTGGTGAAGGTGCCGGTGACGGGGTCAAGGTCGCGGGCGCCGAGGTGGGTAAGGGTGCTGACGGTGTCGGCGAGTTTGCCGATGTAGCCCAGGGCTGCGTCGTACCCGGCGGGGTTGGCTGCGTTGGTTCCGACGCCTTTCACTGTTGAGGGGGAGGTGGCGTAGGCGCCGGTGCCGGTGGCGGATTGGGTGGGTCCGCGGGCGAGGCCGTTGGGGTCGGTGTACCGGGTGATGGTGGTGACTGCGGTGGTGCCGACGGAGGGTTGGAGGAGGGTTTGGGCGGTGTTGACGGTGGTGGGAAGGATGAAGCTGAGTTTGGTGGCGCCGTTGGCGGCGGTGCGCTGGGCGACGGTTTTGCCGGCGAAGCCGTAGGTCGCGGTGGCGGTGACGGTTCCGGTGGTGGTGGCGAACGCGGTGATGTTGCCGATGATGGCGGTGGTTCCGGTGCCGTCGGTGATGCCGACGAGGGTGCCGTTGGCGTCGTAGTACCGGTTCGCGGTGGTGGTTGCGGTCCCGGCTGCGGGAGCGGGGGGTGTGCCGGCGGTGGCGCCGGGGTTGGGGTTGGCGGGGATGTTGCTGGCCCCGGTAGCGGTGGCGGTGAGCCCGTCGGGGGTGTAGGTGAGGGTTTGGCCTGACCGGTTGGTCATCCGCCCGGCCGCGTCCCAGGTGAAGTTCTCGGTGACGGCGCTGCCGGTGGCGGGGGTGGAGGTGATGGTTTTGACCTGGTGCGGGCCGGGGGTGCCGGCGGCGGGGTAGGTGGCGGTTTCGGTGTTGCCGAGGGCGCCGGTGGGGCCGAAGCGTTTGGTCTGGGACCTGTCTCCGGCGGGCGTGTAGGTGTAGGTCTGGGCGTAGGGGGCGGGGCCGCCGAGCCCGGTGACGGTGGTGGCGGTGGGGGCGGTGGCGGTCCCGCAGGTGTGGGCGGAGGGTGTCCAGACAGCGGAGAGGCGGGAGGCGTAGTCGTAGGCGTAGCACTGGGTGTCTTCGGGTTTGCCGGTGCGGGCGCCGTAGAGCAGGTCGGTGGCTGTGAGCCGGCCGGAGGGGTCGTAGGTGTAGGTGGTTTTGCCCAGGTCGGTGGTGACGCTTTTGGCTAGGTCGGTGGTCGACTGGTTGGTGAGCCGGCCGGTGGTGGCGTCCCACGTGAAGTTGGTCTGCACCGTGCCGGTGGTGTCACCGCTGGGGTTGTTCAGCCCGTTGGCGTCGAATTGCTGGTAGGTGGCCAGGTGGCCGAGGTTGGTGTACTGCGTGTTGCCGGCGAAGGTGTCCCAGGCTGCGTTGCGGTTCGAGGAGGGCCGGTCGGATTCGTCGTAGCCCATGTACTGGCTTTCGGCGGCCAGGCCTCCGAGGGCGGGGGTGGCGAGGGAGCTGATCTTCCCGGTCTTGGTGTAGAGGGTGGTGGTGGTGTAGCTGCCGGCGAATTTGCCCAGCGCGGCGGGAAGGGTGACGGTGGTGGTTTTGGGCCAGTAGGCGGCGTTGTACCCGGAGACGGCGGTGGTGACCGCCTGGTCGTAGTTGGCCCCGTTGTAGCGGGTGGTGCTGCTGATCTGGCCTTTCTTTTCCTGGTCCCAGGTGGTGGTGGTCAGCGTGTGGGCGGTTCCTCCGGAGGGGGTGACGGTTTCGGCGGTGACCCGGTCCAGGGCGTCGTAGGTGTAGGCGGTGAGGTTACCGGCGCCGTCGGTGGTGCTGGCTTTGCGTCCGGATGCGTCCCAGGCTGTGGTGAGGGTTCCGGTGTCGGGGTCGGTGGCGCGGGTCTGACGGCCCGCGGCGTCGAAGGTCCAGGACCAGGTGTTGTTTGCGGTGTCCTTCATGCCGGTGAGTTGCCCGAGCGGGTCGTAGGTGTAGGTGCTGGTGTCCGCGGCCCCGGTGGCGGTGGTGCCGTGGTAGAGGACCCGGCTGGCGGTGGTGCCTTCGGCGTTGGTGATGACGGTGGTAGCGGAGGCGTTGCCGGGGCCTGTGGTGGTCGTGGTGTCCAGGCCGGTGTAGGCGAGATTGGTGGTCCATTGGACCTGGTTGTCGTTGGCCAGTGCGGTGACGGTGACGGGGCGTCCGGCCCCGTCGTAGTCATATTGGGTGCTCGAGGGCACGGCGAGGCCGGGCAGTTGGAGGGTGCCGGCGGGGTTGGGGCTGAAGTAGTAGGCGTTGCGGACCAGGCTGACGGCGCCGATCGAGTTGTAGAAGGTGTCGTGGGCGATGGTCCCGCCGCCGGGGGCGTATTCCTGTGTCTGGCGGATGCGGCCGAGTCCGTCGTAGATGCTGTAGGAGCTGTTCACGGCTCCGGAGCTGTTGATGTTGTCGTGCCGGACCCAGGACGGCGCGGTCTGGGAGATCTGGTAGGCGGTGCCGGTGGTTGGGGTGGTGTTCGAAGCCTGCGGGCGGGTGGGGTCCCAGAAGCCGGTGACGCGCCCGGAAGCGTCGTACCGGTAGGTGGTGGTGTTTGTGTTCGCGTCGGTGGCGGCGGTTTGCTGTCCCCGGACTGCGTCGTAGCTGGTGGTCGCGGTCCAGCCGAGCGGGTTGGTCACGGTGCTGGAGGTGACCGGCCCGGTGGCGGGTGTGTAGGCGGTGCTGGTCGTGCGGGCGGTGCCGGTGCTGGAGTCGGTGGAGCTTACTGCCCGGCCGAGGTCATCGAACGCGATGTCCGGTCCTTGCTGCCAGGCGGACACGGTGGTGCCGGTGACGGCGGTGGCGGTGTCGGTGCGGGCGGGGTTGCCGAGGGTGGGTGTGGTGTAGCCGGAGGATCCGGGGTCGGCGGACGTAGAGCCGTCGTAGAGGATCCGGGAGGAGGTGAGGAGGTTCCCTGCAGGGGAGCCGTTGGAGCATTCGCCGGCGTAGGTGGAGATGACGGCGGGCAGGGCGAGGAGGTTGGCGGCGGTGTTGTCGGCGTAGGAGGTGGTGCTGCAGCTGGCGTCGGCCCCGTTGACGGTGGAGTCGCCGGTGTTGGAGGTGGCGGCGGGCCGTCCGAGGGAGTCGAAGGTGGTGGTCGTGGTCACGGTCCGCCATCCGTTGCCGGTGCTGGACGCGGTGCGGGTCATGACCTGTCCGGTGCCGGTGTGGCGGGCCTGCGCTGCGCCGGTGCCGGCGCTGCCGGTGGCCGTGGGGGCGGAAGACCAGGGGGTGTTGACTTTGTCCGAGAGCACGGTGGAGGTCTGGCCCAGGTAGCTGCGGGCTTCCAGGAGGGTCCCGGCGAGCCAGGGGGAGTCGGTGACGTTGGTGCCGTCGCTGGCGGTGACCGTGGTGGCGTTGGTTCCCCCGCTGGTATCCGAGGGGGTGCCGTCCAACCCGCGCAGGTAGGTGTTGATAGTGGCCGGATTGGCCGTGGTGTTGCCGGTGGTGGTTTTGATCTGGGACCAGCCGGCTAGCACCGACCAGGTGGCCTGGGACCCGCTGCTGTCAGCCACATATTTCGGTCCGTCGTAGGTCCAGGCGGGGGTGCCGAGGTATTGGTACTGGGTGAGTTGGTCGGCGCTTCCGTCGCCGCCGGGGCCTGCGCTGGTGGCGACGGAAGCGACGGGGTAGATCTGGAAGTAGTCCATGCGGGGTGCCTGGATGATGGGCACCGTTGGGGTCCACCATTGCGGGAAGCAGCGCAGGGTGTTGGTTTCCGGGGCGGCAGGCAGGTTGGTGGGGCTGCATTCCGGGGAGGTGTAGGTGACGGCGATGACGGCGCCGGTGTCGGTTTTGATGCTGGAGATGCGGTACCGGTCCAGAGGCGCGAGGCCGTCTTTGACCCAGACCCGGTTTTGCAGGGTCTGTCCGCTGAAGACCACGGGCGGGTCCTGGATGGTGCCGCCGGTCCCGGTGGCGGTGTTCGCGCCCTGGTGGTCGAGGGAGCCGAGCCACAGGGCGGGGCTGGTGCCGTCACCGGGGTCGGGCATGGAGTGGTGCAGGGTCCAGATGTCGGCGTTCTGGTAGGTGCCGGTGACGTTGGTCTGGGAGGTCACGGTCAGCAGGCGCTGGTCGGAGTAGAACGTGGGGGAGTACACGGTGCAGGGGCCGGCGGCGGGGCAGGCGTTACCGGAGGGGATGTCGTTGCCGACGCTGCAGTCCACGCCGGTGCACCGGCCGGTGTAGGCGAGAACGACCCGCTGCGGTGCGGGGGCCGCCAGTTCCGATCCGGCGCGCATGCCGTAATCGATGCGGGTGAGCCTGCTGGCCCGCACATAGGTTTTCAGGTCCCCGGTTCCGGCCTGCGTGGAGTAGGTGTTGGTGTCCTGGGTGTAGTAGTAGGCCTGGCTGTTGCCGTGCACGTCCACCACGTAGTCCAGGTTCCAGGCGTACGCCTGGGAGCACAGCGACGCGGCGAAGGACCCGGCGGCGCAGGGCTGGGATCCCGTGGCAGCGCCGACGGGCACGGTGTCGGCCGAGTTCGTGGTTTCCTGCCCGGCCGCCCAGCCGGGCAGTTTGTTGCGGCCAAAGAAGTACTGGGTGCCGGACGTGTCGGTGAGTTTCCAGTAGCCGCCGTCGTAGGTGCCGTTGCTCCCGGCCGCGGTGAGGTACTCGATGCGGGTGTTGTCATCGGACTGCAGCCGGTAGGTGCCCGTAGCGGCGTCCCTGATGACCAGGCCGGAGCGTCCACCGAAGGAAATGGTGAACGACTGGCCGCCCGGGTTGCCGCACAGGTCGTAGGAGTTCTGCACACCCTGGTCCATGCAGGGGGAGAATTTCTGCCGGATGCTCCCGGCCCCGGCCAGAGCCCACCCGTCACCGACGTTGGAGGCCTGGTTGTTCGTGGAGCTGGTCAGCCCGTCGACCCTGGTCGAGTCATACGACAGGGACAGGGACGGGGTCGGGCCGGCGGGTGCGCTGCGCAGGGTGAACGGGTAGGCCCAGGTGAAACCGCCGGTCTGCCCGGGTGAACCCCACGCCCCGGCCGAGACACCGGGGACGGCTTTGAAGTCACCGGTCCCCTGGTCCGTTGACGATGTGGTGGTCGTTGATGCGGTTGCCATCGGCGCCGCCGTCGTGGTGGTGCCCGTCGTCTTCGCCGGGACCGGTTTGGTGGAGGTCGTCTTGGCCGCCGGGGCCGCGGGCCTGGCCGCCGCCGGTGAGCCGGTGTTCCCGGCCGCTGGTTTGACCGGTTGAGTTGGCATGGCCGGTTTGGCGGGCACGGTTGGTTTCGGGGTGGTCTTCGGAGCTGCAGGGGCTGCCGGTTTGGGGGGCAGGGGGGCGCCGGTGACGGTGGCTTTCCCCGTGCCGGTCACAGCGGCGTGGCGCAGGGCCGGGTCGTGGCCGGTCAGCAGCGGCCGGGTCCTGGGCACCGGCGCTGTTGCCGGGGTCCAGGGATGGGAGGGAACGGAGGATTCCTGTGTGGCTGCCGGTGCCGGCGCCGCTTCGGCCTGCGGGAGCGGGGGCAGCACGGTGAACCCTGCTGTCGCTGTCACCACGGCAGTAGTAATGACCGATGAGAGGACGCCGCGGGTCCCGGTGGCGGGACGGTTTCGGCGGTGCATCATTTCAGGACTCCGAACTGCCCTGCGACGGGGCCGGATGTGAGCTGCGACTGGGCGTTGGCGAACGCGCTGGAACTAAGGACGTTCTGGGTGAAGACGGGCCGGAGGATTTGGCCGGTGAACTGGTTGGTTCCGGACGTGTCTGCCGCGCCGAGCAGCACGGGCTGGGTTGACGGGGCGGCCAGGGGGGCGCCGGCGAAGGCGTAGGTCCAGGTGGAGGTGTAGCCGGTGGTGGTTTGGGAGATGCGCAGCTGCTGGTTGGCCTGGTCATAGACGGCTGTCACGTAGTACCAGGTGCCGGCGCTCAAGGCCGGTCCTGCCACTTCCGTGGGAGGGGGAGAGCTCGCCGCCCCCCAGGTTGCCAGCTCCGCCGTGCTGGCCTTGATGCGCAGGCCTCCACCTGGGGAGGTGCTGTCGGTTCCGGCCATCTGGGTGATGAGGGACTGGAAGGGTGTGGTGCCCGTCGTGGACGGGCATACCCAGGCCGCAACGCTGAAACTCTTTGAGGTGTCAACGGCCCAGGCGGTTTCGGCGTAGTCGCCGGGGTTGGTGAACTGGATCGCGGGCGCGGTTCCGTCCGCGTTGGACGGGTCTCCGGCGTCCTGGCAGGCGGTCTGTGGATTGCCGCCGAGGGTGGCGACGTCGACCCTCGTTGCCCCGTGGAGCGTGAAGGGCAGCACGGTTCCCTGCACCGTGGGCTCCTTACCAACCTGCAGTACGTACTGGTAGGGGTGCGGGTTGTCGCTGCTGTTCATTTCCGTGGCACTGACATTGCCTGCCTTGTTGTAGGCCCACGCGGTGACCGCGGTCGTCGCGTCCAGGGCTGTGACGTGGACTGTGGCGTGAAAGCCGTCAGAGGGGCAGACAACAACGAATTCCCGCAGCCGCTTTCCACAGGTGGCGTCGGTAGGTGAGAGATCGGAGGGGAAAGTCTCGGTCGTAGTGCCGCTGGTGACCGCGTAGATGAAGCCTGTGACGGCGAGTTTGTCGGGGTTAGTGTTGGTGATGGTGAAGTCGTAGCCACTCTTACCGACGACGCCGGTGGAGTCGGTGCCGTCGGTGGCGTCGGTGGCAACAATCGGGGATCCGCTCGCCGGAGCGACCACCGGGGTGGTTGGTGCCTTTGTGTCGATCGTGAAATTGAACGTCATGGTCCCTGAGGCCACCCCGGAGGAGTCAACCGCCTGGGAGCGTAACTGGTAGGCGCCGTCCGGCAGCGTCGACGGTGCCGCCCAGCTGGCTTTTCCTCCGGAGCCCGGCACTGACACCCGGGTGCCGGCGCCGTACTCATGCGTGCCGCCGGCGGTGTAGACGTCGAAGGAAACCGAGATGTTCCCGCCGGTGCTGCCGTCCGGGTCCGAGGCAGAGACGGTATATGTGGGTTGCCGGTAGCGGGTCAGGTACGTAGATCCTGCCGCCCACGCGGTCCCGGACCAGAGGCCCCCGCTGATTCCGTAAATGCCGGGCGTGTTCGGCGCAGTGTCGTAAGTGACGGCGAGCGTGGCGGTATTGGAGAACCGCTTCCATCCCAGCGAGTCGGACTCGTTGTCGGCGCGCAGACCCACGGTCCACTGCGGGGAATTAGTCAGCCAGCCCTTCGTGCCGGCCATATCGAAGCCCACGGTCGCCGCCGGGCAGCTGGAGCTGTATCCGTGGGCGATCGTGTTGGAGTCAGTCTGCTGCATCCAGGACGGCTGCGCATTCCAGGTCGTGCCGGTGCCCACCCCTCCGGTCACCCACGCCGAAACGGGGGTCGCGGTGCACGACGAAGACCACGTTTCCGTGGTGTCCAGGCGCGCGCTGAGAATCGTTTTGCCGGACAGGGCAGAGGAAACGAACTGGTAGAAGCCGCGGGCGACGTGGCTGACTCCGTCGGGGGCCCACGACGCGGGCAGGTACCCGACATGGACGGTGGAATCCGTGTACTGGCCGTTCCAGTAGTTGGTGGTCGGGTACGCGCTGTCAACGTACAGGTAGGAGGTGCGCGACGCGGACCAGTCCGGGTCCACGTAGATCGGGTACTGGATGCCCGGGGTGCCGGTGATTTTGTCCATCCCGAACACCTGGGACTGCTGTCCGTCGTCCGTGCCCAGGCTCAGCGGGAACGGACGTGTGATGCCGGGCCCGCCGGGATCCGTGGCTGACGCGCCCGGTTGGGAGGAGTCCCACCACTGGGCCTGCATGGTGCGCAGCGCAACCTGGCCGGTGTCGGTCCCGGTCGCGGTCAGCCCGCCCGTCCCGTCGGGGTTGATCACGGCGTTGGCGGCGTTGATGAGCACGTGCATCTGTGCCACCCGCGGGTCCGCTGCTGCTGCGGCGGACCGGATGCGCAGGACCTGGGAGACGCCGGTGTCGTGGGCGACCTGGATGAGGTCCACCCCGGGGAGCACGGACGGGTAGGTGGCGGTGTTGCCCGAGACCACCGGGGCCGGCAGGGATCCAAAGGGCCAGGACTGGGTAATGGTATGGCCGTGCTTGTCATCCAAGGTGGCCATGGTCGTGGCCCCGCCGGATGCCAGGGCCAGCGCCACCGGGACCATCTTCGGTGTCAGCACGGGGGCGCCGTTGTCTGAGGACGGCGTCAGGTCGGTGGAGATATCCGCCCACCCGGTGGAAGTTTGCATGCGCACCGGGGAAGAGCTCACGGTCCGGGTGAAGGTGCCGTCCGGGTGGGCGACCGTGGTTTCCGTTGGTGTGGTGTCTGCAGGTACCGCGACGTCCTGGCCCGCCGCCACGGCCTGGGCCGCCGCGGACGTCTCCGGGTCCGGGGCCGGCGCCGCCGTTTCGGAGGCCACACTGGCCGGTGTTGCGGCGTTCGCGGCGGTCACACCGGCGG
Source organism: Paenarthrobacter sp. DKR-5 (assembly GCF_018531425.1). Taxonomy (GTDB): domain Bacteria; phylum Actinomycetota; class Actinomycetes; order Actinomycetales; family Micrococcaceae; genus DKR-5. The sequence goes on from NZ_JAHBOI010000007.1 coordinate 173,990, forward strand.
ATGAGGCGACGAGTCCGCCGCAGAGAACCAGGCTAAAAAGTGCGCGGCGTGCCGCGGCAGAACCAACCCCCATGGAACCACTTTCAACAGAAGAATTCAGGTCCCAGGGGAAGCGAACAATGCCAGTTGCCCCCAAACACTGACTTGCTGAGAGAAACGTAAACCCGAAACTGGGTTTCCACAAGCAACTATCTGGAAAATCATTCGGTTGCTGTTATGTTTGCGTGCATTGGGGCGCTGGGGATGGTGCTCCCTCGCGCAGACAGGAGCATCGCCTTGAGCGAGCCGTCACAGCAACAGCACTCCTATCCACAGCCTTCCTCGCTCCCGACGCCAGGGCCCGCAGACCCGCAGCCCTGGCCTTCAGTCTGGCCGCAGCAGCCGGGGCAACCAACTGCGTGGGGGCCACCCGGATGGCATGCTCCGTACGAGGGAGGCGCCGGCGCCTTGGACCCAGCGACGGCCGCGCGCTCCCGCAAGCTCCGCACCTGGGTCGGCGTCCTCGCGATCATCGTGGGAGTTTTTGACCTCTTCGGCACGGCGGTCCTCGCCATGGTGGCCGCATCGAACCAAAGCTCCCTGTTCCCCGCGGCATCAGGCGCCCCGATCGTTGTCCTCGGCACCGTTCAGGGACTGGCCTACATTGGTATCGGCATATGGTCCCTGGCGACCCGCAGGACAATCAGCCGTGGTCCGCTCGTGGCCGTCCTCGTGCTGACCAGCATCGGTCTTGTGCTGGGCCTGTTCGATGTGGCGGCCAGCATCGCGAGCGGGAGGATGCCCATGCTCGGCTCCTACGTCCTGATCGTGGTCCTTTTCGCACGGGCCATCACGGCCCTGCGCCTCAAGCCCATCCGAACCATGTACACGGGGCCAACCACCAGCCAACTTCGCTGACTGGCGCAACGTCCTCACTCGCAAGCACCGGCCGGGATCGGCTCACCGCCGTTAGCCGACCCGGGTTTTCATGCCGGCCTGCGACGCCCGACTCGTCGGCTTTGGCACGGGGTACAGGCTGTCAGGTTGGGGTGTAGCCGTATCTGACACCGCTTAGTGGCGTCGGTGAGGAGCAGTTTGCGCTCACTCGTGTCGTCGCTCTCGCTCGGTGGCGCAGCGGCCTGGTGTTCGGGTGCCTGCACTTCTACGTCTTCACCGGGCTCCCGGCGGCCCTGATGGCGCAGCCGGCATCAACCGTGCTCGGTTGGGTGATCGGCGCCCTGTACCTGCTGTCCCTCCGCAGCTTGTGGGCCTGTGTCACCGCTCACCTGCTGATCGACGCCGTCCTGGAACCGGCACTGCTGCTCAGCTTTATCCACCGACGGGCCAAGTCAAAGCGGGTGTCGTACAACCGTTACGAGGCTGACTGACTCATGAGGAGATCCAATTCAGAGTCGTGCCCGGATCATGTCTGCGCGCGATAACGCCGACGGTCAATGGAAGACACCATGGAAGTCACCGCGGGGTGACAGCAGGCAGGTCATAAAGAAGGGCGCACCATGTTGTCGGTACGCCCTTCTCCTGTGTTCAACCAAGTCTTACTTGAAGGCGTCCTTGACCTTCTCGCCGGCCTGCTTCAAATCGCCTTTGGCCTGGTCTGCGCGGCCCTCGGCCTGCAGGCTTTCATCGCCCGTGGCTTTGCCGGCGGCTTCCTTGCCCTTGCCGCCAACCTTCTCGGCAGCGTTGTCAATCTTGTCGCCTAGTCCCATAGCGTTTCCTCCTCTGGTTCGGCGGCCGACCTGTACGGCCGCGTCTATCCTAAGCATGCTTAGAGTCAGGTTTCCACTAGGACTGATCCCGGGTTGCCCCGGGTTTCGTTGACCCGGGGTTGGCCGCCGTGAGCGCGTTGCGGCTAATTGCTGCATCTTCGACGGGCGCACGCCTTTCCGCCGTCGTTGCGTCGCTGCCGGCGGTAAATCCTTCGATCCAGGTCGTGGGCGGCATCGGGATTCACGCCACAACCGCAGCTGACATCGGCGAGCCCACCGCTTCCGTGGACTTCACCCGGGCCGAGGAAGACCTGCTCCACTGACTTTCGTGTGATCGCAGGCTGCGGCCCTTTGGTCCGTGGCCTGTCGCGTTCTGTGCGGGCGCCGATGCCAGGCAGCAGCGCCGGGTTTTACGCGATCTGTTTGAATGTGCATCCGCGGCAGATTCGGGCGGGGGCGAAGCTGACGGTTCGGGGTTCGTCCGGGATCGTACGCCGGCGCAGTGTCCGGGGGCTTTTGGGTGTTAGCGGCCGGCCGGGGCGGCGCGGAGGGTGGCGTGACGGGGTCGACCAAAATTTTTAGGGGGGCCATAATTTTATTATGCGGTACGCCTCATTTCGGTCGGGAGAACGCAGGCAAGAGCGGGAGTGGGACGGAGGTTTTGGGGAGGCGGCGCGGACGCGTGACCGCGCGCTGATCGTGGCTGCGCGGGCGTCCGGGCGGCGTTCGAGGCTGTTGTGGCTGTTGGCGGGGCCGGGGATCCTGGCGATGCTGGGTGAAAACGACGGTCCGAGCATGCTGTCCTATGCCGCGTCCGGGGCAGGGTACGGGATGGGGTTTTTCCTGCCGTTCACGGTGTTGCTTTTTCTCATGGCGTATCTGTGTCAGGAGATGAGCATGCGGGTGGGTGCGGTGACCGGGCGCGGCTTCGGCGAGTTGGTGTTCGGCCGTTACGGCCGCGGGTGGGGGGCGTTCGGGGCCGTGGATCTGGCTTTGACGAACCTTGTGACTCTGGTGGCTGAGTTTGTGGCGATCCGGATCGGCTTGTCCTATTTCGGGTACGGGGCGCCGGTCGCGGCGTTTCTGGGCTTGTCCCTGGTGGTGCTGACTGCTGTATTGGGCCGGTACCGGCGGTGGGAACGTACCGTGCTGGGCCTGGCTGCGTTCAATGCGCTGTTCCTTCTCACAGCGGTGCTGGTGCGCCCGGATCCCGCCGCCGTAGGCCGGGCGTTGTTGTCCTGGGCTCCGCTTCCGGCCGGGGACCCGGTCACCGTGCTTTTGTTGTTGACCTCGACCATCGGGGCGACCGTGACCCCGTGGATGGTGTTCTTCCAGCAAAGCGCGTCCGCCGACAAGGGCCTGACCCGCGCAGACGTCGGTTACGGGCGGGCCGAAACCGCGCTCGGTGCCGCGCTGGCGGCCCTGTTCGGGGCCGGTGCCTTGATCACCGGCGCCGTCCTGGCCGGTCCCGGCGCCGCGTTTGAGAGCGCCGGCATGCCGTGGGCACTTGATCACGCCGCCGGGCCACCGGTGGGTGCCCTGTTCTCCCTGGGCCTCATCGACGCCGGTGCTGTGGCCCTGCTAACGATTTCCGCCAGTACCTCCTATGCCGCAGCCGAATGCCTGGGCCTGCCCCACAGTTTCAACGCCGCTCCACGCCGGGCCGTGGCCTTCCACGCCGTGAACATCGCTTCAGCGGCCGCGGCCGCATCGGTCATCCTCATTCCCGGGGTTCCTTTGCTGGCGATCGCGCTGAACGCCAACGTGCTGGCCACCGTGTTACTGCCGGTCACCCTCGTGTTCCTTCTCATGCTGGCCAACGACCGGGAGCTGATGGGCTCCTCGGCCAACAAGCCTTCCACCAACGTGCTCACCGGCGCTGTGATCGTCTTCATCACCGTTTGTGCCGGCGCCTACGCCGTCACAGCGTTCCTCCAAGCCACGCACCTCATCGCCGCACCATGACCGAAAAAGGAGACACCATGCACGATGACGGCCACGAAAACGACGGCGCTGAGCGCAGCGCCCCGAGTGTTCCCGGCCGGGAACCGGAGACCGGATACACCGTTTCCGGCCCGGTACCCCGTGCCCGGCTGAGCCGGGGGACCCGTGCGGGTTTGTGGGGCCTGCGAATTTTCGTCATCATCCTGGCCGGCATGGTCGTCTACACCTTCATCGCCAACCTCGCCAATTCCTAAGCGCCCCGGTTCGTCGGCCGGATCCCCGTTAAACGGATACTCCTGTGCCGCCTTGTTGGTTCGTGCGGGGCTGCCCGGCGGTGAGGTGAGCCTTCTTTAGGTAACGCTTTCCTTGCTGGCGCGCGTGGCGCCGGTGATGGTTGTTTGGGTGTATGGAATCCGAGACTTCTCTTCAAGCGCATGCCGACGCCGAACCGCAAGGCAAGGACCTCTCGTCGCGGTTGAACTGGCTTCGCGCAGGGGTGCTGGGAGCCAATGACGGGATCGTGTCGGTCGCTGCGATTGTGGTGGGTGTCGCTGGTGTGAGCGTCGCCCCCGGACCGATCCTGACCGCCGGTATGGCCGGCCTGGTCGGAGGGGCGGTCTCGATGGCCTTGGGCGAATACGTCTCGGTCAGCAGCCAGAGCGACAGTCAGCGGGCCGTCATTGAGCGCAAACGCCGCGAACTTGCCGAGCAGCCGGAGGAGAAGCTCTCGGAGCTGGCCCGGGCCTACCGGCGCAAGGGATTGAGCGAGGACACGGCCCGCACGGTGGCTGAAGAACTCACCGAGAGAAACGCCCTTGAAGCGCATCTGTCCGTCGATCTGCACGCTGACGAAGATGAGGTCGTGAACCCGTGGCACGCGGCGTTCGCTTCAGCGATCAGCTTCACCCTCGGCGCGATCCTCCCCTTGCTCGCGATCCTCCTGCCGCCGGAAGCATGGCGTGTCCCGGTCACCTTCGCTGCCGTTCTCGTGGCGCTGGCCGTCACCGGCGGCGTCGGAGCGCACCTTGGCGGCGGTTCCCGGGGCAGGGCTGCCCTCCGCGTTGTCATCGGCGGCGCCATCGCCCTCGCGTTCACCTTCCTCGTCGGGCGCCTCCTGGGAGCAGCGGGCGTCTAAACACCCGCGACGCCGCCCTCACCTTTGGGCGGGTCAGGGGGCGGCGCTGCGGACGCCTTTTTCGACTCTTTCGCCGAGTGCGGGGTCGACGTTGCGCCAGTAGTCGAAGGCGCGGAGGAGCACTGGTTCGCTGACGCCGTCGAGGAGGTGGCCCACGATGTTGCTGACGAGCCGGTCGCGGGCGGCGTCGTCGAGCACTTCGCGGACGAGGGTTCCGGCCTGGCCGAAGTCGTCGTCGTCGCGGTGCAGGGTCGCGGCTGCGTGGATCATGTCGCCGTCGGCGTGCCACCCCGCGGGTTCGCCGAAGCGTGCGGTGTCTGCGCTGGGGCCGCCTTTGGAGTTGGGGGCGTAGACGGGGTCGCCGGGGTTGTGGTGGCGCATGTGGCCGTCTTTGGAGTACGAGCGGACTTCGGCGTTGCGGGGGGCGTTGACGGGAAGCTCGTTGTAGTTGGCGCCGATCCGGTACCGGTGGGCGTCGGGGTAGGAGAACATCCGGCCGAGGAGCATCCGGTCCGGGCTGGGGCCGATCCCGGGTACGAGGTTGCTGGGTTCGAACGCGGCCTGTTCTATCTCCGTGTGGTAGTCGCTGGGATTGCGGTCCAGGGTCATCCGGCCGACTTCGATCAGCGGGTAGTCCTTTTGCGAAATTGCTTTGGTCAGGTCGAACGGGTTGAACCTGTAGTCCTTGGCTTCCTCGAACGGCATGATCTGGACTTTCAGAGTCCAGCTCGGGTTCTCACCGCGGGCGATCGCGTCGTGCAGGTCGCGGGTGTGGAAATCGGCGTCCTTGCCGGCCATTTCATCGGCTTCGTCCTGGGTGAAGAACTCGATGCCCTGGTCGGTCTTGAAGTGATAGCGGACCCAGAATTTTTCCCCTGCCGCGTTTACCCACATGTAGGTGTGGCTGGAAAACCCGTCCATGTGGCGCCAGGTGCGCGGGATGCCCCGGTCTCCCATCAGCCAGGTCACCTGGTGTGCTGATTCGGGGGAGAGAGTCCAGAAGTCCCATTGCATGTCGTGGTCGCGCAGGTTGGTGTCGGCGCGGCGCTTCTGGGATCGGATGAAGTCCTGGAACTTCATCGGGTCCCGCAGGAAGAACACGGGGGTATTGTTGCCGACCATGTCGTAGTTGCCCTGGGTTGTGTAGAACTTGATGGAGAACCCTCTGGGATCCCGCCATGTGTCGGGGGTGCCGCGTTCACCAGCCACGGTGGAGAATCTGATCAGCATTTCGGTCGAGCGGCCGGGCTGGAAAAGGTCCGCTTTGGTGTAGGCGCTGATGTCGTTCGTGACCTCGAACCGCCCGAACGCGCCGCCGCCCTTGGCGTGGGGCTGGCGTTCCGGGACCCGCTCCCGGTTGAACTGGGCCATTTTTTCGATCAGGTAGTGGTCCTGCAGCAGCAACGGTCCGTCCGGGCCGAGGGTGAGGGAATGTTCGTCACTTGCGACCGGAATTCCGGCGTTGTTGGTGGTGAAATTTTCATCGGACATGATGCTGTCCCCCGTCTCAGGGCCGTCTCGAACGTCTTGGGAAGTTACGTGTCTTGGAAAGTTACGGATGGTGCGCCCGGAGGCGAAGCCCGGGCATTCTTATCCCACCGCGCGTCCTGGTGTCCCGTCAACCCCTCCCGGTCCCCGGGCAGGGGTGCGGACCGGTACCGCACCCGGCGGGAGGTTGCCTCGAGGGGTGACCGTGCGGAACAAACGGGGCCGTGCGGGGTCAGGCGATGCCGGAAGCGCCGAGCAGCCGGCCGATGATGAAGGTCGCGGCCAGGGCCAGCGCGCCGCCGACGACCACTCGGACGGCGGCCCTGGTCTTGGAGCCGCCGCCGATGTACGCGCCGAGGCTGCCGGTCGCGGCCAGAGCCAGCAGCACTGCGATGAAAGTCGCCGGCACCCGGAATGCCGGCGGGGGAAGAAGGATGGTCAGCAGGGGAAGGACAGCACCGATAAGAAAGCTCAGCGCGGAAGCGAACGCCGCATGCCAGGGGCTGACGACCTCGTCCTCATCCAGGCGCAGCTCAGCGGAGAGGTGCGCGGCCAGGGCATCGTGATCGGTCAGTTCCTTCGCGACTTGCCGCGCGGTGTCCGGGGACAGGCCCTTGGCCTGGTAAATGCCGGCCAGTTCGGCCAGCTCTTCCTCGGGCTGTTCAGCCAGTTCCCGGCGTTCCTTCTCAATCAGTGCCCGCTGGCTGTCGCTTTGGCTGCTGACCGAAACGTACTCTCCCAGCGCCATCGAGACCGCACCGCCGACCAGGCCCGCCATGCCCGCGGTAAGCAACGGGCCGGTGTCGGTCGTGACACCGGCGACACCGACCACGATCGCTGCTACCGACACGATCCCGTCATTGGCGCCCAGCACTCCGGCGCGCAGCCAGTTCAGCCGGGAAGAAATGTCCCCGCGGTGCGGCTCGTCAGGGTGCCCGGGCATCTGCTCATCGCTCATACGCCAACAATGCCACTGCCGTGTCCGCCCTGCCACCCAGCCCGCGGGTGCCCGGGGGCCGGTGGCGGGTCGCGGCGATCGAGACGAAGGTGACGGCGCCGGTCACTGAGGGGAGCGTTCATCGCGGCGGAACCGGGTCGGCAGTCCATCGCATTCACGTCTGCCCGGGGATGCCGCGCACGCTGTTCACAAGCTGCCGGAACAGTGATCGGCGCGCGGGGCGGCATGGACGCGCCCGGCTCCCTGCAGCGATACTCCGTGCCGCCCGCGGTCCCGAAACCCGTTGTTTCAGTGCAGCGGCCGATACCGCCGGGTGTATAAAGTACCCGAAGGCACGACGAGGCCGTTGTCTTGTCCGGAACCCCCGAGGGCTGCGGCAGCCCGAACCATTGGAAAGGAGCCTCCGTGCTGAACGAACATTTGCACCCCGTATGGGCGGCGGCGGCACGCTTGGAAGCCCTCCACTGGGAAACCGACCGGGTCAGCGCCCACCTGCACTCATCCATGCGGCAGGCCCTGCAGGCAGGTGAAACCCTTGAGGACGTTGCCGGGGCTGCGAACCTGACCGAAGTACAAGTCATCGCCCGCGCCGGCCTGAGCATCACCGACCTGCCCTCCGTCGCCTTCGCCCCAACGGACACCGGCACAGCCACCGAAGAAGATCCGGGCGCCCCCGCGGCCCTCGAACCAGCCTAGGAACGCCGCTCCGGGCCGGGCGCCACCCGTCCCCGGGCTACCTTCGTCAAATGCACCGGAGTCCTTCAGCGCATCCATGCTGCCGGCCGCCGCGGCCCTGCGGGCCAGCTCCTCCGGCAACACCTCACGGGGATCAGTCATAGCCACAATGATTCTCCAATCAACCAGCAGCTAGCAGCTACAGCCCTCCTCCACAAACAATCTGACACCCTCTTCGCGCCGGGAGCTGATGGGCTCCTCGGCCAACAAGCCTTCCACCAACGTGCTCACCGGCGCTGTGATCGTCTTCATCACCGTTTGTGCCGGCGCTTACGCCGTCACAGCGTTCCTCCAAGCCACGCACATCATCGCCGCACCGTGACCGAAAAAGGAGACACCATGCACGATGACGGAGAAAACGACGGCGCTGAGCGCAGCGTCCCGTGTGCTCCCGGCCGGTCACCGGAGACCGGATACACCGTTTCCGGCCTGGTGCCCCGTGCCCGCCTGAGCCGGGGTGCCCGTGCGGGTTTGTGGGGTCTGCGGATTTTCGTCCTCATCCTGGCCGGCATGGTCATCTTCAGCTTCATCGCCAACCTCGCCAACAGCTGACCACGACAATCCACCAGCCGGGTCCGCTTGGGGTGGCCATCGGGGGGCCGCAGGGGAGACCGGTGGGGCGGGTTTGACAGAAAGCCTGGTCAAGGACGGCATCCGGGTGTCACCTGCAGCCCGGTCCGAGGTGCTGGCCTTTTCCTGGCGGCCACGGCGGCCGGGCCCGCGGCGGAAGAGGTAGGGTTCGACAGGGCCGGGTTGCCCAGCCGGGTTTCTTCAGGAAGGGATGCTGTGACTGTGACGGAATCTTCTGATTACGCCAACGATGAGAGCCATGAGCTGGCTGGGGCTGTGGTCAGCCGGGTCTTTTATTCGGTGCGTGCGGATGCGCTGAGCTCGCCGGTGACGTTCGGTGACCGGGCCATGGCGGTTGAGTATGCCCGTCATTGCAGCGCGGCCGGGGCCCGGGGCGTGATCCCTGCTGCTCCGGGTCCGGTGCAGGTGGAGATCCGTGCCGAGTACCGGGTCCGGTCCGGCAGGGTCACTGAATACACGGTCGAGGTCTTCACCGTCACCGCTTGAGGACGTTGTCCGGTTCGACGGCCGCTGCTGAGGTGCCGTGTCGGCTGTCGGCTCTCAGGGTGCCGGCAGTGTGTTGTGTTGGGGTGGCCTACCGGTGGCGGTGCCGGTAGGTGATGAGTGCTGCTGCGACTACCGTGAGGGGCAGGACCGGTTCGTGCCAAATGATGCTGCCGAGGCATCCGGCGGCGAGGACGGCGAGCACGGCCATAGCGGTTCGGGGGTCTTTCGTGGTTTCCCGGGGGCCCGGGAGCGGCGGCGGGACAGCGGGCGGTTCCTGGGCGGGTGGTATTGGCGGTGCCGGTCTGGGTGCGGGAGCAGGTGTGTCTTGCTCATTGATGAGGTCGACCAGGGCCGCGGGCACGCCAGTGAGGCGGGCGATCTTTTCCGGGGGCAGTCCGCGGGCCAGGAGCCGGGGAACAAGAAGTGTCCGAAGGCTGAGTCGTTCACCCGGTAAAGGCCGGTGTTCTGTCCGGTGCATCGTGTTCTTCTTCGGGGCGGGTGCCGCGTGTTCAACGGCGCGGTTTCTTGTTCTGCGGTGCGCGCCCTGTTCCACCGTCCGCTGTTTAGTGGCCGGAGGGGGTGGGGGTTTTGTTGTCGCCGGGTTCGTCGGGGGTCCGCGTGCGTCGGTGTGGTTCGCGGCGCGCCCAGTCTTCGGGGATGGCGGCTTCGAGGGCGTCGTCGACGGTGATCACGCCGAGGACGCGGCGGTCGGGGTCGAGTACGGGGAGGGTCAGGAGGTTGTAGTCGGCCATGGTGGTGGTGATGTCGATGACGTCATCGCTGGGGGTGGCGGTGATGGGTTCGGTGTCGATGGTGTCGGAGAGCAGTGCGGCGGGGTCGCATTGGAGGGCGCGGACCAGGTTGATTGCTCCGGCCAGGGTCTCGTCGGGGTGCAGGGCGTAGATGGTGGTCAGGGCTTCGGGTTGCCGGGCAGCGGCGGAGCGGATTGCTTGTAGGGCGTCGGCGATGGCGGCTGTGGCGGGCAGCGCGATGTAGTCGGTGCCCATGAGTCCTCCGGCGGTGGCGTCGTGGTAGCCGAGCAGGGTCAGGACTTTGGTGTGCTCGGCGGAGGGAAGCAGCGCGAGGATGTCTTTGCGGCGTTCCTGGGGGAGGTCCATCAGGGCGTCGGCCGCGTCGTCGGCGCGCATGTGGGAGAGTATGTCGGCGACTTCAGCGTCGGTGCGGTCTTTGAGGATGCGGGATTGGCGGTTCTCGTCGAGCTCCTCGAACACGTCCGCTTCCAATTCCGGGTCGGTGTGGACCTGGGCGAGGAGTTCTTGTTGTTCCGGTTCGGTGGATTCTTCGATGATGTCGGCGATCTGGGCGGGTTTTAGCTGGTTGATGCCGAGAAGACGTGCGCGGGCCTGACTGGATTCCCGGTGGCCGATCAGGGGCAGGAAGCTCGTCCAGCCCCTGATGGTGTGCCCTTCATGGTTGCGGTTCAGGTGCAGCCATGAGCGTTTATGCACGTCGAGGCCGGTGACGGCCCACCCTTCGGCGGTGTCGCTGAGCTGTATGTCGTAGGCCCTGACCAGGCTCGTCTGCTCGGTGTCGACGAGCCTGTGGCCGCGGACGTCTTCCTTGAGCAGCACTTCCCCCTCCCTTCGCTGGAAGGCGCGAAGGTCCAGGCGCGCTGTGCGCAGGCGCACGCGGGCGGGTTCGATGGCGGTGATCTCGGCCATCGGTACGTAAACCCGGCTGTCACCGACGCCGAGAACCAGACCTGTCAGCAGCGGTGAGGAATGATCGCGCAGGCGCACGATGAGGTCCGTGAGGGTGCCGATACGGTTGTCTTTGGCATCGATCACGGGCCGACGCAGCAGGGCCGAAAGCAGGATGGACCCGGTGGGTTCGGGGAGGGTCATGAGGAGCCTTTCGCGGACGGGGGTGACTGGGTTGCCCTGGGTCAAGGATGACGCGTCGCCGGCTTAGCCGCCAAGGGAGAGCTGTACGATGCGGACGATTACGAGAATCATCGCGATGAGCAGGTAGGTGCGCAGCACGGACAGTCCGGCCCTGCGGGCGGTGGAGAGCTTCGGTGCTTCCAGCAGCGTCAGCGGGGGCATCCGCCAGTGCGTACGGCCGGAACGGTCCACGGCCTCTGTCCTTGCACGCGGACGGACCTTAAGCGTGATCAGGTATCCGGCCGCCCCGAGGACGCAGCCGCCGGCTCCGCTGAGCAGGATGGTGATGATGGCCGCCCCGGTGAGGCCCGGGAAGAGGACCCCTGCGGTGAGCACGATGGAAAGAATGACCAGGACGGCGATCACGAGGGCGGTGAAAATGTTCATTGCTTTGCCGTTCACCCACGGGCCCAGGACTTGCCGGTCATTGCACAAAAGCAGCAGGAACACTGTCGCGGAGGGCAGCAGGACACCGGCCAGGACCTGCACTCCAACGGTGAGCAGACCCAGAGGGCTGCCCGGGATGAGGACAATGACGGCGGAGATGAGCAGGATCCCGGCGAACACGGCGTAGAAACCCTTGGCGTCGGAGACTTTGCGGTGCAGAGAGTGCTTCAGGCCCAGCACGTCACCCAATGCATAGGAGGTGGACAAGCCGACCGCCGCCGCTCCGATGATCGATGCGTCGATCAGGGCGATAGCGAACAGCACGCCGGCGGCCTTGCCGACGTATTTGCCCAACCCGACAGCAACACCTTCGGCGTCAGTGAAGTTGCTGAATTCGGGGCGTCCTGCGAAGGTGGCGGCGGTGAAGGCGATGATGGCGCCTGCACCGACGATGACGATGATGATGCCGATCCACAGGTCGGCTTTTTCGTAGTTGATGTAGCGGGGAGTGATGCGCTTGTCGATCAGGTAGGACTGTTGGAAGAACAACTGCCAGGGCGCGATGGTGGTGCCGACGATGCCGATGATGAGCAGTGTCACGTCGGAGAGGGAGGCTCCTGCCGGTATGCCGGGGATTACGAAATCGTGCGTGATCTGGCCGAGGGGAGGGTGGGCCATGACGATGATGGGGATCAGCAGCAGCGAGCCTGCGACCAAGGTCAGGCAGACTTGTTCGAAGCGTTTGAACGAGCCGGTGGAGGCTGCGGCGATGATGACCACGGCCGCGACAGGCACACCGGCGATCTTGGGGATTCCGAGGTAGTCCAGGCCCAGGCTGATGCCGATGAATTCGGTGACGATGGTCAGGGCGTTGAGGATGAACAGGTCGATGACGCTGAATGCTCCCCAGAATTTTCCGAACCGTTCAAGGATCAGCCGCGCGTGACCGACCCCGGAGACGATGCCGAGGCGCAGTACCATTTCCTGGTTCACGTAAATCACCGGGACCAGCAGCAGCAGAGTCCACAGCAGCGCGGTCCCGTAGTTCTGTCCGGCCTGTGTGTAGGTTCCGAATGCGCCGGCGTCGTTGTCTCCGACCATCACGATCAGGCCGGGGCCGATGACTGCCAGCAGGGTCTTGATCCGTGCTTTCCACCCGCTGCGCGGGGATTCGTCGTTGAGGCGGATGGTGCCGAACGCTCCGTGGATGTCGCCCACGTGGGCCGAATCGAGGGCGGCCGCGCCCGGCGGAGCAGTGGTGCTGTTGTCAAGGTGCTTGCTCATTATTACCGGCTTTCTGCCCGGGTTTCGGGCACGCGGAAGTCGCGGAACGAGGCCGCCCGGAGGTAACCGGAGGCGGCGGGATAGGGAAGGAGGGACTTACGCGTCCCGGGCAGATTCCTGCGCGGACGCCGACTGGAGGCAACCATTATCACCGTCGGTCATGACGGGTCCTCACCTCCTGCAGCCGAACGACATGCCGCCAAGGGAGCGCAGGACAAGAAAGCCTGCGGGCACCCCTCCTCGTAAGACCTTTGGCACTCCACGGCGTGAACCCGGGAAACCCGGGAGCCAATCGGGGTATCCCCTTAGTCCGGGGAAACCTGTCCTGACCCGGGGCGTCTCTCGACGGGAGGGGTCGCTGGCATGTATCCGTGAAGGAGCCTCAGCTAACGAACGGCACCTTGCACAAAGACTATAACCCCGCGCAGAAGACCCTGGAAAACCAGGCGAGCCGGTCTTTACGCTTCCTTGACGTACACGCTAACCGTCACCGTTCCCAGCGCCTCCACCCCGATCATTGGCAAGAATCCGGACACACTCCGTTCGCCCGGAATGCGCAAGTGAGCAGTCGGCAGGTTGAGGTGCGGCATCCAGTCCGGGCAGCAGGCGCGCCCGGGACGCCGACGCAGGATGCTGAGGTCCGGACAGGAGCAGGACGAGCCGCCGATCCCGAACGGGTCACCCTTTGGGCAGTTCCTGTGCCGCCTTGTTGGTTCGTGCGGGGCTGCCCGGCGGTGAGGTGAGCCTTCTTTAGGTAACGCTTTCCTTGCTGGCGCGCGTGGCGCCGGTGATGGTTGTTTGGGTGTATGGAATCCGAGACT
>NZ_JAHBOI010000008.1 GCF_018531425.1 Paenarthrobacter sp. DKR-5
TCTACAATCATGAACGGCCGCACGGATCCCTGAACGGCATGACGCCGAAACGCTACTGGGAAACCTGGACGCAAGAAAACCAATTAGCTATCGCATAGACGCTGGACTGCTAACGGGGGCCCAATCAGCTGTCTCGGAAGGCGAGGAGCTAACTGTAGCTGTCGGCAGGCCCGAGCCCGCGGACGACGCTGCAGCACCCCCTCCGCATGCCGATAACAGGACCGCAACGATGGCGGCAAACAGCGAAGAATAAGCCTTCTTATTCATTTGTTCCCCCAGAGAAAAAGATGTGAGCCAGAGCACTGGTGAGTGCTGCATTAGTTCTAGCAGTTCCTACCCCAGGTAACCAATCTACGCGCGACCCGAGAACGCTTGGCCCGCGCACAGGCGAAGAAGGCCGCAATTGAACTGGCTACTTCGAGCTTGGCCGTATGGAAGGGACCGCGTGGGTCATCGCAGGATTAGGCCGTGACGGTATTGCCGGCGACGGGTGCGTAAGACCAGCGAAAACGCCTACAGCTAAGGACACCGCTAGCAGAAGCAAGAACAGAGACACAACCACGCCGAGGCAGCCGACCAGGACGCGCGTTGCGCGATCTGGTCGCCTCACCGCATGCTTTCCCCGACCGGGTAAGGCTGATTGTTTCCCCACTCTCTCAAAGGACGCTGTGGTGAGAATGCCGGGGCTGGTCGGTCCAGCAAGCAGGCGTGAGAGGTAGTCGTACAAGACTTTCACGGCAGCTGCGTCAAGGATCGCAGGAAGCGCTGCTACCGCATCAGGCAGCGAGTCGACGCCGTAGATTTTTACACCGGTACTGGTCACCGCACGCATGTCGGGCTGCCTCACCATACACAGCCAGGCTTGAACGAGATGGCGATGAGGTGGTTCCAAAAGAACCGCCAAGGACGCTGCCTGTCGCAGGGCACCGGATGTGTCCCGTTCCCTGGTGTAGATACCTTGGTAGAGAACCCCGTTGCGCAGATGAACCTCCCCGGACCAGTTCTTCGCGTCGATGACGACGACTCCACCCGGTCCGACGAGCACGTGATCGAGATTGGCCTGGGGCCTTCCGGGCCAGTGGACGTCATGCAGCGCCAGCCATCCGAGCGGCTCCAGTTCAGCGAGTTTTCGAGCGACGATTGCTTCGCCCGCCGCTCCTGCAGCCCATGCGCGCTGCTGGCGCTCCGCCCTTTCGAGTTCCCGCCGTAAGCGCTCCACGCGCTCTGCTGCCAAGCGCGCCTGCTCCGCGGCACCGTCCCCCGCCGTCATTCTTTTCCCCCAGGTTGAGACCTTGCCCGCAAACCATCGCAGGCCAGGATCACTCTACGGGATCAACTTCGAGGAGGGACTGACGGGTTGCGTACCGTTCTCAATCGCCACAGCCACCAGTCAGCCCGAGGTGACGTCCCTTATCCGCTGGTCGTATCGGATCGTGAGTTCCCCGCCCCCGTGGTGCAGTTCGTGGTTCGCGCCCTCCCTGATGCCAAAGGCGCCGTAGTTCTCGTCCCAGGATCGGTTCAGGGCAACTTTGTATTGGTAGAAACCGGCGGGGAGGTCGGCTGTGAGCTTCCAAAGCTGGTCGGCGGGGTCGAAGGCCATTTGGACTTCGTCGTACTGGGGCGCCCAGTCTTCCGGGGCGCCAAGGAGCTTTCCGAAGTCTCCAGCTATGGCGACGGCGTCAGGCTGCCGGAAGGTCTCGGCTGCCGCAGCAGCGGGCGCTTCCACCTCTGCGACGGTCTCGGTGGGTGCGCCTGTGGCGGCGGTAGCCTTTCGGCTCCGGCGCCGCGCGGCCGGTTTCTCCGGGACCTCCGCGGCGACACCAACCGGCGAAGCCTCTGCGGCTTCGGCCTCCTCAGTCCCCGCAACCGGAGCAGCTTCCTTCACCCGATCCGTCCGCTTCGCCGGGGCCTTGGGCAGGAATCCGCGAGGTGCCTTGGTCGGCACGGCAACGTCCTCCGGCACCGGCCTTCCCTCGGCAAGCGCAGCGGCGAACGCCGCCGGATCCCGGAAGGTGACGATGGCGCGCAGTCCGTCGTCGGTGATGGCCCAGCCGCCTTTGCCTTTGCTGAGCCAGCCGGCTTTCACGAGCCTGGCGGTGGCGGCGGTGAGGTTCTTGTGCCCGCGCGGAATGCCGCCGCTGAGGAGCTCGCGTTCCTTCTCGTTCGGCGGGACTCGGGTCAGGGCCTCCGCCAGGACCATGCCGGCGTTGGGGCTCTCCCCCGCCCAAACCGCCGCGGCGAGGATCTCAAGCACCGCTTTCAGCCGAAGGTCTGTATTTTCTGCCAGTTCCGTGCCCATGGCCGTCCTTCCAGCTCCGCCTGATCTCTGGGAAGCTTACCGACCGCCCGCCACCGGGCACTAGTTGTGTCTGCCCCAGAGCTGCAGCCACACCAGCAGCCGGGTCTCGGCGTCGTCGAGGTCGATGCCGAAGAGGGGTTTGATCCGGGAGAGCCGGTAGCGGACGGTGTTCACGTGCAGGCCGAGCTGTTTCGCGACCTCGATGGCGTTGCCGCCGGCGTCGAGGTAGGTGCGCAGGGATTCCTCGAAGGAGGTCTTGTGGGCCGCGTCGTACTCGGCGATAGCCATGGCGTGGTCCCCGGGGAGGTGCCCGGCTTTCTGGAGTTCCATGACGATCTGCCGCAGGTGCAGCCGGGATCCGAGGGACTCCTGGTCCGCGACGACTCCGCTGGAGTCGGGGGTGATGCGCCCTTCGTCCAGGTCCCGGAACAGCTCCCCGAGCACCACCTCGGCCCCGGTGCGGGACTGTTCCAGCCTGCCCAGCGGCGCCGAACGGCCGATACCGGCGACGACGGGCCGGGAGAGCAGCCGGGCGGCGTTCTGCACGACCCGGAGGATGGCGTCGTGGTGGAAGCGCGGCGAGAAGTCGGCGGTCTGCGGCAGGACGATGTAGACGATGTTGTCGGCCAGCCCGCAGACGGCGGCCGGGAGCCGGACGGCGCACGCGGTGCGGACGACGTCGAACAGGCGCAGCCGGGACTGCAGGGTCTCGAGCGCGCCGGGCTGCGGGGGCCAGGAGCTGACAGCCGCGATGCGGACCGACGCTGCGGAGATGCCGAGTTTGAGCGCGGCGACCTCCGCCTGCTCGGGCTCGAAGAGCAGCGGTTTCACCAGGTCCACCTGCCGGGTCAGGTTGGAGACATACGCCGTCCGCCGGTGCAGCAGGTGCAGGGCGGCGACGTTGGCGGCTTCCCGCATCACGCGGGCGGTGTCCGCGCCGATGCTCTCCGCCGCGGTGAGCAGCCAGAGCGAACCGAGCACCGTATCCCCGGCGCGGATGGCGACGGCGCAGCGCCTGAGCCCGGGTTCCTCGGTGACGACGTCGATCACGTCAGAGGCGGCGTGCACCCGCCGGTAGTCGACGTCATTCTGCTCGGTCTGCGGGACGTGCAGCCGCAGGATGGAGTTGCGCCGGGTGTCGTCGATGGGCTGGTCCGGCAGAGTGGAGTAGGCGAGGATGGTCTGCTCTGGATCGGCGATGGCGATCGCACCGCCGGCGAGCGCGGCCACGGTGTTGGCCAGGTCGAACAAATCCCCCGGCCTGATGTCCACGAGCGTCCGGCCGGAGGCCCGGTGCGGGGCAATCGCGGCGTCAATGATTTCCGCTACCTGGTTCCAGGGGGCGGAGTCCGACGCGCGGAACAGCGCAAGTCCAGCGGCCCGGGCGGTGTTCCGCAGCAGTTCGTCGGAGTCCCCGTTGGCCTTGTACACCAGCCCCACGTAGCCGGCCTTCTCCAGTTCCTCCAGCCGCGGTTTGAGCCGCTTGCCGGAGAGGGAGAGCCCGATGCCAAGCGCCACGGCACCCGGGAAGGGGGTGGGCTGCGCGTTCGGGTCGTAGAGCACGGACCCGGAGACGCAGCGGTGCCCGACGTCGGCGGCCTCGACCAGGCTGACCAGCTCGGACCCGATGAGCCTGCTCATCGAATCCACGGTGGGGAGCCGTTCACCGCCGTCGGCCGCGTCCCGCGCCGCCGTCGGCCGGCTGCCGTCCGGCTCTTGGTAGGAGATCACAATCAGAAGGTCCCTTGTTCGTCCCCGGGTCCATAGCCGCCCGGGTGATCCGATTCTAGGCTTGGCCTGAACAAAATCGGCATAACCCGAAAGGCGCCACGTGAAGGTCAGCGATATCAGGCAGCTGGTGCAGGTCAAGGCACCTGTGCTCTCCAGGCAGCGCAGGGTGCTGGCCAACGCCTACAACGTGGCCGAGTTCCGCGCCGCTGCCCGCCGCGTGCTCCCCGCCGGGATCTTCGACTACCTCGACGGCGGTTCCGAGGACGAGGTCACCCTGCGCCGCAACCGCGAGGCGTTCGAGGCCTGGGGCCTGATGCCGACGTGGGGACCCGTCGACGGGCCGGACACGACCACGACCATCCTCGGCAAGCACAGCGCGCTGCCGATCACGCTCACCCCGACCGGCGCCACCCGGCTCTTCCACCCGGAGGGCGAACTGGCGGTCGCCGGGGCCGCAGCAGCCGCCGGTATCCCGTACGGACTGGCCGGCATGAGCACGGTGGCGATGGAATCCATCGCCGGGCACTTCCCGCAGCTGGACCGCTGGTTCAACTTCGGCCTGTCCGGCACCCCCGCGGCCCGGGACGAGAAACTCGCGCGCTGCAAGGCGGCCGGCTTCACCACGCTCATCGTGGGCGTGGACACCCGGGCGCTCGGCTCCCGGGAGCGGGACCTGCGCAACGGCTTCACCGCCCCGCCCAGCCTGACCCTGTCCACCCTGATCGACATTGCCAGCCGCCCGGGCTGGTGGGCCAACTTCCTGCGCGCCGACGGGCTCAGCTTCCCGAACCTGTCCCCGCAGGGCTCAAACCCGACGGTCACCCCGACCATGTGGCAGCAGATCCTGGGCCACTCGGACTCGAGCAGCGGCTGGGCCGAGCTCGAGTCGCTCCGCGAGGCGTGGGACGGCAGGATCGTCCTCAAGGGCTGCGTGAACCCGAAGGACGTCGCCCGCGCGGCCGACGTCGGCCTGGACGCCGTGCAGCTAAGCAACCACGGCGGCCGGCAGCTGGACCACATGCTCAGCCCGATGGACGTACTGCAGGAAGCCCGCCAGCAGGTGGGCGACGGAATCGAGATCTATGTCGATTCCGGCATCCGCCGCGGCACCGACGTCGTCAAGGCCCTGGCCCTCGGCGCCGACGCGTGCTCGATCGGCCGGCCCTACCTGTACGGCCTGGTGGCCGCCGGCTCGGCCGGCGTGAGCCGGGTCATCGAGATCTTCGCCGAGGAACTGCGCCGGACGATGACGCTGGTCGGCGTCTCGACGGTGGCCGAACTGCAGGCGAGGGGCACGGAAGTCGTGCGCGACCTTCGGCACGCCACGCCGTCGACCAATGAGCACCCGGCCGGCACTCAACACGCCACACTGGTATCCACGGCCACGCAGTAGGAATCAGGCAGTAGGAATTTCGCAGCAACAGTTTCAAGACAAAGGACACCCAATGCGCCTCAGCTACACAGTTCCAGCCCTCACCGCGGCGGCCGCCCTGCTCCTGACCGGGTGCGTGGACAACAGCGGATCCTCCTCTGGCAACCCGACCGGCTCGGCCGGAGCGTCCGGTTCCGCGGACACGGTGACCGTGAAGAAGGACGACTCGCTCGCCGCCCAGCTGCCGGACAAGATCAAGAGCTCCGGAACGCTCAACGTCGGCATGGCCAACAACTACCCGCCGAACGAATTCAAGGACCCGAACGGGGCGCCCGCCGGCTGGTCCGTGGACCTGACCAACGCGCTGGGCCAGAAGCTGGGCCTCAAGGTCAATTTCGACATCGGCACCTTCGACAACATCCTGCCCGCGGTGAAGGCCGGCAAGGACGACATGGGCATGTCCTCCTTCAGCGACACGGTCGAGCGGGAGAAGCAGGTCGACTTCGTCAACTACTTCTCCGCCGGCATCCAGTGGGCCTCCCCCGCCGGCAAGACCGTGGACCCGAAGAACGCCTGCGGGCTCAAGGTGGCGGTCCAGGCGACCACCTACGAGGACACCCACGAGGTGCCCGCCAAGTCCAAGGCCTGCACCGACGCCGGCAAGCCCGCCATCTCGATCTTCAAGTTCGACACCCAGGACCAGGCCACGAATGCCCTCGCCGTCGGCCAGGTCGACGCGATGAGCGCGGATTCGCCCGTGACCCTCTACGCGATCTCGCAGACGAAGGGTAAGCTGCAGACCGCCGGCGACGCATTCGAGGTGGCACCGTACGGCATGCCGGTCGCCAAGAACAGCCCGTTCGAGCCGGTGCTGCAGAAGGCTCTGCAGGCCCTGATCGACGACGGTTCCTACCAGAAGATCCTTTCCAAGTGGGGCGTCGAGAGCGGCGGGGTCAAGACGGCCACCATCAACATCGCGTCGAAAGGCTAAGCACTGATGACTCCCCGGGACCCCGGCCGCACGGGCGCAGCAGAGGCTGAGCCGCTCGCGGCCGGGCAGGAAGGCGAAGCGATCAAGGCCATTCCGCTTCGCCACCCGTGGCGCAACCTCGCCGCGGTCATCCTCGTTCTGATGCTGGCGGTGTTCATCATCGACGCCGCCCAGCGCGAGGACTACGGCTGGGCCGACGTCGGCAAGTACATCTTCGACAAGCGCATCAGCGCCGCCGCCCTCGTCACCCTGCAGCTGACGGTGTACGCGATGGTCATCGCCATCGTGCTGGGCCTGGTCCTGGCGATCATGCGTCTCTCCCCCAACCCGGTGCTGAAGAGCATCGCGTGGCTGTACATCTGGATCTTCCGCGGCACGCCCGTGTATGTGCAGCTGGTCTTCTGGGGCATCATGGCGCTGATCTACCCGGTGATCACCATCGGCATCCCGTTCACGACGCCCTGGATATCGATCCCCAACGGGGTCTTCACCAACCTGTTCATCACCGCCGTCATCGGGCTGGGCCTGAACGAGGCGTCCTACATGTCCGAGATCGTCAGGGCGGGTCTGCTGGCCGTGGACCGGGGCCAGGAGGAAGCCTCCCGCGCCTTGGCCATGTCGTGGGGGCAGACCATGCGCTACGTCGTCGTTCCGCAGGCTATGCGCGTCATCATCCCGCCGACCGGCAACGAGATCATCTCCATGCTGAAGACCACCTCGCTGGTGGCAGCCATCCCGCTGAGCATCGACCTGTACGGGGTGTCCCGAGGCATCTCCGCCGTCACGTTCACCCCGGTGCCGCTGCTCATCGTCGCTTCCCTCTGGTACCTGCTGTTCACCTCGATCCTGATGGTGGGCCAGTACTTCATTGAGAAGCGGTTTTCCCGCGGCTCCGGCCAGCGCCGGGCGGCCAAACCGTCGTCCTTTGCGGGCGTGGGCACGACGGCGGCGGTCACCGAGGCACCGACCGGCAACGAACCAGGAGGCAAGGGATGAGCGACCAACCCATGGTGCTCGCGGACCGCGTGTCCAAGAGCTTCGGCACCAACCGGGTGCTGCGCAGCATCAGCCTCAAGGTGGATCCCGGCGAGGTGCTGTGCATCGTCGGGCCCAGCGGCTCCGGCAAGTCCACGTTCCTGCGCTGCATCAACCACCTGGACCGGGTCGACGCCGGGCGCCTCTCGGTGGAGGGCCAACTGGTGGGCTACCGCGAGAAGGCCGGCAAGCTCTACGAGCTCAAGCCCAAGGAGGCCGCCTACCAGCGCCGCGACATCGGCATGGTGTTCCAGCGCTTCAACCTGTTCCCGCACCTGACCGCGCTGGAGAACATCATCCTGGCGCCCATGAAGGTGAAGGGAACCTCCAAGGCTGACGCGTCGGCGAAGGCGCTGGAGCTCATGGACCGGGTCGGGCTGGCCGACAAGGCGAACGAGTACCCGGCGCACCTCTCCGGCGGCCAGCAGCAGCGCGTGGCAATTGCGCGGGCGCTGGCGATGGAGCCGAAGCTGATGCTGTTCGACGAGCCGACCAGCGCCCTGGACCCAGAGCTGGTGGGCGAGGTCCTCGACGTGATGAAGGAGCTCGCCCGCAGCGGCATGACCATGATCGTGGTCACCCACGAAATGGGCTTCGCCCGCGAGGTCGCGAACTCGCTCGTCTTCATGGACGGAGGCGTCGTCGTCGAATCCGGCAACCCGCGCGAGGTGCTCACCAACCCGCAGCACGAACGAACGAAGGCGTTCCTCTCGAAGGTGCTGTAGGGCTGGTCCGGCGCGGTGGCCGGGGGCTTAGACGGCCAGGAGGGCGGCCGCCGGGGGCTTAGACCGCCATCTCCCGGACGATGCGCACCTTCCAGCTGGCGTCGTCGCTGGTATCCAGCAGCGCCACGATTCCGGCGGCGACGTTGACGGCGATGCGCTTGCCGGCGAGCAGGTCCAGGTAGAGCGCTTCGTTCATGCGGGCGGGGACGTCGATGACGTGCTTCACGGCGTCGCGGACCTTGCGGTAGTTGTCGCTGCGTTCGCGCAGCTTCACCACGTCCTGGCTGCCGCGCAGCTTGAGCCGGGCTTCGTGCCGGTTCAGCCAGGACACGGCGGCGTGCACGGCGACGACGACGGAGAGCGCGACGGCGTAGGCGAACCAGCCGTCGGACATCAGGAACAGCGGCAGGTTCGCGATTGCCACGATCGCGATGAACAGGCGCAGGGCGAGCAGCCGGCGGACGGTCAGCGCCGCGTTCTCCATGGCCGCCCTGAAGCCGTGGGCTTCCTGGCGGGCAGCGCCGGCGTCGAGCAGGATCTCCTGCAGCAGGATCATGCCGTGCGCGTCGGCATTGGCGAACTGTCCGTACCGGGGCGCGGCGGGACGGTCCAGTTTGGACTGGGGCAGTTCGGGCAGGGGCTGGTGGAGCGAGGCGGGATTGTTGGGCGTTTCCGGCGTCGAGGGTGTCGTGGCCACGGCGGAGACCTCCGAGTTTCTAGCGAGGCGCATCCGGCGCAAAAGCGGACAGCACTGTCCAAGTTGCGGGCGGATGCCGGCGGGTGGATTGCTGGCATTATAGCCCACCAAGCAGGGTGCCGTCTCGGGTAGTTTCCCAGCCGGGATTCAGGAAGCAATCCTGCCGCTCCGGGAGGCGGGCGGGCCCATCGGCTCTATCCTTCGGGGCCTGGCTGCATTAGCGTCATCCCAACTGCGCTGACTGCAGTTGCACCGGCGCCGGCCACGAAAGGGATTGACATGCTGCCTGACGCGGAACACCCCGTGGTAATCCTCGACGAGCCCGAATGCTGGGACCTGCTCCTCGGGTCGACGCTGGGCCGGCTCGCCGTGAGCGTACGGAACCAGCCGGAGATTTACCCCGTGAACTTCCTGGCCCACGACGGCAAGATCCTGCTGCGCACCTCACAGGGCGACAAGCTCGTGCAGCTCACCATCAACAACACCGTGGCCTTCGAGACCGACGGCCGTTCCGCCAACTCGGTGTGGAGCGTGCTCGTCAAAGGCGTGGCCCGGGAACTGGACACGCAGGCCGAGATCGACGCCGCGCGGCAGCTCCCGCTGCGGCCGTGGACTCCCACGCACAAGGGAGTGTTCGTGGAAATCGAGCCGACGAACGTCACCGGCCGCCGGATCGCGGTGGGTCCGGAGCCGGAGTAGCCTCTCCGCGGCGCCGGGCTGCCGTTCAGGCCGGGGCGCTGCCGAGCGCCCGGGCGACCTTTGCTTCCAGGGCAGCGAGCGCGGCGTCCGGCAGGGCAATGAGTCCGTCCAGTTCCCGCCGGGCGCGTTTGTAGGCCGTCTGCCGCTCGGCCGGAGTGGCGGCCTCATCGACGGCGATCGTCAAGAGCTGCCGCGCGGTGGCCAGGCGCTGCCGCTCGGGCCCGCTGAAGTTGCTGTCCTTCACCCGCCGGGCTTCGCGCTCGGCGACGTCGAAGGCAACCTCGAACGCCGTGACCGCGGAGCGGTACTGTTCCAGCGCCGCCTTGTCCCTAAGCTCTTCGGGTTGATCCGGATGCAGGGCGTCAGCCTCGCGCTTGGCCCGCAGGAACCCCACCGTGAGCGGTTCGCGCACATCGGACATCATTGGGAAGTCGATCAGCTTGGCCACGTCCAGCTCGTACTCGAGCCAGCGCTTGTTCACCGCATCGTGGGCGTTCATCAGACGGCGGACCTCGTCCACGCGGACCTGCTCGGACTGCTGGGCCTGGTTCTTCAGGTTGTAGAGCTCGACCCTCCGCTGGTGCCGCCGCTCGCTGGCCCGCGACCAGGACCGCGCCCAGCCGCCCGCTACCCCGCTCAGCGGGAAGACAAGCCACCAGAAATGGCCAACGAAGTCGAGGACGGGCTGCATTTCTCCATCGTCCCACCGGGTTTCACGCCGCGGTAGGTGCTGGCGAGCCAACTCTGCCCGCGGACGGGCCGCCGGCCTGCGTTTCGGCGCCGTCCGGGGTCGCCCGGAGCGATCCGCGGGCAGAGTTGGCGGGGCCACGCCCATCCGGCCACCGCTCCGGCGCCGAACCACAGCTATAGGTTTGATGTGGACGGAAAGGGACACCTGATGGGGAGCAACAGCAGACAACGATGGGCCGGGCTCGCGCTGCTGCCCTTCCTCCTGGCAGGCATGGCCGGATGTGCGGTGAACGCCTCCGCCCCGGCCGCCACGCCGACGGCTTCCGCCTCGACAACAGCTTCCGCGTCGCAGGCAGGGTCCGCAACGTCTGCCACCGCCAAAGCCGCGGAATCCCACCCCGACGGGGACCCGGTGAAGATGGTGTGCGGCGACGAAATCAAGCAGAAGGCCCAGCAGATCCTCGGCCTACCCGGGCTCCCGGCAACCACGCCCTCCGAAGACAACGGAATCTACAGCTGCACTTACAAGACCGCCGACGGCGTCATGGTGCTCTCGGTGAAGAAGTCCGCGAGCGCTGCAGCCGCCAAAGCGTACTTCGCCGGCTACACGCCCACCCTCCCGGGCGCGAAGCCGATCGAGGGGATGGGCAACCTGGGGCTTCCCGCCGCGCAGACCCCCGGCGGCATCGTCGTCTTCGTCAAGGACGACATGACGCTGACCGTCGACACTTCCTGGATGCCGGCCACGGTCGGGCCGCACGGGGTATCTCGGGGCGCCGTCGCCTACCAGCTGGCCACCGACGTGATCGCCTGCTGGAGCGAATAAAAAAAGTTTGCCCAGGCACCCATCCGTGATGCCGGACACAGCGAACTAAGGGTGTCAGAACGATTCATCGGCACGACGCGGGCCCCTTGCGGACCGCCCCTCACCTGGAGGAACCACCCCATGAAGAAGTCAGCATTCCTCGTTGCCCCCGCCCTCGCCCTCGGAGCCCTCGCCCTTTCGGGCAGCCCGGCCATGGCGGCGGACACCACCACCTACCAGGCCAACCTGGCGTCCATCAACGGCAGCAGCGCGTCCGGCTCGCTGATGATCACCCTCAATGGCGACCAGGCCACGGTCTCCGAGCAGGTCTCCGGTCTGGCGGCCACGTTCGGCGGCAAGCCCTACCCGCACGTGCAGCACATCCACATCGGAGGCCAGGGCATGTGCCCCACCCCCGCAGCTGACACGAACAAGGACGGCGTCATCAGCACCACTGAAGGCGGCCCGGCTTACGGCGGCATCGGCACCACGCTCTCCACCAGCGGCGACACCAGCCCGGCCGCGGGCCTTACCCTGACCGCCGCGCCGTCCGGCCCGACCATCAACTACAACCGCACCTTCACCCTGGATGCCAAGACCGTCGCGTCGCTGAAGAGCGGCAAGGCCGTCGTCGTGATCCACGGCCTCGACCCGGCAACCCTGCCGGCCGGCGCGCAGAAGGAGAAGAGCGATCTGGTGCCGTCCCTGCCGCTGGCAGCGACCTCCCCGGCCGCCTGCGGAACCCTGATGGCCATGCCGGCGGGTGCTCCGGGCACCGGCATCACCACCCCGGCGCAGGACCAGGGTCCTGACATGGGCCTGATCGCTGCCGGTGGTGGCCTCGTCGCCGCAGCCGGTGCTGCGTTCGCGGTTCGCCGCAAGATGGCCTCCACCAAGGCCTGAGCCAAGGGGATTTGAACCCAGGTGACTACCAAACCTGAGATCAACGGCCGCCGCGGACGTGTGTTCGCGTCCGCGGCGGCCGCCCTGCTCCTGGCCGGGGGCATCACCACCATCGGGCTGGGCCTGAATGCGGGCCAGTCCCGCGGGGACGGTCCGGCTTCGGCGGCGGTGGCAGTTTCCGCGCCGGCGACGACGTCGGCCTCCCCCGCGCCGGGCACGGCCTCGCCAAGCAGCAAGGCCGCCACCCCGCCGGCTCTGAAGCCCAGCATCGCCATGAAGGCCTCGACGCCGCTCTCGGTCCAGGCCCCGGCCATCGGCCTCTCCACCCCGCTGCTGCAACTGGGACAGCAGGCCGACGGCGAGGTCCAGGTCCCGCCGGGCGAACCGGGCTCCCCCGCCGGCTGGTACAAGTACTCGCCGACGCCGGGTGAAACCGGTTCGTCGGTGATCCTCGGCCACGTCAACAACACCCAGAGCCCGATCGGCGTCTTCTACCGGCTGCACGACATGCGGCCCGGCCAGCAGATCACGGTCACCCGGGCGGACCACACCATCGCCGTCTTCACCGTGGACCGCGTGGACGTCTATCACAAGTCGAGCTTCCCGACGGTCAAGGTCTACCGCAACGCGGACCGGCCGGAACTGCGGCTGATCACCTGCGGCGGCTACGACCCCGCCAGCGGCGAGTACCTGGACAACACCGTGGTGTACGCCCACCTCGTCTCGCACCACGCCGCCTGACCGCTTGCCCGCCGCCTCCCGCGCCGGTCCCCTGCGGATCCACCCCTACCGATTGGAACGCGTCATGAACCTGTCCCGAAACGCCTCCCGTGCTGCAGCGGTCACGCTCCTGGCCGGCGCTGCTGCCCTTGGTCTCAGCGCCTGCTCCGGGACATCCGCAACGATGGCGGTCCAGGCGACAGCCTCGGCGCCTGCTTCTTCCGCTGCGTCAGCCGCAGCCTCGTCGTCAATGGACCCCTCGATGGGTTCGATGTCGATGAGCACGTCGGGGGCGCCGTCATCGTCATCGTCATCGGCCACGACCGACCTGACGATCCACATCAAGAACTACGGGTACTCCAAGCTGGAGGTGCCGGCCGGCGCGACCGTGACCGTCATGAACATGGACCCGGAGACGCACACCGTGACAGCGGACGACAAGTCCTTCGACGTGACTGCGCCGGGAGATCAAAGCGTGACGTTCACGGCGCCGTCAAAGCCCGGGACCTACACGTTCTTCTGCAAGTACCACTCGAACATGCACGGCACCCTCACCGTGAAGTGACGCGGAGCGGGAGCCGCTACTTGTGGGTGCGGCGACTGCCGCCATGCCAGTCCTCCTGCAGCCCGGCCTCATCCTCCGTGACGCCGAAGCTGCGCAGTTGGGGGCGCTCCCGCAGGCTGCGCTTCAGCTCGGCGAACCCGGGAAAGCGCGCCAAGCCCACGACGTGGTCCCAAAGTTCCGCGGCGTCTTCCTCTCGGGGCAGCCGGCTGATCACGGGCCCGAAGAACGCGACCCCGGCGGGCGGCTCGAAGTGCAGAATCGGCGTGCCGACGTCCTTCCCGGTGAGCGCGAGCGCTTCCTCCCCTTCGGCCCGGATCAGCGCGTCCCACGACTTGTCCTCGAGCGCAGAAGCATGCACCGGATCAAGGCCGGCGGCGGCCAGTGCCGGCTGGACGAACTCGAGGGTGCCGCGGTGGTCCAGTTCGGGGGTGTCCCGGCTGGTGTCGGGCTCCGAATCGAAAATCCGCGCGCCAAGTGCTGCGTAGAGGGCGCCCACCGCTTCCGGACCGTGGTCCGCGCGCACCGCGGCGGCGACACGAAGCAGGCGCAGGCCCGCGGTGTGCCCGGCTTCATAGCCTTCCGGGAACTGCGCGTCATAGTCAACGTTGGAGTTGATGAGCCGCAGCGAGATGAACCGCCACTCCACCGCGTAATCGCGCTGCCGGGCGACCATGCGCACCCATTTGCTGGTCATCCAGGCGAACGGACAGACCGGATCGAAGTAGAACCTGATGTCGGGGTCGCTCATTGGTGTGCCTCCAGGTGGGTGATGATCGCTTCTGCTACCTGCTCGGGCGAATCCTCGGTCGGGATGTGCTTGCCGGGGACTTCCGTCAGGTCGGCGTTGGGGATCTCTTCGACGTACCGGCCCGCGAAGGAGAGCTTCTGGTACTCATCGTCCCGGCCCCAGACCAGACGGGTCGGTATCGCCGCCTTCTGCAGCGCAGGAACCAGGTCCAGCGTGAAGTGCGGGTCCGCCGCTGCTGCCATCGCCATCCACGACCGCTGCCGCGCCGGGTCCTGCCACGGCGAGAGATAGTCCTCGACCTCTTCCTGGCTGAGCGGCCGGGCGACGGCGCCGCGGGTCGACGTTTCCCTCGCCCTGAGCAGCTCCTCGCCGCTGGTGGCCGCCCTTACCTCCGGGTTCCGGAATTTCTCGACAGCGGGCACCGGCCAGGAATCGAACATCACGGAGTTCATCAGGACGAGGCTTTTCACGCGCCCGCTCGTGGCCGCGAGGTGCTGGGCGATCCCGCCGCCAATGTCGTGCGCGGCGAGGTCGAACTCTCCGATCCCGAGTTCGTCGGCTGCGTCAAGAACTGCTGCGGCGAGTGCGGGGACTGTGGCATGCTCGACGTCGAGTTCGCCGCCGCTGCGCCCGAAGCCGGGAAGGTCCAGCGCGATCGACCGCCTCACCGTGCCGAGGGCGGGCATCACCGGCTGCCAGACCCGGCTCCAGAACGTTCCGTGCAGCAGCAACAGCGGTGCCGCGCCCTCGTCGCCGGAGACCAGATAGGAAAGTTCCGTCCCGTTGACTGTCACCTCTTGCCGGTTCATCGGGTGTGCCCTTCCAGCGCGGCGGGCAGCTCCGTGAGCGCTGTGATCTCAATATCCGAGGCCGCAAAATGCCCCGGGTAC
Organism: Paenarthrobacter sp. DKR-5; assembly: GCF_018531425.1. Lineage (GTDB taxonomy): Bacteria > Actinomycetota > Actinomycetes > Actinomycetales > Micrococcaceae > DKR-5. The sequence continues at coordinate 14,871 of NZ_JAHBOI010000008.1, forward strand.
GCCGCTCCGGTCCGGTTCAGCCACGCCGTGCCCAGACCGGCCCGCGCAGCACCATGGAGGTCCCAGGGGTGCACCGCAACGAGGAGCATCTGCCCCGGCGCAGTACTGCAGGCCTCCGCGGCGTAGCGGTACGACGACGGCGCGGGCTTCCAGGCCGGGGCGTCCTCAACCGAGAGCAGGCGCTCAAACCGGTCGCGGATCCCGCCGGAGGAGAAGAGTTGCTCGGCGACCTGCGCCGACCCGTTCGAGAGGGTCACGAGCCGGTAGCCCGCGTTCTGCAGCGCCGAGACGCCGCCGGCGACGTCCGGCTGCAGTGCCAGTTGCTGGAAGCCTGCGAGGACGTGGTCCGCTGCCTCCTCCTTGCCCATGGTCAGGCCCTCCTCGGGCAGCAGGTCCATGAGCACGTTGCGGCCGATATCGGCGAATCCCCGCGCGTCCCCTGCTGCGGCAAGGGCGAAGCCGTCCCGCAGGAGCGTGGCGAACCACAGCTTGGCCAGCTCCGCGGGGGCTCCGGTTTCTGCGAAGCGGTGGCTGAGCGGGGACATATCGGACAGGGTTTCGTTGACGTCGAAGACGATGACGGACGGTCTGGCCATGTCGAGCTCCTCACATTGGGGTCCGTGACCAGCCTAGCCCTGCAACTTTGCCCGCCGATTGACGCTGCCCCCTGCGGAAGGCGGATTCCGGGCCCTGTCCGGGCGATTCGCGGGCAGAGTTGGCGGCGGGCAGAGTTGGCGGCATCCACATAGCCGCCCCCGAAACCCGCCGTGTCGGGGCTCCGTGAGAGCATGAAACCATGTCCGGGCCCGCCTATCCTCTCGTTGATGTCAACGACCTCATCAGGATGGTCGGCGCCACCGCGTACCACCGGGGCAGGGCCTACACGCGGGAGGGTGCCGTCGCCAGCCTTGACTGGGATGAGACCACCGGGTTCCTCGACGCCCGGGTCTCCGGAACGGCTCCCACGCCGTACCACGTGCGGGTCCAGCTGGTCCACCGGGGCGAGGGCTACCGGATGGCCGGGGACACCTGCACCTGCCCGGTGGGCTACGGCTGCAAGCACGTCGCTGCGGCGGTCACGGCCTCGAATCTGGAGCATGTCCGCCAGCGCCAGGGGCTGCTCTCCGCCGCCACCGCACCCTCCGGGACCGACTGGCAGCGCACCTTGGACGGCCTGATCGGTTCTCCCGCCACCGCCCCGGAGCCGTCCGGCAGGTCCGTCACTCCGCTGGGTCTGCAGTTCGACCTGCGGGATCTGGGCACGGCCCGGTCGGGCCGCTGGGGGGCCTCCCCGTTGAAGCGGGCCGCCAAGCGCCACCACTACCAGCTCGGCGTGCGGCCAGTGGTGCCGGGCGCCAAGGGCAACTGGGTCCGCAACAACCTGTCCTGGGGCAGCATCGGGTACCAGACCTACGGGCTGAAGCTGGACCCGGAGCAGCACCGCTGGTTCTCCCAGTTCCCCTCGCTGCACCGGGGCACCGGCATCACCTATTTCGGCCAAAACGACTCCTGGCTCTACCTCGACGACTTCGCCAACCCGCTGCTCTGGCAACTGCTGGCCGACGCGCAACGGCTGGGCATCGCGTTCGTCGGGGCGAAGAAGAGCCTGAGCGTCGTCGTCGGCGAGCGCGCAGTGCTGGGCATGGATGCGCGTCAGGACGACGCCGGGCTGGAGCTGACGCCCGTCCTCACCATCGACGGCGCACAGCACCCGCTGGAGTCCGCCGGACTGACCGGGAACCACGGCGTCTACACTTACCGGCCGCAACCTGACCCGGTGGTCACGCTCGCCCCGACAGTGCGCCCGCTGACAGAACAGGACGAGCAGCTCATTGAGCAGCCCCGGCCCGTCACTGTTCCCGCCGAGGACGCCGGGACCTTCCTGGAGCGCTACTACCCGGTGCTGCAGCAGCGGCTGGCCGTGACCAGCAGCGACGGCTCGGTCAGCTTCCCGGAGCTCGCTCCTCCGCTGCTCGTGCTCACCGCGAAGTTCAAGGCCGGCCATACCCTCACGCTGGACTGGTCCTGGGAGTACCGGCACGGCGCGGCCGTCGACACGAAGCCGCTGTTCGCCGCAGCCGGCGACACCGGCTACCGGGATACGGCAGCGGAAACGGCGGTGCTCGCCTCGGTGTCCCGGGCACTGCGCGGCGCCGACGTCCGCCAGCGCACCCTGGAGGACCTGGACGCCGCAGAATTTGCCGAGCATTCCATCCCCTTGCTGGAGAAGCTCGACGGCGTGCGGGTGGACATCAAGGGCAAGCGGCCGGACTACCGCGAGCTGACCGACGAACCCCAGCTGGTGATCAGCACCGTCGAATCCGACCGCCGGGACTGGTTCGACCTGGGTGTGATGGTCAAGGTCGGCGGCAAATCGATCCCCTTCGACCACATCTTCAAGGCCCTCGCCAAGGGCAAATCCAAGGTGCTGCTCACGGACGGCCGGTACTTCTCCATCAACCGGCCGGAGTTCCAGCAGCTGAACCGGCTGATCGAGGACTCGCGCGAGCTGCAGGAGTGGGAAACCGGACCCCGGATCAGCCGCTACCAGGCCGGGCTCTGGGAGGAACTGGAGGAACTCGCGGGCGAAACCGTGCAGGCCCAGGCCTGGCGCCAGTCCGTGAAGGGGCTGCTGGACTTCGCCTCCTCGGACCGGGTGCACCTCGGCGCCGCTGCCCTGCCGCGCGGGCTCAAGGCGGAGCTGCGCCCCTACCAGCTGGAGGGCTACCAGTGGCTGGCGTTCCTCTGGGAGCACTCGCTCGGCGGCGTGCTCGCGGACGACATGGGCCTCGGCAAGACGCTGCAGACCCTGGCCCTGCTCTCGCATGCGCGGGAGGTTGAGCGGGAAGCCGCCCCGCGCCCGTTCCTCGTGGTCGCTCCGACGTCGGTGGTACCGAACTGGGCCTCCGAGGCGCAGCGCTTCACGCCGGATCTGAAGGTCGTCACCGTCTCGGACAGCTCCACCAAGGGCAAGGTGCCGCTGGCCGACGCGGTGGCAGGGGCCGACGTCGTCGTCACCTCCTACACGCTGTTCCGGCTGGACTTTGACCGGTACCGGGCGCTGGGCTGGGACGGGCTGATCCTGGACGAGGCCCAGTTCGTGAAGAACAAGGGCACGCGTGTGCACCAATGCGCCCGGGACCTGGACGCGCCGTTCAAGCTCGCGATCACCGGCACGCCGATGGAAAACAACCTGATGGAGCTGTGGTCCCTCTTCGCGATCGTCGCCCCGGGCCTGTTCCCGTCCGCCCGGCTGTTCGCCGAGGACTACCAGAGGCCGATCGAGCGCAACGGGGATGAGCGCAAGCTGGCGACCTTGCGGCGGCGGATCCGGCCCCTGATGATGCGCCGCACCAAGGAGGCGGTCGCCAAGGAGCTGCCGGCGAAGCAGGAGCAGGTGCTCGAAGTGGAGCTCGGCCCCAAGCACCGGAAGATTTATCAGACGCACCTGCAGCGCGAGCGGCAGAAGATCATGGGCCTGCTCGAGGACCTGGACCGGCAGCGGTTCATCGTCTTCCGCTCCCTCACCCTGCTGCGGCTGATGAGCCTGGACGCGTCGCTGGTGGATGAGGCGTACGACGGGGTGCCGTCCGCCAAGCTGGATGCGTTGTTCGAGCAGCTCGAGGACGTGCTCGCCGAGGGCCACCGCGCGCTCGTGTTCAGCCAGTTCACCTCCTTCCTGAAGAAGGCCGCCGCCCGGCTGGACGCCGAAGGGGTCGAATACACCTACCTCGACGGCTCCACGCGGCGCCGGGCGGAGGTCATCGAGAAGTTCAAGTCCGGCCACGCCGGGGTGTTCCTGATCAGCCTCAAGGCCGGCGGGTTCGGCCTGAACCTGACCGAGGCGGACTACTGCTTCCTGCTGGACCCGTGGTGGAACCCTGCCACCGAGGCCCAGGCGGTGGACCGCACCCACCGGATCGGCCAGACGCGCAACGTCATGGTCTACCGGATGGTCGCCAAGGGAACCATCGAGGAAAAGGTCATGGCCCTGAAGGAACAAAAGGCCAAGCTCTTCAGCTCCGTGATGGACGACGACGCCGCGTTCAGTTCAGCGCTCACCGCCGAGGATATCCGCGGGCTGCTGGAGGTGTAGCAGGCCTACCTCTACCGGCCGGGCGGAGTGAGTGGTAGCACTGAGACATGGACACCTGCCGTCCCTCCCCCATCACGTTCCGCCGCCGGCCCGCTGCCGCAGCAGCCGCTTTCGCCGCGGGGTTGCTGCTCTCAGCGACGGCCTGCACCGCGCCCCAGCCTGCCGGGCCGCAGGACACCTCTTCAGCTTCGGCTGGGACGGCCACGGGCGCACCTGCAGCCACCGGCACGGCCTCGGCGCCGGCCACGAAACCGTCCGGCGCAGCCAAGGGCAGCACAGGCTCATCCTCCGGGACCGTCTCCATCCCGCAGATCGTCAAGGATGTCGAACCGTCCGTGGTGACGATCCGCACGGATGAGGGCCTGGGCAGCGGCGTGGTCTACCGGGCGGACGGGACCATCCTGTCAGACGCCCACGTGGTGGAGGACCAGCAGAAGCAGCCGTTCAGGACCGTGCAGGTGCAGTTCGCGGACGGCAGCCAGGCGGACGCAACGGTGGTCGGCGTCGACAACCCGACCGACGTCGCCGTGATCAAGGCGAAGCGGACCGGTCTGCCGGCCGCAACCTTCGCCACCGCGGAGCCGGAAGTCGGTTCGCTCACCGTGGTGATCGGGACGCCGCTCGGGCTGACCGAGACGGTGACGAGCGGCATCGTGTCCGGCCTGCACCGGAACATGCCGCCATCCCAGGAGTCACCCAGCGGATCCCTTGACCTGCTGCAAACCGATGCGGCGATCTCCCCCGGCAACTCGGGTGGCGCCGTCGTCGGCCCTGACGGGAAGGTGATCGGCCTGTCCGAGGCCTACATCCCGCCGAGTTCCGGGGCCGTGGCAATCGGCTTCGTGACGCCGTCGACCACTGTCACGAACGTGGCCGAGCAGCTGCTCAAGAACGGGACCGTCAAGCACGCCCTGCTCGGTGTCGTGCCGACCGACCTGACGCCGCAGATCGCCCAGCAGTTCAATCTCTCCGCGACGGAGGGTGCACTGGTGATCGACGTCAGCTCGGGCGGACCGGCCGCGAAAGCCGGCATTTCGGCCGGCGACATCATCATCTCCTTCGGCGGCACAAAGGTCAGCAGCGTCACCGACCTGCTCGCCGCCCTCCGCCAGCACGACCCGGGGCAGCGGGTGGATGTGACCGTCCGGCGCGGCTCGGGCACCAAGACCGTCTCGGTCACCCTCGGCAACAGCGCCGGCGGCTAGAGCCTGGAGAGAGCGCCGGCAGCTAGAGCGGGCGCTAGTCCTCCGCGGGAAGCATTTCGAGCGGCGGCCGCATCTCGCGGATGAGGTCCTCGAAGGTCTGATCCTTCGGGTCCTGCAGCGACAGGACCAGCCCTTCCGCCAATTCGTTCACCTTCAGGTTCAGCCGCTGGCTCGCCTTGGACAGCAGCGCAAACGCGGCGTCCGGCCCGACCCGCAGCCTGCCCATGACGGCGCCTTTGACCTGCTCGATGGCGGCGCGGTGCTGCACGGACCGCTGGACGGCTTCCCGCGCCAGGTTGTCCGACTCCAGATGCACGGTGGAGGTGAGCTCGGTAAGAATCCCCTGCATGCGCGCCACGCGCCCGTGCGCGTCGTGCAGGCCGCACCCGGTGGCGATCACCTGCCGGACAACGCCGTTGGAGTCCACCAGCCGCCGGTAGTCGCTGAACGGTTCGCCGCTCCGCAGCGATCTCAACACCAACTCGGAGACAAATTCACGGTCCTCGGGATGGACATGGGCCAGGATGAGCTCCGTGCTGGGGACCACCTCGCCGCGGACGTAGCCGTGGATCTCGAACATCTCGTCCGACCACTCCCACGCGTCGGACTCGGGAAAGTAGGTAAAAACGCCAGCGCGCAGGTGGTCATTGCGGCCCAATACGGTTGAGAAGGTGTCTACGCGCGGTTCCCCCTTGCTCTTGCCGTTGAAGGAGTTCGTGGTGGCGTCGGTCGTCATGATGCTGCTTTCGTGCACGTACTTATGTCGGGTGCGGCCCCTTCTTAACCGCATCCGCTGACTCTTTTTTGGAAGCATACTAAACGGGCACGGTTTCCGGCATCGAGTAGAGAAAACCATAAGCAGGCTGTTGTTTGCGCTAAAGCAAGTTATTCTAGAGGAACAACCGGTGGCACTGCCGCCGTATCTGCCCACCATTTGACCGTGAAGGGGGCGCAGGTGGAATCCTTGCCACTGGCGTTGTTGCTCTTGATCTTTGTTGCCGCGGCTGCTGCCATCTGGGTCGCCGGCATCCAGCTGTCCAAACAGACCGACATCCTCGATGTGCGGCTGCATCTTGGCTCCGCCTTGGGCGGCCTCATCCTCCTGGCGGTGGCGACGAACCTGCCGGAGATAGCCATCACCGTCACCGCCGCCTCCTCCGGCAACGTCGGGGTGGCGGTGGGCAACATTCTGGGTGGTATCGCCGTCCAGACAGTCGTACTCGTCATCCTCGACCTTTTCGGCACCAAGGGCAGTGAGCCCTTGAGCTACCGGGCGGCGTCGCTGTCCCTGGTGATCGAGGCCATCACCGTCATCGGAGTGCTCGGCGTCGTCATCGCCGGCAGCCAGATGCCCGGTTCGCTGGTCGCCTTCCGCCTCACGCCGGCCGCGGTGCTGATTACGCTGATCTGGGTGCTCGGACTGATCCTGGTCAAGCGCTCCCAGAAAGCGCTGCCGTGGCACGAAGCAGGAGAGGCGCCGGGCAGCCAGGCCAAGCCCCGCGGCCACAGCAAGGACGCCTCCTCGAAGAACAAGAAGGCGCCCAGCACCGGCAAGGCCCTGACCATCTTCCTCATCGCTGCGGCGGTGACCTTGGCTGCCGGCGTGCTCCTGGAACGCAGCGGGGACGCGATCGCGGGCCACATCGGTCTTTCCGGCGTCCTGTTCGGGGCGACGTTCCTGGCGCTGGCGACCTCGCTCCCGGAGATCTCCACCGGCCTGGCGTCGGTGAAGCAGGGGGACTACAAGCTCGCCTTCAGCGACATTTTCGGCGGCAACGCTTTCCTGCCGGTGCTCTTCCTCGTCGCCGTCCTGATCTCCGGAAAGCCCGTCCTGCCGCAGGCGCAGGCCACGGACATCTACCTCACGGCCCTGGCCATCCTGCTGACCCTGACCTACATCCTCGGGCTGGTGTTCCGGCCCCGGAAGAAGGTCCTGGGGATGGGGACCGATTCGCTGATTGTCCTCATCCTGTACATCCTCGGCGTCGCCGGCCTGTTCGCCGTCGCCTCCACGGGGTAGGCGGCGGTCAGTCTCCCTTGGGCTGGCCGGCCACGAGCTTCGCCGCTTCCTGGATCTTGACGATCGCGGCCATCTCCTGGTCGAGGTTCTGCCTCAGCAGCTGCGCGACGGCCGGCTGTCCAAGGGCATCGGCGCTCGTGATGAGCCCCTCGTACACCGCCGTTTCGTAGTGTTCCGTCTCAAGCGCACCGGAGAGGACGACGACGTCGGCCAGCCCGGCGTCGGTCTTGCGCAGCGTGGCCTTTCCCTCTTTGGCCAGGCCCTTCGTGGTCGGCGACGGCGACTCGTGCACCGGCTGGCCCAGCAGGGAGAAGCACTGCTCGAGGTTCGCGATCTGCTGCCGCGTCTCCCCCGCGTGCTCGCGGAAAAGCGTCTTCAGGTCCGCCCGCTGCGCCTCTGACTCCAGATCCTCCAGCATGTGCAGCGAGTCCTTCTCCATCGTCATCGCCGATCCCAGCTTGAAAATGAAGAGCTGTTCGGGTGTTTCCAGATGTTCAAACATTGTTCCTCCTGTTGGTCGGGCCCTGCCGGGACCGGGTCTATTCCTGCACGACATCTATTCCTGCACGACGCGGATTGTATTGAAGTCGGGGTCCGCCGGGTCCGGGAGCACCATGCCGGCTTCGGAGCCGGTCCGCAGGTACTCCAGGACGCCGTCGTTCAGCCGTTCGCCGGGAACCACAGCCGGAACACCCGGCGCTCCGGAGGATGACCGGTCATCAAGACCCGCCGTGGCCAGCACGTCGGAACGGAAGGTGTCGATGCCGAGCGTCTGGACGGTCCGCGGGTCCGCTCCCCTGCCCCGGCGGTGGCCCGGCGGCGTGAAGCCGTACCGGTCGAGCTTGTGATACTCGACGAGTCCGTCAAGGATCGGGGCCTCCCTTTGGTCCATGCCGGCGACTCCTCAGGTTGGGTTCCACATAGTAAGCTTGCTTCTCATTCTTGTGGTGGCGCGTCCCCGGCGCAACCTTCACCGCTCCGGCGGAAGCTAGGCTCTCCTGCATGGAGCCTTCACCGTCACAACCTTCCGTCCCGGTCGAGGCGCTCACGCGCAGCGTGGACGAAGGGTTTCCCCTGGCCCTGCAGGAGCTGAAGACGCTGGTGGCCGTGCCGGGAATCGCATGGCCGGCCTTCGACCCGTCCGAGCTGCGCCTGAGCGCCGACCTGGTGGCCGGCCTCGCCGCGGCGGCCGGGCTGTCCGACGTGCGGATCCTCGCTGCTGCCACGGCGGACGGCACGCCCGGGAGCCCGGCCGTCCTCGCCCGCAAGCCCGCACAGCCCGGGTGGCCGACGGTGCTGCTGTACGCCCATCACGACGTCCAACCGCCCGGGGAACGCGCCGAATGGGAGAGCGAGCCCTTCGCCGCTGTCGAGCGCGACGGCCGGCTGTGGGGACGAGGGGTCGCGGACGACAAATCGGGAATCATCACACACCTTGCCGCTTTCCGGGCCCTCACCCAGGTCCTGGGCGACGACGTCGGGCTCGGCGTCACCCTCTTCGTCGAGGGCGAGGAAGAAGCCGGCTCACCATCGCTGGCCGCCTTCCTGGACGACCACGAGGCAGCCCTTCGCGCCGACGTCGCGGTCGTGGCCGATTCCGGGGTCTGGCAGGTAGGCGTTCCGGCGCTCACCACCAGCCTGCGCGGGCTCATCGATGGCACGATCGAACTGCGGGCCCTGGGCCACGGACTCCATTCGGGCACCTACGGCGGCCCCGCCCTCGACGCGGTAACGCTGCTGGCCCAGCTGATCGCCAGCTTCCACGACGCCACCGGCGCGGTCGCCGTCGACGGGCTGGCATCAAGCGACACGGTGGACGCGGACATGACGGAGGAATCCTTCCGGCTGGACGCCCGCATCCCGGACAGCGTCCGTCTGGCCGGCACCGGGCCGATCACGGCGCGGCTGTGGAACAAGCCGGCACTGGCCATTACCGGCATCGACGCTCCGGCCGTCGCGGTGGCCTCGAATACACTCATCCCCTCGGCCCGCGCCAAAGTGAGCCTGCGGCTGGCGCCGGGCGACAGCCCCGGGAACGCGTTCGAGGCGATGCGCACGCACATCGAGGCACACACCCCGATGGGCGCCGAAGTCACTTTCACTCCGGGGCGTGCGAGTTCACCCTTTGCCGCGGACACCACCTCGCCGGCCGTCCGTGGCGCCCTGTGGGCGATGCGGGAGGCCTGGCACGCCGCTCCGGTCCTGATGGGGGTGGGTGGTTCCATCCCCATTGTGGCAGCCCTCGCCGAGCGCTACCCGCAGGCCCAGATCCTGATCACCGGCGCTGAAGATCCGGACACCCGGGCGCACGGAGCCAATGAGTCCCTTCATCTGGGCGAGTTTCGCCGGTCCATCCTCGCCGAGACGCTCCTGCTGGCCCAACTCGCTCTCGCAAAATCATAAGCTTGCTGATAGTTTTTCGGCATAGGACGCCGATCCGTTCGAAGGAGAGCCGGTGCACTTGCCTTACAGCTTCACGACCTACGGGACGGACGCGGACGTGCGTCTTGGCCTCGCCATCCTCAAAGACCCCTCCTACAGCGTCTATCTCGACGATGAATACAGCTACATCGCGATCTTCCTCGACTATCCGGAGGCCAACCACGTGTACTGCGCCGGGACGGTCGGGAACGGGCATCTGATCGACTATTTCCAGCGCTGTTACCTCGACACCGTCATCGCGCAGGCGTGGCGGCACGGGCTGCCGCTCCGCGTGCACCACCACATCAGCGACGAGGAGCGGATTCTGCACGAAGCGCACCTGGCGCACGGGCACGGCCTCGAAGCTTCGTAGCCCGTGCCCGCACGCACCGAACGCCCGGACTCTGCTTTTTCTGCAGGGGCCTCAGCCGCCGGGGCCTCAGCTGCCGGTGTCCGGGGCGGGTTTTTCCTCGTCCCCGCGGTCCGGTCCTTCCGCGGGCTCCTCGGCTCTGCTCCTCGTGTCCGTGGGGTCCTGCGATTCGTCGCCCTCCGCGGGCGCCTCGCTGTGGACCCGCTCGTCCGGTGCCGGTTCCTGGGGATCATTCATGCTGGGCACTCCTTTGCGGCAATCATTCCCGATACCGATGCCGGAAGCCTACGTCCTGCTTCCCTGCCGTGGATACCCCACCGCCCCGGCCATGTGGGCGGCCCGCCGGACAGCCCGCCCGGGCGACGACTGCCCTTGTTTGCCCTTGTTTTTCACCACCAGATGCTCTAGGAGTTGACCATGCCGGCCATGCTGCGGTCACTGGAAACGGCGGTTCCCGCCACCACTCTCACCCAGAACGAGGTGCGGGACGTCTTCGCCGCGCAGCCCGGGCTGTCCCGGCTGGGGGCACGCCTCGTGAAGACGTGCTTCGACGGGTCCGGGATCGACACCCGCTACACGGCTGTGGAGGAAATGAGCCTGGCCCGGCACAGCGACAACCCTGTCTTCTTCGATGCCGGGTCGGGACTGCTGCTGAGCCCGAGCACCAAGGTCCGGAACGAGCTCTTTGCCACGGAGGCGACAAAGCTCTTCGTCGACGCCGCGGCGCGGGCGCTGGCCGCCTGCGAGGGGGTGGAGGCTGCGGACGTGACGCACGTCGTCACCGTTTCCTGCACAGGGTTCTTCAACCCTGGGCCGGACTACCGGATCGTGCGGGAACTGAACCTGGACCCGGCCGTGGAGCGGTACCACCTCGGCTTCATGGGCTGTTACGCCGCTTTCCCCGCCCTCCGGGCGGCGAAAGCCTTCTGCGATGCGGATCCGAACGCCGTCGTCCTAGTGGTGGCAGCGGAGCTGTGCTCCCTGCACGTGCGCAGCTCCAACAACCCTGACACCATCATGGGCTCCTCGTTGTTCGGCGACGGCGCCGGAGCCGCCGTGGTCACGGCGCGGCAGCTCCCGCCCGGCGCTCCGGCCATCCGGCTGGACGCCTTCGCCACCACCCTCACGCCCGTCGGCGAGGATTCCATGGCGTGGAACATCGGCGACGAAGGCTTCGAGATGGTGCTGGGCACCTACGTGCCGCACATCATCGAGGAGCACATCACCGGCGCCCTGGAACCGCTGCTGGCGGGCAGCCCGGCCTTCGCTTCCGGCAGGCACAGCGACATCCCGCACTGGGCCATCCATCCGGGCGGCCGCAGCATCCTGGACCGGATAGAAACCGTCCTCGGCCTGACGGCGGAGCAGCTCCTCCCGGCCCGCGACACCCTCCGCCGGTACGGGAACATGAGCAGCGCCACCGTGCTGTTTGTCCTCAAGCACATCCTCGAACAGGACCCCGGCCGCGAGGACGAACCCATTTGCGCGATGGCGTTCGGCCCCGGCCTGACCGTGGAGACCGGCCTGTTCACCAAGATCGCCCCGGGCAGATGATCCTGCTCCGCAACAGAGCTCTCGACGCCGTTGAGGAGATGGACAAGCCCGATTGCGATCCCCGGCTGCTGGCGAGAACCTACGCGCAGTTCCGGCTGGTGAACCGGCCCATCGCCCGGTGGCGGACGATCTACAGGAAATGGCTCCGCCCCGCCATGGTTCCCGGCCGGCCCTGCTCGCTGCTCGACGTCGGGTGCGGCGGCGGCGACGTCGCCTTCGATCTTGTCCGCTGGGCGGCGCGCGACGGAATCGAGCTTGCCGTTACCGCCATTGACCCGGATGAGCGCGCACTCGCCTTCTCCACCGCACACCCGCAAGCCGGGGCGGTGACGTTTCGCAGGGCCACCAGCGCGGACCTGGTGAAGGAAGCCGCCACGTTCGACTTCGTGGTCTCCAATCACGTGCTCCACCATCTGGGGGACGCGGAACTGACCGGCCTCCTCGCCGATTCAAAGCAGCTCTGCCGGCGGCTGGCGCTGCACAACGACATTGAACGCTCCCCCGCCGCCTACCTGCTCTTCTTCCTCGGCGCCCTGCCGTTCCGGGGATCCTTCATCCGGCGCGACGGGCTGACCTCGATCCGCCGCAGCTACACGGTGCAGGAGCTGGAGCGCGCGGCCCCCGAGGGGTGGTCCGCGCGCCGCCTGGCTCCGTTCCGTACCCTGCTCGTGCACCAGCCCGCGGGGGCATGAGGTGCACGACGTCGTGATCGTCGGCGGCGGCCCGGTCGGCCTGTACCTGGGGATTCTGCTGCTGCAACGGGGACTGAGCATCGCGGTGCTGGAGCAGCGGGCCACAGCGCCCGCCCACTCCAAGGCCATCGGGATCCATCCGCCTGCCCTGGAGGCACTCGACCGGGCCGAGGTGGCACGCGACCTGGTGGCCGCCGGGGTGAAAATCGACCGCGGCGTGGCCTTGAGCAACGGCAGGGAAATCGCTCGGCTGAGCTTCGACCGGCCGGGAATGCAGCCGCCGTTCATCCTCTCCGTCCCGCAATGGCGGACCGAAGCAGTACTCGAGCGCCGCCTCCGCGCCCTGGACCCCGGCGCTCTGGTCCGAGGAGCCCGGGTGGGCCGCGTCGAGCACCGCTCAACCCACGCCGTCGTCAGCGCGGACCGCGCGGGCTCCTTGGAGAAGTTCGAGGCACGCTTTGTCATTGGTGCCGACGGCGCGCGCTCGGCGGTCCGGGCCGGCCTGGGCATCCGGGCGCCCGAGCGGGTCCACCCGGACGCCTATCTGATGGGCGACTTCGCCGACCCCGGCACCAACCGGACCACGGCAGTCCTCCACCTCGAGGCGGCCGGCGTCGTCGAATCCTTCCCGCTGCCGGAGGGCATGCGCCGCTGGGTGGTGCGCATGCCGTCCGCTGTGATCGGCGCCGCACCGGAGGACCTCTCGGCGATCGTCCATGCCCGGACCGGCATCAGCCCGGATCCGCGCACCAGCACCATGCTGAGCTCGTTCACCCCGCGCACCACAATTGCCCGCAACTCGGTGCAGGGCCGGACAGTTCTCATCGGCGACGCGGCCCACGAGGTGAGCCCCATCGGCGGGCAGGGAATGAACCTCGGATGGCTCGACGCGGCAGCCCTGGCACCCCTGCTCACCGCCGCCTCGGCCCGCGGTTCGGCCGGGCCGGGCGCCGCGGACTTCCTCCGCTACGAAGCGGACCGGCGCCGCGCGGCGCTCACTGCGGCCCGGCGTGCCCACGTGAACATGCTGCTCGGGCGCCCCCTCCCGCCGGACGTGGTGAAGGCCCGCGACGCCCTGCTGCGCTCGCTCTTCGGGGCGCCCCCGGTAGCTGCCTGGGCCACCCGCCGGTTCACCATGCAGTGACCGGGCACTGGGCAGTGATCGGGCATTGCGCAATGATCGGGCATTGTGCAGGGCCCTTGTCCTCTACCGCGCGGGTCCCTAGTGTGGGGAAGGTCCGACCGGCCGAGGCAAGAGCGGAGAAACCCATGGTGAGCAAGGACCGAATAGCGGAACCATGGGGCGCCCGAAGCCCTTACGGACCCGGCGACGAGTGGCCCACCCGGGTGGACAGCTACCTCGCGGACGGCATCAGCCAGGACGAGGTCGACCGCTGGGTGCAGACGGCGTCCATCCTGCATTCCAACGGCGATGCCCTGGACATCGCGGTCAAGGACGAGCGCATCGTGGGGGTGCGCGGGCGCGCAACGGACAGGGTGAACCATGGCCGGCTCGGGGTGAAGGACCTCTACGGCTGGCAAGCGAACGCTTCCCCGGACCGCCTGACGGTCCCGCTCATCAGGGAAGGCGGCCGCCTCGTCGAAACGGACTGGGACACCGCCATGGGCCGGATCGTCGAACGAACCAAGACGCTGCTGGCGGAACAGGGCCCCAGCGCCGTCGGCTTCTACACGACCGGCCAGCTGTTCGCCGAGGAGTATTACACTCTGGGCACCCTCGCCCACGGCGGACTGGGCACCAACCATGTGGACGGGAACACGCGGCTCTGCACGGCGACCGCGGCCGCGGCCCTCAAGGAGTCCTTCGCCTGCGACGGCCAGCCCGGCTCCTACACCGACATCGACCACGCCGACGTCATAGCTCTCTACGGTCACAATGTGGCCGAGACCCAAAGCGTGTTGTGGATGCGGATGCTGGACCGCCTCGCCGGCCCGAACCCGCCGAAGATCATCTGCGTCGACCCGCGGCCCACCGAGGTCGCCCGCCACGCCACGGTCCACCTGGCGCCCCTGCCCGGCACCAACGTGGCCCTGATGAACGGGCTGCTGCACGAGATCATCGCCAACGGCTGGGTGGACCACTCCTACATCGAAGCCCATGCGGTGGGCTACGAAGAGCTGGCCGAACGGGTGAAGGAGTACTCCCCCGACGTCGTCGCCACCATCTGCGACGTACCGGCAGCACAAATCCGCGAAGCTGCTTCGATCCTCGGCCACGCCGAGCGGCTGCTCTCGACGGTCCTGCAGGGCTTCTACCAGTCCAACCAGGCAACAGCAGCAGCCGTCCAGGTCAACAACGTCAACATTATTCGAGGGATGCTCGGCAAGCCCGGCTGCGGGATCCTGCAGATGAACGGCCAGCCGACAGCGCAAAACACGCGGGAGTGCGGCGGAGACGGGGACCTGCCCGCCTTCCGCAACTGGTCCAACGACGAACACGTGAAGGACCTGGCGCGGGTGTGGAACGTGGACCCGATGCAGATCCCGCACTACTCGCCGCCCACGCACGTCATGCAGATGATGCGCTACGCCGAAGACGGCTCGATCAGGATGCTCTGGGTCAGCGGCACCAACCCGGCCGTGTCCCTGCCCGAACTGCGGCGGGTCCGCTCCATCCTCGAACAGGAGCGGCTCTTCCTCGTTGTCCAGGACATCTTCCTTTCGGAGACCGCAGCGCTGGCCGACGTCGTCCTGCCGGCAGCGACATGGGGCGAAAAGACGGGAACATTCACCAACGTGGACAGGACGGTGCACCTGTCCGAGAAGGCTGTCGAGCCGCCCGGGCAGGCCCGCGCGGACCTGGACATCTTCATTGACTACGCGCAGCGGCTTGGCCTGAAGGACAAGGACGGCGGTCCGCTGATCAAGTGGCACGACGCCGAATCCGCCTTCGAGGCCTGGAAGGAATGCAGCCGGGGACGGCCGTGCGACTACACCGGCATCACCTACGACAAGCTGCGCGGGGGCTCGGGAATCCAGTGGCCCTGCAACGAGGAGAATCCCGAGGGCACGGAGCGGCTCTACGAGGGCGGCAACTTCTGGA
Organism: Paenarthrobacter sp. DKR-5; assembly: GCF_018531425.1. Classification (GTDB taxonomy): domain Bacteria; phylum Actinomycetota; class Actinomycetes; order Actinomycetales; family Micrococcaceae; genus DKR-5. The sequence goes on from NZ_JAHBOI010000008.1 coordinate 30,293, forward strand.
GCTCGCCCGAATACTGCGAGAGCTACGGCCGCGACCTCGTCACAGGGGCACCTGTGGAACCCACTGAGTACAAGGCCCTGAACCCGACGGGGAAGGCCATCCTCCGGGCTGCCGGCTACCTGCCCCCGCACGAGATGGTCAGCGAGGACTATCCCTTCATGCTGATCACCGGCCGGACGCTCTACCACTTCCACACCCGCACCAAGACGGCCCGCGCGCCGCAGCTGCAGGCGGCCGCCCCCGAGGTGTGGGTGGAAGTCGCCGAGGACGACGCCGACGCCGCCGGCATCGCGGAAGGGGACCTTCTGCGGGTCTCGAGTCCCCGCGGATCGATCCAGGCCAAAGCGCGCATCACTGGCATCCGCACGGGCGTGGTCTTCGTGCCCTTCCATTACGGGTACTGGGACACGGACGGCAGCCACGGACCGGACGACGCCGGGCGGGCGGCGAACGAGCTCACCATCACCGACTGGGACGCGTGCTCCAAGCAGCCCATTTTCAAGACCGCCGCCGCCCGGATCGAGCGCGTTCGTGCAGCTGACGGGCCGGCTCCGGCGCCTACCAACACGGCGTCCGCCCCGGCGTCGGCCGTCGGTTTCACAACGCACGGCGGGGCTGATGCCGGCGCCGGGGAGGAACCGCAGGAACGGGCCACGGAGGCAACGCGATGAAGATCGGGCTCGCATTGAAGGAACTGCACCGGTCCGAGGAAGAGCTGGCCCACGAGCTGCTGCGGATCTCGGACCGGCACAAGGTGGACCATGAAATCTTCCACCTGGCGAAGGATCTGGCGCGCTGGTCGCAGCAGCACGTCAGGGCCATCGCGGAGATCGGCCGACGGTACGACCAGGAGCTCGATCCCGCCGCAGGCTCCGAGCCAGGAGCCGTGAAGGCCATGCTGGAGAAGAGCAGCGAACTGACCGGGCGGCGCGGGCCGGCCGCACTCCTGCTGCTGCGCGACCTCCGCGAGGTCTACACCCAGGCGGCCGGTGTCTCCGTGGACTGGGAGCTGCTGGCGCAGGCGGCCCAGGGCATCAAGCACACGGATCTGCTGGAGCTGGCGGAACGCTGCCACCCGGAGACGCTGCGGCAGATGCGCTGGGCCAACGCCAAGCTCAAGGAGAGCGCCACCCAGATCCTGGTCAGCTGAAGGCACCCGTTTTCGGCCTATCCTTGGCGGGTGACCGTTTCCTCAGCACTGCTCTCCTTTGCCGTCATCGCCGGGCTGCTGACGATTGTCCCGGGCCTGGACACCGCCCTGGTGCTGCGCTCGGCCATCTCCCGCAGCCGCGGCTATGCCTTCGCGACGGCTCTGGGTATCAACACCGGCGCCCTGATCTGGGGGATCGCTGCCGCGGTCGGTGCCTCCGCACTGCTCGCGGCCTCCGAAACGGCCTACCGGATCCTCACCCTCGCCGGGGCCGCCTACATGGTGTGGCTCGGTGCGTCCATGCTGTGGAAGACCTTCCGCCGGGCGCCGGGGGCGCCGACGTCGTCGGCCACCGCCGCGACAGTGCCGCCCACCACCCGCGGGGACCTGCTGCGGGCGTGGCTGACCGGCGCGGGGACCAACCTGCTCAACCCGAAGGTCGGCGTCTTCTACCTGGCGATGATCCCGCAGTTCATCCCCACCGGCGTCTCCCCGATGCTGATGGGCGCCCTGCTCGCCGGCGTGCACAACGTGCTGGGCCTGGCCTGGTTCACGCTGATCATCCTCGGTACCGGCTTCGCCGCCCGCTGGCTGAAGAACGCCCGCTCGGCGAAGATCATCGACCGGATCACCGGCACTGTGCTGATCGGCTTCGGCATCAAGCTCGCCGCCCAGCCGCACTGACGCCCCGCGAAGACGGCGTCGCGCCCCGCGACTACCGCTCCACATGCACGCTTGCATACCCCCGGGGGTATCACCCATACTGGAATCATTCGCTTCACACCCTCCGATGAAAGGGAACCACCATGGCTGAAATCACCATCAACGAGACCAACGACCGCCGCACCAAGGACCAGATCGTCGACGTCCGCGAGGACTTCGAGGTGGCCGAGGGCATGATCCCCGAGGCCGTGCACATCCCGATGGGCGAACTCGGCGCGCGTCTGGCCGAGCTGGACAAGTCCCGCCCCGTCATCGCCGTGTGCCGCAGCGGCAACCGCAGCGCCCGCGTCGCCGACGCCCTCAACCAGGCCGGCTACCAGGCGGACACCATGGCTGGCGGCATGATGGCATGGCAGTCGGCGGGTCTGCCCACGCGCTAATCTCGAAGAAACACCGGCACCATGAGGGGGACGATACCGATGACCAACGCGACGGAGCCGGCACGCACCGCGAGCCAGAAGAAGGTCGTCGGTGTCCTCGTCGGCGGCCAAATCCTCGGCGGCGTGGGCATGGGTGCGACGCTCTCGCTCGGCGCCCTGCTCGCAGCCCAGCTCTCCGGTTCCAGCGCCTGGTCCGGGATGGCAGCCACGGGCAGCACCCTCGGCGCGGCGCTGATCGCGGTGCCTCTGGCCCGCCTGGCGCAGGCCCGCGGCCGCCGCGTTTCCCTCTCCACCGGAGCCCTGATCGCGGGAACCGGCGCCGTACTCGCCATCACCTCTGCGGCGGTCGGCGCGTTCCCGCTGCTGCTGCTGGCCCTGATGATGCTGGGCGTCGGCTCGGCGACCAACCTGCAGGCCCGCTTCGCCGCGACGGATCTGGCCGGTACCGGCTCGCGGGCCCGCGACCTCTCGGTCGTCGTCTGGTCCACCACGCTCGGAGCCGTGCTGGGACCGAACCTCTTCGACCCCGGGGAGGCGGTGGGCGCGTTCCTGGGTCTGCCGCCGCTGACGGGTGCGTTCGCTTTCTCGGTCACGGCACAACTGCTCGCCGCCCTCGTCTACACAATCGGCCTGCGCCCGGACCCGCTGCTGACCGCGCTGGCCCTGCGCAAGGTCCCGGCCGACGCACCCCGGCCGCAGGGCGGCATGGCCATCCTGCGCACCAATCCGGTGGCACGGTACGCCGTCGCCACGGTGGCCCTCAGCCACGCGACGATGGTGGCCCTGATGTCGATGACGCCGGTGCACCTGCGCGAGCACGGCGCGAGCCTGACCATTGTGGGCCTGACGATCAGCCTGCACGTGGCCGGCATGTACGCGCTCTCCCCCGTCTTCGGATGGCTCGCGGACCGGATCGGCCGGCGCAGCACCATCCTGCTGGGCCAGGCCATGCTGCTGGCGTCGCTGCTGCTCGCCTGGGGCGCCGCGGACTCCCGGCCCGCAGTCACGGTCAGCCTGATCCTGCTCGGCCTGGGCTGGTCCGCCTCGGTCGTGGCGGGCTCGGCCGTTGTCGCGGACTCGGTCGCTGTGCCCGAGCGCCCGGCGATCCAGGGCACCTCGGATCTGGGCATGAATGCCGCCGGTGCGCTCGGCGGCGCCCTGGCCGGCCCGGTGCTCGCGGCAGTCGGGTATTCCGGGCTCGGCCTGGCGGCGGTCACCCTCGTCGCCGTCGTCGTCCTCTGGTCGCTGTCCCAGCTGCGCGCCGAGCGCCTGGCTTCGCGGACGGCCTGACGCCGGGCTACACCTTCCGCGCGCGGCCGAGCACGTGCGCGACCGGCGGCGTGAACCGTTGCGGCGAAAAGCGGAACCGCTCGACGTCGGCAAGGTCCAGGCCGGCGGCCCGCACGGAGGCGGCGGTGTCCCGGTTCGGATGGCAGCCGCCGGCTGCCCGGCTCCACAGCGGGGCCACCAGGTCCTCCAGCAGCGCGAGCACCGGCTGCTCCGAGCGCACGTGCTCATAGAAGGCGAAGACGCCGCCGGGGCGCAGCACCCGCCGGACCTCCCTGAGCACGGCTGCCTGGTCCGCCACGCTGCACAGCACCAGGCTGGCGACGACGGCGTCCGCACTGGCGTCCTCGAGCGGCAGCTCCTCCGCCCGACCGGCCAGCACCCGGACCGGGACGGGCGCATGCGCTGCAGCCCGGACCGCCAGGGAGCGCAGGTAGTCGTCCGGTTCCAGCGCCACCACCTCGCTGACCGTCCGCGGGTAGAGCGGGAACGTTGCGCCGGTGCCCGCCCCCAGTTCGACCACCCGGCCGGAAAGGCCCTGCACCAGGCGGCGCCGGTGTTCGCGGGCTCCGCGCTCGTCCATCTCCGCGACGGCGCCAGCGAAGGCCCGCGCGAACCTGGGATGCTGCAGCTCCTGCGGCCCCGCGCCGACGTCCGACGGCCCGGGCCCGGAGGCACGGCCGGCCCCGCTCACAGCCCCACCCAGCCCGCCGTCATGCCGGTGACGCGGGATCCGTCCAGGTCCTTGAGCTTGGTACCGACGAAGTCCCGGGCCCAGTCCGATGTCTGCACCCGGAAGGGCGGGTTGCCGGCGCCGAGCAGGTCGGCAATGATCCCGCCTACCTCCTCCGGCGACTGCGCGCCGGTCGAGAATCGCCGCCCCGGCGTTGTTGACCACCGCGTCGAGGCGGCCGTAGTCCTCCATCACGCTTTCGACGACGGCGTGCACGGCCGGGCCCTCGGTCACGTCCAGCGGCCGAAGGTCCAGCTCGACGCCTGCTGCAGCAGCCGACTCCTTCAGCGGGCCGGCCTTGCCGGGATCCCGCATCGTGGCGACGACGGCCCAGCCCTGCCGTGCCGCCGCGAGCGCAGTCGCCAGGCCGATGCCCGAGGAGGTGCCGGTGATCAGGACTGTCCTGCCGGGGGCGTGCGCTGGGTTCTCGCTCATGGCATCCAATCGGTCGCGGTGGTGTCCCGCTCCCATGCTGGCACTTCCGCGGCTTTTCGCACAGCATGCCGGGCGGTCTAGAGTCGAACGGGTGCATCCTGAATCCGCCGCCCTGCCCGGACTGCCCCCGAGACAACCGGCCCCGCGACAGCTGGACCCGGACCAGCAGACCCAAGCCGAGCTCGCTCCGCAGGACCACGCGGACGGCTTCGTCCGGGTCCGCGGCGCCCGGGAGAACAACCTGCGCAATGTGAGCGTCCAGGTTCCGCGCGACGCGATCGTGGCCTTCACCGGCGTCTCCGGGTCCGGGAAGTCCTCCCTCGCGTTCGGGACCATCTATGCCGAAGCCCAGCGCCGCTACTTCGAGTCCGTGGCGCCCTACGCGCGCCGGCTGATCCAGCAGGGCCACAACCCCAAGGTGGAGGAGATCACCGGCCTGCCGCCCGCCGTCGCCCTCCAGCAGCGCCGGGGTGCGCCCAGCTCCCGGTCCACTGTCGGCACCGTGACCACCCTCTCGAACTCGCTGCGGATGCTCTTCTCCCGCGCCGGAACCTACCCGGCGTCCGCCGCCGGACGGCTCGAATCGGACTCGTTCTCCCCCAACACCGCCGCCGGCGCCTGCCCGGTCTGCCACGGGCTGGGCACCGCGCATACGGTGACCGAAGCCTCGCTGGTGCCCGACCCGGACCTGAGCATCCGCGACGGCGCTGTCGCGGCGTGGCCCGGCGCCTGGCAGGGCAAGAACCTGCGAGACATCCTCACCGTCCTCGGCCACGACGTCGACGTCCCCTGGCGGAAGCTGCCAAAGAGATCCCGGGATTGGATCCTCTTCACCGAGGAACAGCCCGTGGTCGAGGTGAACCCGCAGCGGGACCGGGTCGCAAAGCCCTACAAGGGCCGCTTCTGGAGCGCCAGAAGCTACGTGCTGCACACGCTGGCCGACTCGAAGAGCCAGACCATGCGGGAGCGGGTGCTGCGGTACATGGAGACCGGCCCGTGCCCGGAGTGCGGGGGCAGCGGGTTGCGGCCGGAGGCGCTCGCCGTCACGTTCGCCGGGCGCAGCATCGCCGAACTGAACGGGGTGCCGATGACGGACCTGACGGAGATCCTGCGCCCTGCCGCCGAACTGACCGGTGCCGGCGCTGCGCGGCGCTCGGCGTCGTCCGGCGAGGCAACCGAGGTGGCGGTCGCGATCGCGCGGGACCTGCGCCAGCGCATCGGCGTGCTGCTGGAGCTGGGGCTGGGCTACCTGGCGCTGGGCCGGGCGACGCCGACCCTCTCGCCCGGCGAGATGCAGCGCTTGCGGATCGCCACCCAGCTGCGCTCGGGACTGTTCGGCGTCATCTACGTGCTGGACGAGCCGTCCGCGGGCCTGCATCCGGCGGACGCGGAGCCCCTCCTGGCGGTGCTGGAACTGCTGAAGTCCTCGGGCAACTCGGTGTTCGTGGTGGAGCACAACATGGACGTGGTGCGCCGGGCGGACTGGCTGGTCGACGTCGGCCCGCGCGCCGGGGAAGGCGGCGGCGAGGTGCTCTACAGCGGCCCGGTGCCCGGGCTGGCGGAGGTGGAGAAGTCCGTCACCCGGCCCTTCCTGTTCGACGGCGGCGGGCGGGACAGCAACGGGGACAGCAACGGGATCGACGGCGGCGGGTCGGCTGCCCGGAACCCGGAAGCCTGGCTGACGCTGACCGGCATCCGCCGGCACAACCTGCGCGGCCTCGATGCCCGTTTCCCGCTCGGCGTGCTGACCGCCGTCACAGGTGTGTCCGGGTCCGGCAAGTCCACGCTGGTCAGCCAGGTCCTTGCCGACGTCGCCGGCATGCACGTGGGCACCGAGTCCCCCGGCGCGGAAGAGCCGGACGCGGAGACCGGTGAAACGCAGGGAGACCGGACCCAGGTCCGGGAGGTGGCCGGGATGGACGCCGTCGACCGGCTGGTGCGGGTGGACCAGAAGCCCATCGGCCGCACTCCGCGCTCGAACCTGGCCACCTACACGGGCCTGTTCGACGCGGTCCGGAAGGAATTCGCGGCCACGGAGGAGGCCCGGGCGCGCGGATTCGGCGCCGGCCGGTTCTCCTTCAATGTTGCCGGCGGCCGCTGCGAAACCTGCCAAGGCGAGGGCTTCGTCTCCGTCGAGCTGCTCTTCCTGCCCGGCAGCTACGGTCCGTGCCCGGACTGCGGAGGCGCCCGCTACAACCCGGAAACCCTCGAGGTGCGCTACCGCGGAAAGAACGTGGCGGAGGTGCTCGGGCTGACCGTGGACGCCGCCGCCGAGTTCCTCGCCGACGTCCCGGCCGCCGCGCGCAGCCTGGCGGCGCTGCGTGAGGTGGGTCTGGGCTACCTGCGGCTCGGGCAGCCCGCCACCGAGCTTTCCGGCGGCGAGGCGCAGCGGATCAAGCTCGCCACTGAACTCCAGCGCGCCCGCCGCGGACACACGCTGTACCTGCTGGACGAGCCGACGACCGGCCTGCACCCGGCCGATGTCAGGCTGCTGATGGCACAACTGAACCGGCTGGTCGATGCGGGCAACACGGTCGTCGTCGTCGAGCATGAGATGGACGTGGTGGCCGCGGCGGACTGGGTGATCGACCTTGGTCCCTCCGGCGGCGACGCCGGAGGCCGGATCGTTGCCGCCGGGGCGCCCGCCGCCGTCGCCGCGTCCCCCGACAGCCGGACGGCACCCTATCTGGCCCGGGGGCTCGCCGGCCGGCAGCCTGATGCCTAGCTGACCTCGACGATGATCTTGCCCCGGGTGTGGCCTTCCATGTTCAGCCGGTAGGCCTCCGCGGCCTGCTCCAGCGGGAAGGCCTTGGCGACCTCGACCGTCAGCTTGCCCTGGTCCGCGAGATCCGCGAGCGCCTGCAGGTCCGACCCCACCGGGCTGACCCACATCCACGTGCCGCCGTGCTGCTCCACCTCGGCATCTGCGATCGAGGCGTGCCGTCCGCCGTCCTTGAGCACGGCCAGGGTGGCCTCCAGGTTGCCGCCGGCAAAGTCGGCGACGATGTCCGCACCGCCGGGAGCGATCTGCCTGACGCGCTCCGCGAGGCCGTCGCCGTAGCTGACCGGCGTGGCGCCGAGCGAACGGAGGAAGTCATGGTTCTTCTCCGAGGCGGTGGCGATGACGGTGGCACCCAGCGCGGCGGCGATCTGGATGCCCAGCGAACCGACCCCGCCCGCGCCGCCGTGGATCAGGACGGTCTCACCGGAGGAGAGCCCCAGCCGGGTGAGCACCTGGTACGCGGTGAGGCCTGCCAGCGGGAGGCCGGCGGACTGCTGCCAGTCCAGCGCGGCGGGCTTGCGGGCCACCATGTGTGCGGGCAGCGCCATGTACTCCGCGAAGCTGCCTCCGTGCACGTAGTCGCGCCGGCCGTAGGCGATCACTTCCTCGCCGGGCTCGAACTGCGGAGTGTCGATGCCCACGGACTCGACGACGCCGGCCACGTCCCAGCCCGGGATCACCGGGAACTGCACGTCCATGATGGCGTCGAGGTAGCCGGCCATGATCTTCCAGTCCACCGGGTTCACCGACGCGGCTTTGACCTTGATGAGCACCATGCCCGGGCCCACCTTGGGCATCGGCTGGTCGGTGAGTTCGAGGACATCGGGGTTGCCGTACGTGCTGTAAGTAATTGCCTTCATGCTTGGCGCAACGGGTACCGGCGGAGCGGTATTCCGCCCGAGTGGGCTCCGGGGGCGCTCCGGGCGCTCCGCCTGGAAACCCGTGCGGGCCGGGATGACGGCGCGCCCACAGGCTGCGCCGGGTGCCAGAATTGGCAGATGGAGATCGCCCTCGGCCTGCTCGGCCTCGTCGCCGTCGTCTGCGCCGCGAGCGCGGTGGGCCGGAAGGCCGGGCTCCCGGTGCCGCTGCTGCTCGTGCTCGCCGGCGTCGCCGGTTCGTACCTCCCGTTCATCCCCCGGGTGGTGCTGATCCCGGACCTGGTGCTGACCGGCATCCTCCCCCCGCTGCTCTACGCCGCGGCGCTGCGCACGTCGGTGGTGGACTTCCGCGCCAACATGCGCTCCATCGGGCTGCTCTCCGTGGGCTATGTGATCTTCGGGACCTTCGCCATTGGCCTGGTCACCAAATGGCTGCTGCCGGAGGTCCCGCTCGCGGCCGCGTTCGCCTTCGGCGCAGTGGTGGCTCCCCCGGACGCCGTCGCAGCCACCGCCATCGCCAGGCGGGTCGGCATGCCGCGCCGGGTCGTGAGCATCCTCGAGGGCGAGTCCCTGGTCAACGACGCCACGGCGCTGGTGCTGCTGCGCGCCTCGATCGCCGCCGTCGCCGGCAGCGTCAGCTTCGCCCAGGTGTCTCTGCAGTTCGCCATCGCCGTCTTCGGCGGGATCGCCGTCGGGGTGGCCGCCGCGTCCGTGCTGCTGCTGATCCGCCGCAAGGTGCGCAACGTCGCCATCAACACCTCGATGTCGCTCGCGGCCCCGTTCCTCGCCTACGTCCCGGCGGAGGAGATCCGCGCCTCCGGGGTGCTCGCCGTCGTCGTCGCCGGCCTGATGATCGGCACCAAGACCCCTCTGATGCCTGACGGTTCGTCCCGGCTGAGCGAGCGCAGCAACTGGGCCACCGTCCAGTTCCTGCTCGAAAACGCAGTGTTCCTGCTGATCGGGCTGCAGGTCCGGGACATCATCGACGCCGCCGCGGCGGACGCGCTCGGGACGGCGGATGCCTGGCTGGTGTGCATGCTGGTCCTGCTGGCCGTGCTCCTGCTCCGGCCGGTCTGGGTGTTCCCGGCAACCTATCTGCCGCGCCTGATCCCTGCCGTCCAGCGCAAGGATCCCGCACCGCCGTGGCAGATGGCGGCTGTCGTGTCCTGGGCCGGGATGCGCGGTGTGGTGACCCTGGCCGCTGTCTTCGTCCTGCCCGACGGGATCCCGCACCGGCCGGTGCTGGTCCTGGGCGCCCTGTGCGTGGTCGGCGGCACGCTGGTGCTGCAGGGCTTCAGCCTGCCCTGGCTCGTCCGCCGGCTGGCACTGCGCGGGCCGGACCGGGACGAGGACGCGCTGAGCAGTGCATCGCTACTGCAGCAGGCGACCTCGGCAGGCATCGAGAAGCTGCGGGAGCGGACCATCTCCGAGGACCCGCCGGAGGTGCTGGCCATGCTCAAGCGGCGGACGCAGGAGCGCAGCCTCGCCGCCTGGGAGCGCCTCGGCCGCCCGGAGTCCGAGGCCCCTACTCCCAGCCAGCGCTACGCCCAGCTGCGGATGGAGATGCTCGCCGCCGAACGGGCCAAGGTGCTGGAGCTGCGCCGCGCCGGCGCGTACCCGCACGACGTCGTCGACGAAGTGCTCCAGCGCCTGGATGTGGAGGAGTCCATGCTGGACTCGCCCCGGGCCGGCGACGAGCGCAGCGCCGATTACCTGCTGACGGCGCCCCCGGAGGTGGCGGGCGGCTGCGAGCACCTGCAAGCGGCACAGGACCTGCCGGCGCCCGAGGACCCGTACTGCATGGACTGCCGCGCCGAGGGCACCGAACCGGTGCACCTGCGCCTGTGCCTGGAGTGCGGAAATGTCGGCTGCTGCGACTCCTCCCCCGGCCGGCACGCCACCGCCCACTTCCGCCGGACCGGGCACCCTGCGATGCGCAGCGCCGAGCCGGGCGAGTCCTGGCGCTGGTGCTACGTCGACGAGCTGCTCGGGTAGGCGGTCAGGGGATCCGGCCCGGGTAGGCGTTCCGGGGCTTCGGGGCTCGGCCCGGCTAAGCGGCCCGGGGCTCGCGGACGGCGACGGCGACCAGCATGCCCACCGCGGCGCCCAGCACCGTCTCCATGCCGCGGTCCGCCACCAGGACCCAGCGGCTGATCGGGTGCGCCAGCTGGCTCATCAGCAGGATCGCCGGGGTGAAAAACATCATCGCCATGCCGTAGTGCCGGGCCATGAAGAGCTCGGTCGGGAACAGCAGCAGCATCAGCAGGACCGTCAGCCCGGTGCTGTCGAAGCCCGGCAGCAGCAAGAGCGCTGTCAGGGCCACTCCGAGCAGGGTACCGACCACGCGGTGGATACCCCGATGGATGCGGCCCCTGCGGTTGGCGGCGGCGAGGGGCACGGCGGCGGAGGCCATCGTCCAGTTGGCGTGACCCGCCCCGCCGAGCACGCCGAGCGTTCCCGCGGTGCCGACGGCGAGCAGGTACCGGAAGGCGTGCACCCGGACGGCGGCGGCTGAGCGTGCGGCGAGCGGCCAGTTGCGGCGGGCTACCGGCGCGGGAGGCCGCCGCACCTGGCCGTTCGCGTGGCTCCGGAGCCGCGCCGCGCGCTCCCGGAGCGCGCCGGCGGAGCCGACCAGGATCGAGAAGAGTGCCGACCCGGCGCAGATGGCCGTCGCCAGCCACGCCGGGATGGTCGTGGGCACGGAGGCGCAGGCCCCGAGCGCGAAGATCGAATAGAACGGGCCCGACGGTTTGAGCCGGGCACGGTCCGCCGCGAAGGACCCGACGACGGCGAAGAGCGCCTCGACCGCGACCAGTATCCAGCCCTGGACCTGCAGCACGGAGAGCCATACGCCGACGGTGAGCCCGGCAGTGAGCAGCAATGCTGCCTTGGTCTGGTGCCGCAGCCGGCGGCGGTGCCGGTCCGCCCGCCCGTACATGCCGGTGAAGGCCCCGAAAACGGCGTAAATGGACAAGTCTGGCCGGCCCAGGAGCAGCAGCAGCACCAGCGGCACGCTGACCCCCAGCGCCACGCGCAGGGCCGGAAGATGGTCGCCCTGCGAGGGTCCGATCCGGGCGAGGTCTTTCGCGTGGATCAGGACTCGTTTCACCATCCAAGGATACCGCCGGGGGCATCCGCGTCCGAACCAGGGCCGAGCCAGGGTCCGGACCAAAGGGGCCTGCAGCCGGAGCACCCCGGCCTTGAAACGGACCTCGAAAAAGGCATGAAAAAGGCGGCGACCCCTATTGGGGGATGGGACCGCCGCCTCAAAGAACACTACGTGCTGCGGACCGGCGGGCGCCAATCTACACGCGCGTCTTAACGCTTCCTTTATGCAGCCGCGGTGATGCGGCCCGCGGTGCGTCCAGCCGAACCCCCTCACCACACCTCCCCCGGCGGGACCACCTCGCCGGTTGCCGTCCCGTCGCGGCCAAGCACCCAGCCGACGCGCTTGGGGGCGTTCGTCACCACGACGCTTTCCCTCAGCTCGAACCGCGGGACCTGCTCCCCCACCGCGCGCTCGACGCGCATGATGTCCGCCGCGTTGCGCAGCCACATGCTGAACAGAAAGTTGCTGCTGCCGGTGGTCGACGCGCACAGCCGCATGGACCCGAAGCCGGAAAGGATCCGCGCAGCCTCCTGGTGGTCCACTGCCGGCAGCCGGCCGCGCCACTGGCAGGTCACCGGGTGCCCGGTCACGCTTTGGGCGATCTCGCAGCGGAAGGACAGAGTGCCGCTGGCCAGGATCCGCTGCAGCTGGCGTCGCGCCGTGGCGGGGTGCAGCCCGGCCGACGCCGCAACCTCCGCCGCCGTCGCCCTGCCGTTGCGGCTAAGCACCTGGATGATCGCGCGGAAGCTCGGCGGCAGCGTGCCGGGCGGCCCCGCCGGCGCGGGCCGGAACTGCTTGAGCTGCTGCCGCTGGCCGGGGCTGAGCGCGTTCAGCCGCCAGGCGTAGCCCCCGGCGTGCAGGTCGGTACAGAAGAACGTCTCGTAGCGGACCAGCCCCTCGACCGCGTCCAGCTGCGGGTAGATCATTTCGCCCAGCGCCGTCAGGGACGGCGTGATGGCCGTCAGCATCAGGTCCTGGCTGCGGGAGCATTCCTCCACGCTGACGACGTCGGGGATCCGGCACAGGGACGCGGCCACATCCGCGCGGCGGCCGGGTTCGCACTGCACATCCAAAAAGGACAGTGACATCTGCAGCGGATCGCCCATCGGGTGGGCGGTCACCCAGGCAACCCCCGCGGCGCGCAACCGTTCCCACCGCGCGGCCAGGGTGGAAGGATGCCGGTCCAGCACCGCGCCGAGCTGGGTCCAGGTGGCCCGCGGCGCCATCTGCAGGGCATTGACCAGCTCGAAGTCTTCCTCGGAAACCTCCACGACACCTCCGGTTGAGCGTTTTCCCCATCATGGGCGATCAGAATGCAGATTCCAAGGGATTTCGCGGCCGGTTGTGCGCGCGGAACAACAATAAGTGTCACTGTGTGCCAGAGCACACTGCATTGAGCACCCTTTTGGAGGACACACCCATGACCGTGACCGCAGACGCCGCAGAACTCGCCGGCGACCTCGCCGTCCTGCGCCACCAGCTGCACCGGGAACCCGAGATCGGCCTGGTGCTGCCGCGCACCCAGGAAAAGGTCCTGACCGCCCTGACCGGCCTCCCGCTGGACATCACGCTTGGAAGCGACTGCACCTCCGTCACGGCGGTGCTGCGCGGCGGCGCCGCGGCAGGTTCGGGCAACGGTTCGGGTGACTCGGCCCCCGCCGTCCTGCTGCGGGCGGACATGGATGCCCTGCCCGTACAGGAGCGAACCGGCGCGGAATTCACCTCCACCATCGACGGCGCCATGCACGCCTGCGGCCACGACCTGCACACCAGCATGCTGATCGGCGCCGCGCACATGCTCGCCGCGAACCGGGAGAAGCTCGCCGGCGACGTCGTCTTCATGTTCCAGCCCGGCGAGGAAGGCTTTGACGGTGCGGGCGTAATGATCCGCGAAGGGGTGCTCGACGCCGCCGGCCGCCGCGTCGATGCGGCCTACGGCATGCACGTCTTCGCCGGCCTGGAGCCGCACGGCGTCTTCGCCACCAAGCGCGGAACCATGATGTCCGCCTCGGACGGGCTCAACGTCACCGTGCTCGGCGCCGGCGGCCACGGCTCCGCCCCGCACAACGCCAAGGACCCTGTCCCCGTGCTCACCGAAATGGTCACCGCCCTGCAGGTGATGGTCACCCGGCAGTTCAACATGTTCGACCCGGTGGTCCTCACCGTGGGCGTGATCAACGCGGGCACCAAGCGCAACATCATCCCGGACACGGCCCGCTTCGAAGCCACCATCCGCACCTTCTCCGAGGCCTCGCAGGAGAAGATGATGGCTGCCGTCCCGCGCCTGCTCAAGGGCATCGCCGCGGCGCACGGCGTGGACGTCGACGTCGACTACCGGAGGGAGTACCCGGTCACGGTTACCGACGAGGATGAAACCGCCTACGTGGAGACCGTCGTCGACGAGCTCTTCGGCGAGCAGCGGCACAGCCGCTGGGCCATCCCGATCAGCGGCTCCGAGGACTTCTCCCGGGTGCTCGAGGCCGTCCCCGGCAGCTTCATCGGCCTGGGCGCGTCGGCTCCCGGCAGCGACTACGCCAACGCCGCCTTCAACCATTCCCCTTATGCCAGCTTCGACGACGGCGTGCTCGCCGACGGCGCAACGCTGTACGCCGAACTGGCCGCCCGCCGCCTCGACCGGCTCGCCGCCGGCTCAGCCTCCACCACCCCCGCCGCCGACCCGGCCGCTCCCGAGGAGACCCGATGACCAACACCACCGCTGCCGGCACGACGTCGGTCGCCGCCCCGCGGAGCAGCCGCCGCACCCTGATCGCCACCGGCATCGGCAACGCGGGTGAATGGTTCGACTGGGCGATCTACGCCACGTTCGCACCGTTCTTCGCGGGACAGCTGTTCAACAACGCGAACCCGACGTCGGCCATCCTGGCCACCCTGGCGGTCTTCGCCGTCGGCTTCCTCGCCCGGCCGCTCGGCGGTCTGCTCTTCGGCTGGCTTGGGGACAAGGTGGGCCGCAAGACGGCGATGACCGCCACGGTTGGCGTCGCCGCCGTCGGCAGCCTGATGATCGCCATCACCCCGACGTTCGGCATGATCGGCGTCTTCGCCTCGTTCATCCTGCTCGCCGCGCGCCTGCTGCAGGGCCTGGCCCACGGCGGCGAGCTGCCGTCGTCGCAGACCTACCTCTCGGAGATCGCTCCGCGGGAACACCGCGGCTACTGGGCCACCTTGATCTACTTCTCCGGCACCCTCGGAAACCTCTTTGGAACACTTCTTGGCGCCGTGCTGGCGCTGTCGCTGAGCAAGGCGGACATGAACGCCTGGGGTTGGCGCGTGCCCTTCCTGATCGGCGCGGCCGGCGGCCTGTACGCGCTGGTCATGCGGATCCGGATGAAGGAAACCGCGATCTTCGAGGAGGAAGCTCCGACCGTCAAGCACGAGAAGATCTGGCCGCAGATCGTCCGCCACCGCAAGCAGGCCTTCCAGGTGATCGGCCTGACCGTCGGCCTGACCGTGACGTACTACGTCTGGGCCATCGTCGCCCCGACCTACGCGTCCACCCAGCTCGGCGTGGACCGCGGGGCCGCACTCTGGGCCAGCGTCGGAGCGAACCTGGTGTTCCTGGCGGCCCTGCCGTTCTGGGGCAAGCTCTCGGACAGGATCGGCCGCAAGCCCGTGATGTGGGCCAGCGGCGGTGGCTGCGCGGTGCTGTTCTTCCCGATGAACTGGATGCTCAACAGCTCCCCGGTGAACCTGTTCATCGCCCAGTCCGTGATGTTGCTCTTCATCGGCGGCGCCACCGCGATCGTCCCGGCGGTCTATGCGGAAATGTTCCCCACGAGCATCCGGACCGTCGGCGTGGGCGTGCCGTACTCCATCTGCGTGGCGCTCTTCGGCGGCACCGCACCGTACCTGCAGACCTGGCTCGGCTCCACCGTGGGTGCGAACGCGTTCAACATCTACACCGTGGTGCTGCTGCTGGTCAGCTCTGCCGTGGTGTTCACCATCCCGGAAACCAAGGGCAAGGACCTGGCTGCGGACACCGAGTAGGGCCTACTTCGGCAGGTGCTCCAGGACGTGGGCGGTGACGGCTCCGTACGCCAAGTGCGGGAGGACGTCGCTCGCCCAGTCCTGGGCACTCCAGCTGCGCGGGTCCGTCACCCCAAGCACCGTCATCGGGACGTTCGACGCCGTCATCGCCGCGGCCGAGGACAGCAGCACGGTCCGCAGCGGACCGGTGCGCACGCCCAGGCTCGCCGCCGCACCCAGCACCGCCCCGACCCCCAGCCCCGTGGCGATGCCCAGCAGCGGGCCGAGGCCGGCGATGCGGTTGGTGCGCTCATCGTCGTCGCCGGGGATCCCGACTCCGGTTTTCGCCGCCAGCCGCTTCACGGATTCCTCGGGCGTGCTGCTGGCCGGGCGGGCCCGCCAGACCATGTCGAGGTAGCTCACGGCGTTCAGTGCCGTTGTTCCCGCGGCTCCGGCCACCGCCCCGTTGACGATTCCCTTGATCAGCGACATGCCCTGCTCCTCACGCTCGGTCCCGCGCCTGCTGACGACGCTACGGCACCGGCAAAGGGCCGGGCAACGGGAGCTATCTGCGGACCAGGGTGTTGCCGTAACCGGCGTCGCACCGGCCGTTGTGGAACACACCGGACCCGGCGGCGACAGCATAGTTCGCGGCCGGGTTGAAGACCACGGTGTGCAACTGGCCGTCGCCGTCGGTCACCGTGCTCGCGCAGTCATCGGCACTGCCAGCGGTGCCGCTCTGGCCGCCGATCCACAGGTCCAGCCAGATGGTGGACCCCGAGCCGTCCGCGTTCACTCCCGCGTGGCAGGGCCCGTACTGCGGGTGCAGCCCGTCGCCGCAGGTGTCCTCCACGATGAAGTAGCGCCGCACGTCCGGCAGGTACAGACGGGTGCCGGCCGGGTAGTCGAGGATGTCCCTGCCGTTGATGATGGAGTGCCCGACGGCGATCGTCACCGGATCCGCGTATGTCCCGGTGCCGCCCGCTGTCCTGTGCAGGACCGGGTTGGAGATGACGGCCGAGCCGGCCGGGGTGTTGTCGAACCAGGTGTAGGCAGTGGTGTAGGCGGTCCGGACGATGCGTTCCGCCGGGGCCGCGACCGGCCTGGGCGCGGGCTTGGGGGCGGCTTTCGGCTTCGGCTTGGGTTTCGGCTTCGATTTGGTCGTGGCCTTCGCCAGTTCCAAGTCCGCCGACTGCGGGGCTGCCGCGAAGGCCGGTGCGTCCCCTTGATGGTCGGGGAGCTGGGAGTTGACGATGGCGGCGGGCACGATGCCCATGGCGGCGAGGATGGCGGCGGCCGCGGCGGCAGTACGGATTTTGCGCGCGCGCGTGACAGGCTGGGGCGTCATGATTTCCTAAGGGTGAGACCGAAACAGACAAGCCAATAGAATCAGACCGGACCGGTTTGCGCGATCATGTCCGTTTTGTGTCCTGCGCGCCGCATTCCCGGGCTCTGCGGTTGGCGCACGCGCCGCAGGCTCCCGCCGACTGAAAGTTGATGCACTCCGAATGAACAAGCGAGTCCTGCTGGCCGCCGCCTTCTCCATTTTTGCTGCCGCAGCGTCAGGCTGCTCGGCATCGCCCGCGGCGACGCCGTCGTCGTCCGCCTCAGCCCCGTCGTCCTCCGCGGCGGCCGGCTCCTCGAGCGCCTCTGCCTCCGACAGCGGCTGGGCACTCGACACCGCCGGCGCTACCGGCCGGATCAAGGCGGCCGGGCTGAGCGTGCTCAACATGGAGGGCAGCGCCGAGCACTACCACGCCCATCTTGACGTGTTCGTCGACGGCAAGCCGGTCGCGGTCCCGCCGGGCATCGGCTTCAGCGTCGGCGCCGACGGCAAGGCGGACGGGATTTCCGCCCTGCACACGCACGAGCCCGACGGCGTCGTCCACATCGAGGCCGCGCAGACCGGCCAGCGCTACACGCTCGGACAGGTCCTGACCGAATGGGGCGTCCTGGACGGCTCCAACCAGACCCCGGGCTCCCCGCACGGCGGCACGGACGGCTGGACGGTCTACGTCAACGGCGCCAAGCAGTCCGGCAGCATCCGCGACGTGCAGCTCAAGGCGCACCAGGAGATCGTGCTCGCCTACGGCACCGCCCCGTCACCCCTCCCCAGCACATTCAAGTTCCCCGACGGCGAGTAGGCGCCTCCGGCCCGCTGGCCCGCAGCGATAGGAATCCGGACGGGCCCGATAGCAGTCCGGACAGCTGCGATAGCAACCTGGACCGCCGCGTGAGCAACCTGGACCGGCGTTAGGGAAATTCCGCTAACGCCGGTCCAAGTTCCTATCGCAGCCCCGGTTACCCCGGGTTGCCCTGTCGCCCTAGCTGCGGGCGGGCGCCAGCGCGGCGGCGTCGGCGAGCAGCTCGTACGAGCGCAGGCGTTCCTGGACGGTCGGCGACTGGGTAGCAACGATGAGCTCGTCCGCCTGGGCGTGCTCGGCGAAGCGGTCCAGGGTCTGCAGGACCTGGTCCGGCGTGCCGACCGCCGAGTAGCGGCGCATCTGCAGCATCTGCTGCCCTGCCGGGGACTCGAGGATCATGCTCGACTCGTCGCGGGAGAGCGTCTTGCCGCGGCCAAAGAACAGCGAGATCATCCGGTGGGCGGCAGTCTCGGACTGGACCAGCGCTTCCTCCTCGGTGTCCGCCGCGATGGCGTTGATCCCGGCGATGAAGTACGGCTTGTCCAGCTGCTCGGAGGGCTGGAACTCGCGGCGGTAAATCGCCACCGCATCCTCCAGTGCCGCCGGAGCGAAGTGCGAGGCGAACGAGAACGGCAGGCCCAGCGCGGCCGCCAGCCTGGCCCCGAACAGCGAGGAACCGAGGATGTACAGCGGCACGTTGGTGCCCTTGCCCGGGGTGGCGTCGACTCCCGGGATCCGGGTGTTCCCGGTCAGGTAGCCCTGCAGTTCGAGCACGTCCTGCGGGAAGCTGTCCGACGACGACGGGTCCCGGCGCAGGGCGCGCATCGTCGTCTGGTCGCTGCCCGGCGCGCGCCCCAGCCCCAGGTCGATCCGGCCCGGGTGCAGGGTTTCGAGAGTGCCGAACTGCTCGGCGATTGTGAGGGGCGAGTGGTTGGGCAGCATGACGCCACCGGCTCCGAGGCGGATTGTCGAGGTGTGGGCCGCCACGTGGGCGATCAGCACGCTCGTGGCCGAGGACGCGATGGAGGGCATGTTGTGGTGCTCGGCGTACCAGATCCGCCGGTAGCCCCACTGCTCGGCGTGGCGGGCGAGTTCCACGCTGGCGTCGAAGGATTCGCGGATGGTTTCGCCTTCTCCAACTGATGCGAGGTCGAGGATGGACAAGGGAACAGCCATCGAAAAGCCAGCCTTTCGGGTTCGTCTACACTGGAGGGCTTGCGCCGGTAACCGGCCAGCCAAGCGGGCCGCGCCGTCGTGCACAGCCACTCTGGGTGCAACGCGGTTGCCACACGGACTATTTCCGGGGGCTGTGCAGCACGCATTCGCGCGGCTCGCGGGCCCGACACGCCGGCCGATTGTCTCGATTTGGCAACGATCGCCGACTGCCCTAGGGTAGGTGAATGCCCGGTTGACGGGCGGTTACAACTCTGCCCGGCCCAGACCGCGTGCAGTGAGAAATGCCCGGTGCTGCTTTCACCCCCGCTGCCCGAACATGCAGACACCGACACGACCTCTATTCGTCAGGGGTGGGCAGCGGCGCGACGACGTCCGGGGACGGGCCGAGCGCTGGTGACCCCTTGGAGCATCCAACCACCATGAAGAAGTCAACACTGCGCCGCGCCGGCGGCGGCATTGCTCTTGCTGCTCTTTCCGCTGCGGGCGTCGGCCTGACCGCCACCTCGGCGAATGCAGCCACCCCGACCTCCACCTGGGACCAGATTGCCCAGTGCGAGAGCGGCGGCAACTGGAGCATCAACACCGGAAACGGCTACTACGGTGGCCTGCAGTTCAGCCAGAGCACGTGGAGCTCATTCGGCGGGACCGGCTCGGCGGCCAACGCCAGCAAGGCCCAGCAGATTGCCGTGGCAGAGAAGGTCCAGGCCGCACAGGGCTGGGGCGCCTGGCCGGCCTGCTCGGCGAAGATCGGACTGAGCGGCGGCGCCACCGGCGGCGTGCAGGTCCAGAGCAGCGCTCCCGTCACCCAGATCCCGGCCCAGGCCCCCGCCGTCCAGGCTCCGGCCGCACCGGCCGTGCAGGCTCCGGTCCAGGCTGCGCCCCAGGCCCAGCTGCAGGCCCGCCACGTGGCCAAGGTCGCGCTGAGCGGCAAGACCTACACCGTCAAGGCCGGCGATACCCTCAGCAAGATCGCTGAGAAGCTGAACGTCCCCGGCGGCTGGCAGAAGCTGGCCGACGCCAACACGGACACCATCAGCAACCCGAACCTGATCTTCACCGGTCAGACGCTTCAGCTGCCTGCCTAACAACCGCAGCAGCGCCAGCGCGGAAGCGCCCCCGTTCCCACCGGAGCGGGGGCGCTTTTTCGTTGCTTCCCTGACATTCCGCCGAAACATTCAGCCCGTAGCGTCGAAGCCAAGAACAGCAAGCGCGCACGAACAGGGGTACTTACATGCGTATCGGACTGATCCGGGCACTGACCACGGCCGACCCGCGGCTGCTGCACGCCCACGGCGGCGCGCTGGAACGTGCCTTCGGCTTCCACGTCATCTCGAAGTGCATCGAGGGCCAGCCCCATGGCGTGTACGACGCCGGCTCCCGCGCAGCGGCGGCGCCCAAGGTCGCCGACCTGGCCGAGGAGCTCGCCCCGGACGTGGACGCGATCATCATCAGCTGCACGGCGGATCCGGGCCTGTCCGAGTCCCGCGGGAGGGTCCCCGTGCCGGTGATCGGTGCCGGGGCGTCCGCCGCCGCGGCGGCCCTCACATTCGGGGGCGCCGTGGGGGTGCTGGGCCTGAGCTCCTCGACGGCGAGCCCGATCCCGCAGCTGCTCGGGGACCGGCTGGTCCACGTCGACGGCGCCCAAGGGGTGGAGCGCACCACGCAGCTGCTCACCCCCACCGGGGTCTTCGAGACCATCTACGCTGCCGAACGCCTTGCTGCCGCCGGCGCCGAGGTCATTGTGCAGGCCAGCACGGGCCTGACGAGCATCGGGATGGCCGCCGAACTGCGGCGCCGGCTCGGGTTGCCGGTCGTCGACGCCGTGATGGCGGCCGGCGCCATGGTCGCCGCCGGCGCCGCCAGCCGCGAACTCGTCACCGCCTGACGCCGGCCCCCGGTTCCCGGGCCTGCTACTTCGCCAGACCCGCCCGGCGCAGCGCCTCCGCCATGGCCCCCTCGGCAGGTGCGGGCTGGCTGCCCTGGTTCCGGCCGCCTTGGCCCCGGCTGCCCTGGTTCCGAGCGCCTTGACTCCGGCTGCCCTGGTTCCCGCCGGCCCCGTTCGGACGGCCACCCGTTTGGCGGGGGCCGCGGGCTTCAGCGGCCCCCTGGTTCCGGCCGCGCCCGGCCGGGGCGGCGTCGTCGTCGAGCCGGAGCGTGAGTGAGATGCGCTTGCGGTCCGGGTCCGCCTCGAGCACCTTCACCTTGACGACCTGCCCGGACTTGACCACTTCGTGCGGGTCGGAGATGAACTTGTTCGACATTGCCGAGATGTGCACGAGCCCGTCCTGGTGCACCCCGACGTCGACGAACGCGCCGAACGCCGCCACGTTCGTGACAGTGCCTTCGAGCACCATGCCCGGCTGCAGGTCCGAGATCTTCTCAATTCCCTCCGAGAAGGACGCCGTCGTGAAGCTGGGGCGCGGGTCCCGGCCCGGCTTTTCCAGCTCGGCCATGATGTCCCGCACAGTCGGCAGACCCACCGTGTCGTCGACGAACTCCTTGGCGTCCAGCGCCGACAGGGACCGGCCGCCGCGGGCGACGGTGGCCATGTCCGCGCCGGCAGCCTTGAGGATCTTCCGCGCCACGCCGTAGGACTCCGGGTGCACGCTGGAGGCGTCCAGCGGCTCCGCTCCCCCGGTGATCCGCAGGAAGCCCGCGCACTGCTCGAACGCCTTCGCACCCAACCGGGGCACCTTCATCAGGTCGGAGCGCTTGCTGAACGGGCCGTGTTCGTTGCGGTGCGCCACAATGTTCTCGCTGAGCAGGGTCCCGACGCCGGCCACCCGCGCCAGCAGTGCCGGGGACGCCGTGTTGACGTCGACCCCCACGGCGTTCACACAGTCCTCGACCACCGCGTCCAGCGAGCGTTCGAGCTTCGTGGCGGTGACGTCGTGCTGGTACTGGCCGACGCCGATCGACTTGGGGTCGATTTTTACCAGCTCGGCCAGCGGGTCCTGCAGCCGGCGGGCGATCGACACGGCGCCGCGCAGCGAGACGTCCATGCCCGGCAGTTCCGCCGCGGCGAGGGCCGACGCCGAGTAGACAGAGGCTCCCGCCTCCGAGACGACGAGCTTCTGGATTTTGTGCCCGTCAGGCTTGGCGGGCAGGAGCTTGATCAGCTCGGTGGCCAGCTTGTCCGTTTCGCGCGACGCTGTGCCGTTCCCGATCGCGATGAGGTCCACCTGGTGCTTCTTGGCCAGGTTCGCCAGCGTCACGAGGGAGTCGTCCCACTTCTTCGCCGGCGCGTGCGGGTAGATCGTGTCGGTGGCGACCACCTTGCCGGTGCCGTCGACGACGGCGACCTTCACCCCGGTGCGCAGGCCCGGGTCCAGGCCGAGGGTGGCCTTGTTGCCTGCCGGGGCGGCAAGCAGCACATCGCGCAG
The DNA here is from genome assembly GCF_018531425.1 of Paenarthrobacter sp. DKR-5. Lineage (GTDB taxonomy): Bacteria > Actinomycetota > Actinomycetes > Actinomycetales > Micrococcaceae > DKR-5. Next base: position 52,457 of record NZ_JAHBOI010000008.1, read on the forward strand.
GTTGGCTGCGAACACGCGCACCGCCTCGTCCTCCGCGTCGGCGAACAGCCGCGAGCGAAGGTCCAGCGAGAGGCGCACCAGCAGCCGGCGCCACGCCGCCTGCACGGTGCCGCGGAGCCAGACGTGCGCGGGCAGTCCCTCCCCGGCGATGCCCAGGCGGGCGGCAACGGCGCTCTCGAACCGGGTGCGCGCCGCGGCGTATTCCTCACTGTCAGAAGGGTCCGCTTCGAGCAGGTCCAGCGCCAGGACACCCTCCTTCTCGCCGCGCAGCAGGGCGAGCACCCGGTGCGAGGGCATGCCGGCAGGGTCCTGCGAGAAGTCGAAGTAGTCCGCGAACTTCTGGCCCTCGGCTTCCTTGCCGGGAAGAACGGTCGAACGCATCCGGCCCTGCTTCCAGAGCCTTTCGCGCAGATCGGTGGCAAGGTCGGCATCCTGGGTCACGCGTTCGACCAGGATGGAGCGGGCTCCGGCCAGCGCGGCCGCAGCGTCGGTGACGGCGTGCTCGGGGTTGAGGTAGCCGGAGGCTTCGGTCTCCGGGTCGAGACCGGGATGGGCCAGCAGGGCATCGGCGAGCGGCTCCAACCCGGCTTCGCGGGCGATCTGCGCCTTGGTGCGCCGCTTGGACTTGAAGGGCAGGTAAATGTCCTCCAACCGGGCCTTGGTATCCGCGGCGAGGATGGACGCCTCGAGCTCGGCAGTGAGTTTGCCCTGCGCTGCGATCGCTTCCAGCACCGACGCGCGCCTGTCCTCGAGCTCGCGGAGGTAGCGCAGCCGTTCTTCAAGCTCGCGCAGCTGGGTGTCATCCAGCGTGCCGGTCACTTCCTTGCGGTAGCGCGCGATGAAGGGGACGGTGGACCCGCCGTCGAGCAGGTCCACGGCGGCCTTCACCTGCCAGGCTTTGACCCCGAGTTCCTCGGCGATCTGGGCGAAAATGCGGGCATCCGGGCCGGCGGCCGGAGTGCGGGGAGCGGCGGCGGAAGAGGGCAAAGCAGGTTCAGTCACGCCTGCCATTTTGCCTCATCTGCCGCCGACTCTGCCCGCCGATGGTCCAACTGGGCGCCACCGGACCCCCGATTCGCGGGTTTGCGCATCATCGGCGGGCAGAGTTGCAGGGGTTAGAAGATGGCTGCCTCGCCGCGCTCCCCGGTGCGCACCCGGACGGCTTCCTCAACCGGGATGGTCCAGACCTTGCCGTCTCCGACCTTTCCCGTTCTCGCGCTGGCCAGGACGGCGTCGACCAGGCGGTCCACTTCGTCGTCGTCGGCCAGGATTTCCACCCGAACCTTCGGCAGCATGTCCGAGGTGTACTCCGCCCCGCGGTAGAACTCGGTGTGCCCGCGCTGCCGCCCGTAGCCGTTCGCTTCACTGACCGTCAGGCCCTGCACGTCGGCGTCCTCCAGCGCCTGGCGCACGTCGTCGAGCTTTTCCGGGCGGACGATGGCGGTGATCAGCTTCATGTCGACGGCACCTTCCGCGGCGCGGCGTGGGCACCGCTGACGGTTACGGAGTCCTCCACCGGCTCGGGGCGGGGCTGCCCGTCGGGACGGAACGTGCCCCCGGTGGTGATCAGCTCGTAGGCCGTCTCGGCGTGCTCCGTGACATCGATGCCGGAGGCCTCGTTGTTCTCGGAGACGCGCATGCCCACCGTCTTGTGGATCGCGAAGCCGATAAGGGTCGTCATCAGCGCCGTCCACACCGTGACAATCAACGCGGTGAGGATCTGCGGCCAGAACTGGGCCAGCCCCCCGCCGTAGAACAGGCCGCCGGCCGTCTTGCTGGAAGGCACCGCGAAGAACCCGAGCGAGAGGGTCCCCCACAGGCCTCCGACGAAGTGGACGGCGACAACATCGAGCGAGTCGTCCAGGCCCAGCCTGAACTTCAGCGACACCGCCAGCGCGCAGACCGCACCGGCGATAGCCCCGATCAGGATCGCCCCGACCGGGTCCACGAAGCCGCAGGCAGGGGTGACCGCTACCAGGCCTGCCACGGCTCCCGATGCTGCGCCGAGCGAGGTGGCGTGGCCGTCGCGGATCCGCTCGACCAGCAGCCAGCCCAGCAGCGCGGCGCTGGTGGCGACGAGGGTGTTCACCCAGGCGAGGCTCGCCGTGGCGTCCGCCGCCAGTTCGGAGCCGGCGTTGAAGCCGAACCAGCCGAACCAGAGCAGGCCGGCGCCGAGCATGACGAACGGCAGGTTGTGCGGGCGGATGTTCGGGTCCTTCATGAAGCCCAGCCGTTTGCCGAGGATGACGGCCAGCATCAGACCGGCCATTCCGGCGTTCATGTGGACCACCGTGCCGCCGGCAAAGTCCAGCGCCGCGATCTTGCTGCCGATGATGCCGGTCGCGCCGAAAATGCCGCCGCCCCAGACCCAGTGCGCGATCGGCGAATAAACCAGCGTCACCCACAGGGCACAGAACAGCAGCCAGGGCCCGAACCGCACCCGCTCGGCCACCGCGCCGCTGATCAAGGCCACGGTAATGATGGCGAAAGTGGCCTGGAAACCGATGAAGACCATGTCCGGGAGGCCCGGCGCGTTGTCCCCGATGCTGGCGGTGAGCCCATGCAGGCCGAAGTTGGCGAACGGGTCGCCCACCCAGCCGCCCAGGGAGTCGGGGCCGAAGGCCATCCCGTAGCCCCAGAGCGCCCAGACCACGGCGACGACGCCCATCGCGCCGAAGCTCATCATCATCATGTTCAGTACGGATTTCATCCGGACCAGGCCGCCGTAGAAGAATGCCAGGCCGGGCGTCATCAGGAGCACCAGGGCGGACGCTGCGAGCATCCAGGCGGTGGCGCCCGGGTCCAGCGTCTGCGCGGCGGTGTCCATCCGGACAGTCATCAGAAAGTAGTGCATCCTGAACCTCCCTCGAGGTCGGGTGCCTTGCGGCGACCCTGCGAGACCGGAAATAGGCGTCCCCCGTCCATCGAGGCTAATCAGCACACGTTTCCGCTGACGGACCGCAATGCAACAGCTGTGTTACGTGCGTCACACCACGGTAAAATCTGCGAGTCGGCAGTGTTTCCGCCGCGTTTCGGACAACGCACGCCGGCTGGTTGTCGGAGGTCCTGTGCTAAATGTTGCTAGGGCTTCAGGGCCTCTTCCCCTGCGCGAAGCATTCGCACGGGGTGAGCATCTTTTTTGGGGGGGAAGAATGACGGGACCGATGCTGCCTCCGGGCAGAGCAGACCAACACGGAGCAGGACAACACAGAGCAGACCAACACCGAGCAGACGGACACGCAGGGGGCAGGGCCGACGACGGCGACGCCGCCCCGCCCGGCCTCCGCGCCAGGATCCCGGGGCAGGCGGTGATGACCGAGGTCCTCAGGGCACAGCGGCTCGCACGTCCCCGGCCCTGGCCGGCACGCCTCTTCGGCGCGAGTCCGCTCCCGCCAGAGGCCGTCTCCTGGTACAAGGGCGCCCTGGGCGAAATAGCCGTCGGGGCGCTCCTGGCCGGGCTGGGCCCGGAATGGACGGTGCTGCATGCGGTGCCCGTGGGTGCGGGAACGGCCGACATCGATCACGTGCTGATCGGGCCGTCCGGGGTGTACACCCTCAACACCAAGAACCATTCCGGGCAGTACGTGTGGGTCGTCAACCGCACGCTCATGGTCGCCGGCAAGAAGCAGCCGCATCTGCGCAACGCCGCGTACGAAGCGAAGCGGGCGTCCCGCCTGCTCTCGGACGCGGCCGGACAGTCCGTGCCGGTCAAGGGGGTACTGGTGCTTGTCCTTGGCTCCGGGAAGCTAAGCGTGCGCGAGTGCACGCAGGAGGTGGCGGTGGTGACCGCCGACGGGCTGCTGCGCTGGCTCAAACGGCGCGATCCGCTGCTCTCCCCCGAGCAGGTGCGGAGGATTGCCTCGGTGGCGGAACGGCCGGAAACCTGGCGCATCTCCGCCCCGGCGAAAGCCGCGGGGACAGCCGTCGCACCGCAGTTCCGGGCCCTGCACGCGGCAGTGCGCCGCGCCCGCCGGATCAGATCGGCCTGGCTGCTCGCAGTCCCCGTGTTTTGCGTGGCGGCGGCGGTGCTCCCGCCGTTGCTCGCCCGCGTGGCCCGCTGACACGGCACAGGAAAAGATCGGCAGGCGAAAGAGCGGCCGGGCAGACGCCCGGCCGCTCTTTCGTTGCCGAAAGCGCTACTCGCTGGAGTCCGTGTTGGTGGTCAATCCGCGGTCGTCCGGCGTCTTCTTGTCCAGCTCCTCGGCGGGCCCGGCCGCCCCACCCGGCGCGGCCGCCGGGGCGCTGCTTTCAGCCCCCTGGAGATCGGGGACCTGTGCTGCGGCGGTGTCCTGGTCGACCGCCTGCGCGATGATCGGATCCCCGTCGGCGGCGTCGTTGGCGGCACCGCTTACAACCTCGCTGCCGGCGGCGCCGGACCTGGCGTCCGGTTCGGTGTCTGCGCTATGCCTGCCCATCGGTGCTCCTATCGCTTGCGGATACTGTCGAGAATGTTCGTCGGGCGCTGCTGCTCCCCTTGCTGGGCACCGAGCACGATAACGAGCCCGCTGACCGCCGGAAGCGCCCACTGGAGCATCTTGAGCTGCTTCTGCGCTGCCTGCAGCTCGGCCGATGCGCCCGACTTCGGCTCGGTCGCGCCCTCGGCGCCCTCGTCGGCCAGCTTGCCAACCTTCTTGCCCAGCATGCCGGAGTAGAGCGTCAGGGCCATACCAGCGAGCGTCACTGCGCTCTTGATGATCGTGTTCGCCTGCGCGCCGCCCTGGGAGGCGAGCCTGCCCTTGTTGCCGAGAATCAGACCGATGCCGCCCACCGCGTGGACTGCGAAAGCCGCCGTCTGAACGGGAGCCCACTTGGCCCAGCCCAGGGTCGAGAGCCTCGTGCGCTCCTTCGGGTCCTTAGCGGCCGCTGCGGCGCCGTTGAGCCCAACCGCTCCCATCAGGGAGCCGCCGAACCACGCGGCCGCGCTCAAGTCGTGCATTGACCGTGCCAACAAATTGCCTGCCATGGTTCCTCCTGTTGCGTGTTGCCTCATTGCGGACTTAGATCACCCCAGAATAGTCAGCATGCTTACTGGTGCGCAATACGCGGGGCTTTGCGCTCACTCCCGCCTCCTGTGAACCTGTCGGGCCCTGCTGATAGATTCGCTGTACAGCCGTCCCGCAGCCGACAGCTGAGCCAAGCGGCAGGAGGCACGATGTTTCTGCTCACCTCGGAGACCCCGGGGGCTCACCCCGATCTGGTCTTCTCCGCCAGCGACCTGGTCGCCGCGGCCGTCTGCGAATACGCCGTGCTGCGCACCCTGGATGACAAGCTCGGCCGTGGAGAGAAGCTTCCCGCCGTCGAGGACAAGATGCTCGAGCGGACCGCCCGGCTCGGCGACGCGCACGAACTCCGTGTGCTGGAAGGTTTCGTCGCCGAGTACGGGCGGTGGGATCCCGCGGCCGGCCGGGGCGTGTACGAAATCGAGCCAGCAGCTGCCATGACCCGGGCTGCGCTTTCCGCCAAGCACGGGCAGACCCTGACTGCCCTGCGTGCGGGCGCCGACGTCGTCTTCCAGGGCTCCTTCTTTGACGGCAGCTTTCACGGGCGGTCGGACTTCCTCGTCAAGACCGCCGACGACGGCGGGGCACGGTACGCGGTGTACGACACCAAGCTCGCCCGGCATGCCAAGGTCACAGCGCTGCTGCAGCTCGCCGCGTACGGAGACCAGTTGCAGCAGGCGGGCATCCCGACGGCGCCCACGGTGCACCTGATCCTTGGGGACGGCAGCAGCACCACCCACCGGCTCGCGGACATCCTGCCCGTTTACCGGGAGCGGAGGCAGCGGCTGCTGACCATCCTCGATGCCCACCGCCGGCAGCCGCTCGCGGTCGAATGGGGCGATCCCCGGTACACGGCATGCGGCCGCTGTGACGTCTGCAAGGAACAGGTGCAGAAGACCCGCGACCTGCTGATGGTGGCAGGAATGAGCCTGTCGCGGCGCAAGAAACTCATCACCCAGGGCGTTCCGACGATCGAGGCGCTCGCATCGCTGGAACTGCCGCAGCCGAGTGCGGGATCCCTGGTACGGCTGAGGGAGCAGGCGCGGATGCAGACCGGAACGGGCCCCGCGGACGGGTCGGCCGGGGGCGTCGCCTTCAGCTTCCTGGCGGAGAACACGCTTGCCACCCTGCCGCCGTCGAGCCCGGGCGACATCTTCTTCGACTTCGAAGGGGACCCCCTGTGGACCGAATCCGGCTCCGCCGACTGGGGGCTGGAGTATCTGTTCGGAGTGATGGAAGCGCCTGCGTCGCCGGGGCACGCCCCCGAATTCAGGGCATTCTGGGCGCACAACCGTGCCGAGGAACGCCAGGCGCTGCTCGACTTCCTCGCGTACGTGGCGGAGCGCCGCTCCCGCTACCCGGACATGCACATCTACCACTACGCCAACTACGAAAAGGCCGCCCTCCGGCGGCTGTCCTTGCGCCACGGCACGGGCGAGGATGCGGTGGACGGCCTGCTGCGCGACGGCGTGCTGGTGGACCTTTACAACGTGGTCCGGCACAGCGTGCGCATCTCGGCGCACTCCTACAGCATCAAGTCGCTTGAACCGCTGTACATGGGCCCGCACCTGCGCACCGGGGACGTCAAGGATGCCGGCGCCTCGGTGGTCGCCTACGCCCTCTACTGCGAAGCGCGGGACGCCGAGCGCACCGAGGAGGCGGCGGAGGTGCTCGCCAGCATCGAGGACTACAACACCTACGACTGCCTCTCCACGCTCAAGCTGCGGGACTGGCTGGTGCGGCACGCCCGCGAGCGCGACATCCTCCCGCACGAAGTGACGCCTGCGGCCGCTGAAACCGGAACACCCGTGCCGGAAACCGCGCCGGATGAGCCCGGGCCTGCCGAGGCCGTTCTGCTGGAGCGCGTCAGCCATGCCCGGGAGGAGGCGGCCGCGGCGCACCGGCCGCTGGGAGCCGACGACGAAGCGCTCGCCCTGCTGGCCGCCGCGACCGGGCACCACCGGCGCGAGGAGAAGCAGTTTTGGTGGGCGCACTTCGACCGGCTCAGCGCCGACGTCGGCGAATGGCAGGACACCCGGGACGTTTTCGTGGCGGACAGTGCGCGAGTGGTGGAGAACTGGTCCGTCCCGACCGGGAAGAAAAGCCTCGCACGAACCGTGAGGCTGGCCGGTTCCTGGGCGGACGGGTCCGAGGTCAAGCCTGGGCTGCAGGTCTTCTCGATGTACGACGCGCAGCTCCCCGCCGAGCCGCCGCGGCCCAATGACGGACGCACCCGGCGGGACGGCTTCTTCGGCGCGGACATCCTCGAGGTGGGCGTCGAGGACGGCAAAGACGTCGTCGTCCTTCGGGAGCGCTTGCCCAAGGGATGCGAGCCGTTCGCGGCGACGCCAATGGCGTTGACGCCCAACAGCCCGATCCCCACGAACGCTCAGCGGGAGTCGATTGCCGCCCTTGCCCGGAGCGTGGGCGACGGGCTCCCCGCTCTTCCTGACAACCCGGCGCTGGACATCCTCCGGCGGCGCGCGCCCCGGCTGCGTTCGCTGGATGCCCTCCCGGTGGCGGAGGACGGCGCCTACATCCCCTCCATCACCGCGGCGGTGGCGGACCTCGACAGCTCCTACCTGGCCGTGCAGGGGCCTCCCGGATCGGGGAAGACGCATGTGGGCTCGCACGTCATCGCCGACCTCGTCGGGCGCGGCTGGAAGGTCGGCGTGGTCGCCCAGTCGCACGCCGTGATCGAGAACATGTTTTCGGCCCTCACCGGCAAGGCGGGGGTTCCCGCGCACCGGGTGGGGAAGAAGCCTTCCAACGGCTCCACCCCGGCCGACGTCCCGTGGACCTGGCTGAAGAACGACGCCGCCCTCCGCGCCTTCCTCGACGAGGGGGCGGGTGTGGTGGGGGGCACAGCCTGGGACTTTGCCAACGCGAAGCGCTTCGGCGACGCGGAACTCGACCTGCTGGTGATCGACGAAGCCGGCCAGTACTCGCTCGCCAACACCGTCGCGGTCTCCCGGGCAGCTAAGCGGCTGCTGCTGCTGGGGGACCCGCAGCAACTCCCCCAGGTCACGCAGGGCACGCACCCGGAACCCGTGGACACCTCCGCTTTGGGCTGGCTCTCGCAGGGGCACAACACCCTGCCTGCCGACCTCGGCTACTTCCTGGCCACCACCTGGCGCATGCACCCGGTGCTCGCCGCCGCGGTCTCGCACCTGTCCTACGATGACCGGCTGAGCGCCGACCCCTGCACCGCGGAGCGCCGTCTGTCCGGCGTGGCCCCCGGCGTGCACTGCCTGTGGGTGGAGCACCGCGGCAACGCGACGTCCTCGCCGGAGGAAGCGCGCGCCGTCGTCCGTGAAGTGCAGAAGCTGATTGAGCTGCCCTGGACGCCGGGCCCCGACGCTGGACCTCGGCCGCTGGAACAGGGGGACATCCTCGTGGTCGCGGCGTACAACGCGCAGGTGCAGCTGATCCGGCGTGCGCTGGCCGACGCCGGCTGGGACAAGGTGCCGGTGGGGACGGTGGACAAGTTCCAAGGCCAGGAGGCACCCGTGGTGATCGTGTCCCTTGCCGCGTCGGCTCCCGGGGAGGTGCCGCGCGGAATGGAGTTCCTGATTTCCCGCAACAGAGTCAACGTGGCCGTCTCCCGCGCCCAGTGGTGCGCCGTCGTCGTGCGCTCCCCCGAGCTGACGGCGTACCTGCCCACCCGCCCCGAGGGGCTCGAAGAGCTCGGGGCGTTCATCGGCCTGTGCGCGTCCGGAAGCTCCGAAACCGCGCCGCGCAGCTCGCCCGTGCTCACGGACCCGGAGTTCGAGCGGCGGCACCGGGCCGAAAGGGAACACCTGCGTGCCGGCCGCCATTGACCAGCAGCCCCGACAGCGGGATGCTCAAAGAACAATGTTCCAGCAGCGCGGGCGGTCCTACCGGAAGGCGCGGAAAACAGCAGGACCGGTCCCGGATATCAGCCGACGGCGCTTCATCGCGGGCAGTGCGGCAACGCTGGCGATGGCGTTCTTCGGCACCAACCTTTCGCTCGAGTACATCATCACGGAGAACACCTCGTTCGAGGTGATCACCCCGGATAACGACGAGAACCGCTTCGCGGCACTGCGCTTCCCCAGCTCCGCCTGGTACCTCCTGGGCGGCTACCAGGTTCCCAACCGGGCGGTACGTGCCAAGCTCAAGGGCCTGCAACCGGCCATGAACGAGCGGGCCCCCGCGTCCTACGTGGGGTATTCCAACGAGGGCATCGATATCGACAAGCTCTTCGTCGCCATCTACAACGACGCGAACAAGAGGCGGATCGGCGACATCTACCTCTACGGGGACAGCTTCGGCGGCATGGTCGCGACGGTGCTCGCACCGATGCTCGAGGACGCCGGGTACCGGGTGCGGATGATCGTGATGGGCTCCAGCCCGAGCAGCTCCTTTGACGTGTTGGACGCGAATAAACAGCTCATTGACGTGGCAGGCTACCTGGGCCCGTACGTCGGAGTGCTGGGGCGGATGGCCGTGGGCGCGATGGACGGGGTTCAGAACCCGAACGGACGGGGCATGTACGAGGCCGTGACCCAAGGCATCGAACGTTCCCTCGATGGCAGCAACAACAGCGTGCTGCTGCGCACCTCGCAGGGGAAGTTCCTGGAGGCGTTCCCCCGGCAGTACCACGGCAACATTTCCCCGGCGACGGGCATCGGCCTGCTGTACGACGAGCAGGACCCGATTGTTGATGCGGCTTCGGCCAAGCGCGGCTGGCACCGCCTGCTGCCGAAGAACCCGTTCTACGAATACGATCTCCAAGGCGTGGGGCATGCCAGTCCCGAGTACCACTCGCCGGAGTACCAGACAGGCCTGACGATCATCCAGGACCAGCTTGATCCGCCGCCGAACAAGCAGCCGAAGCCCAGGTACTTCTAAGGGCGGCTCCCGCGAGGGCGGGCTTTCACGACGGCGGGCTTTCGGCCTATTCCTGCCGGCTTTTGCAGGTTCTAAGCTGAATCATGGCAACTGGTCAGCTCACCCTGCCCGAGGAACTGATGCTCCTTTCCCTGCACCGGGAGACAGGGAAGAAGCGCATTGATGCTCAGACTCTGCACCTGATCCTGGCCGGCGCCGTACTGGTGGAGCTCGCACTGGAAGGTGCCATCGAGATCCACGACGACCACGTGCAGGCCAGTGGTACCGCCTCGGACACCGCGTATCCCACCCACTTGCTGCGCATTTCCGACGAGCACAAGCCCCGCCGCGCGCAGTGGTGGGTGGAGCACTTCCAGAACCGGAGCCAGGCTGAGGACCTCTGCCGCAGGCTCGTGCACAAGGGGATCCTCAAGGAGACCGATTCAACCGTGCTCGGTTTCATTCACGTCCACCGGTTCCCCGAATCGGAGCACGACGCCGACGCCGAGATCCGCAGCCGCCTGCAGCGGGCATTGGCGGGAACTGAGACCGGGGGCGCCGCGCCGGGGCCCGACGACAGGACGACCGCCCTCATAGCACTTGCGGAGGCCGGCGACCTTCTGCGCAAAATCATTCCGGACGCCCCGAAGGGACGGGTGAACCAGATCGTCGCAGGTCCGTGGCAGTCCCCTTCGGCCAGAGCTGCGGTTGAAGCGGTTGCCGCTGCCGTCTCCACCGCGCTCGTCGTGGTGTACATGGGCGGGGGCAGCTAGCGGGTTGCCGCAGGCACGAAGGACGGCCGCCTAACAGCCCGCGCCGTGCGGGTTCTGGAGACAGTTGTCCGCATAGTTACGGGTGACCGACCGCCACACGCTGATTGATACGGGAGGGGTGGAAAATTCCCCCGTCCCCGGGATAGGCAGCTCAGGGCCACCGTTGACAGAGTATGTGCCTTGGAAATAGGTCGTGGCAGTAACCGAGAAATCGCCCGTGGCGCCGTATGCGTGACTAGTGTTTGTTTTCTCACCCCAGCGGTTCTGCGGGAGTGACCCTCCGGAAGAGGCAACTGGGCCAAGAGAAGAGCCGTCTCCGTAGTTCCATTTGTACTCCACCGGAACCGCATGAACATGAACCTTCTGCCCCAGCAGTTGGATGTCAAAGTCTTGGGTGACTGCGTCGATGAAAAAGTTCGTTTGTGCTCCCCTGAGGGTGTGAGGGCTGGGCTGGGCGCTGAGGCGCCCGGGTCGAAGAGGCAGCTCTCGAAAGGCGTGTTCGATGACCGCAGCGATTTCTGCCATGACGTCTCGAGGTTTTGCTGAATATACGCAAGAGGTTCCGCCGAGAGGCAGCCAACTCGGAGGATCGAAAGCCTTGGGAGACCGGAACCATTGCACAGGTCGGCCATTCTCCGCTGCCGGGCAGTCGTATTTAGCTAGGCATGCCTTGTCGAAATCATTGAGCTTTACCAGACACAACAATTCAAACTTGTAGTTGTCCGGATCTTCAGCGCCGGCTGCTGGCGAACTTCCCCACAACCCACTGGTTGGATCTTGTACCCAGGTTTCCACCTCCGCACCATGCGAGCTCCAACTTCCCTTGCTCCCGTCCGCTGCGGCGATGGGCGTGCCCAAAACCATTGAGAAAATGAGTAACACCAGACAGAAGAAACCGCGCAAACCTTGAGAGGATCTGTTCATCATCCACCGCGGACGTGTTCCACGAGCTCGGCGTGCCATCGCCCAGTTGAATATTGGGCGACCATGATGTCCGTGATGTATTCGCTCTGAGGATTGCTCTCGTCCAGAGTTCCGTTGTGCCGGTAATACAAAAGCGCATGCTGTCTGGTTTGAACAATCACCTGATAGCCCCCGGCAGAAGTCTCAGCGAATCGGCTCTGCGCACCGGCCACGTCGAACCTGCCTCCGGCCGTCCACCCTCCCTTGCTATACCAACTTTCGACAACCGACTTTGCACGGTTACAGGGCGCGCAGTTTGCGCCAGTTATATCGGCCAAAGGTACGAAGTCCCCCGATTCGTAGGCATATCCGAACACGCTGTACCAGTACCGGGCGAACGCTTCCAGCCCTTGTTTGCTCTTCTCATCAGCGAGCGGCGGCTTCACCGGCAGGGGCACGTTCTGTGCGGGCCCCTTGGCGTCTGCGGGACGGTACTTCGGCGACGCAGCCGCCGTCGGCGTCGGCGACGGGCTCGATGACGCGGGGGAACTTGCGGATGGACCGGGCGGACTTGGCTCCGCGGCTGGCGCCCCGGAGCATCCCGCCAGCAACAGGACCCCCGCCGAGACGGCGCCCGCGCGCAACAGCGCGGGCCATCCGAAGAAAAACCATCGTGAAGATGCCACGATTTCCCCCTGTTTCGCTCATCCCCCGAACGATAGATGGCTGTCAGCGTAACCCAAGCAAACTCCCAGCAACAGGGTTATCAACACCCGCAAACCGCCCTGCCCCCGCAGGCCACGCCTCGGCAAAGCTACGCTTAAACCATGGCTGACTCCCTCACCCCCGAGGCGCGCAGCCGCAACATGTCCAGGATCCGCGGCAAGAACACCAAACCCGAACTGCTCGTCCGCCGGCTGATCCACGCCGCCGGCTACCGGTACCGGCTGCACGACAAGAAGCTCCCCGGCCGGCCTGACCTGGTGTTCGCCGGCCGCCACAAGGTGATCTTCGTCAACGGCTGCTTCTGGCACCTTCACGACTGCAAGGCCGGCCAGCACCACCCGCAGACAAACGCCGACTTCTGGCTCCAAAAGCGCGAACGCACCGCCGCCCGGGACGCCGACCAGCGCCGGAAACTGGAGGACGGCGGGTGGAGCGTCCTCACGCTTTGGGAATGCGAACTGCGGAACGAGGAGGCGCTCATGGCGGAAGTCCGGACGTTCCTCGGCGACGCCCGCGCGCACTCCGCGGCCGACGTCGTGCCTCCTGCTCCGGAACAATAGCCGCCCGCGCCGAGTTAGCCCCTGTGAAAGCAGACCATCCTTTGAAGGGAACGGCATGACCGTTATTGGAACCTCCGACCTCACCATTTTCCCGCTCGCCCTCGGCGGCAACACCTTCGGCTGGACCTCGGACCAGGCCACCAGCGAGAGTGTGCTGGATGCCTTCACCGCCCGCGGCGGCAACTTCATCGACACCGCCGACGGCTACTCGGCATGGGCTCCCGGCCACAAGGGCGGCGAGTCGGAAACGATCATCGGCGAGTGGACCACCTCCCGCGGCAACCGCGACGACGTCGTCATCGCCACCAAGGTCAGCACGCACCCGGACTACCGGGGCCTCTCCGCCCGGAACATCGCCCAGGCCGCCGATGCCTCGCTCGAACGCCTCCGCACGGACCACATCGACCTCTACTACGCGCACTTCGACGACGCGGAGACTCCCCTGATCGAAACGATTGCCGCCCTGGACTCCCTCGTCCAGCAAGGCAAGGTCCGTTACATCGGCATCTCGAACTACACCGCGGAGCGGATCAATGAGTGGATGTCGATTGTCGAGCGCAACGGTTTCGCAGCACCGGTGGCCCTGCAGCCGCACTACAACCTTGTGGAACGCCGGAACTTTGAGCAGACGCTCGCTCCGGTGGCGGAGGACCACAAGCTCAGTGTTTTCCCGTACTTCTCCCTCGCCAGCGGCTTCCTGACCGGCAAGTACCGCACCGCCGCCGACCTTGAAGGGGCCGCCCGCAGCGGCGCCGCCGGCAACTACCTCAACGACGCCGGACTCCGCGTCATCGACGTGCTTTCCTCGGTCGCCGAAGCCCGCGGGGCATCGTTGACGACGACGGCGCTCGCGTGGCTCCGGAGCAAGCCCACCGTTGCTGCGCCGCTGGCCAGCGTGAGCCGGGTGGAGCAGCTGGCGGACCTCTTCGCCGCCGTCGAACTGGACCTCACCGCGGAGGAAACCGCCGCCCTGGACTCCGCTTCGGAGTCCTTCGCCTGAGGCCGCTTCCACCCAGTGGCAGAAGCCGCACGAAAGCGCTCCGCGGAACGTCCCGCGGAGCGCTTTTCCGTTTCACGCGGATTAAAGCCCTTGAGCTGACTGCTCTAAGATTGCTTCCCATGGACCTTCCCCAGAGCCCCGATGTCTCAGATCATGGCCCCACCCGGAAGCAGGTCCGCCAGCGGGAGCCCCGCCGTTCCGCCGGAGCGCCTGATGCGCCCGGCACGCCCTCGCCCGCGGCTCCGGCCGTGGAACGCCGGCGCCGGCGCGAGCGCCCGGCGGTCCCCGTCCCCCAGCCCAGCTCGGGACCTGTGCTGGTCCACACCATCCGGCTCTCGGAGACCGTCACGGCCGAGCTCGCTCTTCCTGACAAGCTCTCGGTAGCGGACGCCGAACGCATCGCCAGCGTCGTCCTGGCCCTCGCCGCGGACTGACTCCCGGCCGCCGGCCCCGCCTTCGGCTTCCAGCCGTTAAACGATCCGACAGCAGGACCCTGCCCTTGCGGACGGTATCCTGCTGCCGGTTCCTTGTTTTGTCTAGAGCGCGGCGTCGGGGCCGAAAGCATCACTGCCGGACACGTCGTCCTGGCGGTGGCTGCGCAGGCTGTGCGTGGCGAGGTAGTGCGCCGCGGCCTCCTGCATCTCGCGTTCCTTCGCCAGCTTCTCCTTCAGCGCCTTCAGTTCCGCGGCAGTCTCTGCCTGCCGGGCGGCGATGTCGTTCTGGCGCTCGGCTTGTTCCTGGACCGCCGCCAGCGCCCGGCTGAGCTGCAGCTGCTGCTGGGCGAGGGTGTGCTGGGTAGCCTGGATCAGTTCGACCACGTCCCTGCGTCGGTCGGACAGCGGCTGCGGCCGAGTCAACCGCTCCGCGTCCCGCTCAACGTGGGGCCGCTCGGCGTCGGCGGCCGCCTCTGCCGCGGCGAGCACCGAAGAGCGCTTCTGCACGCCACCGAAGGACGGTGCGGGCTCCACGGCATGCGGAGCGCCCACCACAGGAGCCGGCTCGACGTGCGATTCGCGGCTGAGCACCTCGGCGAACTCGCGGTCGATGTCATCCTCCGGGGAAATTTCCTTCGGAGCTTCCTTCATTTCCACGGTGCGGCGCAGGGCCACTTCCTTGATGGCCAGGACGGAGAGCAGCGCGACCACGCCGATGATGGCGGAAATCGTGAAGATCAGGGCGGTGGCGTCACCGTAGGCGGCGCGCATGATGTCGCGGATCGGCTGCGGCAGGTCCGTGAGGTCCAGCGACGCACCGGCACTCGAACCGGCCGGAACCCGGATGTGGGCTTTCGCAAAGCCGGCAGTCGCCAGGTCGGTGACCCGGTTGCCCAGCACGGCACCCAGAACCGCGACGCCGATCGCGCCACCGAAGGAGCGGAAGAACGCTACAGAGGCGCTGGCGGAACCGATGTCGGAGGCCTTCACCGTGTTCTGCACGGCGAGAACCAGGTTCTGCAGCATCATGCCCAGGCCGAGGCCGAGGATGAAGAAGTACACGCCGACCAGGGTCAGGTCCGTCTGGTGGTCCATCGTGCCGGCGAGGCCGAGGCCGCCGATCAGCAGCACCGAACCGAAGATCAGGAACCGCTTCCACTTTCCGTACCGGCTGATGAGCTGGCCGGAAACGACCGAGCCAAGCAGGTTGCCAACGATCATCGGCAGGGTCAGCAGGCCGGCCTCGGTCGGCGTGGCACCGCGGGCCACCTGGTAGTACTGGCCCAGGAAGGTCGAGGAGCCGAACATCGCGACACCGACGGCGACGGAGGCCAGGATGGCGAGCGCGGTGGTGCGCTGCGAGATGATCTTCAGCGGGATGATGGGGGCCTTGACCTTGGACTCCACGAAGACCATCGCGGCGAGCAGGACGACGCCGCCGCCGACCATCACGGCGCTCTGCCAGGACCACCAGTCGTAGTAGTTGGCCTGGCCGGCGAAGGAAACCCAGATCAGCAGCAGGCTGACGCCGGAAGTGAGCAGCAGGGAGCCGAGCCAGTCGATGCTGGCGGGCCGGCGGACATGCTGGATCTTGAGCGTCTTCTGCAGCAGGATCAGGGCGACGACGGCGAGCGGCACGCAGACGTAGAAGGTCCAGCGCCAGCCCAGTGCACTGTCCACGATGAAGCCGCCCAGCAGCGGGCCGCCGGCGGTACCGACCGCCATCACGGCGCCCATGTAACCCGAGTAGCGGCCGCGCTCGCGCGGCGGGATCATGGTGCCGATGATCGCCTGGGCCAGCGCAGTGAGGCCGCCCATCGCGATGCCCTGGATGACGCGAGCCGTGAGCAGGAACGGGATGCTCTCGGACAGGCCTGCCATCACGGAGCCGGCGACGAAGACGATGATGCTCAGCTGGACGAGCAGCTTCTTGTTGAACAGGTCCGCGAGCTTGCCCCAGATCGGGGTGGTTGCGGCGTTCGCCAGCAGCGCCGCGGTGATGACCCAGGCGTAGTCCGTCTGGGTGCCCTTCAGGTCCGACATGATGGTCGGCAGGGCGTTCGCGACGATGGTGCTGCTGAGGATTGCGGTGAAGAAGGCGGCAAGGAGACCCGTCAGCGCCTCCATGATTTGCCGGTGAGTCATCTGCTGCGGTTCCGCACTCGGTTCGTGCGGCCGCGGCGCAGTGCCGGTTGCTGCGTGGCTGGCCATTAGTTTGCTCCTACTAGGGTGTCGTGCGTGTGTTCGTGGGGCGCTCCGGCCGCCTTCGCCCGGAAAGCGCTGTTCATCGTGCGGGACAGCCGCTCGATGACCAGCGCCGCGGCGTCGGCCTCTTCCTCGCTCCAGCCTTCAAGCGCCTGCTGGAGCAGTTCGGACCTGCGCTGTTCGGTGGCGAGCACCTGCTGCGCACCCTGGTCCGAGAGGCTGATCAGGTGCGCCCTCCGGTCTGCGGGATCGGGCCTGCGGACCACGAGGTCAAGTTCCTCGAGTTCGGCGATATGCCGGCTCAGTACCGAAGCGCCGACCCCGAGCCGGGAGGCGAGCTCGGTGGCCCGGCACTCCCCCGCGTCTCCGATGATCCGCAGGACGCCCTGCAGGGCGACCCCTGGGTCCGATGCTCTGAGGTTGGCTGTTGTCACGCAGCGCAGGACGCGCTGCAAAGCGAAAATCCGATCCACGAGGACCGCGGCGGTCTGTTTGCGGACTGACATGGTGCTTCTTTCCACATTGCTTGTTTGCCTCAGGCAACGATATCACTATTTACTTGCTTTGGGAAACTAAGTGACGGAGTTCACTGCCGGCCCCGCGCTTCGGTGACAGGCCCTGCGGGGACTGTTAGCTTGTCCCCATGTCACGCGAAATCTTTGTGAACCTGCCCGTGAAGGACCTGGACGCGTCCATTACCTTCTTCACCCAGTTGGGCTTCGAGTTCAACCCGGCCTTCACCAACGAGAAGGCCACCTGCATGATCGTCGGCGACGGCATCTTCGTCATGCTGCTGGTGCGGGACTTCTTCCAGACGTTCACCCGGAAACCGGTGGCGGAAGCAGCGAACGGGACCGAGGTGATCCTCGCCCTGTCCGCGGACAGTCGCGAAGAGGTCGACGAAATGGTGGCGAAGGCTCTGGCAGCCGGCGGGGCAGAATCGAACCCGGCCAGCGAGCAGCCCGGCATGTACGGCGGCAGCTTCCAGGACCCGGACGGGCACCTGTGGGAAGTCATCTACATGGACCCCGCGGCGCTGGGCTCCTGACCCCCTGAGGGCGCGGACGCGCGAGCGGCCAGTTGCGGCGGCTTCGAGCGTCGAGAAGCCGCCGCAACTGGCCGTTCGGCCGAGGGAGGGCGTCAGAGGTGCGTCGGGGCGAACATCCGCAGCAGGGTTTCGACGACGACGACGTTGGGTCCGTCCACTGCGAAGCTCTCGCGAAGCGCCTCGCCGACTTCCTCAGGTTTCGCGCGCCGCGCCGGGACCCCGAAGGACTCGGCCAGCCGGACGAAGTCCGGACGCGCCAGCTCGGTGGCCGTGGCCTTGCCAAAAGCCCCGACCATGTATTCGCGGAGAATCCCGTAGCCGCCGTCATCGACGATCAGCCAGGTGACCGGCACGTTGTGCTGCTTGGCCGTCGCCAGCTCGGCAATGGAGTACATCGCCGAACCGTCCCCGGACACGGCAAGCACCCGGGCCGGGCGTCCGGCAGTTGCCAGGCCGACGGCGCCGCCGATCGCCCCCGGAAAGCCAAAGCCCAGGCCACCGGCGCCCTGCGCGGAGTGGAACGCGCCCTGCCGGGAGTCCCAGCAGCTCCAGGCCCAGTACGCGGAGATCGTCATGTCCCAGAACGTCTGCATCTCGTCCGGCACCGCGTCGCGGATGTCCGCCAGGAACCGGCGCTCCAGCTCCAGGCCCTGCCCGTCCAGGCGCTGCTGCACCTTGGCGAGGGTTTCCTTCACCAGCAGCTCCGCCTTCCCGTCCGGCACGCGGGGGCTGAGCGCGTCATCGATCGCCCTGAGCGCCTGCCCGGCGTCGGCCCGGATGCCCAGCCCAGGCCGGTTCGACTCGAGGACGCGGGGTTCGGCGTCGATCTGGATGATGCGTCCGCGCGGCTCCATGGTGAAGTAATTGCTCGTGACCTCGCCCAGGGAGGAGCCGACCACGACGAGCACGTCGGCGTTCTCAAGCAGGTCGGTCACATAGCGGTCCTCCATCCAGGACTGCAGCGAGAGCTCGTGCGTCCAGGGGAAGGCGCCGTTGCCGCCGGGGGTGCAGACCACCGGAGCGCGCAGCTTCTCGGCGATCGAGAGCAGCGAAGCCTCCGCCTTCCCGCGCCGGGTGCCTCCGCCGGCAATGATGGCCGGGCGTTCGGCGGCGCTCAGCCAGCGGGCTGCTTCCTTGACCAGCTCCGTCCGCGGCGGGTTGTCGAAGGCCTGGGCCAGCGCATCCTCGACGGGCGGCACCATAATCGGGGCCAGCAGCACGTTCTGCGGGATCTCGATCCAGACAGGTCCCTGCGGCGAGGAGATGGCCTCGGTCCAGGCGTCCTGGATCGCCGACGGGATGCCGGAGGCATGCTGGATCAGACGCTGGCTCTTGGTTACGTTCGCCGCCGACGCCTTCTGGTCATCGAGCTGGTGCAGCATGCCCTTGCGCCGCGCCCCCAGACCCTCGAGCGGAATCTGGCTGGCGACGACGATCATCGGCACCCCGGTCGCGTAGGCTTCCTGCAGCCCGGCGAGCGAGGTGAGGGCCCCGGGGCCGGTCGAGAGGAACAGCACGCCGACCTCGCCGGTCGCCCGGGAGTAGCCGTCGGCTTCAAAGGCGGAGTTGTTTTCCACCCGGGAGGACACGAACTTGAGGTTTCCCCGGCCCATCGCGTCGAAGAGGCCGAGGGCGTGCTGGCCGGGGATGCCGAAAACGGTCTTGGCCCCCAGCGCCTCCAGGGTCTCGACGACGAGATCCCCGCCGTTGCGGACCCCGTCAGGCAGACGCTCGGTCATCGCGCAGCGACCTCCGGGCGGGCGCCGTCGGCGAGCAGTGTGACCAGGTCGTAGGCGACGTGCGAGGCGGCCACGCCGGTGAGCTCAGCATGGTCGTAGGCGGGGGCGACCTCGACGACGTCGGCCCCGATGAGGTTCAGCCCGCGCAAGCCGCGCAGGATCTCCAGCAGTTCGCGGCTGGTGACACCGCCGGCTTCGGGGGTGCCGGTTCCCGGGGCATGGGCCGGGTCGAGCACGTCGATGTCCACCGACACGTACAGCGGTCTGTTGCCGATCCGGTCGCGCAGCTTGGCCACCACCTCGTCGACACCCTGGCGGAAGACGTCCGCGGAGGTGACGATGCCGAAACCGAACCGCCGGTCGTCCTCAAGGTCCTTGTGGCCGTACAGGGGGCCGCGGGTGCCGACATGTGAGATTGCCTCGGTGTCGAGGATGCCCTCCTCCACTGCTCGCCGGAAGGGGGTGCCGTGGGTGTATTCGGCCCCGAAGTAGGTGTCCCAGGTGTCCAGGTGCGCGTCGAAGTGCAGCATTGCCACGGGCCCTCCGGCGCGTTGGGCGGCGGCGCGCAGCAGCGGCAGGGCGATGGTGTGGTCCCCGCCGAGCGTGACCAGCCGGGCACCGCCAGCGGTGAGGTCCAGCGCGTTCTGCTGGATTGTTTCGAGGGCTTCGTTGATGTTGAAGGGGTTCACAGCCATGTCCCCCGCGTCGGCCACCTGGACGAGCTCGAAGGGCGAGAGGTCGAGCGCCGGATTGTAGGGGCGCAGCAGGCGGGAGGCTTCGCGGACGTGGTTGGCGCCGAAGCGCGCCCCCGGACGGTAGGAGACGCCCGAATCGAAAGGGACACCGACGACGGCGACGTCGGCCCGGTCCACTTGGTCCAGCCGCGGCAGCCGAGCGAACGTCGCCGCACCCGCGTACCGGGGGATCCGCGCCGAGTCGATCGGGCCGAGATTTCCGTTGGCTGACAGCCGAAGCTCTTCCATGAGCGCCCTCTCCATACGTGGTTCAATGCTTTCGTCATCCTACCGCCAAGTTGCCTGGTATGCATCAAGTGTTTCTTTCCGGTCTTCGCGCAGGGTGTCTGAGAGGTGTGCCACAGCGGCGTAAAGGTTGCATAAACGGGCCGTGGGTGCCGCGCCGCGCGGTGCTAGCGTCGCACTCAAAGCGGCCGTTCCGGGCCGCTCGGAAAGGCGATCGTGACAACCCTCAGCAGACCCCCGGCCGAACCGACGTCGGGCAAGAAACCGGGCATGGCGTCCTTCCGCAGCTGGCTTTTGGAGGGCCTGCAGGAGAACGTCGGCTCGCACCAGGGCCCGCACGGCGAGCGCGCCAGCCATGAGAAGAAGCACGCATGGGGGCAGGTCATGTGCCTGACCGGTGTGGACTACTTCTCCACCCTCGGCTACCAGCCGGCGATCGCCGCCCTGGCAGCCGGCGTCGTGTCACCGCTGGCCACGCTCGTCCTGGTCGCCGTCACCCTGATCGGGGCGCTGCCGGTGTACCGCCGGGTGGCCGGCGAGAGCCACCGCGGAGAAGGCTCCATTGCCATGCTCGAACGCCTGATGCCCCGGTGGGGCGGCAAGCTTTTCGTGCTGGCGCTGCTGGGCTTCGCCGCGACCGACTTCATGATCACCATGACGCTCTCGGCAGCGGACGCCACCGCGCACCTGATCGAGAACCCGCTGGCGCCGGGCTGGCTGCAGGGCCAGAACGTGACCGTCACGCTGGTGCTGCTCGCTCTGCTGGCCGCCGTGTTCCTGCGCGGGTTCAAGGAGGCGATCGGCGTCGCCGTCGTCCTGGTGGTGCTGTATCTGGGTCTGAACGTGATCGTCGTGTCCGCAACCATCGTCGAGGCATTCAGCCACCCCGTCGCCGTCGGCAACTGGTGGCAGGCGCTGACCACCTCCCACGGCAACCCGCTCATGGTGGTGGGCATCGCGCTGCTCGTGTTCCCGAAGCTGGCCCTGGGCCTGTCCGGCTTCGAGACCGGCGTCGCAGTGATGCCGCAGATCCGAGGCCGTGCGGACGATACCGAGGAACGGCCGCTGGGCCGCATCCACGGCACGCGCCGGCTGCTGACGACGGCGGCGGTGATCATGAGCAGCTTCCTGATCACCTCGAGCTTCACCACCGTGGTGCTGATTCCGCAGCAGGAATTCGAGCCCGGCGGGCAAGCCAACGGCCGTGCGCTGGCCTATCTTGCGCACCAGTATCTTGGCCTGGGCTTCGGCACCGTGTACGACCTGAGCACCATCGCCATCCTGTGGTTCGCCGGCGCCTCCGCGATGGCCGGACTGCTGAACCTGGTACCCCGCTACCTGCCGCGGTACGGCATGGCCCCGCAATGGACCAAGGCCATCCGCCCGCTGGTGCTTGTCTTCACCGTCATCGGCCTCCTGATCACCGTCATCTTCAACGCCTCGGTGGACGCGCAGGGCGGCGCCTACGCCACCGGCGTGCTGGTACTCATGACCTCCGCGGCGGTCGCCGTCACCCTTTCCGCCCGGCGACGGCGGCAATCCGGCAGGACGCTGGGCTTCGGGGCCATTGCGCTCGTGTTCGTGTACACGACCATCGCAAACATCATCGAACGGCCCGAGGGCATCCGGATTGCGGCCATCTTCATCGTCGGCATCATCCTGATCTCCTTCCTCTCCCGGGTCCGCCGGTCCTTTGAACTGCGCGCCACCCGGATCCGGATGGACGAGACGGCCCTGGAGTTCGTCGCCGCCAACGAGAGCGGGCCGATCCAGATCATTGCCCACGAGCCGCTGCGGATGACGGCGCAGGCCTACAGCGACAAGCTAGCCTCCGCCATCGAGGTGAGCCACCTGCCCGTGGACGAGCAGGTGATGTTCCTCGAAGTGGTGGTGGACGACTCGTCTGACTTCGAGAGCGACCTGGAGATCCATGGCCTCACCCGGTACGGGCACCGGATCCTCGAGGTCCACGGGCCCGTGGTGCCGAACACGATCGCCTCGGTGCTGCTGCACATCCGCGACGTCACCGGGCTCATGCCGCACATCTACTTCCGCTGGACGGAGGGCAACCCGATCACCAACCTGCTGAAGTTCCTCTTCTTCGGGGAGGGCGAGGTCGCCCCGGTTACCCGCGAAGTGCTGCGCGAAGCCGAGCCGGACGTCACCCAAAGGCCGTGGGTGCACGTCGGCTGACCGCCCCCGCCCCCGCCCCGAACCTTGGGGCCTTGGGACCTTCGGGCCCTGGGCAGCCCTCTCCGGCTCAGCCGCGGCGGCAGGCGGCGGCCACGAAGCCATAAAGGCGCGTCTTCAGCAGCGGTGACGCCGGAACCAGCATCACGCCCTGAGTGCTGCCGGCCCGCACGGTGAACCGGAAGACGGTCCCGACCTTGTCCTCCGCCAGGGCGTGCGCGTCGCAGCGGGCAGGCACAATCCCCAGGTCAAGGGTGCGCGGCGGGCTGCTGCCGGCGACGCTCCACCCCACCGGCCACATACCGGCAGGTGAGAGCAGCGGCGTGGACGCAATGTGCGTGACGGTGAACGACCCGTCTCCCCCGGCGGGTCGGATGCCAAGGTGAAGCCTGGCGGAGCCGCCGTCCGCTGAGACGGTGAGCTCATCGGTGAAGGCCACGGCGGCCACCGCCGCGACCGCACGGGCGACGCAGTCTTCGCTCCGGTTGCGGTCCAGCACATTGTGCGGGTCCGCGGCCGGCAACAGCAGTGTCTGCTGGCGCGCCCCGTCGCGAATCCGCACTTGCGCGGTCGCGGCCGTCGTCGTGGAAGCGCAGCGGCTGGCGGACAGTGCCAGCGGAAGGCTCAGGGTCTGGCCCGGCGGGATCTCGGCGCCTCCGGGATCCGGCGGCCACGTCATGGTGCCGTCGTTGCTGTCCGCCTCCAGCGACGCGGCGAGCACGGCCAGCGGTGAGGCGGCGGTGTTGGTGAGCTGTAGTTCGATAATCCGCTTGGTGTAGGTGTCCCGGAATTGCTCGACGGCGGCGGTCAGGGCCGGCGCAGGGCCGGGGGCCGTCGTCGTCGGCGCTGTGGGCGGGGCCGGGGTGCAGGCCGCGGCAAGCATGGCAGGGACCAGCAGGAGCAGAAACCGCCAGACCATTCGGCCGCGGCCGCGCGCGCCGTCAACCATGGCGGCAGTGTACGCCCGCGGGCGGTCGTTGGCGCCCGCCGCTTCCTCGGCGCCCTGGGGTGGCGCGTCCAATAAAGGGTTGTTGAGTGGGTGCCGCGCGCCTAGAGTCTGAGACGCAGGCACCACCCCTTTCCTTTCCCTTCAGAGTGACAGGAGCATCCCATGCCCAAGCCTGACATCACGCCCGGCGCACCTTGCTGGATCGATCTCATGACCGCGGACCCGGACCGGGCCAAGGAGTTCTACGCCAGCCTCTTCGGTTGGACCTACGAAACGGGCGACGAGGAGAAATACGGGGGCTACATCATGGCCTTCAAGAACGGCGCCCCCGTGGCCGGCATCATGAAGAACGAACCGCAGTCCGGCTATCCGGATGTGTGGACCACCTACCTGCGGGTCGAGGACATCGCCTCCACCGCGAACGCGGCCGTCACGCATGGGGGCCAGGTGTTCATGGGCCCGTTGGAAGTCCCCGAGCAGGGGCACATGGCAATGTTCGGCGACGCCGGCGGGGCGGCGGTCGGAGCGTGGCAGTTCGGCGCCCACACGGGCTTCCAGATCGCGGCGGAGCCCGGCTCCCCCGCCTGGTTCGAACTCCTCACCCGCGACTACGAGCCGAGCGTGCGCTTCTACCAGGACGTGTTCGGCTGGCAGACGAGCGTCATGAGCGACACCCCGGAGTTCCGCTACACCACACTCGGGTCCGGGGAGGCAGCGACGGCCGGAATCATGGACGCGTCGGGCTTCCTGCCCGAGGGCGTCCCTGCCAACTGGCAGGTCTACTTCGCGGTGGAGAACGCCGACGCCACCATTGGCACCGCAACCTCCCTCGGCGCCCGGGTGCTGCAGGCAGCCGAAGACACGCCGTTCGGCCGGATGGCCACCTTGGCGGATCCCACCGGCGCCGTCTTCAAGCTCACCCAGTCACGGCAATAGCGGTCGGCGGACCACCTGGCAGCCGCTGGAGGCGGTCTCGGCCCCTGAGCAGGACTAGCCGGAGGCCGCCGGCACGAGGACCCAGAGCACAGTGACTTCCTCGTCGGTGGGGTTCACCCAGGTGTGCGGTTCGCGCCCGGGAAAGGAGAGCGTGTCCCCGGCGGCAAGCTCGTACTCGGCGTTCGTAAGGATCAGCCGCAGCCTGCCGCGGACAATGTGCAGCACGTCGACGTCGCAGTCCACCGCGTACATCTCCGACTCACCCTTGCCATGCGGAGCGATGGTCGCCTCAAGGATCTGCAGCCGCCGTTCGGACCGTGCCGTAACGAGGCGCTCAACAATGCCTTCGCCGCCGAGGGAGATGCGCGGGCCCTCCCCCGCCTTCGTGAGGTGAATCTCCGCGGCCGCGAACAGGTCGCCGACCGAGATCGACAGCACCTGGCAGAGCGTGACCAGCGACGCCACGCTGGGCGACGTCAGGTCCCGCTCAACGCGGCTGAGGAAACCCTTGGTCAGTCCGGTGGCATCGGCCACCTGCTCAATGGTCAGCCGTTGCGACTG
Source organism: Paenarthrobacter sp. DKR-5 (assembly GCF_018531425.1). Taxonomy (GTDB): domain Bacteria; phylum Actinomycetota; class Actinomycetes; order Actinomycetales; family Micrococcaceae; genus DKR-5. The sequence goes on from NZ_JAHBOI010000008.1 coordinate 77,315, forward strand.
CCGGGCGGCGCGGATCCGCGACCCGATGGCGACCGGCGCGTTGCTCGGCTCGACCGGCAGTGCCTTCATCCCACGTTCCTCCCGATCAACCGGCCAGCCGGGCGGCGCCCGGCGTCTGTGCTACATCCTAGGGCTTCGCGGGAGCGCCGGGCCTCGGATAGGTCCCGCACAGGATGGAATGGGACACTTGTCTGCATGGCCACCAGCAGTAGGGCTGCCCGCTCTTCCCGTTCCACCCTTTCCACCCTCTCCACCGGCCGGGCAGCTTCGGCAGCCCGGAACAGCGTCCGCGCCGTGTTCGCCAAGATCCGGCTCGAGCTCGCCGCCAAGACGGCGCTCGCGGCCGGTCTCGCCTGGCTCATAGCGCCGCTGATGCCCGGGCCGGCAGCACACTATCCCTATTACGCGCCGCTGGGCGCCCTGGTCAGCATGTATCCGACCGTCGCGGACTCGGCCAAGCGCGGGATGCAAAGCCTCCTGGGGCTCATCCTTGGCATCGGTGTCGCCTTCACGGTAGCGAGCTTCACCGGAGCGAGCGCCCTGGCGGTCGCCGCCGTCGTCGGCATCGGCGTCCTGATCGGCGGCCTCCCACGGATGGGCGCCGCCAGTGACTGGGTGCCGATGGCGGCCCTGTTCGTGCTGGTGATCGGAGGGAACCGCGCGGACAGCTTTTCGGCAGCCTATGTGCTGCAGATGGCGGTAGGCGTCGGCATCGGCTTCGCCGTGAACTGGCTGATCCTGCCGCCGCTGCACTTCCAGGCCGTGAGCGACGCGACCGGCCGCCAGCGCGAGGCGCTGTCGAACCAGCTCGACGACATCGCAGCCGCCATGACCGAATCCTGGCCTCCGGACCACGAGGACTGGGCCAGCCGGAGCGATCTGCTCTCCCAGACCGCCTCCGAGGTGCGCCAGGCGGTGCACCAGGCCGAACTAAGCGCGAAGGCCAACCCGCGCCGCCGCCGGCATCCGCGCGATCTCCAGGCCGACGTCCGTGACCTGCGGGCCATCGAGCGCGTGACATTCCATGTGCGGGACATCACCGATGTCCTCTCCAGTGCCATCTGGGGCAAGAACACCGGCGCAACCGTGCCGCCGGAACTGACGGATGAGCTCTCCGCGGCGCTCAGTTCGAATGCGGAGCTGCTCCGCAACTGGGACAACCCGGAGGCGCTGGAGGGACTGATTGAAAAGGCCCAGGAAGCAGTGAACGAGTTGAGCGAGGCACTCCACAAGACGGCGTCGCTGGAATCCTCGGTGAACGCGACGGCGTCGGTGGCAATGAGCCTGCGCAGGATCGTGGGAGCGGTGCGGCTCCGGGCCGAGCAGGACCGCGACTCCTAACCGGCTGCCGACGCGTGCCGGCGTTGCCGGCAGCGTTACCGCGGGGCGGATTCTTAGGTAGGCCGAAACTTTCAGGGCAGGAGGACCGTCGCAAATTCGGCGGCGATTCCGCGTAGGGTGGGGGCGGCCAAAGGTGTCCGACTCATCCGCACTACCCAGGAGATCCTGTGAGCACCCCCCGCCAGAACCCGGCTGCCTCGGGCCCCAGCAAGAGCGATCTGCGCCGCTGGCGCCAGTATCTTGCCGATGAACAGGCCGAGGCCGCCGTGTACCGCGATCTGGCCAGGCGCCGCAGCGGCGAAGAACGCGAGATCCTTCTCGCTCTCGCCGAGGCCGAAGGCCGCCACGAGCAGCACTGGCGGACGCTTCTTGGGGACCAGGCCGGCAAGCCCGTGCGGGCGTCGTTCCGCAACCGCTTCCTGGGCCTGCTGGCCCGCCGGTTCGGCTCCGTCTTCGTGCTCGCACTTGCCCAGCGCGCCGAGGGCCGCTCCCCCTATTCCGATGACGCCGATGCCACGCCAACGATGGCGGCAGACGAACTGATCCACGAGGAGGTCGTCCGCGGGCTGGCCACGCGCGGCCGCAACCGGCTCTCGGGAACCTTCCGCGCAGCGGTCTTCGGCGCCAACGACGGCCTGGTCAGCAACCTGTCCCTTGTCATGGGCATGGCGGCCAGCGGCGTCGGAACCCATGTGGTGCTGCTCAGCGGCATCGCCGGACTGCTCGCCGGCGCCCTCTCGATGGGCGCCGGTGAGTACGTCTCGGTCCGTTCCCAGCGGGAACTGCTCAATGCCTCCCGTCCGACCCAGGTCACACTCGAAGCGGCGCCGGTGCTGAACATCGACGCCAACGAACTCGTCCTGGTCTACCGGGCCCGCGGCATGTCCCTGGCCGACGCCGAACACCGCGCCGCGGAACGGCTCGGCATCCACTCGTGCGACTGCGACCCGAGCCTGTCCCTGCAGCCCGAAGCCGAGCACCAGGTGGACCAGCATGAGGCAGTCGGCACGGGCTGGAACGCTGCGCTCTCGAGCTTCTGTTTCTTCGCCTCCGGCGCCCTGGTGCCGGTGCTGCCCTACCTGTTCGGGTTGGCCGGCGTGACGGCGCTCCTGGTCAGCGCCGCGCTGGTGGGCCTGGCGCTGCTGGGCACCGGCGCCGTCGTCGGCCTGCTCTCCGGGGCCGGCCCGCTCAGGCGCGCGCTGCGGCAGCTGGGGATCGGCTTCGGAGCCGCCGCGGCAACCTACCTGCTCGGGCTGCTGTTCGGCGCAACGCTCGGTTAGGGGCGACGCCGGCGCCACGCTCCGCGGAGGACCGCCGGGCGCGTGCCGTGCGGAGCCTGGCGTCCCTTGGGGACACCGTCCGGTCCTGCTATCATCCTGATATGTCCTAACAAGCGGACATATCAGGGTCCCGCCGCTGCGGCGGCCGAGCACAAGGGAGAGCTCAGTGGCATCCCAGTTGAATTTGAGCATCGACCGATCATCACCGGTGCCGCTGTACCACCAGGTTGTCCAGGGCATCGAAGCGGCCATCCATAATGGAACCCTTGCGCCGGGCAGCCGGCTGGACAACGAGATTGATCTGGCCGCCAAGCTGAACCTCTCCCGGCCGACTATGCGCAAAGCCATGGACGAGCTCGTGCGCGCCGGGCTGCTGGTCCGCAAGCGCGGGGTGGGAACCCAGGTGGTCGCCAGCCAGGTGCGCCGCTCACTCGAGCTCTCGTCCCTGTTCGACGACCTCGCCAGCCGGGGCAGCAAGCCCACCACGGAGGTGCTCAGCTTCGCTCACCGGGAAGCGGACGCATCGACCCGTGAGGCGTTGAACCTGCCCGCAGGGGCGAGCGTCTACCACTTCGTGCGGCTGCGCAAGGTGGACGGCAAGCCGCTGGCCCTGATGGAGAACTGGGTCCGCGACGACATCACTGAGATCACCGAATCGGCCCTGCGCACCCGCGGCATGTACGACATCCTCCGCTCCGGCGGAGTGAACTTCCGGCTCGCGAACCAGCGCATCGGCGCCGTGGTCGCCAACGAATACCAAGCCCCGCTGCTGGAGACCCCGGTAGGGGCGGCGCTGGTGACCATGGAACGCACCGCCGTCGACGACACCGGCCGGATGGTGGAGACGGGCCACCACGTCTACCGGGCGGACTCCTACTCCTTCGAAATGACCTTGGTCCAGCGCTGACGCCTCGCGCTGGAGCCTCTGCAACGGAAAGGCACCTCCATGGCCAACTGGGTCTACCCCCTCGGCACGGCAAGCGACGGACCGTGGGACGTCTCGCTCGGCACCGCGGATTCCGCGACCGCCGTTGAGGGCTGGAAGCATACCGGCATCAAAGTGGCCACGCTCGGGCCGGGGCAGAGTGTCACGCTGCCGGCCGCCGAGGAGGAACGGATCGTGGTGCCGCTCAACGGGTCCTTCGACGCGACCGTGGGCGGCGCTGATTACGCGCTGCACGGGCGCGCATCCGTCTTCGCCGGCCCCGCCGACGTGCTGTACACCGGCGTCCGCACCGAACTGACGGTTTCCTCCGATGACGGCGGCCGGGTTGCCATTGCGACGGCGCCGGCCTCCGCCTCCTACCCGACCCGGCTCATCCCGGCCGCGGAAACGCCGGTCGAGCTGCGCGGGGCCGGCAACTGCTCTCGGCAGGTGCACAACTTCGGCACGCCCGCCGCCCTGGAGGCGGACCGGTTCATCGTCTGCGAGGTACTGACCCCCGCCGGAAACTGGTCCTCCTACCCGCCGCACAAGCACGACGTGGAGCAGGAGGGCGAAACCGCGCTCGAGGAGATTTACTACTTCGAGACGCGTGTCGCCGAGGGCTCCCCGGCGCCCGACGATGCCGACGCCGTCGGCTATCAGCGCGTGTACGCCTCAGATGAGCGGCCGATCGACGTCGCCGCGGAGGTCCGCACCGGCGACGTCGTGCTCGTACCGTACGGCTGGCACGGCCCCGCCATGGCCGCCCCGGGCTACGACCTCTACTACCTGAACGTGATGGCGGGCCCGGGACCGGTCCGGGACTGGCTGATCAGCGACGACCCGCACCATGGCTGGATCCGGCGGACCTGGGAGGGCCAGGACGTGGACCCGCGCCTCCCGTTCGGCGCCTAGGACCCCTCCCGCCTTTCCGGCCCCGGCTGCTCACGCGGCTCGGGGCCGGACCTGTTCCCGGCTCTCCCCCGGTCCGGCAGTATCCGCGCCCTCCCCGCCGAACGGCCAGCAGCGGCCGCTTCGCGCGCCCTGAGCCCGCCGTTGGCGGCCGTTCGCGCATGTCCTTGCAGCCTCCTGAGTCGGACCAGAAGCGGGTTGAAGCGGCGGCGCTTTTTGTCCTGTTCGCCCCTACGATTAAGCAATGGAGCGGACAAGGGCGGTCCTGCTGCCCGGAAGCGTGCTTCCGGCGGACCTCGCGTACTCGGAGCTGGTGAAGTCCCTCGGGCCGCACATTGATGCGGCCCTCAAGGACCTTGAGGTCTACGCCGGCCCGGAACCTCCGGAGGACTACACCCTGGACACCGAGGTTGAGGGACTGCGACGGTTCGCGGACGAAAGAGGGTGGGACTCCTTCCACCTGGTCGGGTACTCCGGCGGCGGAGCGTCGGCCTTGGCCTTCACCGCCAAGCACCCCGACCGGGTCCTGAGCCTGGCCCTGCTGGAGCCCGCGTGGGCTGGAAGCTGGGACTGGACCCCGGAGCACCGGCACCTGTGGCGCGAATACGACCAGCTTCAGTCGGCACCCCGGGATGAGTTCATGAAGAACTTCATCAGGCTCGGCGTCAAGGAAGGTGTGAAGGTGGCCCCGGTCGGGACGGCGGCCGAATCCACGGAGCCGCCGGCCTGGATGGATAAACGGCCCGCCGGCATCCTCGCCTTGCTGAACACGTTCAAGACCTACGACCTGAACCGCAGTGCCCTCGCCGCCTACGACCGCCCGGTGTATTTCGCCCTCGGCGGCCTGAGCAATCCGCATGACTACGCCGCGATCGCGGAGGTCCTGATCGAAGTCTTCCCCGACTTCCAGCTGGAGGTGTTCGAAGAGCGGCACCATTTCGACCCGCCGCACCGGGTTGAGCCGGACCGGGTCGCCGCATCGCTCAAGGCGCTCTGGAAGCGGGCCGCCGGCTAAGCACCGTCGGCAGAATGGCTCAGCCCACGAGGTTCTGCGCGGCGCCGCTCATGTGGGCCCTGATCGTCTCGGCTGCCTTGGCCTTGTCCCCGGTCTCAATCGCATCCACGATGTCCGCGTGCCGCTTCACGTCCATGTTGCGCACTGCCCGTTCCAGTCCGGCGAACATAATGGACATCCTGATGTTCCCCTCCAGCGACTGCCACGAGTGCAGCAAAGTCTCGTTGCCGGTCAGGCGGCACAAGGTGCGGTGGAAATTCAGGTCCGCTTCGATCCGGGGCTCGAGGCCGTCCCGTTCGGCGTCGTCCATCGCGGCGATCGCGCCGTGCAGGGCCGCGATAACGCCGGCCCGGTCCGCGAGCTCGCAGAGCTGCGCGGCGGCCAATGACTCCAGCGCGGCACGGACAGCGAAAATGTCCCTGATCTCCTTGGCATCCAGATGCCGCACCGACAGCCGCCCGCGCGGGCCCGCAGCGATCAGCCCCTCCTGCTGGAGCTGCCGCATCGCTTCGCGCAGGGTTCCGCGGCTGATCTGCAGGCTTTCGGACAGCTCGGTTTCGACCAGGTGGGTTCCCGGCGCCAGCTCGCCCGTGGTGATGGCGCGCCGCAGGGCGGCCAGGGCCTGCTGGCGCAGGCTCGTCTTCTCGAGTCCGGCGAGGGAGAGAGTTTCAGCGGCCATGGGTGCTGTCCTTGGAATCTGCGCGACTGTCAACAGTTGGTCTGTCGACACTGATGCTACCCTCTCCCCCGCGGAATCAACCGAGTTCGGCGAGCGTCCGCGCCACGATGCGGGCCGTCGAAAGCCCGTACCGCTCGTGTAGGGTCGGCAGCGCTCCGGCATCGAGGAAGGCATCGGGCAAGGCGATCGGCACGATCCGCTTCCCGAGGCCCGCGCGGACCACGGCCGAGGCGACGGTCTCGAAAAGACCGCCCACCTCCGTGTGGTTCTCCAGGGTGATGACGAGCCGGTCGGTGTCCACCTCGCCCAGCACTGTCGCGGCGTCGAACGGCTTGATCGTGGGGGTGTGCACAACGGCAACGTCCACTGAGTGCCTGGCGAGTTCCTTGGCCGCGTCGAGGGCCCGCATGGTCATCAGGCCGCTGGAGACGAAGACGACGTCGGCACCCCCGCGCAGGACCTTGGCCTTGCCCAGCTCGAAGCTGTAGTCGTACTCGTCGAGAACCGTCGGCACGTTCCCCCGCAGGAGGCGCAGGTAGGTCGGCCCGTCGCTGGCGGCCAGCTGGGGAACAGCCTGCTCGATGTCGACCGAATCGCAGGGGTCCACGATGGTCAGGTTGGGCATGCCGCGGAAGATGGCCATGTCCTCGGTGGCCTGGTGGCTGGGTCCGTACCCTGTGGTGAGGCCAGGCAGGCCGCCGACGATGTTGACGTTCAGGTTCGGTTCCGCGATGTCGAGGCAGAGGAAGTCGTAGGCGCGCCGCGCCGCGAAGACCGAGTAGGTGGAAGCAAACGGCACGAGCCCGGTCTCCGCCATTCCGGCCGCAGCACCGAACAGCAGCTGCTCGGCCATTCCCATCTGGAAGAACCGCTCGGGGAAGGCCTGGGCGAAGACATGCATGTCGGTGTACTTGCCCAGGTCCGCCGTGAGCCCGACGATGTTCTCGTTCTCCCGGGCGGCCTTGACCAGGGCGTGTCCAAAGGGTGCCGGCGTCGTTTTCTGGCCCGGGTCAGCGAACGACGCGATCATGGCCGAGGTCTTCAGCCGGGGCGTGGTCGGTGCGGCGGTCATTTGCCTTCTCCTTCGTATCCGTTGGTCAGCTGCTCCCGGCAGATCTGCCATTCGTGCTCTTCAATCCGCATGAAGTGGGCCTTCTCCCGCGTTTCGAGCAGCGGGACACCGCGGCCGATCCGGGTATCGCACAGGATGACGGCGGGCCGTCCTTCCAAGCCCGCCTCGGCGGCGACGGCGTCGAAGGCGCTCAGGAGCGCGCCCACGTCGTTCCCCTCCACCCGTTGAACGTGCCAGCCGCAGGCGGCCCACTTGTCCGCCACCGGCTCGGTCCGCAGCACGCTGTCGGTGCGCCCGTCGGCCTGCAGCGCGTTGATGTCCACGAGTGCGGTCAGGTTGCCCAGCTGGTGGTGGTGCGCGCCCATCGCCGCTTCCCAGGTGGAACCTTCGTCGAGCTCGCCGTCGGAGAGAAAGTTGATGACGCGCGACGCAGAGTTGCGGTGCCGCAGGCCCAGTGCCATGCCTACGGCGATGGTCAGCCCGTGGCCCAGCGAGCCGCCGGAGATTTCCATCCCCGGGGTGTAGGTCGACATCCCCGACATCGGCAGCCGTGAATCGTCCGACCCGTAGGTTTCCAGCTCCGCTTCGGGAATGATGCCCGCCTCGGCGAGGGCGGCGTAGTGCCCGATGGCGTAGTGCCCGGTCGACAGCAGGAACCTGTCCCGGCCCTCCCAGTGAGGATCCTCCGGCCGGTAGGTCAACTGGTCGGCGTACACGGCGGCAAACATGTCCGCGGCGCCCAGGGCCTGGCCGACATAGCCCTGGCCCTGTACCTCTCCCATGTTCAGTGCGGAGTGGCGGATGCGGTAGGCGGCTGCCTCCACCCTGCGGCGCCGCTCCTCGAAGCTGCCGCCCCGGACCGGGGTCTGTTCTGTAGTCGTCGTCGTCAACGTTTTCTCCAATTGGTGTGCGTTTGCGTGCTGTTGGCGGGGGCTCAGGCCGGGATATCGACCGGGGCGGAAGCGGTGGCTTCGTGCGCCAGCCGGCGTTCGGCCGGTCCCCAGGTTTCCTTCGTCGCGAGGGCGGCCCAGAGGCCGATGAGCGCGTAGGCCGCAAAGAGCAGCGCCGGCCCCATCCATCCCAGCGCGATGAACAGCAAGGTGGTGATGAACGGGGTGAACCCGGAGACCATTGCGGAGATCTGGTAGGCCAGCGAGGCGCCGGACGCCCGGGTGTTGGCGCGGAAGAGCTCAGGGAACCATGCTCCCTGGGCGCCGGCCAGCGAGTTCTGGCACACGGCGTACGAGATCACGATGGTGGCAATGATGAAGAAGAACAGGCCCGTGTTGACCAGCAGGAACATCGGCACGGCGAACAGCGCCGCAAAGGCGCAGGACCAGATGTAGACGGGCCGTCGGCCGATCCGGTCGGTCAGTGCACCCCACGACGTGGTGGCGACGATGCCGATGGCCGAGGCGATGCACAGTGCCACCAGGGTCTGCGTCTTGTCAGCGAGGTGGGTGCTGTTCAGGTAGGAAATCATGTAGGTGATGGACACGGCGTAACCGGCGGTTTCAGCGATGCGCAGGCCGATGCCGCGCACGATGTTGCGCCAGTCGCTGCGGATGACGGCGGCGATCGGGGCCTCGGAAATGGTCCCTCGTTCCTTGACCTCTTCGAAGACGGGGGACTCGGGGACCTTGGAGCGGATGATCAGGCCGACAATCACGAGCAGGATGCTGGCGAGGAACGGAATGCGCCAGGCCCACTCGTTGCCGAGCTGCACGCTGAAAAGGAAGACGAGGTTGGCCAGCAGCAGCCCGACCGGGAAGCCGGCCTGGACAATGCCGGTGAACTTGCCCTTGGCCTTCCAAGGAGCGTGTTCGTAGCTCATCAGAATGGCGCCGCCCCACTCTGCGCCGAAGGCCAGGCCCTGCACGATGCGCACGGTGACCAGAAGCGCGGGAGCCAGCAGGCCGACGGCCGCGTAGGTGGGCAGCAGGCCGATGGCGAAGGTTGCCAGCCCCATCAGGATCAGCGATGCGACCAGCACCGGCTTGCGCCCCACTTTGTCGCCGAGGTGGCCGCCGATGATGCCGCCCAAAGGCCTGGCCGCGAATCCCACGCCCAGCGTCGCGAAGGAAGCGAGGGTGCCGGTGACCGGATCGCTGCCGGGAAAGAAGGCGTGCCCGAAGTAGAGAGCCGCGGCGGTACCGAATCCAATGAAGTCGTAAGTTTCGATGACAGCGCCGACGCTGGAACCGATGGCCACTCGGCGAGCATCCGGAGTTCCGTGCACAGGGCCGCGGAGCTGAAGAGCCTCATTGCTCATGATGAATCCCTTTCAAGCAGGTGTCGGACGGCGGACGGGCCGTCTCACTGTTGACAGTCAACAGGCTGTGCCAAACAGTGTGATGGAAACCACTCAGCAATGTCAACAGTCAACAAAAACGGTAAAACTGGTTGACTGTTGACAGTCGACGTTTGTAACGTGGTGCCCCTCACATATTTTCCACCGGACGAGGACCGACGACGATGTTCCACCCCCGGCTTGGATGCTCTTCCATCAGCTTCCGCCACCAAGACCTGCCGACCGCACTGAGGACCATCGAGGACCTAACCTTCGCCGAGATCGACCTCGGGGCACTCCCCGGTGTCTGCGACCACGTGCCTTTCGTGCTGGATGCAGCCGCGGTGCGGGAGGTGGCCGCCGTCGTCCGCGCCTCGGGCCTGACCGTGCGGTCCGTCAACGGCGACGTTGGCGACCTGAATCTCCCACTGGATCCGGCCGGCTCCGCTGCCCGGAGCGCCCACCTGGACCGCTTGCTTGAACTGGCGGCCGCTGTCGGAGCCCGCGCCCTGGTCCTGCCCTGCGGAGCGCTGGCCCGCGATCCGGCCGGCCCGCTCGGCGCCGACCTCGATGCGGTGGCCGGCCAGCTCGCTGCAGCCGCCCAGCGGGGCGAGGCCTTCGGGGTGCAGCTTTGGACCGAGTCCCTGCACTTCCACCGGCTCTGCTGGAACCTTGAACGTGCCGCCATGCTGGCGGACCGTCTGGCCGGCACCGGTGTTGGCCACGTGATGGACTTCAGCCACATTGTGGCCTCCGGGGCCGACCCGCGGGACTTCGTTCGCCTGATTGGCAGCAACATCCGCCACGTCCATCTGCGCGACGCCGTGCCCGGGAACATCAACCTCAGCATCGGCAACGGCGCTGTGGACTTCCCGGCAGGCCTGCGCGCGCTGGCTGACGCCGGCTACGCGGGTCACTTTTCCATGGAACTCGAGACCCGCGACCTCAGCCACGAGGAACGCCCCGCGGCGGCGGCCAAAGCGGCCAGTTTCGTTACCGACTTCATCTAACCCGTCCCCCAATCCCGCAAGGAGAACCCCATGCCAGTCCCCCAGCGCACCGCCGTCATCACCGGAGCCACCTCCGAGCGAGGCATCGGCGTCGCCACTGCCCGCCGCTACGCCACCGAGGGGTGGGCCGTCGTCATCCTCGACCTCGACGGCGAGAAGTCGGCCAAGGTGGCTGCCGAGATCGGGAACGAATTCACCGTCCCCGCGTTCGGCTTCGAGGTCGACGTCACCGACGAGCAATCGGTGGCGCGCGCAGCAGAAGCCGTCGGCGCCGAGGTCACGGCGGGGAACCTGCCCGCTGTCGGCGCCTTGGCCAACATTGCCGGAATCACCTCCCCCGTCCCGTTCCTCGAGACCAGCCTCGAACTCTGGAACAAGGTGATGGCCGTGAACGCGACCGGCACCTACCTGGTGACAAAGGCGTTCCTGCCGGCAATGATCGAGAGCGGCTGGGGCCGGATCGTGACCATGTCCTCCGTCTCGGCCCAGCGCGGCGGCGGCGTCTTTGGCAAAGTGCCCTATTCGGCCGCCAAGGCAGCCATCCTCGGCTTCACCAAGGCACTGGCCCGGGAACTGGGTGACAGCGGCGTGACCATCAACGCCGTCACCCCCGGCGCCGTCGACACGAACATCCGGGTGGGCAGCACCGACGAGCAGGAAGCGGCGATCGCGGCCGGCATCCCGCTCGGACGCACCGCCACAACGGAGGAAATCGCCTCGGTCATCACCTTCCTGTCCTCCGACGCCGCCTCGTACCTCACCGGCACGACGATCGACATCAACGGCGGAAGCCACATGCACTAAGCACGCTCAGGGCAGGCGAAAGGCCAGTGGTGGCGGGCTCGCGACCGGGGAGCCCGCCACCACTGGCCTTTCGCGCAGCCGCGCCGCGTGGTTCAGCGCGCGTCCGCAGGCTCCGGCTGGCGCGTCCCGACGGGTACCTGCTTGAAATGCCCCTCCAGCTCCTCCAGGCTCAGACCGCGCGTCTCGGGCACGTACCTGCGCACGAACAGGATGGCCAGCACGCCGAGGACCACGAACACGAAGAAGGTGTTGGAGATGCCTGTCGCGGCGAGCAGCTGCGGGAAGCTGAAGCCGACGAGGAAGTTCACGATCCACAGCACAAAAGCGGAGATGCCCATGCCCAGCCCGCGCAGCTTCAGCGGGAAGATCTCCGAGAGCATCAGCCACGTGACCGGCGAAATCACTCCCTGCTGGAACGCCAGGAAGGTCACCGTGAGCGACAGGATCACAAAGCCGCGCGCTGTGCCTTCGGGCAGGATGAGCGAGAAGAGACCTATCAGCAGCAGCGCCGACGTCGTGCCGATCTGGCCGGTGATCAGCATCGGCCGGCGGCCGACCCTGCCGAGCAGCCAGATGCCCACGAAGGTTGCCAGCACGGAGATGACGCCGTTGGCGATGTTGGCCACCAGCGCGGTCCCGGTGCCGAATCCGGCCTGGGTGAGGATCTGCGTGCCGTAATACATGATCGAATTCACGCCGGTGATCTGCTGCACGACGGCGAGGCCGAGGCCGACGACGAAGACGCGTCGCAGCCACGGGGTCCGCAGGTCCCGCCAGGAACCCATCCGGGCCTTGTAATCCTCGACGGCGAGCGCCTTGACCTCGTCGAATTCCTTGCGGGCGTCCTCCTGGGAGCGGACTTTCTGCAGCACCGCCAGCGTCTCGCCGAAACTGCCCATCGAGGCGAGCCAGCGCGGGGACTCAGGCATCGCCAGCATGCCGAACCAGAGCGCGATGGCGGGAAGTGTGGCGATCACCAGCATCCACCGCCACACTCCGGCGCTCTCTCCCCAGGTGTTGCCGATGATCGCGTTGAACACGAAAGCCATCAGCTGGCCGGAGACGATCATCAGCTCGTTCTGGGTGACGATACGGCCGCGGCGCGCGGTCGGTGACATCTCGGCCAGGTACACCGGAACGATCACTGACGCTCCGCCGACCGCCAGGCCGAGAACGAAGCGCGCCGCGACCATCACCGCCGTCCCCGGCGCCAGGGTGCAGCCAAGGGTGCCGGCGAGGAAGATCACAGCCAGCGCGAGGAGCATCTTCCGCCGGCCGTTGCGGTCCGCCAGCCGGCCCCCGCTGAAGGCGCCGATCGCGGCGCCGAACAGCAGGGACGACGTGACCAGAGCCTCCGTCAGCGGGGTGAGGCCCAGGTCGTGCTGCATGTACGGCAGCGCGCCGTTGATGACGCCGGTGTCGTAACCGAACAGCAGGCCGCCGAAGGTGGACACGAGGGTGACGGTGCGCAGTGCGCGGGCGTGCTTCCCCTGTTTCGCCGGTTTCGCTGTCGGTTCCGTCATGCGCCTGCCTTCTCGATATGCCGGTTGATGTCTCGAGCTGGTAGCGGGAGGTGTCCTCCGCGGTCTCGTTTTCGGCGAAGACGCTCGAGACCATAACGGTATCCTCCCTGGCGGGCGACAACCGGTCGGGGAAAGGTCAGGTGTAGAGGGCCGGCTTGGCGTTCAGCTGGACTTTGACCTTCTCGCCGGATTTCTGCGCTTCGACGCCGGCTTCGCAGCAGGCGGCGGTCGCGTAGCCGTCCCAGGCGGTGGGGCCGCCGATTTCGCCCTTGCGGGCGGCGTCGGCCCAGGCCTGGACCTCGACGTCGTAGGCGGTGCCGAAGCGCTCGATGAAGCCGGGGGTAACCTCCCCTCCCCAGCGGCCGGCGCGCCGGATGTACGGGCCCGAGTCACCGCCGATGTTCACGATGCCCTCTTCGAAGGACGCCTGCGTGGCCACTTCGTAGCCGAACTGCGCGTTCACGTAGATCTCCACGTCGGCCAGGATCCCTGAGGCCGTCTCGATCAGCACGTGCTGCGGGTCGTGCTGGCCTTCGGGGGCGTTCCTGGTGGCCTTGCCGAGGCGGACCTGCACCGTGGTGATCTCCTCACCGGTGAGGAAGCGGATTACGTCGAACTCGTGCACCACCGAGTCGGTGATCAGCATCTCGTTGGTGAAGCCGGGAGGCGTGTCCGGGTTGCGGTGGGCGCAGTGCAGCATCAGCAGCTCCCCCATGTCGCCGCCGGAGATCAGCGCGCCGAGCCTGGCGTAGTCGGCGTCGTACCGGCGCATGAAGCCCACCTGAATGCGCTTGTGGCCCAGCTTCTGCTCGGCTTCGACGACCTTCCAGGCCGAGGCGGCGTCCGGGGTGAGCGGCTTTTCGCACAGGATTGGCAGGTCCTTCTCGAGCGCCTTGTAGAGGATGTCCTCGTGCAGGAACCCCGGCGTTGCGATCAGGACCGCGTTGATGTCGTCGCGGGCGAGCGCCTCGTCAGCGCTGGTGAGGGCGACGGCGTCCTCGATTCCGGCGATGGCGGCCTGCGCGCGGGCAAGGTCGACGTCGACGACGGCGCCCACCTCGGCTCCATGGATGCGGGTGTGGAGGCGCTGGACGTGGTCCGCGCCCATCCGTCCGGCGCCGATGACTGCGACGCGAAGGGAGTCAGACATGGGGTCCTCTTTCTGGGTCAGGAATTCCGGGTTGGTGGGTCGGCGGCTGTGGCGCCGGAGGGAAGGGGCGCCGGAGGGAAGGGACGCCGGAGGGAAGGGACGGTTCCCGGGGTCGGCGGGCATCTATGGGCAGGAACCGCCCCTTCCCTCCGGCATCTAGGAAACGCGCGTCCGCGAGCCGCAGGAGAGCAGGTAGTTCACGGTCCGTTTGGCGATCGGCATCGGAACGTCGAACGCCACCGGGTACATGTCCTGCTCCACGATGCCGAAGACCGGCCGGTTCAGCGCCTCGACGGCTTTGATCACCGCACGCAGGTCCGGCAGCCCGTTCGGCGGCTCCGTCATGACGCCGGCCAGGTTCGCCGCCGCCCAGGTCATGTTCTCCTCGTTGACTTTCCTGAGCACCTCGGGGTTGATCTGCTTCAGGTGCAGGTAGCCGATGCGCTCGGGGAACTTGCGGATCAGGTCCAGGCTGGAAGCACCGCAGTACTCGGCGTGGCCGGTGTCCAGGCACAGGTTGAGGAACGCCGGGTCCGTCTCGGCCAGCAGGTGTTCGATGTCGCGCTGGGCCCCGACGTGTGAGTCTGCATGCGAATGGAACTGCTGGTGCAGCCCGTACTCCTCCAGCAGCACCTTGCCCAGCCGGTTGTGCCCGGCGAACAGGTCACCCCACTGGGCGCCGGTGAGCTCGCCGCTCTCCACGGCTTCGCCGGTGACGTCGTCGCGCCACATCGCCGGGATGACGACGATGTGCTCGCCGCCCATCGCCGCGGTGAGTTCGGCGACCTTGCGGGCCGGCTCCCAGGCGGTCTCCCACTCGTCGATCCCCCGGTGGAAAGCCGTAAAGACGGTGCCGGCGGTGACCTTGAGGTCGCGCTGCTTGAGTTCCTCGGCCAGCCGGGACGGGTCGGTCGGCAGGTAGCCGTAGGGGCCGAGTTCGATCCACTTGTAGCCGGACTCGGCGACCTCGTCGAGGAAGCGTTCCCACGGGGTCTGCTTGGGATCATCCGCGAACCAGACGCCCCACGAGTCGGGAGCTGTGCCGATGATCAGCTTGTTTTCTACGTCGGTCATGACAGCGTTGGCTCTCATTCGTCGTCGTCCTTTCCCCGCGAACGGCCAGTTGTGGCGGCGTCGCGGCGCTCCAGGTCGCCGTTGGCGGCCGTTCGCGGGGAAGGGACCGGGGCTAGTTGGACGGGAAGTTGTACGAGGCGCCGGACGCGTGGGTCGGTTCGGGCCAGCGGGAGGTGACGACCTTGCCGCGGGTGTAGAAGGAGACGCCTTCCTCACCGTAGATGTGCTTGTCGCCGAACAGCGAGGACTTCCACCCGCCGAACGAGTGGTAGGCCACGGGAACCGGGATCGGCACGTTGACGCCGATCATCCCCACCGTCACGGAGCGCTGGAACTTCCGGGCCGCCGCACCCGAGGAGGTGAAGATGGCGGTGCCGTTGCCGTACGGGTTGGCGTTGATCAGCTTGATCCCCTCGTCCAGGTCCGCGACGCGGACGACGGCGAGCACGGGTCCGAAGATCTCCTCGGAGTAGGCGCTCATCTCGGTCCTGACGTGGTCGATCACGGTCGGCCCGACCCAGAAGCCGTCCTCGTGGCCCTCCACGACCAGGTCGCGGCCGTCGACGACGAGCGCGGCACCGGCGTCGGCCGCCTCGCTGACGATCTTCACGATCCGGGACTTCGACGCCGGGGTGATCACCGGGCCCATTTCGGCGTCCGCCTCGGTGCCGTTGGCGACCTTGACCGCTTCGGCGCGCTGCTGCACCTTCTTCACCAGTTCATCCGCGGCCTCGCCGACGGCGACCGCGACCGAGATGGCCATGCAGCGTTCGCCGGCGGATCCGAAGGCGGCGGCGGCGAGGTGGTCCGCGGCGTTGTCCAGGTCCGCGTCCGGCAGGATGATCGCGTGGTTCTTGGCGCCGCCGAGGGCCTGGACCCGCTTGCCGTGGGCGGTGGCCGTCTCGTGGACGTATTTGGCGATCGGGGTTGAGCCGACGAAGGAAATGCCGTCGATGTCCGGGTGGGTCAGCAGCCCGTCCACGGTCTCCTTGTCCCCGTGCAGCACCTGGAAGACGCCGTCCGGAAGGCCTGCCTGCTTCCACAGCTTGGCCAGCAGGATCGAGGCGGACGGGTCCCGCTCCGAGGGCTTGAGGATGAAGGCGTTGCCGGTGGCGATGGCCATGGGCGCCATCCACAGCGGCACCATCACCGGGAAGTTGAACGGCGTGATGCCGGCGACCACGCCGAGCGGCTGGCGGAAGGAGAAGACGTCAATGCCGGTGGAGGCCTGGTCCGAATAGTCGCCCTTGAGCAGCTGCGGGATGCCGCACGCAAACTCGACGACCTCGAGGCCGCGGCCGATTTCACCCTTCGCGTCCGAGAGGACCTTGCCGTGCTCGGCGGTGATCAGGGCGGCCAGCTCATCCACGTGCGCCGCAACGAGCTCACGGAACTTGAAGAGGACGGCGGTGCGCTTGGCGAGCGAGATGTCGTTCCAGACATTGGCGGCCTTGCGGGCGGCGGCGACGGCGGTTTCGAGGTCCTCGCGGTTCGCCAGCCGCAGCTCGCCGCTGACGGCGCCGGTCGCCGGGTTGAAGACCTGCTGGGTGCGGTCGCCCTTGCCCGCGGTCTCCTCGCCGTTGAGGAAGTGGTTGATGGTGGTGGTCGCGGTTGCGGTGGTGGTCATTGCCGAATTTCCTTTTGATCGCGGTGGTTGATCGTGGTGTTGCCGGCCGTGCGGGACCGGCGGAAGACCTAGCCCAGCAGGGGCCGTTGCCGGCTCTTGTGGTCGGTGTAGGTGGCAAACGCCGTCCTGGTGGAGTCCAGTTCGGAAACCTGGGAGACGGGCACGTCCCACCAGGATTCGGAGCCGGGCGCGTCCAGCAGCGGATCGGATTCGATGTGGATCAGGATCGGGCCGCTGCCTTCAGGGGCCGCCTTCGCTTCCTTCAGGGCCGCCTCGAGGCCGGCGATGGCTCCGGTGCCGGGCTCGATCCGGATCACCTTCACGCCGAGGCTCTCGGCGTTGGTGGCCAGGTCGATCGGCAGCGTCTCGCCGTCGTCGAAGCTGTGCCGGTCCTCGTCCAACTGCCGGTACTTGGTGCCGAAGCGCTGCGAGCCGAGGGACTCGGAGAGGGCGCCAATGGAGGCATAGCCGTGGTTCTGGATCAGGACGACGACCAGCTTGATGCGTTCGGCGACGGCAGTCACCAGCTCAGTGTGCATCATCAGGTAGGAGCCGTCACCGACCATGACGACGACGTCGCGCTCCTCCCCGGCGTGCAGCACGGCGCGCTTGACGCCCAGCCCGCCGGGGATCTCGTAGCCCATGCAGGAGTAGGCATATTCGACGTGGTAGCCGAACGGGTCCCGGACCCGCCACATTTTGTGCAGGTCCCCGGGCAGCGAACCGGCGGCGCAGACCACGACGTCCTTCGCATCCATGGACCGGTTGGTTGCGCCGATGATTTCGTTCTGCGAGGGCAGCGGGGTGTGGCGGGTGTCGAAAGCATCGTCGACGATCGCGTTCCAGCGCCGCTTCTCGGCCTCGACGGCCTGCTCAAGGTCCGCGCCGGCACGGTAGCCGCCGAGCGCCTGGGCCAGTTTGACCAAGGCCTTGCGGGCGTCGGCGACGATCGGCAGCGACGATCCGTGCTTGTAGGCGTCCAGGGCCGCGACGTTGATGTTCACGAACTTCACGTCCGGGTTCTGGAAGGCCGTGCGGGACGCCGTCGTGAAGTCCTCGTAGCGCGTGCCGATGCCGATGATCAGGTCCGCCTCCGCGGCGAGCGCGTTGGCCGCCGTCGTGCCGGTGGAACCGATGGCGCCGAGGGAGAACGGGTGGTCCCACGGCAGCACTCCGACGCCCGCCTGGGTGTTGCCGACCGGGATGCCGGTGGCCTCGGCGAACGCTGCGAGCTCTGCCTCGGCGAACGCGTAGAGCACACCGCCTCCGGCGATGATCAGCGGGCGCCTGGCGGCCCGGATCGCCTGCGCGGCCCGGCGGATGTCCTCGTCTTCGGGCTCCGGCCGGCGGATCCGCCACTCGCGCGGGGTCAGGAACTCCGCCGGAACGTCCATGGCTTCGGCCTGCACGTCCTGCGGCAGCGAGATGGTGACGGCGCCGGTCTCCGCCGGGTCGGTGAGCACGCGGAGGCCGTTCAGCAGCGCCGAGTAGAGCTGCTCGGGCCGGGAAACCCTGTCGAAGAACCGCGAGAGCGGCCGGAAGGCGTCGTTGACGGTCACGTCGTAGGCGTCCGGGCGTTCCAGCTGCTGCAGGACGGGGTCCGCCGCGCGGGTGGCGAAGGTGTCGCTGGGGAAGAGCAGCGCAGGCAGCCGGTTGGTGGTGGCCAGCGCGGCGCCGGTGAGCAGGTTCGTCGAGCCCGGGCCGATCGACGTCGTGACGGCGTAGGTGGCCCGGCGGCGGGTGTGCCGGGCGTAGCCGACCGCCTGGTGTGCCTGGGCCTGCTCGTTGCGGCCCTGGTAGTAGGGCATCAGCGACGGGTCGGTGCTCTGGTACTGCTTCAGGGCCTGCCCGACGCCGGCGACGTTGCCGTGGCCGAAGATGCCGAACATGGCCGGGATCAGCCGTTCCCGGTAGTCGCCGTCGACGGTGTACTGGTTGGCGAGGAACTCGACGACGGCCTGTGCGACGGTCATCCGGCGGATTGCTGGTGCCATGGGGCTTACTCCGATGCTTCCTGAGCGACGTTGCTCTTCAACAGGGTGGCGGCGGTGGCTACGGCCGCAGCCACGTCGCCGTCCTTGGGGTACAACAGGGTGCGTCCGACGGTGAGGCCGCGGACGCCGGGCAGGGCCAGGGCCGACTGCCAGCTGGCGAACATCTCATCCTGCGAGCTGTCCGGGTCTCCGCCCAGCAACACGGTGGGCATGGTGGTTGCCGCCAGCACGCGTTCCATGTCCTTGACCACCGGCAGCTTCATCCAGGTGTAGGCGCTGGTGGAGCCCAGGCCGGAGGCGATGGCCACGGACTTGATCACCGCGTCCGTGCTCAAGTCGTTGCGGACCTTGCCGTTCTCCCAGACGGAGAGGAACGGCTCGACCATGGCCACCAGGCCGCGCTTGGCGAGGCTGTCGATGGCGTGCGCAGTCGCTTCCAGTGTGGCCGCCGTCGCCGGGTCGCCGAGGCAGATGCGGGTGAGCATCTTCCCGCCGTCGGCGCCGAGCGCCTGCAGCGCCGCGGCGGTGTGGCCGGTGAAGCGGTCATCGAACTCGTGTACGGAGCCGGCCAGGCCTCCGCGGTTCATCGAACCGAAGATCAGCTTGCCGTCGAGTGCGCCGAGCAGCAGCAGGTCATCGAGCACGTCCGGGGAGGCGAGGATGCCGTCGACGGCGGGGTTCGCAAGGGCGGTCCGCAGCCGGTCGAGCAGGTCCCGCCGGTCCGCCATCGCCGTCGGGTCCCCGCCGGCAGCGAGCGCGCCGCGGGCCGGGTGGTCGGCGGCGACAATGAAGTTCTGCCGGGCGGCCTTCACGCCGGGATGGCGGCGGCGGTTCTGCGCCGCGCGGGCCACGGCGGCCGGGTCCTCCAGTCGCATGGTACTCAGAGGCTCGTAGCGGCGCGGGTCCGCCGGATCGACGTCCAGGGGGGCCTCGGTCTGCAGTTCAGTCATGGGGAACGGTCCTTCCGCGTTCGGCGAGCAGGCTCTTGACCTCGTCGGGCGTCGGCATCGCATCGGCGCAGGAGAGGCGGGAGGCGACGATGGCCCCCGCGGCGTTGGCGTAGTCCAGCACCTGCTGCAGCGGCCAGCCCGAGAGCAGGCCGTGCACGAAGGCTCCGCCGAACGAGTCGCCGGCACCCAGGCCGTTGACGGTCTCCACCGTCACCGGCGCGGACACCACACGTTCGGTGGCGGTCTTGGCCATGACCCCCTCGTGGCCAAGCTTGACGACGGCGATCTTCACTCCCGCGGCGAGCAGCCGGTCCGCCTGCTCGTCCGGCGTGCCCTCGCCCACGGCGACGGCGCACTCCTTGTCGTTGCCGATCGCGACCGTCACGTGCGGGAGGATGCTCTGCACCTCGGCCCGCGCGCCTTCCTCGGTCTCCCAGAACATCGGGCGGTAGTCCAGATCCACGATGGTGTGCTGGCCCGCGCCGAGCTCGGTGCGGGGACGGGCCTCGAGTGCCGCGTGGTGCGCCGAGCGGCTGGGTTCCTGGCAGAGGCCGGTCACGGTGAACCAGAAGATGGTCGCGTCCTTGATCGCGGCCCGGTCCAGCTCCTCCGGCTGGATCTGCAGGTCCGGCGCCGTGGGCGTGCGGTAGAAGTAGAGAGGGAAGTCATGCGGCGGCTTGATCGCACAGAAGGTCACCGGCGTCGGCCATTCCTTGACGGGTGAGACGAACTGGTCATCCACGCCGAACTTGCGCAGCTCGCGGTGCAGGTAGTTGCCGAACGGGTCATCTCCGGTGCGGGTGATCACGGCCGTGCGCCGGCCGTGCCGTGCAGCAGCCACGGCAACGTTGGACGGTGAGCCTCCGAGGTACTTGCCGAAGGTGGTGACGTCCTCCAGGTCGACCCCGATGTCGTTCGGGTAGATGTCGACACTGATGCGCCCGATGGTCAGCAGATCGTGTGAAGCGGTCATCCTTGACCTTCCTTTTTCATTGCCCGCCCGTGCCGGCGCTGGGCCGTCCGGAGCGGGAAATCTGGTCGTCATGTGCCGGTGTGAGCCCGCCCACATGCATTACTTTGCCTCAAGAACCATGTCCTGTCAAAGTTTTGTAAGCACATGCTGACATTGACCGGACGGTCGGTGCCGGCGTTGCCGCCGGCGGGCGGGATCACGCCGCGGGAACAGCCAGCTCGCCTGTGACATACTGGGCCCGGCCAAAGCCAAAGGACCAGTCCCCTGCCCCGTTTTCGACGTAGCCGATAAACACATCCGAGCCCTCGACGCCCGCCTCGGCAAGCCGGCCGGCGATCCGCTCGAACAGTTCGGTTTTGGCCTCCTGCGACCGGCCGGCCTGCGTGAAGATCTGGATCATGACCACGCCGGAGGACCGCTCGAATCCGAGCCCGGCATCCTGGGCCAGCAGCTGCCCGGGCGCATGCTCGGTGATGATATGGAACAGGTCGCGCTGCGGAATGCCGTAGACCTCCAGAATGGCGCTGTGGATGCCCTCGCTGATGCACTCCAGCTGTGCAGGGGTGCGTCCGGCGTTGACATCAATTCGAACCAGGGGCATGAGTTCATCCTTCGGTGGTTTGTCCTGACATACTATCAAATCGGACATGCGTGGACAAGCCCCTTCTGGCGTCCCGGTGCCGCGGGCGGCAGCTGCGGCCGCTCCGGTGCGGGCGGCGGAGCATGCGGACGCACGAGAGGCCAGCAGCGGCGGGCTTCCGTGAGGAAAGCCCGCCGCTACTGGCCTCTCGGCGGGGGGGGTGCCTCTATGGTTTTCGTCAAGCGGCTGAAGGTTGTCGTGGTTCGTATAAGGTGCCGTCTCTGAGCATGGCGTAGAGGGTGTCGCATCGGCGACGGGCGAGTGCGATGAGAGCCTGGTTGTGGCGTTTGCCCTCGGTTCGTTTCCTGTCGTAGTAGGCCCTCGACAGAGGATCCTTCAAGGCGGCGAACGCGGAGAGGAACAGGGCTCGCTTGAGAATCTTGTTTCCTTTCCGGGATGGGTGGTCACCGCGGATGGAGGACCCTGATCGCCAGGTCACCGGTGCCAGGCCTGCGTAGGAGGCCAGGTGCCCTGCAGAGGCGAAGTCTTTGCCGACGATCTCGGTGAGGATCCGTGCTGCGGTCCTGACGCCGACCGCCGGCAGAGACGTCAGGACCGGGTGAAGAGGGTGGGCCTCCACGAGGGCTTCGACCTGGGTGAAGACGGTGTCCCGGGACTCGCGGATGTCGGCGAGCATCCGGGCCAGTTGGGGCAGCACGATCGTGGCCGCGTTGGTCCCTACGACGGTGACTGTTTGCTGGTCCAGGGCTTCGATGATCTCCCCGGCAAGGCGCTTACCCATCCGGGGTGCAAGTTTTGTCAGCCGGGTTTCGATGCGGCGCCGGCCCGCGTGGCGCAAGGCTTCGGGGGTCGGCCAGGTCCGCAGCAGATCCAACACTGCCGGGTGGTCCAGTCGCGGGCCAAGGACACGCTCCAGTGCCGGGTGGATCTGGGTGAGCAGGCCGCGGATCCGGTTCGAGGTTGCGGTGGCCTGTTTGGCCAAGTCGTCGTCGAAGCCGCAGAGCATGGTCAGCTCGGCGAGTTGTTCGTCGGCGATCTGGATGGAGCGCAGCGTGTGGGGCATGGTCCGGGCCGCTTCGGCGATGATGAACGCGTCCCGGGCATCGGTTTTCGCCTCGCCCGGGTGCAGGTCGGCGATCCGGCGCATCGCCAGTCCGGGCAGGTATCCGACCGTGACGCCGGCGGCTTGGGCAACGGCGACGGGGAGTGCACCGATCGTGGCCGGCTGGTCAACGACGAGCAGGATGGTGCCATGCTTGTTCAAAGAGTCGAGGATCTCGCGCAGCCTGGCCTCGTCGTTAGGCAAGGCCTTGTCGAAGAGCTTCTTCCCGGCCCGGTCCACTGCAACGGCGTGGTGTTCGCCCTTGCCGACATCCAAGCCGACGAAGACATCAGTGCTTTCGTGGTTTCCGATCACCTGTACCTCCCAGTCGCAGCAGTTGATACCAGTGCTGGACTGTCCGCGGTGTCAGAGCCCGGCATCCACGTTACGCACGACGATCCCAAACTGTCCTGCCTCTATTAGCGGTCTCTCCGGCACCTACCGGACCCCGGTGACAACACCCCCCGGATCATTGACGACTGGGGGCGGCAATCATGCCGGGGCCGGCAGGCCAGCACACCCACATCCTGCAACAGAAACGGGCTACGAAAAAGGTAACGGGGGCGGCGGGGGGTGTGGCGACGCGAAGCGCCCCCGGGCTACGGCCGCAGGACCTTGGCCCGGGCGACGGCCTCGTCCAGCACGACACCCAGGTTCCCGGCGTCGTGCGCGAACCGGCCCAGGAACAGTCCGTCCGCTTCCGGCAGCCGCGGGAGCAGTCCGGGCCCCGCGCTGCCGCCATAGATGATCGGGCAGGCGGACCCGAGTTCCTCCCGCAGCAGCGCGGTCACGGCGTTGACATAGTCCGGGGCGGCCGGTTCCGCCGCGCCGATCGCCCAGACCGGCTCGTAGGCGAGCACGAGCCGCGGCAGCAGGGAATCGTCACCGCCCGTGGCCGTGCGCACCTGCTCCAGGCAGAAGGCCGCCGCGGCTTCATGGCCCAGCGTGCTCGTCTCCCCGATGCACAGCAGCGGGGTGAGACCGGCGTTGACGGCGGCCCGGACCTTGCGCGCGACGACAAGGTCGTCCTCCCCGAAGAACCGGCGGCGCTCCGCATGCCCGATCTCGACCAGCGACACCCCCAGTTCGGCGAGCATCCCCGGGCTCACTTCCCCGGTGAACGGGCCGTCCGCCCACGAACAGTTCTGGGCGCCGAGGGTCACCGGTGAACCTTCCAGGATCCTCCCGGCCGCCTCGAGCACCGGGAAGGACGGGATCACGAAGACCTGCACGGGGCTCTCCTCCCCCAGTGCGGGGCGGGCGTCGACGACGGCGCGCACCTGCGAGAGCCAGCGCAGGCTCGCCTGGTAGCCCAGGTACATCTTGGTGCTGACACCGATGAAGACGGTGCCGGGTGCCGTCGGGGCGGGGGTGGGCGCGTTCATTCGTGGTCCTGCTGATTCTCGGTTTGCGGGTCAATTGCACAAGCGGGGGTGCCGCCGCAGTCTTCACTGCAGCGGCACCCGTGCCTGGGCTGCGCCGGTCCCCCGCGGAGCGCGGGACCGGCAGCAGCGGGTCGGATCCAGACTAGTCGTCCAGCAGGGCGTCCGCCTTGTTCGTGAACGCCTTGGTCCCGGCCATCATGACCGCGGCAAGGAACGGCAGCACGCCGAGCGCATAGATGCCCGCGGTGCTGGTCGCCGACCCGCTGAGGTCATTCACCCAGGTCCGCAGCAGCGGTGCCACGAAACCACCCAGGTTGCCCAGCGAGTTGATCAGGCCGATGCCGGCTGCGGCGGCGCTGCCGGTGAGGAACGCCGTCGGGTAGGACCAGGAGATCGGGCCAATCGCCAGGAAGCTGGATACCGCGAGGGTGATGAAGATGATTCCCAGCGCCGGCAGGTGGTTCGTGCCGGCCCACGCGGAGCCGAAGATGCACAGGCCCGTGGAGACGAACAGCCAGGTGCCCCAGATCCGGCGGCGGACGACGGTGGAGGCCGCCTTGCCGACGTAGTAGCAGACGAACAGGCCCACGAGCCACGGGATGGCCGCCAACAGGCCCACGACGAGCCCGACCTTCTGGCCGGTCAGCTGTGCCACCTGCTGCGGCAGGTAGAACGTGACACCGTAGACCGCGATCTGCAGGCAGAAGTAGATCACCGTGAAGTACCAGACCTTGCCGTTGCGCATCGCGGAGAACACGCCGGTGGGGCCGGACTCAACGCGCGCGACGTCTTCGATTTCCATGACCTGGGTCAGGGCAGCCTTCTCCTCGACGGAGAGGAACTTGGCCTGTTGCGGGCTGTTGATCAGGACGAACAGTGCGACGATGCCGGCGACGACCGCCATCATGCCCTCAACGAAGAACATGACCTGCCATCCGCGGAAGGCGGAGCCGGCGTCACCGACGTTGATGAGCCAGCCCGAGATCGGGGCCCCGATCAGCTGGGAGAACGGCTGGGCGAGGTAGAAGATCGCGAACATCTGCACGCGGACCTTGTTGGGGAACCATTCGGCGAGGAACATGATCACGCCGGGAAAGAGCCCCGCTTCGGTCACCCCGAGCAGGAAGCGCATGAACACGAAGGACGTGTCGCCGCCGATGAAGGCGAAGCAGGCCTCGACAATGCCCCAGGTGATGGCGATGCGCGCGAGCCACACCTTGGCTCCGACCTTCTTGAGCGCCAGGTTGCTGGGGATCTCGAACAGGGCGTACCCGATGAAGAAGATGCCCGCGCCGAGGGCGAACGCACCTGCGGAGATACCGCGGTCCGTGTGCAGCGCGCTTTCGGCAAAGCCCACGTTCGTGCGGTCGAGGAATGCCACGACGTAGAGGATGACCAGCATCGGCAAGAGCCTGCGCGAGGCCTTGGAGATGGCTGACTTCAGAACCGGTGTTGCCAGCAGTTCCTGAGGGGTTACAACAGACACGAACTCGCCTCCTTGGGAGTTTCATGAAGGGATGCCCAATGGCATCAGAGTGGTCCGCACGCCGCCGACGGCGCACGGGCAAAGCCGGTGCCCGCCAACGGTGCCGGGAACCTTCGGATGTCCCGCCGGCTCAGCCGAACAGCATCAGGCCTGCGCCGACGAGACAGATGATTACGCCTACGGTGAGGTAGATGATCCTTTCCCTGGTCCATTTCCCGGACCTGGGGGTCAATCCGGCCACAGCGGGCTCCTTCGATGGGTGCGGTGCTCCGCGGACCGTGGGGCCCGCGGAGCAGGGATGGCGCCGTCGCGGCCGCCGTCAGTGCATGTACAGGCCGCCGTCGACGTTGAGCGTCTGGCCGGAGATGTAGCCGGCGTCCTCGCTGATCAGGAAGTGGATCGCGGCGGCGATGTCGCGGGTGCTGCCCACTCGGTTCACGACCAGGTCCTTGACCAGCTCGTCCTTGCGCTCCTCGCTGAGCGTGCCGCCCATGATGTCCGTGTCGATGGGCCCGGGCGAGATCGCGTTGACAGTGATGTCGTACTCGCCCAGCTCACGGGCCGTGGCACGGGTCAGGCCGATCACGCCGGCCTTCGCCACCGAGTACGGTGTCTTGCTGAACGTGCCGCCGCCACGCTGCGCGGAGACCGAGGAGATGTTCACGATCCGCCCGATGCGGTGCTTGACCATCGTCTCGGCGACGCGGCGGGTGGCGTAGTGCACCCCGTTCAGGTTGATGTTCAGCACGCGGTCCCACTCGGCCGGCTCGAGCTCCAGGTAGGGCACCGGGGAGCTGACGCCTGCCACGTTCGCCAGCGCGACGATCTGGGGCAGTTCGGCTTCGAGTTCGTCGATCGCGGCGCGCACGGACTCTTCGCTGGCGACGTTGGCGCCCACGCCGTGGGCCTTGACCCCGTGCCTGCCGGCGATTTCCTTGGCGACAGCCTTGCTGGCCGCGTCGTCGAGGTCGATGACGCCGATGTTCCAGCCGCGCTCGGCAAGGAAGTCGGCGGTGGCGCGGCCGATGCCGCGCTCGGAGACGGCGCCGGTGACGATGGCGGTGCGCTCGGAGGGAAATGCAGTCATGGTGATTCCTTCGGGAGGTTGCTGTCCGGTGCTACTGGATCGGGGCGGGCCCGAGGTCCTCGAGCAGCTTCTGCATGGCCACGTACGCCTTGTTCCGGTACGCGACGAGCTCGGGGGTGCGGTCCGCCGGGACGTTGAGGAAGCCGGAGCCGGTCTTGGTGCCGAGCTGGCCGGCGTCGACCTTCTCCTGCAGGATCGCCGGGGTGGCGAAGCGCTCCGGGAAGCCGGTCTGCAGGGACTTGTAGCAGAACGCGTACACATCCAGCCCGGCCATGTCGGCGATCGCGAACGGGCCGAAGAACGGCAGCCGGAAGCCGAACGTGGTGCGCACCAGGGTGTCCACGTCCTCGGCGGTGGCGATCCCTTCCTCGACCACCTGGGCGGCTTCGTGGAAGAGCGCGTACTGCAGGCGGTTCAGCACGAATCCGGTCACGTCCTTGACGGTGGCGGTTTCCTTGCCGGTCTCGCCGACGACGGCGCGCGCCGCCTCGATGGTCTGTTCCGACGTGCCCTCGTGGGGGATGACTTCCACGCCCGGAATGAAGGGCGCAGGGTTGGAGAAGTGCACGCCGAGGAACCGCTCCGGGTTGCTGACGGCTTCGGCCAGCTTCGCGATGGAGATCGTGGAGGTGTTCGAACCGATGATGGCGTCCGGGCGGGCGGCGGCGCTGATCCGGGACAGCGTGGCGTGCTTGATCTCCAGGACCTCGGGAACGGCCTCTTCGATGTATTCCGCGTCGACGACGGCTTCCTCAATGTCCTTGGCCGGCCACAGGTTTTCCTTCAGCCGGTCGGTGGCGTCGGCCGGGAACAGGCCGGCGGCGACGAAGTCGTCGGATTCCTTCAGCAGCCGGTCGTAGTTGCTCTGGGCGATCTCTGCGGAGACATCGGCCAGGGCCACACGGGCGCCCGCGAGGGCGAGGACCTGGGCGATGCCGCCGCCCATGTAGCCGGAGCCGACGACGGCGATGTTGCGGTGGGTCATTTGCTTTCAGTTCCTTCCAGGGCTCCCTCGTAGGAGCAGATGGCGTCCACCTTGGCGGCGGAGGCGCTGGTCTCGTCGAAGCGGTAGTCGAGCCACTCCTTGACGAGCTTCTTGGCCAGTTCCAGGCCGATGACGCGCTGGCCCATCGTGAGCACCTGCGCGTTGTTGGAGAGCACGGAGCGCTCCACCGAGTAGCTGTCATGCGCCGTCACGGCGCGGATGCCGGGCACCTTGTTGGCCGAGATGGCTACGCCCAGGCCGGTGCCGCAGATCAGCAGGGCGCGGTCCGCCTCGCCGGCTGCGACCTTGCGGGCAGCGGCGACGGCCAGGTGCGGGTAGGCAGTGGTGTCATCCGGGCCGACGCCGACGTCCTCGACCGAGGCGACGCGCGGGTCCGCCTCGAGCAGCTCGCGCAGCGCGTTCTTGTACTCCACGCCGGCTTCGTCGTTGCCGACGACGATGCGCCAGCCCTGCTGGGGGGTGTTGCTCATGATCGTTCTCCTGATGTGTTGGCAAAAGTCTCAACGTAGGCCGCCACGCCGTCGGCGATCAGGCCGAAGGACACAGCGCCGGGATCCGGGTGGCCAAGGCTCTTCTCGGCCAGCGGCCGGGCCCGGCCCTTCTTCGGGCTCAGCTCCGCCGTCGCCTCAGCGGCCGTCGCAGCCGCCGCCGCCGCAGCGCGCAGGCTCTCGGCCACGCTCGCCCCGCTGTCGAGGGCGCCGGTGAATTCCGCGGTGAAGGGCAGCAGGGCGTCGACCATCGTCTTGTCTCCGGCTTCGGCCTTGCCCAGTCCGATGATGGCGTCGCGGAGCGCTTCCACCGCTGCGGCGGCGTCCGCCCCGGTGTAGCTCTCCTTGTTGCCGAGGGTGCGCCCGACGGCGGTGACGGCGGCGCCCCAGAGGGCCCCGGAGGTTCCGCCGGCCCGCTCGGCCCACTGTTCGCCTGCCGCGGCGAGCACTTCCTCGAGTCCTGCTCCGGCTGCGTGGCTCTTCTCGGCAGCGGCGACGGCGGCGTCCACTCCGCGGCGCATGCCGATGCCGTGGTCGCCGTCGCCCGCGATGGCGTCGAGCTTGCCGAGCGCTTCTTCGTGTTCGACGACGACGGCCTGCGCCACCTTCAGCGCCCCGACCGCCGTGCCCGCGAGGCCGGTGGAAGCGGCGCTGGCCGCCAGGACCGGCGCGCTCTCCTGCTCGGTCAGCTCCGAGAGGTTGCGGGCCGGGCGGGTGGCGAGGTTGCCCTTGCGGAAGGCCGGCGTGTCGGCCGGGGCTGCCCAGAAGCGCTCGAGTTCCTCGTCCAGCCAGAACAACGTCAGGGACAGTCCGGACATGTCCAGGCTCGTGACCAGCTCGCCGCACTCGGGCTCGATGATCTCAAGGCCGGCATCGGCGAGGAGCTTCTCGATCTTGCCGAAGAGCAGGAACAGTTCGTCGTACTTGACGGTGCCGAGGCCGTTGAGGATCGGCACGACGCGGGTGCCGGCGG
Source organism: Paenarthrobacter sp. DKR-5 (assembly GCF_018531425.1). GTDB lineage: Bacteria > Actinomycetota > Actinomycetes > Actinomycetales > Micrococcaceae > DKR-5. The sequence continues at coordinate 106,062 of NZ_JAHBOI010000008.1, forward strand.
CGTCGGGCTTGTCCTTGAGCAGGCCGCCGACGAGCAGTTGCGCGAGTTCGCTGGCGGTGGGGAGCGGCTGCTCGGAGATTCCCGGTTCGCCGTGGATTCCGAGCCCGACCGACATCATGCCTTCGGGGACGGTGAAGAGCGGTTCCCCGGCGCCCGGGAGGGTGCAGCCGGCGAAGGCGACGCCCAGCGAGCGGGTGTGGTGGTTGGCCTTGATCGCCAAGCGCTCCACCTCGTCCAGGTCCAGCCCGGCGTCGGCTGCCGCTCCGGCGACCTTGAACACCGTCAGGTCCCCGGCGATGCCGCGGCGCTTCTCGATTTCCTCGAGCGGGGCGCTGGCGATGTCGTCGGTGACCAGGACGGTCCGGGTCGGGATGCCTTCGGCGTTGAGCTTCTCCTGCGCCTGGCCGAAGTGCAGCACGTCCCCGGCATAGTTGCCGTAGCTGAGCAGCACGCCGCCGCCGGCCGAGGAGGCTTTGGCGACGCGGTAGACCTGGCCCGCGGACGGCGAGGCGAACATGTTGCCGCAGGCACTGCCCGCTGCAAGCCCGGACCCCACCAGCCCGGCGAAGGCCGGGTAGTGGCCCGAGCCGCCGCCAATCACCAGGGCGACCTGGCCGGCGGGCGTCTCGGTGGAGCGGACCACTCCGCCGTCGACACGGGCCACATACTGGCGGTTGGCGGCGACGAAACCGTCGAGTGCTTCGTCGGCGAACGCTGCAGGGTCATCAAATATCTTGGTCATGATTCCTCGTTGAACCGTAGGGATCGGGGGTGCGGCAGGATTAGTTGGCCGCTGCGGGGACCGCCGGCTTCTGCCGCCCCTGGGCGACCTGGCTGGTGCCCAGGGCATAGCCCTCGCGCTTGGGCAGCACGTGCCGGCGCAGGTATTCCTGGTTGGACGCTGTCACGCTGAGTCCGTCGCCGCCGTAGTGTTCGGTGCACAGGATGCCCTGGAACCCGACGGAGAGGGCGAACTGGAACGCCTCGCGGTAGTTGATCAGGCCGGATTCCATCGGGGCCGGCATGGCGACGTACTGGCCGCGGGCCCGGTCCTCGTCGCGGATGTAGTTCTTCACGTGCCAGTAGTTGGAGTACGGCAGGGTCTTGTGGACCATCTCGCGCCAGTCCTCGATCGGCCGGTGCAGGCGGATCAGGTTGCCCAGGTCCGGGTTCAGGCCGACGTTGGGCAGGTCGATGTCCTGGACCATCCGGACCGAGGAGTCGGCGGTCCCGATGTAGGTGTCCTCGTACATCTCGAGGGACACGAGCAGGCCGAGCTCGGCTGCGTGCCGGCCGACCTCGCGGATGCGGGTGACGGCGTTGTTCCAGGTTTCCTTGTCGCCGACCGGGTCCTTGTGGCCCTCGACGGTCCAGAACCAGACCTGCTGCTGCTGCTCGGGGGTCAGGGCCTGGTGCAGACCGATGGAGACGACCTCGCAGCCGAGCTGCGCTGCGGCCTCGAGGGTGCGGTGCGTGTAGGCAAGGTTCTCCTGCCAGTTCCCTTCCTCGATCACGCTGCGGCGGATCGCTGAAATCGCCGGCAGGCCGATGCCGGCGGCTGCGGCGGCGGCCTTCAGCTCGTCGAGGCGGGCGGGGGACAGATCGCCGGGGCGGACCCAGCTGTCCGTCAGGTCGGCATTCGCGAAGCCGGCGTCAGCCACTTCCTGGAAGACCTGCTGCCATTCGCCGGCGTCGGCGTCCTGGACCGAGGTCCCGTCCGGACGCGTGCCGGGGAACTGCAGCAGCGCGGCGGTGATGGGCCAGTTATCGGCGGTGTACGACATTGTCACTCCAAATCTTCAATCACATTTCCTATAGGATCTACGCTTGAAGGGCTGGTTGTCAAGAGGGTGGCTGCCGAACGGCCACTTGTGGCGGCCCCGCGCCCGGCGGGGCCACCGCAGCTGGCCGCTCGCGCGGGGCGAACGCCGCTCAGCCCCTGCGACCCGCCAGCGGACCTAGCTGCGGACCTCGCTGTCGTGCTGCGAGCGCTGCTTCACGCCCTCGATGTGCTCGATCATCTTCTCCCTCGCCAGTTCCGCGTCGCCGGCTTCGAAGGCCTTGAGAATCTCGGTGTGCTCCGCGATCGCGAAGTCCGCGTCCGTCACGCCGAGGCCGCCGAAGAAGCGGAACCGCTGGACCTGTCCGCCCAGGGCGTTGTAGGCCGAGAGCAGGAACTGGTTGTCCGCATTTTCGGCAATCAGCCGGTGGAACCGTTCGTCGGCCTCCCAGTAGGCACGGAACTCGGAGAAGGAGGGACCGCGCGGGGCGGATCTGAGGTCCTCGATGGCCTTGGCGAGCTCGGCGGTGAGCTTGGGATCGGCGTGGCTGCAGGCCATGAAGGCGTTGGCCGGTTCGATCACCAGCCGGGCGTCCATCAGGTCCGCGAGCTCGTCCGGGGTGAACAGCGGGGCCACCCGGTAGCCGCGCAGCGCGGTCCGGCGGACCATTCCGGTGGACTCCAGGCGCGCGAGGGCCTCGCGCACCGGCGTCGGGGACACTTCCAGCTCGCGGGCCATCCCGTCGATGCTGACGGGCGTGCCGGCCTCGAGCCGGCCGTCCATCAGGGCCGCGAGGAGTTCTTCGTACACGTGGTCGGCGAGGACCTGCCTGCTGATGCCGCGGGAGGCCTGATCCTTGATTGCCATGTAGGAATCCTATAGCCGCGCGGCGGCAGCGGCGGCCCCGGCTGTCTCCGCCCCGCGGACGCCGAACGCCGCCGGGTTGAGCAGGTTGCGGGGCCGGCGCCCGGCGGCGACGTCGAGGATCGCCTCGATGGCGCTGGCCGACACGTCCCGCGTGAAGTCAGCCGTCCAGCAGAGCGAGTGCGGCGAGAGCACCACATTCTCCATGGAGAGCAGTTCGTCGTCGGGCAGGAGCGGCTCCGGGTCGAACACGTCCAGGCCCGCACCGGCGATCCGCCCCTGCCGCAGGGCGGTGCGCAGTGCATCGGTGTCCACCAGGGGGCCGCGGCCGATGTTGACGAGGAAGGCGGACGGCTTCATGAGGGCCAGTTCCCGGCGGCCAATGAGCTTCTCAGTTTCCGGGGTCAGCGCCGCGCACAGCACCACGTAGTCCGATGCTGCCAACAGCTCGTTGAGGCCGGTCAGCTCCACCCCCAGCTCGCGGGCCTGGGGATGCGCGCCGCTGCGGTTGTTCCCGAGCACGCGCAAACCCAGCGGCGCCGCCATCCGGGCCAGCTCGGCCCCCACGCTGCCGAATCCGACGATGCCGAGCGTGGCGCCGTCCAGCGAGGCGCCACGGAAGTGCTCCCGCTCCCCCCAGCGGGACGTCCGGGTCAGCCGGTCCTTGGCGAAGAGCTGGTGGGCGAGCGCCAGCATGAGGGTCAGGCCGGCAGCGGCGAGCGGTTTGCGCACCGCCGCCGGCGTGTTGGTGACGAGGACGCCGGCGCGGGTGCACGCGTCGAGGTCGATCGTGTCGTAGCCGGCACCGAACCGGGCCACCAGCCGAAGATCCGGCGCCGCGGCAAGCGTCTCCTCGCCGAAGTGGATGTGGCCGAGCGAGAGCACGGCATCCACCCCTTCGAGGTGCTCCGCGGGAATCGGGTCCTCGTAGCTTGGCAGGACATGCCAGTCGATGCCTGCCTCGCTCAGCCGTCCCAGGCCGAGGTCCCCGTGGATCGAGCTGCCGTCCGCGCGGACGGCGTCGGCGGTGATGGCGACGCGGAACGGTGCCGGCGTGCTCATGCTCCGATGACCTCCTCCGTGCGGCCTGCACCGATCGGGCGGCGCACGAGGGCCACGTAGGCGACGGCGGCCAGAGCCGCGATCACGCCGCCGAGGACGAAGGAAGGCGTGTAGGAGCCCGTCGCGTCAGCAATCATGCCCGCGATCAGCGGCGAGAAGGCCCCGCCGAAGTAGCCGCCGAAGTTCATGATGGCGCCGACGCTGGCGACCTGCTTGGTGTCAACGATGTCGCCCGGCATCGCCCAGGCTGCCGAGGTCATCGTGGCAATGCAGCCCATTGCCACGCTCAGGACCACCATCGAGAGGGTCAGGTCGGCAATGAAAGGCACCAGGCAGACCAGGACGCCGGAGGCGATCGAGGCGATCACCATCACGTGGCGCTTCGCGGCCAGCGGGCTGGTGCCGGGCCGGCGCGAGTACCGGGTGATGATGTAGCCGCCGGTGATGCCCATCACCGCGGCGACGAGATACGGCACGGCCGCCAGGAACCCGGTGTTGGCAATGCTGACGCCGCGTGCCTGCTGCAGATACAGCGGCAGGAAGACGATGAAGAGGTTCCAGATCCAGATGACGCAGAAGAACCCGGCCATCAGCCCCCAGACCTGACGGTGCTTGAAGAGACCGCCCCAGGACGTGTTCACGCCCGAGACCGAGGTCCCGGCCCGGTCTCGCTGGATCATTTCGAACTCCTGCTGTCCCAGCCGGCGGTGCTCCTCCGGCGAGCGGTAGAAGACAAAGAAGCCGATGGCGAGCAGGACGCCGAGCACGCCGAGGAAGACGAAGATGGCCTGCCAGCCGAAGGCGAGCAGGATGGCGGTCAGGATCGGCGGCGCGATGGCCGGTCCCCACTTGGAGCCGCTGTCCCAGACCGCCGTGGCCTGCGCGCGCTCGGCCCGCGGGAACCACTCGGCCGTGACCTTGGCCGACGCCGGGCTGTTGGGCGCTTCGGTGATGCCGAGCAGCGCCCGGAAGGTGATGAACTGCCACATTGTGGTGCCGATCGCCATCAGCGCGGTGGAGACGCTCCAAAGCCCGATGGCCAGGAAGTACATCCGGCGTGCACCGAGCTTGTCGATCAGCCACCCGGCGGGCAGCTGGCTGAACGCGTAGACCCAGGAGAACACTGTCCCCAGCAGGCCGATGTCCGTCTTGGTCAGCGCCAGTTGCTTGATCATCTCCGGAGCCGCGATCGCGATCGCACTGCGGTCCATGTAGTTGACGATGCCCGCAAGCAGCGCCCAGCCGAGGATCCACCAGCGCAGGTTCTTGATGATCCGCCGGCCGGTGGATTCCCTCGGTCCCGCTTGTACCGTTTCTGTTGCCACAACACACCCCTCTGTGTCTTCGACTGGATGGTCACCGTTGACCACCCGATAATCGAAGACCCTATAGGATCTACGAATTGCTGAGAAGGGTTTGGGTGAATCTTTTGCGTCCCGGGCTTCCCCGGACGCGCGAAAGGCCAGTTGTGGCGGGCTAACGCGAAGCGAGCCCGCCACAACTGGCCTTTCAGCCGGCGGCAACCGTCAGGAGAGGTGCCCGCGCAGCACCTCGATCACGGAGGAATCGTCGCGGCGGCCGAACCCGGCGCGGCGACCGTTCAGGTAGAGCTGCTCGGCGGCGGCGGCCAGCGGCGCCGGGTAGGTGTTCTCCCGTGCGGCTTCCACCACCAGGCCCATGTCCTTGACGAAGATGTCCAGGGCGCTGCGGACCTCGGTGTTGGTTTCGTCCACCATGCGGGCTCCGCGATCGTCGAGCATGAACGACGCCGCCGCCCCTGAGCGCAGCACCTCCCAAGTGGCCTTGGCCTCCAGGCCCAGCGCCTCGGCGAAAGCCAGGGCCTCCCCCGCCACCGCGATGTGCACGCCGCAGAGCAGCTGGTTGACCAGCTTCACCTTCTGCCCGTCGCCCACGTTCGGGCCGACGACCGGCGCCGAGCCGGCCATCGCGTCCAGCAGCGGACGGGCGACGCCCAGTGCGCGCTCGGACCCGCTGACCATCATGAGCAGGTCGCCGGTGGCGGCCCGGGCTGTGCCGCCGGAGACCGGCGCGTCCACCACCTCGACGTCGAATGCCTCCAGCCGCTGGGCCAGGGACACCACCGCGGCGGGTCCTACTGTCGCCATCAGCAGCACGACGGTCCCCGGCCGCAGGGACGCGGCCAGTTCGTCCGGGCCGAAGAGCACGGCATCGGCCTGCGCGGGCGTCGCGACCATGAGGGCGACGACGTCGGCCTCCGCCACGGCTTCCTTGGCCGTCGCCGCGGGCCTGAGCCCGTCCCGGGCAAGCGATTCCGCCCTGCCCTCGGCGACGTCGAACGCGCTGATCTGGTGCCCGGCGCCGGCGAGTACGACGGCCATCGGGCCGCCCATCGCCCCGAGTCCGATCCATCCAACCTTGGTCATGAGGCAGTTTCCTTTCCAGCTGGGGCCGCGGAGTCCTTGCGGCCGCGGAACAGTTCAATGGTGTCAGCGAGGGCATTCTCATCCCCGACGTTGCCGGCGAAGACCACGTAGGGGATGCCCACCACGCCCTCGGCAGCCTCATCCGGCCGGAGCACGGAAACCATGCCCGGGAAAAGCTGGCCCAGGACTGTCGCCCGGCGGATGCCGAGGCCGCGGACGGCGACGTCGTGCGACGTGATCCCGCCCTTGGCGATCACCCAGGCCGGGCGGCCCGCCAACGCGCCGCGGACCACGTCGATCACCGCGGCAGAGACCGCCCGCGCGATTTCCAGGCTGCGGGCCGCGTCCTCGCCCTTCACCAGTGCGCGGGAGGTGTACAGCAGGACGTCGGCGCCGGCGAGGGCGTCAATGACCTTCGCGGTGGTCTCGGCGATGTGCCGCTCCCGCGTCGCGCCATTGATCAGCTCCGCGACCGAGAGCTCCACCTCGGTGACGCCGCCGCGTGCCTGCGCCGCCGCGACCTGGCGGCCGGTCTGCCCCACGTGGGAGCCGACGACAGCCAGTCCGTGGCCGGCAGGCCGGCCGCCCGGCCAGATGTCCGACGCCGCCAGCACCGGCCGCGGCTCGATCCCCGCCAGCGCACGGACGAACGACGGTCCGGTACGGTGCAGGAACAGCTTGCCTTCGCGCTGCGCCTGCTGCAGGCCCAGCACCACCACCTCCAGGTCCGCGAACTCCGTCGCATTCACGACGATGACCTGCAGGTCCCGGGCTGAGCGCAGGATCTCGGCGACCCGCTCCTCTCCCCCGGTGCGGATGTCCCCCAGCCCGATGCTGAGCACGTCCGCGGCGGGGATGGTTCCGCCGCTTTTCTCCGCGACGAAGTCCTTCAGGTCGGAGGAGGAGTATCCGAAGGTCGCGTCCTTGGCGAACTCGGTCTCGCCTGCAGGCACGGCCTCGCCGCCCACCATCGCCCAGTGCACGTCCCCGGCGGTGAAGCGCCCGGCCTCGAAGAAGGCGGGCGTCAGCAGGACGCCGTCGTACCCGCGGCCGGTCACCTCGCGGCGGACGGCGTCCAACGCCCGGATCTCGGCGAGCACGTGGCCACGCAGGGTCGAGTCGCTGCGGCTGACCAGATCCAGCGGGGCGCCCAGGCGCTGCTCGAGTTCGAACAGCGCACGGCCGGCCGTCTGGTTGAGGGCGACGGCGTCCGCCTCGTCCAGGCTGCGGGTGTTGGTGAGGATGAAGCAGGTGGATTCGGGCTCTGCCAGGGCCGCCTCGTACTCGCCTGCGTCGAGGGCGGTGACGACGGAGACGCCGTGAACGGACTGCGAGCCCGTCGGGTCGTCGTCGAGCACCGCGATGCGTCGCCCGGTCTCCGCGCGGTAGGCGCGGATCCGCTGCCGGGCATCCGGCAGGCGCAGCGGCGCGGGAGCCTGCCCGGGGCCGGCGGCCGCGCCAGGGCGGCCGCCGCTCTGCTGGGTTTCGTTGGTCATGCTGTGATTCCTTCCGAGTGCCGCCCGGCCCGGGGGCCGGGCGGCGCCGCGGTGCTTCGGTCAGGAGACCTGCAGGCCGCCGTTGATGTCGTACGTGGCGGCGGTGATGTAGCCGGCGTCCTCCCCGAGGAGGAACGCGATCAGCGCCGCCACCTCTTCGCGGGTGCCCACCCGGCCCATCATGATGCCTTCGCTCATGGCAGCCTTGCGTTCCTCGGTCAGGGTGCCGCCCATGATGTCGGTGTCGATCGGTCCCGGCGCGACGGCGTTGACCGTCACCCCGAATTCGCCGACTTCGCGGGCCAGTGCCCGGGTGAAGCCCAGGATGCCGGCCTTGGAGGCACTGTAGGCGACCTTGGAGTAGGTGCCGCCGCCGCGCTGCGCCGAGATGGAGGAGACGCTGACGATGCGGCCGAGCCGGCGCTCGATCATGCCCTTCAGCACCCGCTGCGAGACCAGGTAGGTGCCGCGCATGTTGATGGCGAACACCTTGTCCCATTCCTCCACGGTGGTCTCCATGAAGGGCGTCGGGGAGCTGATGCCGGCCAGGTTGGCCAGGCCGACGATCGGAGGCAGGGATTCCTCGATCTCGGTGATCGCCCGGTCCACGGACGCTGCGTCGGACACGTCCGCGCCGACGCCGATCGCCTTGACGGCACGGTTGGCGCCGATTTCGGCGGCAGCCGCCCGTGCGTCCTCGGCGTTGATGTCCAGGATGGCGATGGCCCATCCCTGGCTGGCGAGGCGGTCCGCGGTGGCGCGGCCGATGCCGCGGGCGGAGGCTGCCCCGGTCAGGACGGCGGTGCGTTCGGCGGGGAACGGGGTTACTTCAGTCATGGGAGTACTTCCTTCTGGGATTCGGGTTCCGGGGTTCTGGCGTCCGGGCCCTAGTGGGTTTCAGCGACGGGAAGTGTCGCTCCGGGAGCGGAGACGCCTTCCGGGCGCTTCCGGGCGTAGAGGTAGGTGGCCAGGGCGGTGATCGCAAGGCAGGCCGCCAGGAACACGAGGCCGGTCTGGCTGTTGCCCGTGGCGTCCTTGAGGATGCCGACGATGTACGGCGCGACGAAGCCGCCGAGGTTACCGAGGGAGTTCACCATCGCCAGGCCGGCCGCCGCAGCGGCGCCGGTCAGCGCGGCGGACGGCATGGCCAGGAAGGGTGCGATTGCGGCGTAAATGCCCATTGCGGAGATGGTCAGGAAGACCATGGCCAGCACGGCGTTGACCGGCAGCAGGAAGCCGGCGCCGAGCAGGCCGACGGCGGCCAGCACCATGGCCATGCTGGCGTGCCAGACACGGTTGCCGGTGCGGTCCGAGCGCTTGCTCCAGAAGTAGACGAAGACGGCCGCGATGGCGTAGGGGATGAAGACGATGAAGCCGACCTCGGTGGTATTGAACTTGCCGAGCGCCTTCACGATCGTCGGCAGCCACAGGCCCAGGCCGTAGATGCCGCAGACCAGCCCGAAGTACAGGGCCGAATACGCGATGGTGCGCGGGTCCTTCAGGCCCGCCAGGAAGTCGTGGTTGCCCGTCTTCTGCTTCTGGGCCAGTTCCTGGTCCATCGTGGTCGTGAGCCATTCACGCTCTTCCGGAGCCAGCCACTTGGCGTGCGACGGGCGGTCGGTCATGACGAAGGGTGTGATGATGCCCAGGATGATGGCGGGGATGCCTTCGAAGATGTAGAGCCACTGCCAGCCGTGCAGACCGGCAACGCCTTCCATGCCCAGCAGCAGGCCGGAGACCGGGGCGCCCAGGGCGTTGGAGATCGGCTGCGCCAGAATGAAGATGCCCAGCACTGTCACGCGCTGTGCGGCCGGGAACCAAAGGGTGAGGTAGAAGAGCACGGCGGGGAAGAAGCCGGCCTCGGCGGCGCCGAGCAGGAACCGGATGATGTAGAAGGTGGCCTCGCCGTTCACCAGGAACATCGCGGTGGCGAAGATGCCCCAGGTGATCAGGATCCGGGCGATCCATTTCCGGGCGCCGAACTTGTACATGCCGCCGTTGCTCGGGATCTCCAGCACGGCGTAGCCGAGGAAGAAGATGCCGGCGCCCAGGCCGTAGGCGGCTTCAGTGAGGCCGATGTCGCCCTGCATGCCGAGCTTGGCGAAGCCGACATTGTTGCGGTCCAGGTAGGCGACGAAGTAGAGCAGGACGATCAGCGGCATGAGCCGCCGGCGAACCTTGCGGAGGGTGGTCTCCCCCAGCGCGCTCAGCGGCCGGGCGACAGTCGAGGAGGTCATCGCTGGCCTCCGTGGGTGGTGAGGGTGCCCAGGGTGGGGACGTGCGCGCGCATTAAGACTCCTTTGGCCAACGCGGGTGATGACGGGGCCGGGAGGCGTGAATTCCCGGCTAGGTGCGAACTACATCAGATGTCTGATGTCTCGAATAGCGATGTTAGTCACAGGGACCTGCCGGCGTCAACCGGGGATCAGACTGCTGCCGCTCCGTCGCTCTGGGACGCCAGCAGGTAGTGCTCGTAGTCCTCGAAGGTCTGCTGGATGTGGGCGTCCATGGCCGAACGCGCAGCGCCGGGCTCGCCCGATGCGATGGCTGCCAGCACCAGCTTGTGGTGATGGATGGCGTGCCGCTGGACCTCGGGGAAAGCCGACGTCTCGCGGCGCATGGCGTACAGCAGAGTCGTCAACTGGCCCAGGAGTGCCGGCACGAAAGGGTTGCCGGAGGCCTGCAGCACCGTGTCGTGGAAGGCGATATCCGCCGCCGTGAGGGCCTCGACGTCGGCGCTGTGGTGCGCTGATTCCATCGCGGTGATGCTCTGTTCCATCGCGGCCAGATCAGCGGGCTGGTGGCGGCTGGCGGCCAGTTCCGCCGCACCGGTCTCCACCATGCGGCGCACCTCGAGCAGGCGCAGGGCCACCTGGTCCGAGGCGACACCGCGTGAGGCTGCGCGCATGATGGCTTCCAGCCCGGTCCAGCGTTCCGGCGGGTTCACGAAGGTGCCCAGACCGCGCTTGACGTAGACGATGTTCTGCGCCTTCAGGACCTTCATCGCTTCGCGCGCCGTGAGCCGGCTGACGGACGAATCCTTGGCGATGTCGGCCTCCGGCGGCAGCGCGTCGTCGGCCTTGATCTCCCCGCTGAGGATGTGTTCGAGGACCTTGTCGACGACGACGTCGACCAGCGTCCGACGTGCCTCTGCCATCGATGTTCCCCTTGTCCGGGCGCAGCCGAAGCGCCCTTGTCCTTCCTAGAACACTACTAGACCGCCGCCCGGGTTCCCGGCGCAGGAGGTAATACGACGTCGGCCCGCCTTCCACAGGGAAGACGGGCCGACGTGGCGCAGGAGCAGGATCAGAGGCCCGAGGGTTCCTCGTGCTCCGGGTAGACCTCGCGCAGCAGGTGGGCGGTCTCGGACGGCGTCTTGCCGACCTTCACGCCTGCGGCCTCGAGGGCCTCCTTCTTGGCCTGTGCGGTGCCTGCGGAGCCGGACACGATGGCGCCGGCGTGGCCCATGGTCTTGCCCTCGGGAGCGGTGAAGCCGGCCACGTAGCCGACGACCGGCTTGGTGACGTGGGCCTTGATGTAGTCGGCCGCGCGCTCTTCGGCGTCGCCGCCGATTTCGCCGATCATGACGATCGCCTTGGTCTCCGGGTCAGCTTCGAACGCCGCGAGTGCGTCGATGTGCGTAGTGCCGATGACCGGGTCGCCGCCGATGCCGATCGCGGAGGAGAAGCCCAGGTCGCGCAGTTCGTACATCATCTGGTAGGTCAGGGTGCCGGACTTGGAGACGAGGCCCACGCCGCCCTTGCCGGTGATGTTCGCCGGGGTGATGCCGACGAGCGACTCACCCGGGGTGATGATACCGGGGCAGTTCGGGCCGATGATGCGGGTGATCTGCTTGCCGTCGGCGTCGACCTTGGACTGGGCGAGGGCCCAGAATTCCGCCGAGTCCTGGACGGGCACACCCTCGGTGATGACGACGACGAGGCCGATGCCGGCTTCGATCGCTTCCACCACGGCGTCCTTCGTAAAGGCCGGCGGGACGAAGACGATGGAGACGTCCGCGCCGGTCTCGGAGATGGCTTCCTTGACGGTGCCGAACACCGGCAGCGTCTTGCTGCCGTGGGTAACGGTGGTGCCGGCCTTGCGGGCGTTGACGCCGCCGACCACGTTGGTGCCGGCGTGCAGCATGCGGGCGGTGTGCTTGGAGCCTTCGCCGCCGGTGATGCCCTGGACGATGACCTTGGAGTCCTTGTTGATGAAGATAGACATGTTCTTTTTCCTCGATCCTTAGGCGTTCGCCAGCGCGGCGGCCTTGTCGGCGCCTTCGTCCATGCCGAGCGCCAGGGTGACCAGCGGGTGGTTGGCCTCGGCCAGGATGCGGCGGCCTTCGTCGACATTGTTGCCGTCGAGGCGGACCACGAGCGGCTTGGTGGCCTTCTCGCCCAGGATCTCCAGGGCCTTGACGATGCCGTTGGCGACGGCGTCGCAGGCGGTGATGCCGCCGAAGACGTTCACGAACACGCTCTTGACCTGCGCGTCGTTGAGGATGATGTCCAGGCCGTTGGCCATGACCTCGGCGGACGCTCCACCGCCAATGTCCAGGAAGTTGGCCGGCTTGACGTTGCCGTGCTTCTCGCCCGCGTAGGCGACGACGTCGAGGGTGGACATGACCAGTCCGGCGCCGTTGCCGATGATGCCGACTTCGCCGTCGAGCTTGACGTAGTTCAGGTCCAGCTCCTTGGCCTTGGCCTCGAGCGGGTCCGCGGCGTCCTTGTCCTCGAGCTGTGCGTGCTCGGGGTGGCGGAAGGAGGCGTTTTCGTCCAGGCTGACCTTGCCGTCGAGGGCGAGGATGTCACCGGCACCGGTCTTGACCAGCGGGTTGACCTCGACCAGCGTGGCGTCTTCACCCTTGAAGACGTCCCACAGCTTCAGGATGGCAGCGACGACCTTCTCACGCAGTTCCGGGGCGAACCCGGCGGTGTCGACAATTTCCTCGGCCTTGGCCTGGTCGATTCCGACGGCGGGGTCGACGGCGACGCGGGCGAGGGCCTCCGGGCGCTCAACGGCGAGCTGCTCGATTTCCATGCCGCCCTCAACCGAGCACATGGCCAGGTAGTTGCGGTTCGCGCGGTCCAGCAGCACGGAGAAGTAGAACTCCTCGGCGATGTCGGCGCCTTGCGCGATCATGACCCGGTGGACGGTGTGGCCCTTGATGTCCATCCCGAGGATGTTCCGGGCGTGCTCGAACGCCTCATCCGGGGTCTTCGCGACCTTGACGCCGCCGGCCTTTCCGCGGCCGCCAACCTTGACCTGGGCCTTGACGACGACGACGCCGCCAATCTTTTCGGCTGCTGCTTTTGCTTCTTCGGGAGTGTGCGCCACGATGCCGGCGAGCACGGGAACACCGTGCGCCTCAAACAGATCGCGCGCCTGATATTCAAACAGGTCCACGGTTCGCGTCCTTCTACTTCGAAGTAGTTTGTCTTCCAGTCCGGAGACTGCGGAGCACTCGGGGACTGATCGACACGAAGCCGGCCCGCCCAGTACCCCATGGGGAACTCTAGTCCAGCGGCGACAGGCGCCGTTCCCAGACTACAGGTTTAGTGAGGAAGGACACACGGCACCCCCGACCCGCGAAAGACAGGCCTTCGCGCACCGTAAGGGAGCCGTCAACGGGCCCCGGTGCCGGAGTTCTGTTCGGCGTCCCGCTCGATCTGGCGGCGCTGGCGCTTGAGTTCCTCTTCGCCCTCGTCCTCCGCTCCGTAGAGCTTGGCGTTGCTCACCTGCAGCTCGCGCATGACGGCGTCGAGCTTCACATTCATCGCGGCAGTGTCCCGGTTCTGGGTGTTCTGGATGATGAACACCATCAGGAACGTCACGATCGTGGTCCCCGTGTTGATGACCAGCTGCCAGGTGTCGGAGAACCCCAGGAAGAATCCGGAGACACCCCAGACCAGCAGGATGATGACGGCGGCCGAAAACACCCAGGCGTGCCCGAGGATTACTGACACGCGGCGGGTGAAGCGGTTGAAGACGTCGGGCCGCTCCTGTTCCTTGCCCATGGCTGTTGACTCGCTACCGAAGTGCCGGGGCGGTCAGGAATACCAGAGCCAGCCGGGGGGCGCCCAGTCTCCCGGAACGTCGTGGCCACCAACTTCGCCGCACCGCGAGCACACATAACTTGCCGAGGCGGGGCTGGTGCGCCGGCCCTGCGGATTGACCCTCAGCGGGACGTACTCCTCGTAAATGAGGAACGCGTCCGTACCGCAATGCCCGCACCGCGGGGTCGCCGCGGAGCGGATGGACTCGCCGGCAACGAGCGGTTTCTTTGCCGCCGGACGGCCGTGGACGGAAGCAGTCATCGTCGATCACCACCTGATTCTTGGTCGTGGAAGGCACGGTCCGCCACGGGCCCTGCTCTCCTCAGTACACTGATTATAAGCACACTGATGGTTAGTGGGCGCCTGTCTCTGGCCAACTTCCTGCACAACCGACAGACTGAACGGATGCCAACAGATCGAAGTGACCCGAGCACGATCCCCACGGCCGCCGAGCCGGCCTCCCGCGCCCTTGACGGGACCAACCTGAAGCTGGTTGATGCGTGGTGGCGGGCAGCGAACTACCTCTCCGTGGGCCAGATCTACCTGCGGGACAACCCGCTGCTGCGCCGCCCGCTGGAGGCGGGGGACGTCAAGGTCCGCCTGCTGGGCCATTGGGGCACCACACCCGGGCTGAACTTCATCTGGGCGCATCTGAACAGGCTGATCCGCGAGCAGGGCACGTCCATGCTCTTCGTGGCCGGCCCGGGCCACGGCGGCCCGGCCACGGTGGCCAACGCCTGGCTGGAGGGGACGTACTCCGAGGTGTTCTCGCATGTGGGCGAGGACGAGGACGGGCTCAAGGAACTGTTCCGGCAGTTCTCCTTCCCGGGCGGCATTCCCAGCCACGCCGCCCCGGAAACCCCCGGATCCATCAATGAAGGCGGGGAGCTGGGGTATTCACTGGCGCACGCCTTTGGCGCCGTCTTCGACAACCCGGACCTGGTCGCCGCCGTCGTGATCGGCGACGGGGAAGCCGAGACTGGCCCGCTCTCGGCCAGCTGGCAGTCGAGCACCTTCCTCGACCCTGCGCGCGACGGCGCCGTGCTGCCGATCCTGCACCTGAACGGGTACAAGATCGCGAACCCCACCGTGCTGGCCCGGATGCCCGAGAGCCGGCTGCGGAAGCTCCTCGAAGGCCACGGCTATGCCCCGCAGTTCGTCACTGTCGCCGAGCCGGCCGACACCGCCCGGGCGCACGAGGACATGGCCCGGGCTCTCGACGAGTGCCTGACCGAGATCCGGGCCATCCAGCTCAAGGCGCGCAGCGGCGGAGCGCCCGGTGCGGACGCCGGCGACGACGTGCCGCCGTGGCCGATGATCGTCCTGCGCTCCCCGAAGGGCTGGACCGGGCCGGCCATCGTGGACGGCCTGCAGGTGGAGGGCACCTGGCGCGCACACCAGGTGCCACTGGCCGAGGTGGCCACGAATGCCGAGCACCGCGAGCAGCTGCGCGGGTGGATGCACTCCTACCGGCCCGAGGAGCTGTTCGACGACGACGGCAGGCTCCGTGGCGAGGTGCGCGCGCATTCCCCGGCGGGGGACGCCCGGATGAGCGCCACCCCGTTCGCGAACGGCGGCCGGCTGCTGCAGGACCTGCGGCTGCCCGCCTACGCGGACCACGCCGTCGACGTCGACCTGCCGGGCCGGGACCGGGTCAGTCCGATGCTGACGCTCGGCGGCTGGGTCCGGGACCTGATCCGGGCCAACCCCTCGAACTTCCGGTTGTTCGGCCCGGATGAGACGGCTTCCAACCGCCTGCAGGCGGTCTACGAGGTGACCGGCAAGGTGTGGGAGAGCTCCCTGCTGCCGGTGGATGAGCACCTGGCAAGGGCCGGCCGGGTGATGGAAGTCCTCAGCGAGCACCTGTGCCAGGGCTGGCTGGAGGGATACCTTCTCACCGGACGGCACGGCATCTTCAACTGTTACGAAGCCTTCGTGCACATCGTGGACTCCATGTTCAACCAGCACGCCAAGTGGTTGAAAGTCTCCCGCGCCCTGCCGTGGCGGATGCCGATCGCCTCCCTGAATTACGTGCTCTCCAGCCACGTCTGGCAGCAGGACCACAACGGTTTCTCGCACCAGGACCCGGGGTTCATCGACCATGTGGTGAACAAGAAGGCGGAAGTGATCCGGGTGTACCTGCCGCCGGACGCGAACACCCTGCTCGCGACGATGGAGCATTGCCTGGCCTCCAAGGACCTGGTGAACGTCGTCATCGCGGGCAAACAGCCGTCGCCCGGCTGGCTGGGCCCGGACGAGGCAGCCGCGCATTGCGCCCGCGGCATCGGGCTCTTCGGCTTCGCCGGCAGCGAGGTCCCCGGGGAGGAGCCCGACGTCGTGATGGCCTGCGCCGGAGACGTCCCCACCGTGGAAACCGTGGCGGCAGCGGACCTGCTGCGGCGGCGCATCCCGGAGCTGAGGATCAGGGTGGTGAACGTCGTGGACCTGATGCGCCTGCATGGACCAGCAGGAGCACCCGCACGGCCTGTCAGGCCGCGACTTCGACGGGCTCTTCACGGCGGACAAGCCGGTCGTCTTCGCCTACCACGGCTACCCGTGGCTGATCCACCGGCTCACCTACCGGCGCACCAACCATGCCAACGTGCACGTGCGCGGCTACAAGGAGGAGGGGACGACCACCACGCCGTTCGACATGGCGATGGTGAACGATGTGGACCGTTACCGGCTCGCCATCGACGTGATCGACAGGGTGCCGGATTTGGCCGTGCGTTACGCCGGGCTGCGGCAGGAGCTGCAGGACCGACGGTTCGCGGCCCGGGCGCACACCCGCTCCCACGGCGAGGATCCGGAGGACATCCGCAGCTGGGTGCTGGAGCCGCTGCGCTAGGCAACGGTGTGGCCGAACGGCCGCTAACGGCGGGCTCCGCCCACGGAAACCCGCCGTTAGCGGCCGTTCGGCGCCGGTCTAGGCGATCTTGGTCAGCGGGGCGTAGCGCAGCAGCAGCCGCTTCTCGCCGGCGTCGAACTTCACCTTGGCCACCGTTTTGTCCCCGGCACCCTCCACCGACAGCACTGTCCCGTTGCCGAAGCTGGCGTGGTTCACCTTGTCCCCCACCGCCACCGAGATGACTTCCTTCTGCGGCTGCACCCGGCCGGCGACCGTCGCGCGGGGGGCGGTGGGAAGCGACGACGCCGTTCCGGCACCCCAGTAGGAGCCGCTGAACTTGTTGCCCCAGCTGTCCCCCGAGGTGATGAACGCCTTGCGGGCGGTCCCCTCGCGCTTCCAGTCGATCAGCTCGCCGGGAACCTCCTCGATGAACTGGCTCGCCGGGTTGTACTGCGACTGGCCCCAGAGGCTGCGCACCTCCGAGCGGGTCAGGTAAAGGCGCTTGCGGGCCCGGGTGAGCCCGACATATGCCAGCCGCCGCTCCTCTGCCAGTTCGGCCGGGTCCGACGCGGACCGGGCGTGCGGGAAGATCCCATGCTCCAGGCCGGTCAGGAAGACCACCGGGAACTCCAGCCCCTTGGCCGTGTGCAGGGTCATCAGCGTCACGACGCCCTGGCGCTTCGCCTCGGCGACGGCCTCGGCCACATCCTCAGGCGCCTCCGGGATCTGGTCCGCATCCGCCACCAGCGAGACCTGCTCGAGGAACTCCCGCAGCGAGCCCTCCGGGTTGTCGCGCTCGTACTCGCGCACCACCGCGACGAGCTCGGCCAGGTTTTCCACGCGGGATTCGTCCTGCGGGTCGTTGCTGGTCCGGAGGGCGGCCAGGTACCCGGTCTGTTCGAGCACGGCCTCCAGCGCGGCCGAGGCGCCCGAGCCGTCGGCGACGTCCTTGAGGTCGTCGATCAGCTTCACGAACCCGTTGACGGCGTTCAGCGACCGCGTGGCCATGGCAGGCGCGTTCTCGGCCTGCCGCAGCGCAGCCATGAAGGAGATCCGCTCCCGTTCCGCCAGCGCGGCCACGGCTCCCTCGGCGCGATCGCCGATGCCGCGCTTGGGCTCGTTGAGCACGCGGCGCAGGTTCACGTCGTCTTCCGGGTTGACCAGCACGCGCAGGTAGGCCAGCGCGTCCTTGATTTCCTTGCGTTCGTAGAACCGGGTGCCGCCGACCACCTTGTAGGGCAGGCCGACCCGCATCAGGATTTCCTCGATGGACCGGGACTGGGCGTTGGTCCGGTAGAAAATGGCGACGTCGCCGGGACGCAGGCCTTCGTCGTCCTGGAGTCTGTCGATTTCCTCGGCGATGAACCGCGCTTCCTCGTGTTCGTTCTCGCCCACGTAGCCGATGATCTTCTCGCCGTTGCCTTCCGCGGTCCAGAGCCGCTTCGCGGGGCGGTTGGGGTTGCGCGAGATCACCGCGTTGGCGGCGCTGAGGATGGTCTGCGTGGAGCGGTAGTTCTGCTCCAGCAAAATGGTCCGGGCGTTCGGGTAGTCCTTTTCGAACTCGACGATGTTACGCACGTCCGCGCCGCGGAACGCGTAGATGGACTGGTCCGAGTCCCCCACCACTGTCAGCTCCGCGGGTTCGACGACGGCGCCGTCCGGTCCGGGCTCCCCGGCGACGCCGGTCAGTTCGCGCACCAGTGCGTACTGGGCGTGGTTGGTGTCCTGGTACTCGTCCACCAGGATGTGCCGGAAGCGCCGGCGGTAGTAGTCGGCCACGCCAGGGAAGGCGCGGAGCAGGAACACGGTCTGCGATATCAGGTCATCGAAGTCCATCGCGTTGGCCTGGCGCATCCGCTGGGTGTATCCCTTGTACACCTCGGCCACGGCGGATTCGAACGGGTCGTTGTGGTTCGCTGACGCCGCGAAGGCGTCGTCGTCGATCAGCTCGTTCTTCAGCGAAGAAATCTTGTGCTGGATCGCCTTGGGCGCGAACTTCTTCGGGTCCAGGTCCAGGTTTTTGGCCACCATCGTGATCAGCCGCAGTGAATCCGCCGCGTCGTAGATCGAGAAGCTTGAGTTGAGGCCGACCGAGGATGCTTCGCGGCGCAGGATGCGCACGCAGGACGAGTGGAACGTGGAGATCCACATCCTGCCGGCAGGGTCCCCCACCAGCGCCTCGATCCGCTCGCGCATCTCCGCAGCGGCCTTGTTCGTGAACGTGATGGCCAGGATCTGCCCGGGATGGGCCCGCTTGGTGGCCAGCAGGTAGGCAATGCGGTGGCTGAGCACCCTGGTCTTGCCGGACCCTGCCCCGGCCACGATCAGCAGCGGGGAGCCGGCGTGCTTGACGGCCTCCTCCTGCTGCGGGTTCAGGCCGGACAGCAGCTCGCGCGCATCCAGAACCGGAACAGCGGGCTTGGGTGAGAGGTCCGTGTCAAAAAGGAAATCCATGGTGCTTCCATTTTAGGCCGCGCCTCCGACGCCGGCCCACCAGCAACCGCGTGGGCGGTTGCTCGGGCGCCGGAGCGGGCGAGGCCGGATAATGGGTGCATGTCCAAAACCCCGGCCCAGCGTGCCGCGAAGCACGGTCCCAACGCAGCATCCACGGCGTCCGGCGCCTCCGCGCGGGCCGGAACGTCCCGCCGGCCGGGCGCTCCGGCGAACCCCACGACGGCGCGGACGCCCGAGCAGGCGCGCGGCAACGCGAGCATGATCCTGATCGCCGCGGCGGTGGCGAGCGTCCTGCTGTACGCCTACGAGCTCTTCGTCGGCCTGCCCGAGCTTGCCGGACTGGCCGGCGGCCGCGCGATGCCAGAGACCTTGGTCTTCGGCTACGGCAGCGGCTACCTGCAGGACCTTCGGGCGGCAATGAACGAACCGGCACTGAATGTCTACCAGCATTTCCACAGCACGGCGGACACGCTTTTCCCCCTGCTCTTCGCGTTCACCTGGCTGCTGCTGCTCAACCAGCTGCTACCTGCCGGACGGCTGCGCCTGGCGTTCTTCGTCCTGCCGGTGCTGTACGCCGCGGCGGACCTGGCCGAAAACGGTGTCCTGGACGCGGTGATGCGTTCGGCACCCTTCGACGCCGGGCTGGCCGGCACGGCATCGGTCCTCACCGTGCTCAAGTTCGCGCTGTTCGCGCTGTGCCTGCTCGCCGCGGCCGTTGCTCCGCTGCTGTCGCGGCGGCTCTCCCGGCGTGCCCGGGCCGCCGGTCCGGAAGGCGGCGCACCGGCGCGGAGCAGGTAAGCTGGTGGCTGTTGCTTCGGCAGCAGGAGCCCCCGTAGCTCAGTAGGATAGAGCGGCCCTCTCCTAAAGGGCAGGCCATCGGTTCGATTCCGGTCGGGGGCACTTGGAACGACTTCCTGTCCATCCCGTCAGGGACCTCTTCTGCTACCTCCGCGGAACGTGGCGCACTACGCGCAGCCTGCTGGACCGGGCCACCGGCACCACAGGAACCTTCACCGGCATGACTATTGTCGGGCCCGACGGCGCCCGGCTGAGCTGGCACGAAGAGGGCCGGATCAGCTGGGCCGGCCACGATGGCACGGCAACCCGCGACTATTTCCTTGCTCCCGGGACGGATCCGGCGTCCGCGCTGGTCGTTTTCCCGGACGGCCGGCCCTTCCACCCGCTGGACCTCGCAGCCGGCAGCTGGACGGCGCAGCACCTGTGCTCCCCCGACACCTACGACGTCCACTACCGGGCCGCCGGCGCGGACGAACTGCACATCGAGTGGTCCGTCAACGGTCCGCACAAGGACCTGCTGCTGCGCAGCGTTCTAACCAGGAAAGGTATTGCCGAGTGATTACCGTGCGGGAGACCCTCGTGGTGGCCGCCGTCTGTGTTTTCGATGCCCAGGGGCGGCTGCTGACCGTCCGCAAGCGCGGAACCGGCATGTTCATGCATCCGGGCGGCAAGCTCGAGCCCGGCGAGAGTCCGGCGGAGGCTGCCGCCCGGGAACTGCAGGAAGAGGTCGGAATCCAGGTGGCGGCGTCCGAACTGGAACTGCTCGGGGCGTGGGTGGTCGAAGCCGCCAACGAGCCCGCCACCGACATCGAGGCGACCGTCTTCGTGGCGCCGGGCGTCTGGGACGCGGCGCCGGCGGCCGAAATCGAGGAGATCTGCTGGCTCGACCTTGGTGTCCCGGCCCGCAGCGATCTCGCCCCGCTGCTGGTGCGGCACGTGATCCCGGCCCTGGCCGCCGGCCTGTAGGCCGCCCGGGCCCGGCTCTGCAGCAAGCCGGGCGACCCCGGGCGCTACAGGCCGCGCGCTACAGGCCGCGCGCTACAGGACCGGCGCTAAAGGACTGGCGCTACAGGACCGGCGCCGAGTCCTCGGTGGCGAACTGGGTGCGGTACAGCTCGGCGTACCGGCCCTCGGCGGCCAGCAGTTCGGAGTGCGTGCCGCGCTCGACGATCCGGCCTTCCTCCACGACCAGGATGGCGTCCGCGGCACGGATGGTGGAGAGCCGGTGGGCGATCACGACGGCGGTCCGGTCCCGCAGCGCCTCGGCCAGCGCCGCCTGGACCGCTGCCTCGCTGGTCGAATCCAAGGCTGCGGTCGCCTCGTCCAGGATGACGACGCGCGGCTGCGCCAGCAGCAGGCGCGCGATGGTCAGCCGCTGGCGTTCGCCGCCGGAGAGCCGGTAGCCGCGTTCGCCGACCACGGTGTCGAGCCCGTCCGGGAGCGACCGGGCCAGGTCCTGCAGCCGCGCCCGTTCGAGCACGCTCCAGATCTGCTCGTCGGTCGCGTCGGGCCGGGCCAGCTGCAGGTTCGAGCGGATCGACTCGTGGAAGAGGTGCCCGTCCTGGGTGACCATGCCCATGGTGCCGCGCAGCGACTCGAAGGTCACGTCCCGCACATCGGTTCCGGCGAGCCGGATGGCGCCCGAATCCACGTCGTAGAGGCGGGACAGCAGCTGCACGATCGTCGATTTTCCGGCGCCGGAGGAGCCGACGAGGGCAACGGTCTGCCCGGGCTCGACCGTGAAGCTGACGCCATGCAGGACTTCCTCGCCGCCGCGGGTGTCCAGCACCGCGACATCCTCGAGCGAGGCGAGGGACACCTTGTCGGCGGACGGGTAGGAGAAGCGCACGTTGTCGAACTCCACCTGCACTGGTCCGTCCGGGACCTCTCCGGCGTCGGCCTTTTCGGCGATCAGCGGCTTCAGATCCAGGACCTCGAAAACGCGGTCGAAGCTGACCAGGGCGGACATGATGTCCACGCGGGCGTTGGCCAGCGCGGTCAGCGGGGCATAGAGACGGGTAAGCAGCAGCGCCAGCGTCACGACCTGGCCCGGGGCCAGGCTGCCCTGGATGGCGAAGTAGCCGCCAAGTCCGTAGACCAAGGCCAGCGCCAGGGAGGAGACCAGCATCAAGGCGGTCACGAACACCCACTGCCGGACGGCGGTCTTGACCCCGATGTCCCGCACGCGGCGCGCCCGCGAGCCGAACTCGCGGGATTCGTCGGCCGGCCGACCGAACAGTTTGACCAGGGTTGCCCCGGGTGCGGAGAAGCGCTCGGTCATCTGGGTGCTCATCGCGGCGTTGAGGTTGGCCGCTTCGTGCCGCAGGGCGGCCAGCTTCGAGCCCATCCGGCGGGCCGGGATGAGGAAGATCGGCAGCAGCACCAGCGCCAGCAGGGTCACCTGCCAGGACACGCTGAGCATGTAGCCCATCGTGAGCACCAGGGCCACGAAATTGCTGACAACGCCCGAAAGAGTGCCGCTGAAGGCCTGCTGGGCACCGATGACGTCGCTGTTGAGCCGGCTAACCAGTGCGCCGGTGCGGGTGCGCGTGAAGAACGCGACAGGCATCCGCTGGACGTGGTCGAAGACGGCGCTGCGGAGGTCAAGGATGACGTCCTCGCCCAGCGAGGAGGACAGCCAGCGCGTGAGCATGCTCAGCACGGCGTCGAACACCGCGGCGACGGCGATCAGCACGGCCAGGCCGATGACGAGGGCGAGGTCGGTGCGGCCCACGATCGCGTCCACGACGCGGCCGGCAAGCACCGGCGTCACGACGGCGAGCACCGCGGCAAACACGGACAGCAGCACGAACACCGCCAGGCGCCCGCGGTACGGGCGGGCGAACGCCATCACCCGCTTCACGGTCGCCTTGGAAATGCCGGACCTGCTCCGCTGGGCGCCGCTGAGGCGCCACATCGAATTCATCGCCGCGTGTTCCATGCTCATGCCAGTACCTCCACCGCCTCGTTGTGCCCCCAGCCCGCTCCCGCAGCCGTCCGCCTGGGCGGAGGCGCGCAACGGCAGGGCCCTCTCATGCAACTGGTCCCCTGCTGTGCGTTTGGGGGATTCGCACAGCAGGGGACCAGCGGGTATTACTATAACCTGTTTTCAGGGCAGGGGGGAATCGCTGCCGCATATGATTTAGTCTCCGCACTCCTGCCGCCGAGAGGACCGCATGCCTGTAGCAGCCAAGGCCTTCCAGCTGTGGCTCGGCGGCGTCGCTGCTGGAGCGAGCATTGCGGATGTGTGCCGGCAGTCGGGTATCAAGCGCAGCACGCTCGCCCAGCAGCTCGTGCGCGGCAAGGTCGCCGAATCGTCAGTGGTCAGCGTGGCGCGCGCCTACGGGGTGGACCCGGTCGCGGCCCTGGCCAACTTCCATCCTTTCCAGGACCTCGCCGGAGGCGTCAAACCTCCCACTCACTGGGAGCTGGTGAGCCAGGTGTCCTACCAGGACCTGCTCCGCGCCCTCCTTGGCCGCAGCGCACCCGAACGCCAGCCGCTCACGGCGCTGGACCCGGTGCCGCACGCGTCCTCGGTGCGCAACTGGATCGACGCGATTGACCAGGCAGGGGACCTGCGGCAGTCGCTTTCGGCCGCGAGCGGGGTAGCCCCGCAGAATATCTCCGCACAGCTCACCGCCAACCGGCTCAACCCCGACCTCGCCGTCGAGGCGGCCCGGCTCGCCGGCGCGGGGCTCACCGGGGGCC
This sequence comes from Paenarthrobacter sp. DKR-5, assembly GCF_018531425.1. Taxonomy (GTDB): domain Bacteria; phylum Actinomycetota; class Actinomycetes; order Actinomycetales; family Micrococcaceae; genus DKR-5. The sequence continues at coordinate 129,537 of NZ_JAHBOI010000008.1, forward strand.
TGGTCGCCACCGGGCTGCTGACGCCGGAGGAAGCCGGCTGGGCCGCCGGAGCGCGGGCGAGGGCGATCGAGGACCTCACCGACGCCGAGCTGGTCAACGTGGCCCGCGACCGCCTCGACGCGCTGAGCAAGCTGCTGCGGCGCCGGGAGCAGGACGATGAGCAGACCAACGCACTGTGGGAGAACCTCGGATGACGGACGGTCTCAAGTGGGCGGTCTTCGCCTTGTGCCTGGCGCTGGCGGCGAGCCGTTTCCAAGCGGTCCGGCGCGGCGGTTCCCGCGCGCTGTTCACCGGTTTCCTGCTGGTCGCGGCGACTGTGGCACTGAACATCGGCTCCGCGTACGGTGCGGTTGACGCAGTCCTCGGCGGCCGCAACTACGCGAACCTCCTGCTCCACCTGATGCTGTACGGGGTGTTTGTGATCCTCGGCTTCAAGGTCGCAGCGGCCTACCGTTCGCGGCTGGGCTCCAGGCTCACCAGGGGTCCGGCCGGCATGGTGGTGCTGGCCGTCCTGGCCGCGGTGATGACGGCATTCTTCTTCGCCAGCGACGTGCCGACGTCGTCCGTGGGCCTGGGCCGCTTCGCCGGCCAGCGCATGGTGCAGCTGTACTCCCAGGCCGCGCTGCTCTACCCCGCCTACGTCGCCGCCGTGCTGCTCGGGCCCGTGGCCGCCGCCCCGTTCCGCCCCGGCCGGCCGCTCAGCCGGGCCGCCGGCGCGCTCCTCGGCATCGGTTTCGTCCTCGTCCTTGTCAGCACCGGCATGGCTTTCACGACCTGCTTCGGCCCGATGTTTGCCCGCCTCAACTACGGGGCCCTGCTGTCGGTCGCCGTGGGCCTGACGCTGGTCCGGTTCGACCAGCGGCTTAACCGGCGGCGCCGCTCAAACCCTCTGCGCTCCGAGCAGTAGCACCAGCACCCCGGCCGTCAGGGCCCCGGCAGCCGCGCCCGCGACGACCTGGGCGGTGGTGTGGTCCCCCAGCTCGACCCGGGACCAGCACACCAGCGGCACCAGCAGCAGCAGCGGCAGCCATCCGTCGCCGGCAAAGCGGACCACGGCGAGCACGACAAAGGTGGCGACGGCGGCGTGCGCGGAGAGCTTCCAGCCGAGATTGACCGCCCCGACGAGGACCAGGCCGAACAGTGTCGCCCAGAGAACCGCCGCGAGCTGCGGCCCCGCCCCGAGCAGCGCCAGCAGCCCTGTCCCGGCGAGCACCGATACCAAAGCCCCCGCGAACACGGGCCGGCGCTGTGCCCGGTTGCCAACATGATGGTCGCTGATCCTTCCGGACCGGCTGAGCACTTCCAGGGCCGCGAAGGGACCGCCGGTGACGAAGACCAGGCAGACCACAGCCGGGAGCACGCCTGCGGGCCAGCCGCCCTCCCCCAGCGCCACACCGACCAGCAGGAGCGAAAGCAGCACCGCCGGCGCACACACCTCGGTGACGGCACGGGCGAGCCGCCGCGCCGCCGCCGCGCTGCCTGTCGGAGTCATCCGGTTCCTCCCCTCGGCACCAATTCTTCCCGGTCTTCCCGGTTCCGTCCCGCCGCGCGAGCCCCCGCAGGAGACGTTTCCCGTAATCTGCGAATCCACCCTTTCACAAATTCATTAGCTCGTGGCACAATGATGATTATGTGAACCGACGACGCCGGCCGGCATCCTCGAGTCATTCCCCGGCTCGGTCGGGGAACCGGCGAGGGGCACGGCCGAAGGACCGGGCAGCACCCCTGCGGTGGCTGTGCGGGGGTCGAGGGGAGCATTCTTTTGGGGGATGCGTGGTGGCGGGCCAAGGCCCGCCACCACGCACGTTTAAGCACACTTCTGCGGCGTGCGCCACAATGTTTCGCCGTGTTGCGCCGGGGAATAACCCGCCGAAGAGGCCGTGTTGTAATTCCTGTTGACCCACGGCCCGCCCGCTGAAGCGGCGAAGCGCCTCCCTGTCGCTAGTTAGGAATTCCATGAAGCACATCCGCCTTGCCCTCCTCGGCGCCGCCACTGCAGCAGTGCTGGCCGTCACCGGATGTGGTGCTTCCGGGTCGTCGGGAAGCGCGCAGGGCTCCGGCGGGGCGGACACCTCGCTAAGCGACGTGCAGTCCTCCGGCACCCTGACAGTCGGCACCGAGGGCACCTACCGGCCGTTCAGCTTCCACAGCGCCGGCAACGGCCCGCTGACCGGCTACGACATCGACATCATCAACGCCGTCGCCGCCAAGATGGGTGTGAAGGTCAAGTTCCAGGAGACCCAGTGGGACGCGATCTTCGCGGGGCTGGAGTCCAAGCGCTTCGACCTGATCGCGAACCAGGTCTCCATCACCGATGAGCGCAAGGCCAAGTACGACTTCTCCGCCCCCTACACGGTGAGCCCCGGCGTCATCGTGACCAAGGCGGACAACAACAGCATCACCTCCTTTGACACGCTCAAGGGCAAGACCACGGCACAGTCCCTGACCAGCAACTGGTACAAGCTGGCCCAGCAGTCGGGTGCCAACGTGCAGGCGGTCGAGGGGTGGGCGCAGGCTGTGACGCTGCTGAAGCAGGGCCGCGTGGATGCCACGATCAACGACAAGCTCACCTATCTGGACTACCAGAAGACCTCCAATGACAGCAGCATCAAGATCGCTGCCGAAACGAAGGACAAGTCCTCCAGCGCGTTCGCGATGCGCAAGGGGGCCACTGCCTTGGAGACGGCCGTGAACAAGGCCCTCGAGTCGCTGCGCGCCGACGGCACGCTGGCGAAGATCTCGCAGAAGTACTTCGCGGCCGACGTCACCAAGTAACGGCGTCACCAAGTAGCCGGCCGCCCGCAGCGGACCCGAACCCCAACGGATAGGCTCGAGGAACATGGACAACAAGTGGGACCTGGTGTGGTCCTCGCTCTGGCCCATCGTGCAGGGCGGGCTCACCGGAACGGTGCCGCTGGCGCTGGCCTCCTTCGTGATCGGTTTGGTGATCGCACTGGCGGTGGCCCTGATGCGACTGAACCGCAACCGGGTGCTCTCCGCCGTCGGCCGGTTCTATGTCTCCGTGATCAGAGGCACCCCGCTGCTGGTTCAGCTGTTCGTGATCTTCTTCGGCCTTCCCTCCGTGGGCATCCAGCTGGATCCGTGGCCGAGCGCGATCATCGCCTTCTCGCTCAACGTGGGCGGCTACGCGGCGGAGATCATCCGGGCCGCCATCCTCTCGGTGCCCAAGGGCCAATGGGAGGCTGCGCACACCATCGGGATGTCCGGGAGCCAGACGCTGCGGCGGATCGTGCTGCCGCAGGCGGCCCGGGTGTCCGTCCCGCCGCTGTCCAACACCTTCATCAGCCTGGTCAAGGACACCTCGCTGGCGTCGCTGATCCTGGTGACCGAACTGTTCCGCCAGGCGCAGCAGGTGGCCGCGTTCAGCCAGGAGTTCATGGTCCTCTACGTCGAGGCCGCGGTGGTCTACTGGGTGTTCTGCACCATCCTCTCCGCCGGCCAGTCAGCACTGGAAAAGAGGCTTGACCGCTATGTCGCCCACTGAGGACGCCGCCCTGCTGGAAGTCCGCGGCCTGCGCAAGGCCTTCGGGGGCCACGAGGTGCTCAAGGACATCGATCTGACCGTGCGCCGCGGTTCGGTGCTCGCTCTGATCGGCCCGTCCGGCTCCGGCAAGACCACGGTGCTGCGCTGCCTGAACGGTCTGGAGACCCCCGACGGCGGAACGGTCGCGGTGGGCGGCGGGTTGAGCGTGGACTTCGGCGCGAAGGTGTCCCGGAAGGAACTCGCCGCCCTGCGGGACCGCAGCGCCATGGTGTTCCAGCACTACAACCTGTTCCCGCACATGACCGTGCTGCAGAACGTCATCGAAGGGCCGGTCCAGGTGCAGAAGCGGCCGCGCGCGGAGGTCATTGCCGAAGCCGAGCAGCTGCTCGCCCGCGTCGGCCTCGAGGGACGCAGCGGCAGCTACCCGTTCGAGCTCTCGGGCGGCCAGCAGCAGCGCGTGGGGATCGTCCGGGCGCTGGCGCTGAAGCCGCAGCTGCTGCTGTTCGACGAGCCAACCTCGGCCCTCGACCCGGAACTGGTCGGGGACGTGCTGACGGTCATCAAGGAGCTGGCGGACGAGGCCTGGACGATGGTGATCGTCACGCACGAGCTCGCCTTCGCGCGCCAGGTGGCGGACGAGGTGATCTTCATGGACGGCGGCGTCGTCGTCGAACGCGGGCACCCGGACACGGTGCTGCGGGACCCCGCGGAGGAACGCACCCGCCAGTTCGTGCACCGGCTGCTGAACCCGTTCTAGGCCGGCTGCTGCCCCAGCTCCTGCTGCACCAGCGGGAGGACCTCCGTGCCGAGCAGTTCGATCGCCTCGAGCACCAGCTGCTGCGGGACGGACGAGAAGTCCAGCTGGAAGATCTGCCGGTCGTGGCCGAGCGCCGCGTGCATCCGAACCACTTTTTCCGCGACCTGCTCCGCGTTGCCCACAAACAGTCCGCCGGCGGGGGCCACCTGCGCGTCGTAGCTGACCTTGCCCGGTTTGTGGAATCCGCGCTCCTCCGCGATGCGCGTCATCGAATCCATCCAGTACGGCTGGTAGGTGTCCTTGGCGTTCCGCCGCAACACCAGCCCGGGCGTGCTCACCCCCACCCGGAGCGCGGCCGGGTCATGGCCGGCCTCGGCGGCGCTTTGCCGGTAGAGCGCGGCATGCCGGGCGAAGCCGTCCACCGCTCCGCCGAGCACGGCGTACATCACGTTCCGCCCCAGCCGCGCCGCGCGCACCGTGGACTGCGGCGTTCCGCCGGTCGCGATCCAGATGTCCAGTTCCTTGCCGAACGGCCGCGGCAGCACCTGCGCGTCCATCAGCGAGGGCCGGAAGTTGCCCTGCCAGGTGATGCGCTCCTGCCGGTTCAGCTGCAGGAGCAGCCCGATCTTCTCCTCGTACAAGGCGTCATAGTCCTCCAGCCGGGCTCCGAACAGCGGGTAGGACTCGATGAACGAGCCGCGGCCGGCCGTCAGTTCCGCCCGGCCCTGCGAGATGAGGTCGATCGTGGCGAACTGCTGGAACACGCGCACCGGGTCCTCGGTGCTGAGCACTGTCACGGCGCTGCCGACATGGATGTTCGTCGTCTGCGCCGCCGCGGCCGCGAGGATCGTCGACGGCGAGCTGACCGAGTAGTCCGGCCGGTGGTGCTCGCCCACGCCGAAGTACGCCAGCCCGACCTCGTCCGCGAGCCGGGCGCGCTCCAGCAGGTCCGCGGTGTTCTGCGCGGGAGAGACCTGCTCCCCCGTCACCGGATTGCGGTGAATGTCGCCGAAGCTGAAGATGCCTAGTTCCATACCCGGCCCAACCTGTAGATGCGTATGCATATTCCCTGCGGCGCCGCGTTCCTCCCGAACGGCCAGTTGCGGCGGGCTTTTCCGGCGGGAGGCCGCCACAACTGGCCGTTCGGAGGGGAACCGGAAGGTTCAGACCCGGCGGAAGCGCAGGGTGACCAGCTGGAACGGCCGGAGCGTGAGCTCTGCGGAGTCCGTGCCGGGCACCAGGTCCACCGCGGGGTCCGGCTCACGTTCCAGCAGGTCGACCGCCGCCACCTCCACGGCGTCGAAATTCGCCTTCACGATGCCGGTCGAGCGCTCCCCGAGGGACTCGTACAGGCGCACGACGACGTCGCCGCTGCCGTCCGCCGCCAGCTTCACCGCTTCCACCACAAGCGCCGGGTTGAAGACGGACACCAGCGGTTCCACCGGCCCGGACCCGCGCCGCCGCCGGGGGGCCACGTTGGTCCGGTACCCTTCCTCGACCGCGCCGGCGATCCCGCTGCCGGGCCGGACGGACACGGTGAACTCGTGCACGCCGCGGTCCGCGGCCGGATCCGGGAACGTGGGCGAGCGCAGCAACGACAGCCGCACCTTCGTCGTCGTGCCGCGTCCGGGGCGGACGGCGCGGGTCACGTCGTGGCCGTAGGTTGAGTCATTGGCGATGGCGACGCCGTAGCCCGGCTCGCCCACGTGAATCCAGCGGTGTGCGCAGATTTCGAACTTGGCCCACTCCCAGGAGGTGTTCACGTGCGTGGGGCGGAAGACGTGCCCGAACTGGGTTTCGGAGGCGGACCTGTCAGCGTGCACATCCAGCGCGAAGCCGAGTTTGAGCAGCTTGCGCTTCTCCTGCCAGTCCACGCTGGTGTGAATGGTCAGTGCGTCGGCACCGGCAGCCAGTTCGAGGCGCTGTGTCACCGGGGAGCCGCCGGCGAGCCGTTCGACCACGACGACGGCGTCCCACCCGCCGCGTTCGAGCGTGACCGAGCGCGCTTCGCCCAGCACCGTGACGTTGCGGCGGTAGAACTCGTCGATGTCCCAGGCGTCCCAGGCAATGGGGGTGTCGCGGAACAGTTCGAGCACGTTCCCGAACTCGCCGGGCGCAATCGCGTCGCGGCCGCTCGCGTAGTCGATGAGCGAATCGATCAGCCCGTCGGCCGTGATCCGGACCCGGAGGATGCCGTTGTCCAGGATGTAGCCGCCGTCATGTTCGCTGACCTCGACGGGAGCCTCCGCGGCCGAGGCCGGCGCCGCGCCGAGGGCCGGCACCCCGGCCCTCTCGTGCGGGGCGGCGTTGAACACGAGGTCGGCCGTGCCCTCGCCGGCGAGCACCGACTGGGCTGAGCCGATCAGCTCCTCCAGTTCGCGGCCGATGGCGGCATAGTTGCGTTCGGCGTCCCGGTGCACCCAGGCGATGGCGCTGCCGGGGAGGATGTCGTGGAACTGCTGCAGCAGCACCAGCCGCCACAGCCGCTGCAGCGCCTCGGCCGGATAGGAGGCGCCGGTGCGCACCGCAGCTGTCGCCGCCCACAGCTCGGCCTCACGGAGCAGGTGCTCACTGCGCCGGTTGCCCTGCTTGGTGCGGGCCTGGCTGGTGTAGGTGCCCCGGTGCAGCTCCAGGTAGAGTTCGCCCACCCAGACCGCGGGGGCCGCATATTCGGCTTCGGCTTCTTCGAAGAAGCTGCGCGGGCTGCCCAGGCGCACCTTCGGGGACCCTTCGAGGTCCGCGGTCCGCTCGGCGGCGGCGATCATCTCGCGGGTGGGACCCCCGCCGCCGTCGCCGTAGCCGAAGGGCAGCAGGGACACGTTGCCCCGGCCGTGGTCGCGGTAGCTGCGCTCCGCCTTGGCCAGCTCCGCCCCCGTCATCTCCGCGTTGTACGTGTCCGCCGGCGGGAAGTGCGTGAAGAGGCGTGAGCCGTCGATGCCCTCCCAGAGGAAGGTGTGCGAGGGCAGCCGGTTGACCTGGTTCCAGGACAGCTTCTGCGTCAGGAACCAGCCGATGCCTGCCGAGCGGGCGATCTGCGGCAGGGCAGCCGAATAGCCGAAGGAATCTGGCAGCCACGCTTCCCGGCAATCCACCCCGAACTCCTCCTGGAAGAAGGTTTTGCCCTCGACGAACTGCCGGGCCATCGCCTCCCCGCCGGGCATGTTGGTGTCCGATTCGACCCACATCCCGCCGACCGGGACGAACCGGCCCTGTCCGGCCCGCTCCTTGATCCGGCCGAAGAGCTCCGGATAGTGCTCCTTCATCCACAGCAGCTGCTGCGCCGAGGAGCAGGCGAACACGAAGTCGGGGCGCTCCTCCATCAGCTGCAGCACGTTGGCGAAGGTCCGGGCGCACTTGCGGATGGTCTCGCGCACCGGCCAGAGCCAGGCCGAGTCGATGTGCGCATGGCCGGTGGCCACAATCCGGTGCGCGGAGGCATTGGCCGGCCGCGCAAGGACCTCCGCGAGCTCCTGCCGCCCGGCCGCGGCGTGGGCCGCGACGTCGTCGGGGTCCACCCGGTCCATCATGCGCTCGAGGGCGGCGAGGATGTTGTAGCGCCGCGGCTGGTCCTCCGGCAGCTCCTGCATCAGGCCGCTGAGCGCGACCACGTCCTGGATCAAGCCCTGGACGTGCTCGTCCAGCTCGGCAATCACGATGGGCCCGAGCCGGTACAGCGGGGCCGGTCCGGCTGTCGAGCGCTCGCCCAGGGGCGTGGGCGCGAAGCTGAAGTCCTGCGCGATGTCCGGGTTCGCGGCGGCCTCCACGTAGAACAGCACGTCCCGTTCCGCGCCGAGCAGCTTCAGCGGCACGTGCCGGTTGCGCGGGGAGACCGCCTTGAGGATCCGGCCGGTGCCGCTGTAGGCGAGGCCCTCGCACTGGAAGCCGGGCCACTCCCCCGTGAATCCCAGATCCACCAGCAGTTCAACCGAGCGCGCCTCGGCCTCGCCCCAGCCCTCGGGGACAGTCCCGGTCAGCCGGAGCCAGCGGGTGGCCCAGGCCGCGCCCCACGGGTCGCCCTCGGCCACCGGGGCGTAGGTCTGCCCCGCCGCTTCCGTGAAGCTGACCGGCTCCCCGGGCGCATCCCATGCTTCGGCGGCGAGCGGGACCGTGCGCGCGTAGCGGGCCGGGAGCAGGGTGTCCTGGACGAACCTGGTCAGGCGCGCCTCGGTGAGCAAGCGGTCATCGTGCACTGTCGGGCTCCTGACGTTCGGCGCTGCCGCCGGGCTCAGGGGCCGTCAGCGAAGCACGCGGTGCGGGTGGCTGTAGACATTCAGGCTAGTGCCGCGGCTGAACCCTGCCAAAGTGAGCCCGGCGGTCTGCGCCAGCTCGACGGCGAGGGAGGACGGCGCGCTGACGGCGGAGAGCACGGGGATGCCTGCCATCGCCGCCTTCTGGACGAGTTCGAACGACGCCCGGCCGGAGACCTGCAGCACTGTCCCTTCCAGCGGCAGCATCTTGTTGCGCAGCGCCCAGCCGACCACCTTGTCCACAGCGTTGTGCCGGCCGACGTCCTCGCGCACGCACAGCAGTTCGACGTCGTCGCCCGCCACCCGGAAGAGCGCGGCCGCGTGCACGCCGCCGGTGCGGTCGAAGACCGCCTGGGCTTCGCGCAGCTTCTCCGGCAGCTGCAGCAGAAGCCGCAGCGGAAGCTGCACAGCGTCCTCCGCGACGTCGAACCGGGAGGACTTGCGCACGGCGTCGATCGAGGCCGTGCCGCAGATACCGCAGGAGCTGCTGGTGTAGACGTGCCGTTCCATCGAGGTGTCCGGCAGCACGGCGCCGGCGCCGAGGGCCGCCTCGACCACGTTGTAGGTCTGCCTGCCGTCCTCGTCCTCGCCCGCACAGAAGCGCATGGACACCAGCTGGTCGTCGCGCCAGAGGACTCCCTCGGAGACAAGGAAGCCGGCCACCAGGTCGAAATCGTCGCCCGGAGTGCGCATGGTGACGGTGAAGGGCTTGTGCCCAAGCCGGATCTCCAGCGGCTCCTCCGCGGCCAGTACGTCCTCCCGCAGACGCTCAATCAAGGTCCCGTCGTCGCCGTAGCCGAACCGGTGCACCTTCCGCCGCTGGGTCATCCTTGCCATCGTGTGCCCCCTTCGAGGTCGTAGTCCTTGTGTGAAGGCCAGCTAGCGCCGGCTGCGCCCCGCGGTCCGCGGGACGGGCGGCGGAGGTTTGAACGCGCCCGGTTTCCAGGGCAGTTCCATGGCCGGCACGGGCTCGCCCAGCTGCACCCCGTGCGGGGGCACCACCATCACCCCGTCCGCTCCGGCGAGGCCCCGGAGCATGCCCGGGCCGGCGTGCTTTGCCGGGGAAGCCAGTCCGTAGACCAGCCGGTACGGGACCAGCCGCGTGCGGCCCGGATCCGCCTCGAGCACGGCCCCGCACGGCACCTCGGCCGTGGCGGGGGCCGGGCGCGAGGCGAGTTTGGCCAGCAGCGGGCCGCCGATCGTGAGGATGGCCATCATCGCGGCGAGCGGGTTGCCGGGCAGCCCAATATGGAAACGGCTGCCGGGAAGTTCGGCGAGCACCACCGGGTGCCCCGGGCGCATTGCGACACCATCCACCAGCAGGCGGCCGCCAAGCTTGTCGATCGCCTCGCGCAGGTGGTCCGCGTCGGAGAGCCCTGTTCCGCCGGTGGTGATGACGACGTCGGCGCTCTCATGCCCGGGCGCCTCGAGGGCCTCCATCCAGTCCGCCAAGCTGTCCCCCACCCGGTCGGCGCCGGCGACCTCACCGCCGAGCAGGCCCACCACTGTGCCCAGCTGCGGCCCGAAGGTGTCACGCACCTGCCCGGGGGCGGGGAGACCGGAGGTGACCACCTCACCGCCGGTGAAGACCAGCCGGACCTGCGGCCTGCCCACCACAGTAAGCTCATCGCGGCCAGCCAGCGCCGCCAGGGCGACATGCGCGGGGTTGAGAGTGGTGCCCGCCGCGATCAGCACATCGCCGGCCGCTGCTTCCTCCGCGGCCGGGCGGATGTGCTGGCCGTTGCGCGGCTCCCCGGGCTTGGCATTCTCGCTGTGCACCAGCACCGGGTAGCCGTCTTCGTCCTCGGTGATCCGCCCGCTTTCCTTGCGCAGCACGGCCTTCGTGCCCGGCGGCAGCACCCCTCCGGTGACGACAGGGCTGGCCTGGTGCGCAGTGAGCCGTTCCCCCGGCTCGGCCAGGATCCAGGGCGCGCTGCCCGCCACCGCCCAGCCGTCCATGGCGGAGGAGGCATAGTGGGGCAGGTCCTGGGCCGCCGCGACGTCCTCGGCGAGGGTGCGGCCGGAGGCTTTCTCGAGCGGAACGCGCTGGACCGCGACCGGCTGGGCACTGTCGAAGGAAACCGTGCGGGCTTCGTCCCAGGTGTGCGCCAGCTGGTGGCCGGACACTACCGGGGTCCGGGTCCGGCCGGGGCGGCCTCGCCGTCGCTGTAATCGCGGGCGAGCTGCTGGCAGACGGCAATTGCCGAGCGCATCGCGGTGTGCTCATCGGCCTGGCCGCTGCCGGCGGCCATCCCCGCAGCGAGGCCGGCGAGGAATGTGGTCAGCGGCGCGGCCGGCCGCACCACCGCATGGGCTGCCACGCCGGCCAGCTTCAGGACGGCGTTGATGTCAACGTCGACGTCCTCCAGTTCGAGGGTCTTCAGCACAGCGCGGCACCATTCCTCAAGCGTCTCTTCCTGGCTCTTCATGAGGCGTCCTTTCGTCAGGTCATTCGCCGCGGTGCCCGGCTCCGCCGGCAGCGGAGCCACGCCCAGGGCCTGCGCATCCGCCCAGGTGTCGACGTCGTCGGTGGATCCGGCGGGCGCCGGCACCGTCACCAGTTCAAGACTAGCAACGAGGGCGAACACCGAGCCGTTTTCGAGCCGGCCGCGCGCCGCCGCCTGCGCAACCTGCCGCCGAAGCGGGTCCGTGCGGTAGAGCGCAGCCAGCGGCTGAACCCTCCCGCCGTCATCCGCCAGGATCACTCCGTCGCCCGCGGAACCGGCCGCCGCCTCCAGGAGGGCCGCCACGCCGGACGCCGAGCGGGGCATGTCGCAGGCGAGCACGAGCGTGAATTCCGCCGCCGGCACTGCGGCGAGCCCCGCAGCCAGCGCTGCGGCCGGGCCCGCAAACGCGGGCTCTTCCCGTGCCAGCAGTACCCCGTCCGGCAACGGGCGCCCAGGCGGGGGGCCCACCACGACCCGGGCCGAGGCTCCTGCGGCAGCGTCGAGCGCGTGCTCAAGCAGCGTCCTGCCCGATGCCGCCGCCAGCGAGGCTTTGGGGACACCACCAAGCCGCGAGGAGCGGCCGCCGGCGAGGATGATGGCGGTGTAATCCATGGGAAACCCGTCGATGGTTGGGGCGGATGCAACAGGGCGGCGTGCAACAGGGCGGCGTCAAACAGGGCGGGCCGGCCTCAGGCGGCCGAACCGGCCAGGTACTGGTCCCAGTCCGGGAAGGGCTTCTCCAGCTCCTTGATCTGCCAGGTCGTGCCGCGCGGCGGCAACGGCGCGATCCTCAGCTTCCAGCCCATCTCGGCCGGAGTGTGGTCCCCCTTGACGTTGTTGCAGCGCAGGCAGCAGGCCACCAGGTTCTCCCAGCTGTCCGCCCCGCCGCGGGACTTGGGCTGCACATGGTCAACGGTTTCGGCGGACTTGCCGCAGTAGGCGCATTTGTGCCCGTCCCGCCGGAGGACTCCGCGGCGGCTCACCGGCGTCGCCTGGCTGTACGGCAGGCGGATGTAGCGGTGCAGCAGAATGACCGTCGGGCGGCCAAGGATGTCGTTGGGGCCGACCACAGGCTCCCCGCCCTCGGCGACCACCGTCGCTTTGCCCGTAAGCACAAGCACCAGCGCCCTGCGGAAGGTCACTACCGCAAGCGGTTCATATCCAGCATTCAGAACGAGAGTGCGCATGCACGTACCTCTTCACCTGACCGCGGTCCTGTTACAGGCTGTAACGGGTCCGATCATTGGATCGACAAGAGAAGGATAAACGCCGGATTTGCTTTTCAGCGAATCCCGGTCCCCGGGTGGTACGTGTCGTATCCGCCCGATGGGCGGTTAAAGCGAAGGACCCCCACCGGGAAAGGTGGGGGCCCTTCGCGTTGCCGGTGGTCAGTGACCGATGGCGATGAACTGCGGGCCGGAGCCGAGGTAGGCGCTGAAGACAACGGTGTTGCCGCCGTCGAACCCGCCGTGGATGGCCTGGCCGTTGCCGATGTAGATGGCAACGTGGGGCATGCCCGCGCCGGCGTTGTCGTAGTAGATCACGTCGCCGGGCTGTGCCTCGGCTGCGCTCTCGGCGTGGCCCAGCGACTTGTAGCCGGCCGGCCAGCCGTGGAAGAAGATGCCCGCGGCGGCCAGCGAGTTGCTGACGAGGGCGGTGCAGTCCTGGTGGACGCCGAGCTGCGCGTAAGCGGCAGCGACGATCTTGGCGCCGGCACCGGAGGCGACAGCCGGAGCGGCCGGGGCAGACTGCACGGTGACGTTCGCGACCGGCGTGGCGACGGCGGCCTGCACCGGGGCGGCCGGTGCGGCGATCGGCGCGGCCGGCTTGGAGTCCTGCACCGTCACGACGGGCTGGGCGACCGGCTTGGCGACGACCGGGGCGGCCTCCGACTTCACGGCGGGACGCTCGAAGGAGATCGCGACGTGCGAGTCGGTGCTGACGTCGACCGATCCGGCCTTCTGGACCTCAAGGGTGGACGTGTTGGTGGAGGAGTCGCGCTGGGCCGGTGCCTCGGCCGCGTTGGCCGCGATGCCGGAGGTCAGGACCAGGCCCGAAGCAGCGGCGATAACGGCGGCCTGACGGCCCATCCCACCAGCGTTCGACCCGACAGCCTTGGCGATGACAGCAAGCGAGTTGGTCTTGGTGACCTCGGCGCGGTGTCGTGCAATAGGTGCACGCTGAGTCATGGTTGCTCTCTTTCAAATTCCTCAAGCCGGATTTCGGCCCTTTGGTTTCTTTCGGGGGGCTCGGCGGTTTTTGTTGCGCGAGCCGCCGGCCCGCTGGGGGTGCCTAGCGAAGGGTGTAGAACACCGAGCTTCCGGTCGCGGAGACCGGAAGAAGCAAAGTTCCCTGTGACGGGTTGAGGGCGCTGATCATCATGCCGTTGCCGACGTAGATGCCCACGTGCACGCCACCGTTCTGGACGACGAGGTCGCCAGGAGCGGGGGCGGACGTCTGCGTCATGCCGACCCACTGGTTGGTGCGCGGGATGCTGATGCCGGCCTGGGCGTAGGCCCACTGGACGAAGCCCGAGCAGTCCCAGCCGGAGGTGCTGGTGCCGCCCCACACGTACGGGTGGCCGATGCCGGCGTAGGCCGCGGCGGCCACGGCAGCGTTGCCGCCGGAGACCTTGTCGGTCTTGGCTGCAGCCGGAGTGGCTGCCGCGGTGATCGTCTCGGCCTGGACCGTGACACCGGCCGCGGGTGCGGCGGCCGCGGGAGCCTGCGCGGCCGGAGCGGCAACGGCAGGAGCCGGTGTGGAGGTCACCGCGGGGCGCTCGAACTTGACGTTCGTGCCCTGCGGGGTGCTGACGGCGACCGGGGTCATGTCGGCGGAGGCCTCGATGGCCTTGCTGGGGGTCTGGGTGTCGGCAGCCTGGGCCGGAAGACCCATCGTGACGATCAGGCCGGATGCTGCGGCGAGCACGGCTGCCTGGCGTCCGACAGATCCGGCATTCGACGACACGGCCTTGGAAATGACATTGAGCGGGTTCGTGCGAACCGCATCCGCGCGGTGGCGGGCAAGCGTGTGTGAAGACACAGTTGTAGCCTCTCCCAATGCCTGCGAGGTGAGCTGTCGGATTCGGATGGGAGTCACCCGGCCGCTCGTCCTCCACGGAATCCGTGGACTTCTTGCGACTTAACCCCTAGGACTTCTTGCGAAGCCCAACTAATTGGTTCCCCCGCCCCTGCCATGCGAATGTTGCGAACGGACCTCGAGCGGTGGCAGAGCTAGGCAATCCACTCGAGGACGCCAACTTGAACAAAGTTGGCGCACAAACGACGGTACATGAGATAGGGCCCAATGTCACATTCCGATCACGACCGGCGTTTTCGGATGTGACCTGCACCCCTAGAGCCAGCCAGCCGGGTCGACGACGTCGCCGTTGACCATCACTTCGAAATGGAGGTGGCAGCCCGTGGAGGCGCCGGTCGTGCCGCTGAGGGCGATGAGTTCGCCGCGGCTGACTTCCTGGCCCACGTGGACGCTGAACGACGAGAGATGGTTGTACGTGGTCTCGAGCCCGTTGCCGTGGTCGATCACCACACGGTTGCCGCCGCCGTAGGGGTGCCACCCGGCGAAAGTGACCTTGCCGGAAGCCGCCGCATGGACATCGGTGCCGCAACCGGCGGCGAAGTCTTCGCCACGGTGGAACTCGCCGAGCTCGCCGGTAATCGGACTGATGCGCTGGCCGAAGGGCGATGTCTCGGTCATGTGCGCCAGCGGAGCCGCAAGGGAGCCCTTGGCGGAGGCCGGAGTCACGGACCCGGACGCGGTGGACATGATCTGCTTGAGCCGGCCGTCCGGGTCCGCTGTGGTGGAGAAGCCGGTGCGGCTGAATTCCACTTTGGCGGACAATGGCGTGCTGACCAGCGCCAACGGCGCCTTGGCGGGTTTCGCCGGCTCCTCCGCGACCGCCGCGCCGGTGGTCGGGATGGCGACGGCGAGCACGAGCCCGGTGGCCGCAAGGGCCATGCCGGCCTTCTGGCCGGCGCCGGTTACCCCGGCGAGGCCGGCGGCCTGACGGACGGGGCCGCGCCCGCGGCGCTCAGCGCGGACGGCGTCGCGGGGACGCGCTTGCGGAACGGGCGCGGCGACGGCTGCCGGTGCGGCAGCCCGGCGGCGCCCATGCAGTTTGTGCGTGGACAACAGCTTTCCCTCTCTGTGGCTGCCTGCGGAGTTAGCTGTCGGATTCGAGTCGGAGAGATGCTGACTCGGCCCGGGAGTTGCCCGCCGCACCGGCCCGCAGACGGCCCCAGGGCCTTCCACGGAGGTACTTCAGACGAGACTGCCGGGCTTCACCCCAAGACGGCTTGCGCAGCCGCCGGATGGTGGGTCCCCCGCCCCTGCCAGGTGGGATTGTTTCGCAGTTCCGCTGGCAGGGCTCGGCATCGGAACGGGTAACGCTTTGGTATCAGCGTCCGCACAACACTATAAATGATCGCCCAGGGTGATATGAATCCGTGATGTTCCCTGTGGACAGCGAATCGGATGTCTGACGTTGCGCCGCCAGCGGCCCGCTTCAGCCGCCCGCTTCAGCCGGCGGGAGGTTCGGGCTCTTACCCCACCGAAACGAACACGTGCGCGGCGACCTCAGGCGGCAGCTCGAGCGCCCCGTCGATGTTCGGCACCCGCACCGAGATGTAGTCCCCGGCCTGGGCCAGCAGGATTCGCGCGCCGGGCCGCAGGCCGCCCTCGTCCAGCTGGGCAAGCAGCTCCGGCTCCACCTGGATCGGCTCGGCAAGGCGGCAAATCACCACCTCCGAAGCCTCCGTGTACTGCGCCATCGCAGCCGGGAGGTTCATCACGCCCTCGGTGAACGCGTCGGACGACTCCCCGCCAAGAGCTTCCAGTCCCGGGATCGGATTGCCGTAGGGCGAGACATTCGGCCTGCCGAGCAGTTCGAACAGCCTGCGCTCGACCCGCTCGCTCATCACGTGCTCCCATCGGCACGCTTCATCGTGGACGTAGGCCCACTCCAGGCCGATCACATCCGCCAGCAGCCGTTCGGCCAGCCGGTGCTTGCGCATCACCTCGGTGGCCCGGGTGCGCCCGTACGGAGTGAGCTCCAGGTGCCGGTCACCCGAAACCACCACGAGGCCGTCCCGCTCCATCCTGCCGATGGTCTGCGATACGGTCGGCCCGGAGTGGCGCAGCCGTTCGGCGATCCGCGCCCGCAGCGCCACGATCTTCTCTTCTTCGAGCTCAAGGATGGTGCGCAGGTACATCTCAGTCGTATCGATGAGATCGGTCACGAATCTTCTCCTTGAGCACGGGGCTGTCTTCTCCGCCCGGGCCGGCGGCGACGTTCTGCACGGGCCTCAAGACTAGCTTGTTTGTACAGAGTGCAGATAATCGGCCGCAGCTGCTGGCGGCGAACCGCCGGCATCTCATTCCCTGGGATCCGCGCTGCCGGGTTGGGGGCGCCGGACGGCGTCGGGCAGAATAAAAGCAAGCCCCAGCGTACGCCTGTAGCAACTATGACATTTGGAGCCTGACGTGAGCGATCAAGAAATCACCATCCCTGCCGACCTGCTGCCCCGTGACGGCCGGTTCGGCGCCGGGCCCTCCAAGGTGCGCAAGGAGCAGATCGACGCGCTGGCAGCCGCGGGCCTGACCCTGCTGGGCACCTCGCACCGGCAGGCGCCGGTGAAGAACCTGGTCGGAGAGGTCCGCGAGGGCCTGAGCTCCTTCTTCGCGGCGCCGGACGGCTACGAGGTGGTGCTCGGCGTCGGCGGCTCGACCGCATTTTGGGATGTGGCGGCCTTCGGGCTCGTGGAGCAGAAGGCACAGCACCTCTCCTTCGGCGAGTTCGGATCGAAATTTGCCGCTGCCACCAACAAGGCTCCGTTCCTGCAGGACTCGACCATCATCAAGAGCGAGCCGGGCACCCGGCCGGTGGCCGCTGCCGAAGCGGGCACGGATGTGTACGCGTGGCCGCAGAACGAAACGTCAACCGGCGTCGCCGCGCCCGTCGAGCGCGTGGCCGGGGCCGATGAGGATGCCCTGGTGCTCATCGACGCTACGTCCGCGGCCGGCGGACTGCACGTCGACGTGAGCCAGGCGGACGTCTACTACTTCGCCCCGCAGAAGAACTTCGCCTCCGACGGCGGCCTGTGGCTGGGCCTCTTCTCCCCCGCGGCGCTCGAGCGGGCAGCGCGGATCAAAGCCGGCGGACGCTGGATTCCGGACTTCCTGGATCTGCAGACGGCCATCGAGAACTCGAAGCTGAACCAGACCTACAACACGCCGTCGCTATCCACACTGGTCACGCTCAACGAGCAGATCAAGTGGCTGAACGGCAACGGCGGCCTGGCCTGGGCGACGGCGCGCACCGCCGAGTCCGCCGGCCGGCTGTACAGCTGGGCCGAGGCCTCCGAACTGGCGACGCCGTTCGTGGCGGATCCGGCGGACCGTTCCAACGTCATCGTCACGATCGACTTCGACGACGCCGTGGACGCCGCCCACGTCGCGAAGGTCCTGCGGGCCAACGGCGTGGTCGACGTCGAGCCGTACCGCAAGCTTGGCCGCAACCAGTTGCGAGTCGCCACCTTCGTCGCGATCGAGCCCGATGACATCACGGCCCTGACGAAGTGCATTGACTACGTGATTGGCGAACTGGCCTCCTGAGAGGCACCGGGGCAAACAAATGGTCCGGCATTACCGCGGTGCGGTAGTGCCGGACCATTTCCCGTTCAGGTTCCGGTAAGGCCCAGGCGGCCAGCCGGACTGGCTATTCGTCCTCGCCGCTGCCGGACGGTTCCCCGGCCTCGGTGTTGTCCGCGCCGGCACCCTCCTCCGAGGTCGCGTCCTGCGGCTGGTCCTGGTCCTCGGCCTGCGGCTGGTCCTGGTCCGTGGCCTGCTGCTCGTCCTCCGGGCGCACCCGCTCCGCCCACGGCACCCACTCGGGAGCCAGCAGTGACTTCTCCGAGGGCAGCAGGCCGACCTCGCTGACCGTCACGGCCTTGGAGCGGGCCAGCCGGGTGACGGTGGCGAACCACAGCCAGCCCCCGTAGCCCGGCAGCTTCGACTCGAACAGGTGCGTCACCAGCCGGTCGCCTTCACTTTTCGCTGCCACATGCGTGCCCACCTGGGCGGGCTCGGCGATGGTCTCCACGCCCGCACGCGCGGCGTCGACGGCGGCCGCCAGCACGGCGTCCGGCCGGCCGGTCCGCCAGACGGGAACGCCCGCCGGCGGCTTCTGCCGGCGCACGGGAGCGGGAGCGCCGGGAATCTGCTCCTCGGCGTCCGGGACTGCGTCGGCGGCCGGAATGGTCTGGTCCGGATCGGACATCACGGGGTCGGACATCACGCGTCGAGGTCGTCCGCGACCTTGCGCAGCAGGGCGGCCACCTTGGCGCCCTTGTCCTTATCCGGGTACTTGCCCTTGCGGAAGGACTGCGACATACCGTCAAGGAGCTTGATCAGGTCCTCGACGATGGGTGCCATGTCCTCGGCAGGCTTGCGCGTCGCCTTGGCCACGGACGGAGCGGCGTCGAGAATCCGGGCGGAAAGCGCCTGGGCGCCCTTCCGGCCGGCGGCAACGCCGAACTCCATCCGGGTGCCGACCTTGACGTCGGTGGTGCCGGCGGGGAGTGCCGACGCGTGCAGGAACACTTCCTGCCCGTCTTCGGTAGCAAGGAAGCCGAAGCCTTTCTCGCTGTCATACCATTTGACCTTGCCAATGGGCACTGGACTTACCTCGTCACTCGTTGGGATTCTGCCGCGCACGCCGATGCCCTGCAGGAGGGCAGGCGGGCGCACGGCGAAGGGTCTGCTGCCATTAGATTATCGTGCCCCTGCCCCAAACAGGCGGTGCCGGCACCCCTTATGCTGACAGCGTGAGCCGCCCCCGGGTCCACCGCCCCGGCGGCGGCGCGGCAGGCGGTACCGTAGGAAGAGTGTCCTCGATCCGCGCCTTGACGGCCGAACTGGCGGCGCGCAGCGACGAGTCGTTGCGCGGGCTTTTCACGGCCCGGCCGGATCTGCTGCAGCCGCCCGTCCCGGATTTCGCCGCCCTCGCGGCGCGCAGCTGCGCCCGGGTCAGCGTGCAGCGGGCCCTGGAGACCCTCGACGAACCCGCCCTGCAGGTCCTTGAGGCGGTCCATCTGACCACGGACGAGGATGCCGGCCGCTCCGCCTCCTCCCGCAGCCTCAAGCCCCTGATCGCGGGCAGCAGCCTCACCGCCCTGGATTCGATCCTGAAGAAGCTCCAGGCACTGGCCCTGCTCTACCGGGCGGGCACCTCGGCCCCTGCATCCTATTACCCGGTGAGCACGCTCAAGGAGGTCATCGGGCTGTATCCCGCAGGGCTGGGCCGGCGCTACGCGGAGCTGGTGCGGGCGCAGCCTGCCTTCGCGGAACGTTCCGTTGCCCTGGTGGCGCAGCTGGCGGCTGCGGGCCATCCCCTCGCCGCGGCTTCCTCGCCGGCGGAGGCTGCCGATGCCCTTGAGGAGTGGCTGAGGTCCGGCGGCGCCTTGGAGCCCTTGCTCGCCGGGGCACCCCCGAAGACGGTAGACCTGCTCCGCCGCTTCAGCAGCTGGGCGGTGGGAGCGCTGCCCAACGCCCAGCGCATCGTGTCCTTCTCCGACAGCGCTGAGCAGTCGCCGGTGGACTGGCTGCTGGCCCGCGGACTGCTCGTGCCGCTGGACAGCGAGCACGTCGAGCTCCCCTTCGGCGTCGGCGTGGGCCTGCGCGGCGCGATCGTCACCGACTTCCGGCTGACCCCGCCGCGCGCCGAGCTGGCGTTCACCCGCGCGTCGCTGCGCCGCAACGCTGCCCTCGGATCGATCGCCGAGACGCTGCGGCTGCTGACGGACCTTGTGCAACTCGTCCGTGCCGCCCCGCTGGCCACCCTGCGTGCGGGTGGCGTCGGCGTGCGGGAGCTGCGCCGGCTCAGCGACGGGCTCCGGATCGAACCGCAGGCCGCGGCCGTGCTGCTCGAAATAGCCGCCCTCGCCGGTTTGCTCCGGCTGGATGTGGACACCTCGCACTGGGTGGCCGAGGACGACGAGTGGCGGGGCCTGCCCCGGCCGGAACAGTGGCTCTGGGTCGTGGCAGCCTGGCTTGGCAGCGACCGCGCGCCGTCCCTGGTGGGCGAGCCGCTGCCGGCCGTGCGCAGCGGGGCGCCCGCCACGATCAACCCGCTGGCCGGCGAGGCGCAGCGGCCGGACGCCCCGCTGATCCGCCTGAAGACCCTCGGACTGATGCGGGAGCTCACCGAGGAGGCCGGCGGCGACGCGGCGACGGCGCCGGTCCTTACCGCAGAGGCCGTGCTGGCCCGCGCTGAATGGTCCAACCCGCGGTTGCTGCGCCGGTTCCGGCGGCTGGTGCCCGGGATCCTGGCCGAGGCGGAACTGCTCGGCCTCACCGGTTCCGGGGCGCTCACGCCGGCGGGGCTGGCCGTGGCGGAGGGCGACGGCAGCCGGGCACGGAGCCTGCTCGAGGAGAGCCTCCCCGCGGCCGTGGACCGTGTCCTGCTGCAGGCGGACCTGACCGCCGTCGCCCCCGGCTACCTGGCTCCGGAGCTGAGCAACGAGCTGTTGACGCTGGCCGACGCGGAAGGCCAGGGCCCGGCTACGATCTATCGGTTCTCGGCCGCCTCCATCAGGCGCGCGCTGGACGCCGGCCGGGACGCCGCCAGCATCCTCGACTTCCTCGGCCGGCACGCCGCCACGGCCATTCCGCAGCCTCTGGCGTACCTGGTCGAGGACACCGCCAGCCGCTACGGACGGCTGCATGTGGGCGCGGCCGGCTCTTACCTCGCGGGGGACGACGAAGCGGCCCTGGCGGAACTGCTGCACCACCCCCGCTCCGCGCAGCTGGGCCTGCGCCGCCTGGCGCCGACGGTGCTCATTGCCCGGGCGGCCTCGCGGGAGGTGGCCGCCGTCCTGCGCGAACTCGGGCACTCCCCTGCGCTCGAGGACGGCGAGGAGCAGCTGCTTCGGCTGCGCCGTCCCGCAGCAGCCGCCGCCCTGCGGGACGGCGAGGAGCAGCTGCTTCGGCTGCGCCGTCCCGCAGCAGCCGCCGCCCTGCGGCCCAGCCTTCAGGCGGCCGGCCCGCGCGTGCCCGACGACGAATCCGTCGCAGCCCAGCTGGCGGTGCTGCGCAGCCGGCCGGCCGTCAGCCCCGCCTCGGCCGAGGGCGGCCCCCAACTGGGCATCGAGACCCTGCGCCGGGCGATCCGGCAGAAAAAGGAGGTCAGGATGCGCATTGTGGACGGCCAGGGGAATCACCGGCAGGAAGTCCTTGTTCCCTTAGCAGTGGCCGGGGGAAGGGTGCGGGTGTTCGACCCGCGCAGGGACACCGAACGCGTCGTCTCCGTGCACCGGGTGATGGACGTGGAACTGATCGACGAACAGCCAGGGAACTGACAAGAGAATGAACGACGGACCGCTCATCGTCCAAAGCGACAAGACCATCCTGCTGGAGGTGGACCACGACCTGGCCACCGAGGCACGGCATGCCATCGCGGCATTCGCCGAACTGGAGCGCGCCCCCGAACATGTGCACAGCTACCGGCTGACTCCGCTGGGCCTGTGGAACGCCCGCGCCGCCGGGCTCGACGCCGAGCAGGTGCTGGACACGCTGCTCAAGTACTCCCGCTTCCCGGTTCCGCACGCCCTGCTCATCGACATCGAAGAAACCATGTCGCGCTACGGCCGCCTGCGGCTGGAAAAGGACCCGCAGCATGGCCTGGTCATGCGCACCGACGACTACCCCGTGCTCGAGGAGGTCATCCGCGCCAAGAAGATCCAGCCGCTGCTCGGCCCGCGGATCGACGGCGAGACGGTCGTCGTGCACTCCTCGCAGCGCGGCCAGCTCAAGCAGCTGCTGCTGAAGATCGGCTGGCCGGCAGAGGACCTCGCCGGGTTCGTCGACGGCCAGCCGCATCCGATCGCCCTGAACGAGGACGGCTGGGCGCTGCGGCCCTACCAGAAGGTGGCCACCGAGAACTTCTGGGCCGGCGGCAGCGGCGTCGTCGTGCTGCCCTGCGGCGCGGGAAAGACGCTGGTGGGCGCGGCGGCGATGGCGACGTCGTCGACCACCACGCTGATCCTGGTCACCAACACCGTCTCGGCGCGGCAGTGGAAGGACGAACTGCTCAAGCGCACATCGCTGACCGAGGAGGAGATCGGGGAGTACTCCGGCGCCGTGAAGGAGATCCGGCCGGTGACGATCGCCACCTACCAGGTGCTGACGATGAAGCGCGGGGGCCTCTACCCGCACCTGGAGCTGCTGGACGCGAACGACTGGGGCCTGATCCTCTACGACGAGGTCCATCTGCTCCCGGCCCCGATCTTCCGGATGACGGCGGACCTGCAGGCCCGGCGCCGGCTGGGGCTGACCGCCACACTCGTCCGCGAGGACGGGCGGGAAGGGGAGGTCTTCTCGCTGATCGGCCCCAAGCGCTACGACGCCCCGTGGAAGGACATCGAGGCGCAGGGCTACATCGCTCCCGCGGACTGCGTGGAGGTCCGGGTGGACCTGCCCAAGGACGAGCGGGTCGCCTACGCGATGGCGGAGGACGCGGACAAGTACCGGCTCTGCGCGACCAGCGAGACGAAGTCCGGCGTCGTCGAGCAGCTGGTGAGGCAGCACGCCGGCGAGCAGCTGCTGGTCATCGGCCAGTACATCGACCAGCTGGACGAAATCGGCGAACGGCTGGACGCCCCGGTGATCAAGGGCGAGACCTCCGTGAAGCAGCGGCAGAAGCTCTTCGATGCGTTCCGCGCCGGTGAGATCACCACCCTCGTGGTGTCCAAGGTCGCGAACTTCTCCATCGATCTGCCCGAGGCCTCCGTGGCCATCCAGGTGTCCGGCTCGTTCGGATCGCGCCAGGAGGAGGCGCAGCGGCTGGGCCGGCTGCTGCGGCCCAAGCAGGACGGGCGCGCGGCCCGGTTCTACACTCTGGTGGCGCGGGACACGCTCGACCAGGACTTCGCGGCGAAGCGCCAGCGGTTCCTCGCCGAGCAGGGTTACGCGTACACGATCCTGGACGCGAAGGACATCAAGCCCGCGGCCTGACGGTATTCGGCGAGCGTCCGCAGGGTACGGCGCAGGGCTCCGCCGTTGCTGCGGCCGAAGCCGCCGGCGTCCAGGTGCGACGCCGCCGCCTGGTCCGCGATCACCGTCACCCGCGGATGCAGCTGGACGAGCGACGCAGGGCAGGACGCATCCACCGGGCCGGACAGCGCCTGGCGAAGAGCCGCCGCCTTGGCACGCCCGCTGGCGACGAGCAGAAGTTCGCGCGCCTCACGGATGGTGCCCAGCCCCTGGGTGATCGCCTGCCGGGGCACGTCCTCCGGAGCCCGGAAGAAGCGCGCGTTGGCTGTCCTCGTGTCCTCCGTGAGCTCGACCACGCGCGTGCGGGAGTCCAGCGGTGAGGAGGGTTCGTTGAAGGCGAGGTGTCCGTTCCGCCCGATGCCCAGAATCTGCAGGTCGATCCCGCCGGCATCCTTGATCCGGGCCTCATAGCCGGCGCAGGCCGCTGCCACGTCGGGCGCCGCGCCGTCCGGGAGGTGGGTGTTCGCGCTTCCGATCCCGAGCGGCTCCGTCACCAGCCGCCGCACGAACGCGGCGTAGCTGTTGGGGTCCGCCGGCGCCAGGCCCACATATTCATCCAGGGCGAAGCAGGAGACGGAGCTGAAGTCCGCCGAGCGCTCGGCAGCCAACCGGGCGTAGACGGGCATTGGCGAGGAGCCGGTCGCGACGCCGAGCACCAGGTTCGGCTTGTCCTGCACCCGGGCGGTGATCAGGGCTGCGGCCTGCGCCCCGAGTTGCTCGGCATTTTCAACAAGAATGATGTCCACGGACAGAAACCTCGATCAGGCGGCGGGAAGGGAGCCGAGCGGAAGCCCGGCGTGCGGGAAATCGGTTCCGGGAAATGTCAGGGAGCCGACGTCGGCGCCTGCGTCGCGGTAGGCCAGCAGCAGGGCACCGAGCATGGACAGGTCATCGGGAGTGCTGGAGAGCACCAGCCGGGGAGGGTACGGGACGTACTCGTCCAGCGCGCTGCGCAGGGCCGGAATGAACGCGGGCGCCGCAGCGCAGACGCCGCCGCCGACGGAGATCGTGTCGGGGTCCAGGGTGACTGCCAGATTCACCACCGCCCGGCACAGCTGTTCCACAGCCTGCTCGGCCAGGTCCCGCAGCGCGGGTCCCCCGGGCGGAACGGCCACCGGTTCCAGCAGGAGCGAGAGCACGTCCGAGGCGCTCAGCTCCGTTCCGGCAACGTCCTTGGCACGCTGGCTGAGCGCGCTCCCGGAGATGAGGTCCTCCAGCGGCGCGGCTCCGCTGCGGTGGCCGGGGCCGAGCGCGGTCGACGGCAGCAGATACCCGACCTCCAGCGCTGCCCCGTGCGCCCCGCCAAGCGGGACGCCGTCGATCACCGCGCCGGCCGAGAAGCCGGTACCCAGATTGATGTAGAGGCCGCAGCGGGCGCCCCGCAGCTCGCCCCAGCGGTGGTCTGCCATGGCCGCGGCCTTGACGTCGTTCGCCCAGGCAACCCGCTGCAGCCCCAGCAGCCGGGCGAGTTCCTGCGCCGGGTTGGACGCCTCCATCCCCGGGTTGTTCGGAGCCAGGCCGATCAGCCCGTCCGTCACCACCCCGGGCGTCACCAGTCCTGCACAGACGAGGGCCGCGGTGGCGCCGGTGAGCCGCTCCCTGGAGCGCAGGAACCGCTCGACGGAAGCGGCCACGTCGCCCAGCAGGGCTGATGTCGTCGCCGCCTCCGTCGTGGAGAGACGTTCCAGGAACAGAACCGTGCCGTCCAGGTCCGCGACGCACACCTTGGCTTTGGTGCCGCCGATGTCCACTCCGACGGCCACCGGCGTCGCCGTTGTAGCGGGATGCATCAGACGTGGACCTCTTCAGCCGCCTCGACGGCAATCTCCTCGTCGACCTCGTTGCGTTCCACCGGCAGCGGCCCGAACGGCCAGGTCTTCTCGCGCTTGGCCCAGACCAGGAAGCATGCCACTCCGGCCGCCACCCAGGCGAGCGAGAGTTCCATGGGGTGCAGGCCGGGCGCGTTGATGTCCGAGTAGAGATAGATGACGAGCCACCCAATGCCGGCCACGGCGAGCGGAGCCGGGTAGAGCCACATCTTGTAGGGACGCTTCATGTCCGGCCGGCGCCGGCGGAGCGCCACGACGGCGACGACCTGCCCAATCGCCTGAACCAGCACCATCACGGCCGTGAGCAGCTGGATCAGGGCGCCGATGTTGGTCGCACGGCCGATGAGGAAGCCGGCAGCGGTCATCAGTCCCATCGTCACGAGCCCGGCAACCGGGAACTCCTTGCGCGGGTGCAGTTTGGCGAACACGCGGAAGAACACGCCGTCCCGGGCGGCGTCGTACGGCACCCGCGAACCGGCCAGGAGGCCGACCATGAGCGAGGCGAAGGCTGTCACCAGGATGAAGACCGTTACCACGTTCGCGGCGGCCGCGCCCCAGGTGCGCTGCAGGACGAGCGAGACCACGGAGGTGTACGCCAGCGAGTCAGTGGAGAGCATCTCCTGCCACTTCACGACTCCGAGCACCCCGATTTGGGTCAGCAGGTAGATGACCATGATGCCGAGTACGGAGAAGACCACCGAGCGCGGGATGGTGCGTCCGGCGTTCTTCATCTCGGCCCCCATGTAGGCGGAGGTGTTGTAGCCGAGGTAGTCGTAGATGCCGATGGTCAGCCCGGCGACGAACGCCACCCAGAAGCCGCCGGAAGTTATGTCGAACGCACCCGCCGGGAAGTCCACCACCTGGCCGCCATTGAAGTGAGTGAAGCAGGCAATGATCACCGTCAGCACGGTGAGGATCATGACGGCCCACAGCACGACGGTGAGTTTGCCCAGGGATTCGATCCGGCGCCAGAGCACCGCGACGATGAGGGCGATGAGGCCGAGGCCGATGAAGGTGCCGGCCGTCCCGTCCAGGTCCGGGGCGAGGAAGCCCAGATACTGCACGAAGCCAATCACGCCCGTGGACATCACCAAGGGGATAAACAGCACGGCGGACCAGACGAAGAGGAACGGCATGAGCCGGCCGGTGCGGTATTTGAAGGCCTCGCGCAGGTACACGTACGTTCCGCCCGAACCCGGCATCGCGGCTCCAAGTTCGGCCCAGATCAGGCCGTCCGCGAGGGCCAGGACCGCTCCGGCGATCCATCCGACGACGGCCTGGGGGCCGCCGAAGGCGACGATCATGGCAGGAATCGTGATGAAGGGCCCAATGCCGACCATTTGCGACATGTTCAGGGCCGTGGCTTGGAAAGAACCGATCCTCCGGCGGAGTTGCGGGGAGTTCGTGGGAATTGACGCCATTGAAAATCCTTTGATGCTCGGCCGCTGCGTGCGCAGGTGATCAGGTTCACTCTCGCGGCTTGATAGAGCGATAGTAAAAGACTTTTCCGATCGGGTCAAAGCGGGGCGGGGCCCGCGGCTGGTCCGCTCAGTCAGAGCACATCGAGCAGCCGCGCCCATCCCAGGTCCAGAGCCCGGTCAAGCGCACCGTCGAGTGTCGCATCCTCCCCGGCCAGGCTGGGCTCCACGGCAGGCAGTCCGAAGGGAAGCACGCGCCCGAGGGCCTGCCGCACCGCCGTGGCGAAGCGCGCGCCGCCGCGGAGTCCCACGCTGCCGGCGAGCACCACCAGCGGCGGATCCACGACGACAACCAAAGCGCTCAGCGCATAAGTGGTGAGCTCGACTTCCCTCTGCATGACAGCCTCGGCGGTCCCGTCGCCTGCCTCCCAGGCGTCCACCAGCTCCTCGACGGTCGAAAAGGCGCCCCCCAGCTCGGCCGCCCGCTCGAGCATCGCATCGGCCGACGTCGCCTCCTCGAACGAACCGCGGACGGACGGCGCCCCTCCCGCGGTGCCGCTCGTCATGGGCAGGAACGCTATTTCCCCCGCGGCGCCGCGGGCGCCTGTCAGCGGCCGCCCTTCGTGGACGACGGCGGACCCCACGCCGCGGCCAATCGAGAAGAGCACGAATTCCGCAGCCGGTCCGCCGCGCCGGGCTGTTTCCCCGAGCGCTGAGAGGTAGACGTCCTTCATGATCACGCAACGGTCCCCTAACCGCGCCCGCAGCTCCCCGAGCGTCGACGGATCATCCCAGCCGGGCAGGTTGGAAGCGTGGTTGATGCTGCCGGTCACCGGATCGACGACGCCGGGACTTCCCACCACGGTGAACACAATCGCACTGCGGGCGACGCCGGCCTCCGCCAGCAGCTCCGCAAGCGAGCGGTCCAGCGCCGCGAGGATGCTTGCGGCGGTTGCGGAACCCGAGCCCGCGCGGCGAGCGGCGACGGTCTCGCCGGCGAGGTTGCCAAGCTTGAGCCGGACCCACTGCGTGCCGACGTCGACCGCCAGGACGAAGCCTGCTGTTTCGTTAATACCCCACTCGACCGGCGCCTGTCCCGAACGGCCCACCCGGAACCCCCGGTCACGCACCAGGTCCGCGGACTGCAGTGTGCGCAAAGCAGTGCCGATGGTCGGCTTGGACAACCCCGTCCGGTCCGCCAGCTCCGGAGCCGTGAAGGCACCCGTCCGCAGGTGTTCGAGCACGGCCCGCTCGTTGATGCGCCGCAGGTGGGAGGCTTGCACCCCGTGCATCAGTGACGTGCGCAGCAAGTCTGGTTCTCTCCTCTGTTCGTCGGCCACAAGCCGGCGCGGCCCGTCCGGGGCCCGCGTTCCCGCAGTCCACACGATACAAGCCGGAGGGTGCCTTTCCGCGCCGTCGGCCCGCAATCCCGCGGCCCTGGCGGCCCGCCGTACGCAAGCTGGGCGTATGCTGACAGTAGACTCACAAGGTTCCTCCAGCTAATTCCCAGCCTGCGGACGGACACTGAAATGGTGAAAAAGAACGGACCCGAAGCCAAGCTGCTCGTTGTCGACGACGAGCCCAACATCCGCGAACTTCTCTCCACCTCGCTGCGCTTCGCCGGGTTCGACGTCGTCGCCGCAGCGAACGGCCGCGACGCCCTCCAGGCCGCCGAGGAACACAATCCGGACCTCGCGGTCCTGGACGTCATGCTTCCGGACATGGACGGCTTCACTGTAACCCGCCGGCTGCGGTCGGCAGGGCGGCACTTCCCCGTGCTGTTCCTGACCGCGCGCGACGACACCGAGGACAAGGTCACCGGCCTGACCGTCGGCGGGGACGACTATGTCACCAAGCCCTTCAGCCTCGACGAGGTCGTGGCCCGGATCCGCGCCGTCCTGCGCCGCACCCAGCCCCTGCTCGACGACGACGCCGTCATCCGCGTCGATGACCTCGAGCTCGACGACGACGCCCACGAGGTCCGCCGCGGCGGCCACACCATCGACCTGTCCCCGACCGAGTTCAAACTGCTGCGCTACCTGATGCTCAACCCGAACCGGGTGCTTTCCAAGGCGCAGATCCTGGACCACGTCTGGGAGTACGACTTCAACGGGGACGCCTCCATCGTCGAGTCCTACATTTCCTACCTCCGGCGCAAGGTCGACATCGACCCCGAGGCGCCCGCCCTTATCCAGACCAAGCGCGGCGTCGGCTACGTCCTGCGGACGGCGGAGAAGCGCTGATCTTGCTGCGCGCCTGGAAGTCCGCCTCGCTGCGTTCGCAGCTGGTGGCCACCATCGTGATCCTGCTGGTGGCCTCGCTGGCGGCCATCGGCTTCGCCACGCTCACGCTCCTGCGCTCCTACCTTTCGGACACGATCAACAACCAGCTGGTGCAGCAGCAGCGCACCATCCTGCAGACCGGCACCTCCCAGTCGGAGGCCAGCGGTCCGGCGCCGGTCGAGTTCTACGTGGCCTACTACGACGGCTCGGGCCGGCTGGTGTCGGAAAACCGGCACACTGCGGACAAACCGGTGCTGGGCACGATGGACCTTGAGAACGCCACTGCGCGGACCGGGAAGCCTTTCGATGCCTCCAGCACCGACGGCGGCGACGACTGGCGGGTGGCGATCGCGGCGCCGGCCAACGTCTCGGTCTACCGCGGGGGCGTCGTGCAGTCCCGCTTCGTCGGTTCCGTCGTCGTCGCTCTGCCGACGGAACCGATGAACCGGACCCTGGACCAGGTGGGCCTGATCGTGTTCGGCGGCGGGTTCCTCACCATCGTGCTCGCCACTGTGGCCGCGTACTGGACGGTGACGCGCGCGTTCCGGCCGCTCGCCAGGGTGGAGAAGACCGCTGCGGCCATTGCCGCCGGGGACCTCTCCCGGCGCGTGGACGTCGAAAACCCTGCCACCGAAATCGGCCGGCTCTCCGGGTCGCTGAACGCGATGCTCACGCACATCGAGGCCGCCTTCGCCGCCCGCACGGCCTCGGAGAAGAGGATGCGCCGGTTCGTCGCCGACGCCTCGCACGAACTTCGCACGCCGCTGGTGACCATCCGCGGCTTTTCGGAGTTGTACCGGCACGGGGCGCTGGCCACCCCGGACGACGTCGGAACGGCGATGGGCCGGATCGAGAGCGAAGCCAAAAGGATGGGCGAGCTCGTCGAGGACCTGCTGATGCTGGCCCGCATCGACGAGCAGCGCCCGCTTCAGCTCCAGCCGGTGGACCTGCTGCTCCTCAGCCACGACGCCCTCGTCGATACCCGCGCGTCGGCCCCGGACCGTCCCATCAAGGTGATCGGGCTCGACGGCGGCCCGGGCCGGAACGCACCCGTCTCCGGCGACCAGGCGAAGCTGCGGCAGGTGGTCTCCAACCTGGTCGGCAACTGCCTGCGGTACACGCCGGCCGGCTCCCCGATCGAAATCGCCGTGGGGGTCGAGGAGACGGATGAGGGCCGCCAGTCCGTCCTCGAAGTGCGGGACCACGGCCCCGGCATCGACGAGGAGGAGGCCCCGCGCGTCTTCGAGCGGTTCTACCGCGCCGACTCCTCCCGGACGAGGGACACCGGCGGCAGCGGCCTCGGCCTGGCCATCGTCTCCGCCCTGGTGGCAGCCCACGGCGGCACCGTGCGGCACAGCGAGACGGCCGGCGGCGGGGCGACCATGACCATCCGCTTGCCTTATCTGGCTCATCGTAATTAAGGGTGTAGTCGGGATCGGAAGCCGCCGGATTCCAGGAGTGATCTCGCGATGTAGTTGGTGAGGTTCCTGAATCCGAGGGCTGAGCCGCGGAGGTGTTCGAGGCGCCCGT
>NZ_JAHBOI010000009.1 GCF_018531425.1 Paenarthrobacter sp. DKR-5
ATCAACGCGCCGCCGGCCGTCACCGACCCGGCAATCACCAGCGGCTCCAGCCCGGCCCGGGCCGCGTAAATCGCCGCCGTGTAACCAGCCGGACCCGAACCAACAATGATCAACTTCTCAGACATGGGTGCCTACTTTCCGGCCGGCAGCAGCTCGGCAATCAGTGTTTCAACGCGCTTCTTGATCTCGTCCCGGATAGGCCGGACCGAGTCGACGCCCTTGCCCGCCGGGTCCTCAAGGGCCCAGTCCTCGTAGCGCTTGCCGGGGAAAACCGGGCAGGTGTCGCCGCATCCCATCGTAATGACGACGTCGGACTCCTTGACCGCCTCGGTGGTGAGGATCTTGGGGATTTCGGCCGTGATGTCGATGCCTTCCTCCTGCATTGCCTCAACGGCCGCCGGGTTCACCCGGTCCGCCGGCTCGGAACCGGCCGAGCGCACCTCGATGCGGCCGCGCGCCAGGTGACCCAGGTAGGCCGCCGCCATCTGCGAGCGCCCGGCGTTGTGCACGCAGACGAACAGGACTGAAGGCTTGGGGTCGGGGGATTGGGTGCTCATAGGGATTCTCCTTCAACGTGTACGGGGTCGGGGGCGGGGAAGAAGCGTTGGCGTGCCCCCAGCGCGGCGTAGACCAAGGCAACGAGGGCTGGAACCTCGATCAGCGGCCCGACGACGCCGGCGAGCGCCTGGCCGGAAGCGGCCCCGAACGTGCCGATTGCCACCGCGATGGCGAGCTCGAAGTTGTTGCCCGCTGCGGTGAAGGCAAGAGTGGTGGTCTTCGCGTAACCGAGGTTCAGGGAGCGTCCCCAGAGCATGCCTGCGCCGAAGACAACGGCGAAGTAGACGGCCAGGGGAAGTGCGATCCGGGCGACATCCAGCGGCCTGGAGGTGATGGTGCCCCCTTGCAGGGCGAAGAGGAGCGCGATGGTGAACAGCAGCCCGTAGAGAGCCCACGGGCCCAGCTTGGGCAGCACGCGGGCTTCGTACCCGTCCCGGCCCAGCAGCTTCTCCCCTGCGGACCTTGTCAGGAAGCCCGCCAGCAGCGGGATCCCCAGGAACACCAGGACACTGGCCGTGATGGCTCCGAAAGAGAAGGCGGCGCTGGTCGTCGGGAGCCCCAGCATGCCGGGGAGCACCTGCAGGTAGAACCAGCCCAGCGCGCCGAACGCGAGCACTTGGAACACCGAATTGACCGCCACCAGGACGGCGGCTGCTTCCCGGTCGCCGCAGGCCAGGTCGTTCCAGATCAGCACCATCGCGATGCATCGGGCGAGGCCGACAATAATCAGTCCGGTGCGGTACTCGGGCAGGTCCGGCAGGAAGATCCAGGCCAGCGCGAACATGAACGCGGGAGCGAGGACCCAGTTCAGCAGCAGGGACGTAAGCATGAGCTTGCGGTCCCCGATCACGCGTCCGGTCTCGTTGTAGCGGACCTTGGCCAGCACCGGGTACATCATCACCAGCAGGCCAACGGCGATCGGCAGGGACACGTTGCCGATCTTCATCGCGTCCAGCGCTGCACCCAGACCAGGCACGTAGCGGCCCAGCAGAAGACCTGCCGCCATTGCGGCGATGATCCAGACCGGCAGGAAGCGGTCAGCGGCGGACAGGCGGCCGGTGACGGCGGCCGCAGCGGCGGGAGCTGGACGGGTTTCGGTGCGCACTGGACTCCTCTGCGCCGGCTTCGCAGCGGGCAGCGTTAGGATTGATGGTGGTCGATACGACGAGTATTGCTGTGCATATCGACGAATGTCAATCCGGATGCATAATGGATGCATGACCACTGCGTTAACGCTCGATCCGCTCGCAGCTGCCGCCTGCTGCGCTCCCGTCACCCGCGAAGTGATGAGCTTCGAGGACGCGCAGAAACATGCCCATCTGCTCAAGGCCGTGGCCGATCCCACCCGTCTCCGCCTGCTCTCCCTGGTGGCGGCAGGAGAGAACGGGGAGTCCTGCGTCTGCGACCTCACCGAGCCGCTCGGGCTGGGCCAGCCGACAGTCTCCCACCACCTGAAGATCCTCGTCGACGCGGGCATCCTCAGCCGGGAGAAGCGAGGGAACTGGGCCTACTTCTCGCTCGTGCCCGGCTCCCTCGACGCCGTCGCCGCGGTGCTCACCGGCCGCTGAGACCGTCCCCCGGCCAGTGAAATTGCCCCCGGCGGGCACCGTGCCGGCCGGCGGAGCGAGGTCACCCGAGCCGGAACCGGAGTTCGAGCCTGGCCGGACGGGCCTCCAGGGTGTACCGGGGCAGCTCGACCGGCCCGCACGCACCGGTTCCGATGCCCTGCTGGGCCAGGTCCAGGTTGAGCCAATGCCACTGCGGGTCCGGGACCAGATCCGTCGTGTGCCGGGCTGCGTCCAGCGCCTCCGTGGTCCAGGGCCGAAGGGTCAGGTCGAAAGGCGCCGGACCGGTGATGCGCAAGGAGGAACCGTCGCCGCGGCCGACCTGCGCCCACCGCACCTGGCGCCGGCTGCCGTTCTCCTGCGGGCGCACGTAGCTGGTCTGCAGCTCGTCGATTCCCGCCGAGAACCGTCCGACGCGCTGCGCCAGGTGGGTGTCCGAATACGCCTCGCCGGGGCCCTGGCCGAACCATTCGAGCCGGTCGAAGGCCGTCGGCAGCCCCATCCGCAGCCCCAGCCGCGGCAGCGGGCACTCCCATACGCCGAGCGGGGCCAGGTCCGCAGTGAGCTGCAGCTCCCCGTCCCGCCAGCGCCAGGAGAACCGCGCTTCGTAGCCGAGGTCGGTCCCGGCCGGCATCGCATGGCTGAGCACCGTGAGGGCGTCACCGTCGACGTGCGCCTGGAGAACCTTGTGGCGCAGGCGGTGCAGGCCCAGCAGGCGCCATGCCGCCGAGGGCGGGTTCACCCAGGCGAGGTCGTCGTTGTCGGTGGTGGCGCGCCACAGGTCCACGCGCGGCCCGACGACGTCGGTTCCGCCGAGCCGGATGAGCTGGCCGCGGGCGTCGAACTCCGCCTCGCCCAGCCGCCAACCGGAGGCCGTCGCTTCAGGTGACGCCGCTTGTCCCGGCTCCGGAGCCGGCTGCCCGGCACCCTCCTGCACCGCGGCGGCCCCGAGTCGCCCCTGGCCCCAGGCGACGGTGTGGCCCGCGGCCGCCCACGCCTCATCGGCCGCCAGCAGCGCGCGGACCGTCAGCCAGCGTTCCGCCCCGGACGCCGGGGCTGCGGCGCGTGCCTCGGCCGGCAGGGGAAGTGCCTCGCCGGAGCCCGGGCCCAGCAGGGGCACGCCCAGCTCCCCCGCGGCCACTTCCCCGCCGTCGTCCTCCAGCACCCACTCGAACCGCAGGTGGGAGGTGTCGCGCACGGCGTAGAGGTTGGAGATCTCCAGGTCCCGTTCCGTGACGGAAATCCGGACCGGTTCGATGACCTTCTTGAACTCGATCAGCCCCGGCGAGGGTGTCCGGTCGGGGAAGACGAGCCCGTCCGCGATGAAATTCCCGTCGTGCACCGGTTCACCGAAGTCGCCGCCGTACCCGTAGAACAGTTCGCCGGCATTCGGACCGTCCGCTGCCCGCTTCGGCACGCAGTGGTCCAGCCATTCCCAGACGAACCCGCCGGCCAGCCGCGGGTAGGTCTCGAAGAGTTCCTGGTATTCGGCCAGGCCGCCCGGGCCGTTGCCCATCGCGTGGGCGTACTCGCAGAGCATGAACGGCAGGCCGCGCCGGTGCGCGTCGTGGGACGGGTCCGACGTCGGATCCTCCTTCTGCTGGCCGATCAGCTCGGTCTCGGCGTGGTCCGCGTACATGCGGCTGTACACGTCCACGTACGGGCTGTCCCAGTCCCCTTCGTAGTGGATGAAGCGGCTCGGGTCGCGGTCCTTCGTCCAGGCCGCCATGGCGGCGAGGTTCGAGCCCTTGCCGCTTTCATTGCCCAGGGACCAGCCGATGACGCTGGGATGGTTCTTGTCCCGCTCCACCAGTCGCTGCATCCGGTCCAGATAGGCCGGGCGCCACTGCGGGTCATCACTGGGATTGCGGTGCCAGCCGACCTTCTCGAAGCCGTGCGTCTCGAGGTCACATTCGTCAATGACCCAGAGGCCGTACTCGTCGCACAGCTCCAGGAAGCGGGGGTCCGGCAGGTAGTGGCTGGTGCGGACGGCATTGATGTTGTGCTGCTTCATCAGCAGCACATCCTGCAGGATCGTCCCGTCGTCGAGCGAGCGGCCGGTCTGCGGGTGCCACTCATGCCGGTTGACGCCGCGGAACAGCACCGGCACCCCGTTGACCAGCAGCTGGGCGTCCTCGATCTCGACCGTGCGGAACCCGATCCGGAGCGGCACGCTTTCGCCGCCCGCGGCCAGCGTGCCGTGGTAGAGCCGAGGCACCTCGGCGCTCCAGGGCTCCACGCCGTCGATCCGGTGCGGACCGCCGGCATCCACGCCGTCCAGGCCCAGCTCAGGCACGGTGAGGAGGGCGCCCGGAACGGTCTCGACCGACAGCGTCCCGGCCCCGGCGGCGTAGTCGTAGCCGGCGTGCACGAAGAAATCGCCGATGCCGCCCTCGGGACGCAGCAGGAGGGTCACCGGGCGGAAGATCCCGGAGACCCACCACATGTCCTGGTCCTCCAGGTAGCTTCCGGCTGACCACTGGTGCACCCGGACTGCGAGGACATTGCCGCCCGGGCGCACCGCGTCGGTCAGGTCGAATTCGTGCACCAGGCGCGAGCCCTTCGCGTCGCCGACAGGCACACCGTTGCACCACAGGGCGTAGGCCGAGTCCACCCCTTCGAAGCGCACGATGATCCGACCGGCTCCCTCCCAACCGGCGGGCAGGTCGAACCGGCGGCGGTACTCGCCGGTGGGGTTCTCGTCCGGCACGTGCGGCGGGTCCACCGGGAACGGGAAGATGACGTTGGTGTACGCCGGCAGCCCGTAGCGCGGGTGGTCCGGCAGCCCCGCCATCTGCCAGCAGGACGGGACGGCGAGCCGGTCCCAGCCGCCGTCGTCGTAATCCTCCGCCTCGAATCCCGCCGTCACGGCGCCCAGGTCGGGGAGGAGCCGGAACGCCCAGTCGCCGTTGAGGTCGAGCGCCGGCGCATCGCTGGCGGCGAAGGCCCGGGGTGGAAGGGCTCCGTGGCCCGGTGAGACATCTTCGACGTAGGACAAGGCGGTATCCGTGGGCATGGAGGCGTTTCCTTTCGAGTGGTGCAGGTTCAGGCTGAGCGGGGCAGGTCGTGGGCGAGCCGGAGCCTGCCCGCCCTCTCCTTGATCAGCCGTTGCGCCTCAGCGCCGAGCCGGTCGTCGGAGATGACCTCATCCGCGTCGTCGAGTGCGGCAATGGTGCTGATGCCCGCCGTTCCCCACTTGGTGTGGTCGGCGAGCACCACCACCCGGCGTGCGGCCTTGATGAAGGCCCTGTTCATTTCCGCCTCGAGCAGGTTCGGCGTGGTGAACCCGGCGTCGGGGTCCATGCCGTGGACGCCGAGGAAGAGCAGGTCAAGATGGAGCTTGCTGAGCGCGGCGGTGGCGACCGGCCCGACCAGGGCGTCCGACGGCGTGCGCTCTCCCCCGGTCAGGATCACGGTGGAGCGGCTGCCCGCCGCCCAGAACACCCCGGCTACCCGCACCGAGTTGGTGACCACCGTGATGCGCGCTTCCGGGGCCAGCAGCTTCGCCAGCGCCCAGGTGGTCGTGCCCGCGCTCAGGCCCACGGCCATGCCGTCATGGACGAGGGACAAGGCTTCGCGGGCGATGGCGGTCTTCTCTTCCTCGGCCTGGGTGGCTTTGAGGTCGAAGCCCGGCTCGTCGGTGCCGGCGCTGCCTGGCAGCTTGGCTCCCCCGTGGATCTTCTCCAGCAGCCCGGCCTCGTCGAGGGCGTCGATGTCGCGGCGGACCGTGACGACTGAGACGCCCAGGAGCTTGGCCAGCTCCGCCGCGCGCACGATCCGCTCCGAGCGCAGGGTGTCGATGATGGCGGCGTGCCGCTCGGCCGGAAGCATCAGTTCACCCCTTGCTGGAGCCGAGGGTCAGGCCTGCCACGAAGTGCCGTTGCAGGAGCACGTAGATGACCAGGGTGGGAATCGCGGTGAGCATCGCCCCCGCGGCGATCAGGTTGTAGTTGGAGAGGAAATTGCCCTGCAGGTTGTTGATGGCAGTGGTCACGGGGAGCCGGTCCCCGCTTTGGATGAACAGCAGGGGCCAGAAGAAGTCGTTGTAGATGAAGATGACTTCCAGCGTGGCCATGGCGGCGAGCGCCGGACGGCAGAGCGGCAGGATGATGGACCAGAACTGCGTCCACACCCCGGCGCCGTCCACCAGGGCCGCCTCCGTGAGATCGGACGAGAGGGCTTTCATGTAGTTGGACAGCACGAAGGTGCAGAAACCGATCTGGAAAGCCGTGTCGACGGCGATCACACTGACGTAGGTGTTCAGCAGGTTCCCCGAGTCGCTCAACGCGTACGGCAGGTTGAAGTGCTTGAACATTTCGAACAGCGGCGCGGCGAGCACCTGGGGAGGAAGCAGGTTCCCCGCGGTGAACATGATCAGCAGGGTGATATTGAACTTCCAGCTGAACCGGCTGACCGCAAAGGCCATCAGCGAGGCGAAGAACAGGGTCAGGACCACCGCAGGGACGGTGATCAGCACGGAGTTCCAGAAGTACCGGGAGAAGCCGCCCTGGTTCCAGGCCTGGATGAAGTTCTCAAAGCCGAAGCTTCCCTGGAAGCTGAAATAGCCGTACTTGTCGGTGTCGGCCTTGGGCCGCAGGGCGGTGAAGAGGGTCCACAGCAGCGGGATGAGCCAAATCACCGCCATCACGGTCAGGAAGATGTGCGTGCCGTAGTGGCGCTTCCCCTTGCGTCCGACAGGTTCCGCGTGGCCGGTGTCCAGCCTCGTGATGGCGGGGGCGCTCATTCCGCCACTCCCTTCTTGAAGGTGCGGGCCAGGTACCAGGTGATCGGCACCAGCGAGATCACCAGCAGGATCACCGCGAGCGCGGAGCCTACGCCGATCACCTGGCCCTCCCCGACCAGGTTCTGGATGACCAGGGCGCTGATCAGTTCCAGACCGTTGGTGCCGCGGTTGATCACGTAAACGATGTCGAAGGCCCGCAGGGACTCGATCAGTGTGATGACGATGATGACGATGTTGATGGGGCGCATGGCCGGGAAGACCACGCGGAAGAAGGTCTGGGTGGCGGTGGCGCCGTCGATCGCCGCGGCTTCCCGCAGGGACGGATCGACGCCCTTCAGGCCGGCCAGGTACAGGATCATGACGTAGCCCGCGTGCCGCCAGGTGGCGGCGAAGAGTGCGGCCCAGATGTTCACGCCCGCGTCGCCGAACCAGTCGACGGCGTTGGGCTTGCCCGCTGTTCCGAGCAGGAAGTTCAGGAGCCCGCTGTCGCGGTTGTAGAACAACTGCCAGATGATGCCAATCAGGGCCAGGGAGAGCATCACCGGGGTGAAGAAGATGCTCTGGTAGATCTTGCTGCCCTTGATCTTCTGGTCCAGCAGCACCGCCAGAAGCAGCCCCAGGGGCGTGGCGATGACGGCCAGGAACACCAGCCAGAGGATGTTGTGCTGGACGGCGGGCCAGAACGGCGGGTAGTCCTGTGCCACGTACTGGTAGTTCGCGGTCCCGGCCGGCTTGATGTCAGCCAGGTCCAGACCGTTCCACCGGGTGAAGGACAGTCCGATGGAGAGCAGGGTGGGGATCCAGACCAGCACCAGCTGGATCAGGGTGGGAATCGCCACCATGACGGCGAGGACGAGCTTGTCCCGCCCGGAAAGGCGGCGGACCCGCCGGTTCGGCGCCGGCGCCGCAGCCGCGGCGCCGGCAAGTGATGTCTTCGTTGAGGAGCTCATGGAGTCATTTCTTTCGCGCTGTCCCGTGCATGGTTACTGGGCGGCGTAGAGCGCCTTGGCCTGGGACTCGAGGTTCTTGACGTCGACGCTGCCGTCCTTGATGAAGCTCTGCAGCGCCGGGATCATCACGTTGTTGGCCATTGCCGGCAGCGCATCCCGGTCAAAGAACTGGCTGATGCTCTTCGCGTTGGCGATCACGTCGGCGCACTTCTTGTTCAACGGGGTGAACTTCGAGGTGTCCGCGCCCTTCGCTGTCGCGATGTTCGAGGGATCGACCGAGGCGTACACGTCCTGGCCCTCCGCCGTGCCCATGTAGGCCAGGAAGTCCTTTGCGGCCTGGTTCTGGCCACCCTTCTTGGAGAGCATCAGGCCGTCGATGGGGGCTTCCACCGCGTCGGTGCCCTCGACGGCGATCGCCGGGAAGGGGAAGAAGTCGATGTCGGCCAGCACAGCCTTGTCGGTGAACTGCTGGGTGACGAAGGAGCCGAGCAGGTACATGCCTGACTTCTTCGCGCCCAGGCTCTGGGCGGAGTCCTGCCAGGTCATGCCCAGCGCGTTCGGGTTCTGGAACGGCAGCAGCGCCTTCCAGGTGTCGAAAACGTCGCTGACCTTCTTCTGGTCCCAGCTTTCCTTGTGCGCGCACAGGTCGAGGTGGAACTGGTAGCCGTTCAGGCGCATGTTGATGTAGTCGAACGTGCCCATCGCGGGCCAGCCGTCCTTGTCCGAGAATTCGATCGGGATCAGGCCGTCGTTCTTCATCTTCCCCGCCAGGGTCTTCAGTTCGTCGAAGGTCTTCGGGACGGTGTACCCCTTCTGCGCCCATAGGCTCTTGCGGTAGAAGAAGCCCCACGGGTAGTTGTAGTTGGGAACGAAGTACATCTTGCCGTCGTCGCCGGTGGAGGCCTTCTTCATCGCGTCGGAGTAGTTGCCGCCGATCTTCTCCCAGACGTCGTCGATGGGTGCGACGAGGCCCTTCGTGGCGTAGTAGCGCATCCGGTAGCCGGCGAACCAGGTGAACGCGTCGTCCGGGCTGCCCTGCAGGTAGCTGTTGATCTTGTTCTGGAAGTCGTTGTGCGGGACCACGTTGGTAGTGACGGTGTCGCCGGTCTTCTTGGTGAACGCGTCGGTCACGGCCTTGTAGGCGTTCTTGGGTACTTCGTCCGAGGCGCTGGAGCCGAAGGTGAGGGACTTCGACGAGGAGCCGCCGCCGGACGGGCCGCTGCCGCCGGTGCAGGCGGACAGCCAAGGGGCGGCCGCGATGCCGGCAGCGCCGAGGCCCAGGGTCCGCAGCAGCGTGCGCCGGTCGATGGGGGAACGGCCGGCGGCAGCAAAGACGCTTTCATCGGGAACCATTTTTACTCCTTTGTAAAGAGGGCATGTGATGTGCATCACTCACAGGAACGATCATAATAGATCGAAAAGAAACATGGAAGAACATTTTCTATCTCGGTTTGGTCACAGGGACGTATTCGCACAGACGAGGGGTGGCCTTCGCCTTGAGAAACGGCAAGCGCACCGGAGGTCCGGGCCAGGGCGCGAGGGGGAGGTAAGTTGGCACGGCCCTCGAGTCTGCCGGCGCGGCCGGCCGCGGCCCGCGAGAAGAAGCGAGCGAGCGAACGTACGTCGCGGAGAAGCCAGGCGGGCCGTGCGGCTTTGCCTGTACCGAACTCCTCACCCTCCCGATACTGATCGCCCCCTGCTTCGTCGCCCTGGTCGTGCCGGTGTTCGCACTCGATTACTGCCAACGTGCTGCAGACCATGGCGGCGACGGTCATCACTGTCACCTCCATCACCGCCCCCCTCCTCCTGATGGGGCTCCAGCAAGCCGCCAGCGGTCTTGCGTCGCAGGTTCTCGATCAGTTCCTCCGCCGAAAAGTCGACCAGGTTTAAGCGGGGTTTTCGTCGGGCCGGGGGCTTTCCGTCTGCTGGCAGCGGCCACCAGCGACCCGGGCCGGAATCACATTTATGCCGCCACCACCGCTTGGTTCTCAGTGTGATCGGCTTCAATCTCCTGATACTGCTCTTCTGTACAACCGTCAACCAGATTCGCAGGCCGCCGAAGTCCTCTCCGGCGATTCCGCCCCGCGCTGCGACGCGGCAAGGTCGGCCCTCCGCCTTCCTGGACGCACAGCCCCGCGCTGGCGGTGCCAGAGATCCCCCAGCAGGCCACCAACATGCGATCCATTCTCAATAATGGTACCCTCGGGGGTATGGCTCTGCTCATGGCGCTCAGCACCTTCTTTTCCACTTCTGCAGGTGGTCTATTCGCCCTGCGGAACAAGGACAGGCTTCACCTGGTCCTCGGCTTCAGCGCTGGGTTGATCCTGGGCGTGGTGGCCTTCGACCTCCTGCCGGAGATCTCCCGACTGGCCCAGCAGACCGCGGTGCCTTTTCAGGCGCCGATGATCGCGTTGGCGGCAGGCTTCCTCGGCTTCCACATCATTGAAAAAGCTGTCCTGATCCACAGTGCACACGAAGGCGAGTACGGCGTGCATAGCCACGGACACCCCTCGGTCGGCGTTGCCTCGGCACTCGCGCTGGCAGGCCACAGCCTGACCGACGGCATCGCGATCGGCCTGGCGTTCCAGGTCAGCCCCACGGCCGGCATTGGGGTCGCACTCGCTGTCATCGGACACGACTTCGCTGACGGCTTGAATACTGTCGGCCTGCTCCTCGCCAACCGCAACAGCCGCCGGCAAGTGTTCAAGTACCTGGCGCTGGACGCGCTCACACCTTTGGTCGGCGCGGCCTTGACACTGTTCATACACGTTCCTGACAGCGGGCTCCTGATCTACCTCGGAGTGTTCGCCGGTTTCCTCCTCTACATCGGTGCAAGCGACGTACTTCCCCAAGCACACGCGAAGCGACCATCGTCCGGGGCGCTGACCCTCACCGTGGCCGGCGCCGCCGCCATGTACGTGGTCGTCGGACTCCTGCCGTAGCCGTTCTTAGCCTCGCTTGCCCCCTCCTCCTCCGGACGTGACTGTGACGGTCTTGACCGCGTCAGCAGGGTTGGAGAAACTCACGGTACCCTCAGGCACCTGGAACTTCAGCTGGTAAGTCCCCGGCTCGGAGGGACGCCAGTTGTAGCCGAAGACAACCGCACCTGTCGCGTTGATCTCCCCGGGCATCCCCGCGGTCACCGTTCCGTTCGGGCCGGTGATAGTAACCGAGGCTCCGGCGACCCAGACGCGCGCCGGCATGGCCTGATCAGACGCCGTATAGCCACCGTTGCCGTCCGGGGAAGCGAGGGTGCCGTAGGCGGAGTTCCGGTCAAGGAGGCTCGGCTGGAGCTTCACCACGGTGTAACCCAGCATGGACGTCTGGGTGTCCGAGGTCAGGCCCATCTCGACTCGGACTGGATGGCCCGCCTTCAGAGATGCGGAGCCGGAAAGATTGTCGCCCCATTTCACCGTGGCCGTATCGGTGCTCTGCACTGTGTATTCGGCTTGCCACTTGTTCTTGCCCTGGACGTAGTAGTAAGCGGTCGGGTCGATTTCGTAGCCGGTGGACGGGGTCCCTGTGGGGGGCTGGAGTGCAGGGTCGGTGAGGCCGAACCCGGCCGAGCCGATGAACACAGCCGGGACGGAGAGGTTGTTGCTCGCCGTGGTTTCCCCGCCACCGCCGCCACCGCCGCCACCGCCACCGTGCCCGGCGCCGGGCCCGGCCGCGAAGGCGGAGGCCGGAACCAGGGCCATTGCCGCCGCAGCGGCGACGCCGGCCATGCCTGCAAGGACTTTTTGAATGATCGCCATAACTTTTCTCTTTCTCTGGGATGCCCGGACGATAGGTGCCGGGCGTTCATCGCGCGTCCTAGTGGCCCTGCTCGTGGATCTGGACTTGTTGGACACCCTGTTCGCCGGTGTCGTAGACGAGGGGCTTCACCGGGCCGGACACGAACTGGCGAATCTGCACGTCGACTGTGTCCATGTACTGCTCCGGCCCGGCGTCCCTCAGAGCGATCTTCACTTGCACACGAGCGCCCGGGGTCAGCCCTGAGGAACCTGGTTCGGTAATTGTGGAAAGACCGTTGACCTGCGCCTGCACCGGGTACGTACCCGGCTCAGAGGACGTTGCCACCTCGCCTCCGCACTCGTCCCCCTCATCGCCACCGCAGCTGATGTCGCCGAGGGCGAGGCGGTGCACCTCAAGGCCGCGGAGCGCCATGCCGCCGAACTCGGGCAGGCGCAGCACCAGCGAACCCGCGCATCGCAGGCTCGCGTCCTGCGGCCTGCAGGAAGGGCTGACGACGTCGCTTGACTCGCTGTGGGCCGTCAGGGTGAGCCGCATACTGCTGGGATCCCCTACCCCACCTGCGTTTTGCGCAGTCACCGTAACTCCCGGCGTAGATTCACCCCCCGCCGCCCGGGCGGCCGGGCCGGATGCGAGCAGGGCCGCCAGGATCAGAAAAGGAAGACTGACGCGAACAGTGCCCCCGAGTGCCTTCATCAAAAACCCCTTCTCGAAGTGGTGACAGGAGAACGTTACGAATTGCGCGGGGAAGCAGCACAGGGCGATACGTCCTCGCCGTCGCCGAAGAGGCCGGGACTAATCCGGCCGCTGCCGTGGTTGTCGCTCTCGGAGCCTGACAAGCGGTTCGCGCCTGCGCGCGCTTGAACCCCGACCGGATCGAGACCATCTCATGACAACGCATGCCGACGGCGTCGGCTTCCGCTCGCAGCGGGGGCCGATCCTGATCGCCCTCATGCTGACCACCGGCCTCGTCGCCATCGACTCCACCATCGTGGCGACAGCGGTCCCCTCGATTGTGCGCGACGTGGGCGGCTTCGCCTCCTTCCCGTGGCTCTTCTCGGCCTACATGCTGGCCCAGGCCGTCTCGGTACCGGTCTACGCAAAGCTCTCCGACATGGTCGGGCGCAAACCGATCCTGCTCGCCGGGATCGGCCTCTTCCTGCTCGGGTCGGTGCTCTGCGGAGTGGCCTGGAGCATGCCGGCGCTGATCGCGTTCCGCGTCCTCCAGGGCCTCGGCGCGGGTGCGGTACAGCCCATGTCGATCACCGTTGCCGGTGACATCTACTCGCTCACCGAGCGCGCCAAGGTGCAGGGCTATCTGGCCAGCGTCTGGGCTATCTCCTCGGTGGTCGGACCGACGCTGGGCGGGGTGTTCTCCTCGCTCGGCATCTGGCGCGGGATCTTCCTTGTCAACATCCCGTTGTGCCTGCTGGCCGCCTGGATGCTCATCCGCACCTTCCACGAGAACATCGAGCGCACGCGGCACCGCGTCGACTACCTCGGATCCTCCCTGCTGACCGCCTCGCTCACGCTCGTCATCCTGGGCGCGCTCGAGGGCGGCCAGGCCTGGGCATGGAACTCCCCCGCCAGCATCGCAGTCTTCGCCGCCGGCGCCGTGCTCTTTGCCCTGTTCCCGCTGGCTGAGCGGCGCGCGCCCGAACCGGTGCTGCCGCTGTGGGTGGTGTCGCGGCGGCTGCTGGCGACGACGGCGTTGATCTCATTCGGCGTCGGCGCGATCATCCTGGGCCTCACATCCTACGTGCCAACCTTCCTCGAGGGATCCCTCTCCGTGTCCCCGGTGCTCGCCGGCCTCGCCCTCGCCGCACTGACGATCGGCTGGCCGATCAGCGCCTCCCAGTCCGGGCGCCTCTACCTCCGGATCGGTTTCCGCTCGACTGCCCTCATCGGCATCACGGTTGCCGTTGCCGGCGCCGCCGTGCTCGCCCTGACCGCCGCCACACCGAACGTTGCGCTGACGGCGGCGAGCTGCTTCATCGTGGGGCTTGGCATGGGTCTCGTAGCCACTCCGACGCTGATCGCGGCCCAGTCGAGCGTCGACTGGAACGAGCGGGGCGTGGTCACCGGCACGAACCTGTTCGCGCGTTCGATCGGGAGCGCCCTGGGTGTCGCCGTCTTCGGCGCCGTGGCAAACGCCGTCTATGCGCGCGTCCCGAACGGCGGGACGGACCCTCACACCGTCATTTCCGCCTCCGGGTCCGTGTTCCTGGCGGTGCTGGTGGGCGCCGCCCTGACGGTCGTGGCCGTCCTGGCGATGCCGCGTGGTCCCCGCGGGGATGCTCGGCCGGCCCCCGATGCCGCGGCCTCGGACGGGGCCGCCCCGGACGGGCGTGCCTCGAACGGGACCGCCCCGAAGCCGGAGGCCCGGACCGGCGCACAGCCGGAGCAGTAACCCTCAGTGCGCGATGATTCGGAGCTGAGCGTCGGGCAGTTGGCCGCGCGCAGCGGGCTTTCGGTCTCGGCCCTGCACTTCTACGAGCGGCAGGGCCTGATCCACAGCCGCCGAACGCCGGGAAACCAGCGGCGGTTTTCCCGTTCGGTGCTGCGGCGTGTCGCCGTGATCATGGCCGCGCAGCGTGCCGGGATACCGCTCGCCACCGTCGCGACAGCATTCGAGGAACTTCCCGGGGACGGGGTTCCGGACCAGACGGACTGGCAGAAGCTTTCGGCCGCGTGGCGCGGCGAGATCGAGGCGCGCATGGAACGGCTGGCGCATTTGCGGGACCGTCTGGAAGGGTGCATCGGATGCGGCTGCCTTTCGCTGTCCGCCTGCACCTTCGTCAACCCGGGCGACCGCCTGGGGGCCACCCGCACGGGCGCCCCGGCGCTGGAGCCCGGGGAGGAGCGGCCGCCGCGGAATTGACCTCAACAGCGGTTGAGGTTTTAGCGTCAATAGCGGACCCGGCAGAACGGGCGGACAGACGACGAAAGCGCAGGCATGACGATCTCCTCTCATCAGCGGACTCCGGCGGCTTCGCGGCTCTTCCGGGACGCTTTCCGAAGCCACCCCGCCGGCGTCGCCGTGGTCACCGCCGCAGGACCTGCCGGCCCTGTGGGCTTGACGGCGTCGTCCGTCGCGTCCGTGTCCGCCGATCCGGACGTGCTCGCCTTCTCCGTCTCGGGGTCCCGTTCGGCCAGCGTCCTGGCTACGGCGCCGACGGTCCTCGTCCACCTCATGGGCTCGGCGCAGCTCGACGTCATCAGGGCCTTCGCTACCCCCGGTGCCGAGCGCTTCGGTACCGC
Organism: Paenarthrobacter sp. DKR-5; assembly: GCF_018531425.1. GTDB lineage: Bacteria > Actinomycetota > Actinomycetes > Actinomycetales > Micrococcaceae > DKR-5. Next base: position 14,832 of record NZ_JAHBOI010000009.1, read on the forward strand.
CATGGACTGGGAGGTCCTTCCCACCGGCGAGCCGCTGCTGCGCGGGGCCCCGTGGGTGCTGCGGTGCGAGGTGCTCCACCGCGTCCCCGCCGGCAGGTCCACTTTGCTTGCTGCGGCCGTGCTCGACGTACGGCAACAGGGGCCAGCCGGCGACCCGCTGGTGTATCGTGACCGCTCGTTCCACCGGCTGGGCGCCCACTCGCTGCTGGGCTGAGGCGGCGCAGCCGCCCCGAATCCGCGGCGGGTCCCCCGTTGACAGGCGGCGGTCGGAGGCCCGCCGGCTGCTCGATGACTACGAGGCGTTCTGGCGCCGGCGCGGAACGGCTCGCAAACATACTGGAAGAGGAATAAGAGCCGAACCGAGAGGGGTCCGCCATGACCGTCATCAGTTCCAGCCGGGACACCGAAGCGCTGAGCCTCACCTTCGTCGTCGAGTTCGACGCCGGCGTCGGAAAGGTGTGGCAGCTCTGGGAGGACCCGCGCCAGCTCGAGCGTTGGTGGGGCCGCCCACCTGGCCCGCAACCTTTACCGTGCACGACTCCGTCAAGGGCGGCGAATCCCGTTACTTCATGACATGCCCACAAGCCACGCGACCGTGACCCTGGAAGCACTGGGCGGAGGCACCCGCATGACCGTGGCGACGCGCTTCGACAGCCTGGCGGAGCTCGAGCGGCTCACCGCCATGGGCATGGAAGAAGGCATGAGCCAGGCGCTCGGCCAGATCGACGCGATCCTCCGCTTAGTGGCCGCGGCCGCCGTCGAACTGCTGCCCGTCGAACTGCCGCAGCCACGCCAGGGCATCCTGGGCGGAGGTGAAGAACTCGTGCGGGCAGAAGTCGTGGCGCCGCATGGTTGCCGCCACCACCCGGTCCACCAGGGTGGCCCCCACGAGCGCAACGGCACACACGCTTTGGGCATGTTCATAGACGTTCCTTGCCGCCGCGCTCATGCTGACGTCGCTCATCTCCAACAGCAGCGGCCGGGGCGTGTCGCCGCCGAGTGCCCGGACGGCGCGGACCGATTCCTCCGCGTCGCGGGCATCGACCTCGGACCCGGGCGTCCACCGCTGGTGGATGATGGCGTCGCGGACTTCAAGGGTGGACTTGCCGGCGCAAATCGTCATTCCGGGATGGGTCACCGGCCGTCCCCGTGCTCCTCGACGGCATCCACGGCGTCGCTCATGCGGCGCAGGAATTCGATCACGGTCAACGCTTCCTGCGGGCTGAGCGTCGCCGCTGCGGCCATCATGCGCTGATGCATGGCGCCGAGTGTTTCCCGCACTTCCTCATTGGACGCCCCGGTCGCTGCCACAATCAGTGCCCGCCGGTCCGTCGGGTGGGGCCGGCGCTCGACATGGCCGCTCTTGGACAGCCGGTCAATGAGGGTTGTCATTGAGGCGGACGAGATGCCCAGCCGCGCGCCCAGCTCCTTGGACCCAAGTCCCGGCTTTCCCGACTGTTGGGCCTGCAGCAGGTAGCGCAGGGCCAGCAGGTCCGTTTCGCCCATACCCATGGAGGAGCGGGTCCGGCGGCGCATGGCCGCCTCGGACGCCCGGTAGTCGCGAAGCGCGTTGAGCACGTCGACGGAGCCGGGCTCCGCCCTGCCGCCGTACCAGTACCCCGCTCCTTCGCCAGCGGTCCGGGTTGTCATGCTCAAACCCTAGCAACTCCGCCCTAGCCCGTCATGTATCTAGGGAACCTAGGCATTGCGGGGGTGCGAGGATCCGGTGCGCGGAACAATCGTGACCGGTAAGGTGTTGGACCAAAAAGTGGCTTTGGCCGGATTCCGGCCTTCTCCCCCAAGACCGTACCGAACCACCTACCCTTACTGGAGAACAATGCTCACCGTAAATGCTTATGCAGCGCCGTCCGCTACCGAGGACCTCGTCCCCACCACCATCGAGCGCCGCGACGTCGGCCCGCACGACGTGCTGATCGACATCAAGTTCGCCGGCATCTGCCACTCTGACATCCACACCGTCCGCGGCGACTGGGGACCCCAGTCCTACCCGCTGGCACCCGGCCACGAGATTGCCGGCATCGTGACCGAGGTCGGCTCGGCCGTCACCCGGCACAAGATCGGCGACCGGGTGGGCGTCGGCTGCATGGTGAACTCCTGCGGCGAGTGCGCCAACTGCCAGGCCGGCGAGGAGCAGTACTGCCTGAAGGGCAACACCGGCACCTACGGCGCCGTCGACCGTGACGGAACCATCACCCAGGGCGGCTACTCCACGCACGTCGTCGTCACCGAAGACTTCGTGGTGTCCATCCCCGAGGGTCTGGAACTCGACGTGGCTGCCCCGCTGCTCTGCGCCGGCATCACCACCTACTCGCCGCTGCACCACTGGAACGCAGGTCCCGGCAAGAAGGTCGCCGTGGTCGGCCTGGGCGGACTCGGGCACATGGCCGTCAAGATCGCCCACGCCATGGGCGCGGAGGTCACTGTCCTGTCGCAGTCGCTGAAGAAGCAGGAAGACGGCCTGCGCCTGGGCGCTGACCACTACTACGCCACCAGCGACGAGAACACCTTCACGGACCTGGCCGGCAGCTTCGACCTGATCGTCAACACCGTCAGCGCCTCGATCGACATCAGCTCCTACCTGCAACTGCTGAAGCTCGACGGCGCGCTCGTCAACGTGGGCGCACCGGCCGAGCCGCTGCCGGTGAATGCATTCGCCCTGATCGGCGGACGCCGCTCCTTCGCCGGATCGATGATCGGCGGCATCCGCGAAACCCAGGAAATGCTCAACTTCTGCGCCGAGCACGGCATCGGCGCAGAGATCGAGGTCATCCCGGCCGACAAGATCAACGAGGCCTACGAGCGCGTGCTGGCCTCGGACGTGCGGTACCGCTTCGTCATCGACAGCGCCACGCTGGCCTAAGTCGCGGCGCCGAGCGCCTTGAGCGCGCGGGTGAGCGAGCCGCCAAGTCCCCACTTGTCGGAGAGCTCACCGAGCGCCTCAAGGCGGTCCGCACCGAGCGGATGCAGACGCGCCTCCGGGTCGTGAAGCACCAGGTCACGCCGGACCTTCACGACCCGGGGCGCGACGTCAAGGTAGGCGGAGGCGCCTGTGAGCTTAGCCCGGACCGACGCCGACATGCCGGCCGCTGGATCCTGCGCCGCGCGGAGGACGCCGGCCAAGTCGCCGAACTGAGCCAGCAGTGACGCGGCCGTCTTCTCCCCGATGCCGGGGACGCCCGGTATCCCGTCGGAGGGATCACCGCGCAGCGCGGCGAAGTCCGCGTACCGGTCCGCCGGAACCCCGTACTTGGCGGTCACCACGTCGGCGGTGACGAGCTCAAGTTTGCTCATGCCGCGCGCGGTATAGATGACCCTCACCGCCGCCTCGTCATCGACCAACTGGAACAGGTCCCGGTCCCCCGTGACGACGTCGACCGGGATCCGCGCCCGTGCCGAGAGCGTCCCGATGACGTCGTCGGCTTCATGATCCTCGGCGCCAACGACAGGAATGCCCAGCGCACCCAGCACTTCGCGGATGAGCGGGACCTGCGCGGCAAGCAGCTCCGGCGTCTCCTCGACGTCGTTCCCATCCGCCACCACTTCCGCCACGCGGTGCGCCTTGTAGGCCGGGAGCAACTCCACCCGCCAATTCGGGCGCCAGTTGTCGTCCCAGCAGGCCACGAGCCCGGTCGGCTCGAAATCCGTCACCAACCGGGCCACCATGTCCAGCAGCCCCCGCACCGCGTTGACCGGCGTACCGTCGGGCGCGCGGATCGTATCGGGAAGCCCGTAGAAGGCGCGGAAATACAGCGAGGCGGTGTCCAGGAGCATCAGTCGTTCGGTCACACCAGCGATCATGGCACGCCGCGGTCGGCGATGGCACCCGCGGTCTGCTTAGACGACAGCCCCTTCGGCGTTCTCGTTGATCGGCTCGGGCCCGGGCACGTCCCGGCCGGACCAGGTCTTGATGATTGTCCATCCGACGGCGGCCAGCGGAACCGCCAGCAGGGCGCCGATGACGCCGGCGAGCATGGTTCCGGCAGCCAGCGAGAGCAGGATCACCAGGCCGTGGATATGCAGCACCTTGCCCATCAGCAGGGGCTGCAGAACGTGGTGCTCGAGCTGGTTCGCTCCGATGAGCACTATCAGCACGATGAGTGCCGCTCCGGGCCCGTTGGAGACGAGGGCCACCAGTACGGAAAGGGTTCCGGCAGCGGTGGCCCCGATGATCGGGATGAAACCGCCGATGAACACGAACACTGCCAGCGGAACGGCCAGGGGCACCCCCAGAAGCAGCAGGGTGACCGCGATGATGAGGCCGTCGATGGCTGCGATGATCGCGGTTCCCCGCACGTATCCGCCCAGCACGCGGGTGCTGAGGTCGGCCGCGCGGTGGGCTTTTGTTTCATGTCGGGCGGGGAGGAAGCCGAAGAGGAAGCCGCGGATCTGTTCGCCGTCCTTGAGGAAGAAGAACAAAATGACGGCCATCAGTACCATCCCGGCGATGATTTCGCCGGCGGTCCGCACCCCTGTGAGGGCATCCGTTCCGAAGCTGCCGCTGGAGAAGAATTTCTGCACCGACCCGCGGGCGGCGCTGATCTCCTGGTCGCTCACGGGGATCGGTCCGTTGTTCAGGAAGCCGTGCAGCTGGTCCACGCCCGCCAGCGCCCGGGACGCCAGCTCCTTCCACTGGTGCCGGATCAGGGAGACAACCCCGGTGACGACGCCACCAAAGACGACGAGGATGGCAACGAAGGAGGCCAGGACGGCCAGAGCCCGTGGCCAGCCGTGAGCGGTGAGCCAGCGCACCAGGGGTGCGATGGCGGACGCCAGGATCAGGGCGATCACCACTGGAATGATGACCAGGGGGACCCGGGTCACAGCCCATACGATGACCCACACCAGGCCTGCGATCAGCAGCGCCTGCCCTGCGCGGGTGGCCGCCCTGCCCAATGAGTCGGACCACAGCGAGGCGGGGGCGCCGGGCTTGTCGTTGTTGCGGGTAGCCGGGACGGGTACGTTCGCCAAGGGAGTCCTCCTAGTAGCTGGCACGCCTGCGGGGGCCGGGCGCTTTCGCCCGGCCCCCGCGTTCGCTTCGAACCTTATCGGCGTTCGTCGAGTCCGTCTGTGTCAATGTGTTCCTTGCGGACTTCCTCGTTGACCGTCTGCTCGTCGGTCACCGTTTCCTTGCCCAGGCGCACCCGCTCGACCGGGACCGTTTCCTTGTCGATCACGGGGCGTTCCTCGTGCAGGGTCACCTCGTGCTCTTCCTCGGACAGGTCCGGACCGTCGAGTGCCGCGCCCCGGTTTTCGTCCGTGATCGGCTCGCGTTCCAGCCGGACCTCTTCGCGCTGGACCGGAACGGTCTTCGTGACGTTTTCCGTGGTGACGTACTTGCGCAACCGCGCACGTCCCGTCTCCTGCTGTTCCGTGCCCACGTGAAGCTGCTCCTCGGAGCGCGTCATCGCGTCGTCGGTGGTCGGCCCCGACGTGTCGCGGCCGACGGTGCCCTCCGACCGGGTGTCGTAGCCGCCCGCGGTGCCGCCCTGAACGGGTTCGGTGCCTTCGTATCCCGCCTCACCCACAGTGCCGCGCGCATCCCGGCCGCCGACGACCTGGTAGTGCTGGTAGAGACGGTCCTCCTCGCCGGGCTCCAAGTGCCCGTCAGGGGCTACCCTCGGCGCATCCTTGACGAGGTCCTTGGCGTAAGGAACCACGAGATCGGCGCCCTGCGACCGGGCTCCCTCGAGGGGGACGAAGGACTCATGGCTGCCAAACAGACCGGTCTTCACAGTCACCCAGCTGGGCTGCTCCGTGTGGTCGTCGACGTAGATCTGGCCGATGCCGCCGATCTTGTCTCCGTCTTCAGTCAGGACGTCTCCGCCGCCGTTGACCAGGTTATCGATGTGTTCCTTGGTGATCATGATGTTCTCCTTGGATTGCTCGGTTGCGGCATTCGGACGGACTGTGGTCATCCGGGAGCAAAAAGGTGCGCCCGCTGTATGTGGCCCTGTCCGTTGCCGGTGTGCCTCGGCCTTGTGGAGGAAGACTTCAGGTTCCCCTTGAGGTCTCCATGAATCAACCTAAGCATGCTTAGCATCAGGTTGACAAGCATGCTTACTAATAAGATTTTCTGCGCACCGCTCTTTCGTCCCGAGCCGTACACTGTCGTGACCGGCGGAAGCCCCCGCCCCGACCTCACAGTCCCAGCGATAAACCCACGATGGAGGCACCGATGGAAGACCAGCCCGGAAATTTGGCGGCAGCCGCAGCCGGCCGGGGCTTCGCCATGCTCTTCCGCGCGCTCAAGGCCGCGCGCCCCGGGCGGCCCATCCACCCCGACGGTGTCGCGCTCACCGGGATGCTCCAACGCCACGGGCTGGAGGAACCGACCGGCGTCGAGTGGATCGACGCCGGGGGTTCAGACCAGGTCACGGCCCGCCTCTCCCGCTCCCTGGGGCTCCCCGGCGGCTGGCCGGATATCCTCGGGCTCGCCCTGAGAGTCCCCCACGAAGGGCGCCATCTCGACATTCTGCTGGCCTCCACCGGCGCCACGCGGGCCGGCCGGTTCGTGCTCACCATGCGCCGCTCGGCGGCCGCGGGGCCGTTCACGAGCCTCATGCCCTACCGGACGGGCCGCGGGCCGCTGCTGCTGGCGGCCCGTCCCCTGAGCGCCGCGGCAAATTTGCCTGCCGATGCGGAGGCGTTCCGCCGGAGCCTCGGCGGAGATCCCTGGACGCTGGGCCTGTACCACGCCGGCCCGCTGGAACCCTGGACGCAGTTCGCCACGCTCACCCTGCGGCCGGACGGCGAACGGGCCGACACCGCGGCCCGCTACGACCCGGTGCTGAATCCGATCCCGGGTGCCGGGGTGTACGGCTGGACCCGGCAACTGCGGGAACCCTCGTACAGCGCTGCCCGGCAGCCGCGCGGAAGCTAAGCGGTTCCTATCGGTGCGAGCAGGGGCTAGCGTGGAGCGGACAGACGATCCGAAGGAGCGAGATGCGCATTGCCATCGTGGGAGCCAGCGGAAATGCGGGTACGGCGCTGCTGCGCCGGCTGCAGCAGGACCAGCAACACCATGAGCTGATCGGCATAGCGCGGCGCAAACCGGACGCCGGAGCGGAGCCTTATGCGGGAGCCGCGTGGCACTCGATCGACGTCGGCAGCGTCGCGGCGCCGGCGCTGCTGGAGGCTGTCTTCGCCGGATGCGACGCCGTCGTCCACCTGGGCTGGGCGATCCAGCCGAACCACCACCAGGACCAGCTCCGGCGGATCAACGTAACGGGGAGCATCAACGTCTTCGAAGCGGCCTGCCGCGCCGGTGTCCCCCATCTGGTCTACGCCTCCTCGGTGGGCGCCTACAGCCCGGGACCGAAGGACAGGCGCGTCGGCGAGGAATGGCCGACCGGCGGCATCGCCACCTCGCATTACAGCCGGCATAAAGCGCAGGTTGAGACAGCGCTGGACCGCATCGAAGCTGCACACCCCGGCACGGCGGTGGCCCGGCTCCGGCCGGGGCTGATTTTCCAGTCCGGCCAGGCGCAGGAAGTGGGCCGCTACTTCCTCGGGCCGCTGCTTCCGGTCCAGCTCAGCCGGCTGCGGGTTCCGGTGCTGCCGCTGCCGCGGCAGCTTGTCTTCCAGGCGGTACACGCCGACGACGTCGCCGATGCCTACTTCCGCGTGCTGCAGCAAAAGGCGCGGGGCGCTTTCAATGTCGCCGCGGAGCCCGTGCTGGACGGGAGCACTCTTCCCCCGCTGGTCGGCGCCCGCCGCGCCGTGCAGATTCCGCTCGGGCTGCTGCGCGGCCTCGTCGCGGCCAGCTGGCGGCTGCACCTTCAGCGTTCAGACCCGGGCTGGGTGGACATGGGTGCGCAGGTGCCGCTGATGGACACCTCGCGCGCACGGAACGAGCTCGGCTGGTCCCCCTCGAAGACGTCGCAGGAGGCAGTTTCGGCGGTGCTCGGCGGAATGCAGCAAGGTGCGGGCGTTGAAGCCTCCGCCCCGCTGCGGCCCGGGAACCAACTGCCGACCAACTGAGCTGAGCGTCGGTGGGCGGCTACGAAGCCGGTCCGCGCGGAGCGAACATGATCACAGCCACTCCCGCGATGCAGATCGCGGACCCGATGAGGTCCCAGCGGTCCGGCCGGAACCCGTCGACGGCCGTCCCCCACACCAAGGACCCCGCGACGAAAACCCCGCCGTAGGCGGCAAGCACCCGTCCGAAGTGCGCGTCCGGCTGCAGGGTCGCCACAAACCCGTACAGGCCCAAGGCGATCACTCCGATCCCGGCCCACCACCAGGCACGGCCTTCGCGCACGGCCTGCCACACCATCCAGGCGCCCCCGATCTCCGCGGCGGCGGCCAGGATGAACAGCAGCACGGTCTTTGCGATGGTCATACGCCTCATCCTGCCGCATCACGTTCCGGGGCTGGGCCCCTCGTGGCCGCAGCCGCGCTTTTTCTTTTGATGTGGTGCAGGACAGCGGCAAGCGCGGGCCAGTTGCTGTTGCCTCGCAGGCTGCGGGCATAGGCCCGCAGCGCCACGTCGGGTTGTGTCAAAGGGACGAGGTGGATGCCCGCCGGAGGCAGGCTGTCAGCGGGCAGGAGGCCTATTCCGAGTCCGGCGAGAATGAGGTCCTCGACGAGGTCCAGACTGTCCGCCTGATGCCGTATCTTGGGCTCGAAGCCCGCCATGGAGGAGATCAACCGGAGGACGTGTTCGTCCGCGTTGTTTCGCGAATTGACGATCCAGTCCTGGGCGCGGAACCTCGCGAAGACTTCAGGGGCACTCGCAGGGTGTGCGGGCTTGTCATGTTCCGGCACGGCGAGGCTCCACGGGGTGCTCCACAAAGGGGTTGAGTCAAAGCCGGCGCCGCGCCCGTCCGGCGCAAGATTGTAATCGTAGGTCAGGGCCAGATCCACTTTGTCGCCTGCGAGCAGAGCGAGGGCTTCATCGGGTTCGTGCTCCCGTACTTCGAGTTTGACGCGCGGGTGGCTGAGGGCAAGGTCCCCGATGATGGGCATGAGGACCTTGCGCACGGCGGTAACGAAGCCGGCTACGCGCACTGTTCCCGCCGGTTCGGCGCCGGAGTCGAGTTCCGCGACCGCCGAATTCACCGCGGCGAGAATTGCTTCCGCCTGCCGGGCCAGGCGGCGGCCGGCGGGAGTCAGGCGCACGCCCCTGCCGACAGGTTCGAGCAGCGCTGTGCCGGTTTCGCGGGCCAGGGCGGCAATCTGCTGCGAAACAGTGGACGTCGTGGTGCCCAAGGCGTCGGCGACGTTGCGCATGGAGCCTTGGCGGGCAAGTTCGAGAAGGAATTCCAGGCGGCGCGTCTCCACGGGATTATTGTCCATGATTCGTGGACGATATGTGAAGCATTGTCACGTGGACGACGACGGTCGGCAACGGTCTACTGGGGGCATGACGATGTTGCCTCAGAGGCGTGTGAACGGTGCCGGTGGCGGGACCGCCATGGCCGGCGCCGCGATGTGTTGCGTGCAGCTGGGTCTGGCTGCTTCCGTGGAACTCTCCGCCCGCCTTGGTTCTGAAGGGGTGGCCTGGCTGCGCCTGGCATGGGCGGCAGTGATCCTGGTGGCTGTTACCCGGCCTTGGCGCGCCAGGCTCAGCCGCCCAGCCTTGCTGACCTGCCTCTTGCTGGGCGTGGTCACCGCGGGCATGACGCTGCTGTTCATGGCAGCGGCGGTCCGGATATCCCTCGGCATGGCAAGCGCCCTGGAGTTCCTGGGTCCGCTCTCCGTCGCTGTTATCCGCGGCCGCAAGTCCGGGCGCTGGTGGGCGGTGGTTGCAGCGGCCGGCGTCGCCGCCCTGACGGAGCCTTGGCGCGGCGACGCCGATCCGGCCGGGGTGCTCCTGGCACTGGGCGCGGGCGCGTGCTGGGCCGCCTACATTCTGCTCACCCAGCGGGCAGGGGACGAAGTGAACGGCCTGCAGGCATTGGCGGTTTCAATGCCTGCCGCAGCGGCGGTCACGACCCTCATCGCCGGGCCTGCGGTCTTCGGGCGTCTCGACTGGGGACTTCTGCTCACGGGCGCCGGCTTGGCGCTGCTCATGCCGGTGGTCCCCTTCAGCCTCGAGCTGCTCGCCCTGCGCCGGCTGAAGGCCTCCACCTTCGGCACCCTGATGAGCCTGGAACCTGCGATCGCGGCAACCATCGGCTTCGCTGTCCTCGGGCAAGCTCCTGGGCCCGCCGCCGTCACAGGAATCGCTCTCGTGGTGGCGGCAGGCATCGGCGTCACCCTGCAGGACAAGACCGCGCGGGAGCAGCTCATCCTGCCGGCTAACGGGGACGCTGCCCTCGAAGCAGGACACCCCGAGGCGACCCCGTCGCCATCCTGACAGAGTCCGTGCCGGCGCGACGCACTTCTCCGCCGTCGCCCGGGACTTACCGGCCTTGCGCGGGCACGTACGTGTTGACGGGGCGGCCGGTGGCACCGTACTCGAGGTGGAGGCTCACCCGGCCCTTCCGCTCGAGCTCACTCAGATACCGCTGCGCAGTGGGCCGGGAGATGCCAATCAAGTCCGAGACGTGCTGGGCGCCCAGCGGTCGACGGGCAGCAACGACGGCGTCAAGGACCTTCTGCATCGTCGGCGGCAGACGTCGGGCAGACGGGCCGGAGCGCGACCGCGGCAGGGCGGCGCGCTGTGACGCGAACAGGGCGTCCACGTCGGTCTGCCCGGTGATGCGGCGCGACTCGGCGTCCACGCGCCATTTCTGGTAGGCGCGCAACTGCTCGGCAAGCTGCTCGAACCCGAACGGCTTCACGAGGTAGTACACCGCTCCCCCGCGCATTGCCGCGCGCACCGTCGCCACGTCCCGCGCCGCGGTGATGATGATGACGTCCACGTCCCGGCCCGCCTCGCGCAGGGACTGCAGCAGCGAAATGCCGTCTTCGTCCGGAAGGTACACGTCCAGGAGCAGCAGGTCCGGACGCTCACGGCTGATCGCCGCGCGCGCTTCCGCCGCGGTGTGCGCCTCGCCGACGCATTCGTATCCCGGCACCCGCACCACCTGGGAGGCATGGAGCCGCGCAACGCGGTAGTCGTCGTCGACCACGAGCACCCGAATCATCCTTCTGAGCCGCCTTTCGGAATCCACACTTCAAATCGTCCGCCCGGTCCCGCGAACACGTCCATTGTGCCGCCTGCCCGTCGCACGATCCTCGCCACCAGCGCCAGCCCGATGCCGCGCCGCAGCTGCGGTCCGCCCGCGTTGGCGGAGCGCGCGTCCTTTGTCGTGTAGCCGTCCCGCACTACGTCTTCGACGGACCCTGCAGGTACGCCGGGTCCGCTGTCAGACACAGCGACAAAAACGCCGGAGGAATCGTCCAGGGTGAGCGCTACGTCACGCGGGCCGGGGAGGCTTGAGACGGCGTCTATCGCGTTGTCGAGCAGGTTGCCCACGATGGTGAGCAGGTCCTGCGTTCCGAGCCCTGGCTCGCGAAGACGCGATTCGTCGGTGACGGTCACTTGCACGTCCTGCTCCGCGGCGACCGTGATCTTGGCGTGGATGAGCGCCGCGAGCTCCGGCGGCTCGATCCGGGCGCGCAGGCCTTCGCCGAGGGAACGCGAGGTGTCTGCGATGCCGGAGATGAACGAGCGCGCATGTTCGGTCTCGCCAAGGTCGAGCAGGCCGCCCACTGTATGGAGACGATTGGCGTACTCGTGTTCCTGCGCGCGCAAGGCCTCCATAAGCCCTTCCAGCGAGCGCAGGTCCCGGACGAGCGCTTCCACTTCGGTCCGGTCGCGCAGCGTCACGACGGCGCCCACGCTGCGGCCGGCCACGCTGACCGGCATGCGGTTCGCCACGAGCAACGAGTCATCGGTGATCACCGTCTGGTCCGTGCCCGGCACACCGCCGGTGAGGACGTCAAGGAGCCTGCCCGGCGGGATGAGCTCCTCGACCCGGCGGCCGAGCGGGACGTCCTCGAGCTGCAGGAGGCGGCGCGCTTCGCCGTTGATCACGGTGACGCGGCCGGCGTCGTCCAGGCCGACCATGCCCTCGCGGATGCCGTGCAGCAGCGCTTCCCGCTCCTGGAGGAGCGAAGCGATCTCCGCCGGTTCGAGTCCGAACGTGGCGCGCTTGATGGCCCGTGCGAGCAGGAACGAACCTGCACCCCCGATCAGAAGAATGAGCGCCGAATATCCCCCGACCACGCCCGCGTCGCGTGCGAACTGCGTGCTGACAGTGGCTTCGAGGATGCCCACCGAAACCTGTCCCACGACCTTTCCCGAAGCGTCCAGGATCGGAGCCTTGGCGTTGGCCGAGTCGCCGAGGCTGCCATGGTTGGTCCCGACGTGTGACTGGCCGTCCAGTGCCGCCACAGGCTCCTCGAGACGCTTCCCAATGAGCGACGGAGTGGGGTGCGAAAAGCGGACCCCGTCCCTGTCCGTCACGACGACGTAGTCCGTCTGGGCCCGCGTGCGCACACGCTCGGCAATCGCCTGGATGCGGTGCGTCGGGTCGCCGGAGACAACGGCCGCCGCCACCTCCGGCATCTGCGCAACGGACTCCGCGACGCCAAGGGCGCGCAGCCGGAACTGGTCATCGAGGGTCTGGCCGGTGATGCGGCCGGCCACAAGTGCGCCGAGCGCCACCGCAACGGCGAGCAGCACGAGTGTCCACACCAGGATCTGGGATGCGAGCGACCGGGCACGCCACCACCGGCGCGTGCCGCTCATCGCTGGTCCGGGTCAGGGTGTTGAGCAGAAGGCTCAAAAAGTGAATGAAAGCTGGTATTCCTCGCAAGCCACGCAAGCGTGGCTGCACCGTGCCGGCCGTTTCTACGGTGGGTGCAGCAGTTGTGAGTCATGTCACGAAGCGTGAGTGGTCACGAGGCATGAGTAAAGAATCCACCGACAAGGGCGTCGCCGCAAATGTGGCAATTGACGCCCGCTCGACAGAGAGGCCTCACGCTATGGGTGCAACCCACCAACATCGGCCGCCGGGCGAGACCGGCGCCAACGCCGGCATCGGCATTAGCGGGCTGACCAAGCGGTACCTCACCCCCAAGGGCGAGACTTTCACCGCGATCACCGACGTGACGCTGTCGGTCGAACCCGGGCAGTTCTGCTCGATCGTCGGTCCCACGGGTTGCGGCAAGTCCACCACGCTGGCACAGGTTTCCGGGCTGGAACGCCCGAGCGAGGGCTCCGTCCGCGTCGGCGGTCACACGGTTGAAGGCGTCACGAAGGGCGTCAGCTACATGTTCCAGGCTGACGCGCTTTTTCCCTGGAAGAGCGTCCTGAACAACGTAATGATGGGACCGGTCCTCCTTGGCACTCCGAAGCGGGAAGCGACCCTGCTCGCACGGGACTGGCTGCGCCGTGTCGGCCTGGCCGGCTTCGAAGACCGCTACCCGCACCAGCTCTCCGGTGGCATGCGCAAGCGCGTGGCCATGGCGGCGGCCCTCATCAACAACCCCCGGATCCTGCTCATGGACGAGCCTTTCGGCGCGCTCGACGTGCAGACCAAAGCCATCATGCAGAACGAACTGCTGACCCTGTGGGAGGAGCTGCGGCCCTCCGTCCTGTTCATCACGCACGACCTCGACGAGGCCGTGGCCCTGTCGGACCGGGTCGTGGTCATGACCAGCAGCCCCGGAACGGTCAAGGACGTCTTCGACATTGACCTGCCCCGGCCCCGGGGGGACGTCCAGCAGATCCGCCACGAGGAGCGCTTCCTGGAATTGCAGGGCCGGATCTGGGAATCACTCAAGGACGAAGTCACGCGCGCCTACGCCCGAACCGCGGGTGAAGCGGCATGAGCGCCCTCGCCCAAGGGGAAACAGTGACGCCGCAACGACAGGCAGCGGCCGCGGACGCCGGCAAGGCGGCCCACCGACGCCTGACCAGATGGATCTGGGCGGGGCGCGCCATCCTCGCCGTGGCCGTGGTCGGCGGCTGGCAATGGTTCACCGAGGAAGGCTGGGTGGACAAATTCTTCTTCGGCCAGCCCAGCGAGATCTGGAACAGCCTCGTCAAGCTCTTCACCGAAGGAACCGCCTTCGGGACCATCTGGGAGAACCTGTGGGTCACCATGCAGGAGGCAATCCTGGGCTTCCTGCTCGGCACGCTCGTCGGCGTGGTGCTCGGCATCCTGCTCGGCTCGAACAAGTACCTCTCGGCCGTCGTCGGGCCGTACATCAGGATCGTTAACTCCATCCCCCGCATTGTGCTCGGGTCGATCTTCATCGTCGCGTTCGGGCTGGGCGTGTTCCCGAAGGTGCTGCTCGCCGCGGTGCTCGTGTTCTTCGTCGTCTTCTTCAACGCCTTCCAGGGCGTGCGCGAGGTGGACCAGAACCTGGTCGCCAACGTCCGCGTACTCGGCGCCACCCCCGTCCAGGTCGCCATCCACGTGACCATCCCGTCGGCGATGACCTGGATCATCGCGAGCCTCCACACCGCCTTCGGTTTCGCCATCATCGGCGCGTTGGTCGCGGAGGTGCTCGGCGCCCAGCAAGGTGTGGGGCTGATCATCAGCCAGGCCCAGGGCACCTTCGACCCGAACACGGTCTTTGCCTGCATGGTGATCATCGCCGTGATCACGCTTGGTGCCGAGTACCTGATCAGCCTGCTGGAACATTCCGTCCTGAAATGGCGGCCGCCGAACAGGTCAGAATCCCAGGCCATCTGACACCTTCGGCTTCACCCCGGAAAACCTGCAATACCCCTTACGAAAAGAAAAGGAAAAGTGCCCCAATGATGAAGCACAAGATCTACGTTGCCGCCACCGTGGGAGCGGTCGCCCTCAGCCTCGCAGCCTGCGGCAACAACTCCGCGGCGAGCAGCCCGGCGACGGCGGGGTCCGCCAGTGCCGCGGCCGCGGACAGCTCGGCGATGCCCACGGTCAAGCTGATGGTCGGCGGGATCGACAAGCAGATCTACCTCCCCTACCAGCTCGCCGAAGGGCTGGGCAATTACCAGAAGTACGGGGTGAAGGTCGAGCTCTCGACCGAGCAGAACGGCGGCGTCGGGGCCGAGGATGCGATGGCCTCCGGCCAGGTGGACATGGCCGGAGCCTGGTACATCCACACGGTCGACTTCCAGTCCAAAGGCAAGAATGTCATCAACCTCGTACAGCTCTCCGGCGCACCGGGTGAACGCATCATGTGCAGCCCCAAGGCGAACGTCCACTCCGCGGCGGACCTCCGCGGCAAGACCGTCGGTGTGACCGACCTCGGCTCCGGCACCGATGAACTCACCCAGTTCATCGCCTCCCAGGCCGGCGTCACCAAGAAGGACTACCACACCATCGCGGTCGGGGCCGGAGCCACCGCCATCGCTGCCATCCAGCGCGGCTCCGCCGACTGCGTGATGACCACCCAGCCGACAGTGGGGGCACTCGAAAGCAAGAACCTGGCAGTCCCCGCGGTTGACCTTGCGACCTCGGACGGAGCCAAAGCCGCCCTTGGCGGCGCGTGGCCGGCGGCAGGCGTCCTGGCTCGGGCCGACTGGGTCAGTGCCCATCAGGACGCGGCCCAGAAAGTCGTCGACGCCCTCGTGGACACGCTGCACTGGATCAGCACCCACTCGGCCGCGGAAATTGCTGACAAGCTGCCGGCCTCCTTCGTGCAGAACGCCACCATCTCCAAGGACCAGTACGTCTCGGCCCTGAACACGGACAAGGCCCAGTTCCTGCCCGACGGCATCATGCCCGCGGGCGGCCCGAAGGTGATCTTTGCGATGGAGAAGCAGAACGGCGTCGACACCTCCAAGATCAACTTCACCGACACCTTCACCAACAAGTACGTGGACGCGGCGCTCAAGCTCGAGGGCTATTCGGCGACGACGACGCCGGCCGGCTCCAACGGCTGACGGCACGACGTCCGCAGACAGTCAAGGCGGCCCTGCACCTTCTCGCCGAAGGTGCAGGGCCTCTTGGGCCGTCCGGCTGCGGCCCGTTGACCCGTAACGGGTCACGGAGCAAGCATTGACGACATCGTCGGTCTGCACCGGGTCGGTCTGCATCGAGTCGGTCTGCATCGAAAGGACGGGAGCGATGGGAAAGGTCATTGTGATCAACCACCTGACGCTCGACGGGGTCATGCAAGGCCCTGGCCGTCGGGACGAGGACACGAGGGGTGAGTTTGGGCACGGCGGCTGGGCCGCCCCGTACGCGGACGACGCGATGGTCGCCCGAATGGGCGAGCGGATGGGTGCTGACCACGCCTTCCTGTTCGGGAGGCGCACCTACGATCAGCTCCTCTCGTCCTGGAACGCGCGGGGCGGTCCGTTCAAGGAGGCCCTGAACGAGACTCATAAATACGTCGCCTCAAGCAATCCCGCGGCGAGACTCGAGTGGCCGAACTCAACCCTTCTGAGCGGCGACGTTCCGGCTTCGGTGGCGGAACTCCGCCAGAGGTCGGGCACCAATCTCGTCATCATGGGCAGCGGCGTGCTCATCGGCTCCCTGATGGCCGCGGAGCTGATCGACGAGTACCTCCTCATGATCTACCCGCTGGTGCTCGGTACCGGACGCCGGCTCTTTGAGGGCGCCGGAAAAGCACCGCTGCGGCTCATCGAGGGCAGCACCACAACCACCGGGGTGTGGATGGCCCTGTACGAACCGGATCCGCTGGAGGAAAACCTGCAGCGCTGAGCGGGGTGGAGATAGGGATTATGCGCAGCACCCCGACCCAGAAAGTAGAGGCGGAGGCCGATTCCTACCAGGAGGACAAGGCTCCGCTGGAGGCGCAGATCCCGGAGGGCTGGCAGCTGCACGCCGTGGTCATCAATAGCTGGCAGGCCGCTACTACTCCCCCTTTGGACACGGCCGGGGGCTCGGTGACGGGTTCAATGAGTTCGGGCCCCGTTGTTGAGTGCTGACCCGACCTTCTTGTCCACTTCCCGCAGGACCAGGTGCGGTTCGGGGATGTTGAGCAGCAGCTTCTGGACGCCTTCCTTGTCTTTCAGGTCAGGGTCGAGCCAGGACGCCTGCGCCCTACCGCCATCGGCAGGACGAAGCGAGCCGATGCCCCCGAACCAGCCTCGGCCTAATGAGGCGACGGCGGCGCGGATCAGGTTGACATTCCGTTCGACCACCCACATCATGAGATCAGACCCAGAATATGGGATGAACACCCCGTCAGCACCGAGTCAACACACCGTCGTGGAGAACTATGAGCACCCCCGAAATCACTTGTGAAACCGACGCCGAGCCCAGGCAATCGGGCGCGTCGCGAGTCGGCTTGATCGTTCCTAGTTCCAACACCACCATGGAGACCGAGCTTCCCGAGCTTTTCCGCCGCCAGTCTGAAGCCACCGGCCACAAGTACACCTTCCATTCCGCCAGAGCGGGCATGAAGAACGTCAACCGTGAAGAGCTTCTCGCGATGGTGAACAAAGCGGCCGGCTGTGCGGAAGCAGTGTCGGACGCAGACGTGGACGTCATCGCCTACGCCTGCCTCGTAGCTGTCATGGCACAGGGCCCGGGGGCACACGCCGGATCCGAAGAAGTGATCGCTGCTGCTGCCGCGGGGAACGGACACCCGGCGCCGGTCACCAGCAGCGCGGGAGCGCTGGTGCGAACCCTGCACGAGCTGGGCGCACGCAAGGTTGCGATGATCACCCCGTACATGAAGCCCTTGACACGGATGGTTGTGGACTACATCGAGGCCGCAGGAATATCCGTCCTGGATGCGACCAGCCTTGAGGTTGCGGACAACCTCGCCGTGGGCTGTTTGGACCCGCAGAACCTCCCCGGCATTGCACGTAACCTCAAGCTCGAAGGCGCCGAGGCCATCGTGCTTTCGGCCTGCGTCCAAATGCCCTCCCTCCCGGCAGTCCAAGCCGTTGAAGATGAACTCGGGCTGCCTGTCATCACTGCGGCGACGGCCACAACGTACGAAATTCTGAAAGCCCTCGGACACACGCCGACCATCACTGGCGCCGGCAGCCTTCTCTCCGGGACCCGCACCCGGACCGACGCGACCTTCTAGACGGAAGCCCTTGGAGGCTGCGAAACGCGGAAAGCCCGGTCGGATCCAAGAAACATCGGCCGGCGTGGCAATCAGGAACTAGTTGATTGCGTGCTCTGTCTTTTCCTTTGCTCAACCGTTTTCTAGACGTCGATGAACCTATAGTTATCCCGCAGCCTGCGAGCAGAAACGCGGGCGGCCACGAGCGATTGTCGGATTTCACGGGTTCGCAAGGGATGCGACCGTGGGAACGCGTATGACCAAGGGCCAGAATTGGAAGGTTGGCTTTAACATCTGCCGGCAACCCGGGCCGCTGAGCTCTCGGGTGAGCAGCAACGGGGCGCTGGCAGGCCGCCCAGTCCCGGCTGCCGGCGGCCTGTGCGGGACGACAATCGGGGGAGCGTAAGCAGTCTGTTTGAAAACCTCCTCTTATGCTGGCTGTTCCAGTTCCCAATCCTTCACGTCAGCCAGAGGCGCGAACACACCGGGGTCCAGCTCATTCAGGTCTGCGTTGGCCCGGGCACGGTGGGGCCAGTCCCTGGTCGCCAGGGCGGCCTTCCCCAGGGCGGCGACGTCCGCCTGCCCTTCCGCGATCAGGGCGGCGGCCGTTTCAGGGTCGTCCAGGTTCCCGTTGGCAATGATCGTCAGCCCGGAATACTGCTTGGCAAGGGAGGCGAGTGAAGGGCCATTTTCATCGAAGGCAGGGGCAGCGGCCCGATATTCGGTGGTGTGGATGTAATCGATGCCCGCGGTGGCCAACGCTGTGAAAATCGTTCGTGCTTCCTCGACCCCGCCGGTCCACTTGTGGGCGTAATCGCTGACCTTTCCCTGAGAAATCCGGATCCCGACGGTCATGTCCGGACCCGCCGCGTCACGGACAGCGCGGGCAATCTCGACAGCGAACCTCGCCCTGTTCTCCGGGCTCCCGCCGTACTCATCTGTTCGCCGGTTGAGGTAGTCGGTCAGGAACTGATCAAGGAGGTAGCCGTTCGCCCCGTGAATCTCGACCCCGTCGAAACCCGCGGCTTTGGCGTTCAGAGCCGCCATGACAAACCCCTCAAGCACCTGATCCATCTGCTCCCGCGTCGCAGCGAGCGGCACACGGTAGGGTCCTTCTCCCCGGTAGAAACCCAGTTGTTCCCCCTTCGGTGCCACAGCAGACGGCCCGATCGTCGACTCCACGAACCGGTTGCCCTGGGACTGCGCCCCGGCATGCATCAGCTGCGCGAAGATCCGCGCGTCGCGGGCGTGGACAGCATCAACGACAGGCTTCCAGGCCTCGGTCTGTTCCTGCGTGGCGAGCCCGGGCTGGTGAAGGTATCCCTGGCTGTAGGCCGTATCGGTGTAAATGCCTTCGGTGATCAGCAGCCCGAAACCGCCTCGCGCAAACCGGGAATAGTAAGAGACCATCCGGTCCGTAGCGCGGCCGTCCTCCATAGCACTGACTCGCGTCATGGGCGCTAGGGCAACGCGGTTCGACAATTCGGTTGAACCGAGACGGGCCGAGGTAAAAAGTGGATCAAGAAGAGACATAAGGTGAGGTCCTCGCATATCTAGGGATTACATGCCGTCCATCTGCAGCCGACGCGGACACTACGCATAAAGCACCAAGGACGGCATCTATTCCCCCAAGGCAACGACTAAGTCCCGGGGGCCGCCCCGTCGCGGCAACGACTGTTCTCATCGTCTCCGCATCTCCAAAGTGGGTCGGCCTCAACCCGGAAACCGACGTCTGCTACCCGTGTTCGCTGGCCATGTTGGAGAAGCGGGAGTAGTGGCCCTGGAAACCGACGACGATTGTCTTGGTGGGACCGTTACGGTGCTTGGCGACGATGACGTCGGCCTCGCCGGCGCGGGCGGATTCCTTGTCGTAGATATCCTCGCGGTGGAGCAGGATGACCATGTCGGCGTCCTGCTCGATGGAGCCGGACTCGCGCAGGTCCGAGACCATCGGCTTTTTGTCGGTGCGCTGCTCGGAACCACGGTTCAGCTGTGACAGGGCAATCACCGGGACCTGCAGCTCCTTGGCGAGCAGCTTCAGCGCACGGGAGAACTCGGAGACTTCCTGCTGGCGGGACTCGACGCGCTTTCCGGAGCTCATCAGCTGCAGGTAGTCCAGCACGACGAGCTTGAGGTCGTGCTGCTGCTTCAGCCGCCGGCACTTGGCGCGGATCTCCATCAGGGACATGTTGGGGCTGTCGTCGATGAACAGGGGTGCGTCGTTCATGCGGCCCATGGTGGTCGCAATCTTCGACCACTGCTCGTCCTTGATGGTGCCCTTGCGCAGGTCCTGCAGGCTGATCGTCGCTTCGGCCGAGAGCAGGCGCATGGCGATCTCATTACGCCCCATTTCGAGCGAGAACATGACAGTGGCCAGGTTGTGCTTGATGGCGGCGGAGCGGGCGAAGTCCAGGGCGAAGGTGGACTTGCCGACGGCGGGGCGGGCGGCGATCACGATCATCTGCCCGGGGTGCAGGCCATGGGTGAGCTCGTCGAGTTCATAGAAGCCTGTGGGCACGCCGACCATGCCTTCACCGCGGTGCCCGGAGGCCTCGATTTCATCCACGGTGGACTCCATGACGTCCTTCAGCGGAACGTAGTCCTCGGCCGTCCGCTTCTCGGCGACAGCGTAGACCTCGGCCTGGGCCTGGTTGACGATGTCGTCCACCTCGCCGTCCTGGCTGTAGCCCATCTGGACAATCCGCGTGCCTGCATTGACGAGACGGCGCAGCACGGCACGTTCGCGGACGATCTCGGCATAGAAGCCCGCGTTCGCGGCGGTGGGCACCGACTGGATCAGCTCATGCAGGTAGGCGGGCCCTCCAACGCGGCCGATCTCGCCGCGCTTAGTGAGCTCGTCGGCCACGGTCACGGCGTCGGCAGGCTCACCCCTGCCGTACAGGTCAAGCACGGCCTCGTAGATGCTCTCGTGCGCCGGGCGGTAGAAATCGGGCCCGCGCAGCACCTCGACGACGTCGGCAATGGCGTCCTTGGAGAGCATCATGCCTCCGAGGACGCTCTGCTCGGCAACGACGTCCTGCGGCGGCGTTCGGGCGAAATCCGGTTCCCGGGAGGATGTTCCTACTGAGTCGAGATGTGCTATCGACATGTCCCGGCGGACCTCCTAGGCATCGCGTGGCTGACCACTCCAGGCGGCGTCGGCCGCCGCCGCACCCTTTCTATCGCCTGGCCCCGACAGTGGCGTGAACGCCTCCGCCGTTTGACGGGGAAGTTCCGCGGTCGGGGTCAGGTGCGGGGGTACGAAGTCACGTTAGTTCCCAGCAGAACCAGCTCCAAGCCCACAGAACACAGGGGCTGTGGATAAGTTGGGGATATCCGCCCCGCTTGTGTGCACAGGCTGGGGAGAAGACTGTGGATATAGGATCTGCGGTTTCAGAAACAGCGGGCTGACCTGCGGATACACTCTTCACATGCTGTGGAGGAAAAGAAGTTGAAAGAATTTTTTCATCCACAGCTTCTCTGTTGACAAACGCAGCGACGGCCCTTACCGGAAGGTAACTTGGGCCACTTTCCACAGCCCGGCCCTGGCCGAGGCGGCTGTCAGCAGGGCATATGTGGCCGGCGGTATCGGTCCGGGCCCGAATGTACCCGGACGATCATGCTTCCGCGCCAACGGCAGCCCCGACCGGTCAGCGGGACAGCCCCGCCATGAGGTCCTCGAACGAGGCGCCGTCGACCTCCCGGCGGGGGTGCGCGGGCCGGGCTGTACCGAGCGCCTCGGAGAGCTCACGACCGGCGCGCGCAATGCGCCCCGAGAGCTGGCCGACGCCATTCTCTCCGGCACCCCAGTCCTCCGGCGCTGCGTAGACAGCGGTGGGGACGACGCTCGCCCGCAGGTAGCTGAACAACGGCCGGAGCGCGAAGTCAAGCACCATGGAATGCCGCGATGTCCCGCCGGTGGCCCCCATCAGCACCGGCTTGCCCTCCAGGGCCTTGTTGTCCACCAGGTCAAAGAAGGACTTGAACAGGCCGCTGTAGGAGGCGCTGAAGACGGGCGTGACGGCGATCAGCGCGTCGGCCTCCTCCACCTGCCGCAGCGCTGCGGCCAAGCGCGGCGCTGCATAGCCGGTCACGAAGCGGTTCGCGATGTCCACCGCCAGGTCGCGCAGTTCAATGACCTCGATGCTCGCCAGGCCGCCCGCGTCGGCGACCGCGCGCCCGGCAGCGGCCGCAAGCTGGTCCGCCAGCAGCCGGCTCGACGACGGCCTGGCCAGACCCGCCGAAACAACAGTGATGGTGCGCTCGCTCATTGCGCTTCTCCTCTCCCCCGGCAAAGCCGGTACATGCATTTGCATCTACGAGGGTCAACGCGGCGAGGTGCCGCGGTATTCCAGCAGGAGACGCCGGGGTGCCCCACACCGTCGCCCGAGCAAAAAGGGCCTCTGTCCGAAGACAGAGGCCCTTCAGTCCTGCAAGGGGACGCGGAACTAGCCCGCGACAACCTCGAGGTCGATCACAGCGGCGACGTCCTCGTGCAGACGGACGTTGGCCTGGTAGGAACCGACCGACTTGATGTGTGCCGGCAGTTCGACCTTGCGCTTGTCGATGGCGCCGAGGCCAGCAGCCTCAACAGCCTTCGCGACGTCCTCGGCCTTCACGGTGCCGAACAGGCGTCCGGACTCGCCGGCCTTGACGACCAGCTTGACCGTCTTGGAACCGAGAGCCTGGGCCTGGGCCTGGGCGTCTTCCAGCGTGGCGTGCTCGCGTGCAACGCGGGCGGCCTTGATGGATTCAACCTGCTTCTCGCCACCCTTGGTCCAGGTGAGGGCGAAGCCGCGGGGCAGAAGGTAGTTACGGGCGTAACCGTTCTTCACCTCAACAACATCGCCAGCAGCACCGAGACCGGTGACTTCGTGGGTCAGAATGAGCTTTGCCATGTTCTTCTATCTCCTTCGCTTAGCCGCGGCCTGCGCCGGAGTAGGGCAGCAGTGCAACTTCGCGGGCGTTCTTGATCGCCAGGGCGATCTTGCGCTGTTCCTGCACGGTCACGCCGGTGACGCGACGGGCACGGATCTTTCCGCGGTCGGAGATGAACTTGCGCAGCAAGGCGACGTCCTTGTAGTCGATGACAGTGATGTCAGCGGCCTTCAAGGGGTTGGACTTTGGTTTGGGCTTACGGAGTTCAGCCTTAGCCATCGTGGAGCTCCTTAGTATCTAGTGGAGCCCGCAGACACCGTGTCCGCGGGATGGTGGTGACGGCGGGACGCCGTCGGGGTGGTGCTTAGAAGGGAGGTTCGGAATCCTGGCCGTTGCCCCAGCCGGACGAGCCACCGGAGGGCGCGCCCCACGGGTCTTCCTGCTGGGAGGACTGGCCGCCCCAGCCGGAGTTGCCTTGGCCGGAGTTGTTGCCGCCGAAGCCGCCGCCGCCCTGTCCGCCGGAGCGCTGGGTGCGGTTGACCTTGGCGGACGCGTAGCGCAGCGAGGGGCCGATCTCGTCGACCTCCAGCTCGATAACGGTGCGCTTCTCGCCTTCTTTTGTTTCATAGGAACGGGACTTCAGCCGGCCGTTGACGATCACCCGGGTGCCCTTGGTCAGGGACTCGGCGACGTTTTCGGCAGCCTCGCGCCAGACCGATGCGCGCAGGAACAGCGTTTCGCCGTCCTTCCACTCATTGGACTGCCGGTCGAAGGTGCGCGGAGTGGACGCAATGGTGAAGTTGGCCACTGCCGAGCCGGACGGGGTGAACCGCAGTTCCGGGTCGCTGGTGAGGTTACCAATGACCGTGATAGTGGTTTCGCCTGCCATCTACTGCCTCCTAAGTTCTGTTCCGAATAAACCGTTGGGAATAAGCCAATCAGGTGCCACCGACTATTCGGCGGAAACCTTCTGGTCTTCCGGACGGATGATCTTGGTGCGCAGGATGGTCTCGTTGAGGCCAAGCTGGCGGTCCAGTTCCTGGGCGGTAGCCGGCGCAGCGGTGAAGTTCACCACGGCGTAGATACCCTCGGACTTCTTCTTGATGTCGTACGCCAGACGGCGACGACCCCAGATGTCCACCTTGTCGATGGTGCCACCATCGTTGCGGACAACATTGAGGAACTTGTCGAGCGACGGCTCAACGGTACGCTCGTCGACCTCGGGGTCGATGATTACCATCAATTCGTAAGGACGCATATGTGAACCCACCTCCTCTGGGCTAAGCGGTTACGGTCCTTCCGTAACAGGAGGTTCAATGCGAATATGCGGCGACGGCGGGGCGGAAGACTTCCGCTGCCGGGCGCCAGCACAGACTTCCCTATGCTACCGGAAAAGCGTTGGCGGCGGCGACACGGCCTAGGCTTGTGGAAAAGGAAGAGGAGATCCCATGCGAGTGGCTCTTGCCCAGATCGTGACCGGGCGCGACCCCGAGGCCAATCTCCGGCTGCTCGACGAGCACGCCGGGCGGGCCAAGGAGGCCGGCGCCGAGCTCGTGGTGTTCCCGGAAGCCTCCATGCGGGCCTTCGGCAACTCCCTGACGGACATCGCCGAAAGCCTGGACGGCCGGTGGGCGCAGGGTCTGCGGGACGTTGCCGCCCGGCACGGGATCGCCGTCGTCGCCGGGATGTTCACCCCGGCTGCCGGGGGCAAGGTGCGCAACACCTTGCTGGCAACGGGCTCCGGCATCGAGGCGCATTACGACAAGATCCACCTTTACGACGCCTTCGGGTTCTCGGAGTCGGACACTGTCGAAGCCGGCGACGCGGTCAGCACCTTCACGCTGGGCGGCGTCACCTTCGGTCTTGCCACCTGCTACGACGTGCGCTTCCCGGCCCTGTTCACCGCCAATGCGCGGGCGGGTGCCCACATCAACATCCTCTGCGCCTCCTGGGGGGCCGGGCCCGGCAAGACCGACCAGTGGGACCTGCTGGTGCGGGCCCGTGCGCTCGACAGCACCACGTTCGTCCTCGCCTGCGGACAGGCTGATCCGGCTGCCGCCGGCATCGAGACCCGCGGCACGGCTCCCACGGGCATCGGGCACAGCGCCGTCGTCGGCCCCGACGGGACGGTGCTGGCCCGGCTCGACGGCGCCCCGGGGCTTCTCGTGGCCGACGTCGACCCAGGTGCTGTGGAACAGGTCCGGAAGACGCTTCCGGTGCTGGCCAACGCCCGGCTCTGAGCAGCACGCGCGTCGAGCGGGCGGCAACGGCGACCCCGCGGCGCGGGAGGTCGCCACGACTGGCCGTTCGCGGGAGCGTGCGGGGCGGATGGGATGATCGGGCCATGACTTCGGAAAGCAAACGCGCGCGGCACGGCAAGCTCCGGTTCGCCATCATGCTGCTGGCGGGTCTCACGGCCGCAGCGGGGACGGGGCTGCTGGGCAACTGGATCCACGCGGCCGCCGTCGGCTGGGGAACCGCCGCCCTGGTGTACGACGTCTGGGTGTGGAGCGTGATCTCCCGGATGGACCCTGCCGAAACCCGCCGGCACGCCACGGCCGAGGACCCGTCCGCGAGCACCCGCGACATCCTCCTGCTGGTGGCCAATGTGGGCTCTCTCGCCGCCGTCGGGCTCGTGCTCGTGGAGTCCGGCAACACCCAGGGCGCCGGCAAGGCATGGCTGGCGCTGCTGGCGATCGGCACCGTCGCGGTCTCCTGGCTCCTGGTGCACACCCTGTACACGCTGCGCTACGCCAGCCAGTACTACGGGGGCGCCGAGCCGGGCGGGATCGACTTCAACCAGCCCGAGCCGCCCACCTACCTGGACATCGCCTACATGGCGTTCAGCCTCGGCATGACCTACCAGGTCTCGGACACGGGCATCCAGACCAGCGCCATCCGCGCCACCGCCTTCAGGCACAGCCTGCTCGCGTTCATCTTCGGCATCGTCATCCTCGCCACCTCGATCAACCTGGTGGTCGGCCTGGCCCAGTAGTCCGGACGGCAGTAGCCCGGACGGCGGCTGCGGGCCTAGACGTCCCGTCGCTTGAGCAGGGCCGCCGCGGCCGCCAGCAGCGCCACGGTCCAGGCGGCGAGCACCAGGCCGCCCTGCCACGGTTCGAGCTGGTCTGCCAGCGTGGTGTGCTGCAGCAGCCTGCTCCCGGCGCCGCTGGGGCTGTATTTGTTCAGCGTCTTCACGACGTCGCCCGGGATGATCTGCAGGGCGATCGGAGCGACGAAGAAGAGGCCCACCAGGCTCATGATGCCGCCGGCCGAGTTGCGCGTGATGGCCCCCAGCGCCATGCCCATCAGGGCGACCGCCGCCACGTACACCCCCGAGAGCAGGATGCCCTGCAGCACTCCGGCCTGGTCGAGCGAGAGGGTCTGGCTGTACTGGGCAAGGATCGGTTTCGCCACGAGGTAGGAGAGGAGGGCGGACGCCGTCGCCACGACATAGGCCACCGCGGTGAGGACCACCGCCTTGGCCACGAACGCCGGAAGCCGGGTGGGGACGGCCGCGAAGGTTGAGCGGATCATGCCGGTGCTGAACTCCGAGGCGATGGTCAGCACCCCGAGCGAGCCGATGATCAGCTGGGCGAGGCCGACCCCGCTGGTAGGAATGCTGGTGAGCAGGTCAGGCTGGCTGAGGGCCGCCCCGGCCCGGGGATTGACGGCGGCGTCGCGCAAGGCCTGTCCGATTCCCCAACCGCTGAGCGCGGACAGTCCCACCATCACCAGCACGGTGCCCGCCAGCAGGATCAGGGTCGAGCGAAGGGTGCGGAACTTGATCCATTCCGAGTTGAGGACGCGGTGGAAGGCCAGGCCGGGGCCGACGGTGCGGTGGGCGCGGTTGGCAGCTGCGGTGCTCACGGTGCGGCGTCTTCTGCCGGGGCCCCGGCGGTCAACAGGGAGTGGTATTCGACGTCGTCCTTGGTCAGCTCCATGTAGGCCTCCTCAAGCGAGGCCTGGAGCGGGGTGAGTTCGTAGAGCAGCAGGCCGTGTTCCAGCGCGACGGCGGCAATCTGCTTCGGGCCCAGGCCTGAGACCACGAGCGTCTCCCGTTCGGGGATTTCCACCGAGACCCCGTCCCGGGCGAGCAGGCGCTGGAGGTCGGAGACCCGCTCGGTGCGGATCCGGGTCCGGGCGGCGCCGTTGCCGTTGATGATGTCGGCGATCGGCGCATCCGCGAGGATCCGGCCGCGGCCGATCACGATGAGGTGATCCGCTGTCTGCGCCATTTCGCTCATCAGGTGGGAGGAGAGGAAGACGGTGCGGCCCTCGGCGGCCAGGTACTTGACCAGGTTGCGCACCCAGACGACTCCCTCCGGGTCCAGGCCGTTGACCGGTTCATCCAGGATCACGGTGTGCGGATCCCCGAGGAGCGCGCCGGCGATGCCGAGCCGCTGGCCCATGCCCAGGGAGAATCCGCCGACGCGTTTGCGGGCGACGTCGGCCAGGCCGGTCATCTCGATCACCTGCCGTACCCGCGATGTCGGGATGGAGTGCGTTGCGGCCATGGCCCGCAGGTGGTTGTAGGCGGTGCGGCCGGTGTGCACGGCTTTGGCGTCGAGCAGGGCTCCGACCTCCCGCAGCGGCGCTTTGTGCCGGGCATAGGCCCGGCCGTTGACGGTCACGGTGCCGCCGCTGGGCCGGTCCAGGCCCAGGACCATGCGCATGGTGGTGGACTTCCCGGCACCGTTCGGGCCCAGGAATCCGGTCACAACTCCCGGCTTCACGGTGAAGGTGACACCGTCGACGGCGTGCTTGTCGCCGTAGGTCTTGGCAAGCTGTACTGCCTCAATCATCGGATGGTCCTTCGGGGTTGCGGAGCAGCGGCTACATCCTCCACGCTACGGCCGGGCGGCGTGCCGAGGGAGTACCTGCGGGATGGTTCTTGCCGGCTCCCCCGTCGCCGCCGGGGGCTGCCCGCGTTCAGCCGTTGGTCGCCGAGTACACCCGCAGTGCGCCGGGGCGCACGCCGAACCTGGCACTGCGCACTCCGGCGACCACCTCGCCGTCGACCGCCAGGGAGAGCGGCCCGTCCACCGATTCCACCTGGAGGCTGGTGGCGGTGCGAAGGTGGGTGACGCTGGAGGTCTGCGTGGTGCCTGTCAGCACGGCCCAGAGCAGGCGCACGCGGGCAAAGCGCTCCTCCGCCTCGAGCACCCGGATGTCCAGCAGGCCGTCGTCGAGCTTGGGCCGCACCAGGGGCGCAAGGTCCTCCGGGTAGTAGCGGCCGCGGCCCACGTACAGGATCCAGATCCGGGTGCGGACCCCGTCCAGCAGCACCGGGAAGGGCCTGGCTACGGCGAAGGTGCGCAGTCCCGCCAGCACCCCGGCCAGCGGCTTGCCAAGCTCCGGCTGCAGCAGCTCGCGGCGGCGCACCAGGTTGGGGTAGATGCCGATGCTCGCCGTGTTGAGCATGAACAGGTCCTGCTGCTCCTCCGAGCCTTTGCCCCCGCGTTCGATGCTCACGACGCCGCAGTCACTGACGACCGCCTGCCCGGAGCGGGCGGCCTCGGCCACGGATACCACGTCCCGGACGAGGGCGTCGCGGAGGAAGTGGTTCAGCGTCCCGCCGGGAAACGCCAGCAGCGGCAGCCCCCTCTCGCAGGCGACCGCGGCGGCCGACCCGACCGACCCGTCGCCGCCCCAGACCCCCAGCGCCGCAGCGCCCTCATCCGCGGCCCGTTCGAGCTCCGCGCGCAGGTCGTCCCCTCTGCCGATTTCCACGAGGCGGGCCTGCGGAAACGCCGTCTGCACCGCCGTCCGTGTGTCGTCGTCGTAGGAACCGCCGAGGGTATTCAGCGCCACGACGAGTCCCTCCCCCGCGCCGAGCGGGTGCACCTGCTCACGGGTCGGGGAGGGTTCCGGCGCGGCATCGCGGGCAGGCCACCAGCGCCGGGTGAGCGCCGCGGCACCCAGCCCGATCGCGGACCCGAGCACGACGTCGGAGGGCCAGTGCGCACCGGTGTGCACTCTCGAATAGGCGACGCCGACTGCCAGCGGAGCAGCGGCCGCGCCGAGCGGCCTGCTCACCATCCCCATCCCGGTGGCGAACGCGACGGCCGAGGCCGAATGGCCCGACGGCAGTGAGGAACTGGTCGGCTGCGGATTGACGAAGCGGAAATGCGGCAGATGCACCGGCAGCGGCCGCCGGCGGGGCAGCGCGGACTTGAAGATCAGGTTGGTGGCGGCCGAGGCAACCCCGAGGGCGAGCAGGCCGTGCACGGCGGCGCGGCGCGGACGGCCGGGGACGAAGGCCAGGACGCCGGCGATGCCGAACCACAGCTTGCCGTGCGTGGCCGCATTGGAGAGGTGCCGGAAGCCGGCGTCCCACGGTCCGTGCGGCACCTCGGCCAGGGCGGCCACCATCGCCTTGTCCCAGCTGGAGACCCGGGCCAGCGGCCGCCTGAGGTGTCTGCGCATTTGCTCAGCCTACGTCCTCCCACGCCCGTTACCATGGGCTCATGGCACAGCTGCTGGCTCCGCGCCGCTACCGCCGCGGGCCCCTGCGCGCGTGGTCGGCCGTTTCGCTGGCAGCCTTCACGGTGCT
Organism: Paenarthrobacter sp. DKR-5; assembly: GCF_018531425.1. GTDB lineage: Bacteria > Actinomycetota > Actinomycetes > Actinomycetales > Micrococcaceae > DKR-5. The sequence goes on from NZ_JAHBOI010000009.1 coordinate 44,167, forward strand.
GGGAGCGCTGGTCATGCTGGACCGGCGCCATCCCGTGTTCCAGCCGCTCGATCTTGCCTGGTCCGGCCTGGTCTCAGCCTTCCGGTCCGGGTGGCTCACGGACGCCAACTATGTGCTGAACTGGCTGGGTCTGTGGGGCATGTGGCTCTTCCACGCCGCGTTCTTCGCGGCTTTGTGGCTCGGCGGCCGGCGGGCGTCCGCCGCCTACACGGCCGTCACCGGCGTAACGGCTCTGGTCGCCACTGACGGCGTGAAGATACTGGTGGACCGCCAGCGGCCCGAGGACCGGCTCGTGAGCGTGACGACCAATTCATTCCCTTCCGGGCATGTTTCCGCCACGTGCGTCGCGCTGGTAGCCGCGGCCTTCGTCGTGGGCCACGCCTGGGCCTGGGCCGCGGCGGGCGCGGGAACCGTCCTGATGATGTACAGCCGGACCTATCTGGGCGTGCACTGGTTCAGCGACGTGGTGGCCGGGGCACTGCTCGGCCTTGGCATCGCAGCTGCCTTTTGGCTCCCGTTCCAGCTTCGATGCGTCAGTCGGAATGCACCGCCGGTTCGGGCACCGGGAGCGGCCGGGCCGCCGGAATCGTGACCAGCGAGGCCACGATCACCACCCCCACCGCCAGCAGCGCGTTCCGCACTCCGACATGGTCCCCGATGAAGCCAAGCACGGGCGGCCCGGCGAGGAAAGCCGTGTAGCCGATGGTCGAGACCACCGACACCCGCGCGGCCGCCCGCGCAGGATCATCCGCCGCGGCGGACATCCCCACGGGGAACCCCAGCGCCGCCCCGGCGCCCCAGAGGACGGCCCCGACAGCGGCGAGCCAGACGTTGGGCACGAGCACGAACGCCACCAGCCCGGCCAGGGCCGCGCCGAGGCTGGCCCGCAGCACCAGCACGCGCCCGTACCGATCGATGAAGCGGGCGCCCACGAACCGGAAAGCCGTCATCGAGGCGACGAACACCGCAAACATCAGCGCCCCGACGGCCTGCGTCGCGTGCAGGCCGTCGACCGTGGCCTTCGCGAGCCAGTCGTTGGCTGCCCCTTCGGTGAGCGCGGCCCCCAGCACCACCAGTCCGATCAGCAGCGTGCGGCCCTCACGCCACGCCGTCGCACCACGCGGCTGGGGCGAGCCTGCGGCCGGGGCATGCGGCCGGTCGGGAAGGAAGTAGCGCGGAGCGACCAGTACGAGCACCACCACGATCCCCGCGATCGCCAGCAGGTGGACGGGCAGGCCGACGTCGAGCTTCGCCAAACCGGCCCCGATCATCGCCCCGACGAACGCTCCGCCGCTGAACCCGGCGTGGAACTGCGGCATCACGGTCCGGCGCAGACGCCGTTCCACCTCTGCGCCTTCCAGGTTCTGCGACACGTCCCAGAGGCCGACGCCGGCCCCGAACAGGAACAGTCCGGCGGCGACCCCTGGCACGGAAACGGCCAGCAGCGACAGCGCGATGCTCACTCCCCCCACGGCGGCGAGCAGTCCCCCCGCCCGCACCGCGTGGGCGGTTCCGATCCTGGCCACCACGGTGCCGGAGAGGGGCAGCGAGATCAGGGAGCCGACCGCCGTCACCAGCAGCAGGGCCCCCATCTCGCCCGAGCTCAGGCCGAGGGTGGCGGTGACGGCCGGGATGCGGGCTGCCCAGCTGGCAAAGACCATGCCGTTGAGGCCGAAGATGAGGAAGGTGGCGCGGGCGGCGGCACGCGGGTTGACGGCGGTCATGCCTGGATTACCTCCACGGAATGGTGGGTGAAAAAGTCGGCTTCCTCGTCGGTGAGGAGATGGTCGGTGATGAGCAGATCGATCGAGTCCGCGGCCGCGACGACGGCGAGCGTCGTCCTGTTCCACTTGGCGGCGTCGCACAGCAGGATGGTTCGGCCGCTGGACTGCATGGCCGCCCGCTTGATCGCGGCGTCACCCAAATCGTAGGCCGTCGCACCGTCTTGCAGTGAGAAGCCGCAGGGCGAGAGGACTGCGGTGTCGAACCGAAGGGAGCGGATGGTGGCCTCCGCGAGCGGTCCGGCGATTGCTCCCTCGCCGGCGCGCGGCTGGCCTCCCGGCAGGATCAGGTCCACGGCGTCGGAGCCTCCGAGTTCCGCGATCGCCTGCAGCGACAGCGGCATCACGGTCAGCGGGCGGGTGGCGAGGATCCTGGCCAGCTCCACGGCGGTGGTGCCGCTGTCCAGCACGAGGCTCTCCCGGTCCCGGAGCGCGGCCGTGGCCGCTGCCGCGATGCGCACCTTCGCCTCCCGGTGTTCGAGCGCGCGCTGCCCGTAGCCGGGCTCCTCCCCCCGCAGCAGAAGGCTCCGCGCGCCGCCGTGCGTGCGCCGGAGCACGCCTTGGCCGGCGAGCACTTCAAGGTCGCGCCGAATGGTGGCACCCGACGCGCCGCAGACGGTTTCGAGCTCAGCGACGGAGACGGTCTCCTGATGGCGGAGAAGCTCGGCGATCAAACGGTGTCGGTCGGCGGTATGCACCACCAAAAACTATCATCACCTGATCATTTGCTCATTAGACATGAGCAATTCGGACCTCGGCGGCGCAACATCAGCGTGAAACATTAATGTCCGGTCACGATCCGGAAGGAATGGTTGCGCTGACGCAAGGATTTGCAGGTGAATGGTTGAAGGGGACGGACACCCGTTCCCGGTGAACCAGTTCCGAGGAGGTCCCCATGGGAAATGACCCTTTCGTTCCGCTCGAATGGCTCTTCTGGTCGGCTGCAATCATTAGCGCCGCCGTCGCACTACTGCGGGCAGAATCACTGGCCAGCAATACGGGCGCCGGAGTCCGCAACCGCGGCATCGGCCAGATGGTCCTGTGGCTGATCTGCGCGGCTGTGGCGCTGACGGGATTCATCCTCGCCGTCGTGTCCATGCACACCGGCTGAACGTCCCGCCTCAGGGTCATGTCAGCGGGCGCGGCGGGCACGTTTGAGGTCAGCGGGCGCGGCGGACCCGCTCCTCGTCCCAGACGGGCTGTGCCGACTCGTACACGGTTCCGTCCGCCCCGAAGACCAGGAACCGGTCGAACCGGCGCGCGAACCAGCGGTCGTGCGTGACCGCGATGACGGTCCCCTCGAAGGCATCGATGGCGCGCTCCAGCGCCTCCGCCGAGTGCAGGTCGAGGTTGTCGGTTGGCTCGTCGAGGAGCAGCAGCGTCGCCCCGGAGAGCTCCAGCAGCAGGATCTGCATCCGCGCCTGCTGGCCGCCGGAAAGCGAGTCGTAGAGCTGTTCGGCGGCCCCGGCCAGGCCGTAGCGGTCCAGCGCCTTGGCGGCAGGCTCGCGGCTCAGACCGGACCGGTGCTCGTCCCCCCGGTGCAGGATGTCGAGCAGCGTGCGCCCGGCAAGGTCCGGTCGCGAGTGCGTCTGCGCGAAGAATCCGGGCCGGATCCGCGCGCCGAGCTTCACGCTGCCTTCATGCGGGACCGGCGCCAGCACGACGTCGGAGACAGGCAGGTGCTCCCGGTCCGGGTCCGTGCCGCCGCCGGCGAGGAGCCGCAGGAAGTGGCTCTTCCCCGAACCGTTCGAGCCCAGCACGGCCACCCGGTCCCCGAACCAGAGTTCGGCATCGAAGGGTTTCATCAGCCCCGTCAGTTCCAACTGCTCGGCGACGACGGCCCGCTTGCCGGTGCGGCCGCCGGACAGCCTCATCGTCACATGCTGCTGCACCGGGATGGCCTCGGGTGGCCCGTCCTGTTCGAACCGGGCCAGCCTGGTCTGAGCGGCCTGGTAGCGCGACGCCACGCCGTCGTTGAACTTTGCCTTTTCGCGCAGCCGCTGCACGAGCTCCTTGAGCTTGACGTGCTCCTCGTCCCAGCGCCGGCGAAGCTCCTCGAACCGGGCGTTGCGGTCCTCCCGGGCCTGCGGGTAGCTGGCAAACCCTGAGCCGTGCACCCATGCGGAGGCGCCGGAGGCACCGGGTTCCAGCGTCACGATGCGGGTCGCCGCCGTCGCCAACAGCTCCCGGTCATGGCTGACGAAGAGCACCGACTTGGGCGAGGAGGCCAGCTTGGCCTCGAGCCAGCGCTTGCCCGGAACATCGAGATAGTTGTCCGGCTCGTCCAGCAGCAGCACCTCGTCCGGACCGGCGAACAGCGCCTCCAGCACGAGGCGCTTCTGTTCCCCGCCGCTCAGCGTGGCGACGCGGCGGTACTGCGCCCGGTGGAAGTCGACGCCGAGAGCCGCCATCGTTACTTCGTCCCATCCGGTTTCCAGCTCGTAGCCGCCCGCGTCGCCCCAGTCCGCGAGCGCCTGGGCGTAGGCGATCTGCACTTTCTCCAGATCGCTGTCCATCATGGCCAGTTCGGCCTCGTCCACTGCCCGGCCCGCCTCCCTCAGCGCCAGCGGAGCGACGCCGAGCAGCAGGTCCCGGACGGTGGTGTCATCCCGGATCTGTCCGATGAACTGGCGCATCACCCCCACGTGCCCGGAGGTCGCAATGTTGCCTTCCTCGGCGTCGACATCCCCGGCGATGATCCGCAGCAGCGTTGTCTTGCCGGTGCCGTTGGGGCCGATCAGTGCGGTCTTGGCCCCGTCGGCGACGCGGAAGGACACGCCGTTGAGCAGCTGGCGCCCGTCGGAGAGGAAGTAGTCGATGTTCGCGACGTCGATATGGCCCATCGGTCCAGTGTGCCAGCAAAGGTGCCGCAGCTGAACGGGCTCCGGGCGCCGTTGACAGAGTGCTGTGACGCCTGTCATAGTCAACGGGTGAACTTGTCAGACAGCTGGACAGCTGGACACGGCCCGATTGTGCGCGTGAGCGCCGCGGAGACAGTCTTCAAAGCACTGCGGGAGGCCATCGAGGAGGGCAAGATCAGCGTCGGCACGGGGCTGGATTCCGAAGCGGTCCTCGCCCGGCAGTTTGGCGTGAGCCGCTCCGTGATCCGCGAGGCGCTGCGCTCCTGCAACGCCCTGGGCCTCACCGAAACCCGTACCGGCCGCGGAACCTTCGTCATTTCAAACACCGTCGCCCGGGACCTTGTCCTGGGGCGGTACTCGGCGCGCGACCTGATCGAGGCCCGGCCGCACATCGAGGTCCCGGCCGCCGGTCGCGCCGCGCAGCGCCGGACCGACAGCGATCTGGAAGCCCTGCGCGGGATCGTAGAGGCCATGGTCGAAGAGGATGACCCCGAGGCGTGGGTCAGCCTGGACGCGGCCTTCCACGCCGCCGTCGCCGGAGCCAGCGGGAACGGTGTCTTTGCCGGCGTGGTCGCTGAACTCCGGGACGCGATGGCGAACCAGTCCGAAACGCTGAACCTGGTGGCGGACCGGCGGGAGAAGTCCAACCGGGAGCACGCACGCATCCTTGCCGCCATCGAACAAGGCTCCTACGAGGAGGCCGCCCACGCCATGGAGATGCACCTGCGGGAAGTGGAAAGCGCGCTCGGCAGCATCATCGGAGAGGACAACAATGACTGATCAGCATTACGTTCCGGGACACGTGCCGGTGGCACGCATGATCCGCGGAGACCTGGTGGAAAGCGTCCACTACGGTTCGGTGGCTGCGGTCGACGCCGCAGGGCGGGTGACGCTCGCCGTCGGGGCCCCCCAGGAACTGTTCTACCCGCGTTCGGCCCTCAAACCGCTGCAGGCCGTGGCGATGGTCCGCTCCGGGCTGGAACTGGAACCGGAGCTGCTCGCGCTCGCCGCGGCCAGCCACTCCGGTTCGGAAGCGCACCGGACCGGCGCGGCCAAGATCCTCGCCCGATACGGCCTGGATGTCTCGGTCCTGGCCAACATTCCCGACCTGCCCTACGGCGAGGCGGAGCGCGAGGAGTACCTGCGGGAGGGCAACGGCCCGGACCGGCTGGCGCAGAACTGCTCCGGCAAGCACGCGGCGATGACCGCCACCTGCCTCATCAACGGCTGGCCGGTGGAGGGCTATCTCGACCCCGGGCATCCGCTGCAGCAGGCCGTGCTCGCCACGGTCCAGGACCTCAGCGGCGAGATCGTCACCTGCAGCAGCACCGACGGGTGCGGCACTCCCGTCTATGCGCTCACGCTGCCGGCCATTGCCCGGGCCTACGGCCGCATCGCATCCTCCCCATCCTCCTCGCCGGAAGGGGCTGTCGCAGCGGCGATGTCCTCCTTCCCCGGACAAATAGCCGGTGAGGGCCGGGACGTGACGGCCCTGATGCGCCTGCTGCCGGGTGCCGTAGCCAAGGACGGCTTCGAAGGCGTCCAGCTGGTCGGGCTGCCGGACGGCCGCGCGGTTGCCGTGAAGATTTCCGACGGCGGGGACCGGGCCCGGATGCCCGTCACCGTGCGGGCCCTGCAGCTGGCCGGGGTGGACACGTCCGGTTTGGACGAACTGGCCAGCCGTCCCGTCCTCGGCGGGGGCAGGCCCGTGGGCCGCCTCAGTGCCACCGATTTCACCAACGACCTTTAGGAGACGTCCGTGACGGACACAGCCCTTCGTTCGGAAACGCGTTCCGAACACGACCTGCTCGGCGACCGGGACGTCCCGGCGGACGCATACTGGGGTATCCACACCCTGCGGGCGGTGGAGAACTTCCCGATCACCGGGCATCCGCTCTCCACCAACCGCAACCTTGTGAAGGGCCTGGCTGCCGTGAAGCTCGCGGCGGCCCGCGCCAACCAGGAGCTCGGGCTGCTGGACCGCGGGCGCGGTGCGGCCATCGAGCAGGCCTGCCGTGAGATCCTCGACGGCGGCCTGCACGAGCACTTCGTCGTCGACGTCATCCAGGGCGGCGCCGGCACGTCGTCGAACATGAACGCCAACGAGGTGATCGCCAACCGGGCGCTGGAAATCCTCGGCCGCGCCAAGGGCGACTACGCCGCGCTGCATCCCAACGACCATGTGAACCTCAGCCAGTCCACCAACGACGTGTACCCCACGGCAGTCAACGTCGCCACCATCTGGGCGGTGCAGGAACTGCTGGGCGCCATGGAGGTGCTGATCGGAAGCTTCTCGGCCAAGGCTGCCGAATTCCGCGCCGTGGTAAAGATGGGCCGGACCCAGCTGCAGGACGCCGTGCCGATGACGCTGGGCCAGGAGTTCGGGTCCTATGCGGTCACCATGGGCGAGGACCGCGACCGGCTGGCCGAAGCGGTGCAGCTGGTGCACGAGATCAACCTGGGGGCGACCGCCATCGGCACCGGCCTCAACGCGGCTCCCGGCTATGCGGACGCAGCCTGCCGCCAGCTGGCGGAAGTCACCGGACTGCCCGTCGTCACATCGGTGGACCTGATCGAGGCCACGCAGGACGTCGGAGCCTTCGTCCACCTCTCGGGTGTGCTCAAGCGGGTCGCGGTGAAGCTCTCGAAGATCTGCAACGACCTGCGCCTGCTCTCCTCCGGTCCCCGCGCCGGTCTCAACGAGATCAACCTGCCCGCCGTGCAGTCCGGCTCGTCGATCATGCCGGGCAAAGTGAACCCTGTCATTCCCGAGGTTGTCAGCCAGGTGGCCTATGAGGTGATCGGCAACGACGTCACCATCACGATGGCGGCCGAAAGCGGCCAGCTGCAGCTGAACGCGTTCGAACCGATCATCGTGCACAGCCTCGACAAGAGCATCTCCCACCTGCGCACCGCGTGCCTGACCCTCAGCGAACGCTGCGTGGACGGCATCACCGCCAACACCGAACGGCTGCGAATCTCCGTGGAGCAGTCCATCGGGCTGGTCACGGCACTGAACCCGCACATCGGGTACGCCGCCGCCACTGCCATCGCCCAGGAAGCGCTGCAGAGCGGCCGCGGCGTCGCCGAACTCGTGCTCGAGCACGGCCTGCTCAGTGCGGGCCAGCTGGAGCAGTTCCTGCTGCCCGAGCGGCTGGCCAACCTCACCAAGTAACCCGACTCTTCCCAACCGCACCAACCCTCACCAACCCTCACGAGCCATCTTGCAGGGCACGACGTCGTGCCCTGCCCTCGAAAGGACCTCCATGAGTACTCCCACGCCCGAAACGCCCTCCACGGCCGCCGTCCGCGGCGCCGCGCTGCACGCGGAGGAGCACGGCTACCACAAGGGACTCAAGCCCCGGCAGATCCAGATGATCGCCATCGGCGGGGCCATCGGCACCGGACTGTTCATGGGCGCCGGCGGCCGCCTTGCCGGAGCCGGACCGGCCCTGGTGATCACCTACGCCATCTGCGGATTCTTCGCCTTCCTCATCCTGCGGGCGCTGGGCGAACTGGTGCTGCACCGGCCGTCCTCCGGCTCCTTCGTCTCCTACGCCCGCGAATTCTTCGGCGAGAAGGCCGCCTTCGCCACCGGTTGGCTGTACTGGCTCAACTGGGCCATGACGGCCATCGTGGACGTCACGGCGGTGGCGCTGTACATGCACTTCTTCGCCAAATACTGGTCCCCCGTCGGGGCGGTGCCCCAGTGGGTCTTCGCCCTCGGCGCCCTGCTGCTGGTGCTCGGGCTGAACCTCGTGTCGGTGAAGGTGTTCGGGGAGATGGAGTTCTGGTTCGCCCTGATCAAAGTGCTCGCCCTCGTCGCCTTCCTCGCCGTCGGCCTGTACTTCGTAATCTTCGGCACGCCCCTGCCCGGGCACGAAACCGGGTTCAGCCTGATCAGCGACCACGGCGGCGTGTTCCCCAACGGGCTGCTGCCGGCCATCGTAGTGATCCAGGGCGTGGTGTTCGCCTATGCCTCCATCGAGCTGATCGGCACGGCCGCGGGTGAGACCAAGAGCCCGGAGAAGATCATGCCCAAGGCGATCAATACGGTGGTGCTGCGGATCGCGGTCTTCTACGTCGGCTCCCTGGTGCTGCTGTCCCTGCTGCTGCCCTACACCGCGTACAAGAGCGGCGAGAGCCCGTTCGTGACCTTCTTCGGCTCGATCGGCATCCCGGGCATCGACTCGGCGATGAACCTCGTGGTGCTGACCGCCGCCCTGTCCTCGCTCAACGCCGGCCTCTACTCCACCGGCCGGATCCTGCGCTCGATGTCGCTCTCCGGCTCGGCGCCGAGGTTCGCGGCACGCATGAACAAGGCAGGCGTGCCCTACGGCGGCATTGCGCTGACCGCCCTGGTCGCGCTTCTGGGCGTCGGCCTGAACGCCGTGGTCCCCTCGCAGGCGTTCGAGATCGTGCTGAACATCGCCTCGGTCGGCATCATCGCGGCCTGGGGCATGATCATGCTCTGCCAGATGCGCCTGGCGTCGTGGGCCCGCAAGGGCCTGCTGACCCGGCCCTCGTTCCGGCTCTTCGGCGCCCCCTACACCGGGTGGCTGACCCTGGCCTTCCTCGCCGCGGTCCTGGTGCTGATGGCCATGGACTCCCCGGTGGGCACCTGGACTGTCGCCTCGCTGGTCCTGGTCATCCCGATGCTCATCGGCGGCTGGTACCTCTCCCGCGACAGGATCCTGGCCATCGCGCAGGAGCGCGAAGGGTTCACCGGGCCCTACCCGGTGGTGGCGAACCGTCCGGCGTCCGAGTTGGTGGACGAGCTGAACTGAACCCCGGTCCGTTTCCGGCGGCCCGAAGTGACCGCTGTCCGGTCCCGGCTAACATCGCCGGGGCCGGACGTGAAAACATTTGCCCATGGTTGAAAAGATCGCGTATCAGGGCGAGCCGGGCGCCAACTCCCACATCGCGTGCACCGAGATGTACCCGGAGCTGGAAGCGGTGCCGTGCGCCAGCTTCGAGGACGCCTTCGAGCTGGTCACGAGCGGCGAGGCCGCACTGGCCATGATCCCGATCGAGAACACGATCGCCGGGCGCGTGGCGGACATCCACGCACTGCTGCCCGCCACCACGTTGCAGATCGTCGGCGAGCACTTCCTGCGCATCCGGTTCGACCTGCTCGGCATCCCCGGCGCCACCGTGGAGCAGGCCAAGGAGGTGCACAGCCACATCCACGCCCTCGGACAGTGCCGCAGGCTGATCCGCCGGCTCGGCCTCAAGCCCGTCATCGCCGGGGACACGGCCGGCTCCGCGCGGGAGGTGAGCGAATGGAACGATCCGACGAAGGTCTCCCTCGCCCCGCCGCTGGCCGCCTCGATGTACGGCTTGGACGTGCTCGCCTCCGACGTGGAGGATGACCCGACCAACACCACCCGGTTCGTCGTGCTGGCCGATCAGCGCCCCATCCCCAACCGGGTGGAACTGCCCGGGCCGGCGGTCACCAGCTTCATGTTCCGGGTGCGCAACGTCCCTTCGGCGCTGTACAAGGCCCTGGGCGGGTTCGCCACCAACGGGGTGAACATGACCCGGCTGGAGAGCTACATGGTGGGCGGGGAGTTTGCCGCGACGATGTTCATGGTCGACGTCGAAGGCCACCCGGATGACACGCCCCTGCGCCTCGCGCTGGAGGAACTGGCGTTCTTCACCACCGAAGTGCGGATCCTCGGGGTCTACGCCGCCAGCCCCTACCGGCTCGAGCAGGCCGGCCGGAAGGACGAGGCATGAGCGCCGCCGCGGAGTCCTACGGTCCCGGCGGCGGCAGCCGGCTGATTTTCGGCTGCATGGGACTGGGCGGCGCCTGGAACACCGATCCGGTGAGCAAGGCCGACGTCGCCGCCGCACACCAGGCAGTGGATGCCGCCCTGGAAGCCGGCATCCGGCTCTTCGACCACGCGGACATCTACCGGCACGGCAAGGCCGAGGCCGTGTTCGGCACGGTGCTGAAGGAACGGCCCGGCCTGCGCGAGAGCATCGCGATCCAGACCAAGTGCGGCATCCGGCTCGGCGAACCCGGCATCCCGGGACACTACGACCTGGACAAGGCGACCATCCTCGCCCGGGTTGACGAGAGCCTGCGGCGGCTGGGCACCGAGCAGGTCGAGGTCCTGCTGCTGCACCGCCCTGATCCGCTGCTCGAACCCGACGAGGTCGCCGCTGCCTTCGCGGAACTGAGGGCTGCCGGGAAGGTGCGCTCCTTCGGCGTCTCCAACATGTCCGGGGAGCAGATGCGCCTGCTCCAGGGCTCCCTGGACGAGCCGCTGGTGGCGAACCAGCTGGAAATGAGCCTGGCCCGGCTGGACTGGCTCGAATCCGGCGTGCTGGTCAACCATCCCGACGGCCGCGGCGTCAGCTTCCCGCACGGCACGCTCGAATACTGCCGGGAGAACGGCGTGGAACTGCAGGCGTGGGGAGCCCTGGCGCAGGGCGTCTTCTCGGGCACGGCGTCCGCCGCCTCGTCCTCGGACGAACTCGCGACCGCGGACCTGGTCACGCAGCTGGCGGAGGCCCGGTCGACGTCGCCCGAGGCGATCGTTCTCGGCTGGCTGATGAAGCACCCTGCCCGGATCCGTCCGGTCATCGGTACCACGAACCCGGAACGCATCCGGGCCTGCGCCGGCGCCGAGGAGCAGGCCGCGCTGATGAGCCGGACCGACTGGTACGGCCTCTGGAGCTCGGTCCGCGGACGCCCGCTCCCCTGACACTTCCCGTGCAGGCCGCTGCCCCTGCGGCCGCGGGGTCAGTGCCTGCCGGCGCTCAGGACGGCGGCGATCCTTCCCCGCACGTCGAGTTCCTCGGCGGATTCGTTGTTGAAAAGGATCCGGTAAATCACCGGGGCGACGACGACGTCGATGATGTCGCGCGCCTCCGGCGGCACCTCTCCGCGCTCGAGAGCGAGCCGCCGGATTTCGTCCACATGGCCGCGCATGAGCCCGAAGTAGTCGCGGGTGACGTCCCCGTCGGCAATCATGTCGCGGAGCACCTGACGCCCCAGCGGGGAGGAAAAATCCTCCACGTAGGGCACGAACCAGGCCAGCATGTCACCGGCGAGAGAGCCGGTATCTTCGACCTGCTCCGGCAGCGAGCGGTTGGAGGCGACGGCGGCGAGCAGCCGCTGCAGATCCCCCCAGCGGCGGTAAATCGTCGACGAATTCACGCCGGCCCGCTCGGCCACCAGCGGGATCGAAAGCGACGCACGGTCCCCCGTGTGCTCCTCGAGCAGCTCCCGGACAGCCGCATACACCGCCTGCTGCACCCGCGCGCTGCGTCCGCCCGGCCGGGGCGTCCCTGTAACGGTCATCACATCATGCTAACGCAAATGTTCCGCTTTAAGTGATAATCTACTAAATGCATAAATTATGCTTTAACGAGTTGGGACAACACTTGAAAAACCATGGCTCCGCGTTCTGGCTGCACGCGGCGATCCTGATCACCTTCATCGGGGCATCCTCCGCCCCGTCGCCGCTGTACGAGTACTACGCCCGCGAATGGGGCCTCGGCTCCCTCGCCGTCACCATGGTGTTCGCGGTCTACGCGGTGGCCGTCCTGCTCACCCTGCTGGTGGTCGGCTCGCTGGCAGACCACTTCGGCACACGGCCGGTCCTGCTGGCAGCGATCCTGCTCCAGGTGGCGGCCATGATGGTCTTCGCCTTCGCCCCCGGGGCCGCGGTCCTGGCCGGAGCCCGGGCACTCCAGGGCGTCGCGACCGGCGCCGCCATGGGCGCGGCAGGCTCGGCCCTGCTCGCCTTCGAAGGTCCGCGGACCGGCCGCGGCTCGCTCGTCAACAGCGCCGCCTCGCCCGTCGGCCTCTCGACCGGTGCGCTCGGTTCAGCGGCCCTGGTTGGCTATCTTCCGGAGCCCACCAAGGGCGTCTACTTCTGCATCGCCGTCCTGCTCCTGGTGTTCGGCACCGGGCTGTTCTTCATCCCCAGCGCCGGAGCGAAGACCCCGGGATGGCTGCACTCCCTGCTGCCCAAGGCATCCATCCCTGCCGCTGCCCGGCGGACCATGGTTGTCACCATGCCCGTCGCCGCTGCCACGTGGGCCCTGGCAGGGTTCTACCTCTCGCTCGGCCCCGGCCTGGCCCACTCGATCACCGGAAACGGATCCGTCCTGGTCGGGGGCCTCGCCCTGTTCACGCTCTTCGTCCCTGGCGCGGCCGCCATTCTGGTCGTCCGCCGCTGGTCCGACCGCAATACCCTGATGGCCGGCGTCGTTTGCCTCATGGCGGGCATCACCATCACGGTGCTCGCCGTGCAACTCGCCTCCGCTCCGCTGTATTTCGTTGGGACCGGCGTCGCCGGCCTCGGCTTCGGCAGCGGCTACTACGGCGCCATGCGGATGACCCTGCCGCTGTGCAGGCCGAACGAACGCGGCGCGATGCTCTCGAGCATCTACGTCATCTGCTACCTCGGGTTCAGCGTTCCCGCTGTGGCCGCCGGGTTGCTGCTCAATGTTGCGGGCATGCAGGGAACAACCCTGGTCTACGGCTCAGCCCTCGTGCTGGCCTCCGTGCCCGCACTCTTCTCCGTCTGCCGGCGCGGCCGGTCCCCCTTGACGGCCGTCCAGGCCTGAACGTCCCCGCACCACGAAAGGAACCACCATGTGGTACACCCTGCCCGCCGAGATCGGCACCAGGCCCATTACCGTCATCGGCGGCGGAACGCTCGGCCGGCGCATCGCCCTGATGCTCTCGCTGCGCGGGGCCGAGATCCGCATCTTCGACACGAACCTCGACGTCGCCCGTGCGGCGGTGGAGTTCATCGAACAGGAACGCCCCGCCGTCGCCGCTTCGTTTGACGGCGCCCCGGCGGGTGAGCTGACCACGTCCGACGACCTGGCCGCGGCCCTCCGCGGAGCCTGGCTCGTCGTCGAGGCCGTCCCCGAGAAGCTGGAGCTGAAGAAGAAGATCTTCGCCGACCTGGACCGCCTGGCCGAACCGGATGCCATCCTGGCCAGCAACTCCTCCTCGTTCGCCACCGCCGAGTTCATGGACGGCGTCAACAGCCCGGAGCGGGTGCTGAACATGCACTTCTACATGCCCCCGGCCGCACGCTCCGTGGAGCTCATGTCCAGCACCAGCACCGACCCGCGCATCTTCGACCTGCTCACGGCGGAGCTTCCGCGCTATGCGCTCGTTCCGCATCTGGTCCGCGAGCAGAGCACCGGCTTCATCTTCAACCGCATCTGGGCCGCCATCAAGCGCGAGTCCCTCGCCGTCGTCGCCGAAGGCGTGGCCGAGCCGGAGGACATCGACGCCCTGTTCGCCGACCTGTTCAAGGCCGACGCGGCCCCGTTCCGCTTCATGGACCAGGTCGGCCTGGACGTGGTGCTCGACATCGAGAACCACTACTCCGAACTCGAGGGCCGGCCCAACAAGGTCGCCCCGCTGCTGCAGGAGTACATCGACAAGGGCTGGCTGGGCGTCAAGAGCGGCCGCGGCTTCTACAACGACTACGCCTAGACCGCTTCAAGCACGCTCACGTAGTTGGCGATGCCGACGCCGCCCATGTTCTGCACCGCGGCGCGGCGCGGCGCCGCCAGCTGCATGTCCCCGGCCGTTCCGGTCAGCTGCATGGCCGCGAGGACGTGCTGCGAGACGCCGGTCGCGCCGACGGGGTGCCCCTTCGCCTTCAGACCGCCGGACACGTTGACCGGCAGCCTGCCGTCCTTGTAGACCCAGCCCTCCTCGAGGGCGAGGGCGCCCTGCCCGGCAGGGGCGAGGCCCATCGCCTCGTACATGAGCAGTTCGGCGATGGTGAAGCAGTCGTGCACTTCGGCGAAGTCCAGGTCTTCCACCCCGACGCCGGCCATCGCCAGCGCCCGCTGCCAGGAGACACGCGTTGCGGCGAACTCGACCGGGTCGCGGCGGGATGCCGGCAGGAAGTCGTTCGCATGGCCGAAACCGGCCAGCCGGACCGCCTCGGTCGCCGCCCCCGCCGAGGGGCCGGAGCTGATGATCACCGCGGCGGCGCCGTCGGACACCGGCGAGCAGTCGGTGCGGCGCAGCGGGTCGGCCACCATCGGGTTCTTGTCGGAAACGGTGCGGCAGAACTCCTCGCCGAGGTTCTTGCGCAACTGGGCATAGGGATTGTCGACGCCGTTGCGGTGGTTCTTCGCGGCAATCGACCCGAGCACGTCCCCGAGGGTTGCGAAGCTTCCCAGCCGCGCGCCGTAGCGCTTGTCGTAGTGCTTGGCGACCTCGGCGAACAGCCCGGTGAAGCCTGTGCTCGACGGCTTGCCCGCCATCTCGTAGTCGGCGCCGAGCAGCGCGGCGCCGACGACGTCGGGCGTGGCGTGCGTCATCTTTTCGGCACCGATGACCAGCACGTTGCGCGCCGTTCCGGCCAGCACCGCCTTGACGCCCTGCTGGAATGCGGCCGAGCCGGAGGCGCAGGCGTTCTCCGTGCGGGTGGCGGGCACGTTGGCGAGTTCATCCGAGACCTGCAGCGCCAGCGAGGACGGGAAGCCGAGCGGCATCATGCCGGAGTTGAACTGGCCCAGGTACACCTCGTCAATCTGCGAGGCTTCCAGGCCGGCGTTGCGGATGGCGTCCGTGGCCACCTGCACGATCAGTGACTCGAGGGTCTCGTCGGTGAGCTTGCCGAAGCGGCTGTGGCCCCAGCCGGTCAGGAGGATGTCCTTGCCGAATGCTTCGCGCAGGCTCACCGTGCGGCACCTTCCAGCTCCGGGGCGACGGTGAAGCCGGGTTCGGTCTTGGCGCGGATTTCCTCCACCGTGACGCCCGGAGCGAGCTGGGTGAGGACCAGGCCGGCGTCCGTGACATCGAAGACAGCGAGATCGGTGATGATTCGGTTCACGACCTTGACGCCGGTGAGCGGCAGGGTGCAGCCGGAGACGATCTTCGGCGTGCCGTCCTTCGCCACGTGCTCGGTGAGCACCACCACGCGGGGCGTCCCGGCGACCAGGTCCATCGCACCGCCCATGCCCTTGACCATCTTGCCGGGGATCGTCCAGTTGGCGAGGTCGCCGTCGCCGGAGACCTGCATGGCGCCCAGGATGGCCACCTTCACCTTGCCCCCGCGGATCATGCCGAAGGACGTGGCGGAGTCAAAGATGCTGGCGCCGGGCAGTACCGTGACGGTCTGCTTTCCGGCGTTGATCAGGTCCGCGTCTTCGTCTCCCTCGTAGGGGAAGGGGCCCATCCCGAGGAGCCCGTTTTCGCTCTGCAGCACCAGACGGACCCCTTCGGGCAGATTGTTTGCCACCAGGGTCGGAATACCGATCCCCAGGTTCACGTAATCGCCGTCGCTGAGCTCCGTTGCTGCGATGGCGGCCATTTCATCCCGGCTCCAGGCCATGGTTGTTCTCCCTTGAATCAGAAAATTGGTGGTTGCGGACGGCGCGCTAGACGGCTGCCGGAGCGAGGCGGGGGCGGACGGTGCGCTGCTCGATGTCCTTGGTCCGGGCGGTGGCCTGGACGAGGCGGTGCACGAAGACGCCGGGCGTGACGACGTGGTCCGGGTGGATCGCTCCCGGCTCGACAATGACCTCCGCCTCGGCAATGGTGACGATTCCCGCAGACGCGACCACCGGGTTGAAGTTGCGGGCGGTGTAGCGGTACACAAGGTTGCCGTCCGTGTCTGCGGTGTGCGCGTGCACGAGCGCGACGTCGGCGACGATGGCGCGCTCCTGGACGTACGTCACGCCGTCGAAGTCAGCGTGCGGCTTGCCCTCCGCGACGAGGGTTCCGACCCCGGTCTTGGTGTAGAACGCGGGGATGCCGGAGCCGCCGGCCCGCAGGCGCTCGGCCAGGGTGCCCTGCGGAGTGAACTCGACCTCGAGCTGGCCGGCGAGGAACTGCTCGGCGAACAGCTTGTTCTCACCAACGTAGGAGGCGATGACCTTGCGCACCTGACCGGCTTCGATCAGCAGGCCCAGCCCCTTGCCGTCGATGCCCATGTTGTTGGAGACGACCGTCAGGTCTTTGACGCCGGAGTCCCGCACGGCCTCGATCAGGTCCGCCGGGATGCCGCTGAGGCCGAAGCCGCCTACCGCGAGCGTGATCCCGTCGCGCAGGGCGTCCTGCAGGGCCGCTCCGGAACTTGATTGCACCTTGGACATGGGCTTGTCTCCTCGTCGAGATAGGGGCAGGACGGCCGCGTTGAGGACGTCGGCCGGGGCGACCACTTTGTGGACGCAGGCATTGTTGAGGAGCGTAACGGCCGTCACAGAAGGGTGTCAATTCCGGGAAACCGCTCGCTTCGAGCTCTGTTTACACTGTGAACAGGGGACTCTCCGGTGTCCACAATATGGAGCCCAACTTCAGTTTCGAACCTACGGCGCCTTTCGTCCCGCCCTCCTGCGGATCGGCGGGGAGCCCCAGTAGACAGACTTGTCTTGTATGATGGACAGATGACCGCCGCGCCCGCCGAATCCCCCGCTCCAGTGCCGGGCGCGCCCTCCGGAAGCGCCCGTGAGCGGATCCTCGAGACGGCCTTCGCGCTTTTCTACGCCCGGGGGCTGCGCGCCGTGGGCATTGACACCATCATCGCTGAATCCGGGGTCGCGAAGGCGACGTTCTATAAGTACTTTCCCTCCAAGGACGACCTGATCCTCACCTACCTCGACAAGGTCGACGGCGTCTGGACCGGGCAGCTGCACGCAGCGGCCGCGTCGGCGGGAGAGGATCCGGCGGACCAGCTGGTCGGCCTCTTCGATGCCCTTTACAGCTCCTGCCAGCGCGAGGGATACCGGGGCTGCGCCTTCATCAACGCGGCGGCCGAGTCCGCCCCGGGCACTGCCATCCACACAAGGACCGTCGCGCACAAGCAGGCGGTGCTGGCCTGGCTGGAAACCCTGGCCGCGCGCGCCGGAGCGGCCCAGCCCGGCCAGCTTGCCCGCAGCTTGTCCTTGCTGCTGGACGGCGGGCTCGCCAGCGGAGCCCTCGACGCGGATCCGGCCGCAGCCGAGGCTGCGCGCGCCACGGCCGCGCTGCTGGTGCAGCAGAGCACCCGCCGGCCCTCCGCCGGCTGAGGCCCGCCCCCTCCACCCGGCACCCTCCACCGCCCCGCGCAACAGCGCCGGGCCGCTTCACCCGCAGCTCCCGCCTGCCCCGTACCGGAGATCTTGTGGTCTCCGCCCGGGCAATGTATTGTACGTCACAACCGCTAAACGAACGGATGTTCACCATACGAACATCGACGTTCGATCCATCCCGTTATCCCCTACCGTCTTTCGATGTGGAAGGACCCGCAATGTCTGATCTCTCCTCCTCCGTGGCCACCCCGGAGACAGAGTCTCCGGAAGCAGCTGCCCGGCGTCTTCGCCGAGCCAAGAAGGCCGCTCTGGCCGGCTTCCTGGGCGGCGCCCTCGAGTACTACGACTTCTTCGTTTACGCCACGGCCGCGTCCCTGATCTTCTCGAAGATCTTCTTCCCGTCGGGAGACCCCACCGTGGCATTGCTCTCCTCGTTCGCCACCCTGGGAGTCGCCTACGTCGCCCGGCCTTTCGGCGCCGTGATCTTTGGCCACCTCGGCGACAAGATCGGGCGTAAGAACACCCTGGTGCTCACGCTCGTCCTGATGGGCAGCGCCACGTTCCTCATCGGCATCCTCCCCGACTTCAAGTCCGCCGGCTACCTCGCCCCCGGCCTGCTCGTCCTGCTGCGCCTGATGCAGGGCCTCTCGGCCGGCGCAGAGACCGCAGGCGCTTCCGCCCTGACGATGGAGGAGGCCCCGGCGGGACGCCGCGGATTCTTCGCCAGCTTTGCAATGAGCGGCATCTCGGCGGGCATCGTGCTGGCCTCGCTCGCGTTCCTGCCGGTCGCGGCGATGAGCGAAGCGGACCGTCTCAGCTGGGGCTGGCGCATCCCGTTCTGGCTCTCCATCATCGTGCTGATCGTGGCCTACCTGGTGCGCCGGTCGCTCGAGGAGCCCGAGATTTTCGAGGAGAAGCAGGAAAAGGGTGACCTGGTCAAGCTTCCCTTCGTCAAGATGTTCAGGACCCACCCGGCCCAGTTCTTCCAGGTCGCGCTGATGTCCTTCGAGACCGTGACGAACACCTTCATGCAGTCCTTCGGCCTGGCCTATGCCGTTTCGGTCGGCGTGGACGCCACCACCATGCTGTGGGTGAGCGTCCTCGGCAACGTGATCGCCGTCGTCTCGCAGCCGGCCCTCGCCCGTCTCTCCGACATTTGGGGACGCCGCAAGGTCTTCGCCGGCGGCGTCATCGGCTCCGGCCTGATGATCTTCATCTACTTCTCGGTGATCTCCACCGGCAACATCGCCATGATCTTCGTGGTCAGCACCCTCATCACGGCCGGCACCTACGCGGCATCGAACTCGGTCTACCCGGCGTGGTTCGCCGAGCTCTTCAATGTCCGGGTCCGTTACTCCGGCATGGCGATCGGCCTGCAGGTCGGCATCCTCTGCGCGGGCTTCACCCCGCTGCTCGGCGCCGCGCTCGTGGGTTCGGTGAAGGCCAACTGGGGACCGGCCGCCTGGATCGTGGCCGCATCCTCCATCCTGGCGCTGGCCGGCGCGCTGTGGGCCCGCGAAACCAACAAGACGCCGCTGCGCGAGCTCGGCAACCACGTGCACTAAGCGCGATGGTGCGGCGGCCGCGGGCCGCCACTCCCGGGCCGCGGGGCGGTGCTTCGGCGCCGCCCGGCGGCCCACCGCTTTGTCCGTGCGCGAGCGGTGGAGCGTGCCCGGGTCTTGCCAACGGAGCAACCACCGTGCCCATGATGGAGGAGGCCCCTCACCGGGGAGGCTGGAACGGCAGACCGCACGATCCAAGGAGAGCATCGGCCATGATCGCCAAAGAACACCTCAACGACCTGCTCATGCACCCGGGCAATGTGATCGGCTCCGACGGCGAGAAAATCGGCGGCATCGCGCAGATCTACCTCGACGACGGCACCGACCAGCCGAGCTGGGTGACCGTCAGCACCGGTCTGTTCGGCTCGCACGAGACCTTCATCCCGCTGGCGGGCGCCAGGACCGAGGGCAGCGACATCATCGTGCAGTACAGCAAGGACCAGATCAAGGACGCGCCGCGGGTGGACCCGGGCGGCCACCTTGAGCCCGAGGAGGAGGACAAACTCTTCCGGCACTACCAGCCCGACGGTGGCCAGCTGACCTATTCGGACACCGTCCGGTCCGAGACCGGTGAGGTTCCCGCCGGCTCACCGGAGGCGGGGCGCCCGAGGCTGCGTCCGTACGACCGCACCGGCACGGAGGGCAGCGCCGAGGGTTTCGAGGAACCCCGCGAACCGCTCGGGTGAGCCTGGTTCAGCTCACCCGCTCCATGGGGTGACCGCAGAAGCAGACGGGAGCGCTGTCCGGGGACTGCGCTCCCGCGGCCGCCTTGACGACAATGATCTCGCACCCGCAGGCCGGGTCCGGACACCGGTACACCTCTCCTGTGTGGCGCGACACGGCTCACCTGCTCTCCACGCGACCGCCGGCCGGACCGGTGGTTCCTAAGCGACCGTTACCGGCTCTTCAGAACGAGAATAGCCCTCGGCGCCAGCCGTGAGCAGGGCCCGGTAGCGCTGCGCATGCTCAAGCAGTCCGTCGTCGCCTATCCCCCGCGCCCCGTGAAGCACAAGCGGCTCGGCCAGGTCCAGGCCGCACAGGTGCGCGGTTGCCTCCAGGGGGCGCAGCAGTTCCGCCATGGTGAACCTGTTGTGGCCCTCCCGGCCGTAGCTCGCCGCCGGCCCGCCGGTCGAAGTGACCAGCTGCAGCCGCTTGCCGCGCAGCGCATCCCCTCCGGACCCGTAGGCGAAGCCATAGGTGAGCACGCTGTCCATCCACTCCTTGAGTACTCCCGGAACGGAGTACCAATGCCACGGGAACTGCCACACGAGGGTCTCATGCCGGCGCAGGAGCTGCTGCTCCCGGGCGACGTCGATCCTCCGGTCGGGATATGCGGCCGAGAGATCGTGGACCGTAACGCCGGGCAGTCCCCCGGCCACCTCGGTCAGCCGCGCTGTGATGCGCGAGCGGGAAAGGTCAGGATGGGCGACGAGGACGAGCGTACGGCGGTCCGGAGCGCCGGCGCCCCCAGCCGCGGGATCTGACGCCACTAGCGGGCGATCTTGAAGTTGAACGCGGGCGTGCCGAGAGCGCCCCACAGGCGCAGCCAGATGGGCAGGAGCATTTCGGAGCCGCGGGCGGTGGTGATGTCACCGAGGTCAATGACATCGGTGTGGCCGAGGCTGCCGAGCAGCTCGGTGACGGCACGCTTGGCGTCGGCGTCGTTCCCCGAGACGAAAACCGAGTGGTCGCCGTCGGCCACACTTCCGGGATCCACCATCAGATGGGCGTTCATGGTGTTGAGAGTCTTGACGACCTTGACAGCGGGAAAAGCGCGCTGGATCTGCTCGCCGAGGCTGTCGCTGTTCACCGGGTTCAGCGACGGCGGCATACCCTGCGAGAAGTCCAGGGGGTTGGCGATGTCCACGAGGATCTTGCCGTCGAGGTTCGCCGCACCGGCTGCTTCCAGGGCCGCAAGGGACCCGGCTCCGCTGGTCGCGTTGATGACCAGCTCGGACTGCGCCGCCGCGTCGGCGTAGGACGCCAGGGCGACCGCGGCGTGCCCGGCCTGCCACTGAGCGAACGGAGGGTTGCCCATGCCGTCCGCTTCGGTGCGGGCCACGGTGGACTCGGGATCCCGGGTGCCAACGACGACGTCGTGCCCGCGCTCCGCCAGCGCGCCAGCGACGGTGCGGCCCACGGTGCCGGTGCCCAGAACTGCGATTTTCATGATGGTCTTCTTTCCAGGAATAGGGTAGACAGATTTGTCTAGTTGAATGATGCGAGCCTAGCAGACAGCTTTGTCTACCCTCAAGCTGTCCGTGCCGTGCGTCCACGCGGCGGCCGGGACCGTTGCACTGACAAAATCTGAATTCTGTCAGTAGGATCCCGTACGCTGGATGAATGAGCAGCCAGCCCGCCCTTCTGTCACCTTCCCGCCGCCTCGGGGCCACGGGACCGCAAGTGTCCCCGCTGGGCCTGGGCCTGATGGGCATGTCCGATCTGTACGGACCCGCCGACGAGGCCGAATCCAAAGCCACAATCCACGCTGCCCTGGATGCCGGCGTCACCCTCCTGGACACCGGCGACTTCTACGGCATGGGCCACAACGAACTCCTGCTGCGGGATGCCCTGCGGGGCCGCGACCGCGAGAATGTGGTCGTCAGCGTGAAGTTCGGTGCCCTCAGGGACCCTGCGGGCGGCTGGAGCGGCGTGGACACGCGCCCTGCCGCCATCAAGAACTTCATCGCGTACACGCTCCGCCGGCTCGGGACCGACTACGTGGACATCTACCGCCCGGCGCGCCTGGATAGCTCGGTCCGGGTTGAGGACACGGTCGGGGCGATAGCCGATCTGGTCAAGCAAGGCTACGTCCGCCACATCGGCCTCTCCGAGGTCGGGGCGGACACCCTCCGCAAGGCGCACGCGGTGCACCCCGTCTCGGACCTGCAGATCGAGTATTCGCTGATCTCCCGCGGAATCGAGAAGTCCATCCTGCCCGCCGCCCGGGAACTGGGCATCGGAGTCACCGCCTACGGCGTGCTCTCCCGGGGGCTCCTCTCCGGGCATTGGTCCCCCGAGCGGAGCGAGAGCGGCCGCGACTTCCGCTCGCACCTGCCTCGCTTCACGGGGGAAAATCTGGGCCGGAACCTCCACTTGGTGGAAACCCTTCGCGCTCTCGCCGAGGAGCGCGGCACGACGGTCGCCCAGCTGGCGATTGCGTGGGTGCTCTCGCGCGGCGAGGACATCGTTCCGCTCGTCGGCGCGCGCCGCCGCGACCGCCTGGCCGAGTCGCTCGCCGCCGTCGAGGTGGAGCTCAGCGAAGCGGATCTTGCCGCCATTCAAGCTGCCGTCCCGGCGGATGCCGCTGCGGGAACGCGCTACGACGCCGGACAGATGGCGTTCCTGGACAGCGAGCGCTGATGGCCCCAGCTGCCCTCACCACCGAAGCCATTCTGGACGCTGCCGAAGACGTCCTGCGACGTTACGGGCCGGCGAAGACCACAGTGGTCGATGTCGCCAGGGCCCTCGGGGTGAGCCATGGCAGCGTGTACCGGCACTTCCCGGCCAAGGCTGCCCTGCAGGACGCCGTCGCCCGGCGGTGGCTGGCCAGGGTGTCTGAACCGCTGGAAGTGACAGCCGACGGCGAGGGGCCGGCCGCCCAACGGCTGCTGCGCTGGCTGCAGCAGCTGGCAGCCGTCAAGCAGCGGATGGCGCGGGAGGACCCGGAGCTGTTTGCGACCTTCGAGCGTCTCACCGCTGAAGCGAGGGAAGTGGTCGCCGCGCATGTCGACCAGCTGACCGCACAGGTCTCACGCATTGTGGCGGCGGGCGTGGCCAGTGGAGAGTTCGCGCAAGTGGACCCTCCGACGGCGGGACGGGCCGTCCTGCAGGCGACGGCATGGTTCCACCACCCTTCGCACGCCGCCGAATGGCGCAGCCCCGGCATCGGCGCCGAGCTGGATGCCGTGTGGTCGCTGATCAGTGCCGGCCTGGGCGCGCGGTCGCCGGTCCGCAGGGACTAGCCGTGGTGCGGACGGCCAGGCGCCGACTCGTGCCGGGCGCGCACCCGGAACAGCCCGGCATTGTGGGTCCCCAGGTCGATGAACCCGCCGTCGCCGGAGAGGCTGATGCTGAACACCACCGGCCCGAGGTGGTCCTCGACGTAGGCGTGGATGTGGTCGCGCAGTTCCCGCACGCCCATCCACGGCAGGACCAGATCAGGCACATGTTCGTTGGACCCGATTCGGGTGAATTCGACGCTGAGGCGGTCCGGCGCAGCGGAGGTCTGCCGCAGCGGTGGGTGCTCACGGTCCGGAGGGCCGTCCGGAGCCCATCGCTCGGCGACCGCACCCCATCGCCTGGTCCCGGTCGCACTCCAGGCCCGCTCCCGGCGCGGCGGTAGTCCCGCTGGACTTGTCATGGCTCCCCCTCGGCAGTGTTGCATCCGAATGAAGGTCCCCAGCCACCAACATCACTTGATGAAAATATCAATCCATCAAGTGGTTCCATCATCCGTCATGGCGCAGGCTCGGGCAACACTTTTCTTTCTGTTACCGCGGTTACGATGGGCGAATGCATGCCAACGGACTGCCACTCGCCGGGCGCACCGCCGTCGTCACCGGGGTGAGCCGCCGCAAAGGGATCGGCTTTGCCGTGGCCTCAAGACTGGCTTCCATGGGAGCGAACCTCTTCCTTCACCACTACTCGCCGCACGACGCCGAGCAGCCGTGGGGGGCCGATAGGCCGGAGGACGTCGTCGGCGCCGTGCGGGCGCAGCTCGCCGAGGGCGCGCGGCTGGGCGATGCCAGTATCGACCTCGCCGCTCCTGACGCCGGAGCTGAGCTCATCGAACAGGCCCGCGCAGCGCTCGGCCACGTGGACATTTTGGTCTGCAACCATGCCCGGAGCGGCGGGGACGGACGGCTGTCCACCCTGAGCCCGCAGATGCTCGACGCGCACTGGCAGGTCAATACCCGGTCCACGCTGCTCGCGACCCGGGCGTTCGCTGCCCAGCACGACGGGCGGCCCGGAGGCCGCGTTGTCTGGATGACGTCGGGCCAGACGCAGGGACCGATGACGAACGAGATCGCCTACGCCACGTCAAAGGCGGCCTTGGCGGGCATCACGGCGTCGGTGGCGGACGACCTCATTGACCAAGGCATCCTGCTCAATACCGTCAATCCGGGCCCGGTGAACACCGGCTACCTGAACGAGGGGACCTCCGACCGTCCCTCCGAGACGCTCCGCGCGGTGCTGGAACACTGCCCGACCGGGCGCTTCGGGGAGCCGGATGACCCGGCTCGACTGATCGCGTGGCTGGTCAGCGACGAAGGTCGCTGGATGGTGGGCCAGGTGCTCAACACCGAAGGCGGGTTCCGCCGCTGGTGAGAGGGCAGCCGGAGGCGGACAAGTCATACCCCGGGAATCGTTTCCACGTCTTGCAAGGAGGATCCGACGTGCGCACGGTCTACGTGGCAGGAAGCCTGAACATTGACCAGCGGATTCAGGTGCAGTCCCTCCCCCGCGCGGGCGAAACCGTGATCGGTGACAGCCTCGTCCTCGCCCCCGGAGGCAAAGGCGGCAATCAGGCTGTCGCCGCCGCGCGCAGCGGCGCGCAGGTCACGTTCGTCGGAGCGGTGGGCGACGACGAGCACGGCCGGCTGATCCTCCAGGCCCTCGCCGAGGCGGAAATCGACTCCGCAGCCGTACTCGTGGACCCCGGCACTCCCACCGGAACGGCTGTCATCCCCGTGGATGAGCACGGCGAGAACGCCATCATCGTCTGCCCCGGCGCGAACCGGTCACTGACGGCCGCGCATGTCGAGGAATCCCTTGGTGCGGTGCGTCCGGGCGACGTGCTGGTCCTCCAACTGGAAGTCCCTGTGGCCACAGTCCGCCGCGCCGCCAGGACGGCCCGCGCCAAGGGGGCCTTCGTGATCCTCAACGCGGCGCCGGCACCAACGTCGGTGGAGCGGTTGTTCGACGACGTCGACCTTCTGGTCGTCAACGAGCATGAACTCGCCGTCGTCGGCAGGCTCAGCGGCGCCACGGCCGAAGAGCTGGCGGACCGGACCCTCGAGCTTGCCGGAGCCACGGGAACCGCCGTGATCTGCACGGCGGGCGCGGGCGGCGCTTTCGCAGCGGCGCACGGCACCGTGCAGCACGTCCCCGCTCCGTCCGTAGCCGCAGTGGACACGACGGGCGCCGGCGACACCTTCGTCGGCTACCTGGCGGCCGCCCTGTTGGCAGCGCCGTCCGACCTGGCCGGCGCACTTGCCGCCGCCACCGCGGCGGCAGCCCGGGCAGTGACACGGCCGGGTGCCATGGAATCGATCCCGTTCGCTCGCGACCTCAACGCGTCCGGCTGACCGGCCGGACCGGGCCACCGGTTCCGTCTGCTTCAGGCCTGGGCGAAGGTCTGGCGTTGCCGGCCCAGGCCCTCGATTTCGAGCTCGAGGACGTCCCCGGCCTTCAGGTACGGGAACTTGCCGGACAGCGCCACGCTGGAGAGGCCTTGAGCGGTTCTGACCAGCGGAGCCGCCCGGATCAGGCTAAGCTCCCTCAAACAACACCGTCCTAGTGTCGACAAGGGAGCCACTGTGCAATTCGAGCTACGTACCTACGCCGCAGCCCCGGGCAAGATGGAAGCGCTCCTTCAGCGATTCCGAGACCACACCCAGGAGCTTTTCCGTGTCCACGGAATCCATGACATCGGGTACTGGATTTCGGCTGACAACCCCGATCTCCTCATTTATCTCGTTCGCCACGAAGGCAATCCCGAAACCAACTGGGAAAACTTCAAGAACGACCCGCGCTGGGTGGCCGCCCGTGCGGCTTCGATGGCGAACGGTGATCTCATCAGCGATATCTCCTCCACTTATATGACCCCCACGGACTTCTCGCCGCTCGGCGGGGTCACCCAAGCAGGCTAGCCGAGGGCGGCGGGCGCGGCACCTTCGCCTTTGGACAGAGAGTGCCCGCCCGGGATACCCGGGCGGGCACTCTCTGTCGTCAGCGGCCTCAGGTCAGGTCGCCGCCTGCAACGCCTCACTGACAGTTGCGGTCTCGGAGTTCCTGCGCTTCTTCATCAGCACTGCGAAGTAGGCCGCGGCGACGGCGCCCACCAGCCCGATCCCGGCGGTAACCATGAAGAAGAGGTTGTTGGCACCGGCCACGTCCTTGCCGAAAGCGGAGTAGATCGCGCCGCTGATCTGAGGGATGACGATGTCAGGGAGGTAACCGACGAACGAGATGATGCCGATGGCGATGCCGGTCGCGGCGGCCGGGACGCGGCAGTCGTCGAGCAAGGACCAGTAGACTCCTCGAATTGCGTACAGGAACAGGCCCACGACGACGACCAGGACATACGCCAGGGAAGTAGAGCCGCTCGGGAGCAGGCCCAGGCAGATGAATCCCAATGCCGCGACCACCATGGAGACCGCGAGGACGCGGGACTTGCCGAGCCTGTCGGCGAGGTATCCCCCTCCGAATCCGCCGATCGGACGCATCCACAGCACGATAACGGTGACCACGCCCGCGTTCACCGGGGTCACGGCATGGTTCACGTTGAGGAACCCGGAGAAGTAGTAGTGTCCCCAGAACAGCGTGTAGCCGCAGAACAGCACCACGCTCATCACCCATACCTCGCGGATCTTCAGGATCCGGCGTACCGCGGCGAACGTTGACTCCACCGGCTCTTCCTGCGAGGCCGTCGCTGTCGTCCGGGTGTCGGAGAGAACGAAGAAGATCAGCACGGCGATAACGATGAGCACTGCACAGTACATGTAGACGACGGCCTGGAAGCCCGCCTTGGTCTGCGTGATGTCCGAGGTACCGTTACCCGCAAAGAGCGCGAAGAGACCGACTGCGCAGCTGGCCAGGATCGCTTCGACAAGGCCACGTCCGCCGTCAAGCGCACCGAAGTACTTGCCTTCCTCGCTTTTGTCGGCCAGCAGGCTGACAGTCTTGAGGATTGCGCTCCAGAAAGTGAAGACCGTGGCGAAACCCCAGGCGAGGTAGACATAGACCAGCGTGGACTTGTCCGGCACCTGCGCGTAGAACAGACCGGTCAGCGCCGTAAGGACGAGCGAAAATACGATCAGGTACCGAACAGAGATCTTGTCGGCCAGCCATCCGCTCGGGATGTAGCCGATGACAAAGATGATCCCAAGCATCGAATAGAGGCCGGCCAACTCTGAGTTGCTCAGATGAAAGACCGTGAGAATGGTCGCCTCAAAGTTTTGGCGAAGGTACACAAGCGGATAAATGGAACCCGCTGCGAGGATGAGCAATGCAAGCTGAAAAATCTTCTTTGATTTGCCGAGCTTGAGCATGAGGACGACTCCTTAGTTATCGGACAGGATTTGGTGGATTCGTTCCAGAATGGGGTCTGTCTGCGCGGGAATTTCCGCTGAGACCGCACAGAGCTGTTCATAGAGTTCTGCGTTGCGTGGATCGGGTTCGAAGCGATCCTCGCGTCGAACCATGTGTTCGGATGCTTCATCGAAGTCGGCGTAGATTCCGCAGGCCACAGCAACGCAGATGGCGGCACCCAGGCCAGCGGCGTTACGGACGACGTTCCGCACAGCAGGGATATTGAAGACGTCCGCAAAGATCTGCATGACGAGGTCGCTGTTTGACCCACCCCCGGAGACAACAAGCCTTTTAAGACTGATGTTTCGTTCGGCGGTCATGGCGGCCATATTCCGCTTCATGGTGAAAGCGATGCCTTCAAGGACGGCGCGGTACATGTGGGCGTACCCGTGCCGTTCGTCGAAGCCGATGAACATGCCTTTTTTGAAGGGTTTGTTCGGCGGTGCGAGCCAATCGAGAACGCACAGCAGTCCGTCACTTCCGGCAGGAACGTCGGACGCCAGCTTGTTGAGATGCTCCTCGCCCGTGGCGCCGGACTCGGCAGCGGCGCGGGCGTTATCGGCACCGAGCAGATCCCGGAGCCAGGAGACCGTCCACATACCCCGGCGAATGCCGGCGCATTCGTATATGTAGCGGTGAGGTTCGGAGGCGAAGTTCGAAAAGTAGTTTCGCGGTTCCGCCACGAATTCCTTCCCGACAACCATGCCCGCAATGTAGGTGCCGAGGGAGACGAGGCCGGTGGTGTCGTCCCGGAGGCCGGAGCCCAGCGCCTCGGCGGCCTTGTCGTTAGCGGTGTGGACGACAGGAATTCCTTGCGGGATGCCTGTTTGCCTCGAGAAGCTGCTGTTCACATAACCGCCGATGTCCCCCGGCATCTGCAGCCGGTACAGCATCCCCCGCGGGACGTTGAACGAGTCGAACTTTTCCTGGTCGTCGAACCAGTTCCAGGTCTGGACGTCCATTGGCCAGGGCCCGATGTAGTTGGCGGCCGTGTCCGTCAGCTCGCCGGTGAGCCGTCCCATGAGGTATCCGGAAGCGGTCGTGACGTACGCGACGTCGTCGTTGTTGTGCTCGTATGCCCGGGAAAGCCGGTGGTCCATCCAGCTCTGGACGGGTTCGGCGAGCGTTCCGTCGCTGCGGACGAGGGCGCGGCAGCACCGGATGCTGCACAATCCCACACCGATGATGTCCTCCGGGTTGCCCGGGAATGCCGCCATCGCCCGGGAGGCCGCAGTAACAAGGGAGTCGTAGAGATCGTCATGCGGGTGCTCGGCGATCCCGGCCCCGGGCGTGTGCATTGGCGCCAGGGCCTGGCTTGCCTCGCATACGACTCGGCCGTTTGTGTCGAAAATGACTACCTTCGAACTCTGCGATCCCCCGTCAAGTCCGACGATGTACTGGGTGGTCATGTCTGGTTTCCTAATCTGCTGACGGCGCTTAGCGCACCAGGTAGCCGCCGTCGACGCTGAGGATGTGGCCGTTGACGTAGTCGGATGCCCGGCTCGCCAGGAATACCGTCGCGCCCATAAGGTCCTGGGTCTGCCCCCAGCGGTTGGCCGGGATATGGTCCAGGACCCGTTGGTTGGCTTCCGGGTCGGATCTCGTGTCCGCGGTCAGCTCGGTTGCATAGTAGCCGGGCGCGATCCCGTTCACTTGCACACCGAATTGAGCCAGTTCGTCACAGTAAGCCTTGGTGAAGCCCGCAATGCCGTGCTTGGTGGCGGCATAAGCCGGCGACCACTGACCGCCAAGGAAAGTGAACACTGAACAGATGTTGATGATCTTGCCGCTGCGCTGCCGGACCATGTGCTTGGCGCACTCGTGTGCCATTTCGAAGGCGGCCGTGAGGTTCAGCGCCACCATCGGGTCCCACTGGGCGCGGGTGTACTTGAGGACGTCCGGTTCATTGATGCTGCGGCCGGCACAGTTGATGAGGATGTCGACGCTGCCGAATTCATCGACACATGCGTCCACAACCTTCTTGGGATTGCCCTCCACCGTGATGTCGGACATGACGTAGGCGTATTTCGCGCCGGCGGCCTCGACGAGGCTTCCGGTGCGCCCGTCGTCGGGCATGATGCTCGCTGCCAGCACATTGGCTCCCGCCTTGGCGAGGGCCAGTGAGAAGGCTTGGCCGAGACCGGTGTTCCCTCCGGTCACAATGGCATTCTTGCCTTTCAACGAGAAGAAGCTCATCTCGAAGTCGGCAATATTCAAATCGGACATGCGTACTCCTCGGTTCTATTGTTTTCGACGGCTTCAGAGGGGAAAGATTGTGCCGGGGTTCATGATGCCGTTCGGGTCGAAGGCGGACTTGAGAGTCTCCAGCATGTACAGCGAGGAGCCGTATTCTTCAGCCAGGAAGTGCGTGCGGTGCTTGCCTACGCCGTGGTGGTGACACATCGAACCGCCGAGCTTCAGTGTTTCCTCGACGATGATGTTCTGAATGGGGTCGTGGTAGGTGGTGCGTTCTTCGGTGGGATCCACGTCGATTTTGTAGTAGTAGACAAAATACATATTGGTTCCGTTGAGGTAACTGTGGCTCGAGTGGCCGCCGAGCAGGGTGAATTCCGCCGGAACTTCGCTGCGAATCCTCGCCAGGGCGTTGTTGTAGATGTCGTTGATAACGCTCCAGTTTCCCGAAATTTCGGTCGTGAAGCCGTTGTTCAATGTCTCGCGAATCTCCACCCGCTCTTCCTCGATTTTTGAGACATCCCAGTTGAGGTGGTTGAACCAGTCCTCGATCAGCGAATCCGCAACACGATCGGCAGCGGAGAAAGAGGCAACAATCTGCTCGATCGCCTCGCCCGTCGCATCAGCGATGGGCTTAGGGCCTTCCGCCATGAAGATCAGCACACAGCGCCCGTCGGAGAAGTGCTCGAAGTGGTAGAGCCCGTCTTCCTTGTCATAGAGGCGCGCGACAGAAGGCTTGTAACCCTGGGTGACCACCTCGCGGAGGATCTCGAAGCCGGTCTTCATATCGTCGAGGAGGTAGCCGTAGAACCGGTTGTTTTCGGGATAGTAGCGGAAGATCTTGACGCTCACTTCGGTGATGAAGTTGAGCGCACCCTCGTTGCCGAGGACCAGGTGGCGGATGTCCGGACCGGCCGCGCGGCGCGGGACGTTCTTAATGCGGCAGATCTCGCCGTTGGGAAAGACCGTCTCAACCCCTATGAGCATGTCTTCGATGCCGCCGTAAAGAGTCGAGAACTGTCCGATGGAGCGAGTGGCAACCAGGCCCCCGAACTGAGCGATCGGCTTGGACTGCGGGGAGTGCCCGGTGGTGTAGCCGACTTTCCTCAGTTCGTCTTCGAGATCCTGCAGGCGAACACCGCACTGGACTGTTGCCAGCATGTTGTCCGTGTCGATCTCGATGATCTCGTTCATCGCGGATCCGTCGATGACGACGGAATTCTCGACGACGGTTTCGAGGCCGCCTTCGGTGGCAGAGCCCCCGGTCTTCGGAACGACGCTGATGCCGTATTCATTTGCCAGTTTGAGTACTGACGAAACTTCTTCGGGCGTGGACGGTTTTACGACAGCTGCCGGAAGTGGCAGCGAATAGATCCCGAATACATTCTCGACCTTGTAGTAACGGTCGACGCTGTTCTCCCGGAGGGTTTGCTCATCGGTGATCACGCGGTCACTGCCGAGGATATCGACGTAGGCGCTTACGATCTCTTCGCGAGTGAGGGTTGTCAATTCGAATGTTCCGTTCTTTTCAAGCAGATAATCTTCTGGCTGTGGCTCAACCTCCACCTTGTTCGACGACGGGCACAAAAAAAGAGAACAACGATCCCCTTGGAATTGGGGGTCGCTGTTCTCTAGTTTTCGAGCAACCGTTTCGGGCCAGGCCCGGAACAAGTATGAAGTTTTAAGTTGAAGTGGACTCTAGCACACAGTCCACGGCCCTGCATAGGGCTGGGACGCCGCCCCCTACATGAGCCAGACGTCGCGATTGGACGAGGCCACCGCGGTGGCACCTGCGCCCAGCGCTGCAATGACATCTTCCTTGTCGCACACCAGGCCGCCGGCTATCAGCGGAAGATCTATGTCGTCGCAGACCCAGGAGATTACCCGCGGCATGCATCCCGGCAGGATCTCGATGGCGTCCGCGCCCGATATGGAGACCTGCTTGGGCAGGCTGTTGTAGCTGAATGAATCAATAAGGAAGAGGCGGTGGACCGACAACAGTCCTGCAGATTTCGCCGCCCGGACTATTGCGGCCTTCGAGCTTAAGACCCCGTCAACCTGGGTGTTTGCTTTCAGGAAATCCACCACGACCGGTTTGCTGGAGAAACCGTCAAGGAGGTCCACATCGACAAAGACCGTCTTGCCGGCCGACTTGAGGGCTTGCACGATTCCTCTGATCGACATCACTGATCCAAAGAGCACAAAAACCACAGGGCACGGGGCCTTGAGAACGGCCCGCAACCCGTCCTCGTCCTTGATGCTTGCGATCACGGGATGGTCCGACAGGATCGCGTTGATCTTGGCAGATTCTGCCTGCGCGCGGCGGCCCTTGACCGGTGATTGTGCCACAGCCTGTATCTCCTGGTGTAAAGATCGATCCCGTTGCGCGGAAGCTCAGCGGGTGCCGTCTTCGAGCAGGGTTCAACAATGGTATCTCCGAGGACGCGCGCCCGATAGCTCGATCGACGCCCGCCACGAGCCGCCCAGCGCCGGAGGCTCATGCTATCGGCGAGTGTGGTCCTTGGCACATCCAAACGTTTTGTCTCACTCTTAGACGAAAGGCGCTGCAGCGGCGCGCACCTGAATGGAGCAGTCAATGAACCACAGCTACAAGCACTCCCCGCAAGGGCGGCCGTCCCGCCGAAGCGTCCTCCCGGCGTGTCCCGGCGACTGTGCAGGCGGTCAAGCAGATGGGCTCCTCAGTCCTCCTGACGGTCGACGTCGACGGTCAGAGCAGTAAGGTGCAGGCCCTGCCGACCTTCCGGACTCTGCCGGGCCAGACCATCTGGCTCACCTTCTCCCCGAACACCCTGCGCTTCTACGACAGCGCGACATCCCTGGCACTGGAGGCCAAGTGAATCCCCAAACCCGCGTCGGCGTCACGGAACTGCGACGGGCCGCCATTGAAGCCCTGAAACTCAACGACCTTGGCACCATGACCAGCGCAGCACCCAACCTCTACCCGCACATGTGGAGCTGGGACGCCGCCTTCGTGGCCATTGGGCTGGCGCGCTGCGACGTCCCGCGTGCCATCACCGAACTGCGGAGCCTTCTGGCGGCGCAATGGTCAACAGGGATGATCCCCCACATCGTCTTCAACGAAAATTCCGCCGGCTACTTCCCGGGTTTCGACCGCTGGGGAACCGAGTCGGCGAAAGCCCGGCCGTCCGCAGTCAAGAGCAGCGGCATCTGCCAGCCGCCGGTGCACGCCATCGCGGTCCGCCACATTGTTGACCGCGGGCGGGAAAACGGAGGAAAGGACCAGGAAGCGGCCGAGTCATTCCTGCGCGACTCCTTCGACGGCTGGCTGGCGTGGCACCGCTGGCTCGCCGACGTCCGGGACCCCGACGGCGCGGGCTTGATCGAGATCCACCACGGTTGGGAATCCGGCTTCGACAATTCCCCTCGCTGGGACGGCCCGTATGCGCGCATCAACCCAGGGACAGTTGAACCGTTCACCCGGCGGGACACCCTCCACGTCGCCGACGCCAGCGAACGTCCTGACGACGCCGAGTACACCAAGTACCTGTGGCTCGTCCAGCAGATGGCCTCGGTGAACTATGACGACAAGGCCATGCAGGACGTGGTGGACTTCCGTGTCCGGGACGTGTTCTTCTCCGGGATCATGGCCGCGTCCAGCGATGTCCTCGCCGCCCTGGCGGACGACATCGGACGCGCTTCAGAGGCGGAGGAACTGAGGGGGCTGTCGCGGCGCTTCCGCGACGGCGTTGCCTCCACGGTCGATCCCCGCACCGGCTTGGCCCGCGACTATGACGTCCTGGCCGGGGAATGGATCGCCACCGACACGGTCTCCGGTTTTGCTCCCCTCGTGGCGGGGGGCGGGGCCCAATCCCTCGCTGCCCAGCGGGCCTTGCTCCTTGGTCCGGACTGGATGGGCTATCCCGGACTGCGCTTCCCACTGCCGCCGTCGACCTCCCCCTCCAGTCCCGCGTTCCGGCCCCGAACGTACTGGCGCGGTCCGGTCTGGCCGTTCCTAAACCTCCTGCTCGGCTGGGCGGCTCAGCGCAACGGGCAGGGCGACCTCTACGAGATGCTCAGGACCGCTTCGCTGGAGCAACTTGCGGACCTGAAGTTCAGTGAGTACTACGAGCCCTTCACCGGAGAACCGCTGGGTAGCCTGAACCAGGCGTGGACCGCCGCAGCCGCCTTGGAGTGGATCGGCTCCGACGCTTGATTCTTGCCGCCTGCGACACTTCCGGGGCAGCATGGCGGACGGCCGGCGGCCGAGATGACGATCAGCCGGACAGGAGGACCGATGACAATCGAATGTATCTATCAGGATCAGCGGCGCCACCTCGCGGTCATCTTCTGGACCTGATCCGGGCCGCCAGCGGCATGTCGCGCCAGCACTCCCCGCCTTCACCGGTGTGTCCCGCGCCGCGCTCTATCGACGGCTCGAGACTCTGCAGCGCCGGAGTTTGATTTACGAAGCGGGGAGCATGGAAGCGGCCGGAGGGCGCCGCTTCCGCAAGATCCGCTTTGACGGCCGCCGATTCTACGACCAGAAGTCGGCGTTCGCAGCGGTGTCCTCGGAGAACTCGCGACCGTCGCAAACCTTGCCGTCCCGCAGGCTGAACAAGACAACGATCTGTTGGTCCAGTTCCCGGCCGTTGCGCTTGGCGTGGTTGGATTGCACCCCGACGGCATAATCCTCCCCTGCCAGTACGTCTTCCAAGGTCAGCCGCAATGTCCCGTCCGAACGCGAGAACAACTCACCGAAGTAAGAGAAGATCGCGTCTTTGCCTTGCTTATCGCCAGAGAGGGCTCCGTTGCCACCGACGTGCCACGCCGCGTCGTCGGTGAAGAGCGTGCCAAGAGTGGCCATGTCCCCTGCCATGAAGGCTTCATAGCCGCGCCGAACCAGGGCCTCGTTTTCCTTTGCTCCCATTGCTGACACCTTCCGTTTCCTGTCGTCGTTGAAGGACGGTCCGCCAGCGAGATCAGGCTACGCGCCTGGGCCGCTTCCGGTACGGGGCTTTCGTCCCGAAACGTGCGCCGGACAACGGACGGTTCTCACGCTGCGCGCGGCGGCGCCCGGGAACTCAGGGACGCTCTCCCACGGCCTCAACCGGCGGTTCGCTGTTCGGATGGCATGGGCAAGCGCCTGGAATTGGGGGTGAGGCGGGGCATGCTCTTGGGAGCGTGCCCCGCCTCCTTTCACCGGCCATCCCTGCGCCCGACTCTCGGGTTACCTGTTGCGATGGAGTATGCAGGGGTGTCGGCCGGCGGGTCTAATAGGTGCGCGGACAGGACAAGGAAGGCCCTCCTAGAGTGTGTTCGGATCCTCCGCATACATCTTCAATCTGATGTTCAGGGCTTCCGACATGTGGCGGGCCGCGATCTGCCCTGCTGCCTCCTGATCCTTTGCCTCAATGGCCCGGAGAAGCTCTGCGTAGTCTGCGAGTACCTCAGCCCATCTGCCTGGGAAGGTCAGCGTGGTCAAGGTGTAACGGCGCACCTGTTGGTCGAGGCGTTCGAGCAGTCCGATGAGTGAGGGGCTGTGCGTGGCGTGCCAGAGCTGTGAATGGAAGGTTCGGTTCGTTTCTGCGAGGGCCCGTCCGTCGGCGGTGTCCAGCTCTCGCATCTTCTGCAGGGTGGCCTCGAGCAGTCGCAGGTCCAGGGGCGTCGATTTGGCTGCGGCCTTTGACGCGGCGGCCTGTTCGAGGACGATCCTTGATTCGTAGATGTCGATGATTTCTTCGGCTGAGTGCGTACGGACCACCACCACCTTGCCCCGGCGTTGAACGAGCCCGTCCTGCTCGAGGCGTTGGAGGGCCTCCCGAACCGGCGTCCGCGACGCCCCGTACCGCTCGGTTAGCTTAGCTTCCGTCAGCGGTTCGTCGGAGGTGAAAACCTGCGCCAGGATGTCCCGGCGAAGCTGCTCATGGACCGGGGTGGTGGCCATTTGTCCTCTTCCTGTTGGCGGTGGTGCGTGCCGGCCGGTGGGGTGCACCGGCCGGCCTGTGGCGTTCAAGCGACGGAGCCGGCCCGACGTCCAAAGACGGCGCCGGCTGCAAGACCGGATCCTCCCGGATAGTTTCCGCTGAAGAGGCCGCCGAGAGCTTCTCCGCATGCGTAGAGCCCGTCGATCGGTGCATCGTGTTCACCCAGCACCCGGCCCCACGTGTCTGTCTTCAAGCCCCCGAAGGTGAAGGTAATGCCGCAGGTCACCGGGAAGGCGTAGAAGGGAGGGGACGCGAGGCTGCGGGCCCAGTTGCTTTTCGGTGGGGTGGTGCGCGCCTTCCTTCCGTCCTTGATGTTGGGGTCGAAGGGCACCGCGTCGCTGATGGAAGCATTGAAGCTCCGCACTGTTTCCTCAAGCCCATCGGGGTCGATCCCGGCTCGTAGCGCCAGCTCGTCGACGGTGTCGGCGCACACGACCGAGACACCGGGCATGTCATATTCTTCGGCACGAAGCATGCCGCGGGAGGATGAGTCGAAGATTTGGAAAGCGGCTGAGCCGGGTTGGGAAAGGATGTCACGGCCGTACCGCGCGTAAGTGTAGTTGCGGTAATCGGCCCCTTCATCCACGAAGCGGACGCCGTCTCTGTTGACGATGATCCCGAGGGGATAGCCGCCGCGGGTGAGCTGGTTGGTCAGCTCGAGGTTGCTTTCGTTGTTCGGGTGCCACGCGTCCCAAGCCACACTGTGACAGCTCGACCAGTCGCCGCCTCTTGCCGCTCCGGCGTCCAACGCCGCAAGGATCATTTCCCCGGTATTGCCAGGGGTGCCACGAACCTTGGCATTTTGCCACCCTTCACCCAGGTAGCGGCCCCGCAGTTCCGGTGATGCTTCGAAGCCACCGGAGGCAATGATCACGGATTCGGCCTCGATAATCCCCCCGCCCGACGCCGATCTGTAGTGGATGCCGGTCACCCGGCCGTTCTCCACGGTCAATCCGCTGGCGGCACACCCGTAGAGGACTTCAACCCCGCGGTGCCTCGCCGCCGCGCGGTGATCGGCCATGAGGCCTTTCCCTCCGCCCACATTGCCCACGTGCAGGCCACCCCAGAACAAGTAGCCACCGTCCGAAGTCCGGTATGCCTGGCGCTCGTACATCAGACGGTACTTCAGGCCCATCCCGTGCAGCCAGCGCATGGTCGGGTTGCTCTCCTGCACAAGGACTGAAGAAAGTGCCGGGTCGTTGCGGCCCTCGGAGACTTTCGACAGGTCGGCGAGGTAATCGGCGGCAGTGTAGGCAGGAACCTCGGTCACGGCATGGCGCTCGTCCGGTTCGACGAACTCCAGGAGCTCCTCCAACCCTTGGTGGGTGATACGGGTGGCTCCGGCAGTGTAGAAGCTGTTACCGCCCGAGGCTGGTTCCTCAGCCTTTTCCACCAGGACAACCTCGCGACCCCGCTCGGAGGCAGCAAGGGCGGCAGTAAATCCGGCGTTTCCGCCGCCAATCACAAGCACTTCGGTTCTGATCATCGACAATCCTCCTCGCAGCTCCATCGCTGCATACGATTGTATACATAGGTGCGCCGATGTGTGCATCAGACTCGCCCGGAGCCTTCGGGGGTGCTTAGTCCGTCTTCACGATGTAGACGTCGCAGGGGGCATGGTGGGCAACCGAGTTCGCAACACTGCCGAGCACCCGGCCGATGCCCTTCATTCCACGGTTCCCGACGACGATAGTGCCTGCGTGGAGCCGCAGCGCCTCTCGCGTGAGTGCCTCGTGCGGCTTGCCGGCCTCCGCCACGGCCGAGGCTTGAATTCCGGTTTCCTCGGCAAGCAGGGCGGCGGTTCGCTGCGCTATCCTCAGCGCTTCAGATGCATTCGAGATGGTCCAGGCTTCGCCGGCGATCTCTTTGACTTCCGTCTTTTCGTTGCCGTAGGCAGTCACCAAGTGCAACGACGCGTTTCTTTCCGCTGCGAGCCGGGCGGCCGCCTGCGCCGCCCGATGGGCCGTTTCACTTCCGTCCACTCCGACGACGATGGATCCGTGCACAGCTACTCCTTCGGGGTTGGTGCCCTTGTCCAGGGCAGGGAAAATCCTGGGGCCGACCTGGCGCGAAGCCGAGGGAAGAGCCGGTCCTGCTAAATTTCCACGCCGAGCGCCTCAGCGCTGAGCGTTCTGGCTGATTTCCTGCGCATCGATGTACATCTGGATCCGAATGTTCTTAGCTTCATCCATGTGGGCGCTGGCGATCTTGCCGGCTTCCTCGGCATCGCGGTCACGGATAGCCGCCACGAGCTCCTCATGCTCCTTCAGAACCCGGTCCCAGCGTTCCCGTGTTGAAAGCGTCGTGCCCGGGTACCGGATGAAATGCACAAGAATCCGGTCAAGCAGATCCAGGAGCGCAGCGCTATGGCTCGCAGCCCAGACCCGCTCGTGAAAGGTGCGGTTGACGGCAGCCAGCTCCGCAGGCGCAGCAGCATCGAAATCGACATCCACCATCGCCTGATGGGCCCGCTCAATAAGCATCAGATCCATATCCGTGTGGCGAAGGGCCGCGGTCTTGGCGGCAGCCTCCTCCAGGAAGGTCCGCACCTCGTAGAGGTCGAGCATCTCTTCCGGACGGTATTCACGCACTTGCATGCGTGAGCCGAAGCGCTCGACCAGCCCTTCCGTCTCCAAACGCCTCAGGGCTTCCCTGATGGGAGTCCGCGAAACGTTGTACTTCTTGGCCAAAGCGCTCTCGACGAGCTGGGCCCGCGGCGGAAACTCCTGCGAAATGATGGCATTTCTGATCATCAGGTAAGGGCTCATCACAGGTTGTGACGTCACGCGATGCCTCCGGTCTCCATACAGGAAAGTGGGATGACGCCGTGCGCCATACCCCGAGACGCAATTCTAACCCGCTGCATACCGTTTGTCGTGTCTGTAGACAGAGGTCCGTGCGGCCCTTCATGTTCCCCGGCCTCACTGCGCGCATCTTCTAGCGGTTGTATTCACTGCCGCACGACTGTTGCGCCCTTCGCGCCAACGGTATACCGTTTGTGAGCAACGACATACAGGTGGAGTTCACGGGATTCTTTTCGACTCTCCTCTTGCAGATTCACCCCAACTGCATGCAGTCCGTGCAGTCTTCAAGGAGAAACAATGGCGCTTCTGTCCGGGACCAAGCCACAGGCGGCCCGACCCTCGGTCGTCTCTGTCCCCTCAACGCTCGTTCGCGGCGGTACCAGCAAGTGTTGGATTTTCCGTGCGCAAGATCTGCCTGCAGACGTCGATGCGACAGAACGGCTCCTGATCCGCACCTTCGGTTCCCCCGACCTACGGCAGATTGACGGTGTGGGCGGCGCCTCCTCGACAACAAGCAAAGCCATTGTCGTGGACGGCGTGGACGGGGACGGAACGGTGCGGTACCGGTTCGCTCAGGTTGCCATCGACAAGCCCGCCGTCGAGTGGGCGAGCAATTGCGGCAATTGCGCCACGGCACTGGGGCTCTACGCTCTCCACAGCGGCCTGGTCGCTCCCGCAGCCGAGGTCACCCGTGTAACCATTTTGAATGTTCTGACCGGGCTTCGGCTTGTCTGCGAGATCCCGACACCGGGCGCACACGTGCCGGTCTACGGCGGCCGTAGGCTCGATGGCCAGCACTATCCGGGCGTACCAGTGGACGTCATCTTCCAAAAGGACACCTGGTCCAGTTACGGCCCGCAGTACCCCACGGGGAGCCCCATTGACGAAATAGAGCTTGACGGCCACCGCTATCAGGCAACCCTGATCGACGCCGGCGCCCCGGCCGCGCTCTTCCATGCCCCCGACCTGGGACTTTCCGGCAGGGAGGAGGCCGCAGAGCTGGACGGTCTCGTTCGGTTGGCGCCCGCACTACGGGCGGCCGCGGCACAAAAGATGAACCTTCCCGCTGGCCTCAGCTCGGTCCCGAAGGTCGGCGTGGTGGGCGCACCGCCGGAAGGATCATCAGGAATATCGGCCCGAATGATTTCCATGAGCGCACTGCACCCCGCCATCGGCCTGACCAGTGCCGTTGCCGTCGCCGCAGCTTTCGGGACGCCTGGAACCGTCGTGCAGCGGCAGGCAGTGGCTGCCGCTGACAACAACGCCGGACTGCTGATCCACCTGCTCAAGAACAAAACCATTGTGGGCCTTGACGCACCCGAGCCCTCCGAAGCCTCGTTCCAGCGCTCAGCCCGCGTCATCAGCGAAGGCACCGTCCTGGTGCCGCGCGACTGAAAATCCGAACCGGCAACCACCAGCCCAAGGAAAAGCCATGAAGATCAGCATCCAAAACCTGCAACTGAAATACGGAAGCTTCACAGCCATCGAGAACCTCAACCTCGACATCGAAGACGGTGAAGCCCTCGTCCTCCTGGGACAGTCAGGCTGCGGCAAGACCAGCACCATGCGCTGCATCGCCGGTCTGGAAGAACCTACCTCCGGGCGGATCATCATCGATGACATCGTTGTCTTCGACTCCGAAAAGGGAATCAACCTCCCGCCGAACAAGCGCAACGTAGGGATGGTCTTCCAGTCCTACGCGGTCTGGCCGCACATGACCGTCGCCCAAAACGTCGCCTACTCGCTCAAGCGCAAGAAGCTCGCCACGAAGGAAATCGACGAAAGAGTCACCGAGGCCCTCACCCTGGTGGGCCTGGACCAGTTTGCCGAGCGCGGAGCGAGTTTGCTCAGCGGCGGACAAATGCAGCGGGTAGCCCTCGCCCGCAGTCTGGTCATGCGGCCAAGCGTCCTCATGCTGGACGAACCACTCTCCAACCTTGATGCACGCCTGCGTGACCGCCTCCGCGTCGAACTGCGCGAGATTCAGCTCAAGCTCGGACTCACCTGCGTGTACGTCACGCACGACCAGCACGAAGCGTTTGCACTGGCGGACCGCATCGCGCTGCTCCAGGGCGGCCGCATCGTCCAGATGGGCGCACCCCGGCACATGTACGAGGCCCCCGCCAGCGCATCCATCGCCCATTTCCTCGGCGTCTCCAACATCATGGAATGTACGGAGATCACGGCCGCTGACGGACAGACCGCTG
This sequence comes from Paenarthrobacter sp. DKR-5, assembly GCF_018531425.1. Lineage (GTDB taxonomy): Bacteria > Actinomycetota > Actinomycetes > Actinomycetales > Micrococcaceae > DKR-5. Next base: position 84,868 of record NZ_JAHBOI010000009.1, read on the forward strand.
CACGTATTGCTGCCAGTGACCTGACCATCCACGCCACCCAACCGCCAGCCCAAGCCGCTCTCTCCCCCAAAGTGTGCATCCGGGCCGAAGACCTGCAAGTGACCGCAGCACCCACGGGCAGCGTGAACTCCTGGCCGGGGACGGTGCGTGTAGCCGGCTTCCAAGGCAACGACGTGCGCTACGCCGTCGAACTTGAAGCCGGCCCGGAGCTCGATGTCCTCGGTGGCCTCAAGCGGGGCGAGCAGCATAATGTGGGCGACCGCGTCTGGGTCACCGTGAACGCACGCGAAGTGCAGATCCTGCCGGCGGAGGTCTTCGCATGAGCCTCAAGACGCCCACCAGGACCACCGCGGCAGAAGCACGACACCCGTCAAACTCGGCGCAAGGCAGCCACCGGCCGGCGCGCGCACTGGCAGTCCTGAAGAAGAACACCTCCGGCCTGGTCGTCCTGATCATCCTCTCCGTCCTCGTCGTCCTCCCCCTCGGCCTCGTGCTCCTCGCCGCATTCTCTGACAGCGTTCCCCGGCCCGGCAGCATCTCCCTGGGCGGACTTACTCTCTCCAATCTGGCCCTGTTGGCCACACCCGAAGCATTCGGGGCCCTGGTCAATTCCCTCATGGTGGGAACCGGCTCAGCACTCATCGCCCTTCTTATCGGAGCCTTCCTCGCCTTCGTCTGCGCCCGCTCGGACGCACCGTGGCGGAAGTTCATTTTCTTCATCGGCATGGCGCCGATGTTCATTCCCGCCCTCGTCGGAGCCCTCGCCTGGTCGCTCCTGTCTTCCCCCAGCGCCGGCTACATCAATATCCTCCTGCGGGATCTCGGGATTGACGCTGCCATCAACATCTACAGCCTCCCCGGGCTGGTCTTTGTCCTCGGAATTTTCTACGCCCCCTATGCCTTCCTGCTGCTGCACAGCTCGCTGTCAATGATGAACGCGGACCTGGAAGAAGCGGCAACGGTGCACGGAGCCCCCCTGCGGACGATGCTTCGAACCGTCACGCTGCCCTTGGCGCTGCCCGCAATCCTGGGCTCAGCGGTCCTCGTGTTCGCTCTGACCATGGAGAACTTTCCCGTGGCCCAGGTCATTGGCAACCCTGCCGGCGTCGATACCCTGCCCACCTACATTTACCGCCTGATGAGCGCGACTCCGGCGAAGAGCAACCAAGCCGCCAGCGTCGCCGTCATCCTTACCGTCGCGCTCATGGCTGTCACCGTTATCCAGCAACGCATCATCAACAAGCGCAAGTTCACCACGATGACAGGCAAGGGCAACCGGCCCCGGCAGGTGCCTCTGCGCAAGCTGCGCTGGCCGTTCACGCTTCTGGCCGTGGGCTACTTCGCGGTTTCCGTGGTCCTGCCAATGCTCGCCCTGCTGACCGCCTCCATGCAGGCCACGCCGTTCGTTTCCTCAATCTCCCAGCTGCTGGAAGCGAACTCGCTCAGCTTTGCGAAACTGCTCGAGGTCCTCGGCTCCAACGATTTCCAGCTCGCCCTCAAAAACAGCGTGCTGGTCGCCCTGATCGCTGCCTTCGCAGGCACCACCCTGAGCTTCATCGCCTCCTACGTCCGCTACCGCACCAAGTCCCGGACCGGACGCCTGATCGAGCTGGTCGCCATGACCCCCCTGGCAGTACCCGCCATCGTGATGGGTATCGGCCTGCTCTGGACCTGGCTGCTGCTGCCCCTGCCGATCTACGGAACGCTGGCCATCCTCGCCGTCGCGTGCGTCGCGGTCTTTCTTCCACAGGGCTACCGCGGTGTCTCGGCATCGATGCTCCAAATGGATCAGGATCTCGAAGACAGCGCCGTCATGCTCGGGGCAGGGCGCGCGAGGTCGGTCGTGGATGTCACCCTGCCCCTCATGCGGGTGGGCATCACGTCTTCCTTCCTGCTGTTCCTAATGCTCTCGATGCGGGAGCTAAGCGCCTCCATCTTCCTGTTCACCTCCAACACCCGGATCTTGTCCATCCTCGTGTTCGACAACTTCGACAACGGGCAAAGCCAGGCCGCTGCGGCTGTCAGCGTCCTCTACTGCCTAGTGATCGGAATCCTCGCCGTCATCGCACAAAAAGCGGGCGGGGAACGCAAGACCAAGAGCTGACCGCCCCATCAACCACTCGAAAGGGACACACAATGAAGTTAGCGTCCAAACTGCCGGCCGTCGCGGCTGCCGGCCTGCTCCTCGCCGTTGGACTCAGCGCCTGCGGAAGCGCGGCACAAAGCGCCAGCGTCGTCACCGCCGCCGCGAACGTCAACACTGACAACGGCCTGGTGATCAATGGAGAAACGATCGCCGACAAGGCAACCTTCGACAAGGCCAGGACCGAGACCCTTTCGCTGTACTCCGGCTACACGGACTCCTCCGAAAGCGCCCTCGTGGCAGCTTTCACCAAGGACACCGGCATTAAGGTGAACGTCGTGCGCCTGACCCCGAACAAGCTCTCGGAGCGGGTGCTGTCCGAACAGGGCGCAGGCAAGCTCGCCGCCGACGTCATCCGCACCTCCGACTACCGGATCGCCAAGTCAATGGAGGACGCCGGCGTCTGGAAGGCGTACGACGTCCCCGGGGCGGCCAAGTTCAAGGACGTCTCCGTTGACGGGGGCAAATTCACGCGCATGTTCAACTCCGTTTACACCCTCGGCTACAACACGCAGCTCGTAAAGGAAGCCGACGCCCCCAAGTCCTGGGCAGACGCGGTCAGCGGCAAATGGCAGGGCAAGATCGGCATCGTCCAAGGCGGCTCCGGTGGCAGTACGGCGGCTTTGAACAGGTTCATGGAGACCAAGCTGGGCAGCGACTACTTCAGCAAGTACGCCGCCCAGAAACCCAAGATCTATGACTCTCTCGGCGCCGAAGCCACTGCGCTCGCGCGCGGTGAGATCGCCGTCGGCACCGTCACCATCAGCGGCACCAACATCTCCGCCGTGCAGGACAAAGCACCCGTGAAGTTCGTCGTCCCCAACGAAGGGCTGGTCTCCTACGACTACTACCTCGGAATGACCGGCACGGCCAAAAACGCGGAAGCGGCGAAGGTATTCCTGAACTACAACCTCTCCAAGCAGGGCCAGCAGGTGTTTGCCCAGATCGGCGAATACCCGGTCCGCACCGACGTCGCACCGCCCACGATCATGGGGGTGAAGCTTCCCGCCGTCGATTCCGGCAAGGTCTACCGCATGCAGAACTCCGACGCCATCACCTTTGGCAAGGAAGATCTGGCCACGTGGAACAAGGTCTTCGGCTACACCAAGTAGCTCCTACCATCCTGTCGCGGGTCCCGGCTCGGGCCGGGTCCCGCGACGGGACCGCCGACCCCTATGCACCAGGAATCCCCATGACAGTCCTCCGCTCCCCGCACCGGCGAACCGGCGCTCCCGCGGAATACATCGCGGACTGGACTCTGATCCAGACAGACGACCGCATCACCCTCTTCAGAGACGGGGTGGAAGTGTCCGACGGCACGGCCGACGGCGTGACCTATGACGGCCGGTTCCTCTGGCTCGTCCAGGCAGGCGGTAAGGGCCGCTCCATGTTCAGCCGTAACGACGGCCTGGTGGCCCTCCGCACGCGGTTCGTTACTTGGAGCGGGGACGGCGCACCTTCGGCCGGTGCCCGATAGCGGAAACGTCGCCCTACGAGGCGAAAATATGATCCAGAAGATTTATCAAGGAGGATAAATGCCATCCGCCGCACTTGTGGCAGCCCGCATGGACCGGCTGCCCGTCACGCGCCTGCACAAACTCGCGCTCCTCACCCTCGCCTTCGTGTTCCTCTTTGAATTCGGCGACCTGAACACGTTTGCGTACGTCGCGCCCGCGCTGAAGGAACACCTCCGGTTCAGCGTCGCAGACATCGCCATTGTGACCTCCGCCGCCTTTGCCGGCATGGCACTTGGTGCGAGCCTTGGCGGACGGCTTTCCGATCATATCGGGCGCAAGCGCGCACTGGTGTTCTCTACGCTCGTCTTCTCCGTGTTCTCCCTCGTTAACGCCCTCGGTTATGACATACCGAGCTTCTTTGCCTTCAGGTTGCTCACCGGTGCCGGGCTGTCAGCCATGGTGGTGGCCGCCACCACGTACATTTCGGAGGTCATGCCCGCTTCGCGCCGCGGCAGGATGCAGGCCGCGGTCATGGCAATCGGGCTGGCGGGGATCCCCTGTATGTCCTTCCTCGCCAGGGGCATCATCCCCCTCGGGCATGACGCCTGGCGACTGGTCTTCGTGGCCGGGTCCTTGGCCCTGGCCGCGGTCCCCGCACTCCTGGCTCTCCCCGAAAGCCCGAGGTGGCTCCAGCACAAAGGCCGGCACCTCGACGCCGAAGCAGTCCTCGCCAAGTTTGAACACCACGCACCCCACCTCGGACCGGTAGATCTGAAGTCTGTGCGCCCCGAGACCGAATCCAAGCCCGCTTTTGCTCAACTGTTCCGTGGTTCCGTCGGCCGCCGAACACTGTTCCTCGCGGTGGTCTGGATTTTTCAGACCCTCGGCTTTTACGGCTTCGTGGCATGGGTTCCCACGCTCCTGGCCGAGCAAGGCTTCAGCCTGACCCAGTCGCTGCAGTTCGCCGCGCTGACCACCATCGGCGCCATCCCGGGGGCACTGCTCGCTTGGCCGGTGTCAGACCGTTTCGGTCGCAAGGTACCCCTGGTCATCGCTGCGCTGGCCACGGCCGCCAGCGGCCTTGCCTACGGACTCACGTTCAATCCGATCGCCATAGTGATCTTCGGGTTCTGCGTTAACCTGCTCATCCAAACCTTCGCCACTCTGCTTTACACCTACAGTCCGGAGCTCTTCCCCACCTCACTGGACGTCAACCAGCCGGCCGGCGTTGACGAAAGCTCCGGCAGGGGTCCGGTCGGAAACTCTGTCTCCATCAGCGCCCCGGCCACACACAACACCTAAATGCCTCAGCCGGCCGCGCTTACCGCCGGCAGGTGCTTGCGGAAGTTGCGCACGACGACGGCGGTTGAGACGAGTGCCAGGAGCACGAGCGCAGCGAAAAGCTGGGCGGACGTGAACGGCGGCGTCATCGCTGCCATCAGCGTGGGCAGGAGGAACCCGGCATACGCGGCCGCGTAGAAGGCACCCGTCAGGCCGGCCAGGTCGCGGGTGCCCGCTATGCGCTGCACTTCGAGCAGTCCGGTGGAGAGCGCCGTCCCGATTCCCGCGCCGCTCAGCGCCGCGGACACGATGCCGAACCAAACCGAAGCCGTCGCAACGGCAAGCCCGATGCAGGCGACCGAGGCGGTGAGGACGAGCAGGGCGAAGGTGATGCCGCGGGCACTGGAAACGGAATCGAGTCGCTTCGCCACCGGCTGGACAACCGCGGCAACGCCCAAGGACACAACGGTGAGCAGCGTGGCATAGGCGATGCCGAACCCTTGGGTTTGCGCTTTGAGCAGGACCGGGGTGTAGCCATAAGCGAGCGCGGCGGCGCCGAAGATCCACGGTGCGGTGACGAGAACAACCCGCCGGAAGCGCTTGTGTGCAATCGAGCGGACGCGGAGCTGTTCCCGCAGGGGCTCGCGGCTGGTTCCGCCCGTCTCCTCGATGCGGCGCACGACGACGACGAACGGCAGCGCGACGACAAGGTGCAGGAGGAAGGGCAGGACCTCGGGCAGCGGCCCCCACTGAGCCAGGGCACCGGCCAGGAGCGCCCCCAGACCGGAGCCGAGCGTGAAGGCCAGGGACGCGCGGCGCGCTCCGGATCCGCGGTCGGCCGCGGGATCGAAGGGTGGCTGGGAAAGCTCCTTCAGCCACGTGCTACCCACCGCCATCGCCGTTCCGACCGCCATGCCGGAGAGCAGCCGCCCGGCATAGATCGGCGCCGTTCCGACCGCTCCGAGCGACAGCACGGCGCTGGCCAGCAGCGCGAAAAGCACGCCCGCCGTCATCACCGGTTTCCGGCCGTACCGATCCGAGAGCACCCCGGCCAGCAGAAGCGCCGGCACCAAGCCGAGGACGTAGACCCCAAGGAACGCGTTGACGGTGACGGCGTCGTACCCGCGCGTGTTTTCGTACATCAGCAGGAGCGGGCTGAACTGGTTTCCTGCCCATGAGCAGACAAACAGGGCACCAAAGACTCCCTTCCAGCCCCGCATCACAGGATTCCCCGGTGCCGGCGCACGTGCTGGGTGATCAGGCGGCAGAATTCCTCAGCGTCTCCGGTTTCGGCCGCCGCCAGCATCAGCTCGTGGTCCGCCAGCGCCGCCGCGACGTTCTCCGGACCCACGTGCAGCAGCTGCCGGCGGAGCCGGTGCTGGCGGTCGCGCAACGCGTCGTGGAAGTGCAGCGCGGTCTGGTTCCGCGAAGCACGCACGATCGAGGCGTGGAACTCGTTGTCCGCCTCGACGAATCCGTCGATGTCCCCGGCCGCCGCCAGCTGGCGCTGGCGCTCAAGATTGGCCTTCAGCTCAGCGATCGCTTCCGGCGACGGCGGGCCGTCCGCCAACGCGCGCCGGGCGGTGGACAGCTCGATTGCCTCCCGCATCTCCAGGACGTCCCGCGCCTCGTCCGGAGCCATCGGCACCACTGCCGCCCCGCGGCGTGAGGACAGTTTCAGCAGCTTTTCCGCATCCAGCCGCAGAAACGCCTCGTGCACAGGCGTGCGGCTGATCCCCAATTCAGCCGCGAGGACGCCTTCCGACAGCAACTCCCCGCCCTGCACGGACCCCGTCAGAATCAGCTGCTTGGCGTGCTGGTAGGCGCGCTCTGCGGCGGCACTGGTCTCCATGGACCCAGTCTATCGCTCATAGCATGCAAGGTTGCATGCAATGAGCTACGGGTGTGCCCGCTCGCGCCCGGGCCGCGGTAGGACGAGCGTCGTCCAGAGATGGAACAGCATCCCTCCCATGGTCACGGCAAAGGCACCGACGGCGACCCAGAGTTCGGTCCGCCCGATCAACTCAACCACCGGGAGGCGGTCCGCGCGGCCAAGGTATATGCCAGCCACTGCATACATGCCCAGCGGGAAGATAACCCCCCACAGTCCGGGCTCGTAGGAGAGCGGAACTTTCTTGACGAGGTGGCGCCAGCAGCCGGCCGCGATGAGGACAGGGAACAGCCAGGAGGCGAACGCCCAGAACACCACCGAGGCGCCGGCCACGAGCCCGCGCGTCACTGCCACCATGGGGGCATCCGCCATTTCAACGATGCGCGCACCCGCGAGGACGGTGATGGCCATCGCACCCATCGCCACAAAGTACGCCGGTCCGAGGTCCTCGGGCCTGATCCGGTACATCATGAGGCGGAGCGAGACGAAGATGCCGACGGCCGCATAGAGGATGATCCCCACGGACCACGCCACGACGGCGAGCAGGGCCAGGCCCGCCTTCCAACTGCCGGCGAGCGGCTCGAGCGTCGCGCAGGCCACGGCAACGGACTGGCTCGCGACGCACCAGATGAACCAGGTTCCGTTGGCGTCCTTGACCACGGGCCGCTCGTCCCGACCGAGGACGGCTGTCCAGGGGATGACGTAGCCGAGCACGAACCACGCCAGCCCGGCGACGGCAAGAAGGACCGCCGTCGCCCAGTGCGCCCCGGTCATCGCAAGCCGCACGCCCAGGACGTTGGTACCGGCCACAAAGGTGTAGAAGCCGAAGGCCCGGCCAGGGTGCATGAAGTCGGCTCTTAGAGGGCGCCGGAAAGCGGCGAGCCGCACGGCGTTGAGAGCGACGAGGACCCCGTAGGCGACGACGCACACCGCGAGCAAGATGGCGGAGAACGCGTGGAACCCCTCGAGCTCGAGGCCAACCGAGATGATGCCGCTCGCCATCACGAGTGCGAAATATCCGGGGGCGAGGGTTGCGACCGCCTCGGAGCTCCGGCTACCCAGCGTCCCGTGACCAGCATCCACAGCGCAAGTCTACGGGCACCCGCGGGAGCGTAGGGTTAGCTCACCCAGGCGTCGCAACTCAGGCGAGGCCGTCAACGCCGTGCAGGTCCCGGCGGCCGCAGCGCTGACGGCGAAAGCCCCGAAAGTGAGAGACATGCCCGATAACACGAGCCGCAGCGAAGCCCAGCTGCCGGGCGCTCTGCAGGACATGGTCCTGCAGAGCCAAGACATCGGCGAATTCCTCACCGGTTTGGCGAAACTTGCCGCCGGCAAGTTCTCCTCGCGCGGAACCGAAGTGCTTGCCGCAGTAACACTCCTTCGCCCGCTCACCAAGGCGACGGTGGCGAGCAGCAACGAGCAGGCGCAAAAGATGGACGAGGTGCAGTACCCGTTTGACGACGGTCCGTGCCTGCGCGCAGCCCGCGAGGAAACCACATACGTGGTGGCGGACTTCCGGACCGAGAAAAGGTTCGGCAGATACGCCGAGGCGATTGCCAGCCACGGCATCCTTTCCGCGCTCGGAATTCCTGTCCGGCTCGAGGGGGAAGCCCAGGCGGGGCTGGACCTGTACGCCCCGATCGCGGGCTATTTCACTGCCGAGGATGTTGCCGCCGCCGAGACCCTGGCGGACGAGGCCTCGAAGTCACTGCGCCTGGCCGTGCGCATCGCGAGGCTGGCCGACACCGGGGAACAACTCAGGGCAGCCATGAATTCCCGCACCGTGATCGACGTCGCGGCGGGGATCATCATGGGCCAGAACCGGTGCAGCCACGACACCGCCATGACGATACTCAAAGCCGCCTCGAGCGGACGGAACATCAAGCTGAACGCTGTCGCCGCCGCCGTCCTCCAGTCCATCGGACAGGAAGCGCCGTCCACCCATTTCCGCGGCTGACCCGTTTCACTGGACGGGGCGCAGCCGCAGCCCCTGCATCCCGCCGTCGACCGCCAGCGAGGTCCCCGTGGTGGAGCCGGCCGACGGGGACGCCAGATAGACGATGGCGGCTGCCACTTCGTCCGCGCTCACCAGCCGGCCGTGGGGCTGGCGCGCGTTCAGGGCGGCACGCTCCGCGGCGGGATCATCCGCTGCAGCGAGAAGCCGGGAGACCCACGGCGTGTCGGCCGTGCCGGGGTTCACGCAGTTCACCCGGATGCCCTCCCGCAGGTGGTCCGCCGCCATGCTCAGCGTGAGCGAAAGAACTGCGCCCTTGCTGGCCGAATAGAGTGCCCGCGCGGGCAGACCGGCGGTGGCGGCAATGGAGCAGGTGTTCACAATCGCGGCGGCGGGCGAACGCCGCAGGTGCGGCAGGGCCGCGCGGCTGACGCGCACCATACCCAGCACGTTGACGTCGAACACCCGGTGCCACTCTTCGTCGGTGTTGTCTTCGACAGTTCCTTGCGCTCCGATCCCGGCGTTGTTCACCACGATGTCCAGCCGGCCGAATCTGTCGACGACGGCCTGCACCGCGGCGGCGACCGAGGCATCGTCCGCCACGTCGCAACCCACCGCGAAATGCCCGTCGCCTGCCTCACCCGGGTTCAGGTCCAGGACGGCCACAGTTGCCCCTGCTGCCGCGAGTCTTGCCGCTGCCGCCGCCCCGATGCCGGAGGCCCCCCCGGTGACGATGGCCACCAGCGAGTCCATTTCACCCATCACATCTCCTTCCGTCGCTGCCGTGCCGTTGCGCCTGCTTCAGGCCTGGGCGAAGGTCTGGCGTTGCCGGCCCAGGCCCTCGATTTCAAGTTCGAGGACGTCCCCGGCCTTTAGGTACGGGAACTTGCCGGACAGTGCCACGCCCTGCGGTGTTCCGGTCAGCACCACATCCCCTGGCTCCAGGGCCATGTACTGGCTCAGATGGTGGATCAGGTAACGGACCGGGAAAATCATGTCCGCGGTGCTCGAATCCTGCCGGGCCTCCCCGTTGACCCAGCTGCGCAGCCGCAGGTTATCCGGATCCACCTCGTCCGCGGGCACCAGCCACGGACCCAGCGGGGCAAACCCGGGAGCGCACTTACCCTTGGACCACTGCCCGCCCGAGTCCTCGATCTGGAACGTGCGCTCGGACAAATCATTCGCCACCAGGTAGCCGGCGATGTGCGACGCCGCGTCCTCCACCGAGGACAAATAGCTCGCCCGCTTCCCGATCACCACGCCCAGCTCAACCTCCCAGTCCGTCTTGGTGCTGTTGCGCGGAATCGACACCTCGTCCTCCGGCCCGGCGACGGTGTTCGGCGTCTTGAAGAAGATGATCGGAACCTTCGGCGGCTCCGCCCCCGACTCGGCCGCATGGGCGGCGTAGTTCATCCCCACGCACACCACCGCCGACGGGCGCGCAACCGGGGAACCCACCCGTAGCCCGGCAGCATCCAATTCCCGCAGGCGCCCCTCCCCCAAAGCCCGGCGCACCTCATCGACACCCCCGGCCGCCAGGAAAGCACCGTCCACATCCGCCGTCAACGGCGTCAGATCGTACGTCTTCCCGCCGCCGGAACCATCCTCGGCAATAACCGCCGGACGCTCAGCACCCACAGGCCCAAGCCGAACAAACTTCAGTGCCTGACGTTTCAAATCCATGAATTTCCTGTCCTCCTGGAAGTGGTTTGCGCTACAGAGTGGTGACCCGGCGGGACGTGTCTGCCCGCGAGAGGAACCCAGGCGCCAATTCGATGCCGTGGCCCGGTGCCGACGTCGTGCTGATGGTTCCCTCCCTGAGCTCGGGTAAGCCGGTGGCGATGTCCTGATACCAGCCATGGTAGAAAGCTCGTGCAACTTCCTGGACTTCCACGTTCGGGGTGGCGGTCGCAAGATGAACTGCGGTAGCGAGCGCGATCGGCCCAGTGCAGTCATGCAGGGCCACCGGCAGCCCGTGGCTGTCAGCCAGGTGGGCCGCCCTCCTGCCTTGGGTGATGCCGCCGCACCAGCCGAGGTCAAGAATCGCTGTGTCGATGGCGCCTTGTTCCAGCAGGGCTCTGTAACCGAGGTTTCCGGCGCCGGTGCTCTCTCCGACTGCGATCGGGATGTCGGTTCGCGAGCGCAGCACGGCGAGCGCTTCCGGCTGGTCCGACCTGATCGGGTCTTCCGCCCAGGTGAGGTCGTAAGGTTCCACGGCGTGCAGCAGTCGGGTGGCTCCTGAAAGCGTCCATTGGCCGTGCAGCTCGAGGTAGATGTTGATTTCGTCCCCCACCTCGTTCCTGATGGCCTCAAGCACCGCCAGGCCGGCCCGGAGATCGGCGGAACGGCTGCCGCCGCTCTGCTCGGCTGCGAGGTCGAACGGCCAGATCTTCATACCCGGATAACCGGCCTCGACCAGCTCGCGGGCCAGCTTCGCGGGTTCATTGTGAAAAGCCCACAGGTCTTCGTAACCTCCTCCTGGTCCTGCCTCAGTGAGGCTGGTGCCCCAGTTGGACGAGGATTGGCGGGACTCGGCGTTGATGTACGAGTATCCGGCGCAGGTGTTGTAGACGGGGAGCCCGTTGTGGAAGCGGCCGCCGAGCAGCTCGTTCAGCGGAAGCGACGCGCGTTTGGCAAGCAGGTCCCAAAGCGCAATGTCGATGGCGGAGTTCCCACGGGCTTCGGCACCCGAGCCGGTGTAGCCGACGTACGGCTCCAGCGCGGCTGCCGCGGCCGAGGGCGTGTCGACGGTGGTTTCGGCCAGCACGGGAGCGGCGACGTCGTGGATGTACGCTTCCACACTGGATGCGCCGAAGAACGTCTCTCCGAGGCCTAGGTTGCCGTCCTGGTCGCGGATCGCGACGATGGTGACGTTCGGTTGCAGGCCGGTCCTGATGGTTTCGATCGATTTAAGGGCCATGAGTGCTCCTTCGCTGTTTCGGTTAGCGGTATTCAGGCCTCAGCGGCGCCGGGACGACGGCGTCGAGGGCCTCAGGCCCAGCGCAGGATGAGCGGGTCCCGGCTTTCCGCCAGTCTGATCAGCTGGCCGCGGGTGTGGGGCGGCAAATCGGGGAAGGGAGACCTCGTCCTGTCGCTCGCGATGATGCCGCCTTCCTGCAGGAGCGCTTTCGTCGCGCGCAGGCCGCACTGCCGGTTCTCGAAGTGGATGAGCGGCAGCACCGCCTCCCAGTCCTTCGCCGCCTCGTCGCGTTCGCCCTTGTGGAAGCGACGCACAATCGGGCCGAGCTTGTCGGGAACCATCGCGCTGCTCATCGTTCCGCTGGCACCGGCTTCCAGGTCGGGGATCAGCGTGATGCCTTCCTCGCCGTCGAAGGGTCCAGGAAGGTCATCCCCGGCAGCGGCGATCAGCGCACGCAGCTTGTCCGCGGTCTGCGGCATCTCGATTTTGACGTACTTGACCTGGGGTATTTCGCGCGCCAAGCGTGCCAGCAGCGCCGCTGAAAGCCGGGTCGGGCTCACCGGGGCGTCCTGGATCATGACGTCGACGTGCAGCCCGTCCGTCAGCCGCTTGAAGTACTCGAGGATCGACTCTTCATCGGCGGTGATGCCGGCGCCGTAGAACGGCGGCATGAGCATCACCAGGGAGGCCCCGAGCTCTTGAGCGCGCAACGCCCGGGCCCTGGCGACCCTCACGCTGTAATGGCTCGTGGCAACGCACACCGGAAGGCGTCCGCCCAGGTGCTGCAGCGCGCTGACGGTGATCAGGTCCCGTTCGGCGTCGTCGAGGGAGAACTGCTCCGAATAGTTCGCCAGGATGCACACCCCGTCGGAGCCTGCGTCGACGAGGTAGTCCAGGACGCGCAGCTGCCCGGGCAGGTCCAGAGTTTCGTCCTCGGCGAAGATGGTTGGGGCCACAGGGATGACCCCGCTCAGCACGGACATTCATGCTCCTTTCGGGGTCTCAGACCCGGGTAACAGCGTTGGACAGCACACCGATGCCCTCAATGGTGATGGTCACGATGTCCCCCTCGGACAGGATGAAGTCCAGGCCCGGGACGACGGACGTGCCCGTCGACAGCACTGCACCTTCCGGGTAGGTCTCCGCCCGGACCAGATATGCGGAAAGTTCCGCGAACGTCCGTTTGAGTTTGGCCGTCGACGTGTCCCCCTTCCATGCCACTTCACCGCGCCGGGCGATTTCCATCGTGATTCCTGCGTCTTGCGGGTCGGGCATGTGGGAGGCGAGACGGATCCAGGGGCCGATCGAGCAGCTGTGCCGGTACACCTTGGCCTGAGGCAGGTAGAGCGGGTTCTCGCCTTCGATGGACCGGGAACTCATGTCGTTGCAGATGGTGTAGCCGACAATGTCGCCTTCACAGTTCAGGACGAGAGCCAGTTCCGGTTCCGGGACGTTCAGTTCGGAATCGGTTCTGATGCCCGCCGGTCCCCCCGGTCCGGACACCCGCCAGCCGATCGCCTTGAAGAACAGCTCCGGCCGCTCGGCGTCGTACACCCGGTCGTAGATGTCCGCCTCGCTGCTCTCCTCCATCCGGGCTTCCTTGGAGATCTGGTACGTTACGCCAGCTGCCCAGACCTCCGTACGGTCGTCGACCGGAGCGAGGAGCTCCACCGGAGCCTCGGAGGCAAGGGGCGCTGCGTCAAGGGTCCGCAGGGCGTCGGCAATCCCGAGGGCGAGCAAGGATCCGAGTCCGGTTTCCGCGCCCAGCTCGCGCAATCCGTCCCGGCTTTGGTGGAACCAGCGGACTTCCCCGGAAGCTGTCCGGGCTTTGAGCAGCGTTCCGAGTGGCGCATCGTTCGGGTCAAAAAGGTGATTCTTGGTCATTGGATCGAGCTGCTTTCGAGGCTGGAAGCGTGGATGTTCACGTGGCGTGCGGCGATCTTCGACGTCGCGTCGAGCCCGAGAAGCTGGAGGCCCCGCCGGTATTCCGAACGCAGGATCTCGACTGCCCGTTCGACGCCGGCCTCACCGCCGGCCATCAGCCCGTACAGGTAGGCCCGGCCGATCATCACGGCGTCGGCTCCGTTGGCAACCGCGGCGATGATGTCCTGTCCATGCCTGATTCCGCTGTCCAGGAGCACGGTGGCGTCAGGACCCGCCGCCTCCCGGACCGCCGGCAGGATGTCGAGGGTTGCCGGAGTCCGGTCGAGCTGGCGTCCGCCGTGGTTGGAAACCACGACGCCGTCGGCCCCGAGCTCCATCACCCGGCGCGCGTCCTCGGGGTTTTGGATCCCCTTTACCAGGAGGTTGTGCGGCCACTTCTTCCGCAGCCATGCCAGGTCTTCGTACTCCAGGCCTGGATCGAACAGGAGGGCCGCGACGTCCGCGGAGGTTCCCGGGAAATCACGCACGGAGGCGAAATCAATGGGCGCGGTGGTGAGTTTGTTGATCCACCAGTAGGGGAAGCGGGACATGTCCAGGAAGGTCTTCACGGTCAGGGACGGCGGAATGGTCAGCCCGTTGCGGACGTCCTTAAGCCGACGGCCGCCCACTGCGGTGTCGATGGTCAGCACTACCGTCGTGCATCCCGCGGCCAGCGCGCGGTCCACCAGTTCGTTGTTCAACCGGTGATTGTTGGTGAGGTACAGCTGGAACCAGTTCTTCCCCTCCGGCGCGGCCTCCCGTACGCCCTCGATGGCGGTGGTTCCCACCGTGGAGAGGGTGTACGGCAGGTTGTTGCGCTGGGCGACGCGGGCGACCGCCGCTTCGCCCTCGTGGTGCATCATGCGGGTGTATCCGGTGGGCGCGAAGACAAGCGGGAAGTCGATGCGTTCGCCGAGCAGCTCGGTGGACAGATTCGGATCGACCACGGAGTTGAGGTTCTCCGGAATGAAGACCGCGTCCCGGAACGCCTGCAGGTTCCGGGACGCCGTGACCTCGGCATCCGCCGCGCCGTCCACGTAGTCGAAGACAGCGCGCGGAGTGGTGCGGCGTCCGATGCGCCGCAGGTCCTCGATGGTGAGGGCGTTGTCCAAGCGTCGTTTGACCGGGTCCAGGACGGGGGCCCGGAACTGCAGCAGCTCACGCACTTCCGAGAGGCGGGGGAGCTGCCGGCGCACCGGCGCCCGGCCGTCCGGGACGGGGCGCACCTCGGCCCCGGCTGCTTCTTCCGTCGTTTCGGTAGTGGTCATTTGAGTACCTCCGGGTTCACGATGTTGCGGGGCGCCCGCCCGGCGATGACATCCATCACGTTTTCCGCTGTCCGGCGCTTGAGCTCTTCCTGGGACTCCTCGCTGTACCAAGCGGCGTGGGGCGTCAGGACGACGTTCTGGAGTCCGAGCAGGCTGCTGGTGGACGGAAGCGGTTCTTCCTCGAACACGTCGAGCCCGGCCCCGCGGAGGCTCCCCGACTGGAGCGCTTCCACTAAGGCTTCGGTGTCCACAACCCCGCCTCGGCAGGTGTTGACCAGCAAGGCTCCCGGCTTCATGCGCGCCAGCACCTCCGCATTGACGAGATGGTGTGTGTGCCGGTTGAGGGGCACATGCAGGGAGAGCACGTCGGCGCGGCTGATGAGCTCCTCGAACGTCACCACCGTTGTGCCGTCCGGGCTGACGGTCCCGGGCGTCTGCAGCGGATCGAACCCGATGGTGCTGTAACCGACTCCCCGCGCCTTGCGGGCGGTGGCGGCTCCGATCAGGCCCAGCCCGACGACGCCGAAGACCCGTCCGGAAAGACGGTGCAGCGGCTGGGCCGGGGCCAGGGAGTAATCCCCCCGGCGCATCGCCCGGTCGAGGGCGGCAACCCCGCGGGCCAGGGTGAGCGCCAGAGCTATGGCGTGGTCGCTGACGTCCTCCGTGCCGTAGTCAGGAACGTTGCAGACCGCCACGCCGGAGTCGGTGGCGGCCTCCACATCCACAGTGTCCACGCCGACGCCGTAACGCCCGACAGCCTTCAGCTCAGGCAGAGCCTCGAAGACCTTGCGCGTGACGGGGGCGTACTGGACCAGGATTCCCTGGGCTCCGGCCGCCGCGCGGATGACGTCCTCCTCCGTCCGGCAGTCGGCCCGGACCAGTTCCATGCTCCTCGACTCGGCGACGGCCTCCTCCTCGGCGAGGGAGTCCTGGTCCCAGTCGGTGACGACGATGCGGGGCGAAGTGCTCACAGAGCGCCTTCCGCCGCCGGTTCCGCCGCCCCAGCCCGCTCCTGCTCCACATAGCCGTACACCTCGGGAAGGATGTAGGTCGCCGCGAGGTAACCGGTCAGGGACAGCAACGCAACCAGGGCGGTGGCCAGGGGCACGCCGAGCGCGGTGAACATAATCGGGAAGAAGAAGATCGCGACGAATGAGGCGAGCTTGACGAAGATGTAACCGAATCCGGACGCTGTCGCGCGGTAGCGCGAGGGGGCGACCATGGAGGCGATCGTCATCCCGTTGGAGGCGTCCCAATAGTGGCCGAACATCAGGCCGGCCGCTGCCAGCGGGACCAAGGGCTTCCAGTTCACCTGCAGGAAGATGGCCGCCAGGATCAGGGAGACGAAGGCCAGGCCGTAGCCCACGCGCGCCACGCCCTTGTGTCCGATCTTCGGGGTGGCCAGCGGCGCCGTGAAACCGCCGATCGTCGCGATCACGTAGATCCCGGCGGTGAGGAAGTTGGTTGCCGTGATGCCGGATACTCCGGTGAGGATGAGGATGGTCGGCAGGTAGAACCCGAACGCGGCGAACTCCGCGCCCTGCATGGCGTTGGAGATCCAGGCGAAAATGGTCGCCCGGCGGCGCGTGCGGTCGGCCCAGATGCTGGCGAGGAAGTCGCGGGTGCGGGGACGGTCGATCGCGTAGTCCTGGTCGGGCAGCATGTCGAGGTCGTCGTTGAACATCTCACGCGAGACCTTCTTGGCCTGTGCGAACTTGCCGCGCTGGATCAGGGCGAGAGCGGTATCGGGAACGTCCAGGCGCATGACCAGCAGGGCGAGTGCGGGGACGGCGCCCAGTGCCAGTCCGAGCCTCCACAGCAGGGCGTGGTCCATACCCGTCATGTACAGGATGGTGATCACGATGATGGCGACGATCTCCCCGATGCCGAACATCATTTGCCACCGGTTGCCCATCACCTCGCGCTTGCCCTTGGGCATGCTCTCCATGATGTAGGCATAACCGGTCGAAATGTCGCTGCCCAACGGGAACCCGAGCAGGAACCGGATGATGACCAGCTGCCACATATCGGTTGCGAAGCCCTGCGCAGCGGCCAGCACAATGAACAGGATCATCGTGGCGAGGAAGACCTTCCGCCTGCCGAGGCGGTCCGCGATCCAGCCGCCGAAGAAGGCGCCAAGGAGAGCACCCGCCTGCACCGCGCCCGATGCCAGGCCGAGCATTGCGGGACTGGGGTGGAGGTCCTTGCTCACAAAAATCAGCAGAAATGAAATGGAGTAGAGGTCCCAGGCTTCAATCAGGATGGTGGAGATCATCAGCCACCCTGCACGGCGCCCGTCGCCGGTCCCCTCCTGGTTCAGCACGTGCTCGGCGGCACGGTCGCTGAGCGTCAACAGTTCTTTCTGGTCCATAACGGCTCCTTTGCCGGCTACCCGCGTTCCGCTTGACGGAATGGTGTTCGGGGTGATGGAATCATATAGGAAGTAGGTTAGGCACCCTGCATAGGCGTGTCAATATCGCAGATCCTCCATGCCGGGCGGGAGTCGTGGGGCAGAACAAGGAAGTGGGCCAGTAATGCCGGCAGGATCCGGATCCGGGGAGGGAGCTGCGCCCAGGAAGCTGCTCAAGCTGCTGGAAGCGCTGGGCAGCGCCGGGGGCCGCATTCAGTTGTCGGCTCTGGCGGCCGACGCCGGGATGGCGAAGTCCACCGCCCATCGCCTGCTCGCCGTGCTGGTGTCCGAGGGATGGGCCGCAGTCCACGAAGGCGGTTCCTACGAGCTCGGCCCGCGGGCACGGGCGGTCGCGGCTGCGGCCATGCGCGACCCGGTGAACGCCAGCGTGGACGGAATTCTGCAGAGCCTCTCCGACGAGGTTTCACAGACTGTCCACCTCGGCCTGGCGGCCGGCGACCGTTTCATTTACACCCACAAGGTCGAGGGGCCGCAGGGCTTTGGCATCGCCTCGCACGTGGGAATGAAGCAACTGCTGCACAGCACAGCCATCGGCAAGTGCATCCTCGCGGGCATGGACGACGCGGAGGTGGCAGAACTCGTGCAACGCACCGGCCTTGCTGCCCGGACGCCCCGAACCCATGTCACGCTCGATGCCCTGCTGTCTGACCTCGCCGGCATCAGGGCACGGGGCTTCTCGCTCGACGAAGAAGAAAACGAAACCAATATCCGCTGCCTCGCCGTACCCGTCCAGGTCCGCGGCAAAACCATCGGCGCCATCAGCATCTCGACGGTCACACTGCTTACCGACCTCGACGCCGTCGTCGGCTTCGTTCCCGCGGCGCGCGCTGCGGCCTCACACATTCAGGACTGCTTGGCCTGATGGACGGCCGCCCCACCCGGGTCTAGTCTGGCAGTACTCCAGACCGGCCAGGTCCGGACCCGGTTTCCGAGGGAGGAGTGAGGGAAAATGCCTTTGGCACGCGACATCATGACCCCCGGGGCGGCCTGCGCCGCCGAGCAGGACACGCTGGAGGCAGCGGCCCGGAAGATGGCTGACCTCAACGTCGGATCGCTGCCGATCCTGGACCCGGAGCAGCATCTCGTGGGGGTCGTCACGGACCGGGACATCGTCGTCAAATGTGTTGCACAGGGACGCGACCCGTCCGGTATGACGGCCGGTGAACTGGTGGAGGGACTGCCGGTCACCGTCAATGCGGACGACTCGATCGAGCACGCCATCTCGGTAATGCAGCGCCACCGGGTCCGCCGGCTGCCGGTGCTCCGCGGCGAGACACTTGTCGGGATCCTCAGCCAGGCTGACATCGCCCGCTATTACCCGGACTACCGCGTCGGGGACCTGATCGCCGCCATCTCGAGCTAGGAGCAGTGAAGGAAATCCGGCTGGGATTCATCGGTCCGGATCGCTAATGTCGGGCGGGTGACCCTCCCGGAATCCCTTCTCGCCGTAGCAGCCGGACTGGGCGCCGGCCTCTCCCTCATTGTGGCCATCGGAGCCCAGAACGCGTTCGTGCTGCGCCAGGGCCTGCGCCGCGAACACATCCTCCCGATCGTGTTGATCTGCATCGCCAGTGACGTGGTGCTGATCGCTGCCGGGGTTGCAGGGATTGGCGCCCTGACCCGCACAGCCCCCTGGGTGCTGCAAGTGGTCCGCTGGGCAGGTGCAGCGTTCCTCCTCGCCTACGCGGTCATCGCCGCGCGGCGGGCATTGCGACCGGGAGCACTCCAGACGGCGGGCTCCGGCGCGGCCGGCAGCCTGGCCGCCGCCGTCGGAACCTGCCTGGCCATCACCTGGCTGAACCCGCATGTGTACCTGGATACTGTGCTGCTGCTCGGCTCACTGGCTGCCCCGCACGGTCCCGACGGACGGTGGCTGTTCGCCCTCGGGGCCGCGCTCGGCAGCACCCTCTGGTTCAGCCTGCTCGGTTTCGGCGCGCGGTTCCTTGCGCCGGTCTTTGCCCGGCCGCGTTCCTGGCGCATCCTCGATGGCGGCATAGCGGTGCTGATGGCCGTTCTGGCCGCCGGTCTGATGGTCTGACCCGTCTCAGCCGGCCAGGTAGTCGTGCACCAATTCGGCGGGCGGCAGGCTCAGGTCGGTCAGGATGTGGCTTGACGAGACGATCTCGCGCACCGGCAGGTCGGACAGCGGCGCCAAAGCATGCGCGTGCAGTTCGAGCCGGGCGGGGCCGGTCCAGGCGCCGCGGATGGTCAGGTCCTGAATCTCGGTCCTGACGAGTTCCGCGATGCGGGGCTTGCCGTCGTAACCGGGCATCAGCTTGAGCATCAGCGTCGGAATGGCGATTTCGGCGCGCGCTTCCTCCGGATCCATCACGGCGTGCTTGAAGCCCATCGTCGCCGTGGCGACCCGCAGGCTGCCGTAGTCCAGGGTCCCGACGAGTGTGTCGGAATCGACGAACAGCCGCGGCCGGCCCAGCTTCTTCGGGTAGGCGCTGGCTTCCCGGCCGCCGGAGATTGCCGGCCCGTTGTCCAGGAACATGCTGTGGACATAATCCACGTCCTGGCCCTGGTACTTCACCCGCAGGACCTGCCCCGATTCGGTGTAATCACCCAGGCCCGAGCTGTCGGGCATCCGGATCACCTCAAATCGCACCAGCGGGTCCGCGACCTCCAACGGTTCGGGGACGACAGCCCGCAATGCCTCCGGGTCCGTGCGGTAGGTGATGTTCAGGTACTCCCTGCCCACGAACCGGTACGGACCCCGGGGATAGGCCCCACCTCCGAGAGGGGTTGCAATGGACTGGAGCACTTCATGGATTTGCACAGCGATGCTGTCTTCCCGGCGCGCGTCGTCTGGCAGCCGTGCGGCCCGCGCACCGAGGTGCCGTGCGGCTCAAATACCCGCTCGACGCTAGGCGCGGCCGGCCCCGAAGTGAAATACCCGTTCCGCCGGATTCATACAATGGATGCATGGATGTCGGGCTGCGGGACTTGGAACTGTTCATGGCCTTGGCCGAAGAAACCCACTTCACCCGCGCGGCGGCGCTCAAGGGCACCAGCCAGCCAACGCTCAGTCGCGCCGTCGGCCGGCTGGAGCGCGCCCTCGATGCCCGGCTCGTGGTGAGAACGACGCGCAGCGTGGCACTCACTCCCGCAGGCGAGCGGCTCCGCTCCGAACTCGCGGCCGTTCTGCCGCAGCTGGACGCGGCCATCCGCGCGGTGAAGGAGTCCGATGTTCTGCGGCTGGGCTTCACCTGGCTGCTGCCCAGCTCACTGACCAAGGACCTGATCGGCCGGCTCGAGAAGGCCACCGGCTCACAGGTGCAGCTCGTTCGCTGCGACGACCGCTGGGGCGGAGTGGCCGACGGGCGCACGGACGCGGCGATCGTGTATGCCGGAACGGGCACGGCGCCGTCGGTCCACACCGTGGAACTCACCACCGAGCCGCGCATTGTGGCTGTCGCGCGCGACCACCCGCTCGCGCGGAGGCGGAGGCTGCACTGGTCCGAGCTCTCCGACTATCCGCTGGTGGTCAATGCGGTCAGCGGCACGGTGGGCACCGACATCTGGCCCGGGGGCCGGCAGCCGGCCGTCGTTCTGAGCAGCCGCAACTACGACGAAGCAATCGAAACGGTCGCGGCCGGCAGAGGTATCGGTGTGCTTCCCGCTTCCGGCCGGCAGCATCCCCACCCGGGTGTGCGCTACATCGCCGTTCCCGACGCCCCCGAGATCTCCCTCGAACTGGTCCTGCCCACCCATGCCCCGCACCCCTTGGCGGAGATACTGGAACGGCTGGCCCGCGAGGCACGCCCCGGTACGCAGGGCCAGAGAGGGAAAAACTCTTAGCCGGAGTCAGAGTGCGGCGGCGAAGTCCTCGTGCTCGGCGTTGGCAACGTCCTTGCCGACGCCGGGAAAGGCCGGGGCGTGCACGCCAGCCATCTCCTCAAGGACCCGGATCACCTGGCAGCTGTAGCCGAACTCGTTGTCGTACCAGACGTAGAGCACCGCGTGGCGGCCGTTGGCGATCGTCGCCAGGCCATCCACGATGCCCGCCCGGCGGGAACCGACGAAGTCGGTGGAGACCACTTCCGGCGAGTCGATGTAGTCGATCTGCTTGTGCAGGTCCGAGTTCAGCGACATGCCGCGCAGGTAGGCGTTGATCTCGTCCTTGGTCGCCTCGGTCTGAAGCGTCAGGTTCAGGATCGCCATGGACACATCCGGGGTGGGCACGCGGATCGAGTTGCCGGTGAGCTTGCCGGCGAGCTCGGGCAGGGCCTTGGCAACGGCCTTCGCGGCGCCGGTTTCGGTCAGCACCATGTTCAGCGCGGCCGAACGGCCCCGGCGGTCGCCCTTGTGGAAGTTGTCCGTCAGGTTCTGGTCATTGGTGAAGGAGTGCACAGTCTCCACATGCCCGTGCTCGACGCCGAAACGGTCATTGACTGCCTTGAGGACGGGGGTGATGGCGTTGGTCGTACACGAGGCGGCAGTGACGATGGTGTCGCTGTCCTCGATCGTGGCGTGGTTGATGCCGTGCACGATGTTCTTCAAGCTGCCTTTGCCGGGTGCTGTGAGCAGGACGCGGGAGACCCCGCGGCTGCGCAGATGCTGGGACAAGCCCTCCTCATCGCGCCAACGGCCGGTGTTGTCCACCACGACCGCGTCCTCGATGCCGTAGGCGGTGTAGTCCACGGACGCCGGATCCGAGGAGTAGATCACCTGGATGAGCGTGCCGTTGGCCAGGATGGTGTTGTTCTCGGTGTCAACGGTGATGGTGCCCTCGAACGGGCCGTGCACCGAGTCGCGGCGCAATAGGCTGGCGCGCTTCATCAGGTCGTTCTCCGAGCCTCTGCGGACCACAATGGCGCGCAGCCGCAGCCCGTGGCCGCCGCCGGAGTGCTCGATCAGGATCCGGGCCAGCAGGCGTCCGATGCGGCCGAAGCCGTACAGCACGACGTCGGTGCTGGTCCGCCCGTCGGCCCCCTGGCGGTCCACGATGTCGGCAAGCTCGTCACGCAGGAACTGCTCCAGGCTCCGGCCCGCGGCCTCGCTGCGGAAGGCTACCGTGAGCCGCGCGACGTCCACCGATGCCGCGCCCAGCCGAAGCCCGTCGAGGGCGCTCAGGACGGGGAAGGTTTCCTCGATGGGAAGTTCGACGTCGTCGATCTGGCGGGCGAAGCGGTGCGCCTTGAGCAGTCCCATCACGGACTGGTTGATCAGGCTGCGGCCGTACACGCTGGTCACGACATTGTTCTCGCGGTACAGGCGGCCGATCAGCGGAATCATCGCTTCGGCAAGCGCCTCCCGACCGCTCCAGCCCTGCAGGTGTTGGTCAGCGAGGTGGTTCAACAGTGTTGCCTTCCGGGTCCACCCGAGACGGCTTGCACTTTCCTGCCGGGCCGCTGCACTGCGGAGACTAAAGAAAAGTCGGAGCAAGCATCGTCACGGGCTCCTACGTTTGTCACTACTCATTAGACGCGAACCGCGCAACGGAAGTCCACGTGGCGGAAGTGAGATCCATCTCATTGCCTCTTGACCGGACGGGGGGTGAAGATGATGTGATACTAAGTAGGCTTGGTATCTTGGTCAAGCAGCCGGCTCGGATATCAAGTCTGCTCGACGCACCGATCGAAAGGCACCACCTCATGGCACTTGCGGTAACAGTCCTCGGAACAGGCATCATGGGCCGGGGCATGGCCTCCCATCTGCTCAGCGAAGGTTTCGACGTCACGGTCTGGAACCGGACCCCGGAGAAAGCACAGCCGCTCGCCAACGAGGGGGCCCACGTTGCCACCGACGTCGCCTCTGCCGTGGCCGGCGCCAAAGTCGTCATCACCATCCTGATCGACGCCGACGCGGTGCTGGAAGTCGCCCGCGAGCTTCCCGGGGCGCTGGCCGAGGGTGCGGTCTGGCTGCAGGCCTCCACGATCGGCGCCGAGGGAACGGCCGCCGTCGCCCGCTTCGCCGAGCAGAACAACCTTCCCCTCGTGGATTCTCCGGTGCTGGGGACCAAGCAGCCGGCCGAATCGGGCCAGCTCACGGCCCTCGTCGCCGGGCCCTCCGAGCTCATCAAGGCCGCGCGTCCGGTCCTGGAGGCTATCAGCGCCAAGGTCGTCGAGACCGGCAGCCGGATCGGTGACGGCACCGCCCTCAAGCTCGCCTGCAATGCCTGGCTCGCGACCATCACCGCTGGCATCGCCCAGTCGCTGGCGCTGGCTGCCGCACAGGGCCTCGACCCGCAGCTCTTCCTCGACGCGATCAAGGGCAGCGCGGTGGATACGCCCTATGCGCAGCTCAAGGGCGGTGCCATGACGGCGGAGACGTACCCGACGGCGTTCGCCCTCGACGGGCTCGCCAAGGACCTGGGCCTGATCACCGACGCCGCCCGGGCTCACGGGGTGGATACGGGCATCCTGGAGGCGGTCAGCGGCAGGTTCGGCACGGCCAGCGCCGCGGGCCATGGCAGCGAGGACATCGCGGCCGTCTACGAGAGCTTCAAGCACCGTCCCTGACCCCCGGTTGCAGCCGACCCCTTGCCACCCCCGGGCGCGGAGACAAGAATGGTGCGAAGCGCAGGTCGAGACATGGCCGGCTTTCGCAGTACAAAGCCGACCGTCCCGTGGCGGCCGGCGGGCAAGGACGATCATGCTCAACGTCCCTCATCTCCGCAGCCATAGCGACGCCGCCCACGTCAGGGATTTCCTCACCACGTGCACGGCGTCCACCGACGACGAACTGATCCAGCCGTCGCTCGACTCCATGACGGGCGTCTACCTGACCTGGTGCGAGCTGCGCGGCGAAACACCGCTCAGCGACCGCCGGCTTACCCGGGCGCTGAGAAGGCTCGGCGTGAAACCGACACCGTGGCGGCCGATCCGGCGGCGGCATGCGCGCCGCTATCGGGGGGTCAGGCTCACCGGACCCCTTGTGACGCAGTACATCCTGGGATCCCTCTACTGATCGACGGACGCAGGTCCGTGCACGTTGGTCCGTGGCGCTAAGCCATGGACCAGCGTGAGCCTCAGGCCGTCCGTCCGACGACGGCACTGGCGCCCGGAAGGTCCAGGGTGCCGGCGCCGGGACCGATGCCGGGCTCGGTGGAGAGAAGGATTTCTTCGAAGGCCACGGGTACGCTCCTGGCGCCGTCCGCAAGGTTCACCGCGACGGCGAGGGCTCCGCGCCGCATCAGGAACCACTGGTTGGACTCGTCGAATTCGGCCGCCACCTCGCCGAACCTAGGGTCGGTCAGCTCCGGCACCTCACGGCGGAGCCGGAGCAGCGCGCGGTAGAGCTCCAGCAACCGGGCGTGGTCCCCTTGCCCGGCCTCGGACCAGTCGAGCTTCGAGCGTTCGAAGGTGGCCGGATCCTGCGGGTCGGGCACCACCGCGGCGTCCCAGCCCATCCGTTCGAACTCCTTGATCCGGCCCTCCGCCGTCGCCTTGCCGAGTTCCGGCTCAGGGTGCGAGGTGAAGAACTGCCACGGCGTAGAGGCACCGTATTCCTCTCCCATGAAGAGCATCGGCGTGAACGGTGCGGTCAGGTTCAGCACAGCGGCGACCGCGAGGCGCCCGTAGCTCTCGGTGGCACTGATGCGGTCCCCGATCGCGCGGTTGCCCACCTGGTCGTGGTTCTGGATGCAGGTCACCAGTCGCCAGGTCGGAGTCTTGTGCAGATCCAGGGGCCGGCCATGGACACGGCCGCGGAAGGTGGACAGCGTGCCGTCGTGGAAGAACCCGCGCGTCACCACCTTGGCCAGCGCGGCAAGGGAATTGAAGTCCTCGTAGTAGCCGGCGGTTTCACCGGTGACATTGACGTGCACCGCGTGGTGGAAATCGTCGCTCCACTGGCCGGTGAGGCCGTACCCGTTGGCTTCGCGGGAGGTGATCAGCTTCGGGTCGTTGAGATCCGACTCCGCCACCAGGAACAACGGTTTACCCAGCTGCGCGGAGAGCACGTCGACTTGCGCCGCCATCTCCTCCAGCAGGTGCACCGCCGTGTGGTCCGCCAGCGCGTGCACCGCATCCAGACGGAGGCCGTCCACGTGGTAGTCGCGCAGCCACATCAGGGCGTTCTGCAGGATGTACGAGCGGACCTCCCCGGAATCCGGCCCGTCGAGGTTGATGCTCTCCCCCCACGTGTTCGAGCCCCCGGAGCTCATGTACGGTCCGAAGTTCGGCAGATAGTTCCCGCTCGGCCCGAGGTGGTTGTAGACCACGTCCTGGATCACGCCGAGGCCGTGGCGATGGGCTGCGTCCACGAAGCGCTGGTAGGCCGCAGGGCCGCCGTACTGCTCCTGGACGGTGTACCACAGCACGCCGTCGTAGCCCCAGTTGTGCGTGCCGTTGAAACCGTTGACCGGCAGCAGCTCCACGAAGTCGATCCCCAGCTCCACGAGGTAGGGAAGCTTCCCGATGGCTGCGTCGAGGGTGCCCTCCGGGGTGAAGGTTCCGATGTGCAGCTCGTAAATCGAGCCGCCCGCCAGCTGCCGGCCGCGCCAGCCGCCGTCCTGCCACTCGTGCGCGCCGGGATTGAACGTGCGCGAGAGCTCGTGCACGCCGCGGGGCTGCCGCCGCGAGCGCGGGTCCGGGAACGCCTTGTCCGAGCCGTCCAGCAGGTAGCCGTAGTCGACTTCTCCCTGCGGTTCCCTGCCCGGACGCCACCAGCCGCCGCCGATCGGGGACATCGGGATCGTTTCACCGCCGGCGGAGAGCTCCACCTTGCCGGCCTTGGGGGCCCAGACGTCGAATCTGCTACTCATGGCGTGCTCCTTGGCTCGGGTCGTTTGCGGCACCAGGGGCAGCAGCGTCGCTGCGGGCCAGCAGGGCGACCGGATAAGTGGCGAGCAGGTCGCGGACCAGGACGGTGCCCGCGTCGTGCCGGTTCCGGGTCAGGACGTCGGTCACCGGATAGGGCAGGTCCAGGCTTGTGCGCGCCCAGCCTCCCCTGCGTTCCAGGCCCAGCGGCAGCCGGGTCGCCACCGTGATGGCCCCGCCCCGGTCGAAAGCCAGCAGGGATGCCGTCTCGGGGCCGGCTGCCGTGAGCGGCTCGTAGCCGGTGAAGAGCGACGGCGAGTCCCTCCGCAGCCTTAGCGCGGCGCTGGTGACCAGCAGTTTCGCCTTGGCGTCGGGGCCGACGGCGGGGAGCGCCCCCGCGTCGATCTGTTCCAGCGCCGTGCGCCGCGCCTCGAAGTCCACCCGGCGGCGGTTGTCCGGGTCCACCAGGGAGTCCTCCCAGAATTCGCTGCCCTGGTACACGTCGGGCACGCCGGGCATGGTCAGCTGCACCAGCTTCGCAGAGAGCGAGTTGGACCAGCCCGCCGCGCGGATGCGGTTCACCAGCGCACCGACCGTCCGCGACACTTCCTCGTTGTCGTACGCCGCGTCGACGAGCCGGTGCATCGCGGCCTCGAACTCCTCGTTCGGCGCCGTCCAGCGCGTGGAATTTCCCGCCTCGCGGGCTGCCTTTTCGGCGTACGCGTGCGCCCGCTCGCGCGAAAGCGGCCATGCGCCGATGATCGCCTGCCACAGCAGGTTGCTGAGCGGGCCGTCCGGCAGCGGCGCCGCAGCATCGAGCGTGCTCAGGGTCTGCGCCCACTCTCCGGGGATTTCGGACAGGACGTTGATCCGGGCCCGCACGTCCTCGGAGCGCTTGGTGTCGTGCGTGGAAAGGGTGGTCATTGAATGCGGTGCCGAGGCAAGCCGCTGGCGCTGCCTGTCGTGGAACTCCGCCGGGGCGAGCGCGAAGACGGAGGGATCCGCGCCGACTTCGTTCAGCGACGTGAGCCGGGTGTACCGGTAAAAGGCCGTGTCCTCCACGCCCTTCGCCATCACCATGCCGGAGGTCTGCTGGAACCGCGTGGCAAGTTCGCCCAGCGGCTCACCGGCGGTCCGCCCCTGGCCGGCAAGCAGCGGCAGCAGCACCTGCAGCGCCCCGGCCAGGTCCGGCCGGTGTTCGGCCGCGAGCCGGCCGGCTTCCTCAAGGTAGGCCGCTCCTTCGGGGAGGTAGCTGCGGTACACCGGGAAGCAGGCGAGCAGTTCCGCCAGCGCGTCCGCCGCTGTCTCCGGCGCCAGGCCGGCGTCGGCCGGGACGAGCCGCGCGAGCCGGAGGACCTCCGAACGCAGGATGCCGTCGGCAATGCCGCGCTTCGTGCCGTGAATCATCGAATGGTAGTCGGCCGGCGTGCCCTCACGCAGGCTCCCGTCGAGGGCATCCAGGGCCGCCTGGCCGGCAGGATCGGTGAAGAGCCTGTCGACGTCGGCCAGCGCGTCATAGCCGGTGGTGCCGTCGCAGGCCCAGCCTGCGGGCAGTTCCTCGCCGGGTTCGAGGATCTTTTCGATCAGGACGTAGCCGCCCCGGGCCAGCTCGCGGAGCCTTTCCAGGTAGCCCGCCGGATCAGCAAGGCCGTCCGGGTGGTCCACTCGGAGGCCATCCACGAGGCCCTCGTCGATCCAACGGCCGATTTCGGCGTGCGATTCATCGAAGACCCACGGGACCTCCACCTTCACGCCCGCAAGGGAGCTGACCCCGAAGAAGCGCCGGTAGTTCAGCTCGGCGTCCTCCCGCCGCCAGTTCACCAGCTCGTAGTGCTGGCGCTCGTGCACGCGGACGGGGCTCGCCCCGTCATCGGCGGTGCCATCGGCGATCGGGTAGCGGTTGTCGTAGTAGCGCAGTTCGCCGTCCACGATCTTCAGCTCATCGAGTTCGTGCTCGCCGTCGCCGAGCACCGGAATGCGTACTTTGCCGCCGCCGAAGTCCCAGTCGACGTCGAAGGCCTCCGCATAGCGGGACTGCCGGCCCTCCTTCAGCAGCGACCACCACCAGGGGTTGTCCGCAGGTGTGGCGACCCCTTGATGGTTGGGCACGATGTCCACCAGGACACCCAGCCCGGCTGCCCGGGCTGCTGCCGAGAGTGCCTCAAGGCCCGAGGGCCCGCCCCGGGACTCGTCGACGGAGGTCGGGTCGGTCACGTCATAGCCGTGGTCAGAGCCCTTCTCAGCCGTGAGGATCGGGGAGAGGTAGACCCAGTCCGCGCCGAGCCGGCGGATGTAATCCACCAGCCCGGCAGCGTCCTGAAGGGTCAGCGACTCGCGGATCTGCAAGCGGTAGGTCGACACTGGTTTCTTCATAGTTCCCCTCATATGCGTTCCCATGTCTGCTTCCCGCGTTCCGCGCAGCCGGCAGCCGGCGGCGCCCTGCGCGGGCCCTAGTTCTGCGGAGCCTTCAGCACCGGTCCGGCGGGCGGCTCGTTCTCCGTGAGCGCCCCGGCGGCCATCGTGGCCAGCGATGCGGCCACCGAGTGGTCCGGTTCGGTCTCGGGCTCGGTGAAGGCCCTCAGGACGATCATCGATTTCGCCTCCACCTCAAGGGACTCGCCGGCATTGCTCAGCGGCTCGCCGTCGTCGTGTCCGGCGGTGTTGATCACTTCTTCCCACCGCGCCCCGTACTCCTCGGGCGGCAGCGTGAAGCCCACGCCCTCGTCCCCGGAGTTGAAGTACAGCAGGAAGTTCTCGTCGGTGATGCGCCGTCCGCGGTTGTCCACCCCGGCGATGCCGTCACCGTTGAGGAACATACCGACAGCACGCGAGAGCCCGTTGTCCCAGTCCTCGGGGACCATGACCGAGCCGTCAACGTTCAGCCAGACCACGTCCGGGAGCCGCTCGCCCTCGCCGCGGCGCACCGGCCGGCCGTCGAAGAACCGGCTCCGGCGGAACGTGGGATGGTCATGACGGAGTTTCGACACGGCGGCCACGAATTCCGTCAGCGGCTTGTCCATCGCATCCCAGTGCACCCAGGTGAGTTCGGAATCCTGGCAGTAGCCATTGTTGTTGCCGTCCTGGGTGCGGCCGAGCTCGTCGCCGTGCAACACCATCGGCACACCCTGCGACAAGAGCAGCGTCGCGAGGAAGTTCCGCTGCTGCCGTGCCCGCAGGGCCAGCACCTTCTCGTCATCGGTGGGGCCTTCGGCGCCGCAGTTCCAGGAACGGTTGTGGGACTCGCCGTCGTTGTTGTCCTCGCCGTTGGCCTCATTGTGCTTCTCGTTGTAGGAGACCAGGTCGCGCAGGGTGAAGCCGTCATGGGCCGTGACGAAGTTGATCGACGCCACCGGGCGGCGCCCGGAGCTCTCGTACAGGTCCGCGGAGCCGGTCAGCCGGGAGGCGAATTCGCCCAGCGTGGACGGTTCGCCGCGCCAGAAGTCGCGCACGGTGTCGCGGTACTTGCCGTTCCATTCGGTCCACTGCGGCGGGAAGTTGCCGACCTGGTAGCCGCCGGGGCCGACGTCCCACGGTTCGGCGATGAGCTTGACCTGGGAAACCACCGGATCCTGCTGCACCATTTCAAAGAAGGTCGACAGGCGGTCCACGTCGTAGAACTCGCGGGCCAGGGTGGAGGCGAGGTCGAACCGGAACCCGTCCACACGCATTTCGGTGGCCCAGTAGCGCAGCGAGTCCATCAGCAGCTGCAGCGAGTGCGGGTGGCGCACGTTCAGCGAGTTGCCGGTGCCCGTGTAGTCCATGTAGTACTGCTTGTCGTCGTCGACGAGCCGGTAGTACGCCTGGCTGTCGATGCCCTTGAACGACAGCGTGGGCCCGAGGTGGTTGCCCTCAGCGGTGTGGTTGTAGACGACGTCGAGGATGACCTCGATGCCGGCCTGGTGCAGGGCGCGGACCATGGCCTTGAATTCCTGGACCTGCTCGCCGAGGGCGCCGGTGGCGCTGTAGGAGTTCTGCGGAGCGAAGAAGCCGATGGTGTTGTAGCCCCAGTAGTTCGACAGGCCCTTGTCCTTCAGGATGCTGTCCTGGACGAACTGGTGCACCGGCATCAGCTCGATGGCCGTGACCCCGAGTTTCTGCAGGTGCGCGATGACGGCCGGGTGGGCGACGCCGGCATAGGTGCCGCGCTGCTCTTCGGGGATTTCCGGGTGCTGGGCGGTCAGGCCCTTCACGTGCGCCTCGTAGATGACCGAGCGGTGGTAGGGGGTCTGCGGGGCGCTGTCCCCGGTCCAGTCGAAGAACGGGTTGATCACGACGCCGAGCATCATGTGCGGGCCCGAGTCCGCGTCGTTGCGCGAATCGGGGTCGCCCAGATTGTAGGAGAAGAGCGCCGGATCCCAGTCGATTTCACCGCAGGTTGCCTTGGCGTAGGGATCGAGCAGCAGCTTGTTCGGGTTGCAGCGGAATCCGTTGGCCGGATCGTACGGACCGTGGACCCGGTACCCGTACTTCTGTCCCGGCTTCACCTGCGGAAGGTAGCAGTGCCAGACGTAGCCGTCGACCTCAGTGAGCTGGATCCGCTCTTCGGCGCCCTCCGCGTCGATCAGGCACAGTTCGACCTTTTCAGCCACCTCGCTGAAGAGCGCGAAATTGGTGCCGTTGCCGTCGAAAGTGGCCCCCAGCGGATAAGCTTTGCCCGGCCAAATTTCCATGCGAACTCCCTGTGTAGGTCCCACTGACCGCTAGTTTGGTCTGGCTCAACGGTACCCTAGCTGCAGAACTAATAAGTACACTTCACATCCATGTGACAGCCGCTTCCGAGAGGTGAGGCATATCATGCCGATATGGCATCCGAGTGGCCGGACCTGAAGGTCCTGGAACTGTTGGTAGCGGTCTCCCTCCAGGGCAGTCTCGGCGCGGCAGCGAGATCCGTCGGCATGGCACAGCCCAACGCCAGCCGGGCCCTGTCCCAGCTGGAGAAATCGCTGAACCTGGCCCTGCTGGAGCGCACTCCGAGAGGTTCCAAACTGACCCCGGCGGGAGCGGTGGTGGTGGACTGGTCGCGGTCAGTGCTCGAGGCGGCCGAGCGGCTCCTCTCCGGCAGTGCCGCACTCCGTTCCGAGCAGCTGAGCCATGTGGCCGTTGGCGCGAGCATGACCGTGGCGGAGCACCTGATGCCGCTCTGGCTGGGCGAGCTCAGGCGCCGGCAGCCCGACGTCGAAATCCGCCTCGAAGTGGCCAATTCGGCGGAAATTTTCGAGCGGGTGGCGGCCGGCGCGTACGACGTCGGCTTCGTGGAGTCCCGAAGCGTCCCCGCCGGACTAGCCTGCAGCACGGTCGCGACGGACAGACTGGTCCTGGTCGTCTCCGCCGAACACCGCTGGGCGGCGCGGAGGTCACCGGTGGAGGCCGCGGAACTAGCGGCGGAGCGGCTGGTGGTCAGGGAACCCGGCTCAGGCACCCGCAGCGTGCTCGACGACGCCCTCGCCTCCTATGAGCGGGCCGAGCCGCTCCTGGAGCTGAACAGCAACGCCGCAGTGAAGATCAGCGTCGCCGCCGGCGTCGGTCCGGCGGTGCTGAGCGGGCTGGCCGTTGAGGCCGCCCTGCGCACCGGCGAGCTGCGGGCGGTGCCGGTGGCAGGAGTGGACCTGAGGCGGAAACTGCGGGCGGTCTGGACCGCCGGGCGGCGCTTGAGCGACCCGGCGGCCGAGCTGGTGCATCTGGCGCGGCGGGTTGCCCCCGCAGGAACCCGGGCAGTCCCAACCTCTTGACGCATACCCCCCGAGGGTATAGATTCGAACGCGCAACGCAGGGAAGGACCTCTCATGGACACTCACCACACCGTCTCCGGCACCGAGGCGCCCGTCTACGGATACTCCGGCGACAAGGCCGCGTACCAGCGCCGGATGAACCGGATCGAAGGGCAGGTCCGCGGGATCGCGCGGATGATCGATGAGGACAAGTACTGCATCGACATCCTCACGCAGATCTCGGCCGTGACGAAGGCGCTGCACGCGGTGAGTATCGAGCTGCTCGAAGAACACATTTCGCACTGCGTCGTCGGCGCCGCCAACGAATCGGCGGCCACCGGGGACCCGGCCGTGGTGGAGGAGAAAGTCCGCGAAGCCTCGGCCGCCATCAGCAGGCTCCTGAAATAGGAACCGGAAGCCGCTCTTGATCAACAACCCCAATTGAAAGGCAAAGCAATGGAAACCACCGTGAACATCTCGGGCATGACCTGCGGCCACTGCGTCTCGGCCGTGACGGAAGAGCTGGAGGCGCTGGAGGGCGTCAGCGGCGTCGACGTCGAACTGAACAAGGGCGGCGTTTCGCGGGCCGTGATCACGTCGGCCGGACCGCTTGAACCGGAGCAGATCGGCGAAGCGGTCGCCGAGGCCGGCTACACCGTGGTCTCCGCGACCGCCTGATCACCGCCGGCCCAAACCGCCGCCTCGGCCACACCTCAACCAGCCACACCTCAACCACGGAGGGCAGCAACCACGGACAGCAGCCAGGGAAACAAAGCCCTGTTGACCCCCGCACGGGTCGTCGAACTCGACATCGAGGGGATGACCTGCGCCTCCTGCGTCGCCAGGGTCGAGCGCAAGCTGGGCAAGCTCGAGGGCGTCTCGGCGGTGGTGAACCTGCCGCTGGAGTCCGCGCAGGTGACGGCGCCGGGGACAGTCACGGACGAACAGCTCATCGAGACTGTGAACGCCATCGGCTACAAGGCAACGCTCAAACCCGCAGCCAAGCCCCGCACGTCAACGCCAACCGGGGCGGCAAGCGAAGCCGGCTCGGAGACTGTGCCCCGGCCGGAACCTGCCGGAGCCGCGCTTCGTCCGCGGCTGATCGTCGCGGCCGTCTTGACCGTACCGGTGCTGCTGATGTCCATGGTGCCGGGGCTGCAGTTCAGCAACTGGGGATGGGTGGCTTTCGCGCTGTCCCTGCCGGTAGTGACCTGGTCGGCCTGGCCCTTCCACCGCGCCGCTGCGATCAACGCCCGCCACCTGGGCTCCACCATGGACACCCTGGTGTCCCTCGGTGTGGCGGCCGCCTACCTGTTCTCCTCCTGGCAGCTCTTCTCCGATCCGGCGCTGACGGCGCAGCCCGGGATGGACGCGGGTGCCCACCCGCTCTACTTCGAAGTCGCCTCCGTCGTCGTCACCTTCCTGCTGCTGGGCAGGTACTTGGAGGCGAATGCCCGGCAGCGCGCGGGCGACGCCCTCAGGGCGCTGCTGGATCTCGGCGCGAAGGAAGCGACCGTGCTGCGCGGCGGAGCCGAGGTCCGCATCCCGGCAGCAGACCTGGCGGTCGGGGACGTGTTCGTCGTCCGGCCGGGTGAAAAACTTGCCACCGACGGCGTCGTTGTCGAGGGCCAGAGCGCCGTCGACGCGTCCCTCATCACAGGCGAATCGGTTCCGGTGGATGTCTCCGCCGGGGACGCGGTCACCGGTGCCACGATCAATACGGCGGGCCGGCTCCTGGTGAAGGCGACGAGGGTCGGCGCCGAGACCACCCTTGCCCAGATGGGCCGCCTGGTCAGCCAGGCGCAGAGCGGCAAGGCGCCGATCGCACGGTTGGCGGACAGGATCAGCGCCGTGTTCGTCCCCGTTGTCCTCGGCCTGGCCGTGCTCACGTTCCTGCTCTGGATGATTTTCGGCGGCGGCCTCTATGCTGCCTTCACCGCCGGCGTCGCGGTCCTGGTCATCGCCTGCCCCTGCGCCCTCGGGCTGGCCACCCCCGTCGGTTTGTTGACCGGGACGGGCCGCGGCGCGCAGTTGGGCATCCTGATCCGTGGACCGCAGGTGCTCGAGGACACGCGCACCGTTGACACGATTGTGCTGGACAAGACGGGGACCGTCACCACCGGCCACCTCGCAGTCACGGACGTGGCCGCCTTCGCCGGATACGCCGGGGACCAGGTCCTGCGGCTCGCCGGCGCCGTCGAATCCGCGAGCGAGCACCCGCTCGGACGCGCCATCGCCGACGCTGCTGCGGCGCACGGGCCGCTGCAGCCGGTCACCGGCTTCACGAGCACCCCCGGCGGGGGCGTGCAGGGCACTGTCGACGGCCGCGCCGTCGTCGCCGGCCGCGGCACCCTGCTCGAGGCGCACGGCGTCGCCACTCCCGCGGAAGTCACGGCGGCCCTTGAAGCGCAGCAGACAGCGGGCGCCACAGCCGTGCTGGTGGCGGTCGACGGGCTTCCAGCAGGCATCATCAGCCTCCGCGACACCGTCAAGGAAGGCTCCCGGGCGGCCATCGCCCGGTTCCGTGAACTGGGTCTGCGCCCGATGCTGCTCACCGGGGACAACGCAGCCGTTGCGGGCCAGGTCGCCGCGGCGGTGGGCATCGACGCCGCCGATGTGATGGCCGAGGTGCTCCCGCACGAGAAGGTGGAGCAGATCCGCAGGCTCCAGGCGTCCGGTGCAACGGTGGCGATGGCGGGAGACGGCGTCAACGATGCCGCGGCCCTGGCCCAGGCTGACCTCGGGATCGCCATGGGCTCCGGCACGGACGTCGCCATTGAAGCGGCCGACCTCACCGTGATGGGCAACAGCCTGGAGCAGGTCGCCCAGGCAATCGAACTTTCCCGCCGTACCTTGGCGACCATCAAGACCAACCTGTTCTGGGCTTTCTTCTACAACGCCGTCGGGATCCCGGTGGCCGCACTGGGCCTGCTGAACCCGATGATCGCCGGTGCCGCGATGGCCGCAAGTTCCGTCCTCGTGGTCACGAACTCGCTTCGCCTCCGCCGGTTCGGGCGGTAGCCGGCGCTAGCCGGAGACCGCCCGCCGCACGGGGGGTCAGGCGCCGACCCCGAGCGGCGGCACGGCCAGACCGAAGACATCGCGGAGCGCAAGCCGCGCCGCGTGGAAGCCGGCCATGCCGTGCACCCCCGGACCCGGAGGCGTGGAGGCGGAGCACAGGTAGACGCCCGGCAGCGGCGTTCTCCATGGCGCCGCCGAGAGCACCGGCCGGGCGATGAGCTGCCGCAGGTCAACGGCGCCGGCACTGATGTCCCCGCCCACGTAGTTCGGGTTGTAGCCTGCCACGCCCGCGGCCGTGGTGGCTCTGGACGCCACCACCAGGTCGCGGAACCCCGGGGCGAAGCGCTCCAGCTGGGCCGTCACTTCCCCGGTCATGTCCTTGGTGGACCCGGCCGGAACATGGCAATAGGCCCACAGGATCTGCCGGCCGGCCGGGGCCCGGCCCGGGTCGAAGATCGAGGGTTGGGAAACCAGCACGTACGGCTTGCGCGGGTGCCGGCCGCGGGCGACGTCGTCCTCCGCGTCCGCGATCTCCGCCGCCGTGCCGCCCAGATGCACCGTGCCGGCGCGCCCGATGTCGGCATTGGCCCACGGGACAGCGCCGGACAGGATGAAATCCACCTTGCAGACCGCATTGCCGAAGCGGAAACGGCCGAGGGCGCGCAGGTACCGTGCCGGCAGCAGGCCCGGCGCCAGGGCCCGGAGCATCGGGGCGGCAACATCGAGCAGCACCGCACGGGCGGGACGGAGCTCTTCCAGCCGTTCGACCGGATGGCCGGTGACTATCTCGCCGCCGTGGGCGAGCAGATCCTCGGCCAGCGCATCCGTGATGGCGTGCGAGCCCCCGAGCGGAATCGGCCAACCGCCCGCGTGGGCCATGGCTCCGAGCACCATCCCTGTGGCCGCTGCCGACAGGGACGGCAGCGGCTGGATTGCGTGCGCCATCACGCCCGCCAGCATCGCGGGAGCCGTCGCGCCGGCGAACCGCACCCGCCGCAGGAAGCTGCCCTGCCCCAGCACCCTGCGGCCGAAGACAAAGGCTGAGGCAGGGTCCTCCGGCACCCCTATCACCGGACCGGTGACGAATCCCGTCACGGCGTCAATCTCCCGGACCAGCGGGGAAAACAAACGGGTGTAGGCGCCCCCGTCCTCCCCAAGCCCCTCGGCCGTTGCGGCCCCGTCGTGCCAGGCAAGTCCGGCCCGGCCGCCGTCGAGCGGGTGGGCATAGGAAATCTCCGGCACGGCGAAGCGGACCCGGCGCGGGAGCTCAAAGGACCGGAAGAACGGGGATGCCAAAGCCATCGGATGCACGGCAGAACAGACGTCGTGCACGTGGCCCGGTTCGATGAGCTCCTCGGTGCGGGTGCCCCCGCCGATCCTGTCCGCTGCTTCCACTACCCGGACGGCCAGACCGGCCCGGGCCAGCGTCACTGCTGCGGCGAGCCCGTTCGGGCCCGCCCCGACGACGACGGCGTCGGGCGTGTTCACCGCAGCGCGTCCGCCGGACGGGCGCGGTGCAGCACAAAGCTGTCCGGCGACCGGTTGAAAGCACCGCCAAGCGGGTCGTCCACCCTCTGCCGCCGGACGACGTCGCACGCCGGGTGGAGGATGTCCCGCACCACCAGTCCCATGAGCGCCATCAGGGCGATCATGTGCAGCGCCACGGCAAGGACGTAGTAGGGCACATCAATATTGTGCTGCAGATTCCCGCCGCTGGTCTGCTGGCCCAGGAAAAGCCAGATCGCGGCCCAGTGCAACGCCTCGGCCGCCTGCCACAGGAGGAACTCGAGCCACCGGGGCCGCGCGATCACAAAGAGCGGGATCAGCCACAGCACATACTGCGGGGAGTAGACCTTGTTCACGAGAACAAACGCTGCCACCAGCAGGAACAACAGCTGACCCACACGCGGGCGCCTCGGGGCTGCGAGGGCCAGGACCGCCAGGGCGAGGAAGGCCAGCAGGAACAGCGCGACGGCGAGGGCCCCGACGGTGCCTGCAGACAACGCCGTCCATTGCATCCGCCCGGCGACCTCGTTCCAGGCATACCAAGGCGACGAGTAGCCCGCCGCACGCTGGGCGCTGTACTGGTAGAAGCAGGCCCAGGCGCCGAAGTTGGACACGGCCGCCGGCAGGTTCAGGGCCAGCCAGGCTGCCGCCGCCGCCACCGCCGTCGTCACGAAGGCCCGGTACCGGCCGGAGCGCACTGCCAGCAGCAGGAGTACCAGCAGCAGCAAGGCCGGGTAGATCTTGAGGGAGGCGCCGATGCCGACCAGCAGCCCTGCCGCAACGGCGTGCCGCCGTGCGAAGAGCAACAGCGCGGCTGCGAGGGCCAGCACTGCCCACAGGTCCCAGTTGATGTAGCCGGCCAGTATGATCCCGGGGGCGACGGCGACCATCGCCGCGTCCCAGGGCCGCCGGCGGTTCATGCGCGCAGTGAGAACGACGGCGCCAACCCATGCCGCAGCCAGCAGTGTGGCATTGACGTCGAAGTAGTCCAGCGCACGAGCCGCGCCCGCGCCGCTGCCGGGGACGAGCAGCGCTGTGAAGCCGGCGATGAAACTGGTCAGGACCGGATATTCGAACCGCGGCCCGGAGCCGAACATGGGAAAGAGCCCGCCGGCCAGTCCCCGGCTTCCGAACAACTGGGGCAGGTCCGAGTAGCAGGTCGCGTAGAACTGATCCGGCGTGTTCCAGCCGCTGCTGCGGCAATGCTCCTTCAGCACCAGTGCCAGCAGGGCGGCCAGGGTTGTCAGCACGATCAGCACGCGGTCAACCGTGAAGGCACCCGGCCGGATCAGCCCCGGGGCCGTCCGCCGTCCGAGCGGTCCGCCCACCACCGCGGTGAAGCGCGCCAAAAGCGGATCCTCCCGCGTGGGAACGACGGTGCGCATCTGCCGGTGCTGTTCCTGGGTCCCCGCTGGCTGCATAGTCAGAGCTTACCGGCCGGTTAAATGCGGAAGCCCGCGCAGTGAAGCGCGGGCTTCTTGCGGAACGGATGGAAATGTCAGTCATCGATACCTCCAGGCTGGATGGCGGCGGCACATAGCCCCCCGGGCAATTAGCGCACGTGGCCGGAACCGTAGAGATCGTTGACGATTTTCTCCTTCGCCTGTTCCAGGCGGTGGAAATCAATGGACGTTCTTTCCTTTCTCCAGAACGTCAGGGATTCCTTCAGGTTACGGGTCATGGCGGAGCACCTCCTTTCGGGGAATGGCGGGACGGCCGGAAGCGCCGAAGGGCGCGCCGGAGTGCGGAAAGCTGAAGTGGTACAGCGGGAAGCCTCACGTAATCGAAAGGGCCTCCGGGCACGGAAAAGTGCCGGAAATGTCGCGTGCTGCGGGTGGTTGCCGGTCTATCGGCAGTGAATCAGCGCGTTGAGA
Organism: Paenarthrobacter sp. DKR-5; assembly: GCF_018531425.1. Classification (GTDB taxonomy): domain Bacteria; phylum Actinomycetota; class Actinomycetes; order Actinomycetales; family Micrococcaceae; genus DKR-5. The sequence goes on from NZ_JAHBOI010000009.1 coordinate 122,953, forward strand.
CAGCGGAGGCCGGGGCGATGGCATCGGCAATGCGGCCGGTAATCCTTGTGAACATTTCCCCACCTCCTTTTCTTCGATATGCGCTTCGACTCGGGCGATTGCCACGAGCTCCAGAAGCACTATAACCTGCGCATTCGCGGGAATTCCAGAGATAATTCCCGACAATTCCGCTTTTTAGTGCCGAAACCCGCGTGTAGTGGGCGCGACACGCCGATCAGGACTGCGGTGCGGCGCTGATAGCTCGGTTTGCGGGCAGGTCGGTCTTCGGTCCTACAGGCCCCAGGAAAGCACGGCGGGGGTCTTCTTGTCCCAGCCCAGGGTGCAGACTTTCCCGGTGCCGAGGATGAAGTGGCGGCCGTCGGCGGCGGCGAGCCGGAGCCAGCGTGCGGTCAGCACGCGGAGGAAATGTCCGTGGGCCACGAGCAGCACGTTGTCCGCGCCGGAGGTCAGCACGCGCTCGATGATGCCGTCGGCGCGGGCCGCCACCTGGTCGAGGCTTTCGCCGTTTGGCACGCCGTGCGTCCAGATGAGGTAGTCCGGGTTGTCCTTGCGGATCAGATCCGAACTGATGCCCTCGTAGTCGCCGTAGTCCCATTCGTGCGCGCGCGGTTCGACGACGGCGTCCGGGTAGCCGGCGAGTTCAGCCGTGCGGCGAGCACGGCGCAGCGGGGACGTCAGCACCAGGTCGAAATCCACGTTCTCCAGCGTCTGCCGCGCCGCTGCGGCCTGGTGCTCGCCGTCGACGGTCAAGGGAAGGTCCGTCAGTCCGGTGTACTGACCGCTCTTGGACCATTCCGTCTCTCCGTGGCGAAGGACCCACAACTGCGGGCGGGATACGGGTGCGTGGCTCACTTGTTCTCCTTTAGTTCAGCGTCCTGTTCGGCCCACCATGCCAGCAACCGCTGCTCCGCCTGCTCCGCTCCGAGCGGCCCGTGCTCCATCCGCTCTTCAAGCAGGAAGTTGTAGGCGCGGCCAACGACGGGCCCGGGACGGATGCTCAGCAGCTCCATGATCCGGCCGCCGTCGAGGTCCGGACGGATGGACGCCAGTTCCTCCTGGGCGGCGAGTTCGCCGATCCGCGCCTCGAGGTCGTCGTAGGCAAAGGACAGCCGGTCCGCCTTGCGCTGGTTGCGGGTGGTCACGTCCGAGCGGGTAAGCCGGTGCAGTCGTTCGAGCTGAGGCCCGGCGTCCGTCACGTACCGGCGCACCGCCGAGTCCGTCCAGCCCGCTTCGCCGTAACCATAGAAGCGCATGTGCAGCTCCACCAGCCGCGCTACCGCCTTGATTGTGTCGTTGTCGAAGCGGAGCGCCTTCATCCGCTTCGCCGTCATCTTCGCGCCCACCACGTCGTGGTGGCGGAAGCTCACGGCGCCGCCGGCCTCGAAGCGGCGGGTGGCGGACTTGCCGACGTCATGCATCAGGGCGGCGAAACGGAGGATGAAGTCGGGGCCCGGCACCGGACCCGCGGCGTCCGTTTCCATCCCTGCCGCCTGTTCGAGCACCTGGAGCGAATGCTGGTAAACGTCCTTGTGCCGGTGGTGCTCGTCCACCTCGAGCCGGAGGGCCGACACCTCCGGCAGCACCCGGTCGGCAAGGCCGGTTTCCACCAGCAGGTCGATTCCGGCGCGGGGGCGGCTGCCGCACACCAGCTTGACGAGTTCGTCGCGGACCCGCTCGGCGGAGATGATGGAGATCCTCTCGGCCATGTCCGTCATCGCCCGGCGCACATCCTCGTGCACGCGGACCCCCAGCTGGGAGGCGAAGCGCGCGGCACGCATCATCCGCAACGGGTCATCAGAAAAGGACTCCTCGGGCGATGACGGCGTCCTGAGCACCCCGGCGTGCAGGTCGCGGGCGCCGCCGAACGGGTCCTCGAGTTCGAGTCCGGGCAGGCGGAGCGCCATGGCATTGATGGTGAAGTCGCGCCGCTGCAGGTCATCGTGCAGCGAGGAGCCGAACGCGACGGTCGGCTTGCGGGAGTCCTGGTCGTAGGCCTCGGCGCGGTAGGTTGTGACTTCAATCTGGAAGCCGTCGCGGCGCAGCCCAATGGTGCCGAAGTCACGCCCGATCTCCCAGTAGGCATCCGCCCACCGTTTAATGACGGCGATCGTCTCATCCGGTGTCGCGTTGGTGGTGAAATCCAGGTCGGGCGAGGTCCTGCCAAGGAAGATGTCGCGCACCGGACCGCCGACCAGCGACAGCTCGTACCCGGCGTCCACGAAGAGCTTCCCGAGTTCAATGACGACGGGGCTGACGGCGGATCGTTCCAGTCTCTGGTGCATAGTTCCTTAAGCGTGCCAGATTTTCGGAGCGAGGATTGTCCGCCTCCGCGGGTCCCGCCGAAGGATCATCAACGCCGGGCAAAGGTGGTTAGAGTGGACCTCATGGCCCATCCCGTACCGAGTGCGCCGAAGCGTACGCCATTGCCCTCGGCAATTGGCGGCCACGTCGCGCCTGCGGGCCATTCAATCATGCCGACCGTGGAGGAAATCTCGGCCGGAGGCGTGATCGTCGATACCTCCGATGACGAGCTGCGGGTCGCGATCATCGCCCGGCTGAACCGCGGAGGCCGGCTGGAATGGTGCTTGCCCAAGGGCCACCCCGAGGGGAACGAGAACAACCAGGAAGCGGCCATCCGGGAGATTGCCGAGGAAACCGGGATTGACGGGCACATCCTGGCACCCCTGGGCTCCATTGACTACTGGTTCACCGTCAGCGGCCACCGGGTGCACAAGACCGTGCACCATTTCCTGCTCCGCGCCACGGGCGGCGAACTGACCATCGAGAACGACCCCGACGCCGAGGCCGTCGACGTCGCCTGGGTGAAGATCGAGGACCTGGCCAAGAGATTGTCCTTCCCCAACGAGCGGCGCATTGCCGACCTGGCGAGGGATGTTCTCCCCGACTATCTCTGAGCCGCCTCCTTCGGGAGGGCAGCACCGGGTGAGAGCATGAGAGCGATGTCAACAAAAACGGGTACACGCGGCGACGTGCGTTCGAGCGCCTTCATGGCCGCCGGAACGCTGCTTTCCCGCGTCCTCGGTTTCGTCAAAAGCTTCCTGCTGCTCGCAGCACTCGGCGCGGACGCGACGGTCACGGACACCTTCGTCAATGCCAACAACCTGCCCAACCTCATCTTCCTGTTGGTGGCCGGCGGTGTCTTCAACGCCGTGCTCGTCCCGCAAATCATCAAGGCCAGCCGCAGCCCGGACCGGGGCGCGGACTACGTCAGCCGTCTGCTGACGCTGGCCGTGCTGATCCTGGCGGCCCTGACGGTCCTGGTCACCGCCGGCGCTCCGCTGGTCATCCGACTGACCACGCAGGGCTACTCGGATTCGCAGCTGGGGCTGGCGACGGCGTTCGGGTTCATCGTGCTGCCGCAGATCTTCTTCTACGGCCTGTACGCCCTGCTGACGCAGGTCCTCAACGCCCACGGCTCCTTCGTGGCCGCCATGTGGGCGCCCATCGTGAACAACCTTGTCGCCATCGCGGGCCTGGTCTTCTTCCTGGTGACCATGGGCAGCTACAAGCAGCACCCGCACACCATCGAAAGCTGGACGCCGGCGCAGACGCTCCTGGTGGCGGGGACGGCAAGCCTCGGCGTCGTGGTGCAGACACTGCTGCTCGTGCTCCCGGTGCGTAAGCTGCGGCTGGGCCTGCGGCCCCGCTTCGGTTGGCGGGGCGTGGGCCTGGGGCAGGCCGCCAAGCTGGGCATCTGGACCCTGCTGACCGCCGTCGTCGGCCAGGGAACGTTTTTGTACATGATGAAGGTGGCGAGCATCCCGGGCGCCGAACGCCAGCGCCTGGACGAGGCCGGCCAGCATGCAGCGGCCGCGGGCATCGCCGGCCAGGGCGTGCTCGACGCGGCCACCCAGCTGTACATCCTGCCGCACTCCATCATTGCGCTGTCGCTGGCCACCGTCCTGTTCAACAGGATGTCGCACGCATCCCAGAACGGCGACCGACGCGAATTGCGCAGCACGTTCTCGCAGGGCCTGCGGACCATGGCCGTCGCCACCATCTTCGGCGCCGTCGCCCTCATGGTGCTCTCGGGCCCGCTCGGGAAGTTGTTCACCAACGGCGCCACAACGGGTGCGACGCTCGTGGGCCAGACGCTGGTCATCCTGGCCCTCAGCACCCCCTTCATGAGCGCAAACTTCATGATGGCAAGAGTGTTCTACGCCAACGAGGATGCCCGCACTCCGTTCCGGATCCAGCTGTGGCTGGCCGGGTTCAACATCGTTGGTGCTTTCGCTGCCTCCCTGCTTCCGGTGCACTGGATCGTTTTCGGCATCGCCGCGCTGTACGCGGCCGGCAACATCCTGAGCGTGATCATCAGCGCGGGATATCTTCGCCGCCTCCTCGGGCACCTCGACGGCGACGTCGTCCTCCCGGCTCACCTGCGCATCGCAGCAGCGGCCACCATCTCCGCTGCCGCCGGAATGGGTATCCTGTGGCTCTTCGGGAGCTACCGCCCGGACGGCCTGCTCTGGCGCACCACGGGCGGGTTCTCCGGCAACCTTCTTGTGCTGGCCATCATTGCAGTGACCGGAACAGCCATGCTCGCGGTCTACGTGGTCGCGCTGAAGGCGCTGCGGGTACGTGAATTCGAGCAGCTCGCAGGGCCGCTGCTGGCGAGGTTCCGCCGCCGCGGGACGGCCGGCGAAGAGCCGGTCTCCGGGGTACCGGCGGTCCCGTCGCAGCGCAGACGGGCCGAACCAAGCGACCTCACCGCGCAACTGCCGACCCTCTCGCAGACGCAGGTGCCCATGTTCGCCGGGGGCCGCGAGGACGAGGCGGCCGTGGAAGCCGCCCCGCGCCGCCGCTCCGGACGGCGGCAGCAGCCGCCCCTTCCGGGGCGCCGCACCAACCAGGGAGCGCCCCGGACCGGGGGCCGGCACTAGCCCCCCGGCACCGTTGAATCAAGGGATCCGCACGCGCATCGGCTAGGATCAATAGCTAACGCAGGTCGTCATTTTGCGGTACGCCCAGGCAACCGCACTGGCAAGGAGGAAACCCGTGGCCCACCCTATCGACGTCGGCTCCGTGCTCGGCGGGCGGTACAAAGTGACCGAGCAGGTGTTGGTCTCCCACGACCAGGACCTCGTGCTCGACGGTGTGGATCAGGTTCTGAATCGACCGGTGAGCATTCTTGTGGCCGGCCCGTCGAACGCGAGCCAGGTCTCGCAAAGCGCCCGGGAAGTTGCCACCGGCGAACGACCCGGGACCATGCAGATCCTGGACCTGGGGGTCAGTGACGGAACGACCTACCTCATCACCAATCATGCCTCCGCAGCGGACCTGCTGGACCTCATCGTCGTGGACAACCCTCCCTATGTGGAGCCGTTCTTCACCGACACGCTCGGCAGCGAGATCTTCGGCGAACCGCGCTCGACTGAACCTGAAATCTACGAAGACGACTACGCCGACGAGGAAGAGGAGGACCGCCCGTCCTTCCTCGAGCGTTTCGGCAGGGGCCGCACCGAGGCATCCCGCTCCGGACAGCAGTCCGGGCCGGCCGCCGGGGCCGCTGGAGCGGCCGCCGCCGCAGCCGGGGGTGCCGCCGCTTCCCGGCTTCCGGCGCCTCCCGCACCTCCGCAGCCGGCTCCGGCGCCAGCCCAGGCTGAACCCGCGGCCTTCAGGCAGGCTTCCTACCAGCAGACTGCGCCTCCCGCCCAGCAGGTTGGACGCCCGGCGGAGGCACCCACCGCCGCAGCTCCCCGCGTGCCGGATCCCACCGAGGCCAGCCGACCGGTGCCGCAGCAGGCGCCCCCGGCAGAGAAGCCGAAGGTTACTCTCTGGTCCAACGACGAGTACGACTCCACCGGCTATCCCCCCGAGGCTGGCGATGCTCCGCGCAAGGCCTCGAATTTCCCGGCCTCCGCCCGCAGCGCGCAGCCGATGTTCGACGACACCGAGGATGATTACGTCACCGATCCCGATGCCGAGCCGCGGTCCCGCCGGTGGCTCGTGGGCGGAATCATCGGCGTCATCCTTGTCGCCGCCCTGGTCTTTGCGTTCACGAACCTTGGCTCCCTTTTCTCCGGCAACAACACCGCTGCGAGCAACGGGCCCTCGGCTCCCCAGCAGACTCAGTCGGCGGCGGCCGGTCCCCAGAGCGCTGCGCCCACCTCGGCGCCGGCCAAGCCCACCGTCGCACCCGAGATAGTCAGTGCATCCCGGATCCCGACGCCCGGCACCGACATTTACTCCCAGTTCGACGGCGAGCTGCCCAAGATGATCGACGGGAACCCGGCGTCGTACTGGTCCAAGCTCGAATTCGCCTCGGCGGACTTTGGGGGCTTCGCCAAGAACCTCGTGGTTGCCATCCAACTCAAGCAGCCGTCCGACATCAGCAGCGTGGCCATCAGCCAGCTGGGAGGCAGCGGCGGCTCGTTCTCGATCCTCGTCAACGACAAGCCTTCCCTCGACGGCGCCAAGGAAGTGGCACGGAACAGCTTCACCGCTCCGGAGATCACGCTGCCCGTCTCCCCGTCGGCCAAGGGGCAGTACGTGATCATCAATGTCACCCAGCTTCCGAAGCTGCAGAACCCGCTGACCCAATACCCCTTCGGCCTGCGGATCGCGGAGGTCAAGGTCCAGTAGCGTCCCGGGCTTGAACGCCCGCGGCCGCGGACGGCGGAATATCCCCCACAGCGAACCCGTTGTGTGTAGTGGTCCGGCACCCGAGCCGTGACCAGATCAAGCAAGGAAGGCACTCGTCTACGTGAGCACCCAGGTAGGGACGTCAGATGTACGCGACGTCATCATTATCGGTTCCGGCCCGGCGGGCTACACTTCGGCGGTCTACACGGCCCGGGCGAACCTGAAGCCGCTGCTCATCGCCGGTTCCGTGACTGCCGGCGGCGAACTTATGAACACCACGGACGTCGAAAACTTCCCGGGTTTCCCCGACGGCATCCTCGGCCCCGATCTGATGGAACAGTTCCAGAAGCAGGCCGAGCGATTCGGCACTGAGATCCTCTTCGACGACGTCACCTCTGTCGATCTTTCCGGAGCCGTCAAGTCCGTCACGATCGCCACCGGCGAGGTCTTCCAGGCACGCTCGGTCATCGTCTCGACCGGTTCGGCTTACCGGGAGCTCGGCCTGCCGGATGAGAAGCGTCTGTCCGGCCACGGGGTCAGCTGGTGCGCAACCTGCGACGGCTTCTTCTTCAAGGATCAGGACATTGCCGTGGTGGGGGGCGGCGACTCCGCCATGGAGGAGGCACTCTTCCTCACCAAGTTCGCCCGCTCGGTCACGGTCGTACACCGTCGTGACACGCTGCGGGCCTCCAAGATCATGCAGGAGCGCGCCTTCGCTAACGAAAAGATCTCCTTTGTCTGGAACGCCGAAGTAATCGGCATCGACGGCGAGGACAAGGTGAGCGGCCTGCGCCTTAGGAGCCGCGAGGATAGCTTGGAAAGCGCTCTCCCGGTGACTGGCGTGTTTGTGGCAATTGGCAACGACCCACGCGTGGATCTGTTCCGCGGCGTCCTGGATCTCACCGCCGAGGGCACAATCGCTGTCGAGGGACGCTCCTCGCGCACCAGCATCCCCGGCGTTTTCGCCGCCGGAGATGTCGTAGATCCAACCTACCGCCAGGCGATCACTGCCGCCGGCTCCGGCTGCGTTGCCGCCCTCGACGTCGAGCATTACCTCGTCGACGAGCGGCAAGTCCAGCAGCCGGGCATCTGAAGCCAATATCAACGGAAGGAAAAGCTATGAGCAACGCCAAGGATGTGACCGACTCCTCCTTCGAGGCTGACGTCCTCAAGGCCGAAAAGCCTGTCATCGTCGATTTCTGGGCGGAATGGTGCGGTCCTTGCCGCAAGCTGTCACCGATCCTCGATGAAATCGCGTCGGAGTACTCTGACAAGATCGAAGTTGTGAAGGTGAACGTGGACGACAACCCCCGGGTTGCCTCGGAGTTCGGCATCACCTCCATTCCCGCCGTCTACCTTTTCCAGGGCGGCGAGAAGAAGATCTCTGTGGTGGGCGCTAAGCCGAAGCAGTTCTTCGAGAAGGAATTCGCTGACTACCTCAGCTGAGCCTGTGACCGATCAGTATGAAGGCAGAGTCCTCCAGCGAGGCGCTGTCGGCCGGCGCGTGGTAACCCTCCGCGAGAGGTTGCTCCGCGCCGGCGTTTCTGTTTCCTACCTGGCTCCCGAGACGGTCGAGAATCCGGCGGCCTTCGACGACCACGTGGATGCCGCGGTACGTGCTTTCCAACAGCTTAGGGGCCTCATTGTTGACGGAGTGGTCGGCGGGGAGACGGAACGCGCGCTGACCGAAGCGCAGTTTCAGCTTGGTGACCGTGTCCTGTCCCTTCACGAGGAGATCGCACATCGGCTTCGTGGTGACGACGTAGCGGAGCTGCAACGCCAGCTTTCCCACCTGGGCTTCTATTACGGGCACATCGACGGCGAGTTTGGCCAGCGCACCTCACTCGCGGTCAGCGAACTGCAGCAAAATCTCGGTCTGCCGGTCAGCGGGGCGTGCGATTCGGAGACTATCGGCGCCCTCGCCAGAGTGAACCGTACGCTCACCCCGAGCAAAGCTTTCTCGCTCCGCGATTACGAACGGCTGCAGCAGGCCAGTTCCGCCCTACATGGGCGCGTGATTTCGATAGACCCCGCTCCCGCCGCCCGGTCCTATGGGACAGCTGTGGACGGCACCCGGGAGACGTTCCGTATCGCACAGCGCTTGGCTGATGCTCTCCGGGCGTTTGGTGCCCGCGCGATCCTGAGCAGGGATGCAGAGGAGCAGCCCACCCTTGCAGAACGGGTTTCCCGCATTGGCGCGAGCGGTGCCGGCATCAATCTCACTCTGCAGTGTGAATGGCACTCCAACCCCGCTGCCCAAGGCACTGCTTCCTTCTACTGGGGAGACGGCGCCACCGGTGACGCTCGCTCGGCCATCGGAGAGCGCGCCGCTGGGATCATTCACCGTGAGCTGGTCGCGAGAACCGGGATGACCGACCTCGGAACACACGGGCGTTCGTGGGACATCCTCCGTATTGCTTCGATGCCGTCGCTCTGCGTCGACCTCGGCTACCTCAGCAGCCCACATGACTCGGACTTGCTCACTGACCCTACGTCGCAGGAGGTCATCGCGCATGCCGTCATGATTGGGCTTCAGCGCCTCTTCCTGCTCGAAGATGATGAGCAGGCGACGGGGACCATGCGCGTTGAAGATGTCATGCGCTACAACCCTCCTGGCGACTCCTGAGGATCCTTAAGCCGGCGAATGACCCCTGTTTCACGTGAAACAGGGGTCTTTTGCTTTCCTTTCCACAGACCTTTCCCCAGACTGTGTATTACGGCTCCTAGTTATCCCCAGGTTGATCCTCTCGGTCGAGCCCTTTTGCAGCCTACGGAGCACTTTGGGCGCATCCCGGATCGTACAGACTGACTTCTATCCCTCGAAGCAGCGGCCACGATCATCTCGACGGGCCGAGTACCCGGTCGGGGCGGCTGCCGTTCCTAGGGCGACCGCCCGCCGTTCGACAACCGGCGGCACTAATCGATCTTTGTCCCGCCCGAGAGGGCTTCCGCCGTTTAGCGACGAGGTCGCCGACTGGCTCCGTATCCTCTCGCTGTCGCTGGGTTTCACGTAAAACGGTCTGCCGCGCGAGCGGGATTCCGTCGCTAAAAGTCAGACCTGAAGCACTGGGCGCCCCTCGGCAACGACGGCCGCGCATTCCGCACAGCGCCGATCTCACTACGCATCAACAGAAATCACCCGCCAACCGACAGACGCGGTCAGCACCGACTTCCCGACACGTCCCGCCGCACCATACCGGGCGGAAGCGGCACCGGGCTGAGCCGGGAAATACACGTGGTTGGGAACGATGCCCGCGCCCACATTCGGTCCGTCTTCCCACAACTTCTCTCCTTCCTGCCGGCGCAGTCAGAGGGAACCACCGTTCAACGAATGGCCGTAGCGCCGAGCACGGGCGCTCGGGCCGGCGCGTGGCAGCCCGCACAAGCGAACGCAGATGCGCTTCTTCCTCGTACGCGCCATTTTCGGTGACGTACTCCGCTCTTGTTTCACGTGAAACCGAGCCGCGGGAACGCGGGCGTGTGCGCTCGGTTGCCAACCCAGGGACAGGCGCGGCGAAAACCTGCATCAAGACGGGCCGCTCGCCGATTGGGCTAGCCGCAACAGGCCGGACCGCAAGGCCAATGCGGTCACGATCACTTGGACCGCATTAGCACCTGCAGACTGCAGAGCTCAGTTCACGTCAAACCACACGGGAGGCCACCAGCGCATCGCGACCCGCACACCGACCACCCGCCGTCTCCGGCCTTGCGGTCGAGTGGGACAGGCCGCCCAGGGCACCCCCGCCGCGGCGTCCGCGGGGCTACCAAAACACGAGCGCGGAACTCGAGTGCTGAATACCGCCCCGCCGGGCCGCACACCCTGGGGTGCGGGAACTCCGTTTCACGTGCAACGCCTCCGTGCACTAGGACAGACCCGGTCACCGCCGAGGACCGCTTGCCCGTGGCCCCAACGGGTTCAGCGTCGCAAATGGCGCCTTCGGCGGCGCGACACTACGAGCAAAGCCAGAGGCGCCCTCAGACCGATAGCCGACCTTGGCACCAGCTCAGTCCAGGTGTACCCGCCACGGGTGGTCGAGGAGGCGGGCAAGTCACACCGGTTTGCCCGCGTCGCCCTCAACCTGCGCCGAGGAACACCTCAATCAGTGGTCATTGCTCAACACAACCCGTACACCACCTGGTCAACCGAACGGTGCGCCTGCGGCACCGCTCTTTTCGTAATCTGCAAACTGGCAACGTAACGAACGGTTGGCACAAAAAGGCGGCCCTGTTTCACGTGAAACAGGGCCGCGCTGAAACCACTACTCGTTAGGACTGCTCCCCCGGATTCAGGACTCCCATAATGCGGTTCAGGTCCTCAACGGATGCAAACTCGATAGAGACCTTTCCCTTTCGGGCGCCGAGCGTGATCTTCACGTTTGTGTCCAGCCTGTCCGCCAGCGAGGTAGCCAGGAAATCAAGGCGCTCATGACGTGCGCCAGGCCTCGGACCACTCGGCTTGTCGCCCTTCTTCGAGTCATCGTAGAACGCAACGGCTTCTTCCGTCGCACGCACCGAGAGGCCCTCGGAGACGATGCGCTGCGCCAGGCGCTCCATCGCATCGGTATCAGGCAGGGACAGCAACGCGCGCGCATGGCCGGCACTCAGAACACCCGCAGCCACACGGCGCTGGACTACAGCCGGCAGTTTCAGCAGACGGATAGTGTTCGTCACCTGAGGACGCGACCGACCGATGCGGTCAGCCAGCTCCTCGTGGGTGGTGCCGAAATCCTCCAACAGTTGTTGATAGGCGGCGGCCTCTTCCAGCGGGTTCAGCTGACTGCGGTGCAGGTTCTCGAGCAAGGCATCACGAAGCAGGTTGTCATCATGCGTGTCGCGAATGATCGCTGGGATCGTCTCCAGTCCAGCGGCTTGAGATGCGCGCCAGCGACGCTCGCCCATGACGAGTTCGTATGACTCCCCGCCCTTTTCCGCGGACTTACGGACCACGACTGGCTGAAGAATGCCGATTTCACGAACTGAGTGAACCAACTCGGACATCTCATCTTCGTCGAAGACTGAACGCGGCTGTTTACGGTTCGGGTGGATATCTGCGACGCCAACCTCGGCGAAGCGTGCACCGGGAACCTCAACCAGCGTTTCACGTGAAACAGCATCCGCTGCCTGCGCCTCGTCGTTCCGCGCATCGGTCTTCCTCCGGTTCTCCGGGAAGAACAGATCGACCGGCCTCGAAGCGGGAGCGACGGGAGCGCCTGTCTCGGGATCGGTCTCAGAGGCTGAATTTGGGATCAGAGCACCAAGGCCGCGACCCAGTCCCCGACGCTTATCGGTCATGGAGTTCCCTTTCAAAGGAAGGCACCCGACGGAACAATCGTCGGGCTAGAGCACTACTTTTACCCCTCGAAGTCTACCGTTCGGCTAGCTCAGCGGCCGCTTCAAGGTAGGACAACGCGCCGGTGGATGAGGGATCATACGTCATCACAGTCTGCTGGTAGCTCGGAGCTTCGGAGATGCGCACCGATCGCGGTACAACTGCGGTAAGAACCTGCTGCGGGAAGTGCTCGCGAACGTCGGCGGCCACCTGAGCGGCGAGGTTGGTGCGCCCGTCGTACATCGTCAGCAGGATTGTCGACACCACCAAGTCACCATTGAGGTGCTTCTGGATCATCTCAATGTTCTTGAGGAGCTGACTCAGTCCTTCGAGCGCGTAGTACTCGCACTGGATCGGGATAAGAACCTCATTCGCGGCACAGAAAGCGTTGACGGTAAGCAACCCAAGGCTGGGAGGACAGTCAATAAAGACATAGTCGAGGCGCGGGAGGCCCTCACTTTCCCGCTGCTTGGCATAAACATCCAGGGCACGGCGCAAACGCTGTTCACGCGCCACCAGAGACACCAACTCGATTTCTGCCCCGGCCAGGTGGATAGTGGCCGGCGCACAGAAGAGGTTGGCTACGTCGGGACAGGGGGCGACCACGTCTCCCAGCGGAAGGTCGTTGATCAGCACATCGTAGATGCTGTCCACCTCCGCGTGGTGCTCAACGCCCAGGGCGGTGGAGGCATTGCCTTGCGGGTCGATGTCCACCACCAGCACCTGAAGCCCGGCCGAGGCCAGAGCTGCCGCAATGTTCACCGTCGTGGTTGTCTTCCCAACACCACCCTTTTGGTTGGCCACAGTGAGGATGCGGGTGTTCGAGGGGCGAGGCAAGCGTCGGCCGCGAAGGCGTTCGCGCCGCTTGCTTTCGCTCGCCAGCTGCTGGGCGATGGGGCTGCTCTCATCCAGGCTGTCCATGACGTTGGAGCGTGCGGCCGCACCAGTTTCACGTGAAACATCGTCGGTTGCGGGCTTAGCAACCGATTTAGGTTGACCCGTGGCGGCCGCGGGCGCGCTGCTCGCCGCTCCGGCCCTTGCGGAACCCAAGGAGACGAACGGTGGGATGCGCTGCGCGGAAACGTCACTGCTGGTCACTTGCGATCACTCACTCTCAATTGGCGTTGCTGCCGCTTCCTAGCCTATCCGGTCGCTGCCCCTCGACCGTGGGAGACGGCCGTCGTGGCGCCGATCAACGGCCGCGAACGACGATTCGCACGACGGTGGTGGGTTCCTCTAGCAAGCCTTCCCCCGCCAGCACAACGTCCGTCTTGACTCCGCCCAGCCGCTTGATGACCTTGGCGGCTTTCTCCACTTCTTCCGCCGCACTGCGTCCCTTAATCGCCAGGACCTCGCCCTCGCCGTCGAGCAGCGGGATCGTCAATCCAACCAGGTTGTTCAGAGCGGAGACTGCTCGCGCGGTAACGACGTCCGCTGTGACTTTTCCGACGGCCAGCTCGGCACGGGAGCGGACAACGTCGACGTTATCCAGACCCAGATCCATGATGACCTCTTCGAGCCACGTCACGCGCCGCTCAAGCGGTTCAATCAGGGTCATCTGCAGGCCGGGCCGGGCGATGGCGAAGGTCAGCCCGGGCAGTCCGGCACCGCTGCCTACATCGGCCACCCGTGCGCCGTTGGCGATGTATTCGACGACCACGGCACAATTGAGAACGTGCCGGCTCCATAGCCGGGGCACCTCACGCGGACCGATCAAGCCCCGTTCAGTTCCCGACGTCGCCAGGTGCTCCACGTACCTTTGCGCCAGCTCAAGCCGGTCACCGAAAATCTTTTCGGCTGCGGCGAGCTCGGCAGCGGTCTGCTCTACCATCACTCTTCCCTTAAGGATCAACACCGGCAAGGGTCCCGGAGGACCCGCTGGCCGGCGCCGGTTACTCAGCTGCTGAAACGACGATGTGTCGCCCCGAGCCCTCGCCTTCGGACTCGCTGACGAATCCTAGTTCGGCGACGGCGTCGTGTACGATCTTCCGCTCGTAAGCGCTCATCGGAGCCAAGGCCACACGGTCCGCACCTTCGCGTACCTGCTCGACGGCGTCCTCGGCGATGCGGCGAAGGTCGCCCCCGCGCTCGGCGCGGTAACCGGTGATGTCCAGCACGAGCCGGGACCGGTTCTCCGTGGCGGAGAGCACGGAGAGCCGTGTCAGTTCCTGCAGAGCTTCGAGCACCTCACCGTCGCGCCCGACCAAAGCCTTCAAGGCCGGGTCGTCGTCGTCCGCCACGATCGAGATATAGGTCCTGCCGTTCCGGACTTCAATGTCAATGTCGCCGTCGATGTCGGCAATATCGAGCAGCTCTTCCAGATAGTCCGCCGCGACGTCCCCCTCTTCCTCGAGGCGGCTGGGCGCAGAGGACTCCGTGGTGCGCTCTTCGTCAGACTCAGTGAAGGTCTCTTCAGTGCTGTCCAAGGACATCATTTCCTCTTTCTGTTCTTGCGCTGGGGCTGCTGGCGCTGGGCCTTGACGTCGACCGGCTCCGGCACGACCTCAGCATTCTTGCTTCCGCCAAGCAGGGGAACCGCCGGCAGGCCCTTCTTGGCCCGGCGTTCCATGTAATCGCGGTACGCGGGGGAACCCGGAGCCGGCATCCGCCGAATCACGTAGAACTGCTGGCCCATGGTCCACAGGTTGGAGACAGTCCAGTAAATCAGCACGCCGATCGGGAAGTTGATTCCACCGATACCGAACACGAGCGGCAGCACGTAGAGCAGCATCTTCTGCTGCTTCATGAAGGGGCTGGCCATCGCCTCGTCAGACATGTTCTTCGCCATGATTTGCTTCTGCGTGATGAACTGCGAAGCCGTCATCGCGACGATCATGAACACCGACAGGATGATGACCGCGGTGTAGCTGCCTTCACCCTTGAAGTTGAGAAGGGTTGCCGAGAGCGGCGCTCCGAAGATGCTCGCCTGGTCGAACTGCTGCACCTGGGCATGGCTCATGGCACCGATGCCGGTGTTGTTCTGGTTCGCGTGCGTAATACCGGAAAGAACCCGGAAAAGCGAGAAGAAGAACGGCATCTGGATAAGCATCGGGAGACAGGCCGAGAACGGGTTGGTCCCATGCTTCTTGTACAGGGCCATCTGCTCCTGGGCCATGGCCTGGCGCGAGAGCTGGTCGGTCTTGCCCTTGTACTTGTCCTGCAGCTTCTTCATGTCCGGCTGCAGCAGCTGCATTCCCCGCTGCGCGCGGATTTGCTTGACGAACACCGGGATCAGCGCAGCCCGGATGACCAGCACCAGGCCGATGATTGAGAGTGTCCAAGTCCACCCCGAAGCAGCGGGCAGCGCAATGAAGGTCAGCCCGTCATGGAAGAGCACCATGATCCAGGAAACAAACCATTCAAATGGCTGCAGGACGAAACTAATCGGATCCACTATCTACTCCTCAGGCCGCCGGCCGGCTGTCGATGTCCGGCGGGATAACGGGATGGTTCAGCAAAACAATCTTGGGGGTGGCCGCGGGATCCAGCCACTCGTCATGGCGATGGCCGTGCGGCACGTGGTCCACGCCGCCGAGGTTCCAGGGGTTGCAGCGCGCCAACCGCTTCGCCGCAAGCCAGCTCCCGCGGACGGCGCCGTGCACAGTCACGGCCTCAAGGGCATAGGCGGAACATGAGGGGAAAAACCGGCACACCTGACCATACAGAGGGGAGACAACCGCCCGATAGACGGTCAGCAGACCGATCAGGAGGTTGCGCGGCAGGTTCCAAAGAGCAGAAATCATCGCCAGCCCATCCTCCTCTCCGACATCACTGCTGGTCCAGACGCTTGAACGCGGACGCAAGCGCAGCGTCATAGTCGGCGCACAATTCGGTCCAGGTTGCGTCAGCCGAGGCAGGCAGGGCGCGCACCACTACGTTGAGGCCGGACGGCCGCAGCGAAACGGTGCCTGCGGCAGCCTCCCTCAATCTTCTCTTAACGCGGTTGCGCACCACTGCGTTCCCCACGGTCTTCGCCACGATAAAACCAAAACGGGTCGGTTCGGGCCCGGCCGTAGGTGCCGCATATAACACTAAGTTCCGACGTCCTTTACGGACGCCGGAACGTACAGTTGTGGAGAAGTCGACCGAGGTCCGCATCCGGTTTTTGGCGGTAAGCACCGTCGGATCACTGCGAACGAACTAGTCGGACTGTTTAGGCTGCCAGCTCCGTGCGGCCCTTGGCGCGGCGTGCGGAAAGAATTGCACGGCCTGCACGGGTA
The DNA here is from genome assembly GCF_018531425.1 of Paenarthrobacter sp. DKR-5. Classification (GTDB taxonomy): domain Bacteria; phylum Actinomycetota; class Actinomycetes; order Actinomycetales; family Micrococcaceae; genus DKR-5. The sequence goes on from NZ_JAHBOI010000009.1 coordinate 139,108, forward strand.
CGCATGCGAAGGCGGAAGCCGTGCTTCTTGGCACGACGGCGGTTATTCGGCTGAAAGGTCCGCTTGCTCACGGTGGTTACTCCAAGACAATCAAGGATGCGCCCACCCGGATGCAACAGGGGGGAAGAAACAGGCCGGCGCTATAGGTTCAGTGTCCACAGTTGCTCCGCTGCCCGGGCAGGGGACTGAGTCAGCCACCTGAACATTACGCGGGCATGCCGAAGCGCAAACTATTGACACAAAGGACTTCACAACGTTAGGCCAGCGGCGTCTTAGGAGTCAAACCGGCCCGTCGGGTCACCCGTCCACGGCGTTCCCCACACCTGTGGATGAATGGCTGTGGGAGAAGCCTATCAACCCACAAGCTTCTCCACTTTTCCACAGCAGCAACCCCAGCTATCGTCGGCGAATCCCATCCTTTACGCTTGCACAGTGCCGGGTTTTCCACCGGGTGTGCATATCTCTGTGGATGGATGCGTTCCAGGGCTATGGATTCGTCGAATCAGCGGGTTGAAGGTTTAGAGGTTATTGGTGAGCACTGACGAGATCAACGACGTCGGAAGTTCGTGGCGCAAGGTGCTGAGGATCCTGGAACAGGACGAGCGGGTCAGCCCGCGGCAACGCGGCTTTGTGATCCTCGCCCAGCCTCAGGGCCTCTTCGGCAGCACCCTCCTGGTCGCGGTTCCGAACGAGCTCACCCGCGAGGTTCTCCAGGCGCAGGTGAAGGAGCCGTTGGACCAAGCCCTCCGCCAGGTCTTCAGCGACGACATCCGCTGCGCCATTGACGTCGACACCGATTTGCTGCCCGTCGTGGAGGAACGGCCCGAGCCGGTCTCCGAACCGCAGGTTGAGCCGACCCAGGTCCTCAAACCGGCTCCATCGCTGCCAAGCACCTCGCAGGAGTTCGGGCGGCTCAACCCCAAGTACATCTTCGACACGTTCGTCATCGGCCAATCCAACCGCTTCGCCCACGCGGCAGCAGTCGCAGTCGCGGAAGCCCCGGCCAAGGCGTACAACCCGCTCTTCATCTACGGCGACTCTGGTCTGGGCAAGACCCACCTGCTGCACGCCATCGGCCACTACGCCCGCCGGCTCTACAACGGGATCCGTGTCCGCTACGTCAACTCCGAAGAGTTCACAAACGACTTCATCAACTCAATCCGCGACGACGAGGGCTCAAGCTTCAAGCAGCTGTACCGCAACGTTGACATCCTGCTGATTGACGACATCCAGTTCCTCTCCGGCAAGGACGCGACCCAGGAAGAGTTCTTCCACACCTTCAACGCACTGCACAACCACAACAAGCAGGTCGTCATCACCTCGGATCTGCCGCCGAAGCAGCTTTCCGGCTTCGAGGAACGGATGCGGTCCCGGTTCGAGTGGGGACTGCTGACCGACGTCCAGCCTCCCGAGCTGGAAACCCGCATCGCCATCCTGCGTAAGAAGGCCATCGGCGAAGGACTAAGCGCGCCCGATGATGTCCTCGAATACATCGCGTCGAAGATCTCCACCAACATCCGCGAACTGGAGGGCGCCCTGATCCGGGTTACCGCGTTCGCAAGCCTGAACCGCCAGCCGGTCGACGTCGCCCTGGCCGAACTCGTCCTCAAGGACCTGATCACCGACGACGGCGCGGAGGAAATCACCTCTGCCCAGATCCTTGGCCAGACGGCCGACTACTTCAAGCTCAGCCTTGAGGAACTGTGCAGCAAGTCCCGCACGCGCACCTTGGTCACGGCGAGGCAGATCGCAATGTACCTGTGCCGGGAGCTCACCGACATGTCCTTGCCCAAGATCGGCCAGGAGCTCGGCGGACGGGACCACACCACGGTGATCCACGCCGACCGGAAGATCCGCGAACTGATGGCCGAACGACGGGCCATCTACAACCAGGTCACCGAGCTGACGAACCGGATCAAGCAGCAGCAGCGGGCCCAGTAGCCCCGGGGGCGCGGGCCCAGTAGCCCTAGGAACAGGCGCTGGGCGGCGGGGCCGAAGTGCGGTTAATCACCGCTGTGGACAAGGCTGTGGACAAAAGGGGGAACAAGTGGGCATTCCGGTCTAACAACTCCTGGTTCCCCTGTGGACCCGCGAAATCACGCGGATTTTTGTCCACTTAAGCTCACAGCAGGCTACGAGAGATAACCACAACGTATGAACAGGGTGCGGACCCGCCAGGCCGCCGAAGCACGGGGTTATCCACAGTATCCACAGCAGTTATTAACACTACGAATCCCAAGAAAATGAAGTTCTTCCAAACAACATGATCCTGTTGCCGTCCTGACCCGCGGTGCTGCCACAACGGTCCTGCGGAAGCCGGCCTTGCCGCTAAGCTGTCTGCTGGATGTAGTGTTGCGTGGACCGCGCCGACAATTGAGGGAAAGGTGGCTCGTCCGTGAAGTTCAGAGTCGATCGGGACGTCCTGGCTGAAGCAGTTACTTGGACGGCCCGCTCGTTGTCTCCGCGGCCACCCGTTCCGGTGCTTTCCGGCCTGCTCATCAAGGCCGAGGCCGGCACCGTCAGCCTCGCCAGTTTTGACTACGAAATTTCGGCGCGGCTTGAGATCCCCGCCGAAATTGCCGAAGAGGGAACGATCCTCGTCTCCGGCCGCCTCCTGGCGGACATCTGCCGCAGCCTGCCCTCTGCGCCGGTGGATGTCGTCACCGACGGTTCCAAAGTCACGCTCTCCTGCCGCAGCAGCCGGTTCAATCTCGCCACGATGCCTGAGAACGACTACCCGGAGCTGCCCGCGCTCCCGGAATTGAGCGGAACGATCTCGGGCGAAGCCTTTTCCAAGGCCGTCTCGCAAGTGATCATCGCTGCCAGCAAGGACGACACACTTCCCATCCTCACGGGTGTCCGGATGGAGATCGAGGATGACCTGATTACGCTGCTCGCCACCGACCGCTACCGGCTGGCGCTGCGCGAGGTCCCGTGGAAGCCACTCACTCCGGGCATGTCCACCAGCGCCTTGGTCAAAGCGAAGACGCTCAACGAGGTGGCCAAGACGCTGGGCGGCTCAGGCGACATCAACATCGCGTTTTCCGACGACAGCGAACTGATCGGCTTCGAAAGCGGCGGCCGCCGAACGACGTCGTTGCTGGTCGACGGCGACTATCCGAAGATTCGCTCCCTCTTCCCCGACTCGACGCCAATCCATGCCACGGTCGAAACCACGGCGCTGGTTGAAGCGGTCCGGCGTGTTTCCCTGGTCGCCGAGCGCAACACTCCCGTCCGGCTCGCCTTCACCGATGGCCAGCTGACGCTGGACGCCGGGACCGGCGAAGACGCCCAGGCTTCCGAAGCCCTCGAAGCGCACCTCGAAGGGGACGAAATCACCGTCGCCTTCAACCCGCACTACCTCAGCGAAGGCCTCAGCGTGATTGAGACGCCGTACGTGCGGTTCTCCTTCACCAGTGCTCCGAAGCCTGCCATGATCACGGCGCAGGCCGAACTCAACGGCGAGGACCGGGACGACTACCGCTACCTGGTCATGCCTGTGAGGCTTCCGAGCTAGCCAGCAGGCCGTCCCAGCTTCCACTTTTTTACCGCCAGGAGGGCGCAACAGTGCATATCGGTCTGATCGGACTCGGCAAGATGGGCTTCAACATGAGGGCCCGTCTGCGCAATGCGGGCCTCGAGGTGACCGGTTTCGACCGGAATCCCGATGTCGCGGACGTGGCTTCGGTGCAGGAACTCGTCGCGGCGCTGCCGGCGCCGCGCGTCATCTGGGTCATGGTGCCTGCCGGTGAGATCACCGACGGCGTCATCCAGGAACTGGCCGGTCTCGCCAGCGAAGGGGACCTGATCATCGACGGCGGCAACTCGCGCTACACCGAGGACCAGAAGCACGGCGAACTGCTGGCCTCGAAGAACATCGGCTTCATCGACGTCGGCGTCTCCGGCGGGGTTTGGGGGCTGGAGAACGGCTACGGTCTGATGGCCGGCGGCGATGAGGAATACATCAGCCGCGCCATGCCCGTCTTCGATGCGCTCCGTCCCGAGGGTGTCCGCGAAGACAGCTTCGTCCACGTGGGCGGGGTCGGCGCCGGGCACTACGCAAAAATGGTGCACAACGGCATCGAGTACGGGCTGATGCAGTCCTACGCCGAGGGGTACGAGCTGCTTGCCTCGAAGGACATCGTCAAGGATCTCCCGGGCACCTTCCGCGCCTGGCAAAAGGGCACAGTTGTGCGCTCCTGGCTGCTGGACCTGTTGGTCAAGGCGCTCGACGAGGACCCGGGCCTGGCCAGCATCGACGACTATGTCGAGGATTCCGGCGAGGGCCGGTGGACGGTGGAGGAAGCGATCGCCAACGCGATTCCTGCCCCGGCGATCACGGCAGCGCTGTACGCGCGTTTCCGTTCCCGTGAGGACAACTCCCCCGCTATGAAGATGGTGTCCGCCCTGCGCAACCAGTTCGGCGGACACGCGACCAGGCCGGCAAAGTAGCAGTTGCCAGGAATCGATTGACCCCCGGTGTACGTAGAACACCTCTCCCTGACTGACTTCCGCAGTTACGCACAAGTCGACGTCGAGCTCGGGCCCGGCGTTACGGTGCTGGTCGGTTCCAACGGCCTCGGCAAGACCAACCTCGTGGAGGCCATCGGCTACCTCGCCACGCTGGGCTCACATCGGGTGAGTTCGGACGTGCCGCTGCTGCGCTTCGGCACGGAGCAGGCCATGATCCGGGCAATGATTGTCCGCGGGGCGCAGAAGACGTTGCTTGAGGTGGAGATTAACTCCGGGCGCGCGAACCGGGGGCGGATCAACCGGGCCAACCCGGTCCGTGCCCGCGAACTGCTGGGCATCTGCCGCACAGTGCTTTTCGCCCCGGAGGATCTCGCCTTGGTGAAATCCGATCCCTCCCACCGTCGTCGTTTCCTGGACGATCTGTTGGTGAGCCTGCTGCCACGGCATGCGGCTACCCGCAGCGATTTTGAGCGTGTGCTCAAGCAGCGCAACGCCCTGCTGAAATCGGCCCGGGCCGGCAAGTTCTCCTCCGGGCACGAGGCAACGCTGGAGGTTTGGGACCAGCACATGGCCGCCGCCGGAGCGCAGTTGCTGCGTGCCCGCCTGGACCTGGTCGAACGGTTGCGCCCGCACGTCGCCCGGGCCTACGCGGAACTCACCGAAGGTCCCAAGGAAGCCCGCATTGACTACCGTTCGACGCTGTCCGGTCCGCTGACGGATGACGGCAACGCCGAAGGTGCCACCGCCGGGGAAGCGGCCGACCTGGCGGGGCTGAGCGTGCCGGAGCTTACCGAGCGCTATCTGGTTGCCTTTGCCGCCGCCCGTCGGCGGGAACTGGAGCGGGGCATTTCGCTGGTGGGCCCGCACCGCGACGAACTGGACCTGATCCTCGGCGGTGCACCGGCACGCGGATTCGCTTCGCACGGGGAGACCTGGTCGATGGCCCTTTCGCTCCGTCTGGGCTCGTATTATGTGTTCCTGGAGGATGCTCCGGCCGAAGGCCAGTCCCCGGTGCTGATTCTGGATGACGTGTTTGCCGAACTTGATGTCCAGCGCCGCGAGCGTCTGGCCGGCATCGTTGCGGGTGCCGAGCAGGTGCTCGTGACGGCCGCCGTCGAGGCGGACATTCCGGACAAGCTCGACGGGCGCAGGATTGCGGTGGTCCCCGGAGGAATCGATGAAGGGCAACGGTAAGGAACCGGAAAAGGAACCGGACCGGATCGATGCTGCACAAGCAGCGCTGAACCGGATGCGCGAGGCTGCCAAAGCCCGGGGCGAGCATCGCACGCCCGCTTCGCGCCGCAGGACCGGAAAAGACGGGTCGCAGCTGCGGTCCGCGCCCGTGGCCGCAGCCGACGTCGGACGCGACCCCCGCGGACTCGGCAAAGTGGTCAGCCGCATGGTCGCCGAGCGCGGCTGGGCCTCCCCTGTTGCTGTCGGCTCCGTGATGGCTCAGTGGGACCGGCTGGTCGGGGACGAGATTGCCGCGCACTGCCGGCCCGAAAGCTTCACCGACACCACCGTCATCGTCCGGTGCGACTCGACCGCGTGGGCCACCCAGCTGCGCTTGTTGAGCAGCACCCTGCTGGCGCGCTTCGAGGCCGAACTCGGCAAGGGAGTGGTCACCAAACTCCAGGTCATCGGTCCTGCCGCCCCGCGCTGGAACAAGGGCTACCGGCGGGTCCAGGGCCGCGGTCCGAGGGACACCTACGGGTAGGGCCGGCCCCGGATCTTGGAAATTGAATGAGCGGCATGGAGAGCGGCGAACTCCCCCGCTGGCGTATAGCCCCCCTGTTCGGCCGGTTTAAACCGCTCCTATGGCTGTTTTCTGGCCGGTGAGAGGCTGTTCAGCCCGTTTTGGCGCCCCGGGCAAGGTAGAATTGAAGGGTTGCAGGCGTCGCTGAAGCCCAGCGGCGCCGCTAGTAGCGTGCCAGATGTCCGGCGCGGTTACCGACCAGTACAACTGATCAGTGATCCGTGCTGGCCTCGATCAAGACAGAATAGGGGTCGAAAGCGCCAGTGGCTAACGACAATTCAGAGAACCTGGGCGAGCAAGCCTCCCAGCCCGGCACGCCGGAGAAGCGGGAATACGGCGCCAGCGACATCACGGTTCTCGAGGGCCTTGAAGCTGTCCGCAAACGGCCTGGCATGTACATCGGCTCAACCGGCCCGCGCGGCCTCCACCACCTGGTCTACGAAGTCGTGGACAACTCCGTGGACGAAGCCCTGGCAGGCTACTGCACGCACATCGAGATCACGCTCCAGGCCGACGGCGGCGTGCGCGTGGTTGACAACGGCCGCGGCATTCCCGTGGACATGCATCCCACCGAGGGCAGGCCCACCGTTGAGGTCGTCATGACGATCCTGCACGCAGGCGGTAAGTTCGGCGGCGGCGGCTACGCGGTCTCCGGCGGTCTGCACGGCGTCGGCATCTCCGTGGTGAACGCGCTGTCGACCCGCGTCGAAACGGAAGTCCGTCGCCAGGGCTATGTCTGGCGGCAGTCCTTCGCCGACGGCGGCAAGCCGGTGGGCGAGTTGCGCAAGGGCGAGGAGACGTCCGAGACAGGCACCACCCAGACGTTCTACCCCGATGGCAGCATCTTCGAATCGACCGACTTCGATTTCGAAACGCTGCGGGCCAGGTTCCAGCAGATGGCCTTCCTGAACAAGGGCCTGCGCATCACGCTCACCGACGAGCGCAAGGCCGAGGTCGACAGCGAAGAGATCGCGGAGCAGGACGAGCAGGCCCCGGAGCAGGAAGACCACCACCGCAAGGTCGTGTACCAGTACGACAACGGACTGCTCGACTACGTAACGCACCTGAACTCCTCCAAAAAGGTTGAGGTGATCCACCCCGAGGTGATCGCCTTCGAAACGGAGGACAAGGAAAAGCACATCGCCCTCGAACTGGCGATGCAGTGGACCACCGCCTACTCGGAGAGCGTGCACACCTACGCGAACACGATCAACACCCACGAAGGCGGCACCCACGAAGAGGGGTTCCGTGCCGCGATGACGTCGCTGATCAACCGCTACGCGCGGGACAAGGGAATCCTGAAGGAAAAGGACGACAACCTCACCGGCGACGACATCCGCGAGGGTCTGACAGCGGTCATCTCCGTCAAGCTGTCCGAACCCCAGTTTGAGGGCCAGACAAAGACGAAGCTCGGCAACTCGATCGCCAAGTCCTTTGTCCAGGGCGCCGTGAACGACCAGCTCGGCGACTGGCTGGAGCGCAACCCGGGCCCGGCGCGCGATGTGATCCGCAAATCCGTCCAAGCTGCCCAGGCGCGGCTGGCCGCGCGCAAGGCCCGCGAATCCACCCGGCGCAAGGGGCTGCTGGAATCGGGCGGGATGCCCGGCAAGCTCAAGGACTGCCAGTCAAAGGACCCGTCGAAGTCGGAAATCTACATTGTGGAGGGCGACTCCGCCGGCGGCTCGGCCGTGCGCGGGCGCAACCCCGAGACGCAGGCGATCCTGCCGCTTCGCGGCAAGATCCTGAACGTGGAACGGGCGCGCCTGGACCGTGCGCTCAGCAACACCGAAGTCCAGGCGATGATCACCGCGTTCGGTGCCGGCATCGGCGAGGACTTCGATGTCCAGAAGGCCCGCTATCACAAGATTGTCCTGATGGCGGATGCGGACGTGGACGGCCAGCACATCACCACGCTGCTGCTGACCTTGCTTTTCCGCTACATGCGGCCGCTGATCGAGAACGGCTACGTCTACCTGGCACAGCCTCCGCTCTACCGCATCAAGTGGTCGAACGCCCCGCATGACTACGTCTTCAGCGACAGGGAGCGCGACGCCGTCGTCGCCGACGGCCTCGCTCAGGGCCGGCGCATCCCGAAGGATAACGGCATCCAGCGCTACAAGGGCCTTGGCGAGATGGACTACACCGAGTTGTGGGACACGACCATGGACCCGGACCACCGGACCCTGTTGCAGGTGACGATGGACGATGCCGCCGCAGCGGATTCGATTTTCTCGGTCCTCATGGGCGAGGACGTCGAGTCCCGCCGCACCTTTATCCAGCAAAATGCGAAGGATGTCCGGTTCCTCGACATCTAGCCGCTGACGGCTATGTATACCCGGGTCTTCATATAAACGAAATGGAAAATACAACGCGATGAGCGACGAGACTCCCGACGTTCCCGAATCCGATGCGCCTCTTGAGGGGGGTGTGCTGACGGACCGTGTCGAGCAGGTGGACCTGCAGACCGAGATGCAGCGCTCCTACCTCGACTACGCGATGGCCGTCATCGTGGGCCGGGCGCTGCCGGACGTGCGCGACGGGCTCAAGCCGGTGCACCGGCGTGTGCTGTACGCGATGTTCGACGGCGGCTACCGCCCGGACCGCTCCTTCAACAAGTGCGCCCGCGTGGTGGGCGAGGTCATGGGCCAATACCACCCGCACGGCGACATGGCGATCTACGACGCCTTGGTGCGCCTGATCCAGGACTGGACCATGCGCTACCCGCTGGCGCTGGGGCAGGGCAACTTCGGGTCCCCCGGCAACGACGGCGCGGCGGCCCCCCGGTACACCGAGACCAAGATGGCCCAGCTGGCCATGGAGATGGTCCGTGACATTGACGAGGAAACCGTCGATTTCCAGGACAACTACGACGGCAAGAACCAGGAACCGACCATCCTGCCGTCGCGCTTCCCGAACCTGCTGGTCAACGGCTCCTCCGGCATCGCCGTCGGCATGGCCACCAACATCCCGCCGCACAACCTGCGCGAGGTCGCCGACGGCGTGCAGTGGTATCTGGTGAATCCGGAAGCCTCCCGGGAGGAGCTGCTCGAGGCCCTGCTCCAGCGGATCAAGGGCCCGGACTTCCCCACCGGCGCACAAATTCTCGGCCACAAGGGCATCGAACAGGCCTACCGGACCGGCCGCGGCTCGATCACGATGCGTGCCGTCGTCAACGTGGAGGAAATTCAGGGCCGCACCTGCCTCGTCGTCACGGAGCTGCCGTACCAGGCCAACCCGGACAACCTTGCCATCAAGATTGCCGAACTGGTCAAGGACGGCAAGATCCAGGGCATCGCCGACCTGCGCGATGAGACCTCCGGGCGCACCGGCCAGCGCCTCGTGATCGTGCTCAAGCGCGACGCTGTGGCCAAGGTGGTGCTGAACAACCTCTACAAGCACACGCAGCTGCAGGAAAACTTCGGCGCCAACATGCTGGCGATCGTCGACGGCGTTCCGCGCACGCTCAGCCTTGACGCGTTCATCCGGCACTGGGTGACCCACCAGCTCGACGTCATCGTCCGCCGGACCCGGTTCCGGCTGCGCAAGGCCGAGGAGGAAGCACACATCCTGCGCGGCCTGCTCAAGGCCCTGGACGCGCTCGACGAGGTCATCGCCCTTATCCGCCGTTCCGCGACCGCGGAAGCCGCGCGGGACGGGCTGATCGAACTGCTCGGCATCGATGACCTGCAGGCCCGTGCCATCCTCGACATGCAGCTGCGCCGTCTTGCCGCCTTGGAACGCCAGAAGATCCAGGACCGACACACGGAACTGGAACAGCTGATCGCCGAATACAACTCGATCCTGGCCGACGAGGCACGGCAGCGCTCCATCGTGAGCGAGGAACTGGCAGAGATCGTCGCCAAGCACGGAGACGACCGGCGGACCCAGATCATGCTCGGCTACGACGGCGACATGTCGATGGAAGACCTCATTCCGGAAGAGGAAGTCGTCGTCACCATTACCCGCGGCGGCTACGTCAAGCGCACCCGCAGCGACAACTACAGGTCCCAGCACCGCGGCGGCAAGGGCATCCGCGGCGCGCAGCTCCGCGGGGACGACGTCGTCGAACACTTCTTCGTGACGACGACGCACCACTGGCTGCTGTTCTTCACCAACCTTGGCCGGGTGTACCGCGCCAAGGCGTATGAACTGGCCGAAGCCGGCCGGGACGCCAAGGGCCAGCACGTGGCAAACCTGCTCGCCTTCCAGCCGGACGAGTCCATTGCCCAGGTCCTGGATCTGCGTGACTACCAGCAGGCGCCGTATTTGGTGTTGGCGACGAAGGACGGGCTCGTGAAGAAGACCCGGCTGGAGGACTACGACACCAACCGCTCGGCGGGCGTGATCGCGATCAACCTCCGCGACGGGGATGAACTTGTTTCGGCGCAGCTGGTGTCCGAGACCGACGATCTGCTGCTGGTCTCCCGCAAGGGGCAGTCAATCCGCTTCACGGCCACGGACGAGGCGCTGCGCCCGATGGGTCGCGCCACCTCCGGCGTCACGGGAATGAAGTTCCGTGAGACCGACGAGCTGCTCGCGGCGAATGTCGTCTCGGACGAATCCTTCGTGTTCGTGGTCACCGAGGGCGGCTACGCCAAACGAACCGCCGTCGAGGAGTACCGGCTCCAGGGCCGCGGAGGGCTGGGCATCAAGGTCGCCAAGCTATCTGAAGATCGCGGGGACCTGGTCGGGGCGCTCATCGTGCGTGAGGATGACGAAGTGCTGGTGGTCATGGAGGGCGGCAAGGTGGTGCGCTCCAACGTTTCCGAGGTTCCGGCCAAGGGCCGCGACACGATGGGCGTCGTTTTCGCCAAGCCGGACAAAAATGACCGGATCATCGAGGTTGCCCGCAACAGCGAGCGTGGCCTGGTCGAGGAGTCTGACGACGAAGACGGCGATCAGGGCACGGATGACGTAACGTTGACTGAAGATCGCGAGCCGTCAGCCGCCGGTACGCCGCAGGATGCTGAGGCATCCGCGGAGGAGGCCACGGCTGAGACGGACACGGACATTAGCGGAGGTACCGAGTGAGCAGCAGCAACTCCAACCCGGGATCCGGCGGCGCCGGAGGCCGTCCTGCCCAGGGTGGCAACCCGCGGGTGAATACCCCCGCCAGGCCGCCGCAGCGGCCCGCCAACGCCCCGGTGCCCCAGACGTCCGCCCGTCCTGCCGCCGGCCAGACGGCGCGGCCGGTCGCTCCGGGGGGCCGGCCGGTCCAGGGGCGTCCCGCCCCCGCCGGAGTCCGTCCCGCGCCCGCTCAGACGGCCGGACCGCGTCCGCAGGCAGCTCCGTCGTCGGCCGCAGCCGGTTTGGTGCGCCCGGCGCCGAAAGCGAAGGCCCGGCGGGCCCGCCTGCTCATCAGCCGGGTCGATCCGTGGTCGGTGCTGAAGATGGCTTTCCTGCTCTCGGTAGCCCTCGGCATCGTCACCGTGGTGGCCGCGATCGTGCTGTGGACCGTGCTGGATCTGACCGGCATCTTCGACCGCATCAACGGCTTGCTCGGGGAAATTGCCGGCAGCGAGAGCGGCGGCTTCGACCTGAGGAAGTACGCCTCGCTGGGCCAGGTGGCTTCCTTCGCCACCATCCTCGCCGTGGTCAACGTGGTGCTGCTGACCGCCCTCGCAATGCTGTCAGCGGTGCTTTACAACATCTCGGCCACCTTGGTCGGCGGCATCGGGGTTACCCTGACTGACGACTGACCACGGGTCACCCTCCGGGCGGTCCCGCAATTTTGGGACTTCCGCGGGAATGATGTAGAGTCATATCTCGGCCCGAGAGGGAACACGGGCGTATAGCTCAGGCGGTTAGAGCGCTTCGCTGATAACGAAGAGGTCCCAGGTTCAAGTCCTGGTACGCCCACGGTTCTGCACCAACGGTGAAGAAACGAGGAAGCACTGTGAAGAAACTGTTCGTCCTTGCGGCGGCGATCGCAGGTGTCCTGGTTTACCGGAAGTCGCAGGAAACCGAAGCCCGGAAGAACGCATGGAGCAGCGCGACCGACCAGGTCGAGTGATTCCAGGTTCCGAAGGTCCCGTTCGGGGGCATGGCGCAATTGGTAGCGCACCTGCTTTGCAAGCAGGGGGTTAGGGGTTCGAGTCCCCTTGCCTCCACCGAATGAAATGAAGGTCCGAATCGCCAAGGTTCGGGCCTTCATTTTTTGTTTGTGCGGGTCAGTGCAGGTTTTGATGCTCACCTCGGCATTGATATCGGCAGAAGTTGATACTTCAGCCCGGTTCTCCTGATAGGAACACCGTGGGCGACCTGCATTCGGGTGCGCTCATCGTGACTAACTCCGGGGCCGGTACCGACACCACCAAGACGCGCGCCAGCAGGCGGGTGCTTCCGGTGCCAAGCATCCTGCTGCCGTACCTGACTGAGCTGGCCGGTGACCGGCCGAAGACGGCCTGGTTGTTCGCCTCGCCCCGGAAGCCGGCGGCACCGATCGGCGACACCTACCCCCGTGCAACTCTGACCCGAGCTGTTGGCATAGCCTCCCAGGGCCAGCATGATCCGATCAAACGCATCACCGTCCATGGACTGCGGCACTCCTTCGCGGCCATCGCCCTCTCCGAGGCCGGCGGGGACATCCTCTCGGTGTCGCGCGCCATGGGGCGTGCTCGACCCTCGATTACGCTCGACCGCTACGGCCATCTCGCACCGGCCGGACTGGCTCCGCTCATGGGGTCGATCGACCGTTTAGTGAGGTTGGAGACGGACGGCGACTCGGACGACGCGGCGTAACTGCGAGTTGTCAGATACGCAGCACAAGCGACAAGCCAGTTGGCAGCGGTGAGAGGTCGACCTAGTTGGAAGAAACGACAACGCCTGGAGTTTTCGAAATGCGTCACTTGTGATGACTATGTGAGAGCTGACAGTGGATGGGCAATCTTCAACCGTTGGTTGGCCATATTCACGGCGGTTGGCCATGGGCAGCTGGGCAAGCAGACAGTTACCCTACCGGCGGATTGGGGTCCCGCAGATGCTGTTTTGAAGCTCTACTTGTTTGCTCACGCAACGACCGTTATACGGTCGCGCTGTTCAGCGACCGCAGTCTTGTCGAAAGAGTGCGCGCATCTCAATAGAGCGGTGAGTGCATGTTCCCCAGAAGACGGCGTGCTTGGACTTATCGGGAGAGGGGGCCGAGCGTTGGGGTTGGTTCGGGCGCTCTCTGTTGTCCCTGCACTGATATTCGGGGTGTACTTCGGCCTACCGGACCGCAGAACGCCATATCTAACGGCTTGGGTGTCGGTACCATCGGCGGCGCAGTCGGTGGATTTCTTGCAGGGCTATAGGGGGTAAATGATGGGCCAGCGCCCAATTAGGGACCGCCTCAAGATTTTCACTTTGCCGCTCCTTGGCTTCGGACTCGGTTACCTGATGGGAGGCTTGGGCGGCGCTCTCCAAGGACTCAGCATAGGGATCATTCCAGTTCTGTTGATCCAAGCAAACTGGTGGGCAAGGAACCGAAATGCAGAATCGGACGACGGGTCTAAGACGAACGTGGACGACGAGCCCAGCGACCCGAATCAGGAAAGGGACGAGTAATGCGATAGACGTATCTCGCGATCAGTGAGGTGAGATTTGCCCACCTGTGCTCGTGGATGTCTACTCCCAAGGGACACGGTAGGAGACCCGGGCACCGTTCGTGCCCCTCAGTCCTCTTGGTCGTCACCGCACTCGGGGCTTCCCCGCTGTTGGCATTGGCGTCCCAGGCGGCGGAGGCCGTGACATGTCCTGGGCCGCGTCGTTGGCGCTCTAAGCAACTGGCGCACGAGACTTCGATTGAAAGGAACTCACATGCACCTGCACAGTGTGTTACCTGACTACGGCGGGAACGCAGAGCTGGTGATTGGGCCCCCGTTAGCAGTCCAGCGTCTATGCGATAGCTAATTGGTTTTCTTGCGTCCAGGTTTCCCAGTAGCGTTTCGGCGTCATGCCGTTCAGGGATCCGTGCGGCCGTTCATGATTGTAGA